>NZ_CP189561.1:490000-1690000 GCF_050154705.1 Muricoccus radiodurans | reverse complement strand
AGCGGCACCGGCAACATGAAGCTCGCTCTCAACGGCGCGCTGACCATCGGCACGCTCGACGGCGCGAACGTCGAGATCAAGGAGCGCGTCGGCGATCCGGAGATCTTCATCTTCGGCCTCACGGTCGAGGAAGTGGCAGCCCGCCAGCGCCGGGGTTACGACGCCCGCGCCGCCGTCGCGGCCTCTCCGATCCTCGAGGGCGCGCTGGAGGCGATCGCGTCGGGCGTCTTCTCGCCCGAGGAGCCGCACCGCTACCGCGGCCTCGTGGAGGGGCTGCTGAACGACGACCGCTACCTCCTCACGGCCGACTTCGATGCCTACTACGCCGCGCAGCGCGACGTGGCGCAGCGCTGGGGCCGGCCCGAGGCGTGGTGGCGATCCGCCGTGCTCAACACCGCCCGTGTCGGCTGGTTCTCATCCGATCGGACGATCCGAGAATATGCCTCGGACATCTGGCACGTGCCCCTGGGCTGATCCCCTAAGGGGCGGAGGTCGGGTGCGACCGTCCTCGGCTTCCGCGGCAGCCATCCAGAAGAAGATGAGTGGGGGCCGGAGGAGAGAATCCTTCTCTCCCCCGGGGCCATCCGGGCTGCCTATTCCGGCGTGATCCGCCCGATCCGCGCCGTGTCCCGCCAAAGCGCCAGGTCCCGCACCAGGAACTCCCGGAACGCCTCCGGCGAGAGCGGCGGGCTCTCGCCCCCGCCCAGGGCCACGCGTTCCGCGATCCGCGGCAGCCGCATCGCCTCGATGATCGCGGCGTTCAGCGCCGCAACGACGGGCGGCGCCATCCCGGCGGGCCCGAGCACGCCGAACCACGCCGCCGCGTTCCGCGCCTCTGGCACCGCGTCCCGCATCGGCGGCACCTCGGGATGCGCGGGCACCCGCCGATCGGAGGTGACGGCGATGGGCCGCACCTTGCCCTCCCGCATCAGCGGCGCCGCGACGTCCATCGGGGCGAACATCGCGTCCACATGCCCGGCCACCACGTCGACCAGCGCCGGCGAGGTCCCGCGGAACGGCACCTCCGGTCCCGATAGCCCGAGCGCCGAGCGGAACAGCACGGTCTGCATCTGCAGGGAGCTGCCCACGCCGCCGATCGCGAAGGAGTAGCGGTCCGGCCGCGCGCGCGCCGCCGCGACGAAGGCGGCGAGGTCCCGCTCCTGCACGGATGGTCCCACCACCAGCACGCTCGCGGTCAACTGGGCCAGCAGCGCGACCGGCGAGAAGTCCTCCAGCGGCCGATAAGGCACGGACCGCATGAGCACGGTGTTCAGCGTGTGGGATGTGTAGGCGATCAGCAGCGTCCCGCCATCCGGCGCCGCCCGCGTCACGGCGGTGGCGGCCACGTTCCCGCCGGCGCCGGCCCGGTTCTCCACCACGACGTTGCGCCCGAGCTTCTCCCGCAAGGGCTCCGAGACCTCCCGCGCCAGCGTGTCGGTCGTCCCGCCCGGCGTCGCCCCGACGATCAGGGTGATGACGGGCGGCAGTGCCGCCTGAGCCCAGCCCGTCCGTGGCAGAAGAAGGGGCGTCGCCAGGGCGCCCGCCAGCGCGGCACGCCGCGTGATCCGCTGGGTCATGGCCTTTCTCTCCCTCGTCACTCCGGCGCCTCTTACCAGCCGCGGGTGGGGGAGGGGACCCTCTAGCCGAGCAACTCCGGCCGGTACTCGAAGTGCATGGTGTCGTAGTGATACCACTTGCCGCCCCAGATGAAGCGCTCGGCCTCGAACACCTCCACGATCTCGAAGGGGATGCGGTTGCGGTAGGGAACCTCCCCGCGGTTCCGCGCCCAGACCCAGTAATCCGAGGACCGGACGTTCACGTCGATCGCCGCGGCATAGCCGTGCATGCTCGGCAGCCCCGTATCCGCCACTGGCCGGCAGTTGAACGTCCCGGCGGAGGGCACGAGGTAGGCCCGGAACCGGTCCGGCAGCGTCTGCAAGCCCGCGACCACCCGCTCCAGCCGCCCGGCCACGTCGTTCACCGTGCTGACCGGCAACGACTGCCCGCCGATCCAGGACACGCGGCGGTGCGGCCGCTCGAAGCGGCAGTCGCCGTACATCTTCACGAAGAACTCCGTGTTTCGGATGCGCCCGGGGCTGTGGTCGGGCGGCGGCGGCCCGGATGGGCGCCCGGGCTCGTAGACCTGCCGCAACTGATCCGCGATCGTCGCGCCCTGCAGCATCGCCTCGAAGGTCCGCTCCGGCAGCCCGGTCCCCATCGCCATCCGCGTCCCGTCGCGCCAGACGAGCACGTCGCCCTCCGCGCGCGAGAGATGGTCGGGATAGGCGCGCAGCAGCCGCTCCACCCGCACCGGGCCGGGCTGTGCGCCCGGCACTTGCCTCGAGAGGGACGTACCCAGCAGACCTGCCAGGACCGCGCGGCGGCCGGTCATGGCCGGCCGTTCAGCCCGCACAACCGGTCACACGCTCGGCCCGGCTGATCTCCTCCACAAGCCGACGCTGCTGCGGGGTGAGCGGAACATCGCTCAGCTTGTCGTAGCGGCCGCCCGCATGGCCGAAGGTGCTGATGCCGCGCGGGGTGCGGAAGCAGCAGCCGGCGTCGCGATCGATCTTGTTGCGGGCGACCCAGAGTTCGGAACAGTTCAGGCTACGGAACTCCTGCGCCATCAGCGACCCCTGGCCGAGCACATGCATCGCGGCGAAAGCCGGGATCCCCTGACAAACCGCCGCATGCCCTTCCCTCCGCCACCGGGGAGCGACGCTACACGGCCCCCCGCGAGTCGGCCCACAACCTGGCCGGAACGGCGCCGGACGATCCATCAACCCGCCATCGCTGTTCGCCATGGCCAGCCCGGCGCCGGGTGACGCAGGTCAGTGCAGCGTGACGCCGGCGGGACGATGGGAGAAGACCGGCGGCAGCCGCAGACCAGCCTCCTCCATGGCGGACGCGAAGCGACGCGCGGCGTCCAGCGCCGCCGGCCAGGCTTCCGGCAGCAGCCAGTCCGAGAGCACGTCGAGCCCCCCTCCGCTTTCGCCCCGTTGAACACTGGCCACGAGCCGCAGCATCCCCGCCTCGTCCACGCTGAGGGAGGGGCAGGGCGGGCACCGCACGTCGAGTGACCGGCAGGCGGATTGCGCAACGATCGACATGAGCCGGTGGAAGGCGTCCGACCCCACCGCGCCGAGTCCCGCCAGCCTCATGATTCCGCGCCAGTCGGGATGGGACGCACCGGGCCTCTTCAGCGTGACGACCCAGGTGCGGAGGGCGGCCGCCACGAAGAGCTCTCCCTCGCGCAATTCCATCATGATGCGCTCGCCGGGATTGGGGGGATGGCGTCCGTCGCAGACCCCGTCATCCGAGCCGGACGTCAGGGAAGGGGGAAGCGGGATGGGCAAGATCGGAACCCTTTCGCCAGATGCGCTTCCCCGCTTAACAGATATTGAGAGTCGTTCGCAAATAGCGGCCCGTAGCGCCACCGCAGATGACTCGTCGCCTCTCGCTCCCGGGTCAGGGAGGCGACAGAACCAACGCCCTCATCCGCCCTGTCAGCCGAAGTACCCGCGCCACCAGGTGACGAAACGCGTGAGGCCGGTCCGCAGGTCCGTCGTGGGTCGCCACCCGAAATCCCGCTCCATCGCCGAGACGTCGGCGAAGGTCGCCGGCACGTCGCCGGGCTGCATCGGCATCAGCTCCCGCCTCGCCTCGACGCCCAGCAGCTCCTCCAGGATCGCGACAAGGTCGAGCAACGGCTCCGGCCGGGAATTCCCGATGTTGTAGACGCGGTGCCCACCCGCCTCAGGCGGATGGTCGAGCGCGGCGAGGACCCCGAGCACGATATCATCCACATAGGTGAAGTCCCGCACCATCCGTCCCTCGTTGAACAGGCGGATGGGACGGCCCTTCAGCATCGCGTCCGTGAAGAGCCAGTAGGCCATGTCCGGCCGGCCCCAGGGACCGTACACCGTGAAGAACCGCAGCCCCGTTAGCGAGAGGCCGTAGAGGCTCGCATAGGCGTGGCTCATCGCCTCCCCGGCGACCTTCGTCGCGGCGTAGAGCGACGCCGGCCGATCAACCCGGTCCTCCTCCCGGAAGGCGCCGTCCGTGCGGGAGCCGTACACCGAACTGGTGGAGGCGTAGACCGTGTGCCGGATGCGCCCCTCGGAGCGCCGCACGCCCTCCAGGATGGACAGATGCCCCGTCACATTCGCGGCCGTGTAGGCGAAGGGCGCCTCCAGCGACCAGCGCACCCCCGCCTGCGCGCCGAGATGCGCGACGCGGTCGAGATCCGGCTCCGCCCGCATCAGGGCGAGCACCGCCTCATGGTCCGAGAGATCCAGCTGATGGAAGGCGAAGGCCCCGCTCGGCGCGGTTCCCGTCATCGCGGCGAGCCGCGCGCGCTTCAGCGCCGGGTCGTAATAGGGGGTGAGGTTGTCCAACCCGATCACCCGCTCTCCGCGCGCGAGGAGCGCCCGGCAGACATGGGCCCCGATGAAGCCCGCCGCTCCGGTGACGAGGACGCTACCCATGACGCGACCGGTGCCGGCATGGCAGCGATCCGGCCGTCAGGGGGAAAAGCATCGGGAAACCTGTGAGAGGGCGGGGGCTCACCCCCTACAGGATGCGGTCATCGTTGGCCAGGGCAGGCCCGCCCGGGGACCCCGCGCGTGCTTGGGCCGAACGGCCGCAAGCGCGACGCCGCGAGGCAGGACCGCGGCCGGGGATCAACCGCCGCCCGAGACCTCGAACCGCGGCAGGAAAAGCCCGACATCCCGCTCCACCCGCAGCCTGACCGGCAGGCCGACGCGGAGCCTGCCGTTCGGCCCGAGGATGTTCGTGATCAGCCGCGGCCCCTCCTCCAGCTCCACGATGGCCACGTTGTACGGCACCCGATCCGCGAAGGCGTCGTGATACGCCTTGTGGAACACGACCCAGCTCACGACGCGCCCGCCGCCGCCCGCCGCCTCCCACACCGCCTCGGCGGAAAGGCATCGCGGGCAGGCGTCCCGCGGCGGCAGCCAGGCGTGACCGCAGGCCGCGCAGCGCTGGAAGCGCAGGACGCCCTCCGCCAGGCCGTCCCAATAGGGGCGGGTCAACTCGTCCAGTTCCGGCTTCGGCAGCTCCACCTCAGCCTCCCAGGATCAGCGTGGCGTGGGTGTGCATGGTGCCGCCCTGGTTGCTCACCAGGGCGTGCCGCACCCCCGGCACCTGCGACACGGCCGTGCCCCGCACCTGCCGCACCGCCTCCTGCACGAGTTGCAGCCCCGGCATGCCCGTCTCCGACAGCAATCCCCCCGCCGTGTTGATCGGCAGGTCCCCGCCCATGCCGATCCGCCCCTCCGCGACGAAGCCCCCCAGCTGGTCCGGCGGACAGAAGCCGTAATCCGCCAGGGTCATCAACGGCGTCACCGTGAAGCAGTCGTAGAGCTGCGCCACCTGCACATCCCCCGGTCCGATCCCGGCCATCCCGAACGCCGTCCGGGCCGAGGCCTTCGCCTGCGTCGAGGAGAGTTCCGGCCGCAGCGTCACCTCCCAGGAGCTGTGCCCCTGGCCGAAGCCGAGGATCGGCACCGGCGCTGCCACCCCCAGTTCCCGCGCGCGGCGTGCCGACATCACCACCACAGCGGCCCCCCCATCCGAGACGAGGCAGGCATCATCCCGCCGCATCGGCTCGATCATCACCGGCCCGGCAAGGTACTCGTCCATCGTCAGCGGCTTGCGAAGCTGCGCCTGCGGGTTGGCGGCCCCATGCGCCCGGCACGCGATGGCGACCCCACCGAAGGCCTCGGGCGGCACGCCGTGATCGTGCACGAAGCGCCGCTGGATCATCGCGTAGCCCGCGGCGGTGGAGAACCAACCGAACACCGCGTCGTCGCCCCGCGGCCGGTGGAACACCTGCCGGCTGCCGCTGCGCGGCGTGTCGGCGTAGCAGACGAGCGCGACCTCGCACTGCCCCGCCTCGATCGCCATGACCGCGAGCGAGATGAGGGTGATGTTCGCCGCCCCGCCCTGATCCAGCGCGAAGCTCATCCGCGGCTGCAACCCCAGCGCCTCCGACAGCTTCTGCGCGTAGAGGATCTCGCGCGCCGAGGTTGGCGTCTTCACCAGGACCGCGTCGACCGATTCCTTCCCGATCCCGGCATCCGCCAGCGCCTTCCCGCACGCCTCCACGTTCAGGGATATCGAGGACCGCCCCGGCAGCTTGCCGAAGGCCGTCGCCCCGATCCCGGCGATCACGCAGCGTCCCCGCATCGCCTACTCCGCCCGCAGGTCCAGCGCGCGCAGCACGCCGCGCCAGTGCTCCACCTGCGCCAGCACGAAGCGCTGCGCCTCCTGCGGCGAGGAGTGCAGCGGCTCCGCGTTCAGCCGCTCCAACTGCGTCCCGACATCCGGCCGCGCCATCACGGTGCCGATGGCGCCCGACAGGCGCTCCAGGATCGGACCCGGCGTCCCCTTGGGCAACATCGCGACGTACCAGGAGCTGACATCGAACCCGGAAAACCCCTGCTCCGCCATGGTCGGCACCCCCGGCATCACGGCGGACCGCTGCGGGTTCGCCAGCGCGATGGCGCGCAGCCGCCCCTCCCGCACATGCGGCACGCTCGTCGTGCTGTCGAACATCGCCCCCACCACGCCGCCCAGCAGGTCCGTCACCGCCGGCGCCGCGCCGCGATAGCTGGCGATCTCCGCCTCCACACCCGCCTGTTTCAGGAACAGCCGCGTCGCGATATCCGGCGACTGCCCCTGGCCGGAGGAGGCGAAAGCGAAGCGCCCCCGCGACCGCCGGATATGCTCCACCAGCCCCGCCACGTCTCGAACCGGCAGATCGGCCCGCACCACGAGCGACACCGGCGCGACCATCAGCGTGGAGGCATAGGCGTAATCCCCCGCCTCGTAGCCCGCATTCGCCTGATACACCGGATTGATCGCCACCGACCCGGTGTTCCCGATCAGCATCGTGTATCCGTCCGGCGCCGCCGCGGCCGCCATCCGCATCCCGATCTGCCCGCCCGCGCCGCCGCGATTATCCACCACGAAGCTCTGTCCGAGGATCGGCGGCAGGTGCTGCGCCAGGATGCGCCCGATCACGTCGGTCGGCCCGCCGGCCGCGATCGGCACGATCACCTGCACCGGCCGGCTCGGCCAGCCCTCCACCCCCTGTGCCCGCGCCACCCCCGGCGCGGCGAGGAGCGCGAGGACCCCACGGCGCGAGGCCCTCACGGCACGACGTCCGCCGCATCGCGCTGCAGGATGTGCTGGTCCGCCCCCAGGGGCCGGCTGGGCCAGCGGATATCCCGCGGCACATCCTCGAAGACCAGCGGGCTCGTCGGCAGCGTCACGCGCCCGCCCTCCGGATGATCCACCTCCACCAGCGCCTGCCGCGCCCGCAGCTGCGGGTCCTCCATGACCTCGAACAGGTCCTTCACCGGCGCGCAGGGCACGCCGGCCGCGCCGAGCCCCCGGAACAGCTCGTCCTTCCCCCGCGCGCCCGTCCATCCCGCCACGAGGTCGTCCACCGCCTGCATCTGCGCCACCCGCGCCGCCTTCGTGGCGTAGCGCGGCCCCCGCGCCAGCTCGCCCTGCCCGAAGAAATCCGCCAGCGCGAGCCAGTGGCCGTCATGGTTGCAGATGATGGCGATGTACCCGTCCGCCGCCGGATAGACGTTGTAGGGCGAGATCGAGAGCCCGCCGTGCCGGTTCCCCGTCCGCTGCGGCGCCGCCCGACCCGCCGTCGCCACCATCCCGACATTCGAGGTGAGGGAGGGATAGACGCATTCCAGCATCGCCACCTCCACCGCCCGCGCGCGTCCCGTGCGTTCCCGCTCCAGCAGCGCCGTGACGATGGCGCCGTAGAGATGCACCCCCGCCCCGAAGTCGCACATGGCCGGACCCGCCTTCATCGGCGGACCGTCCTCCTCCCCCGTGATGCCCATGACCCCGCTCATCGCCTGCACGACCAGATCCATCGCGGGAAAGTCGCGATAAGGCCCGGTGGACCCGTAGCCGGAACTGCTCGCGACGATCAGCCGCGGGTTCACCTCCCGAAGCACGGCCAAGGACAGCCCGAGCCGCTCCATCACCCCCGGCCGGTAATTCTCCACCAGCACGTCGGCATCCCGCACCAGCCGCAGCAGGTCGGCGCGCCCCTCCGGCGCCTTGAGGTCCAGCACGACGGACCGCTTCCCTGAATTCAGCATCAGGAAGGGAAGCTGCGATCCCTGGCCCGGCCGCTTCCGCAGATGCTCCCCCTGCGGCGGCTCCACCTTGATGACGTCCGCGCCCGCCATCGCCATCAGGAAGGTGGCGTAGGGCCCGTTGTAGATCTGCGTCAGGTCGATGACCCGGATGCCATCCAGCGGTCGGGACATCAGCGACCCTCGAAGCGCGGCGCGCGCTTCTCCCGGAAGGCCGCGCGCCCCTCCTGCACGTCCTGTGATCCCTGGAGGATGCGGTTGACCATCTGCTCCATCCGCAGCCCGTCCTCCAGCGCCACGTCGCGGGACCGCACCGCCAGTTCCTTCGCCGCCTGCACCGCCAGCGGCGCATTTGCGGCGATCCGCCGCGCGTAGTCCCGCGCTGTCTCCATCAGCCGCTCCGGCGGGACGATCGCGTTCACCAGCCCCCAGCGCTCCGCCCGCGCCGCGTCCATCGGGTCGCCGGTCAGCAGCATCTCCATCGCGATGGCGTGCGGAAGCTGGGCTGCCACCCGCTGCGTGCCGCCATTCGCCGCGATGATCCCGCGCTTCACCTCGGACAGCCCGAAGGTCGCGCCGGGCACGCAGACCCGGATGTCCGTGGCCAGCAGCAGCGTCACCCCGCCCCCCATGCAGGCCCCATTCACCGCCGCGATGACCGGCTTCCACACCTCCAGCCCCCGATTCAGCAACTGCCCCTTCTGGGTCAGCCACAGCTCCGCCAGCTCGAACTCCCGCCCGATGAACGACTTCAGATCCGCCCCGGCGCAGAAGGCCCGATCCCCCGCGCCGGTGATGATCGCGCAGCGGATCGCGGTATCATCCCGCACCCGCATCCACGCTGCCGTCAGTCCAGCGTAATGCTCCGCGTCCAGCGCGTTCCGCACCTCCGGCCGGTTGATCGTGATCGTGGCAACGCCTTCTCCGTCCACCTCCAGGTCAATGGACATCAGCGCGCCTCGTTCCGCCCGATCAGCGTGCGCGCCAGCACCATGCGGTGCACCTCGGACGGCCCCTCGCCGATGCGCTTGATCCGCAGCTCCCGGTACCACCGTTCGAGCGGCATCTCATGCGCCACCCCCATCCCGCCGAGGATCTGGATGCAGCGGTCCACCACCCGCCCCGCCGTCTCCGTCGCCGTCACCTTCGCGATGGACGCATCCACCTTCGGATCGCGCCCGAGATCGGCCGCCCAGGCCGCCTGCCACACCAGCAGCCGCGCCGCGCGGAGCTCCATCTCGCTGTCCGCGATCATCCACTGGATCGCCTGCTTGTCCGCCAGCCGAGACCGGAACGTCTCCCGCTGCCGTGCCCAATCGATGGCGATCCCCAGCGCCGCCTGCGCGATCCCCAGGCACCCCGCCGCATAGGGGATGCGCCCCTCGACGAGCCACTTCTCGCAGAGCTGAAACCCCTGTCCCTCTTCCCCCAGCCGGTTCTCCACCGGCACCTCGACATCCTGAAGAGACAGCTCATAGGGCACGTAGGACCGGATGACGGGGATCGGCTTCTTCCCCAGCCCCTTGGCATCCGCGTCCACGATGAAGCAGGTGATCCCGCCCCGATCCCCCTGCGCCCCCGTCCGCGCGAAGACCAAGCCCCAGGACGCGCTTCCCGCGCCGGTGATCCAGAGCTTCGTCCCGTTCAGCACGTAGCGGTCCCCGCGCCGCTCCGCCCGCGTGCGGATCGCCCGCGCCGGATCGGCACCGCCGGACGGCTCGCTGATCGCGACGAAGGCCTTCTTGCCCTCCTGCACCGACCGCACGCCGTAGCGCGCGATCTGGTCCGGCGTGCCCAGCCAGATCGCGTTCGGCGGATCGGCCCCGAACGCCCCGCAGGCCGGGATATAGGCCCCCATGCGGCACTTCGCCGCCTCCTCCGCCAGCACCGCCTGGCCCAGCAGGTTCAGCCCCGCGCCGCCATACTCCTCTGGCGTCCGCACGCACCACAGTCCCAGCGCCCGGGCCTTCTCCTGCAACGGCCGCAACTGATCCGGCGGCAGGGAGAAGGCGTCATGCGGCTGCCGATCCTCCACCGGCTTCACCTCGGTCTCCATGAAGCGCCGCGCTGTCTCGCGCAGAAGTCGCAGTTCCTCCGGCAACTCCCACGCGCCGGTCTCCTGCGCCGCGGCCGGCGCGCGCGCGGGACGTTCAGCTTCGACCACGTCCGCCATGCGTCTCCCCCAACCGGTGCGCCCGCGCGCCGGCTCCGTTCCTGCGGCGACTATTGGCCGGGGGTGGGGGTGGGTCTAACACCATCGCCGTAAGGCCCCGATGCCGCGGAAGCATCGGCCGGCGGGGAGGACGGGCCTTGGAGCTGAGGCAGCTTCGCTACTTCGTCGCCGTCGCGCGGCAGCAGCATTTCGGACGCGCGGCGCAGCGGCTGAACATCGCCCAGCCCGCCCTCAGCCGGCAGGTGCAGCAGCTGGAGGAGGAACTCGGCGTCCGCCTCTTCGACCGCCACACCCGCGGCGCCTCCCTCACGCCGGACGGCCAGCGCCTGCTCACCCGCGCCGAGGCCCTGCTCGCCGAGGCCGAGACCCTCCGCCAGGACGCCCACCGCGGCAGCGACGGCCCCAGCGGCACCGTCTCGCTCGGCGTCTCCCCCGGCATGGCCGAACTCCTCGCCGTCCCCCTGGTCACCGCCTGCGCCCGCCAGCACCCGGAAATCCGCCTGCGCATCGTCAGCGGCTTCTCCCCCCTGCTGCACGACTGGGCACTGGAGGGCCGGCTGGACATGGTCATCCTCAGCGGCGCCGGCGACCCCACGCGCTTCGCCATGACGCCGCTCCTGCGGGAGCCGCTCTGCCTCCTCTGCCGCGCCGACGACCGCCGCTTCCCCGGCACCGAGACCGACCTCGCCGCCGTCGCCGCCGTCCCCCTCGTCCTCACCGGCCCGCCCGAGGCCGCCCTCCAGCGCGTGGTGAACGAGGCCCTGACCCCCCTCGGCCTCACGCTGGACGCCGTCGCGCAGGTGGACACGGCCGCCGTCTCCAAGCGCCTCGTCCTCGCCGGCCTCGGCCCGACCATCGACGTCGCCGCCATGGCTCGCGCGGAGATCGCGCAGGGCCTGCTGAAAGCGCTGCCGATCGGAAACCTCCAGATCCACCGCACCCTCGCCCGGCTGCGGGACCGCCAGGCTTCGCCGGCCGCCGCTGCCGTCGCCGCGGCTCTCTCCGCCTGCGCGCGGGACCTCGTGGCCACGCAACTCTGGCCCGGGGCCACCGCCGCCGCCTGATGCCGGCGCGCTATCGCCGCCTTGCCGCAACGCTGTTGGACGCCCTCTCTCCGCCCCGGAAGGATTGCCTCCGTCCAGGAACCAGACGACGGGGCTCCGACGCCCCGCGCCGGAGGAAGCGTTGGCCCCCACGACCCTCTCCCGCCGGGGGGCGCTCGCCGTCGCCGCGGCGGCCCTCGCGCGCCCGGCTCTCGCGCAGGAATTTCCCGCTGCCCCGATCCGCATCGTCGTGCCCTTTCCCGCCGGCAGCACGACCGACCTGCGCGCCCGCCTCTTCGCGGACCGCATGGCGGCGGACTGGCGCCAGCCCGTGGTGGTGGACAACCGCGGCGGCGCGAACGGCTTCATCGCCGCGGAGCTCGTCGCCCGCGCCCGTCCCGACGGCTACACCGTGCTCTTCGGCTCCAACACGCTCTTCTCCACCAACCCCGCCATGTTCCGGCGCCTGCCCTACGACCCGGTGGGAGACTTCGCGCCGATCACCCTGATGGGCGTCTCGCCCATGGTGGTCCTCGTGAACAACCGCCTTCCCGTCCGCCGCGTGGAGGAGTTCCTCGCCTATGCCCGCGCCCGCCCGGGCCGGCTGAACTTCGCCAGCGGCAATGGATCCAGCCGCGGCGCGGGGGAACTCTTCAAGGCGATGGCCGAGCTCGACATGGTCCATATCGGCTACCAGTCCTCCCCGCAGGCACTGACCGCACTCATGGCCGGGGACGTCCACCTCTTCATCGTGGATGGCGGCGCCGGCGTCCCCCCGGCGAAGGAGGGGCAGCTCCGCGCCATCGCGACCACGGGCCGCGAGCGCATGGCAACCCTCGCCGAGGTGCCGACCGTGATGGAGTCCGGCGTGCCCGGCTACGAGTTCGCCTCCTGGACCGCCGTCTTCGTTCCGCGCGCGACGCCACCGGAGATCGTCGCCCGCCTGCACGGCAAGATCACCGAGATCGGTCGCCGCCCCGAGATCCTCGAGCGCATGCAGGCCGATGGCAGCGCCCCGCGCTTCGGCCCGCCGGAGGAACTCGCCGGCTTCATCGCCGAGGACGTCGTCCGCTGGCGCCGCGTCGTCGAGATCTCCGGCATGGGAGAGGGGTAGGGAAGGGGGCCTAGGCCCCCAGGCTCTCCAGCAGGGCGGCGTCGAAGGCCTCCGCCGCCTCATAGGCCACCCAGTGGCCCGCGCCCTCGATCAGCCGGATGCGCGCATCCGCCGGGCGCAGCTGCTGGACCAGGTCCACATACTCACCGATCCGCGCCCCACAGAAATTGTCCTTCGCCCCCCAGATGAAGCGCGGCGGCACGGCAATGCGCCGCACCGCCTCCTGCAACGCCTCCGGCTCCCGCGCCATGAAGGTCGCGCGCATCCGCGCCGTGTTGCGGTCCTGAATTTCCAGCGCCAGGGCGTCGATCCGGCCAGGATCGGCGAACATCAGCGCCTGCAGGTTGTGCCGGTGCGCCGCCATCCGCTCGGCCCCGTCCAGCCCGCGCACCCGGGCCGTCTGCGGCGCCAGGGACGGAATGCCGAACCCGCCCGGCGCCACCAGCGTCACGCGGTCAATCCGCCCCCCGTCCAGGCTGGCCGCGATTCCCGCCACCGACCCGCCGAAGGAGAAGCCCGAGAGCGCATACCGCCCTCCCGGCCCGAGGATCTGGTGCACCCCGCGGATCACGATCCGGGCCACCGCGCCGCGCGTGGCCCCCGCCGGCAGCGCGTCGGAATCCCCCATGCCCGGCAGGTCCGGCACCAGCAGCCGGTAGCGCGCCGACAGGGCGGGAATGTTCCGCGTCCAGTGCCGCCAGGACCCGGCCCAGCCGTGCAGCAGCACCAGCGGCGTCCCGCTGCCCCAGCCGCGCCAGGCCAGGCTGCCGCCATCCTCGATGGGCGTGCTCCACCGCTCCGCGGCACGGTCCAGCGCGTCCAGGATGTGCCCGGGATCGGCCATCCCGGGTCTGGTATCGTCGCGAGGGGTGGGGCGCAGGGCATGGGCAGTCGTCATCACGATCCTCGAAGCGCGCCGCGCGCCTCTTCGCAAGGGGGGAGGCAAGGGAGGGGCCATCGCCGCCGGCCGCGCCCGGCCCAGGCATCCGGGCGCGGCCGCGCCGCTCAGTCCGTCCGCATGTCGGCCGCGCGCACCACCGGCTCCCATTTCCGACGCTCCCGCACGAGGAAGTCGGCGAACTCCTCCGGCGTGTTCGGCAGCGGCTCCAGCCCCTGGCGCTCCAGCAGGGCGACGGTGCCGGGGTCCTCCAGCGTCTCCCGCGCTACGGTGGCCAGCCGCTCCACGATCGGCCGCGGCGTCGCCCGGTGCACCAGCAGCCCGTACCAGTTCAGCACCTCGTAGCCCGGCAGCCCGGATTCCGCGACCGTGGGCACCTCCGGCATCAGCCGCGACCGCCGGGGCATCGGCACCGCCAGCGCCCGCAGCTGCCCGGACCGGATCGCCGACAGCACCGAGGGCACCGTCGCGAAAGCGTAGTCCAGCCGCCCGCCGATCAGGTCCAGCGACAGCGGACCGCCGCCGCGATAGGGCACCGCCACCGTCTGGATGCCGGCCACGCTGTCCAGCAGCGCGCCCGAGAGGTGGTTCGTCGCGCCCACGCCCGAATGGCCCCAGGACAGCCCGTTCGCCTTCTCCCGTGCGGCCGAGAGCAACTCCCCGACGCTCCGCCAGGGCCGCCCCGCCGGGACCACGAGCACGGTCGAGACATCCACCGCCAGCGACACGGGCGCCAGCACCTCCGCCGGCCGGAAGGGCGGGTTCGGCTGGATGATCGGGTTCACCACCATCGTGCTCATGTTGCTGAGCAGCATCGTGTGGCCGTCTGGCGCGGAGTGCGCCACCGCCTCCAACGACAGCGCCCCGCCCCCGCCGCTCCGGTTGTCCACCACCACGCTCTGCCCGAGCAGCGTCGACAGCTTCGGCGCCATGCTGCGCCCCGTCGCGTCCATCGCCCCGCCCGGCGAGGACCCCACGACGAAGCGGATGGGACGCGCGGGATAGGACTGCGCCCGGGCGCACGGCGCGTGAAACAGCGGCGCGAGCGAGAGGCCGCGGAGCAGCGTGCGACGGCGCAGCATGGTGTCCCCCACGTCACGGCCGGCGCACGGGGCCGCCGGTGACGTGGGATGCTTCGCCGGCACCTTGCCGCTGTCCAATAGGCGATGGGGAATTGCGCCATGCCGGAACGGCATCGGCCCGTCCGGCACCTCGGACCGACCTGCGGCGCAATCTCGGCCGCCCGCACCCGACCCTCGCGACGCCGCGGGGCTCGCCGGCCTAGGCCGCCTCGCCGGATCGCTCGTAGGCCAGCCCGCGAGCCAGCCAGCATCCCACCTCCACGCCGCATGCCCGGCCCGCCTCGTCGCGCCGGAAGGCGAGGGTCCAGTCACCCGGCGGCGTGTGGTCCAGGGCCCGCGGGCAGGGAAGGACCCAGAGATCCGGACCCACCGTTTCGAGCAGCTCCATCCGCCCCTGCCCGAGAAAGCCGGAGAAGGCCCCATAGAGCGCGCCGCCCGCATCGGCCACCGTGAGTTCCGCATCGAGCTCCGCGCAGCGGTAACGGCCCGCCACATCCGGCGTCGCCGCCGCCTCCGCGGGCAGCAGGAGGGAAGACTGGTTCTCCTGCGGCCGATCCATCCAAAGCCCGTCCGGCCCGGACCGCAGCCGCGTCCGTTCCACGCCGGCCGTGCCGTCCGGCTGAACGTCCAGCCATTCCGCCGAGTGCCCGTAGCGCAGCCGGAGTCGATCCCCCGCCGGCTCGATCCGGACGGCGAGCCCCGTCTCCGGCTCCCGGTAGGCGCCGACCCACCCCGGCATCGGCCCGATCACAGGGGAGGGCCGTTCCTCGCCGAGCACCGCCGCGAGCAGGTCCACCGCCGCCCCATGGGCATCCGACAGGTGGTTGAACAGCACCACGACGGAGACCCGCTCCGACGGGACATACATCCGGTGGCTCCGCCAACCCCGCAGCGCGCCGCCATGCCCGGTGACCGCGCGCCCGAGCTCTTTGCCTCGGCCCAGGCCGAACCCGTAGGCAGCCGGGTTCCCATCTCGGAACGAGACCGGGGCGCTCAGCCGGCCGTAAAGCGAGGCCGGATCATCCCGCGTCGCGTCCACGTGCCGTTCCCAGGCGATCATGTCGTCGAGGCTGGCGCCCAGCCCCGCATCGCCGGTCCAGAGGATGCGATTCTCCGCGGCCCGGAATCCGCTCTCCTGGCCGCCCTCATAGCCCTCGATGCCATCGGGCATCGCGCGCGTGTCGGCCGCCAGGATGGCGCTCTCCATGCCCACCCGGTCGAAGATCCGGCTCCGCAGCAGCTCCGCGAAACCGCGCCCGCTGCGCTCCTCCAGGATGTCCGACAGGATCCGGAAGTTCTGGTTCACGTAGGAATACCGCGTGCCCGGCGCGAACTGCAGAGACCGCGTTCCCCCGATCACGCGGGCTGCCTCCCGGTCGCCGAACGGCGCCTCCACGGGTGACCCATGCAGCATCGCCACCGCCCAGTAGTCCCGGAGCCCCGACTGGTTGTGGCAGAGATCCACGATCGCCGGCGCCGCCCCCTCCAGCGCCGGCAGGCGCGCACGCACCGCCTCGTCCAGCACGGTCGGATCGGGAAAGGCGTCCAGCAGGACGCCGCAGGTGAACTGCTTCGTGATGGAGCACATCCGGAACAGCGTCGACGGGGTGAAGAGGATCCGCCGCTCCGCATTCGCCCAGCCCCAGGCGTGCCGCACCAGCACCTCGCCGTCCCGGAGAACCGCGACCGCGCCACCCGGCCCAGGATAGGTGCGCGCCAGCCCGGCGAGGCAGCGATCAAGGCGGGAGCCAACGGCAGAGGTCATTCCCGCAATCTCCGGCATCGGGGAACCCGCGTAAACCGCGCCGGAATCAGCGCCTGCCCATCGGCGGGCGCGTCTGCACGGCCCACTCTGCTCCGCCTCAGACGGCCCGCCTCAAAGGTGCGGCGCGATCCCGTCCACACCGCTCGCCTGCTCCAGCGCGGCCAGCGCCAGCAGATAAGCCGCCCGCGCCGCGTTCGCCGCCACCCGCGTCGCGTTCAGCGTCCGCAGCGCGTCCAGCGTGTCCAGCAGCGTGCGGCCGCCGGCGCGATACGCCGCCTCTGTCGACTCATACGCCTCCTGCGCCCGGCGCAGCGCCGGCCCTGTGGTCAGCTCCAGCAGCGCCCGCGCCTGCTCGTAGGTCGCCCAGGCCGTCGCGAACTCCGCTCGCGCCGCGGCCAGCGCCGCATCCGCCTGCGCCCGCGCCTGTCCCTGCTGCGCCTGCGCCACCGCGATGTTCCCGCGCGTGATCGGCGCGGTGAAGATCGGGATGGAGACGCCCAGGCCGAGCGTGTTGTTCGCGAAGACCGGCCGGCTGGCATTCGGCAGGTCCTGGCTCAGCTCCGTGCGGGACGCCGTGCCGCTGAACGTCACATCGCGGGACCGCGCGGCCTCCTGCAACCGGATGTTCGCCTCCGCGGCCGTCACGCCGCGCTCCGCCGCCACCACGTCCGCGCGCCGCGGCAGGGCTGCCGCTAAGTCCTGGCGCGACAGCCCGAGCGGCCGCGTCACCTCGAACTCCCCCCGCAGGTCCAGCGGCACGGGCGCGAGCAGCGCCGCCACGCTTCCGCGCGGCGCGGGCGCGGAGGGCCGCGTCGCATCCTCCCCCAGCAGCGCCGCCACCATCGCGGAGGCCGCCGCGTAGGCCTGCGCCGCGCCCGCCACGTCCTGCTCGAAAGGCAGCCGGCTGGCCTGGAAGCGCAGCAGGTCGCCCTCGGGGATCGCGCCCTCCTGCACCTGCCGGCGCAGCAGCCCCTCGGTCGTGTCCAGCGCCGCGCGGTTCGCGACCGCGACCGCCAGGTTCGCGCGGGCCTGAAGCCCCGCGATGAAGGCCTGCCGCAGGTTGAAGACCTGCGCCCGCAGCGCATCCAGCACCTGCGCCTCGGCCACGCTGATCTGCTGATCCGCGTAGCGGTTGCGCAGCTCCCGCTTGCCGCCGCGCTCGATCGTCAGGGTCAGGTTGAGCGAGAGGTTGTTCAGCGGCGAGATGAACCGCTCCCCGCGGTACTCCCGGAACCGCCCGCCCTCGTTCACCTGCGCCACGCTCTGACTCAGCCCGACGCTGCCGGCCGGCGACGTGTCCGCCACCAGCCGCTGCGCCCGCGCCACGTCCACGCCGCGCCGCGCCGCGATCACCGCCAGGTTGCGCTCCACCAGCCGCGCCTCGGCCTCGGCCAGGGTGATGGCGGGGGCGCCGATCACCAGCGCCGGCGCGCGCGCGGGAACCGGCGCCGGGCGGCGCGGCGGCGGGGCCGGCGGCCCGAAGATGTCGCCGCCCGCATGGGCCGGCGGCGCATTCTGCGCCCGCCCGGCGAGCGGCACGAGCAGGAGGGACGCGGCGAGGACCGCGGGCAGGGAACGGCGCATGTCGGAGGTCTCCCGCGTAGGTCTATTCGGCGGCCGATCCGGCGGGCGCGGCCAGCGCAAGCTCGGCCCTCTCGTCCCGCTCCGCCCGGCGACGGCCGAGCAGGTCCACCGCCGCCGGCAGGACGACGAGGATGAAGAGCGGCACCAGCCCGATCCCGCCCACCACCACGATGGCCAGCGGCTTCGTCACGTCCGCGCCGATGCCGGACGCCAGCGCCATCGGCAGCAGCCCGCAGAAGGAGGCGAAGCAGGTCATCATCACCGGCCGCAGCCGATCGAGCCCCGCCCGCGTGAGCGCGGGCGTCCAGGCCATCCCCTCCTGCTCCCGGAGCTGGTTGAAGTAGGAGAGGAAGATGATCGCCTCCATCACCGTGATCCCGAGCAGCGCGAGGAAGCCGATCGCCGCGGGAACCGAGAAGTTCAGCCCCGCGAGCGACAGCGCCAGCACGCCGCCGGAGATGGAGAGCGGCAGCAGCGCGAAGACCATTAGCGTCTCCCGCAGCCGCCCGAAGGAGATGTAGAGAAGCACCGCGATGATGGCCAAGGCGATCGGCACCACCACCATCAGCCGCGCCACCGCCTCCTGCAGGTTCTTGAACTCACCCACCCATTCCAGCCGGTATCCGGCCGGAAGCGGCACGTTGCGCGCCACCCGCTCCTGCGATTCCACCACCGCGCTCGCCGGGTCGCGCTCCCGCACGGAGAAGCGGACGGGCACGTAGCGGGACGAGTTCTCGCGATAGATGTAGGACGGGCCGGAGATCAGCTCGATCTTCGCCACGTCCCGCAACACCGCATTCCCCGCCGTGCCCACGGGCACGCGCCCGATCGCCTCCATGCTGTTGCGGTACTCCGCCGCCAGCCGCACGACGATCGGGAAGTTGCGGTCGCCGCCGGCCTCGAACACGGACCCCGCCTCCTGCCCGCCCACGGCGGCGGAGATGGCGGCGTTCACGTCCGTCACCGTCAGCCCCAGCCGCGCCGCCCGCGCCCGGTCCACCGTGACCGACAGCGTCTGCTGCCCCACCGAGAGCAGCACGCCGAGATCGGCGATCCCCTGCACCTGGGACATCTCCCGCCGGATCTGCTCCGCGATGCGGGACGCCACGGCCGGGTCCGGACCGATCACCTTCACCGCATTGGCGCCCTTCACGCCGGACGCCGCCTCCTGGACGTTGTCCGAGATCGTCTGGGAGAAGGAGAACTCCACGCCCGGGAAGTCCCGCTCCAGGCGCCGGCTCACCGCAGCCACCAGCTCGTCCCGCGTGTGACCCGTCGTCCAGCGCTCCTGCGGGACCAGCGGGACAAAATACTCCGCGTTGAAGAAGCCCGCGCTGTCCGTGCCGTCATCCGGCCGCCCCTGCTGGGAGGTGACGGTGATCACCTCCGGGAACTCCATCAGCGCGCGGCGGATGCGATTCGCGACCGGGTTGCCCTCCTCCAGGGAGATCGTGCTCGGCATCGTCGCGCGCAGCCAGATCGACCCCTCCTCCAGCGTCGGCAGGAACTCGGCGCCCAGGCGAGACAGCGCGGCGCCGCTGCCCGCCAGCATGGCGCCGGCCAGCAGCATGGTGACCAGGCGGTGCCGCATCCCACCGCCGAAGAGCCGCACATAAGCCCAGCGGATGCCCTTCACCGCGAAGGTGTCCTTCTCCTCCGTCTCCGGCTTGAAGAAGGTCGCCGCCAGGGCCGGGGTGATGGTGAAGGTGGCCAGCAGCGCCCCGCCGATGGCGTAGGCATAGGTCTTTGCCATCGGGCCGAAGATGCGCCCCTCGATCCCGCCCATGGCGAACAGCGGGATGAAGGCCGCGATGATGATCAGGATCGAGAAGAGGATGGCGTTGTCTACCTCGCTCGCCGCCTTCAGCACCGTCATCGGCACCGGCCGAGGCTTCCCATCCGGCCCGGGGTGATGCCGCGCCAGGTGCAGGTGACGAAAGATGTTCTCCACCATGATCACCGTCGCATCCACCAGCAGCCCGAAGTCCAGCGCGCCGAGCGAGAGAAGATTCGCGCTCTCCCCCCGCGCCAGCATCATCAGCACCGCGAAGAAGAAGGCGAAGGGAATGGTCGCCGCGATGACCGCCGCGCCGCGCAGGTCGCCCAGGAACAGCCACTGGATCACCAGGATCAGCAGCACGCCCTCCAGGATGTTGTGCACCACCTTCACCGTGGTCGTGCTGACCAGGTCCTCCCGGTCATAGAGCGGCACGATCCGCACGCCCGGCGGCAGCACGCCCCCCGCGTTGATCCGCGCCACCTCCTCCTGCACGCCGTGGATGGTGGGCAGCGTCCGCTCGCCCCGGCGCATCAGCACCGTGCCGAGCACCACGTCGTCCTCGTTCTCGTGCCCCGCCACGCCCAGCCGGGGCAGGTTGCCCATCCCCACCGTCGCCACGTCGGAGACGAGAACCGGCTGCCCGTCCCGGCTGCCCAGCACGACGTGGCGGATGTCATCCAGGTCGCGGATCAGCCCGATCCCCTGCACGACCACCGACTGCGGCCCGAGGCTGATCGTGCCCGCGCCGACGTTGACCGACCCCGCCCGGATCGCCTCCACCACCGCCGGCAGCGCGAGCCCGTAGGCCGAGAGCCGCCCGAGATCGACCTGCACCGAATAGGTCTTGGAGATGCCGCCGAAGGAGGTGACGTCGATCACCCCCGGCACCCGCTTGAAGCGCCGGTCCAGCACCCATTCCTGCAGGGTCTTCAGGTCCTCCAGCGGATAGCCGGGCGGGCCGACCAGCCGGTAGCGCATGATCTCCCCGATCGGCGACGCGGGAGAGATGCCGGGCTGCGCGCCGTTGGGCAGGGAACCGAGCTGCCCCAGGCGGTTCAGCACCTGCTGCACCGCCTCCTCGTAGGTGTAGTTGAAGTTGAACTGCACGCGCACGTCGCTCAGCCCGAACAGGCTGGTGGAGCGCACCGTCGTCAGGTTCGGCAGGCCGGACATCGCCACCTCGATCGGGATGGTGATGGTGCGCTCGATTTCCTCGGCGTTCTGGCCGGGGTTCTGCGTGATCACGACCACCGTCGGCGGCACCGGGTCGGGATAGGCCTCGATGTTCAGGCTGCGGAAGCCGAGCACGCCGACGATCAGGAAGACACTCAGCAGCAGCAGCACCAGCGGGCGGCGCTCCAGGGCCTGGACGACGAGGTGGCGCACGGGACTTCCCCTCCGGACCTTCCGCGGGCGGCGGGGACGCCGCACCGGGGACGGGCGTTTGCCCCGGACGCGCGTCGTTCGATAGCGGAATTGTGAGCGTAAGCCGGCTGTAAGGTCGCCCTGCCTATAAGCCGGCCGACAGCACGGGCGGGCCTCCGCGCGCCGCCGCCGCACAGGACGAGGTTCGACCATGAACATGATCACCCCGCCGCAGATCCTGGCCGAAACCGCCGAGACGATGACCCCGACGCCGGCGGCCCCCACGGCCGCCCCGGCTCCGGCCGCCGCTCCCGCTCCGACCTCCCGCCGCCGCAAGCTGCTGCTCGGCGCCTGCGCCGTCGTGGCCGCCGCGGGCTTCGCCGGCTGGCAGCAGTTCGGCCACCACGCCCCCGCCCTTGTCGTCGCCCCAGCCGAGGCCGCCCCCGCCTCCGGCCGCCTCCCGGACGGCTCCTTCCGCCTCTCCCCCACCGAGGCGCGACTGCTGCGCGTCGAGAACGCGACGACCCGCGACTTCCGCCCGGAGCGCCAGGCGGAGGGCCGCATCTCCTTCAACGAGGAGCGCGCCACCCCCGTCTTCGCCCCCTACACCGGCCGCGTCGTCCGCGCCGTCGCCCAGCCGGGCCAGCAGGTCCGCGCCGGCGACGTGCTCTTCGAGATCGAGACCACCGACCTCACCGGCGCCGCGAACGACCTGCTCACCGCGCTGGACAACACCGGCAAGGCGCGCACCCAGGTCGACCTGACCCGCCGCAACGAGCAGCGCCAGCGCGACCTCTTCGCCGCCCGCGCCGCCGCCCGCCGCGACCTCGAACAGGCGCAGGCCGACCTCGCCAACGCGCTGTCCGACCAGCGCACCGCGGAGACCACGCTCGCCGCCGCCCGCGACCGCCTGCGCGTCCTCGGCCGCGACGCCGCCGCCATCGCGCAGATCGAGCAGACCCGCCGCGTGAACGCCGTGGTCGCCGTCGCCGCACCGATCGCCGGCACGGTGGTGCAGCGCCGCGTCGGCCCGGGCCAGTGGCTGAACGCCGGCGGCTCCGACCCGATCTACACGATCGCCGACCTGTCGGAGATGTGGCTCGTCGCCGGCGTGCGGGAGCTGGACGCCCCGCTCGTGCAGATGGGCCAGCAGGTGGAGGTCACCGTCGCCGCCCTGCCCGGCGAGCGCTTCCCCGCCCGCATCGAGAACATCGCCAACGCCCTTGACGCCAACTCCCGCCGCCTGACGGTCCGCGCCGCCGTGCAGGACCCGGAGCACCGCCTGAAGCCCGAGATGTTCGCCTCCTTCCGCATCGCGGTCGGCGAGGCGAGCAGCGCCGTCGCCGTCCCCGCCGGCGCCCTGATCCACCGCGGCAGCGCCGTCTCCCTCTGGGAGGCGCTGGACGACAACCGCTTCATCCTCCGCACCGTCCACACCGGCCTGCGCCTGGGCGATGCGGTGCAGGTGACCGACGGTCTGGCCCCCGGCGCCCGCATCGTCACCGGCGGCGCCCTCTTCATCGACCGCGCGGCGCAGGATTGATCCAGGCTGGGTTCCAAGGGTGGCCCTGGGAAAGGCTCTGCCTTCCCCAGACCCCATCCGCCAGGGGCGAACGCGCCCCTGGACCGCGTTCAGTTCAGTCAACGCCCCTGCCAAGGGCGTGACTGAAAGCCGCGGGGGCCGGGGGGTGCGTTCACCCGCCGGTGGAGGGGTTTGGGGAGGCAAAGCCTCCCCCAGGTAACCGGTGCACCCAACCCGATCACGGCGCCGCCGCCGGTAGCCGCAGCGCAAAGACCGCGCCGCCGCCGGGGTTGTCGCGTACCTCTACCGTGCCGCCATGGGCGCGAACGATCCGCTCCACGATGGACAGGCCCAGCCCCAGGCCGCGGCGCCGGCTGTCGCCGGCCCGCCAGTGGCGCCGGAACACTGTCCGGCGCTCCGGCTCCGGCACGCCGCGGCCCTGGTCCGCCACCTCCACGACCGCGCCGAGCGGACCGGGCGCCAGCCGCAATTCCACCGCCGTGCCATCCGGCGTGTGGTTCAGCGCGTTCTCCACCAAGTTCCGCAGCGCCCGGCCGATCGCCTCCCGCTCCCCCCGCACCCAGATGGCCGGGCCGGGGGAGGGGGCCCGCACCGTCCGTCCCTCGCGCTCCGCGATCGGCATGAAGCGCCTTGCCGTCTCGCCCACCAACTCCGCCAGATCGAAGCGGCCACCGGTCACGGGCTGGTCGCGCGCCGCCTCTGCGGCCTCCAGCAGGTCGGTCACCATCTGCGCCAGCTCCTGCACGTCCTGGCGCAGGCGGTCGCGCACGGCGTCGCCCTCCAGCAGGTCCAGCTCCGCCAGGATCATCGCCAGCGGCGTCCGCAACTCATGCGCCACCTCGGCGGAGAAGCCGCGCTGCCACTCCAGCGCCTCGTCCAGCCGGTCCAGCGCGCCGTTCACCGCCTCGATCAGGGGAAGCAGCTCCACCGGCACGGTGCCGACCTCCAGCCGCGCCCGGTCGCCATGCCCCACCGCCTCCGCCTGCCGCGCCGCGCGGCGCACCGGGCGCAACATCAGCAGCAGCAGCCCGACATTCGCCAGGAACAGCAGCAGCGCGCCGACCGCCAGCACGGCCAGCACGGGCCCCAGTGCCGAACGCGGCACGTCGTCCAGCACGATGTAGGCCCGCTCCATGTCCTGCGCGATCTGGACAAAGAGCGGACCATCCGGCGTGGCGATCCGGCGCGTGATGCCCCAGAGCTGTCCCCCGTCCTGCCCCTCCTGGAAGGAATCCGGGATCGCGCCGTCCGGCCCCTGCACCGGCAGGGCACGGTCGGCGCCGGGGGACACGGAGATCGCCCGTCCGCCCGCATCCACAACCGCATAGAGCATCGATCCCGTCGCGGTGTTGAAGCGCCGCGCATTCTCCGGCGTGAAGGGACGGGACAACCCCGCGATCCCCTCGCGCGTGAGCCGCTCGGTCAGCTCTGACCCCGCGGCCAGGATGCCGCGCTGATGCTCGACCCACACCACCCGGTTGAGTGTCTGATGCAGCACGACGCCGCCGACGATGAGCGCCATGACCGCGACCACGGCGTGCGCCAGGGCAAGCTGGGACAGCAGGCTGCGGGGTCGCTCGCGATCGTCGGCCATGACCGAAGCCTACACCCGGCAGCCCTTGGCACGGCACCCGGCACGTGCCCACCTTCGCCCCTTCCGGACGAGGGAATGGGATGCGGCTCCTGCTGGTCGAGGACAACGAGCGCCTCGCGGCCCTGCTGGCCGAGGGGCTGCGCCGCGCCGGCTGGGATTCCGACCGCGTCGGGCTGCTGGGCGATGCGGAAGCCGCCGTCGAGACCGGGGATTACGACGCCGTCGTGCTCGATCGCGGCCTGCCGGACGGGGACGGCCTCGACCTCGTCCGCCATCTGCGCCATCGCCCCGGCGCGCCCCCCGTCCTCGTGATGACCGCGCGCGGCGACGTGAAGGAGGTGTGCGAGGGGCTGGACCTCGGCGCCGACGACTACGTGGTGAAGCCCGTCGCCCTCAGCGAGCTCGTCTCCCGACTGAATGCGTCGCAGCGCCGGGGCCGCGGCCGCGACGTCGCCCCGCTCTCCCTCGGAACCCTCTCCCTCGATCCCTTCTCGCGCGCGCTGACGGCGAACGGTGTCCCCTTCGACCCGCCGCCGCGCGAGCGCGCGCTGCTGGAGGTGCTGCTGCGCGCCGCGCCTCGCCCCGTGGCGAAGGAGACGCTGGAGGCCCGGCTCTCCAGCCTGGAGCGCGCCGTTCAGCCGAACGCGGTCGAGGTCTACGTGCACCGCCTCCGCGCCCGGCTCACCGCCGTGACAGCCGGGGTGACGATCCAGACCGTGCGCGGCCTGGGCTACCGTCTCGAAGCCACCGGCGCCGCCGAGGATGCCCCCGCGTAAGTCGATCGACGTCCAACTCCCGGCGAGGCGGTCGCCGTTCGTCTCGATGCGAGGACCACAGCGCCGCCGCGCCCGACCGTGTCCGGCCCGTCTCGCCGGGTTTGCCACAGGGTGGCACGCTCCCATCGGTCTCGCGACACGGACGAAGCCGGCCTGACCAGCCCTGTCCCTCGGGCGGAGCCGGAGGGAGGCCGCCCCCCGCCTGACCATCCTTCGTGGCGGGCGAGGCGTCCGGCCTCCTGCCAAGGGCATCCGGCGGCCTGTGGCATCGTGACCGCCACACGCGATCCGTGATGGCGGGACAGCCGGCCACCTGCGACGTGGATCGTGACCTGACCCCCAGCCGGTTGGAACACCAGCCCTGCGTGAGCCCTGGTCGGCTCCGCCCACCGCCCCTCCAGCCCCAATCAGGGAGCTTCCCGGGCCGCACCACCACAATTCTGTTGCGTTTCTCCTTCTTAAATGCAACCTGAGGTAGAGGTTAACGCTTCCTTAGCGTCGATGGGAGGGCTTCCCGTGAGCGTGTCGTCCCCAGCATTCCGCGTGGCCCCGCCAGCGGAGGCCGCGCCGAGTGAGGAAAAGGCGGACCGACTGCCGCTCATCATCGCCCTGCCGGTCGTGTCCGGCATCTCGCTCGGCCTGTGGTACGGGATCTACGCCGCTCTGCGAGCACTCCTGGGCTGACCCATGGCCGTGCCCCAGACGCCCTCCCGTGCCCGGCGGATCGCTGAGAGCGCGCGCCAGCTGGCGACGGTCTGGCGGGAACTCGCCGGCCGTGGCGCGGACTTCGCGGAGTGCCTGAAGGTCTGCGTGAAACTCTACCGCGCGGCCGGCGGCTCACCGACGAACGCTGAGAAGGACGTGCGCCGCATCATCGCCGCCTACTCCGATGAGGAGGGCGATTGGCTCTGGGGCCCGGCCATGAGGACTGCCCAGCGACAGGGGCGCCACTTCGAGCTGCCGCTCGCGCTGACACAAGCGCTCCAGGCGCGCACCGTCAGGGCACCGTCGCTCGTCTGGTGACCCGCCCGCTGCCGGCCCCGCGCGCTGCATGACCGGACACAGCCAGCACGCGCCGGGGTGAGAGCGGCCCGCCGAACCCGGCCGAGCGGCGACGTCGCTGGGAGCCCCTGCCGCCCGCCTCAACTCCAACTCTCCGGAGCGACAGCCTCCTCACACCGGAGGTGCTTCGTCCAGGCTGATCCGGTCGGCCCCGCCCGTCTGGGCCGTCACCGGCCGAGCCCCGTCGACCTGCGGCCCTGCCTCCGCGCGTTCGACGTTCCCGTCATCAGCCAGGTTGAGGGCATCGTTCAGGATCTTCAGTTCGTCCTCGACCAAGCCGAGCGGCACGTCGTCCAGCCTCGCGATGCGCTCGCCGTAAACCGCGACCTTGCGGATCCGGTCCACGACCCGAAGCTTCGCGTCGATCGTCGCCACCACCGGACCAGTCGGCGGAAGCGACCTGGACCGCGTTGCCGGCTTGGCCTCGACCTTCCCTTCCGCCTGTCTCTGCGCGGTCAGAACCACCTCGGCCACATCGCAGGCTCGAACCACTTGTCTTGAGTGAAGCAGCACGAACACCAATCCCGGTTCCTTCCGCGACGAATCCCGGAGCATCAACTCGAAGTTTTCGGCAGAACCATGTCGGAATTGGGTCACGAAGACTGTTAAGATTCACGATCGGGACGCGGTATCCGGTTCGTTCAAGATCAAAGCAAGTTCAGCAGTACGGCATCACCGAAGTAAATGAAGACAAATCGCCTGAGACTCGCCTATGACCGGCCGCGTTTTGGCCTGAATTCCTGTGCTCCTCCGCGCCGCCCGTCGCGCGAGAGGACCTTATGCCGTCCAAGACCAGCGAACCGAACATCTCCATGGCTCGGAGTGACCGGGTGAAGCTGGCGGAGACCGCCCACCACCTGATGCACCTCGTCGAGGAGCAGCGCCGGATTAACGAGCTCCTGGAGCGCTTGCTCCGGGCGGTCGAGCAGGAGCGATAGCGGTCCTTGACCATCACGGGTCATCGGCTTTCGGTCATGCTCCCATCGGCAACATCCATCACGAAACCCTGCTGCCCAGACAGAAGAGACTGCCGACCGCTTCACTATTCAACGGCCAGGAGCCACCGCTCCTCAATCCGAATGTGGATCAGGTCTGTCCATCTGGTTTCGAAGAGCACGTGGCGGCGGCGGAGGGTGGGATGCCAAGGGCCGACAGCGCAGCCCCGATGCCGCCGAAGTTCTGAATGGCGTGTCAGGGAGACGAGCTTCTCGAGGTCTCTTCCGGCAACCCCCTATGTCACCACTTGGGCCCGTCCGCACCGTGGATTGGAAGCGACAAGCCTCCCCGCGGGGCGGCCTGTCCGACGTGCGGTCACGTCACCTGGTTCATCCCCGCCGGCCACCTGGAGACCGTGCGACGAAGCATACGGTGAGGTCGGCTTCGGTCGCCCCTGGCGGCAGTCTGGCCTGGATCGGGACTATGCCCCGGCGCGCTGTGCGGACCGGAGTTCCAGCAGCACGCCCCGAAGGATGCTGGCAGCCGTCCCCTGGCCGGCGCTTGCCGCGAGGTGAGCGAGGGCTTCGACACTCGTCACCAGCTTCGGTGCGCTGCAAGGGACCGTGTCGTGGGAAGCGGGTGGGGTGAGCATGGTGCCGGCTTACCGGGCCGGCGGTATAGCCCCGTCAGCGGGGCGTGAAACGGGCGTGAAAACGTCCGGGCCGCGCGGTCCTCAGCGCAGGCCGAGCTGGGCCTCCAGCCGCACGAGGCGCCGGAACGCCTCCACGCAAGTGTCGAGCGCGCGCCGACCCTCCATGTCGCGGAAGGCTTCCGCCGAGACCCTGCGGATCGCCGCGGCCGTCTCGCGCTTCCGCTCCTCCGGGATCGCGAGCCTCCGTACGAGCTCGGCCGTCTGGGTCTGTAGCGGGTCGACACGGGCGTCCGGTGCGCCGCAGGCGACATTCTCCCCCATGGCCTGGCCCACCTCGGCCGCGAGGCGCTCGTCGCACCCGGCCGTCTGCCGCCCGCAATAGCCCATGGGATTGCCGTACGGACGGGCCGGGGCCGGCACCAGCGCATAGATCTGCGCGACCGGATCCACGGCCTGACCATGGGCCCCTGCAGCCATGATCGCACAGAGGGCGGTCATCATCACGCTCGTGACCGCAAGGCGCATGCTCGTTTCCTCCTCTGCCCTCCGCGTGGCGCCGAGTGTGCCCTAGAACTCCAGACATGCCTTGCGGAATGCGGACCCGCTCCCCCAGCGGGATACGCCGTGCTCGGAATCAGAGGTATCTCGGGCCTAGTCAACGGCTCCGGGAAGTCGGACCGCACCTCAAGCCGATCACCCTCGACGAAAAGCCGGTCGGCACACAACTCGCGCGAGGGCCGGACCAACCGAGGATTGGCGCACCTGCCGAAAGGGCGGACCGGCCGTGATGCAGGCGTCTGGCGGAGGGGGTGTCCGTCGAACTCACGTCCAGGGCTGTCCATGGTCGTCCGAAAAGCCTGAGGTTTCGCGGTAGGTTAGAAGCCCCTCCGTCCATCCCTGTCCATGGACGTCCACCACAATCCAGCTACGCTGCGGGGGTTGGCGCGGGGGTTGATCTCCTGCGCTGCGGCGGGGGTTGGGCGGACGATGGCGCGGACAGGAAGGTTGTCGGCTCGGGCGGTGGAGGCGCTGAAGGCGCCTGGCCGATATCCGGATGGGGGAGGGCTGTACCTTCAGGTTTCCCCCTCCGGCACGAAGGCCTGGATCTTCCGGTACTCCATGGCAGGGATCGTAACCGCCAATGGGAAGCGGGGCGAGCGGCAGATGGGGCTCGGTGCCTACGGGGAGCGGAAGCCTGGGGTGACCCTGGCGGAGGCGAGGCAGAAGGCTGGAGAGGCCGCGACGACGCTCCGAGCAGGACGTGATCCCCTCACGGATCGGGATGAGGCGGAGGCGGCGACGGCGGCGTCCCGCGCCAAGGCCGACGCCAACAGCTTCCGCGCAGTCGCCGAACGATACATGGACACGCACCTCCAAGGGCTGGCCAACCCCAAGCACCGGGCGCAGTGGCGCAGCACGATCGCGACCTATGCCTATCCCCTGCTCGGCGACCGGCCGGTCTCCGCGATCACCCGCCTGGAGGTGGCCGACGTCCTCCGGCCCATCTGGAACACGAAGCGCGAGACTGCCCAGCGCTTGGCGCAGCGCATGGACCGGATCTTCCGGTACGCGAAGGCGGCAGACCTGCGGAGCGGGGACAACCCGGCTTCGATGCGGGACGGGCTCTCCGCCCTCCTGACGATCGGTGCGCCTGGCGGCGTCCGCGGGAAGCGCCACCACCCTGCCCTGCCCTGGCAGCAGGTGCCCGCCTTCATGGAGGCGCTGCGGAAGAAGGAAGGGCTCGGCGCCCGTGCCCTCGAGCTCGCCATTCTCACTGCCGCCCGATCAGGAGAGGTAGTCGGGGCCCGGTGGCGGGAGGTGGATTTCGACGCTGCCACCTGGACCGTGCCGAAGGAGCGCATGAAGGCCGGGAAGGAGCACCGGAAGCCGCTCACGCCCGCGGCGCTCGCCCTGCTGCAGACCCTCGTCGAGGAGGGCCAGTCAGAGGAGGCGTTCATCTTCCCCGGGGGCAAGACGAAGAAGCCCCTCTCCAACATGGCCATGGCGATGCTGCTGCGGGGCATGAATGAGGGCCCGAAAGGCGACCCGCTGAGGTGGCAGGACGCCTATGGCGAGGCCGTGACGGTGCACGGCTTCCGGAGCACCTTCCGGGACTGGGCCGGGGAGACCGGGCAACCGGTGGATTTGGCCGAGGCCGCTCTGGCCCACATTGTCCGAGACAAGACCGAGGCGGCCTATGCCCGGAGCGACCTCTTCGCCCGGCGGCGGACCATGATGGAGGCCTGGGAGGGATGGTGCGCCACGCCTGCCCTGCCGGCCAACGTGTCACGGCTGAGGCGGGTTAGAGGAGGGTAAGAGGGCACCTCGCGCCCGGACATTGTGAATTTCGGTCGGTACGGTCGGTACAGGTCGGTACACGTCCCTTTGAGCCCCTGAAATAGGGGCTTTTTGCTGTACCGACCTACGGCCCTCTAGGTCGGTACAGGTCGGTACACCCCCATCTATCGAGGCTGAAAGCTGTTCCGACCTGCCGAAAACTGGTCGGAACAGGTCGGAACAGAAGGGTGGAGCCCCGGGCCGCCGCGGCAATCTGCAATCCAGGTGCAAGCCTCAGTCACGTCTCGGGTCGGCTCTGCTCACGGAGACAGGGCGCGATCCTTAACAATGGTTATCGAAAATAAACTTCAGTCTAAAAACTGGAGAACGTACAACCGTGGCGAGAGCGAGCCGTTCAAGCCGGCTGAACTTGGAGGGCTGAGACCCATGCTGGAGAACGCTGTGGTGTCCACCGATCGCTCCGTGCGGGAGCCACGCTCGAGCCCGATCGACGTGCATGTCGGGACCCGGGTCCGGCTGCGGAGGACGCTCCTCGGGTGGACGCAGGAGAGGCTCGGCGATGCGCTCGGCATCACCTTCCAGCAGGTGCAGAAGTACGAGCGCGGCGTGAACCGCATCGGTGCAAGCCGCCTGTTCGACCTCGCCCGCGTGCTGGACGTGCCGATCGGGTTCTTCTTCGATGCCATGCCGGACGACCGTGAAGGTGCGCGTGAAACCGCAGAGCAGCAGGACAGTGTGGACAGTGATGCTCTGCACCGCCGCGAGACGCTGGAGCTTGTGCGCGCCTACTACCGCATTTCCGATCCAGCGATCCGGAAGCGGGTCATGGAACTGACGAAGAGCCTCGGGCTCTCAGACGACTGACGCACGCGGTAGGCGCCAGCACCGTCACACTCACCTCCTACCTCCGCGGCTCGTACTCCCCCTGAAGAGCCGCGGAGATGGCGTCCGGCAGCAGCCACTTCCCCCCCCCTAGAGCTGCTGCCGGACGCCCGCAACACAGAGCCGCCCCAGGGTCTCCCCCGGGGCGGCCTGTACAGGTCGGGTATCGCTCGCGCGTGAACGTAGTCCCCTGTCCGTCGCGCGGTTGTAGCTTGCGGTTACCACCTGCGGTTGAAAAGCGACCGGACGTTCACACGCGCGAGAGACCGCCGGCCGGATCGGGACGTCTCCCAACCCAGTCGGCGGTCGTCAGGCGCGGCACGTGTTGTTCACGCTGCTCCAGACGAAAGCGTCGCTTCCCTGCCGGTTCATGCCGAACCGCACCCGGTAGTCGGGCCCCATCTCGAGTGCTTTGTCATCAGCCTCGTCACGGGTGGCGTAGAAACCGGCGAAGTGCCAGGGGTGCCCGGGAGCACGGATCACTGCCCAGCCTTCGTTCCACACACTTCCCGCAGAGGACATCAGACCTCTCCACACCTCCAGCCCAGCATGTGGAGATGAATACGGCAGAATTTGTCCGCCTCGCCGGCTCGCGGGCTCCGGCCGAGCGGTGCTGCGAGCCGTGGTCAGCCACGCGCTGCCCATCCCGGCTTGATCTCGGGCCGCGCGGTCAGACGGCCGAGGCCTCCCGCGCTGCACCCTACTCTCTCACGGGCCGAAGCCTTGTCCGCTGTCGGCTCGCAGCATCTATCGCGCGGCCGCCGGCGCCGAGCTAGCAGGAGGCGCTGACGGTGTGGCGTTCCTCTGAATATATGCCGCCCACACGGTGGCCGCAGCAGTGATCAGCGCCGCGATCGCCGTAGCCGCTACCGTCGCCTTCAGCCATGGGATCGTTCGGGCTGCTGCCCGTGCTGCGTCGCGCGAGGCTTCGGCGGACTGCGCTAGGGCAAGCATCTCGCGGCGCTTGATCTCCGCTGCGACTGCCCGACCTGCGGCACTGTCTGGAGGGCGTCCTGCAGAGATCGACGCCAGTTGCTCCAGGGATAAGGTGGCGTATGCGCCAAAGGGTGAGTGATCTGGACTGAACCCTTCAGGAAGCGGGATGGGACTGGATGGCATCAAACCACACTAACCGTCGCAAATGCGTGCCGCCAGAGAGTTACCCCTGCAGCCTCTAACCCCCAGCGCCAGCAGCCCGGCGACCGAGCCGGGCGCATTAAGCGCCGCCGGCCGGGGTGCAAGGACGAAGCCACCCCGGCCGGCGGCAGAGCTGCGGGCGTCTGTCCCCCCGGACAAGCACCGCAGCCGGTTGAGGCTAAGCTGTTTTGAAGCGGCGCCGCTACTCCCGAAGCTTCCCGATCCCGAGAGCCAGCTACACGGTCACGGTCTAGCTAGCGACGCCGAATTCAACGCCCCTCCGACGATGTGGCGGACCAGCAGTTTCCCGTACTCCACGGCAAGTAGGACCAGCCTCGCGACCACGAGTGCCGCAAGGGTCTCCTCGTCATATTGAAGGAAGGAAGCTGCTCGATCGTGAACCGACGCGCTATCAAGCCGTTTGAGAACAGGCTCGAATTCGGGCGCTGCGCTGCGCTCGCTGAGAAGCGCGAGGCTTTCGATGCGTTCCTTCGTATGGGCAGCCACGGTCCTATTCGGCGTGATTGTGGCAACTGCCGGGTACATGGCGTTCGCGACGCCTTAATCTGATCACAGGACAGCGTTGCCGGTTTGTGCTTACCTGCTACCCGTGAAGAGGGGCCTGTTCATTCATCTGGCGGTCGGATTGAGCCTCGGGTTGTTCGCGGCTGGTATCAGCCTGCTGATTGCGTGGATGGCCGAGCGATAGAAGGCGCTCATCGTCCATGATCCTGCTACGGTTCGGCGGCTGCGGCGGCGTGGATGGGACACGCGGCTCTCGGTCCGTAAATCTACCTTGGGATGAATGGACTGTGGGCCGGTCGGCTCGGGGATGAAGTCCGGCCAAGCCGATCTCGAATTCGGCCTGCAGCGATGAAGCCACTCAGAGCGTGTACAACAGCCTTACATTGCAACCGCGAGTTAGTTGAGGGCCACAACGAGACCACATAAACGGCGTGTCATGAACCTCGTCGTACAATGGGCCCTTGAGACCACAGCGCTGATCAGCGTGTACGCCGCAGCATTGGTCTACCTGACCCACTAGAGAGGCCATGCGACCGTAGGCTGGCCAAAGCTGGGTTGAGCAACTACTATTTCACTCAACCTGTGGATTGAACGCCCGGGCAACGTGGAAACTATGCCGCTGTGGGTATTCGCGTCCTACTTCTGATCTGTGCGGTCGCTGTGGCCCTAGCATTGGGCGGCTTCATCATGTCGGAGGTGAACACGAGCGCGCCGGCCAAGCTGATGCGCCCGCCGAAGCAGTCTTCGAAGTTCGAGTTCCTTTACCGTCTGCCAGACTTGCCCGAGGCGCGTTTGGAGGTTGATGCCGAAGCTTGGGAGTAGGCCGGCAAGGCAGCAACTGCCCCCGGCACTTCCATTCTTGCTCAGGTCGGTCGGAGCTTCCCGGACGGCTCCCAACGGGCTGGCACGATGCCATCAGGTGTCCCGACCGGCCCCGTAACGGGCGACGAAGCTCGCTACCAGCCTGTCCAGGTTGGCGGGGTCAATCCGTGGCCGACCCGAATGGGGCACAATGACCCACCGAAGTTCCGGCTGGCAGCGGATTTCATAGACCTCGATCCTCGGGCCAGGTCTGCGGGCTCTGATGAAGTTGCCGGGGTCTGGTGAAACCGTCAGCCCATTCTCGGCGATAGCGCCCAGAGCCGCCTCCCGGCAGCGTTGAAGGTCGAGCCCCTCGTTGTAGGGCAGCGTCTGACTGTAAACCCCCACTGAAGCCGCCGGCTGCGCGATGGCCGGTCGCACCGACCATCCTGACGACGCCACCGTAGAGATCACGACGGCGAAAGCCGCGGAACGGACGAAGGCGATACAGGACATGGTCATGGGACGGCTCCCAAGCCGGACGCGGAGGATGCTGCGCTCGTCGCGGCGGTAGAGCCAGCAGGAAAGGTCGGCGACAGCGGGCCGATACAAGACGCACCAAGGGCCGCGCGACTTGAAGCCGGCGGCCTCTGCGTTACACCGGGGCCCTCTCTTTCCTCAGCCGCCCCCGATCCCCCGCCGCCCTCCGCGCTGAACTAGAAGCCAGAGTATTTGTAAGATCCTGTCAGCCGCCGTCGAGGCGGAGAACCAGTGCGAGCTGGTGGTCTGGCTTGCCGGGGCCCGGATCGGGCACGAGCTTAAGGCAGCGCAAGAGCGCGGCGAGGTTGCCACTCAAGAGAGGGGGCGCCCGGTAAGTGTCCGAGGCCCGGACACTTCCGCGCCGGCCACCCTCCCCGAAGTCGGCATCCCCCGCCAGCGCGCCGGGCCTACTCTAAGCCAGCCGCGTGAAGGATCGCTTTCGCCGCAACGCTGGCGCCCGCCTTCTGCGCTAGACCTGCCACCCACTTCGCTGCGCCGCCGAGCTTACCGAGCGAGCCAGCCGTCGACTTTGCATCCCCTGCCTTTGCGCCGTCCTCTGCAGCGGCGACCTCGGCTAGGGCGCGGAACTGATCTGACGTCGTCGCTTCGGTCCTGAGCAGCGCCTTCAACTCGCCTAGTTCTTTGGCGAGTTGTGGCAGATCCAGGCCCTGCGCCAACACCTGGGTGCTATTCTGTGTGGAGCCATGCGAGCCCTGCTGGAGGGCGCTCCCGTACATCGATCCCACTATGCTTATGTTCAGGTTCGGGAAGTCGCGGGTAGCTCTTTGCGGATTGTCCCTGGCGCCTTCGATCGCATCGACACCTGCGGATGTCAGGATTGCAGCTGGCAGCTCCGCCACCTCACGAGTGTCCTCGGCGAGCCCACGGCCGAAGAGGTAGAGAAGCGCTGCACGTGCTGGTCCCTTATCCATACCGATCTGCTCGACGATTACCCGAGTTTCAAGAACTTCGCCGGTGTCGCCGCCCGACCGATCGTAGAACTCCCTTAGGAGACGCAATGCGTTTTCCTGCACTGATGGCATTCCAGCCTCCGCCTCTGCTCGATGCGCAGGCCTCACGTCCGGGCCATTAAAGATCCGGATCGGTGCCTGGATGTAGTAGCTCGCTCGATCCTCGGGGCGGACCGCAGCAATCGTGCCGCGTGCCGCCTCCACAACCTCAGTCACTACTGCTGCGGTGATTTCACGAGCCGCCTCGTCGGCACGCGCAACATCCTCGTCGAAGATGGCCAAGAGCTTCTCGTTCCCGCCGTGCCTCAGTGCATAGCGGACGACGTTCTCGCGACACGAGGCGCGGGCCTTAGTGAGCGTCTCCGACACGAGTTCATTGATCAAGCGGTGGAGGTCATCCTCAGCCGAGACAATAGATTGCGGAGACCATGACTGCCGCGCCAACCGCAAGGCTTCAGACGCCAAGCCCGCAAGCGCCTCCGCGTGTTCCCTGAACACGTCAACTAGCTGCCGAAGGGTCGCGCCACTTCCTAGGCCGCCGTTTGCGGCATTCGCTTGCAGCACGCGTCCGATGGCTTTCGGAACGTCATCCTCGCGAAATCGTAGCTTCGCGCGGAGCTGCGCAGCGAATGCAGTTGCGAGTGCAGGGGTCACGGTGGGGGCAGATCCTTCCGTAACCTCACCCCCGATCCCCCGCCATTCTCCGCAATGAGCTCGACGCCAGCGGCTTCCAACGCCTTCCGAAGAGCCGTCCGGGCATCGCGCAGCAGCGGCCTCTTCCCGGCCTCGAATACGATCACAGTGCTGGTGCTCAGATCAGCCCGAACGGCGAGCCGTTGCCGGTTCCAGCCAAGCAGTGAGCGCGCAGCCCGACATTGCTCTGGTGTGATCACGCGATGAGTGTTCGCCAGCTGCACGCCGGCGCCGTCCGCGGCGAATTCCGCTCCAGCAGCTTCCAGTGTTGCTCGCAGAGCCGTCATCGATTTGGGAAGGGTTGGCTTCTTTTTCTGTTCGAAGCTGCGGACCGTCACGTCGTGCATGCCGGCCTTCTCCGCGAGCAGCAACGCCGTCCAGCCGAGGAGTTCGCGCGCCTCGCGGCACTGCTCGGGGGTCATGTGGTGGTCTCCCGGACCCGCACCCCGGCCCCGCCGCCGTTCGCTGTCCTAAACTTGAAACTGGCTGCCTGGACGGCGGCGCGGATGGCGGCAGGGCTCCGGCTCACGTCCCATCCTCGTCGATTGGCGGGTTAGAGCCGGGCGTGTTGACCCCGCCCTGGATCTGATCCGGCGCGTTCTGAGCCGGGCCTGCCAGTCTCACGCCCAGCTCTCCGCTGGCGTCTGACGTGAACTCGACACCCGCAGCCTCAAGGGTGGAGCGCAGAGCATTCTCGTCCGCCGGCGGGATCGGGCCACGCTCACTTTCCAGGCGATCCACCGCCCAACTCTTCACGTCTGCATTTGCCGCAAGACGGGTCCGGCTCCAGCCCAGGAGTTGTCGCGCCGTTCGGCACTGGTCAGGGGTCATCCGGCCGTGCGCCCCCTCCGCAACCTGACGCCGGGCCCTCCCCGTTCTCGGCGACGAAGATCATGCCGGTCCCGACCTAGGGCGTCACAGGAATTGTATTGGGGGATAACGAGTGTGGGCCTTTTCGGCTCCCGGATCATCAAGGGGCCTGCATCTATCCTCTCACCCGAACATCGAAATCCAAGGCTTCGATACCAACGGAGCAGACGGTCGAATTCCCTCTTCTCGCTCACTGCAAGCGTCACAGGGCGGCCGGTCCGATCGGCGATTTCGAGCAGGCGAGCTAGAAATCTGCTCCCACGCTTGCCTTCCTGATACGGGCAGTCAATCGAAATGGAGAAGTGCAGATCATTCGGCTTGTAAGCGCCTTCGGAGATAACGAACCCCACCACTCCGTCGAGATGGTCCACAACAAACTGTTGTAGTTCAAGGTAGATCGCCGTTTCCGGCCCTAGACAATGCCCGACACCGACCAAGTATTGCGAATAAGGAACGCTCTTAAGCCACGCGTTTCTCATCCTGCTTCGCTGCCCGGCGTGAGCGTGGCAAGCATTGGCTGCTACACCGCCATCCGGCTGCGCGGATGTCATGCAGCAGACTTCCTGAGCCGTACACCAGGTCCCCCGCCGTTCTCGGCGATGAACTCGACGCCGGCCGCTTCGAGGGCGATGCGTATGGCGGCGAGGGTGCGTGGGTGCGGCTGACGGCGCCCGCTCTCAAAGTCGAAGAGGGTGGAGTGCCCGACCTGCGCCGTCGTCGCGAGATCCTCACGCTTTAGGTTCAGCATGGCTCGTGCACCGCGGCACTGCTCAGGCGTCAAATCCGATGTCGGCAATGGTTCTTGACTTCGGCTCTGGAGGCACCTAACCATAACCGAAGTTGGCAACCATTGCCAGCTTCGGCCGGGCAAGGTGCTACCAACACCTCGCCCGGCCTAACCGCAACCCGCTCCTTGGGAGAGCAGGCTATGGCTGATCATGGATACCCGGTGCCGAAGGGCGCCGCCAGAAGAAGACGTGCGTCCGGATCTCGGGCGCACGGCAGAAGAGAGATGTCTGCCGCGGAGGGCGCAAAGTTCCCGGCGCCGGGAAGTTCCGGGGCACCCCTCCCCACCGCGAGTAGCCCTGACAGAAGAAGACTGCTTGGCGACCTCCCCCGCGCCGAGGTGCGGGCGAGGCTGGTGGCGATGATCCAGCGCAGCTTCGACATGATCGAGCAGGCGACGGCGCTGATAGACGCAATCGACGGGGACGCGGACGCCGAGCCGGACAGCGAGGGCGAGCCGGAGCCGGACGAGGCCAGCGCCCAGCCTGCGACCCTCGCCGCAGATCGCGTGCGGGCCCGCTGCGGGAGGGCGTTGGCATGAGCCGCCCCTTCCTCGCGCCCGGCCATGAGCCGCCTGTCACGCCGCCGCGGCTGCCCTTCCCGCCGATGCCGAACCGCCCGCCGAGAAGAACAGCGGACGGGGAGGTGGCGCGATGACCCGCCCCGCCCTGGAGGAGCTGGACGATCGGCTTATCGACATCGGCTGCGGGCTCCACGCGCTCCAGTTTCTTTCGTCGGCCGGCCGGTACTCCGCCGACATCCGGGAGGAGCCGGACACGCTCTGGAGCGCGATCGACTGGGTCACTGCTCGGCTGATCGAACAGGTGAACTCGGCCGGCAACTACGCCGAGGAGCAGAGCCGCGAACCTCCCAAGGTGCGCCGATGACCCGGAGAAGATCCGAGGGGGTGGGCATCGTGCCCACCCTTCCACCCGCCTCGCACGGCGCTACACTCACCCTCGGCGGGGCGCGGGTTCGAAACCGCCGTGCCGGGATCTCCGCCCCGGCCGCCCCGCCGCCTTCCTTGCGGATGCGCTGCGGAGGCGCTGGTGGACGAAGAACGGCCGGTGGGAGCATTAGGTGTTCCCACAGATCAAGCCGAGCGGCTGGCCGAATTGCGCCGCCTAGCAAACATTACGGAGAACAATCTCGCCGTCTGGCAGGCGCTCTCGCTGCACCTCGGTGGGCGAGAGGCGCTGGATGCCTACGATCGCACAAAGGTCGCGGATGGCGAGATGGTCCCAATCCCCCGATGGTGCGCGCAGTATCTGCTGAGCTGCGCGCTAAACATTCAAGAACTCAGCGATCAGCACTTCCAGCGACACATAACACGGAAGAGCGGGTTGAGCCTAAAGGACGTGCGAGAGCTGCTGCCGCGCGCAATGCAGCTGAGCGGCGCCGGTTGGAACGCCTTCGGACGCATGGTCTCGACCTGGGAGAGCTTGCAGGATTGGCGCATGGCCCGCGAGGTGCGCGAGCAGGGCAAGTCCGCCGCCGAGGCTACCGAGCGCGTCAGGAAGTTCCGCGGTCTGGGCAGCGGTCCAAAGGATCAGCGCGCGGCGGCACGCCGGATTGCCGCGGGACGCAAGCTGGAGGAGAAACTGACAAAACCTCACCCCTAGGTTCTGTCGTGACAGAACCTCGCCCCGAGCATCTGTCATTACATCGTGCGTTGTTATGCTGCAGATGGTGTGTCCCAACCATTGTGGGACACCTAAGGATGCGATCGGACACTGAGCGAGCGAATACCCCGCTCACCCACCGGATTGACCGCGTGGTGGAGATCACTGGCGCGAGCCGCAGCACTGTCTATGAGGCACTGAAGAAGGGCGAGTTGGAGGCCGTGAAGTTCGGCCGCTCTACACTCGTTCTTGACGCCAGCCTTCGGGCTTGGCTCGGTCGCCTGCCGCGCTACGCCGCCTAGAAACGAAGCAACCCGCCACGGCTGGAAGGCCATGACGGGCTGCGGAACTACGACGCTACTGGACTACGTGGGCACTACCGACAACCCCGCATGTAGCCGTCCTCCGCCGCTTCGCCAAGTCCTTTCCGCCGGGGCTCCTCACAGGAGAGACCCGATGCCGAAATCTTCCGCCGACTACGCCCGCCAGTCCGATCCGGACATGAACGGGCACTTCCGCCGCCGCTGGATCGAGACCGACTGGCCGACCGAGCACACGCCCGCCCGCATCTGCGGCCGGCACGTGCTGCCGATCGACGCCATGGTGCAGCACTCCTCCGACCGGAGCCGCCACGTCCTGACCGGGCGCGTGATGGAGGGCGGGCGCTGATGATCCAGGTCGCCACCGCCGCGCGCTTCGCGGCCATCACCCGCCCCGATGACCTCTCGGCTCTGATCCAGGGTCTGGAAGGCACGCCCGGCGCCTTCGTTGTGCCGCTGTATCGCGCCGCTCTCGCCGGTGACCTGCGCGTCCTGGCGCTCCTCTCGGGCGGCCGTATCCCCCAGCGCTTTCTCGAACACACCGAGCCGCCGACCGTCGTGCAGATCAGCGGCGATCCAGGCGGCGGGCACCCCACCCCACCGCCCGAGGCCTTCTCGCAGGCCCGCCGCCTGCTGGGCTGGGCCGCCTCCGTCATGCTGCACGCGACGGGCGGGAGAGCCGAGCACTACACGGCCGTCGTGGAGGCGGCGCGCCTGGTCCGGCGGGTGCTGCTGATCGAGACCGGCACGGCGCAGGAGAGCGCCTGGCTGGAGCTGATCCGCGCGGAAGGCGAGCGGCGCGACGCGGCCGGCCGCCGTCTCCCCACGCTGGTGCTCTCGGCCCGCGTGGTCGGCGGCTTCCACCCCATTGACGGACCGCGCTGCTGATGGCGCCGCTCGATGCCGGGAGCGCGTCACCTCCCATCACGCTTGCTGCCCTGGCCGATGCGCGGCGCTGGATAGGCTGGCAGACCGAGAGCCGCGGGCCGAAGGGCAAGCCGACGAAGCTGCCCTACAACCCGGCCACCGGCGGCAAGGCGATGGCGGACAAGCCCTCCACTTGGGGCACCCGCGCCGCTGCCGAGGCGTGCGCCGCGAAGCTGCCGCGCCCCTTCGGGGATGGCGGCATCGGGCTCGAGCTCGGCGATCACGGCGGCCTCGCCGCTGGCGGCATCGACCTCGACACCTGCCGTGATCCGCAGACCGGAGAACTCGCTGCCTGGGCGCAGGAGGCGCTGCAACGCTTTGGCACCTATGCCGAGGTGTCGCCGTCCGGCACCGGCGTGAAGCTGTTCTTCCTCTATGACCCGGCGGACGCGACGGCGATCCGCAAGGCCATGGGCACCGAGACCGGCCGCAAGTGGTGCCGCACCGGCGGGGACCACCCGCCCGGGATCGAGCTGTACATCTCCGGCCGCTTCTTCGCCGTTACCGAGCAGCGCCACCCCGACGCGCCGGCCGAGCTGCGCCAGGTGCCGCTCTCGGATCTGCTCTGGCTGATCAAGGAAGCCGGGCCGGCGATGGCGGCGAACAAGCCGGCCGGCAAGATCCATGCGGCCTTGGGCATGAAGGCGAGCGGCGGTGACGGCAGCCGAAGTGCCGCCGCCTTCAAGATTGCCGCGGACGTGCAGCGCGCCGGCGGCAGCAAGGCCGACTTCATCGCCGCACTGGAGAAGAACTCGGACACCGCGGCATGGCTGGCGGAGAAGGGATCTGCCCAGGGTGGCCGGGAGCTCGACCGAGCGTGGGAGCGCGCCGGCCAGCCGCAGGACCGTGAGCCCGACGCCGACGGCGCCACCTGGCCCTACGGCTACACCATGCGCGACGATGGGCTGATCTTCTCGCCCGAGCCGAAGCGCAACCCGCAGACGGGCGAGGAGGTGGCCGGCACGCCCATGCGCCTCTGCGCCTCCTTCCGGGTGCTGGGCGAGGCGCGCGACGCCGCCGGCCACGGGCGGGCCCTGCTGCTGGCCTTCCGCGACGCTGACGGGCGGGAACAGCGTTACGCCCTCCCCCGCCGCCTGCTGCACGCCGAGGGCGGCGCGCTGGCCGGTGAACTCGAGGACCGCGGCCTCCGCATCCGCACCGGCCAGACCTACCGCACGAAGCTGGCCGACGCCCTCGCCGGCGTCCGAACCTCTGTCCGCATCGCCAGCGCGGACCGCACGGGCTGGCACAAGGCCGGCGGGCAGATGGTCTACGTCATGGCCGACGGCACCGCCTTCGGGGAGGGCGCCGAGGCCGTGCTCCTGACCGGCGCCGGATCCGGCGCAGAGGCCCGCGTCGCCGCATCCGGCACGCTGAAGGGCTGGCAGAAGCACGTCGCGGCCCTCGCGGTCGGCAACCACCGCCTCGCCCTCTACCTCGCCGCAGCATTCGCGCCGCCTCTGCTGGAGATCACCGGCGTCGAGGGCGGTGGCGTCCACCTCCTGGGTGGCAGCAGCACGGGCAAGAGCACATGCCTGGAGGGCGCCGCCAGCGTGTGGGGCAGCCCCCGCATGGGCCAGCAGGTCCGGTCGTGGCGCAGCACCGCGAACGCCCTGGAGGGCGCCGCCGTCGAGTGCAGCGATGCCCTCCTTGCCTTGGACGAGATCGGCCTGGCCGACGGCAAGGACGTGGGCACAACCATGTACACGCTGGCGGGCGGCGCTGGGCGTGGCCGGGCCGATCGGACCGGCGCACTCCGGGCCCCGCGCACCTGGCGGACGCTGTTCCTCTCCACGGGCGAGGTCTCCCCGGCCGACAAGATCGCCGAAACGGGCCAGCGCAGTCGCGCCGGGCAGGATGTGCGCTGCGTCACCATCCCGGCTGACGCCGGCGCCGCCCGCGGTGTGTGGCAGGTGCTGCACGACCACCGCGACAGCGAGGCCCTGTCCAACGCCGTGAAGGCCGCTGCCCTCGCCCACCACGGGCACGCCGCGCGCGCCTTCGTGGAGCGCCTGGCGCAGATGCGGGCGGACAAGCCTGCCGAGCTGCTGCGCGGCCTGCAGGACACCATCGCCGCCTTCACCCGCGGACCGCACGTCCCGGCCGATGCCGACGGGCAGGTCAAGCGGGTCGCCCAGCGGTTCGGCCTGATCGTCGCGGCCGGCGAGCTCGCCACGGAGCTGGGGATCCTGCCCTGGCCCGCCGGTGAGGCCGAGCGAGCCGCCGTCTCGTGTTTCGCAGCGTGGCTTGCCTGCCGGGGCGGTCACGGCGCGGGGGAAGCCCGGACCGCACTGTCGGCAGTTCGCGCCTTCATCGGCGCGCACGGCTCCAGCCGGTTCTCCACGCTGGTGCTCGTGCACAACGAGGACCGGAAGCCGGAGGAGGTGGAGGACAGCCAGCGGCCGGTGATCAACCGCGTGGGCTGGCGTCGCCGGACACCCGAGGGATGGGAGTACCTGATCCTCCCCGAGGCCTGGCGCGATGAGGTGTGCCGCGGGCTGGACGCTCAGCAGGTGGCGCGGGAGCTCTACGCCGTAGGTCACCTGCTGCGGGGAGATGAGAAGAACCTGGCCAAGCAGGTGCGGATCCCCGGCGAGGGCAAGCCCCGCCTGTTCGTGGTCAAGCCGGGCCTGCTAGCGGGAGACGAGCAGTGAGCCCCCCGCCGTGTACCGACCTGTACCGACCTCCAAGGAGCAGGTCGGTACAGCAGAAAGGCCCGCAGAATAGCGCTGTACCGACCGTACCGACCTGTACCGACCAAAATAGAGAAGGTCCGGGTCCGATGGGCCCGTTTCGCACCCTCGCTCGGAACTACCGGCTGCCCGGCGCGGCCGATCCTGAGCCCCTGACCGTCGACCACGACGCCGCGGAGGCTGAGGCGATGGCTGCCTTCTACGCCGCCCCCGACGATCCGGCTGCCTGGCGCCCGGGCGATCCGGACCCGCTCGCCGCCGGTCTCGGCCGCGGCTTCCACGCCCACCGAACCACGAACCTGAAGGAGACCAGCCGAAATGGCTGAGAACATCGGCACTCTGGCCGTCACCCTCACGGCGACGGACAAGAGCGGCGCAGCCCTTCGGTCCTACCAGAGGGGCCTTGATGGCGCGATCGCGACCACGGGCCGCCTCAGCGATGCCTTCGGTAGGCTCGGGCATGCCCGCACGGCGCTGGACCGGGCCCTGAACTCGTCCGCCCTAGCGCGGCTCCAGTCCGGCCTGGGCAACATCCACTCGCAGGCCGCGGGTCTCGGCCGAAGCCTCCTACACACCGCGCTTCCGATGGTGGGTGCGGGCAGCGCCGTCGCCGCTGGCAGCATGGCCGTGACGAGCTTCCTGAACACGGCGTCGCAGCTCCGCCGTGGCGCGCGTGAACTGGGTATGTCTGCGCAGGATTTGCAGGCTTTCCAGAACGGCGCGCGTCAGCTCGCTGGGGTGGATGCGGAGCGAGCAACCGAGGCGCTGCAGAGCCTGGACACGGCAATGTTCGACGCCATCGGCGGGCGGAATGCTGGCTTCGGTGCTCTGGCCAACAGCCAGGCCCTCGGCTTCGCATGGCGCGACAGCGCAAACCGCGCGCTTCCGCTGCTCGAGGTGCTGCGGAACATGTCGGCCGGGTACTCGCGGCTGAGCCCGCAAGCCCAGCGGCTGGTGCGCGAGACGGCCGGTCTGTCGGATGCGCTGCACGACGTCCTGAGACAAGGGCCGGACGTCATCACCGAGATGTACCGGCAGGGCCGGGCGATGGGGACTTTCACGGACGGCCAGATCGAGGCGGGCGCCCGACTGCGGCGCCAGTGGGACCGCACGCGGCACACGGGTGAGCGGCTGGGGTTGACGATCGGCGCCGGCATCGTGCCGGGCCTGGAGCGGCTGACCACGCGGGTTGATGCTTTGGTCCAGCGAAACGAGGGGCGGATCAGCGGCGCGGCCGGCGGCTTCATGAGCGGGCTCGAAGAGCAGCTCGACAACTTCGACCAGATGATCTCCCGCGCGCAGCGATGGCTCGACACGCCGCTGGCTCGCTGGTGGTTCGATATGGACGACAATCCCCAGCCGGAGGGCGGCTTCGGGTCCAACTTTTTCGGTCAGGGCCGCGGCGCGCGGAGGAACGAGCTGCGGACGCAAGCAGCGGGAGACTACCCCGGCATCGGATTGGGACTTGCTGGCGGCCTCACCACTCTCGGCCGCTCCGTGGATCAGCTCCGCGAGAGCATGGATCGGTCCCGGCAGTTCGCGATCATGGGCGGCCGGCTCGACCCGCGCACCGGCTTCCCGACCGGCATTCAGCAGCGGCGCAACCAGGATCTGCCGCGAAACTTCGGCAGCTTCGGCGGGCAGGCCGGCCCTTCCTCCATCCCCGGCAATCAGCGGGAGCTGGCGCAGGCTTCCTATGACCGCTGGCGCGCTCGGGGGTACTCGCATGAGGAGGCGGTCGGCATCGTCGCCAACATGATCCGAGAGAGCGGCCTGAACGTCGACGCCGAGAACCAGACCGGCCACGCCGGCCTGTTCCAGCATGATCGCGCCCGCCGTCAGGGCTTCGTGGATTGGTCCGCCCGCAACGGGCGCTCGCGGTCCACGATCCGCGGTGCGCCCGCCGACATGCAGGAGGACTATGCCCATTGGGAGATGCAGGGGCCGGAGCGCACCGCGCGCGCGATGTTGCGGCGTGGCGCGTCCGAGGGCGGAGCGGCGGGCGCGGCGCGTGCCTTCTCGCGGGGCTTCGAGCGCCCAGGGCTGAATGAGGCGGAGCGCGCAGCGGAGGCCGAGCGGCGAGCCTCCATCGCCGCCGGGCTGGATCGTGTGCTTCGGCGGAGCGCCGAAGCCGCACCTCCGCCGCGCCCCGCAGCCGCACCTTCCCCAGATGACGGCCGCTCTGCGCCTTGGCAGCCGGCGCCTGCCCACTGGGGGCGGGGCGGCGTCTACATGGGCAACCCGGAGAACATGCCGAAGCCGGCATCTCCCGCTCCTCTGCCTGCGGGCGCCACCGGTCCACAGGCCATGAGCGGCTCCGTCCGGGTGCAGATCGCAGTGACGCAGGACGGGAGGGTGCGATCCGCACAAGCGACCGGCTCCGGCATCGCGGAGGTCGACGCGCCGCGGGTGGAGCGCTCGATGGATTGGGGAGCGGCAGGATGAGCGAGCAGTCAGCGGCGTCGACGCCGGACTTCGATCCGCTGTTCGAGGTGCACGGCCGCATCCTCGCTCTGCAGTCAGTGGTTGCCTACATGCTCAACATGACGGCGCTGACGCTCGCAGGTGGGCAGCGCAGCCGTCAGCCCGAGGCACTCGCGATGCTGCTCACCGGGCTGGAGGATGGACTGCCCGCGATGGCGGCGCAGGTGGCAGCAGTGGCGGACGTGCCGGCCATCACCGCCGGCTTCAACAGCGCCGTGGAGGAGATGCTGGATACCGCCCGCGCTGCAGCGGGGGCGCGGCGCTGATGTCGCACCCCGCGCCCCTTGCGATCCCTACCACCGCGCCTGCATCCCGCCGGCGCTGAAGAGGAGAGAGTAACGATGTTGGATTTCCTGAAGCTCCGTCCGAGTGCCCCGACTGCCGCGGCCATCGCGGAGGCCGCGGAGCGTGCACAGGTCGCGCACGCCGATGCACAGCACCGCTTGGAGGCGGCTCGACAGCAGCGAGACGCCCTACTGCTGGACGGCGAACCTGCCGCACTCACTGCCGCCGAGAAGGCCCTCACCGTCGCCCGCGAGGATGTTGAGCGCGCAGAGGCGATCGTGGCCCAGCTCGAGACCCGTCGCGCGGCCGCGACACGCTCGGAGGCGATCGGACGCGTGACCGCCGCCGGTGATGCCAGGATCACCGCCGACGCCGAGCTGCGCCGCTGGTGGGAGAAGAACGCGCCCGGCCTGCGTCGTATCCTGCAGGAAGGGCACCGCCTTTCCACTGCCGCGCAGGCCGCCGCCGATCACCTCAACAATCGGAAGATGCACCTCGGCCACGAGTATCCCGATGCCGAACTGCCGGATTTCCGGATCGACTTCGGCGAGCACAACGAGTGGCACGAGACCGTCGCCAAGCTGATCCAGCACGGCGTGAGCGCGCCGCGGCCCACGCCGCAGTTGGGCGAGCCAGTTGCTGACGAACCTGAGCGGCCGAACACCGGCCCCGGTACGGCTGTCATTGGTGTTCCGGTGAGCCGCAACGCCGGCACCCTCGCGATGACCTACCCGGCCTGAGGAGGCAAACCATGATCTACCACTCACAGGGCGGGGTAACCCGCCCCATCCTTCCCGGCGGTCGCCTGGGTGACCCGATCACCTCATCGGCCAGTACGGTGCGGGGATCCCATCCGGCCCCAGAGCCGCGAGCACCGGGCGAGGTCGCGGCATCATGGGAGGCAAGCATCCTTCGGGTGTGCGGGGAGCTTCGCCCTGCGCCGGTTCCGTGATCATGCAAGGGCGGGACATGCCGCGCTTGGCTGGTGGGGCGCATGCCCCGCCGGCCTCCACCAGACTGCGGCTCTACGGTGAGCCTGGGGAGCATCCGGCTCAGCCTCTGGCGATCCGAGATGCGGCCGCCGTGGCCAAGCTGGCGAGCCACATGGGGATCCGTCGTGACCTGCTGAGGCAGGTGGCGCCCCTCCGCCGCCGTTCCGAACTCCTGTTCGAACTGAGCGGGACGGCACCGACGATCCATCATGCCCTCAGGTCATGCCGCGACTTGCCGCGCGATCAACTGTGGGTGCCTCTACTGCGGGCCTGGTCGAAATCCCCGGCGGGCGATCGCGAGGGCTTTGTCAGCATCCTCCAGAGGCTCCGGAGCGAGGTCGCCCTGCCGTCACGGGTCCTTCCCGGCCAGGTAACGGCCCACGGGGATTTCGCACCGCGATCCGTCTCTAGCTGCAAACCGTTGAAGCCGGGTAACGCCCGTGGAGGGTAACATGCAGACGATGACACAGGCCGCCTATGCGCGGCTCCAAGGCGTCAGCCGGAAGACCGTGACGGAGTGGAAGCAGCAAGGCTTTCTGCGGCTTTCGGGCGCCCTGGTCGACGTGGGCGCCTCGAACACGGTGCTGGCGGCCGCAGGACGGTCCCGCCTTTCACCGGCTACCCTGCGGCCACGGGTAACTCGTAACACCCGCAACGGGCGTGGCGCCTGTCCGCAGTGCACTTCCGCTTGGACGCCCAACCTGGCGCGCCATCATGCAGAGGAGCATCCGACTGCCTGTGCGGTCTCGGCGGTGATCGACGGCTCGGCGTTCGACATCGCCGAGGCACTGCTGCCGTTGCTTCCGTTGGATACCGTCCGCCCTCTGGTGGAGGGCATCATCGACAAGATGCGGGACGGCGCCGCTGATCTGCTGGATGAGGACGGGCCAGCGCCGGTGTTCGGTACCTGGGCCGCGCATCCCTGGTTTAACCGGCCGGCGCTGTCAGAGGCAGACTGGGAGCACTTCCGGGACAACCCGCCGGCGGCTCGCTCCGGCTAGGAGTGCCTGCTCCTGTTACGCGAATGTTGTTGTCCAGATGATTTTACATCCCACGCTCGCGAGTGCCGGGGTGCGAAATCCCCCCGGCTGGATAATCCCTGAGAAGGGACCCGCGGACGGTCAGGCGGCAGGTGGGGTCATCTGCCCGCAGTAGGTCTTGCCCGTTGCCTGATCCCAGTTCTGCTCCGCTTCCAAGATGCGTTGAGCAATTCCGCTGGCAAATGAAGGCGCACCGCGGCCCGAGTTTTTCGCTCCCGCGACTAGGTCAGCGACGAGCTCATCCACCTTTGCCGCGCCGACCGTACCTCTGCCGTGGTATCCGTCGACGAACCGGATGGCGTGCAGGATATCGATGAACCGAGAGATTTCATCCACGAGGCTGGTCTCCTAGCAGGTGCAAGGCAGCGCATAGGCTGTTGCGGTAGGATGACGCAGGAGAGCCTACGGACCAATGCTCTCGCGTGTGCGGGGGTTGGTGCGGGGGTTCTGGAAGGGCCCACGCGAGAAAGCGCCCATTATGCTGAGCTTCTCGGGCGAGACCTGGCGGAGGGGGTGGGATTCGAACCCACGGTGGAGTTGCCCCCACTCCGGTTTTCGAGACCGGCCCAATCGGCCACTCTGGCACCCCTCCGAGGGCGCGCATCTCGTATGGGGCGTTGCACCGCGCGTCAAGGATTGCTGCCGATCGGAACCGGCTGAACGCGCCTCGGCCGCACCATCCCTCCCACCCGAACCACGCTTTCCCGCCAGGACCTCTGGCCGCGCCCCGACGTCGACCGTAACGGCCGTACCGCGGCAGATCGGCATCAATCCGAAACGAACTCGCACTCCCACGAGAACTCGCACTCCCACGAGAATATGACGCCCTCCGGCGCCCTTCCGCAGTTGAGTTGAAGAAGAGGGGCGTTAGGTTTCAGGCAATGAAACTACTTCTCCGCATCGCGGCATGGCTCTCCGCTCTCGGATCCGTCCTCCTCGGGGTGCTCACCGCGTCCGGTCGCTTCAAGGACACCTTCTGGCGCTCGAACACCGCCCAGTGGGTGCAGGAGCCCGTGTATACGGTCGGGGTGGCCCTGACGGTCGGCCTGCTCCTCGCGGCCATCCTCTTCGCGGCTCTCTCCACCCTCTTCCGGCGCCTGGAGGAGATGGAAGCGCTTCCCCGCTATGGCGGCCCCGGCACCCGCCTGGCCTATGCCCACCGGGGTCCCGTCAGCATGCGGGCGAGCACCACGCGGACCACCCGTCCGGCCCGCAACGCGGAGGCCACGCCGGCCCCGGCGGAACCCGACGCGCCCGACCGGGCCGGCCTGCTCGCCGCCACCGTCCAGCGCGCCCGGTGAGCGCCGCGCCGCTTGACCCGGAGCCCCCCGGCCCGCTATAGGCCCGCTTCCCCGGCGTGCCCCCGGCCCGCCGGCCTCCTTCCATGCCTGTCCCGAGAGCCGAGAAGCGGACCGCATCCCCATGACCTACGCAGTGATCCGCACCGGCGGCAAGCAGTACCGCGTCACCCCCGACTCCACCATCACCGTGGAGAAGCTCGAGGCTGAGGTCGGCGCCACCGTCACCCTGCACGACGTGCTGGCGGTGAGCGGTGAATCCGGCCTGACCATCGGCGCCCCGACCGTTCCGGGCGCCAGCGTGACCGCCACCGTCGTCGAGCAGACGCGCGGCGACAAGGTGATCATCTTCAAGAAGCGCCGCCGGCAGAACTCCCGCCGCAAGAACGGCCACCGCCAGCACCTCACGGTGCTGCGCATCGGCACGATCGCGGCCTGATCGAGAGGGAAGACCCCAGATGGCACACAAGAAGGCAGGCGGCTCGTCCCGGAACGGCCGCGATTCCGCCGGTAAGCGCCTCGGCGTGAAGCTCTTCGGCGGCCAGGCCGTCCGCGCCGGCAACATCATCGTGACCCAGCGCGGCACGAAGATGCTCCCGGGCCGCAACGTCCTCGTCGGCCGCACCCACTCCCTCCACGCCACCGTGGACGGCCACGTCAAGTTCGAGCGCAAGGCCGATGACCGCGTCGCCGTCTCGGTCGAGCCCCGGGCGATCGCCGCCGAATAAGGCCCACGCCGCAGCGTGACGCCGGACGGGGGCCCTCGCGGCCCCCGTTTTCGTTTCGGAACGGATCGCGAAGGGCCGAAAGGCCCGCAGCGTGAATCCGTTCCCCAGCCGGAGCGGATCGTGAAGGGCCGAAAGGCCCGCAGCGTGAATCCACTCCCGGAGAAACCCGCCCACCATGAAGTTCCTCGACGAAGCGAAGGTCTACCTGAAGGCGGGCGACGGCGGGGACGGCGTGGTTGCCTTCCGGCGCGAGAAGTACATCGAGTTCGGCGGCCCCGACGGCGGCAACGGCGGCAAGGGCGGCGACGTGGTGGTGGAAGCGGTGGAGGGCCTGAACACCCTCATCGACTACCGCTACGCCCAGCACTTCAAGGCCCGGAAGGGCGGCAACGGCGCCGGCTCGGACCGCACCGGCGCCGCCTCGGACGACGTGACGCTCAAGGTCCCCGTCGGCACCGTCATCCTGGACGACGACAAGGAAACCGTGCTCGCCGACCTGACGAGGCCCGGCCAGCGCGCGATCCTCTGCCGCGGCGGCGACGGCGGCCACGGCAATGCCCACTTCAAGACAAGCACCAACCGCGCCCCCCGCCGCGCCGACAAGGGCTACCCGGGGGAGGAGCGCTGGATCTGGCTCCGCCTGAAGCTCATCGCCGATGCCGGCCTCGTCGGCCTGCCGAACGCCGGGAAGTCCACCTTCCTCGCGGCCAGCAGCGCCGCGCGCCCGAAGATCGCCGACTACCCCTTCACCACGCTGCATCCGCAGCTCGGCGTCGTCCGCCCCAGCGCGACGGAGGAGTTCGTCCTCGCCGACATCCCCGGCCTCATCGAGGGCGCGCATGAGGGCGCCGGCCTCGGTGACCGCTTCCTCGGCCACATCGAGCGCTGCGCCGTCCTCCTGCACCTCATCGACGGCACCGCCGCCGACCCGGCCGAGGCCTACCGCACCGTCCGCGCGGAGCTCGAAGGCTACGGCGGCGGCCTGGTGGACAAGCCCGAGATCGTCGCGCTCAACAAGACCGACGCCATGACCCCCCAGGCCCGCTCCTCGCGCGTGAAGGCCCTCGCCCGCGCCGCCGGCCGCCAGCCCATGCTCATCAGCGGCGCGACGGGCGAAGGCGTGCCGGAGGTCCTGCGCGCCCTCGCCGACACGATCTACGCGGCACGGCAGAAGGCGTAGGGCAGGGGCCTCACCCCGCCCCCGGCAGCACCACTTCCGCCACCAGCGGCAGGTGGTCGGACGCCCGCCTCGCCATCGGCGAGTCATGCGCCCGCAGCCCCGTCACGATCCCCCGTGGCGCACCGAAGATCTGGTCCAGCGCCAGCACCGGCCGGAAGGCCGGGAACGTCGGCACACCGGCCGCCGCCCCGAAATCATGCGCCAGCACCTCCAGCACGGAATGATGCGGCCGCCACTCATTGAAGTCTCCCAGCACCAGCGTCGGCATCCCGAAGCCGCCCACCGCCCGGATCGCCTCCAGCATCAGCTCGGCCTGCCGGGTCCGCCGCCGCGCCGACAGGCTCAGATGCGCCGTCACCACCCGGAACGGCCCGCCCCCCAGGTCCAGCTCCGCCAGCAGCGCCCCGCGCGGCTCCCATCCCCCCAGCCGCAGCCCCACCGGCCCGTGCAGCAGGCGCGCGTCCCGCCGCACCAGCAGCAGGTTGCTCCGGAACCCCTGCTGCGCCGTCACGCGCAGCGGACGCAGCCCGATCTCCCGCTCCAGCACCTCCGCATCCAGCATTCCCTTCTCGCGCCGGAAGTAGTGCTGCGCCTCCTGCAGCGCGATCAGATCCGGCCGGATCTCCGAGAGGACGCGCAGGATGCGGTCCGGCCGGAACAGCCCCGCCGTCCCGCGCCCCCGATGGATGTTGTAGGTCGCAACCCGCACGCCGCGGCTATCCCCGCGCGCCCGGCCGCGCCGCGACCGCACCGGCACGCCCGCCGACCGCCATGCTGGCCAGCATCGCCCCCGTCGCCGTCAGCACGATGTCCGTCCACGTATCGGTCCAATCCCCGATCAGCCCCGTGGCCCACTCGAAGATCTCCCACGTCACCCCCAGCCCCGCCCCGAAGGCCAGCCCGAGCGCTGCTCGTCGCAGGGGCGATCGCGGCACGCCATCCGCCGCCAGCAGCGCCGCGAAGACCATCCCGGCCAGCGCGCCGCTCACCAGGTGCACCACCTCGTCATACGGATTTTCGCCGTAGAACCAGTTCAGCCCGTAGCCCGGGCTGGACAGGATGGTCGCCAGCACGGGCGTCGCGTCCACCCATCGCGGCAGCGCCCGCACGCGCCAGGGCAGCACCGCCATCCGCTCCCGCGGCGGCAGGATGAGCCCGAGGCACCCCACCACCGCCAGCACCGTCGCCCCCGCCGCATTGCCCTTGTGCAGCGACCAGAACCACCCCGCGATCCCCAGCGTCACGGCGATGCAGACCCAGGCGAAGGGCGACTGCCGCCGCCAATCCCCGCGCTCCGGAAGCTCCAGCCGCATTCCCACCCACCGCCCTGGTCAACGAGAGCACGAACGCGCATCGGCCGCTCCGGTCGCACCCGCCCGCGCCAGCCGCTACGCTTCCAGGAGACTCCCAGGAGCCAGCCCATGCCCCCGCTCCCGCGCCGCGCCCTGCTCGCCGCCCCCGTCCTGCTCGTCGCCGGCAGGGCAGGGGCCCAGCCCGCCTTCCCCAACCGCCCCGTCACCATGGTGATGCCCTACGCCCCCGGCGGCGGCACCGACCAGGTCGGCCGCGCCGTCGCCCAGATCATGGAGCGCGAGCTCGGAACTCCGGTGGTGGTGGAGAACCGCCCCGGTGCCAACACCGGCATCGGCGCCACCCACGTCGTGCAATCCCGCCCGGACGGCCATACCCTGTTCTTCGGGGCCAACGCCCTCGCCATCAACCCCGCGCTCCAGCCCAACCTCACCCCGCGCGATCCGCAGCGCGAGCTCGCCCCGATCGGCGAAGTGTACGAGAACCCCCTCATCCTCCACGTCCACACGTCGCTCGGCACGAACACCCTCGCCGATTTCGCCGCCTATGCCCGCGCCCACCCCGGCGCCGTGAACTACGGCACCTCCGGCAACGGCTCCTTCACCCACCTGCTGATGGAGATGCTGGCGCGCGAGGGCCGCTTCACCGCCGTCAACGTCCCCTACCGCGGCAACGCCCCCGCGCTGCTCGACCTCCGCGCGGGCCGCCTCCAGGCGATGTTCACCTCCGTCCTCGAGGCCGACCCGCTGCTGCGGGAGGGCATCACGAAGGCCCTCGCCGTCTCCTCCGCCACGCGCCTTCCCGTCGTCCCCGACCTGCCGGCCGTGGCGGAAACCTTCCCCGGCTACGACGTCGCCTTCTGGCTCGGCCTCTTCGCCCCTGCCGGCACGCCGGAGCCGATCATCGCCCGCCTCGCCGCCGCGCTTCGCGCCGCCACCACCGACGCGGCGCTGCGCGAGCGCCTCGCTCCGCAGGGCGTCACGATGCTGACCGGCGACGCCGACGCCCTGCGCGCCCGCCTGGCGCGCGACACCGACACCTGGGGCCGCCTCATCCGGGACGCGAACATCCGCCCGGACTGACGCGCCCCATGAGGATCCGCGACGCCGTCCCGGCCGATGCGCCCGCCGCGTGCGACGTGCTCATCCGCTCCATCACCGTCCTCTGCGCCGGGGACCACCGGAACGACCCCGCGATCCTCTCCCGCTGGCTCGCCAACAAGACACCGGAGAACGTCGCCGCCTGGATCGCTCTCCCCGACCGCTCCTTCCTCCTTGCCACCGCAGGCCAAGCGGTCCTGGGCGTCGGCGCCGTCACCGACATCGGCGAGATCACCCTGAACTATGTCGCCCCGGAGAACCGCTTCCGCGGCATCAGCAAGTCCCTCATCGCGGCCCTGGAGGCTCGCGCCGCGCATCGGGGCGCGGCGCGCCTTCACCTCCACAGCACCGGAACCGCGCGCCGCTTCTATCGATCGGCCGGCTACGCCGATGACGGCGAGCCCACCAACCTCTTCGGATTGAGCGGCTTTCCGATGTCGAAGCCTCTCCCGACATCCCGGAGTCCACCTGGCCCCTAGCGCCGCTGGATGGCCCACGGCGTGACCGGCCGGGATCATAAGGCTCCGTCGTCACGGCACTGCCTGGATTTGAATTCGAAACCGGGCGTTAGCACCGCTTCCGGAATATTCTTGCTAACCGGCCTCGCCGGTGCCCAAGGTGGGGCATCATCAGCAAAGGGTGCGGGCGCTGGCGACTGAGAGACGCGACCGCGCTCCCGCCTGAACGGCCGGAAACCCACGCATGCACATTTCTCCCACGTCGGCGAACATGATCGCGAAGCGTCAGCAAGAGTGGCTGCGCCGAAGTGCGGAGCTGGACGCAAACCATCATCGATGTCTGCTGAACTCCGCCGAGGCCTTGACCGCATCCTATGCGATCCTCGCGCGTACGGCCGCTCTGGTGCGGCGCGACCGGTCGATCTCGAACTCGCACGCCACTCTCGACACCGCCCCGTAACCGCCGCCAAGCCACGCCTCGACGCATCTCCGATCAGGGCCACCACGATCTTCGTCCGAGGCTGAGCACGGCCCCTGCCGCCCCGGGGGCGCCGAGTCGGCACGCTCCGAACGCCCGAACCGAATCTGGACTCCGCGCCCCGGTCGGCGCGTGAATCGCGCATGGTGCGCCATCCGCACGGCCCCAGCCGACTTCTGCCGGCCGCCCGGGCGGGCACCCTGCCTTCGCCTTGGTCCATTCGACACCCGGCCAGCGCCGATCACCCCTCCCGCGGCCCCGGCCCAACTTCCCCGCCGCCGGCACGGGTGCTGTATTCCCCACTCAGCGCCGCCCAGGACCTGCCATGCCCGTTCAGACCCCCACACGCCGAACCCTCCTGGTCGCCGCCCCCGCGCTCCTCGCCGCGCCCGCCCTCGCGCAGACCCGCTCCATCGGCCCGGCGCCCTACCCCGACCGCACGGTCCGCATCATCGTCCCCTTCGCCGCCGGCGGCGCCAGCGACACCAGCACCCGCGTCGTCGCGCAGAAGCTGACGGAAGTCCTCGGCCAGCCCGTCGTCGTGGAGAACCGCCCCGGCGCCGGCGGCACCACCGGCGTGGACTACGTCGTGAAGGGCCCGAACGACGGCTACACCCTCGCCCTCGGCGGCCTCTCCATGACGGCCCTCGCCATGGGCCTCTACAGCCGCATGCCCTACGACCCGGTGCGGGACCTCGTCCCCATCTCGCCGACGGTCCTCGTCCCGATCGGCATCGGCGTCCGCACCGGCCTCGGCTGCAACACCCTCGCGGAGTTCATCAATCTGCTGAAGGCGAACCCCGGCAAGTACACCTACGGCTCCGCCGGCAATGGCAGCTCCGGCCACATCTCCTGCGTCGCCTTCCTCCGCCGCACCGGCACCGAGGCGATCCACATCCCCTACCGGGGCAGCGGCCCCGTCTTCAACGACCTCCTCGCCGGCACGGTGGACTTCACCGCCGACTCCCCCGGCCTCCTCGCCCCCCACCACCCGGACAAGGTGAAGGCCCTCGTCATGGCCACCGAGGAGCGCTCCTCCACCCTCCCCGACGTCCCCACCTCGGCCGAGGCCGGCGTCCCCGGTTACAAGGCCTATTCCTGGTTCGGCCTCTATGGCCCCCCCGGCACGCCGCAGGCCGTCGTCTCTCGCATCGCCGAGGCGATGAGGGTCGTCCTCAACGACCCCGCCACCGTCAACCGCCTGGACCGCGAGATGGGCCTACCACCCCTGCGCCAGACCCCCGAACGGTTCGCCGCCTTCCTGCGTGAGGAGATCGACTACTGGGTCCCAATTGTCCGCGCCTCCGGCGCCCGGGCCGACTGACCGCGCCGGCCCGAAGGGGGCTCTGCCCCCTTCACCCCCGGCAGGAAACTCAGTTTCCTGCACCTTCGATCAGGGGATCGGCGCCGACGGACACGCCACCCTTGATTTGGCGGACAGGATGCAGGACAATGGTCCTATCAACTCGCACGCGCTTGCCGTTCCCCAACCCCCGCTGGGATCACAGACAAACCGTAAGAAACGCACGCGGTAAGGAAGCAAGGAGGTGAGCGCCTCTGGGTCCGCTCACCCCGCGAAAACCTGAGAGGCCGAACGAAAGCCGGCCAGCAGCGCACCGGGCGCAGGATGTAAGAAAGTAAGGAAGTAAGGCGCCGCGGCGCCTACCCTCCCGACGCCCGCCGATACGCCACATCCTCCGCCATCCACGCCTCGATCACCGCCCGAGGCGCCTTCGCCGGCTCCGCCCGCACCGCCGCGAACAACTGCCGCTTCAGCCGCCCGCGCCATCCCGCCGGCACCGTCGCCACCGCCTCGCCCAGCGCCGCATAGGCATCCGCATCCCACCGCGCCTCATGCGCCACTCGCGCCGCGCCGCCATCGAACCCGGCCCGCGCCGCCCGCCCGGCCCGGACCGCCGCCGTCCGCGCCTCATCCACCGCGCCATCGAGAAGGACCACGCCATAGTCCCGCTCCGCCGCCACCTCCGTCAGCCGCCCCGCCCGCACATCCGCCAGCACCGCCGCCGGATCGCGCCGGTGCGGATCACCCCGCCCGCCGCCACCCGGAGAGACGATCCGCACGACCTCCCCGGCCGTGATCGACAGAAGGTCCGTGTTCCGCAGGTCATGCTCCCGCGGCGTCCCCGGATTCAGCGTGAAGGAACTCGCAGCCCCCGGCTTCCCGCCGAGAATTGCCCAGGGCTGGAAGATCGACCGGTCCCGGTTCCGCGCCGTCACCGTCGCCTCCGGCGCCGTCGTCGTGAACTCCAGCACCGTCGCCAGCCCGCCCCGCGTCGTGCCCGGCCCGCCCGTATCCGGCATCAGCCCGTAGCGGAGCACCCGCACCGGCGCCTCGCTCTCCGTGATCTCAACCGGCGAATTCTTCAGATACGCCGCATCCGCGCCGGACCCGTCCGTCCCGTCCCGGTGCGGCATCCCGCCCGCGCCGCCGACGATCGGCGCCACCGCCGCGATCGCCCGCCTCCCCGTCCGCCGGTCCTCCGCCGCCAGATTGATGATCGAGGAGGACCCCGCCGACGCCGCCGGCAGCCGCTCCGGCGCCGCCTGCGCGAAGGCCCCGTACACCAAGCTCCGCAGCCGCGCGCAGGTGAGGCTCCGCATCCCCACCGCTGCCGGCTGCAACGGATTCACCACGCTCCCCTCCGGCAGGATGCAGGTGAAGGGCCGAGTCGTCCCGAAGTTCAGCAGGATCTTCGGCGAGAGCGCCGACAGCACGTAGTAAACGCCCACCAGGATCAACGAGTGCCGCGGATGCCCCCCCGTCGGCACATTCATGGAGGAGATCGTCTGCGGATCGGTTCCCGTCAGGTCCAGCTCGGCGGAATCGCCCTTGATCCGCAACGTCAGATTCAGCCGCAGCGGATCGCCGCCGACCCCGTCCTCGTCGCAGTAATCCGCGAACCGATACTCACCATCGGGCAGCCCCGCGAGAACTGCCCGCGCCTGCGCCTCCCCGTAGTCGAGAAGGTCCGCCAAGCCGTCCACCAGCGTCCTGGCCCCGAACCGCCGCGCCAGGTCGAGCAGCCGCCGTTCCCCCGTGTTCACGGCGGCGACCAGCGCCTTCAGGTCACCCCAGTTCTGCTCGGGCACCCGGACGTTCGCCATGATCGTGCGCAGCAGCGTCTCGTCCAGCACGCCCTCGCGGTACAGCTTCGCCGGCGGCACCCGGATGCCCTCCTGCTGCACCTCCGTCAGCGTGCGGGACAGGCTCGCCGGCACCGCGCCGCCGACATCCACGTTGTGGATATGCCCGCCCGCGAAGGCGATGATCTCGCCCTCATGGAACACCGGCTTCCACATGTTCGTGTCCGGCGTGTGCGTGGACAGATACCCGGAATACGGATCGCTGGTCATGCAGACGTCGCCGGGCCGGTAGCCCTCGGTCACCAGCGCCATCGCCTGCTCGTAATCCACGCCCGGATACCAGGTCGCGCCGATGTCGATCGGCACCGCGCAGGTCTTGCCGTGGGCGTCCAGCACCTGGATCGTGAAGTCCTCCGTCTCCTTCACGAAGGTCGAGTGCGCCGTGCGGTAGAGCGTCGTCGCCATGCTCTCCGCGGCCGCGCGCAGGTGGTTCCGCAGAACCTGCAAGGTCACGGGGTCGGTGCGCATCACGCCGCCTCCAGGATCAGGTTGCCCAATGCATCCGCCCGCGCATTCCACCCCGGCGGCACCAGCACGGTGCAATCGGCCTGTGTCACCACCGCGGGCCCCGCGAACATAGCCCCCGCCGTCAGCGCCGCCCGCCGATGCAGCCCGGCATCCTGCCAGCGTCCGCCGAGGAACAGCCGGATCACCGCCTCCGGCACCGCGTCCCGCACCGCCTCAGCCCCGCGCGGCATCGGCAGCGGCGGCGCTGCCCGGCTCGCCGCAGCCCGCAGGCTCACCACCTCCACCGGCGCTGCCGGATCGGAATGCCCGAACTGCTCCCCATGCGTACGGTGGAACAGCTCCAGCAGCGCGGCGGGGGAGGGAGCCCCCGCCACCGCATCCGGCACCGGAACCGTCAGCTCGTAGGACTGCCCGCGATACCGCATATCCGCTGCCAGCGAGACCCGCGCCTCGCCCGCGCCGCCCATCGCCTCCAGCGCCGTGCGCGCCTCGCTCGCCAGTTCGCCGAACACCGCCCCGACGCGACCCCAGCCCCGCCCGTCCAACGACAGCAGCACCGTTCGCATTGTGTCCCGCCGCAGGTCCGCCGCCAGCGCGCCGAGCGCGCATAGCGTTCCCGGCCCCGGCGCCACCAGCACACGCTTGATGCCCGCCGTCTCCGCCAGCAACGCCCCGAGCATCGGCCCCGCCCCGCCGAAGGGCATGAGCGTCAGCTCGCTCGCGTGCATTCCCGCGCGGGCCAGCAGCTTGTCGATTTCCACCAGCATCCCGCTGATAGCGACTTGCAGCACGCCTTCGGCCAGTGCCGCGACCTCGATGCCTAACTGACCGGCGATCGGCGCCGCCGCAGCCTCAGCCAGCCCCTTGTCCGGCGCGATCGCCCCGAAGCCGAGCTCTCCTTGCCCGAGGATGCCGAGGATGAGCGCCGCATCCGTCACTGTCATCCGCGTGCCGCCGCGCCCGAAGCAGGCCGGTCCCGGCGTGGACCCGGCGCTCTCCGGGCCCACCTGCAACACGCCCTGCGCGTCCAGCCGCGCGATGGACCCGCCGCCCTGTCCCGAGGAGATCACTGCCACCGTCGGGATGGACAGCGGGAACTCCCCCACCGTCTGCCCCGCCCCGAAGGAGGGAACCCCATCGACCAGCAGCGCCACATCCGCGCTCGTCCCGCCCATGTCGAGCGTCAGCACGGCCTTCTCCCCCGCCGCCCGCGCGACGACGCCCGCGCCGACAACGCCGGACGCCGTGCCGGACAGCAGCATCCCCACGCAGTCGCGCTTGCCGCGCTCCGCCGTCATCGTCCCGCCGGCCGAGGTCGTCAGCAGCAGCGGCGCCGCGATCCCCGCGACCTGCAACTGCTCCTGGATGCGCGCGAGATAGGCCGCGATGCGCGGATGCACATAGGCGTTCAGCACCGCTGTTGAGCTGCGCTCATACTCGCGGATCGCCGGCCACACCTCGCTCCCGCGGAAGACGAACAGATCGGGCGCGAGCTCCCCGATCATTGCCGCCACCGCCTCCTCATGCGCCGGGTTGCGCCAGGCATGCAGGAAGGAGACGACCACGCCCTCGCATCCCGCGGCCGTCGCCGACGCCACCGCCGCCTCCACCGACGCCCGGTCCGGCGCCGTCAGCGTGGCGCCCTCCGCATCCATCCGCTCGACGATACCGAACACGTGCTGCCGCGGCACCAGCGGCGCCGGCCGCTCGCAGAACAGCGAATAGGGGTCGGGCATCCGCAGGCGCGCGAGCTCCAGGATGTCCGTGAACCCCGCCGTGGTGAACAGCGCCAACGGTGCCCCGCGCCGCTGGATGACCGTGTTCACGCCCACCGTCGTGCCGTGGACGAAGCGCTCCACCCCGCCCAGCTCCAGCCCGCCCGAGGCCAGCCGCCGCAGACCCTCCGCCACGTCCTCGCCCGGCGCATTGGGCGTCGTCAGCACCTTGAGCGTGGTGAGTGTTCCCGAGGCGGTGTCGAGCGCGGCGAAATCCGCGAAGGTGCCGCCGATATCGACGCCGATGCGCCAGGCCATGTCCGGTCAGGTCCCGAAGTTCAGAGCGCGCCGGCCGGGGCCAGCGGCGTGCCGTCGACCAGCCGGATGTAGCGGTAGTTCTTCGGATCCACGATCGGCGGATCGCCGGTGACGATATCCGCGGCCAGCCGCCCGGCCGCCGGCCCGATCCCGAAGCCGTGGCCGGAGAAGCCCGTCGCCAGGAAAAAGCCGGGATGCCCGTCCACCGCCGAGATGACGGGCACCGCGTCCGGCGTGGAATCGATCGTCCCGCCCCAGGCCTCCGCGCAGGCGATGTCCTTCAGCGCCGGATAGCCGGTCCGCAGCAGCTCCAGCGCCTGGTTCACCAGGCCCATGTCGGGCGCGGGGTCCAGCACGCGGTTCCTCTCGAAAGGCGACTCCTTGTCGAAGGACCAGTTCGCGCCGGTCAGCAACTCATCGAGGAAGGACTTGCCGATCCGGATCTTCAGCTTCGCCGCACGCTCCCGGAAGGTCGGCCAGAACTGGCGGGCGTAGCGCAGCCCGCCCGGCGTGATGTGCAGCGTGCCGCGGCCGCGCATGGCCATGGTGTAGGACCCGTCCTCCCGCCGTCGCAGGCCGTAATCCGGTGCGCCCAGCGCGCCCGGGATGACCTCCGGCGCCGGCGTGGTGCGGAAGGCGGTGCCATCCACCATCGCCTGCGGCAGGTTGATCCCGTGCCGCCGGCAGAACAGGGTGGACCACGCCCCGCCCGCCAGCAGAACCGCCCCCGTGCGGATGCGCCCCTTCTCCGTCACCACGGCGTCTACGGCGCCACCCTTCGTTTCCATCCCCCGCGCGGCACAGCCCTGGTGCAGCGTGACCCCGATCCGCCGCGCCGCCTCGGCCAGGGCCGGCGCGGCCATGGACGGCTCGGCGCGCCCGTCGCTCGGCGTGGTCATCCCGCCGATCCAGCTCGTGCTCCCCTCCGGGATGTGCTGCTTCACCTCCGCGGCGGAGAGCATCCGGCTATGGACCTGCATCTCCCGCGCATCGTCCGCCCACGCCTCCCAGGCGGCGAGCTCCTTCGGATCATTCGTCACCCAGGTGACGCCGGCGCGGCGGAAGCCGAGATCGGCGCCGATCTCCTCCTTCAGCCCGCCCCACATCTCCAGCGCCGCGCGGGCGAGGGGGATCTCGTGCCGGTCGCGCCCCTGCTGCCGCACCCAGCCCCAGTTCCGGCTGGACTGCTCGCAGCCGACATGCGCCTTCTCGATCAGCGCGACGGAGCGGCCCTTCTTCGCCAGGTGATAGGCCGCCGCGACCCCGATGATGCCGCCCCCGATCACCACCACGTCGGCCGCCTCGGGCAGCCGCTCGTCGCTGGCGATGCGGTTCACGGGTGGCGACATCGGGCGATCCTCGGCGGTGACGGAACCCCACCGTTAGGCCCCGTGCCCGGCCCTGTCCACCGAGGCCGGACGGGCATTCCGCCCTCCCGGCGCCCGCCCGGGCGAACCAAATCCTTCCCACCCCGTGGGATTTGACGAGACGCCTCGATGGGCCGACCCTGACCGGAAAGGACGGGAGGAACCCATGCACCGCAGGAGCTTCGGCCTCGCCGCGCTCGGCCTCGCGCTGCCCGCTATCGCGCGGGCCCAGGAGGCCTGGCCCGCGCGCACCGTCCGGCTGATCGTGCCCCAGGCGCCCGGGAGCCCGATCGAGATCCCCACCCGGATCGTCGGGGACCGGCTGGGACGCCGCCTGAACACCACCTTCATCGTCGAGAGCCGCCCCGGCGCCGGCGGCGGCATCGGATCGCAATACGTGTCGCAGCAGGCGCCGGACGGTTCCACCTTCCTGGCCACCTCCGCCGGCATCTCGATCATCCCGACGCTCCAGCCGGCACTGAATTTCGACCCGATCCGCGACCTCGATCCTGTCAGCCTCATGTGCGACGTGCCCTCGGGCCTGCTGGTGCGGAACGAGTCCCCGCTGCGCTCCGTGCCGCAGGTGCTCGAGCACGCGAAGTCGCGCCCGGGCGAGCTCACCTACGCCTCGGGCGGCGTGGGATCGGCGAACCACCTCGCCGGCGCGCTGTTCTGCGCCCAGGCGGGGGTGGAGATGACGCATGTGCCGTATCGCGGCGTGAGCCAGGCGGTGAACGCGGTCTATGCCGGCGACATCTCCCTTATCTTCGGCTCCACGCTGGAGCTTCTCCAGCACGTCCGGCAGGGACGCGCCCGGGTGCTCGGCGTCACCATGCCCGCGCGCGTGCCCGCCCTGCCGGATGTTCCCGCCATCGCCGAATTCGTGCCGGGCTACGCGGCGCCGAACTGGTTCTGCCTCATGGCGCCGAAGGGCATGGCCCGGCCGCTGATGGACCGGTTGACGACCGAGCTGGCGGCCATCCGCGACGACCACGACCTGCAGGCCCGCATGGCCGATGGCGCCGCCACCGCCCGGCTGGACGGTCCCGCGCCCCTCGCCGAGCGGCTGGCGGAGGAGGTGCCGAAATGGCGCGACCTCGTCTCCCGCACCGGAATCCGACCCGAGTAGGACAGAGAAACGTGTCGCAGACCCTGACGAACCCCGTGAAGGAACGCCTGGCCGCCGGACAGCCGGCGCTGGGCATCAACGTCCGCACCTGCCGCTCCGCCGACATCGCGCGGATCGCGAAGACCAGTGGGCACGACTTCCTCTTCATCGACACCCAGCACTCCGTCTTCGACCTGGAGACCATCATCCACATCGCCCAGACCGCGCTCGCCATCGGCATCGCGCCGGTGGTGCGGGTGCGGAGCGTGGACGACCCGGACGTGTCCCTGCTCCTCGACAACGGCGTGACCGGCATCGTCTTCCCCGACGTCTCCACCGCGGAGCAGGCGCGGCGCGCCGTGCAGACGGTGCGCTTCCCGCCGACCGGGCGGCGCTCCGTCGGCGGCGGCTACCTCCAGTTCGACTTCCGTCCGATCCCGGTCGGCGAGGCCACGCGGCAGCTCAACGACTCCACCCTGCTCGTCTGCATGATCGAGACGGTGGAGGGGCTGGAGAACGTGGAGGAGATCGCGAAGGTCCCCGGCATCGACGTGCTGCATGTCGGCACGAACGACCTGCTGGTGACCATGGGCAAGGCCGGGAAGTTCGACGATCCCGCCGCGGTGGAGGCGCAGGACCGCGTCATCGCCGCCGCCAGGGCGAACGGCATCCACGCGGGCTGCGGCGGCAACCGCGACACGACGCGGCAGGCCGCGGCGGTGCGGCGCGGCGCCCTGTTCCTCACCACCCAGAGCGACGTCGCGCTGCTCACCTCCGCCGCCACGGCCTGGGCGAAGGGCGTGCGCGATGCGCTGGCGGCGGGCGGCTGACCGATGGTCGAATACCTGAACGTCCCGGCGGAGACCGTCCGGGCCCAGATCGTCGCGATCCTGACCGCCTGGGGCATGGACCCGGAGCTGATCCGCCTCACGGCGCAGGTGATGGTGGAGACCGACCTGGCCGGCGTGGACAGCCACGGCGTGTCCATGGTGATGGACTACGATTCCTCTCGCCGGAAGGGAAAGCTGAACCTCCACGCCCGCCCGCGCGTGGTGCGGGAGAACCCGGTGACGGCGCTGATGGACGCCGATGCCGGCCTCGGCCACCCGGCCTCGGTCATGGCGATGGAGCTGGCGATCAGGAAGGCGAAGGCGGCCGGGGTCGGCGTGGTGGCGGTGCGCAACTCCCACCATTTCGGCGCGGCCGGCTACTACGCGGCGATGGCGGCGGAGGCCGGGCTGATCGGCGTCGTCACCTCCGCGACGCGGTCCATCAACGTGGTGCCGACGCATGGGCGCACGCCGATCCTCGGCACCAACCCGATCGCCGTCTGCGCGCCGGCGGGCCGCAACCGCGCGTTCCGGCTGGACATGGCCACCTCCTCCACCGCCGCCAACAAGGTGCGGGTCTACGGGCTGAAGGGGAAGCAGGTCCCGGAGGGCTGGGTCGTGGACGGCAATGGGAACCCCATCCGCGATGCGACCGAGGCGATGCACACGCTCCGTGAGCTCGACGAGGGCGGGCTGACACCGCTGGGCGGCACGCCGGCCATGGCCTCGCACAAGGGCTACGGGCTGGGCGTCGTGGCGCATATCCTCGGCGGCGTGCTGTCGGGCGCGTCCTTCTCGCCGCTGCGCGTGAAGACGCAGCGACCGCAGGACCCGGATGACCTCGGCCACTTCTTTCTCGCGATCGACCCGGACGCTTTCCGCGAAGAGGGCGAGTTCGAGGCCGACATGGACGAGGTGATCGACGTGCTCCACGGCGCGCCGCGCGCGAACCCGGACCAGCCCGTCCTTGTCCCCGGCGATCCGGAGGCGGAGACGCGCGCCACCCGCTTGCGCGACGGCATCCCGCTGCCGGAGACCCTGACCGCGAAGATCCGGGAAGTGTGCGAGGGCTGCGGCGCCCCCTACCTGCTGGAAGGCCAGCGGGCCTGAACGACGCGGAGGTCCGCTACGCTGCCCTGCGCGCGGCCCTCGCCGCGCGCCACGGGCCGATCCTGTCGGAGATGAAGGGCTTCGGCGCCTCCGCGCTGAGCATCGACGGCCGCATCTTCGCCCTGCTCAGCCGCGGCCGCCTGGTCGTGAAGCTGCCGGCCGCGCGGGTGGACGCGCTGGCGACCGCTGGCTGGGGCGAGCGCTGGGACATGCACCGCGGCAGGCCCGCGAAGGAGTGGTTCTCCGTCCACCCGGACCATGAGGCCGAGTGGACGCATTTGGCAGAGGAAGCGCTGCGCTTCGTCGCCCCGTCGCCGAGCTAGACCCGAAGGTTCAGGCGCCGGATCATCTCCCCGTCCTCGGTGAACTGGCGGCGCACCGCCGCGCTGTAGGCGGCGCTGTCGAGATAGGCAGGCGCCATGTCGAAGCGCTCGAGGATCGCCAGGTGCGCGGGGTCCTGGATCGCGTCGCGGAAGGCGTTCTGCAGGGTCTCGACCACGGCCGGGTCCATCCCCGCCGGACCGCCGATGCCGAAGGGGGAATCGGAAACGATGTCGATGCCCAGCTCCCGCAGGGTCGGGGCATCGGGGAAACTCTTCGCCCGCTGCGGTCCCCAGGTGCAGAGCAGGCGGAATTGACCGCTTCGGACCAGCTCCGCCCAGCCGCTCGAATCTGCGGTGGCGTTGATCTGGCCGCCGAGCAGCGCCTGCATGTTCTCCGCCACGCCTCGGAAGGGGACGTGCACGAACTCGATCCCCTGCTGCGACGCGATCTGCTCCATCGTGATGTGCAGGGACGTCCCGACGCCCGGCGTGCCGTAGGTGACGCGCCCGCGATTGGCCTTCGCGTAGGCGAGGAACTCCGGGAAGGTCTGCCAGGGCGCGTCCGCCTTCACCACGACACCGAAGAGGTAGCCGGTCACCTGGAGGATCCAGGTGAAGTCCTTCATCGGATCGAAGGGCGGGCGCTGCGCCATCTGCGGGTAGCGCAGCACCGATACCGGCATCTGCGACAGCGTGTACCCGTCCGGACGCGCGCCGACGAGCGCCTGCGCGCCGAGGATCCCGCCGGCGCCCGTCCGGTTCTCCACCACGATCGGCTGGCCGAGGCGGCGCGTCGCGCCCTCGCAGAGCGCGCGCATCTGCACGTCCGTCGTGCCGCCCGCGCCATAGGGCACGTAGAGCCGGATCGGCCGGTCGGGGTAGCGCGCCTGCGCGAGGGCCGGGGCGGCCAGCGACGCGGCGCCAAGGGCGAGCGCCGCGCGGCGCCCGAGCGAGATGGTCATGGGCGGGATCGCCTCCTCCGCGGACCTTGTGCGGTCCTGTCGTCTTCAGGGTGGCGGGGGATGCGCACGTCAGCAAGCCGGGGCGGCGCGCTTGACGCGGCGGAAGCCCGTCCCGTATCTCTTTCTCACGACAAAATCATATTTCGCATCCTGAAAATAGCTTCCGGGGGGTCACATGACACCGAGCGCGCCGGTCACGTCCGTTCACGCCGATGGCGTCGCTCTCGTCCGTCTCTCCAATCCACCGGTGAACGCGCTCTCCGGCGCCGTGCGCGGCGGTGTTGTCGACGCGCTGCAAAAGGCGAATGCGGATCCGGCCGTGCGCGCGATCGTGCTGACCGGGGAGGGGCGCGGCTTTTCCGCCGGGGCGGACATCACGGAGTTCGGGAAGCCGCCCGTCTCGCCCTCCCTCTCCGAAGCGATTGCGTCAGTCGAGGAATCGCCCAAGCCAGTCGTCGCGGCGATCAGCGGCAACGCGCTGGGCGGCGGGCTGGAACTGGCGCTCGGCTGTCATGCGCGCGTGGCCGCGCCCGACGCGAAGCTGGGCTTGCCGGAGGTGAAGCTCGGCCTGCTGCCCGGCGCGGGCGGGACGCAGCGCCTGCCCCGGCTGATCGGCGCCGTCCCCGCGCTGAAGATCATGGTGGAGGGTAACCCGATCGGCGCCGAGGCCGCGAAGGCGGCCGGGTTGGTGCAGGAGGTCGCCGCGGACCCGGTGGGCGCCGCGACGGCGCTCGCCTTGTCGCTGGCCGGCAGCACGCCCCGCCGCAGCCGCGACGCAGCGAATCTCGGCGCGCGCGAGGCCTTCGAGGAGGCCGCCGTCGCCACGCTGAAGCGCGCCGGCGAGAACCCGAGCGCGGCCGCCATCGTGGACGCCGTCCGCTTGGCCTTCGAGAAGCCGATCGAGGAGGGGTTGGCGGCGGAGCGCGCGCACTTCGTGCGCCTGCGCGATGATCCCCGCTCCAAGGCGTTGCGTCACCTCTTCTTCGCCGAGCGAGCGGCGGCGCAGATCCCGGGCCTCCCAAAGGGCACGAAGGGCCGGGAGGTCGCCCGCGCCGCGGTGATCGGCGGCGGCACCATGGGCGGCGGCATCGCGATGAACTTCGCCAATGCCGGCATCCCTGTCACCCTGATCGAGACGGACCAGGATGCGCTAACCCGCGGCCTGGAGCGGGTGGCCGGCAACTACGCCACCTCCGTCAAGCGCGGCAGCCTGACGGAGGCGGCGCGGGACCAGCGCATGAGCCTCATCAAGGGCGCGGTCGGCCTCGAGGCGGCGGCCGAGGCCGATGTGGTGATCGAGGCGGTGTTCGAGGAGATGGGGCTGAAGAAGGAGATCTTCGGCAAGCTCGACGGGATCGCGAAGCCCGGCGCGGTGCTGGCGTCGAACACGTCCTATCTGGACGTGGACGAGATCGCCTCCGCGACCTCCCGTCCCGGCGACGTGCTGGGGATGCACTTTTTCTCCCCGGCGAACGTGATGAAGCTGCTGGAGGTGGTGCGCGGCGCGAAGACCGCGCCGGACGCGGTCGCCACGGCAATGGAGCTGGGGCGCAAGCTGGCGAAGGTGCCGGTGGTTTCCGGCGTGTGCTACGGCTTCATCGGCAACCGCATGCTCGCGCGCCGCACGGCGCAGGCCGAGCGCCTGCTGCTCGAGGGGGCGCTGCCCCAGGAGGTGGACGCCGCGCTCACGGCCTATGGCTTCCGCATGGGGCCGTTCCAGATGGGCGACCTCGCCGGTCTCGACATTGGCTGGCGCATCCGCAAGGCGCAGGGCAAGCGCGCCCCGATCGCCGACGCGCTCTGCGAGGCTGGGCGGCTCGGGCAGAAGACCGGCAAGGGCTATTACGACTACTCCGGCGCCGCACGCAGCGGCGTGCCCGATCCGGAGGTGCGCGCCCTGATCGAGCGCGTCTCCGCCGAGCAGGGGATCACCCGCCGCGCGATCGGGCAGGAGGAGATCACCGAGCGCCTTCTTCTCCCCATGATCAACGAGGGTGCGCGCATCCTGGAGGAGGGCATCGCCGCCCGGCCCGGGGACATCGATGTCGTCTGGCTCTACGGCTACAACTGGCCGGCGACGACCGGCGGACCGATGTTCTACGCGGACACGATCGGCCTGCCGCGCATCGTCGAGCGGCTGGAGCGGTTCGCGGCGCAGTCGGGCGACGAGACGCTCCAGCCCGCGCCGCTGTTGCGCCGCCTGGCCGCGGAGGGCCGCGGCTTCTCCTCGCTGGAGGCCAAGGCGGCGTGACCGCCCGCGCGGCGCATCCCTGGGAGGCGTCCTACCCGCCTGGCTGCCGCTGGGACGCGCCGCTCGACATCATCACCATCCCCGAATTGCTGGACCGCGCCGCCGCGCAGTGGGGCGACCGCACGGCGCTGTCCTATCGCGAGCGGCGGATCACCTACGCCGAGTTGAAGGAGTTGGCGGACCGGCTCGCCGCCGGGATGATGTCGAGGGGGATCGGCCGCGGCGAGACCGTGGCGCTCCTCCTCCCGAACACGCCCTGGCACCCCCTGGCCTTCTTCGGCCTGGCGCGAACGGGTGCCCGGATCGTGCATCTCAGCGCGCTGGATGCGCGGCGGGAGCTGGAGCACAAGCTGCGCGACAGCGAGGCGCGCCGGATCATCACGACAGACCTCGCCCCCCTTCTGGACCACGCGGCCTGGCTGCTGGAGACCGGCGCGGCGGCGGAGGTGCTGATCGCGCCGGATGGCTTCTGGACCGGATCGCCGGACGCCGTCTCCCTGCCGCCTGGCGCCGCGTCCGTGAGGCCGCTGCTGGATCACGCACCCCCTGCCGCCTGGCCCGCGCTCGTCGCGGATGACCTGCTGCTGCTGCAATACACGGGCGGCACGACCGGGCGGCCGAAGGGCGCGATGCTGACCCACAGCAACCTGACCGCCGCGGTTTCCATCTACCGGAGCTGGGGCGATCCGCGGACGAGGCTGGAGCCGGGGGAGCAGCGCGTGCTCCTCGTCCTGCCGCTCTTCCACATTTTCGCGCTCACCTCGGTGCTGCTGCGGCATCTTGCGGACGGGAACGAGCTGCTGCTGCGGCCGCGCTTCGATGCGGCGGCCGCGCTGGACGACATCGAGGGGCGGCGCGTGACCGTCTTCCCCGGAGTCCCGACCATGTGGATCGCGATGCTGGGGCAGCCGGGCGTGGAGGGGCGCGATCTCTCCTCCCTGCGCTCCATCGCGTCCGGCGGGGCGCTGCTGCCCTTCGAGGTCCGGGTGCGGGCCGAGGCGGTATTCGGGCGGCCGCTCCTCGGCGGATGGGGCATGACGGAGACGAGCCCGGCCGGCACGCGCGTCACGCCCGACGCGCCGCGCCGTCCCGGCATGATCGGCCTGCCGCTGCCGGCCGTGGAGATGCGGATTGTGGCGCTGGACGATCCGGGCCGCGTGCTTCCCGCCGGGGAGACAGGGGAGATCGCCGTCCGCGGTCCCAGCGTCTTCCAGGGCTACTGGAACAGGCCGGAGGAGAGCGCGGCCGCCTTCCGCGACGGCTTCTTCCTGACCGGCGACATCGGCTGGATGGATGAGGGCGGCTTCTTCACCCTCGTGGACCGGCGGAAGAACATGATCATCTCCGGCGGCTTCAACGTCTATCCGGCGGCGATCGAGGGCGCGATCTACGAGCACGCGGACGTCGCGGAGTGCATCGTGATCGGCATGCCCGACGCGTATCGCGGCGAGGCCGCGAAGGCCTTCGTGACGCTTCGCCCCGGCGCGCCGGAGCTGACGCTGGAGACGCTGCGCGACTTCCTGCGTGATCGGCTGGGCCGCCACGAGATGCCGGCGGCGCTGGAGGTGCGGGACTCCCTTCCCCGCAGCCCGACCGGCAAGCTGCTGGCCAGCGCGCTGCGCGCCGAAGTTCAAGCCATGATGAGCACCCCGCATGACGCCACCTGACGCCCTTCCGCCCTTCGATCCCGCGGCCCATGGCTGGGAGCGCCGCGGGACGGGCGGCTTCTCGGAGCTGACCGGCCCCTTCTGGGCCAAGCGGGAGGGGGAGGGGCGCGTCTTCGGCCTGCTGACCGAGGCTCACCATGCCAACGGCCACGGCATCATCCACGGCGGGCTGCTGGTGACGATGGCCGACAACGCACTGGGGCTGACCGTGTTCGAGGCCGGGGGGCGCGTGCCCTGCGTAACGGTGCAGCTCAACACGCATTTCATCTCCGCCGCCTATCCCGGCGAATTCATCGAGGCGCGGGCCGAGGTGCTGCGCCGCGCCCGCTCGATGGTGTTCATCCGCGGGGTGCTGACGGTCGGCGACCGCACCGTCGCGGCGGCGGACGGGGTGTGGAAGCTGCTCTCGGCCTCGCCCGCGCGAGGCGTGCCCAAGGGGGATCCTGCATGAGAAGCGCGGTCATCGTCTCCACGGCGCGGACGCCGATCGGCCGTGCCTACCGCGGCGCCTTCAACGACACGCAGTCCCAGGCGCTGGGCGGCCATGCGGTCGCGGCCGCCGTGCAGCGCGCCGGCATCGAGCCGGGCGAGGTGGAGGACGTGGTCATGGGCGCGGCGGTCCAGCAGGGCGCGCAGGGCTTCGACCTCGGGCGCCAGGTGGCGCTGCGGGCAGGCCTGCCGGAGACGGTGGCAGGCATGACGGTGGACCGGCAATGCGCCTCCGGCCTCATGGCCATCGCGACGGCCGCGAAGCAGGTAATGCATGACGGGATGCAGATCGCCGTCGGCGGCGGCCTGGAATCCATCTCGCTGATGCAGACGGAGCGGACCAACCGCTGGCGCCGGGAGGATCCGGCCTTGGTGGAGCGGATTCCCGCGCTCTACATGACGATGCTGGAGACGGCGGAGATCGTGGCGGACCGCTACGGCGTCACGCGGGACGCGCAGGACGCGTATGCCTTCCGCTCCCAGCAGCGCACCGCGGTCGCCCAGCAGGCCGGCCGCTTCGACGACGAGATCGTGCCGATGCCGAGCGTCATGGCGGTGACGGACAAGGCGACAGGAGAGACGAACCGGAAGCCGGTGACGCTGGCGCGCGACGAGGGCAACCGCCCCGACACGACGCTGGAAGGCCTCCAGACCCTGAAGCCGGTGTTCAAGGACGGGCAGCGCGTGAAGGAGGGCCGCTATATCACCGCCGGCAATGCCTCCCAGCTCTCGGATGGTGCCTCGGCCTGCGTGGTGATGGAGGAGGGCGAGGCGTCCCGCCGCGGCTTGCACCCGCTGGGCATCTACCGCGGCATGGCGGTGTCGGGCTGCGATCCGGCGGAGATGGGCATCGGCCCCGTCTTCGCGGTGCCGAAGCTGCTCGCCCAGCACGGGCTGAAGGTCGAGGATATCGGGCTGTGGGAGTTGAACGAGGCCTTCGCCTCCCAGGTCCTCTACTGCCGCGACCGGCTGGGCATCCCCGATGAGTTGCTGAACGTGAACGGGGGCGCCATTGCCATCGGTCATCCTTATGGGATGTCGGGCGCGCGCATGACCGGCCACGCGCTGATCGAGGGCAAGCGCCGCGGCGCCCGCTACGTGGTGGTGACGATGTGCATCGGCGGCGGAATGGGTGCCGCCGGCCTGTTCGAGGTGGCCTGACCATGGACCTGCGCTTCACACCGGAGGAACGCGCCTTCCGCGGGGAGGTGCGCGCCTTCATCGCCGCCGAGCTTCCGCGCGAGACGCAGGAGCGGATGATCCAGGGCCGCCATCTCTCCCGCCAGGAGACGGTGGACTGGCAGAAGAAGCTCAACGCGCGCGGCTGGGCCGTGCCGCATTGGCCGAGGGAGTGGGGCGGTTCCGATCTGACGGGGACGCAGCGCTTCATCCTGACGGAGGAGCTGCAGCGGGCGCCGGCGCCCCTGCCGCTCGCCTTCAACGCGCTGATGGTCGGTCCGGTGATCGCGGCCTTCGGGACGGAGGAGCAGAAGCGCCGCTTCCTGCCGCCCACGGCGAATCTCGACATATGGTGGTGCCAGGGCTTCTCCGAGCCGGGCGCGGGGTCCGACCTCGCGTCCTTGAAGATGACGGCGGAGCGCCGGGGTGACAGCTACGTGGTGAACGGCCAGAAGACCTGGACGACGCTGGCGCAGCACGCGAACTGGATCTTCTGCCTTGTCCGCACCGATCCGAAGGCAAAGAAGCAGGAAGGCATCTCCTTCCTGCTGATCGACATGACCCTGCCCGGCGTCACCGTCCGCCCGATCGTCACGATCGATGGCGGCCACGAGGTGAACGAGGTCTTCATGGACGACGTCGTCGTCCCGGCCGACTGCCTCATCGGAGAGGAGAACAAGGGCTGGGACTGCGCGAAGTTCCTGCTGGGCAACGAGCGCGCCGGCCAGGCGCGCGTGGGCACGAGCCAGGAGCGGCTGCGGCGGCTCAAGGGGATCGCCGCGCGCACGGTGCAGGATGGCCGCCCCCTGATCGAGGATCCGCGGTTCCGCGACCGGGTCGCGGCGGTGGAAGTGGAGCTGAAGGCGCTGGAGATGACCACCCTCCGCGTTGTCGCGAAGGCGGCGGGTGGCGATCGCAAGCCGGACCCGGCCTCCTCCATCCTGAAGGTACGGGGATCGGAGATCCTGCAATCCATCACGGAGCTCTATCTCGAAGCGGCCGGCCCCTACGCCCTGCCTGCCGTGCCCGAGCCGAAGGACCGCTCTAACGCACCGGAGGTCGCGCCGGAATGGGCAACGACCGTGGCGCCGATCTACCTCAACTGGCGCAAGCTCTCGATCTACGGCGGGTCGAACGAGATTCAGCGGCAGATCATGGCCAAGGCCTTCCTGGGACTCTGAGACGATGGATTTCGAGCTGAGCGACGAGCAGCGCCTGATCCAGGAGAGCCTGCAGCGCCTTCTGGCCGACCGCTACGGCTTCGAGGCGCGCCGGGCGTTGGCAGCCTCTCCGGAGGGATGGAGCCGGGAGCTGTGGTCTGCCTATGCCGAACTCGGCATCCTCGGCCTGCCCTTCGCGGAGGCGGAGGGCGGCTTCGGCGGGGGGGCGGTTGAGACGATGATCGTCATGCAGGCGCTCGGCGGCGCGCTGGCACTGGAGCCCTACTGGACCACCGTCGTGGTCGGCGGCGGCTTCCTCCGGCACGGGGCGGGCGCCGAGTTGCGTGCGGAGCTTGCGCCGCGGATCGCGGCGGGGGAGTTGCTCCTCGCCTTCGCGCATGTGGAGCCGCAATCCTACTACGATCTGGCCGACCTCCAGACGACGGCGCGGCGGGACGGGGATGGCTGGGTGCTGGATGGCCGCAAGGGCGTGGTGATCCACGGTGACAGCGCGGACCGGTTGATCGTCACCGCCCGGACCGCCGGCGGTCCGCGGGACCGGAAGGGCGTCGGCATCTTCCTGCTGGACGCGAGGGGGGAGGGCGTCGCCCGCCACGGCTACCCGACGATGGATGGCGGCCGCGCGGCGGAGATCCTGCTGACCGGGGCGCGGGCGGAGGCCGTTCTCGGTGATCCGGAGGACGGACTACCCCTGGCCGAGCGCGTGGTGGATGAGGGCATCGCCGCCCTGGCCGCGGAGGCGGTGGGCGCCATGGAAGCCGCGCAGGTTCTGACGCTGGACTACCTGAAGACCCGCAAGCAGTTCGGCGTTCCGATCGGTTCCTTCCAAGCGATCCAGCACCGCGCCGCCGATATGATGGTGCAGCTGGAGCAGACCCGTTCCATGGCGATGTACGCGGCCATGATGGCGTCCGAGGACGATGCGGCGGAACGGCGCCGGGCCATGAATGCGGTGAAGGTGCAGGTCGGTCGGGCGGCGCGGAAGCTGGGGCAGGAGGCGATCCAGCTCCATGGCGGCATTGGCATGACCATGGAGTACGCCATCGGCCACTACTTCGCGCGCCTGACCGCGATCGACCTTCAGTTCGGTGATGCCGACCGGCACTTGCGGCAGCTTTCCGACGCGGGAGGGCTGATCGCCGCGGCTTGAGCACGCCCCGAGAACGGGGGAGGGAGGTCCAATGAACAAAAGAAGGGTTGTGGACGTCACCCGGCGCGGCGCGCTCGCGCTCGGGGCGTCTGGCCTCGTGACGCCGCGGATCGCGCGCGCCCAGGCCGGATTTCCGGACCGCCCGATCCGCTTCATCATTCCGTGGCCGCCGGGAAGTTCGCTGGACGCGCTGTTCCGCTCCATGTTCGAGGTCGTGCGGCGCGAGCTCGGGCAGCAGGTCATCCTCGACAGCCGGCCTGGCGCGCGCGGGACTCTCGGCGCACAGGCGGTCCTCCAGGCGCGGCCGGACGGCTATCTTCTCGCGCAGCAGCACCTCTCGATCCTGCGCCATCCCTTCATGACGCGGCACGCCACCTGGGATCCGATCAACGACTTCACTTACATCATGCAGGTCAGCGGCTTCCTGTTCGGCACGGCGGTCCGGAGCGACAGCCCCTATCGCAGCTGGCAGGACCTGATCGCCGCGGCGCGGGCGCGTCCGGGGATGCTGACCTACTCCACCTCCGGCGTCGCGACCTCGAACCACATCGCCATGGAGGACATCCTGGCGCGGGAGGGCGTGCAGATGACGCATGTGCCCTTCCGCGGCGCGCAGGAGGGCGTCACGGCGCTGCTCGGCAAGCAGATCGACTGCATCGCCGATGCCCAGGCCTGGCGTCCGAACGTCGAGAATGGCGAGTTCCGCCTGCTCTCGGTCTGGACGCGGGACCGCCTGCCGGCCTTCCCCGATGCACCGACGCTGCGCGAGCTGGGCTACGACATGGTCGTCACCTCCCCTTACGGCATTGCGGGACCGAAGGGGATGGACCCCGGCGTCGTCCGCGTGCTGCACGAGGCCTTCCGCAAGGCGCTCTCCGACGAGAGCACCCAGCAGGTGATGCGCCGCTGGGAGCTGCCGATGGAGTATCTCGGGCCGGAGGATTACCTCGCCTTCGCCCGGCAACGCGTCGCCTACGAGCGTGAGATGGTCTCCCGCCTGCAGCTGAGCATCGACGGGAGTTGACGGATTGCCCTACCGACCCTTCGACCTGACCGGTCGTGTGGCGCTGATCACCGGCGGCAATGGCGGCATCGGGCTGGGCATGGCAACCGCCCTGGCCGAGGCCGGCGCGGACATCGCGATCTGGGGTACCAATGCCGCCAAGAACGCGGCGGCGCGGGAGAACCTGGCCGCCACCGGGCGCCGCGTGCTCACGCTGGAATGCGACGTGGGCGAGGAGGCGGCGGTGGAGGCGGCCTTCGCCGAGACGGTGCGGTTCATGGGCCGGGTGGACGGGTGTTTCGCGAATGCCGGCGTCTCCTCCGGCAAGAAGACGCCCTTCGTGGACTTCACGGCCGAGGAATGGCGCCGGGTCCTGCGCGTGAACCTGGACGGCGCCTTCTTCACCCTTCGCGCCGCGTCCCGCCACATGGTGGCGCGCGGGGGCGGAGGCGCCCTGGTCGGCACCGCCTCGCTGGCCGCGATCGAGGGGGCGGCGCGCAACGAGCACTACGCGGCGACCAAGGGCGGGCTGGTCTCGATGATCCGCGCGCTGGCGGTGGAGCTGGCACGCCACGGCATCCGCGCCAACACCATCCTGCCCGGCTGGATCGAGACGGCGATGACCGCGCGCTCCGTGGCGGACGAGAAGTTCCGCGGCAACGTCATGCCCCGCATCCCCATGCGGCGCTGGGGACAGCCCGCGGATTTCGGCGGCATCGCCGTGTATCTCATGAGCGATGCCTCCGCCTATCACACCGGTGACACCTTCCTGATCGATGGCGGCTATGCGCTGTTCTGAACCATGATCGACCGTCGTGTGCAGACCTACGCCGAGGCCGTTGGCGGGATACGGGACGGCGCCACGGTTCTGCTCGGCGGCTTCGGCGGCGCGGGGGTGCCGCTGGGGCTGATCGCGGCCGTCGAGGAACTGGGCCCGCGCGACCTGACGGTCGTGACGAACAATGCCGGCAGCGCGCTGCCGGATCTCTCGGTCTGGCTGGCGGCCGGGCGGGTGCGGAAGCTTGTCTGCTCCTATCCCAAGTCGAAGGCGAAGAGCACCACGACCTTCGTGGACCTCTACATGGCCGGGAAGATCGAGCTGGAGCTGGTTCCCCAGGGCACGCTGGTGGAGCGCATCCGCTGCGGCGGTGCGGGGCTGGGCGGCTTCTACACGCCGGTCGGTGCGGGCACGGCGCTGGCCGTGGGCAAGGAGGTGCGGATGATCGAGGGTCGCGAGCACGTGCTGGAAAGCCCGATCCGCGGCGACGTGGCGCTGCTGCGGGCGCGGCAGGCGGACCGGATGGGCAACCTGACCTACGACAAGACGGCGCGGAACTTCGCCCCCGTCATGGCCACCGCCGCCGCCCTCGTGGTCGCGGAGGTGGATGAATTCGTGGAACTCGGCGCCCTGGACCCGGAGGTGGTGGTCACGCCCGGCGTGCTGGTGGACCGCGTGGTGCGCGCGGGGTCGCCGGCATGACGCCGCTGACGCGCGAGGGGCTGGCCCGCCGCGTGGCGCGCGCCATCCCCGACGGATCCTTCGTGAACCTCGGCATCGGCCTGCCCGACATGGTGCCGGATCACATCCCGGAGGACCGGGAGGTCGTGCTGCACTCGGAGAACGGCATCCTCCATGTCGGCCCCCGTCCGCCGGAGGGACAGGAGGACTGGAACCTCATCAACGCCGGCAAGCAGCCGGTGACGATCCGGCCCGGTGGGTCCTATTTCGACACGGCGCTGAGCTTCGCGATCATGCGTGGGGGGCATCTCGACATCTCCGTCCTTGGCGCCTTCCAGGTATCGGCGTCGGGCGACCTCGCGAACTGGTCCACGGGCGAGAACGAAGGTGTGCCCGCCGTGGGTGGGGCGATGGACCTGGCTGTCGGTGCGCGCCAGATCTGGGTCATGATGGAGCACGTCTCCCGTTACGGGCACCCGCGGCTGGTGCAGGCCTGCACCTATCCCCTAACGGCGCGCGGCGTGGTGCGTCGGGTCTTCACCAATCTCGCGGTGATCGCGGTCACGGCGGAGGGGCTGGAGGTGGAGGAGATCCTCCCTGGGCTCAGCCTGGAAGAGCTGCAACGACAGACCGGCGCGCCGCTGCGCGCGACCGATCCGCGACCGCTGGAGGCGTAACAGCCGACCCGGCAGACAAGCCGGGCGGAACAGGGAGAGCGACGATGATCCAGACCCAAACCGGACTGCCGAGGCGCGGAGCAATGGGCCTTGCGGGCGCGCTGCTCGCGGCGCCGCGGATCGCGCGCGGACAGGGGCGCTTCCCCGAACGGCCCATCCGCCTGATCGTCCCCTGGCCGCCGGGCGGCTCCGCCGACGCACAGCTCCGATCTCTGGGGGAGGTGGCGTCGCGCAGCCTGGGCCAGCCCGTCATCATCGAGAACCGCGGCGGCGCCGGCGGCACGCTGCACGCCCCCTACCTCGCGCGGGAGGCGCGGCCGGACGGCTACACGATCGGGCAGATGCACCTCTCGGTGATCCGCCGGACCTTCCTCGTCCGCAACCCGCAATGGGACGCCATCGCGGACTTCACGCCAATCATCGGGTTGACAGGCTGGCTGTTCGGCGTGGCGGTGAAGGCCGACAACCCGATCCGGACCTGGCAGGACTACCTCGCGGCGGCGCGGGCCAATCCGGGGCGGATCACCTACTCCTCCTCCGGGATCGCGACGACGAACCACCTCGCGATGGAGGAGATCGCGCTGAAGGAGGGCGTGAGCCTCACCCATGTTCCCTTCCGCGGCGCCACTGAGGGCGTCACGGCCGTGCTGTCGGGGCAGGTCGTCAGCATCGCGGACAGCTCGACCTGGGCGCCGAACGTGGAGGCGGGCCAGATGCGCCTCCTCTCCGTCTGGTCCGCCGAGCGCGCCGCACGCTTTCCCGAGGTGCCGACGCTGAAGGAACTCGGCTACGACATGGTCGTCACCTCGCCCTACGGGATCATGGGGCCGAAGGGGATGGATCCCGGCGTGGTGCGCGTGCTGCACGACGCGCTGAAGGACGCGCTGTTCAGCCCGGAGAACACGCGCGTGCGGGCCCAGTTCGACATGCCGCTGGAATATCGCCGCACCGAGGAGTACCGCGATTTCATCGCCCGCCGCGCCGAGTACGAGCGGACCATGGTGCAGCGGCTGAACCTGCGGATCGAGTGATGCGACCCAACCTGCGGTGGCGGGCATGAGGGTCCGCCGCCCTGTCCCCGTCGAGCCGGGCGCGGCGACGCGCGGCTCGCAATTCGTGGAATCCATCGCGCGGGGCCTCTCCATCCTGGAGGCCTTCCGCGCGGGCGGCGCGGCGCTGGGCAACCAGGAGATCGCGGCGCGGACGGGGCTGCCCAAGCCGACCGTGTCGCGGCTGACGCACACGCTGACGGAGCTGGGATACCTCGAATACCTGCCGCGCTATGCGAAATACCGCCTGGGCGTGGCGGCGGTCTCGCTGGGCCAGCTCGCGCTCTCCGGGATGACGGTGCGGCAGCTCGCGCGCCCGCTGATGCAGGAGCTTTGCGAGCGGCTGAGCTGCTCCGTCTCCCTCGGGCGGCGGGATCGGCTCTCCATGCTCTATGTGGAGCACTGCCAGCCCGGATCGGCGGTCGTCCTGCAACTCGGCCTGGGGTCGCGAATCCCGCTGGCGATCACGGCCATGGGCCGCGCCCGCTACGCCGCCGCGCCGCCCGACGAGCGCGCCGCGATCGACGCGGAAATCGAGACTCGCTTCCCCGCGCGCTGGGCCGCCGTTCGTGACGGTTTGCAGGAAGCAGTTGAGATGCACGCCGCGCGCGGCTTCACGCTCTCGGTCGGCGATTGGCAGAAGGAGGTGCACGCGGCTGGCGCCGCCGTCCTGCTCGCGGATGGAAGCTATGCCGCCTTCAACTGCGGCGCACCGGCCTTCATGCTGGACCGCCAGCGCGCGATGCGGGAGGCGGGGCCGCGGGTCGCGGACCTCGCCCGCCGCGTCCAGTCCCTCGCGGCCGGGAGCGTCTAGCCGGCCGCGGCGGGTCGCGGGCCCGCTACATGCCGCGCCGGATCGCGTCGGCGATCTTCTCCGCTGTCATGATCGTCGGGATGTTCGTGTTCGCGCTCGGCACATAGGGAAAGACCGAGGCGTCGCACACACGCAGGCCCGGGACGCCGCGCACGCGGCCGGCGGTGTCGGTGACCGCCATCGCGTCGTCGTCCCGGCCCATGCGGCAGGTGCAGCTCGCATGCCACTGGCCCGTGACATTGGCGCGGACATGGGCCTCCAGTGTCTCCTCATCGGCCAGCAGCACCGCCACGGGCGACGCCTCGGTGATCAGCCCGTGGATCGCGGCGCGGCGCAGCCGGGCGGGGCCGTCCAGGATGCGCGCGAGGATGGAGGTCGCGACCTTGTTCTTCAGGCTGCGGATCGCGACCTTCCGTACCCGCTCGTTGTAGACCATTGGAAAGGCGTCCAGCGCGACCGACCGCAACTCCGGCATGGCGTGCCAGGCAGCGAGCTTGCGGAATACCTGCACCAGGCGAACGGCGTCTCGCGAGTCCGCAAGAAGGTTCATCTCGACGATCGGGTGCTCCAGCGGGTCGGCGGAGCGGATGCGGATCCGTCCCTGGGAGTAGGACCGGTTCAGCCAGGCCTGCAGCCCCGCCAGCCGCTCGCCGACCGCGTGCCAGGATGCCCGCGCGATGGAGATGGCGAAGAGGTCGCCGGATGGCACCCCTTCCATCCCGGAAGACCAGCGGACGCCGACATGGATCGACCGCCGCAGCGGACCCGTCTGGCGGTCGGCGTGCCGGAGATAGGCCGCGAAGCCGATCGTCGGGTGTTCCTGCAGGTTCCGTCCCACGCCGGGCAGTTCCATGCGCGGCGCGACGCCGGCGGCGGAGAGCGCGTCCCCCGGCCCGATGCCCTGGGTCATGAGGAAGGCCGGAGAGCGCAGCGCGCCCATCGACACGACGATGTCGCCCTGTGCGCGCAGGGTCCGGACCGCGCCATCCGCGGACCGGACGCGCACGCCGACCGCGCGGCCATCCGCATCGAACTCCAGCCCGAGCACGGCGTGGGAGGCGAGGATCGTCAGGTTTGCCCGGGCCCGCACCGCCTCGGTCAGGTAGCCCATTGCGGCGGAGACGCGGTGGTCCTCCGGCGCGTTCGCGGTGGTGATGGCGAACCAGCCGTCGCGGAAGTCGCCGTTCTGATCGGGCAGGTGCGGCAAGCCGTCGGCGGTCCAGGCCGCGGTCGCGGCACGGCTATGGCCAGCCCAGTGGTCGGGCGCGATTCGGCGGATGGGCAGCGGGCCGGAGCCGCCGTGCAGCGGTCCCTCGCCGAAGTCGCAGTCGCGCTCCAGCTTGCGGAAGTAGGGGAGCACCTCGGACCAGGACCAGCCGGCCGCGCCCTCCGCGGCCCAGCCGTCGTAATCCGAGGGTAGGCCGCGGTTGGCGAGCTGCCCGTTGATGGAGGAGCCGCCACCGAGGATGCGCCCCTGCTCGTAGGAGCGGAGGGGCGGACGCTCTTCCGGCCGGTTGTGCGGCACGGGCCGGAGGTGAACCTTCAGGTCCTTCCAGTGATACTCGCGATTGTAAACCGCTTCCGCGTGGTAGGAGGCGCGGATGTCGGCCGGCTCCCGGCCCGGGGGCGTGTCCACCCCGGCCTCGACCAGGACGACGCGCCGGTGAGCGTCCTCCGAGAGGCGCGATGCCAGCACGCAGCCGGCCGAGCCACCGCCGCAGATGATGTGGTCGAAGACCTCGTCCATGCTCCGCTTCCATCCCGCCCCGGTCCTGGCATGGCCGGGTTCCGCCCCAGCTTGGACCGGCCTTGCAGGCCGCGCCAGGATCGGGCGGCGCTACTCCGGCGTGAACCAGAGGGTCATCTGGTAGTCGATGGTCAGCTCCTCGCCCGGCTCGATGGTGCGGAGCGCGACGAGGTCGAGCAGGAGCTCGTCGATGTGGCGGATGAAGGTGCAGTTCGGGGTGTAGGAGTGGTTCAGCAGAGAGGTGTAGCCGAGCGCGATCGCGGCGCGGCCCTCGTGCTTGTAGAGGTCCTCCTCGACTGTGTCGTGCTCCCACATGAAGACATAGGTGAAGGTGATCATGCTGTCGGCCGCCGCCCGGTCGGCGTGGGGAATAATGAGCACGGGGGAGCGCTCGACCAGTTCGCCGGCCTCGATCCGCCGGTCCGCGAGGACGCCTCGGCCGCGGCGGCCCATCTTCTGGACCCGGAGCGGGAGCCGCTGGCGGCTGTGGGCGTGCAAAGGTCCTGACTCGGTCTGATCCATCGGCGGTCGGGGCCCCGGGGTTTGGCAGAGCACCGCCGGCCGCGGCGCAGCGGAATGATGTGACCCCGGACCGCCCCGGAGAATGCCGTGCCGGGTTAGAACTTCGTCATGGACCGTTCATGCCGTCGCGGAGGACGTGGCGACCGCGCTCTCCACGGCCTGCACCACGGCGTCCTGGCCCTGGTGATGCACCATGTGGCCGACACCCTTCACCACGCGCAGCGTGCTATCGGGCACGTCTCGGTGCAGGCGAGTGGACTGGGAGCCGGTGTCCACGATCCGGTCGCCCTCCCCGGCGACGATGTGCACGGGAACCGAGAGCTCGGCGTGGCGGTGGACCGTGCGAGCGGCGTCGAAGATCATCAGTGCCGTGTCCTCTCCGCTCGCGCGAAGCTGCCCCGGCCTCAGGGAGAGCGCGAGAGGGAAGCCGGCAGCGAAGCGCATGGTGACCGGAGCGGGGCTGAAGATGCGGCGGATCAGAGGTCCCGAGATGAGCCAGGCGACGAGGGGTGAGATCGTGTAGCGCATGACGTCCCCGAGGATCGGAATCCCCGTGACGGAGAAGACGGGCACGTCGAGCCGCGGCGTCGGGACGAAGTAGCCGGACAGGAGCACCAGCGCGGCGGTCTTGTCCGGATCGTCCAAGGCCATGTTCAGCGCGACCAGCGTGCCCCAGGAGTGGCCGAGGATCACCGGCCGCTCCACGCCGAGCTGCCGCAGCGCCTTCCGCATGAGCCGCGCCTGGTTCGCGGCGGTCCAGACGGTCCGGCGCGGGCGCGCGCTGTAGCCGAAGCCAGGGCGGTCGATGGCGATGACGCGATGCTTCTCCGCCAGCCGGTCCAGGAGGCCGCTGATGGCGAACTCCTCGGCGATGGCGCCGTTGCCGTGCAGCAGCACGACCGCCGGGCCTTCGCCGCGTTCCACGACGTGCAGGCGCACGCCGTCCACGGTCAGGAAACGGCCGGTCGGCGGGTGGCGCCTTTCCGACCAGCGGGCGACGAGATGGTTCGCCGCGGCCGCGAGCGCGACCGCCGCGCCGGCGGCCGCCAGCCGCTCCAGCGGATCGGCCCTCCGGGGGCGGGTGCGGGCGGCGCGGAAGGCCAGCCGGTCGAGAATGCTCATGTCGGGCGACCTGTCCCCATCACGCACCGGCCGAGGCGCCGGACGGGTCGCTAACGTGCTGCGGCGCAGCGCGGTTGCCGGACCCGCCGCGGCGGCCATTGCCAGTCCGCGCCGGACCCGCCTAGGCTTCCCGAAAGAGGGAAGGAAAGTCCTGGATGGAGCGTGCGATTCGCGCCCCCGTCAGGGGTCTCGTGCGTGCCGCGGCCACGTGCCGTGGGCGGGGCTGAGCGCTCATGGCCTCGGTTGGCATTCGTGGCGTCCGCAAGAGCTTCGGCAGCACGCCCATCCTGCACGGGGTGGACGTGGAGATCGCGGACGGCGAGTTCTGCGTGCTCGTCGGTCCCTCGGGCTGCGGCAAGTCCACGCTGCTCCGGATGATCGCCGGGCTGGAGAACATCAGCGGCGGCGAGATCATCATCGGCAACCGCGTGGTGAACAACGTCCCACCCAAGGACCGGGACATCGCCATGGTGTTCCAGAACTACGCGCTCTACCCCCACATGACCGTGCGGGAGAACATGGCCTTCTCGCTCAAGCTGGCAAAGGCGCCGGCCGACGTGAAGGAGGCCGAGGTCGGCCGCGCCGCCCGCATCCTCGGGCTGGAATCGCTGCTCGACCGCTATCCCCGGCAGCTCTCGGGCGGTCAGCGGCAGCGGGTGGCGATGGGGCGGGCCATCGTCCGCAACCCACAGGTCTTCCTCTTCGACGAGCCGCTCTCGAATCTCGACGCCAAGCTGCGCGTGCACATGCGGACCGAGATGAAGGACCTGCACCAGCGGCTGCGCGTGACCACGATCTACGTCACCCATGACCAGATCGAGGCCATGACCATGGCCGACAAGATCGTGGTCATGAATGCCGGTCGGGTGGAGCAGATCGGCGCGCCGCTCGAGCTATACGACCGTCCCGCGAACCTCTTCGTCGCGGGTTTCATCGGTAGCCCGGCGATGAACCTTGTCCGCGGGCGGGTCTCGGGAGGCGGCTTTCATACGAACGGCGCGAACGGCGCCGGCTGGCCGCTGCCGCCGGGGCTCACCGCCGCCGAGGGGCGGGAGGTCATCTACGGCATCCGTCCGGAGCACCTGACCCTGGACCCGGCCGGGCTGCCGGCGACGGTGCAACTCGTGGAGCCGACGGGATCGGAGACCCAGGTGATGCTGCGCGTGGGCGAGACGCCGCTGACCGGCGCCTTCCGGGAACGGGTCACCGCCCGGCCCGGGGAGATGCTGCCGGTCCGGCCCGATGGTGGATTGGTCCACCTGTTCGACGCGGAGACCGGGCGCCGTCTGTAGCGCCTGCCAGGAACAAGAGAGGGAGACGACAGGAATGGCGAACATCATCACCCGGCGAAGCCTGCTGGCGGCCAGCGCCGCCGGGATGGCCGCGACCGCGATCGGGGAGGCCGGGGCGCAGATCCAGCGGTCGAACGCGACGGCGCCGAACCTGCCGATCGAGAGCGGCGCGACGCTGCGGATGTTGCGTCCGGTCCGCTTCGTCCAGCCGGACGAGGACACCTGGCGCGCGAACTGCGCCCGCTTCACTCAGCAGACGGGCGTGCAGGTCCGCGTGGACTTCGTGGGGTGGGAGGACATCTCCCAGCAGACCGCGGTCACCGCCAACACCGGCGCCGGGCCGGACGTCATCATCGGCTTCAACGAGGCGCCGCACGTCTACGCCGACAAGCTGATCGAGCTGACCGACATCGCGGAGTACATCGGCAACCGCTACGGCGGATGGCTGCCGCTCGCGCAGAAGTACGGCAAGCGGCACAACTCGAACAACTGGCTGGGCGTTCCCTTCGGCTCCTCGGGTGGGCCGATGGTCTACCGCAAGTCCGCCCTCCAGGAGATCGGCCTTCAGGCGCCGCCGGAGGACCTGCCGGGCTTCCTGGACATGGCGCGCAAGCTGAAGTCCGCGAACAAGCCGGTCGGCTTCGCCCTGGGCAACGCCGTGGGCGACGGCAACGCCTTCGCGGAATGGCTGCTCTGGTCCCACAACGGCGCCCTCGTGAACGAGGACGGCAGCGTGGGGATCAACTCGCCCCAGACGGTGGAGGCGCTGACCTACCTCCGCGAACTCTACCCGAACATGATCCCGGGCACGACGGCCTGGAACGACGTCTCCAACAACCGCGCCTATGCGGCGGGCGAGATCTCGGTCACGCAGAACGGCGTGTCGCTGTACTTCTCCATGAAGAACGACCCGGCGACGCGGGCGGCGGCGGACGATACCTTCCACGCCCTCATGCCGAGAGGACGCGCCTCCTCCACGCCGAATGCGGGGTTGACGCTCAACGGCATGGTGTTCCGCCACTCCCGCTTCCCGAACGCGGCAAAGGCGCTGCTCGCCTTCCTGCTCGAGTCCGAGCAGTACGACCCCTGGCTGCAGGCCAATCTCGGCTACTGGTCGCAGCCGCTGGAGGCTTATTCGGCCTCCCCGGTCTGGGCGTCGGACCCGAAGATCGCGGTCTTCAAGGACACGATGCGCAGCTCCTTCTGGAAGGGCTATCGCGGCCCGATCAGCGAGGCCTCGGCCACGGCCACGAACGAGTACATCCTCGTGCAGATGTTCGCCTCGGTCGCGTCCGGCCAGGCCACGCCGGAGGCTGCCGCGCGGGAGGCCGCGCGGCGCTCCGAGCGAATTTTCCGCCGCCGCTAGGACCCATCGGCGCCCCGGAGACGGGGCGCCGTCACCACGAGAGGAGGCCCGCATGTCGGAAGCAGCTCTGCCGCGCTGGGTCGCCAAGCGCAGCGATCCCGGCTGGATCGCCCGCCTGTTCGACAACAAGGCCTTTCTGATCGTCATCTGCCTGTTGCCGGCGGTCGGCCTGCTGCTGACCTTCCTGACCTATCCGCTGGGCCTCGGCATCTTCCTCGCATTCACCGATACCACGATCGGGCGGCGCGGCATCTGGGTAGGCTGGGAGAACTTCGAGTTTCTCTTCGAGGACCCGATCTTCTGGAACGCTGTCTTCTACTCCGTCTTCTACACGGGGGTGGCGACGGTGCTGAAGTTCGGCCTCGGCCTCTGGCTGGCCCTGCTGCTGAACAACCATCTGCCCTTCAAGAGCATCCTGCGGGCGATCATCCTGCTTCCCTGGATCGTGCCCACGGTGCTCTCTGCGATCGCCTTCTGGTGGATCTACGACCCGCAATTCTCCATCATCTCCTGGGCGATGGTGAATCTCGGGCTGCGGGAGACGAACATCGACTTCATCGGCTCCGCCTGGCCGGCGCGCTGGAGCCTGATCGCCGCCAATGTCTGGCGCGGCATTCCCTTCGTCGCGATCTCCCTTCTCGCGGGGTTGCAGACGATCTCGCCCTCGCTCTACGAGGCGGCGCTGATCGACGGCTCCACCGCCTGGCAGCGTTTCCGCTTTATCACCTTCCCGATGCTGCTGCCGATCCTGGCGATCGTGATGACCTTCTCGATCATCTTCACCTTCACCGATTTCCAGCTGGTCTACGCGATCACCCGCGGCGGACCGGTGAACTCCACCCACCTGCTCGCGACGTTGGCCTTCCAGCGCGGCATCCCGGGCGGGCAGTTGGGGGAGGGGGCGGCGATCGCCGTCTCCATGATCCCCTTCCTCGTCTTCGCGACGCTCTTCTCCTACTTCGCCCTTGCCCGGCGGAAGTGGCAGCAGGGAGAGGCCAATGACTGACGCCGCCATCCCCGCCGACGCGCCGGCCACCCGCAACACCGCGACGGTCGCGCCGGAGGCGATGCACTGGGACAGCCGCGCGCGTCGCGTGGTGACGCTCTACGTGCCCCTGGCACTCTTCGTCATCATCCTGCTGTTCCCCTTCTACTGGATGACGGTGACGTCCTTCAAACCGAACGCCGAGCTCTACAATCTGCGGGAGAACAATCCGTTCTGGATCAACTCCCCCACGCTCGATCACATCCGGCATCTCCTGTTCAACACCGCCTATCCGCGCTGGCTCTGGACCACGATGGGCGTGGCGGTCGGCGCCACCGTCCTGTCCCTCTTCTCCTCCACCCTCGCGGCCTATGCGATCCAGCGGCTGCGCTTCCGGGGCAGCCAGTATGTCGGGCTGGCGATCTACCTCGCCTATCTCGTTCCGCCCTCCATCCTGTTCATCCCGCTGGCGACGATGGTGGTGCAGCTCGGGCTGTTCGACAGCCCCTTCGCGCTCATCCTCGTCTATCCGACCTTCCTGGTGCCCTTCTGCACCTGGCTGCTGATCGGCTACTTCAAGTCGATCCCCTATGAGCTGGAGGAGTGCGCGCTGATCGACGGCGCGTCGCGGCTGCAGATCCTGCGCCAGATCACCCTGCCGCTGGCGGTGCCGGGCCTGATCTCGGCCGGTATCTTCTCCTTCACCTTGTCCTGGAACGAGTTCATCTATGCGCTCGCCTTTATCCAGAGCAGCGAGAAGAAGACGGTGCCGGTGGCGATCCTGACGGAGCTGGTGACGGGCGACGTGTACCAGTGGGGGGCGCTGATGGCCGGATCGCTGCTCGGCTCCCTGCCGGTCGCGATCTTCTATTCCTTCTTCGTGGACTATTACGTCTCCTCCCTCACCGGCGCGGTGAAGGAGTAGGGTGCAGCGGCGCGTGATCCGCACCCATCCGATGCCCGGGTCGGCGACCCGGGCCGCAACATCCGGAGATCTCCCTTGGCGAAGCTGAAGATCGTGACCACGCCGTTCCAGGCGGACGGATACCCGCTGGAGCGCGAGGCGCTGGCCGGGCTGGACGTGGAGATCGTCGAGGCGCCGGCCGAGGAATCCGCCTTCCTGGCCGCCGCCCAGGACGCGGACGCGATCTATGCGAAGGGCCTGAAGATCACCCGTCGCATCATCGACGGGCTGACGAAGTGCCGGGTCATCACCCTCGGCAGCGTCGGGGTGGATTCCGTGGACATCGCCGCGGCGACCGAGCGCAACATCCCCGTCACCAACATCCCCGACACCTTCATCGAGGAGGTGGCGGACCACACGATGACCTTGCTGCTCGCCTCCTGGCGCCGGCTGCCGGAATCCGAGCGCCTGGTGAGGGACAAGCGTTGGGGGGAGGGGCGGCGCTTCCTCTACCAGTTCCCGCGCTTGCGCGGGCTGACCCTCGGCTTCATCTCTTTCGGCCGCATCCCCCGCGCGGTATCGCGCCGGGCCGCGCCCTTCGGCCTGCGCATGATGGCCTATGACCCTTTCATCGAGGAGTTCGCCGTCCTCGACTACGGCGTGGAGCCGGCACCGCTGAACGACGTGCTGGAACAGTCGGACTTCATCTGCATGCACGCCCCCGGCACCCCGGAATCGGACCGGATGATGCGGGCGGAGCATTTTGCCCGCATGAAGAAGACCGCGATCTTCATCAACACGGGCCGGGGCCAGACGGTGGACGAGGCGGCGCTGATCGAGGCCCTGCAGCAGGGGAAGATCGCCGGTGCCGCGCTGGACGTGCTGGAGAAGGAGCCGCCGGGCGACAACAACCCGTTGCTGTCCATGGACAACGTCATCCTGACGGCGCACGTCGCCAGTGCCTCGTCCCGCTTCGATCCGGCGCGGAAGCGGCGCGTGGGGCAGGAACTGGCGCTGGTCCTGAAGGGCAAGTGGCCGATGTCCTGCGTCAACCCCGCGGCGCTGGAGAAGTCCGGCCTGGCGCGGTGGCAGCCGATCTCGATCCTGCGCGGTCCGAACTCCTGATCCGCTGACGGCACGCGGCGCGCCTGCCGGGCGCGCCGCAAGGATGCCTGGCGCCGGCCGCAGGGCGGTGCGCCGTCCCGCCTGCGCTCCCGGTCCCTGCGACCGGCTACGGTTGACAGCCGGGCAGCTAAGGTCATTCATTCGGCCTATTCGATGAATGGCGTTGCCCTCTGGCGGCGCGGGGAACGTCCATGATCAAGTCCATCAGCTTTCTCGCCCGCAAGCCCGGCCTCTCGGCGGAGGATTTCCAGCGCCACTGGCGCGAGGTGCACGCGCCGATGTGGCGCGACGTGCCCGGTGTCCGCGGCTACGTGCTGAACATCCCGATCGAGAGTCATGGCCGCTCCGACGTGGCGGCGCTGCCCATGGGCGATTTCGACGGCATCGCCCAGGTCTGGTTCGACGACCTTCAGGCCCGCGCGGCCGCGGGTGCCTCGGCGGAGGGCAAGCGGTGGCACGGGGACGGCGCGACCATCATCGGCTCCATCCGCACCTTCGTGACCGAGGAGCAGGTGGTGGTGCCGCTGCCGGAGGGGCCCCGCCCGGGCGTGAAGGCTTTGACCGCCATCCGCCGCCGCCCGGATCACACACCCGAGCAGTTCCAGCAGGCCTGGCGCGTCGGCCACGCACGCATGGCGCCGGGCGTGCCGAACCTCCGCGCTTTCATCCTCTCCGGCATCGTGGAGGAGCAGTTCCGGGCCGATCTTCCGCCGCTCGAGATGAAGACCCCGCTGGACGGCTTCGCCGAGAGCTGGTGCGACGACATGGACGCGCGCCGGGCACTCGTGGCCTCGCCGGAGGCTCAGGAATGGTTCGCCGACGGCGCCACCTTCCTCGGTGAGGTGAAGACCGTCCTGTTGCGCGAGGAGGTGATGTGCCCGCCGCCGCGCTGAGCGCCGGCGAGCCGGCCGTATCCGCCTGGAGGACCGTGGCATGATCGATGGCATCCCCGGCCCGTCGCGCCGCCGGCTGCTGGCCGTGGTGGCCGCTGCGGCGATGCCACTGCCCGCGCTCGCCCAGGCGCCCTGGCCGAACCGCCCGATCCGCTACATCGTGCCCTTCCCACCGGGGGGCGCCACGGACGTGATCAGCCGCCCCGTGCTGGAGGCGATGCGGGAGGAACTGGGCCAGCCCATCGTCATCGAGAATGTCGGTGGCGCGGGCGGCAGCCTGGGCGTGGCTCGGCTCGCGCGCTCGGCGCCGGATGGTTACACCATCGGTCTCGGCAACACGGGGGCGATGACGGTCAATCCATCGCTCTCGAACGACACCGGCTACGACCCGCTGCGCGACTTCACGCCGATCTCCCTGCTGACGGAGTACGAGAACGTGCTGCTGGTGCCGGCGGCGTCGCCTGTGCGCACGCTCCGGGATCTGGTCGATCTCGCAAAGAGCCGGCCGCAGGGCGTCTCCTATGCCTCCGCGGGCATCGGGTCGAGCAACCACCTCACCTCCGAGATGCTGCGAAGCGCCACCGGCGTGACCATGGACCACATTCCCTACCGCGGCAGCGCCCAGGCGCTGCTGGACCTGGTCGGCGGACGGGTGGACTTCATGTTCGACGTGCCCTCCACCGCGCTGCCCACGATCCGCGGCGGTCAGACGCGTGCGATCGGCACTTCCGGCCGGGTACGCCACCCGCTGCTGCCCGAGGTCCCCACGATCGGCGAGACCGATCCGGGTTTCGAGACCGTGGGCTGGATGGCGGTCTTCGCTCCGAAGGGCCTACCCGACCCGATCCGCGATCGGTTGAGCGCCGCATTCGGCCGCGTCCTCGCGAAGCCAGAGCTGGCGGCGCGGTTGCAGGAACTCGGCTACGCCCAGCGCAGCTCCACGCCGGCGGAGCTTGCGAGCCGGGTGGAGCGCGACCTGGCTACCTGGGGCGGGGTGATCCGCGCCGCCAACATCCGTGCGGAGTAGGACGTCATGACCTCCCGGCGCATTGTCCTGGCTGCCCCGCTCGCGGCCCTCGCCATGCCCGCCATCGCGCAGACGCGGGGACCGGTCCGGATCATCGTGCCCTTCGTGCCGGGCGGGAACACCGACCTCGTCGCGCGCAATATCGCGGAGAAGCTGGGACCGGTGCTCGGCACGCAGGTGGTGGTCGAGAACCGCTCCGGCGCCGGCGGCGCGGTCGGGACCGAGGCGGTGGCGCGCGCGACCCCGGATGGCACGACCATGCTGTTCCACACCTGCGCCGTGGCGATCGAGCCCTCGCTGCGGCGGGACATCAGCTACGATGCAAGGCGCGACCTGACGCCGGTGACGCAGATCGCGGAGACGCCCTTCCTCTTCATGGTCAGCAACCCGACCCAGGCACGCACGGTGCGGGAACTGATCGACCTCGCGAAGGCGCGGCCCGGCCGTTTGAACTACGGCACGGCTGGCACCGGCAGCTCGGGACATCTGGCGCTCGCCGACTTCTGCGTGCAGGCGGGGATCCAGATGACGCATGTGCCCTATCGCGGCGCGGCGCCCTACCTCCTCGCGCTCTCGACGGATGAGGTGCAGCTGGTCATGGACCCGGCCTCCACCGCCAAGCCGCTGGCGGATTCGGGGCGCATCCGTGGCCTTGCTACCTCCACGGCGGAGCGCGCGCCGGCCTGGCCGGAGCTGCCCACCATCTCGGAGAGTGGGTTGCCGGGTTTTGCCGTGAACATCTGGCACGGCCTCTTCGCGCCAGCGAACACGCCGGCGGCCATCACCGCGCGACTGAACGCGGCGGTGCGGCAGGTCATGGCCGGGGACGGCATGCGGCAGTGGGCCGATGGGCTGGGCTTCCGTATCGTGACGCAGGAGCCGGAGCCGTTCCGCGCCTTCTTCCTCGACCAGGTGGAGCACTGGGCCGGCATCGTGCGCCGCACCGGCGTGACGATGGAGTAGGCGCCGGGCTTCATCCCCGTCCCCCGCCGGCCTATCCTGCGACCGAGCGCCGGAGGAACGATATGCCGTCCACAGATCCCGTCTTCCTGCGCGGCTTCGTCGCCTCCCTCTATGTCGCCGCAGGCCTTCCGGACGACCACGCGGCCTTCGTGGCGGAGACGCTCGTCCGCGCCGACATGTGGGGGCATTCCTCCCACGGCGTGATGCGGGCGCCCTGGTATCTGGACCGGGTGAAGACCGGCGTCATGCGGCCCGTCACGACCGCGGAGCGGGTGGTGGATGCCGGCGCGATCGCGGTGGTGGACGGGCATGACGGCGTCGGCCAGGTGATCGCGCGGGACGCCATGCAGGACGCGATCCGCCGCGCGAAGGCACACGGTGTCGGCGTCGTGTCCATCCGCAACTCCGGGCATCACGGCGCCCTCGGCTACTTCACCCGCATGGCGGCGGAGGCCGGGTGCGTCGGCATCCTCACGGCCAATGGCGGCCCGGCCATGGCGCCCTGGGGCGGCAAGCGGATGAAGGTTGGGACCAATCCCTGGTCCATCGCCGCGCCAGCCGGGGCGCACGCGCCGATGATGCTGGACATGGCGAACACGGTGGTCGCGCGGGGCAAGATCTTCCTCGCGCGCCAGAAGGGGCTGCCGATCCCGGATCACTGGGCCATCGACGCCGACGGGCGCCGCACCACCGATCCGGTGGAGGCGCTGAAGGGCGTGATCCTGCCGATGGCCGAGCACAAGGGCTACGCCATCGCCACCATGGTGGACGTGCTGTCCGGCGTGCTCTCCGGCAGCGGCATCCTGGGCGAGGTGAGCAGCCCCTACCAGAAGGACAAGGTCAGCCGCTCCGGCCACCTGATCATCGCGCTGAACATCGCCGCCTTTCAGCCACTGGACGCCTTCAACGCGCGGATGGAGCACATGATCGCCGAGCTGAAGTCGGTGCCACGCGCCGAGGGCGTGGAGGAGATCTTCTATCCCGGCGAGCTGGAGGCGCGGAACGAGGTGCGCCACGCGCGGGATGGGCTGGCGCTTCCGGAGCAGACCCGGATCGATCTCAACAAGGCCGCGGACGAGCTCGGCGTGGCCCGGCCGGAGGGGTGGTGAGCATGTGGAACGTCCAGGTCCTGATCCAGGGCTATCCCGGCAAATCGAGGCAGCAGGGCGGGCTGGGCTGGAGCACGGTCGCCCTGGCGCGCGGGCCGGAGAACCGGCTGGTCCTCCTGGACACCAGCCGCCTCGGCGCGCGGCGCCTGCTGCTGGACAAGTTCAAGGCCCTCGGGATCACGCCGGACGACATCACGGACGTCCTCATCACCCATCTGCACTACGACCACTCGGAAAACTGGCCGATGTTCACGCAGGCCACGGTCCACGCGCCCGCCGCGGAGATGGACTACGCGCTGGCACAGCCGATCGGCGCGCCACTCTGGCCGGAATACGCGCTGCGCGCCCTCGCCGAGAGCCCGCGCTTCCACCGGCTGGTCGAAGGCCCCACCGGCCTGCCCGGCATCTCCTGCTTCGAGGCGCCGGGCCATTCCCCGCACCATCTCGCCTTCGTGCTGGAGGGAGAGCCGCGGGTCATCTTCTCGGCCGACATCGCGAAGAACCGGGCGGAGCTCGCGACCGGCAAGGCTGACATGACGATGGACGCCGCGGTCCACGCCCGCTCCATCGCCCGGCTGAACGCGGCGTGGCGGGAGCGGCCGGGGACGCTGCTGCTGCCCGGCCATGACCAGCCGCTGGTGCTGGATGGCTCGGGTCAGCCGGTCGCGCAGGGAAAGCGGGAGACCACGGTCGAGGCGTGGTTCGGGGCCAGCCTCGACGACCGCTCGGTGTTCGATGTGACGGAGAGCGGCGTCAGGTGATCCGGGACGGGTCGCCGCTGAAGCCCAGCGCGCAGACCATGCCGCCATGGAATATGGCGGCGATCTCCTCCGGCGCCGGGCGCTTGCTCTCCAGCTCGGCGGCGTAGGCCTCGCCATTGTCCTCCGGCGCGAAGCCGACATGGGCGCGCGCCGCCGTGTCACCGCCCCACAGCGCCCGCGTGTTCGCCGAGACACCATAGAGCACGAGGAAGTGGAAGGGCGGCGCGTCCACGCAGCGGCGCGCGAGCTGCGCCATGTCGCGGTGGCTGATCCAGCCACCGAGCTCCCGCGCATTGCCGGGGCGGGCGCGGAAGGCACCGATGCGCAGGCAGGCCACCTCCATCCCGTGCTTGTCGGCGTAGAGGCGGCCCATCGCCTCCCCGAAGACCTTGGACAGGCCGTAATGCCCGTCCGGCCGCATCGGCTCCTCCGTGCCCACCGGCCGGTCCGCGCGGTAGAAGCCGATGACGTGGTTGCTGCTGGCGAAGATGAACCGGCGCACGCCCGCGCGCCGCGCCGCCTCGAACACGGCATGGGTGCCCAGCACGTTCACCTGCATGATCCGGTCGGAGGAGCCGTCCGTCTCCCGCGGGATGCCGGCGAGGTGGATGACGCAGTCCACGCCCTCCATAGCCGCGTCGGCGGCGCCGGGCGCGGTCAGGTCGCCCGTCACCACCTCCTCGTCTGCGGCGGCATTCGGCACCGGGCGGATGTCGTGCCAGCGAAGATGCGCTGCCGCGCCGCGCAGGGCGGGGCGAAGGACGGTGCCGATCTCGCCCGCCGCGCCGGTCAGCAGCAGCCGGTTCCAGCCGCTCATCCCTCCACCGTGACCCGCGCGTCGGCGACGATCTTGCTGAGCTTCTCGGCCTCCGCCACGACGAAAGCGCGAGCCTCGGCGGGCGTCTGGGATTGCACCAGCAATCCCTGGGTATCGAAACGCGGGCGCAGCTCCGGCCCGTGCACGGCGGCCTCCACGATCCGGTTCAGCCGCTCCACGAGCGCGGGCGGCATGTTGGCGGGACCGAACAGGCCGAACCAGTTCACCAGCTCGTAGTCGCGCATCGGGCCGAATTCGGACACCGACGCCACGTTCGGAAGCTGCGGCATGCGCTCCTTCGAGGTCACACCGAGCGCGCGGATGCGGCCTTCCTGGATGAGCGACAATCCGGCGGCGAGGCTGTTGTAGCCGAACTGCACCTGCCCCGAGGCGATGTCCGTCACGGCCGGCCCGGAGCCGCGATAGGGCACGTGCACCGTGTCGGTTCCCGCCATGAAGTTGAACAGCTCTCCCGCCAAGTGCTGCGGGTTGCCGATGCCGGAGGAGGAATAGGAGAGCCGCCCCGGGTTCCGCTTCGCGTGCGCGATCAGCCCGGGAATGTCCGTGAAGGGCTGCGCCGGGTTGCCCATGACCACGCAGGGCACCTTCGCCGAGACATGGATCGGCACGAGGTCCCGCACGGGATCGTAGGTGATCCGGCCGCGGAAGAGCGCGCCGTTCGCCGCGCATTCCCCCGCGCCGCCGAGCAGCAGCGTGTAGCCGTCCGGCGCCGCCTTCGCGACCGCATCCGCCGCGATCATGCCGGAGGCGCCGGAGCGGTTCTCCACCACCACCGGCTGGCCGAGGGCCGCGCGGAGCGGCTCCGCCAGAAGCCGCGCTGTGAGGTCCTGACCACCGCCGGCGGGATAACCGACCAGGATGCGGATGGGGCGGTTGGGATAGCCGTCCTGCGCCCGCGCGACCGCGGGCATGGCGAGAAGGGGAAGGGCGCTCAGGCCACGACGCGTGATCATTCTTGTTTCCTCCGTTCTTCAGCCCTGGCCGGCCAGCGCCTCGACCTTGCGCAGGTCGTCCTCCGCCACGCGCACGCCATCACGCCGCTGCCGGTGCATCGCCGCCATCTCGCGCTCTCCGGGCAGGATCACGGGGGAGGCGGGGTCGGCGGCCGGCGTGTCGTGGATGATCGCGGCGAAATCGGCCATCCTCTCCCGCAGCCAGTCCGCGCTGCCGAGGCGTGACGTGTCGATCGCGATGAAGACGTGGCCGAGGTCCTGCGCCACACCGGGGTCCTTGTCCCAGGCCCGCACGCGCGTGAGGTAGGCGGCGCCCGAGAGCAGCCCAGCCAGCAGGTCCACCATGATGGCCAGCCCGTAGCCCTTGTGCCCGCCCACCGGCAGCAGGAAGCCCTTCAACGCCGCGGCCGCGTCGGTCGTGGGCCTGCCCTCGGCGTCCGTGGCCCAGCCCTCCGGCATCGGCTCCCCGCGCGCCGCGAACTGGCGGATTTTCGCGCGGGCCGCGACGCTCAGCGCCATGTCGAGGATCACCGGGTCGCCGCCCGGGTTCGGCACGCCGATGCCGAAGGGGTTGTTGCCGACCCGCGTGTCCTTCCCGCCCCAGGGCGCGATCGTCGTGGTGGCATTGGAGGCGACGATGGACGCGAAGCCCGCCTCTGCCGCGATCAGCGCGTAGGGCGCGATCGGGCCGAAATGGTTGCTGCCCCGCGCGAAGGCGGCGCCGATGCCGGCCGCGCGCGCGCCTTCCATCGCGGCCTCCAGCGCGCGCATCCCGACCAGCGGGCCGATGCCGTTGGCGCCGTCCACCGTCGCCAGACCCGGCGCCACGCGCGTGACCTCCACCTTGGCCGCCGCGTCGATGCCGCCCAGCCGCACACGGTCCAGGTACTGCGGCACGCGGCTGATCCCGTGCGTCCGCAGCCCGAAGAGATCCGCCAGCACCAGCACGCGCGCCGCATTCGCCGCGTCCGGCGGCGTCATCCCACCGGCCGTGAGCGCCGCCGTGGCGAGGGAAAGCAGCCGGTCCTCGGGAACAATCGCGTCGCTCATGCCGTCCTCGGACCTCTTCGTCTCCTGCCCGGGCCGGAGACTGCGCCGCGGACCTGCCGCGGTCCAGCGCGGGACGGTGCATGGCTGGTCGGCCGGGGAGGGGGCCGGTAGCCTTCCGCCCCACCCGAGAGGAACCCGGCATGGCCCATCCCCCGCGCCTTCGCGATATCCCGGAGTCGGAGATGACCGACGCCCAGCGGGAGGCCGTCCGCGAGGTGACCGCCGGCCAGCGGGGCCGCGTGCCGGCGCCGATGCGCGCCTGGCTCGCCAGCCCCGAGCTGGCCCGCCGTGCCCAGGCGCTGGGCGAGTTCCTCCGCTACCAGACGAGCCTCGGCACGCGCCGTTCGGAGATGGCGATCCTCGTGACGGCGCGGATCTGGAGCAGCCAGTACGAGTGGTTCGCCCATGCGCGCATCGCGCGCGAGGCTGGGCTGGAAGAGGAGATCATCGAGGCCATTCGCCACGGCCGACGCCCCAGCTTCACCGACAATGCCGACCGGGTGGTGCACGACGTCGCGCGCAAGGTTCACCTCGAGCGGCACCTGGACGACGCATCGCACGCGGAGGCGCGCGAGGTTCTCGGGGAGAAATCCCTGGCGGAACTGATCGGGCTGCTGGGTTACTACACCCTCGTCTCGATGACGCTGAATGTCTACGAGATCGGCGTGCCGGCGGGCACGCCGGACCCCCTGCCGCCCTTGCCGGCCGGGGGTCAGGCCGCCGCCTGAACCACCGGCCCGGCGCGCTACTCCATCTCGCGCGCCGCCTCTTCGACCTGCTCCTTCGAGACGATGCCGGGCGTGTGCATGTCGGGATCGCCGCCCTCGGCGTTCTCGACATGGCTCTTGATCGAGCGCAGCGCGTTGCCCGCGTTGGTCGGCGGGTCGTCCGGGCTCTGCTCCTCGGCGGGCGCTTCGGGCGGGTGGCCATCCTCGGTGAAGGTGAGGGACAGCTCGCTCGCGTGGCCCTGGCCTGTCACGTGCATCTCGCCGGCCGGGGCGGCGCTCCAGCGCACGGTCATGGCGCCGGCGTCGGCCGTCACGCCGACCTCGGGCAGCGCATCGGCCTCGTGCCGCAGATGGGCGAACCAGTGGCGGGCATTCGCGCCTTGCGCCAGCCAGTCGAAGAGTCTCTGGGGGCTGGCGTTGATGCCGATCTTCGCGTGCATGGGCGTCTCCGGCCGTCCTCCCCGGGCGCTGTGGCCCCGGGTCGGGGGGTTGCTGTGTGGCCCGGTCCCGCGGGCGGGCCGGCGCCGACCCGCCCGCGTTCGGGCTGCTGGAGCCTATCGCCCGGACAGGCGCCGGGGTTGCGGAACCTCGTTCTCCCGGCCGGTTCCGGTCAGCCTTCCAGCCGCACGTTCGCGATGCGCGCAACCTCCCGCCACTTGGCGATCTCGGCGCGGACGAAGCGGGTGCACTCGTCCGGCGTCTGTGGAGCAGGGGTGCCGCCCAGCTCCACCATGCGGGCTGCGATGGCCGGGTCCCGCAGGAGCGCGGTCACGTCCGCGTTGATCCGCTCCACCGCCAGCCGCGGGGTGGCTGCGGGAACGCAGAGGCCGGCCCAGCCGATCGCCTCGTAGCCCGGCAGGGTTTCGGCGATGGTCGGCACGTCGGGAAGCTGCGACGCGCGCGTGGCGGAGGTCACGGCGATGGCCCGCGCCCGCCCGGCCTGAATCTGCGGGAGGGCGGAGGGGATGCTGTCGAACATCATCGGGATGTTGCCGGCCAGCAGGTCCGCCATGGCCGGCCCGCTGCCGCGATAGGGCACGTGGGTCAGCCGGACCCCGCCGCGGCTGGCGAAGAGCTCCGCCGACATGTGCTGCGACGTGCCCGGCCCGCCGGAGCCGTAGTTGATGCCGCCCGGATCGCGGCGCGCCGCCTCCAGCAACTCCTGCGCCGTGCGCGGGGCAAAGGAGGGGTGGGCAATGATGACGAGCGGCACGGTGAAGACCGCGGTGATGTGCGCGAAGTCGCGGTCCGCATCATAGGGAAGGTTGGCGATGATCCCCGGGTTGATCCCGAAGGTGCCGGAGGTGGAGGCGGTAATGCTGTAGCCGTCCGGTGCGGCGCGGGCACCGGCCTCGGTGCCCACCACCCCGGCGCCGCCCGCGCGGTTCTCCACCACGGCGCGCTGGGGCCAGCGGCGGGAGAGTTCGTCGGCCAGCAGGCGCAGCATCGTGTCGGTCGCCTGGCCGGGCGGGAAGGGGATGATGATCCGCACGGGCCGGCTCGGCCACGATTCCTGGGCCTTCGCGGTCCCGGCCGCGCCGAGGGCCAGCCCGGCGGAGAGCAGGTCGCGGCGGTCAAGCATCGGTCGGTTCCCCCGGACGTCTGGTTCCGGCGGATTAGGCAAGAGCGCGGAGGGCAGCAAGGCCGCGGGGGGACATTCCCCCGGACCCCTCACCATTCTCTGCGCTTGGCGATGACGGCGACGTCAGGGGCGAACTGACAAAAGGAGGAGGGGGCTTGGGGGAGTTCACTCCCCCAACCCAGCCTACCGCCCCTTGCCCCGCCGCGGTGCGCCTCGGGAGGCGGCGCGGGTGGACCGCTTGTCCGGGTCGTAGCCGCCCCCACCGGGGCCCAGCGGCTTCGGCTTCCAGTCGGCCTTCGCGCGCGCCTCGTGCCCGGAGGGGGGAGGGGCGTCGAGGCCGAGTTCCAGCGCTTCCAGCCGCTTGATCTCGTCGCGGAGCCGCGCCGCCGTCTCGAACTCCAGGTCTGCGGCGGCGGCGCGCATCTTGCGCTCCAGCTCGGAGATGCTGGCGCGGAGGTTGTGGCCGATGAAGTGGGCGGAGGCATCGTCCTCCACCGCTTCCACCGTGACGTAGTCCTGCTCGTAGACGGATTGCAGCACGTCGGAGATCTCACGCGCGATGGTCTGCGGCGTGATCCCGTGCTCCTCGTTGTAGGCCTGCTGCTTCGCCCGGCGGCGGTCCGTCTCCTCCAGCGCGCGCCGGAGGCTGTCGGTCATCTTGTCGGCGTAGAGGATGACCCGGCCCTCGGCGTTGCGGGCGGCGCGGCCGATCGTCTGGATGAGGGAGGTGGTGGAGCGGAGGAAGCCTTCCTTGTCCGCGTCCAGGATGGCGACGAGGCGGCACTCCGGGATGTCCAGCCCCTCCCGCAGCAGGTTGATGCCGACCAGCACGTCGAAGACGCCCTTCCGCAGGTCCCGGATGATCTCGATCCGCTCCAGCGTGTCCACGTCGGAGTGGAGGTAGCGAACCTTGATGCCCGTCTCCGTCATGTACTCCGTCAGATCCTCGGCCATGCGCTTCGTCAGCGTGGTGACGAGGACGCGGCCGCCGCGGTTCGTGACGTCCCGGCACTCCGCCAGCAGATCATCCACCTGGCCCTCCACGGGCCGGATCTCGCAGGCCGGGTCGATCAGGCCGGTGGGGCGGATCACCTGCTCGGCGAAGGTGCCGCCGGTGCGCTCCATCTCCCACGGGCCGGGCGTGGCGGAGACGAACAGCGTCTCCGGGCGGAAGGCCTCCCACTCCTCGAACTTGAGCGGGCGGTTGTCGACGCAGGAGGGCAGGCGGAAGCCGAAGTCGGACAGGACGGACTTCCGCGCAAAATCGCCGCGCTGCATGCCGCCGATCTGCGGCACGGTGACGTGGCTCTCGTCCACGACCAGCAGCGCGCCCTCCGGCAGGTACTCGAACAGGGTCGGCGGGGGTTCGCCAGGGCCGCGGCCGGAAAGGTAGCGGGAGTAGTTCTCGATGCCTTTGCAGGCGCCGGTCGTCTCCATCATCTCGATGTCGAAGGTGGTGCGCTGTTCCAGCCGCTGCGCCTCCAGCAGCTTGCCCTCGGCGTGCAGCTGCGCCAGTCGCTCCTTGAGCTCCACCTTGATGTCGCGGATCGCCTGGATCAGCGTCGGCCGCGGCGTGACGTAGTGCGAGTTCGCGTAGATCGCGACCCGCTCCATCTCGCCCGCCACCTCGCCCGTCAGCGGATCGAACTCCCGCAGCCCGTCCACCTCGTCCCCGAAGAGGCTCACGCGCCAGGCGCGGTCCTCCAGGTGGCTCGGCCACACGTCGATCGTCTCCCCGCGCACGCGGAAGGTGCCACGCTGGAACGCGGTGTCGTTGCGGCGATACTGCATCTCCACGAGCGCCTTGAGCAGCCGGTCGCGCTCGATCTGGCCGCCGGCCTCCAGCTTGACGGTCATGTTGCCGTAGGTCTCGACCGAGCCGATGCCGTAGATGCACGAGACCGATGCGACGATCACCACGTCCCGCCGCTCCAGCAGCGCCTGGGTGGCGGAGTGGCGCATGCGGTCGATCTGCTCGTTGATCTGTGCGTCCTTCTCGATATAGGTGTCGGTGCGCGGGACGTAGGCTTCCGGCTGGTAGTAGTCGTAGTAGGACACGAAGTACTCGACCGCGTTTTCCGGGAAGAAGGACTTCATCTCCCCGTAGAGCTGCGCGGCCAGAGTCTTGTTCGGGGCCAGGATAAGAGTCGGGCGCTGCACCGCCTCGATCACCTTCGCCATGGTGAAGGTCTTTCCGGAGCCGGTGACGCCCAGCAGCACCTGGTCCTTCTCGTGCCGCCTCAGGCCCGCCACCAGCTCGGCGATGGCGGTCGGCTGGTCGCCGGCGGGTTCATAGGGGGAGACGACCTTCAGCGGCTTGCCGCCGGCGGGAGGGGGGCGGCGAATGGGCTGGAAGAGAACGGGCGGCAGGGTGTCCATGACCCCTGGAACATAGGGTGGCTCCCGGCGGGTTGCACGCGCCGGGACGAGGATGAGCGTGACGGAACGATCCGATTCATGAGACAATGCGCGATCGCGACGGATCCGTGCCGCCTTCCGGAGGGCGGATCGCCGCCGGGGACCGGGAAGGAGCATCCACGTGCTCGGACTGCTGGGCATCGCCGGCCTCGGCGCTGCCATCCTCTCGCCCATCCTGATGGCTTGGCTCGCCCGACGGGCCCTGCCGCCGGCGCCTCCCCGTGCGCTGCCCCGGCGCCAGCGTCGTGGGCGGCGCGCCCGTCTTTCCCAGCGGCCGCTCGCCCGCTACCCTGCGGCAAGCGCCGGTCCCGCGCAGGGTGCCACCATCCTGACCTTCCGCGGAATGCCGCGCCGGCCGGGTTAGCACAGCGGTAGTGCAGCGGTTTTGTAAACCGAAGGTCGGGGGTTCGATCCCCTCACCCGGCACCACTTTCCGGGCATTTCATCGAACCAGACCCGATCTGCGGACCCTTTGCGGACCCTTCAGTCCGAAAGGTGGTCCGGGCGGTGCCGGGGGATGCCGAACAGCTCACAAGCGGCCGAGACCACCTTTTCGTGATGCCCGTCAGGATCCTCGCCCATCGGTGCGCCGGTGACGAAGGAGATCGCCAGCCCGGCACCGGTGCCAGCACCCATCCGAAGACCCTGGTCGAAGGCTTCGGATGCCGGTGTCTCTGCCCGGCCGGTCTGACGCTGGCCTAGTGCTGCCACCCCAGCCCGGATGACCGCGTGAAGGTCCACGCTGCCATCCTCCAGCTTGGGGAGGCGGCCGTCAGCCTTCCGGCCGGCGACTACCCGTTCAGAGACGCCGAGAACGCCCGCCATAGCGCCTGCAGTGGCGGCCGGCGGGATCGCCCGCAGGGGTGATGATGATACCATTGGTTGCTCCTGCCCTAGCCAACTCGCGCGCTTCCGCTGCCCGCATACCGTCCGGGACGGGGAAGGACCCGAAGGCCCCCGGGGTACCCCCCCCCCGCCGGGTCACCCGCCCGCCTCCACTGCCTCTCGGATCGCCTCGGCCGTCCGGGCCGGGTCGGTGCCGAGGGCGGCGGCGAGGTGCGGGGCGAGGGTGGTCGCCTTCTTCAAGATCTCCTGATCCAGATGGGTCTTCCAGGTCAGGCGGATCTGGTCGCGCCGCTGTTCCGCGGCCGTCCGGCGTACGTCGTCCACCACTGAGACCGGAGCATCGGCGAAGATCCGGGCGCCCCAGTTGGCAGGGACAGCACACAGCGTCACCTCGAAAGGACGCCACACGCCGATGGTTTGGATGCTGTGCGTGTCCGTGTGCCGTACCGTGATGGCTTCCTCCTTGTAGTTGAAGCCCATCGAGGCGCAGGTCAGGATGCCGTCGCGCACGAGAGACCACGCCTCGGATGCGAACGGGGTCGAGGCAAAGCGGACGAGGGCGAAGGCTTGGCCCTCGTCGATCCACGCCGTCTCCACCACCCCGAGGATGCTGCCGATGTCCTTTCGGTGATCGGCCAGCAGGGGAGCTCGGCCCGAGCACAGCAGCGACAGATCACAGCCCGCAAAGTCCATCTCAGTCAGCGTGCTCGTGCTGGCATTGTCGAATGCGACTGACGTGGTGAACATCACCACGACCCGACGTGTCTCGGGCTCGTGGGACAGGACATTGCCTTCGATGAAGGTGGTCATCAGTGACGATCCTCCGGCCAAATGGAGGTGTCGCGATCCACTGATACAAGGCGGACACCCATCGCCACGGCGATCACGGAAGACGGGGAGTGAGGGCTGACCCGTTCGGACGGCGACTTCGGGAGACCCACACCAGCCGCGGCGAAGGCCGCAGGCTCGTCCACCGTCAGCATGTGCAGCTGGTGGATCAGGTTGAGTGCGATCCGCTCCTGCCGCAGCGCGTCCCGGATCTCGGTGGCAAGCGCGCCGTATTTGGTCCGCCACCAGGTCGCGAACTCCTCCGAAGCCTGCTCTGCCCGCTGGTGCAGGGCGACGATCTCCGCTGCCCTCTCCCGCAGAACTGCCTCGGCCAGCGGCGCACGAAGCGCCTCAGCCATCACGGTGCAGCGTTCGGCCTCCGCTCGCGCCTCTGCCAGCTCACGCTCGCCGGTCTCGACGGCCTTTATATCGCCGGTCAGCAGCAGGTTGCCCCGCTCCGCCTCCAGCTCTGCGGCGCGGGCCAGGGCCGACGCCTTGCCTGCCTCCGCCTGGGCAATGGCGGAGTGGATGTCCGCCGCGGTTTGTCCCTTCGGCCTCATGCCGAGCAGCTTCTTGAGATCCATGGTCACTCTCCTTCGGTGGTGTTGCGCTGGTGAGCGCGGAAGCCGCAGCCGAGCCCGTCGCGTAGGGGATCGGGGTTGCCGGGGCGGTAGGCGTCGGGATCAGCCGGGGCCGCGTAGAAGGCGGCCATGGCCTCGGCCTCCCCGGCGTCGTGATCCACTGGCAGAGGCTCGGGGGTGGCCGCGCCGGGCAGCCGGTAGCCCTGAGCGAGGGTGCGAAGCCGGCTCACCGGACCCGGACCTTCTCTATTTCGGTCGGACCGGGTCGGACCGGTCGGACCACCTCGCGAAAGAGCCCGTAAACAGGCGCTTTCTGAGACATCGAGCCCGGTCCGACCTGGGAGGAAACAGGTCGGACCGGTCGGACCACCTCGCGAAAGAGCCCGTAAACAGGCGCTTTCTGAGACATCGAGCCCGGTCCGACCTGGGAGGAAACAGGTCGGACCGGTCGGACCACCTCCGTCACGCCTCACCCCCTGCCAGGAGGCCCGGCTTGACGACGAACAGGCGGGGACGACCTTCGCCAGGGATGCGGACCAGGGACGCGAGGTTCTTGCCCTCGCCGCGCTGGAGGTGCCCGGCAGCGTCGAGTTCCCGCGCCACCTGCTGCCCGTCGAGCCCGCGGCACACCTCATCGCGCCAGGTCTCGGGGATGATCAGGTATTCCCAGCCCTCGGGCGTCCGGCGCCGCCAGCCGGCGCGGTTCACCACGGGCCGGCCGTTCTCCTCCTCGATCTCGCTCCCCTGATCCGTGGACAGGAGGAGGGTGGAGAAACGGCTGGAACCGTGCGCGCCGATGAAGGCCCGAACCGCCGAGAGGGCAGTCCGGGCCTCCCCCGCACCGTGGCCGCCCCGGCAGGCAAGCCACGCTGAGAAGCAAGCGACGGCGGCACGCTCGGCCTCGCCAGCGGGCCAGGGCAGGATCCCCAGCTCCGTGGCGAGCTCGCCGGCCGCGACGATCAGCCCGAACCGCTGGGCCACGCGCTTCACCTGCCCGTCGGCATCGGGCGGGACGCGCGCGCCGCGGGTAAAGGCGGCGATGGTGTCCTGCAGGCCGCGCAGCAGCTCGGCAGGCTTGTCCGCCCGCATCCGCGCCAGGCGCTCCACGAAGGCGCGCGCGGCATGCCCGTGGTGGGCGAGGGCGGCCGCCTTCACGGCGTTGCTGAGCGCCTCGCCGTCGCGCTGACCGTGCAGCACCTGCCACACGCCGCGGCCCGCGCCGGCGTCGGCTGGGATGGTGACGCAGCGCACGTCCTGCCCGGCGCGGCTGCGTTGGCCGGTCTCGGCGATCTTGTCGGCCGGAGACACCTCGCCCGTGGAGAGGAACAGGGTGCGCCAGGTGCGCGGGGCCCGGAGTGCGCCGGTGCGATCGGCGCGGCCGCGGCCCGCCCCGCCGGCCAGCGTGTACATCGTCGTGCCGACGTCCTTCCCGTCCGCCAGGCCGATCTCGTCCAGGGCGAGGAGGGCATCGCTGCACTCGACGGCGGCGCCCTCCAGGGCGTTCGCGGTGCTGCGCCAGGACCGGACCTGCTGGCCCATGCGGGGACTGCCCCACACGCTGGCGGCACCCTCCAGGCAGGTGCTCTTGCCCGTGCTGCTGCCGCCGAGGAGGTGGACGCCGCCACCCTCCACGCCGGTGATCTCCAGCAGCGGCGGCGCGAACGCGGCGGCGAGGTAGAGGCCGAGGCGGTGATTACCGACGGCCAGCGCCGCGACGTGCTGCTGCCAGCCCTTCAGCGTGCCGGATGCCGCGACCCGGGCCTCTGCGCCGGATCCGGCACCCGTCAGCAGCACGCCCTCGGCGCCCTCGCCGAAGGCGGTGCCGTCGGCCATGACGTAGACCATCTGCCCGCCGGCCTTGTGCCAGCCGGTGCGGTCGGCGCGGGCAATGCGGACGGAGGTGCGGACGCCGGCCAGGGCGTCTGCCAGACGCGTGCGGAAGGTCTGTCCGGTGCGAATGCGGAGACCGCGGTCCTCGAGTTCGGCGGCCAGCGCACCGCCCTCAGCGTGCAGCAGCCGCCGCGGCAGCGCATACCGCTGTTCCCGCCCGTCCGCGTCGCGGAAGGCCAGCAGCAGGGCTCGCCCGTGGCCGGCGGCGTCGCGCGCCTCCCCCAGCACCCGGAAGGAAGCGCAGAGGCGCATGGGCGTGCCTGCCACCTCCTCGCCCGTCTGCGGATTGCGCTTCGGCTCGGGCGTGTAGATCAGCCCGTCGTCGCGCATGGTGTAGCCGTAGGGCCAGGTCGCGCCGTCGGCGTCGGGCTCACGCTCCTGCGGCTTGCCGGCGCGCTCCCACGCTCGGTCGAGCTCCCGGCCACCCTGGGCAGATCCCTTCTCCGCCAGCCAGGCGGCGGTGTCCGGGTTCTTCTCCAGTGCGGCGATGAAGTCGGCCTTGCTGCCGCCGGCGCGCTGCACGTCCGCGGCAATCTTGAAGGCGGCGGCACTTCGGCTGCCATCACCGCCGCTCGCCTTCATGCCCAGGGCCGCATGGATCTTGCCGGCCGGCTTGTTCGCCGCCATCGCCGGCCCGGCCTCGTTAATCAGCCAGAGCAGATCCGAGAGCGTCAGCTGACGCAGCTCGGCCGGCGCGTCGGGATGGCGTTGGTCGGTGACGGCGAAGAAACGGCCGGAGATGTAGAGCTCGATCCCGGGCGGGTGGTCACCGCCGGTGCGGCACCACTTCCGGCCGGTCTCCGTGCCCATGGCCTTGCGGATCGCCGTCGCGTCCGCCGGGTCATAGAGGAAGAACAGCTTCACGCCGGTGCCGGACGGCGACACCTCAGCATAGGTGCCGAAGCGCTGCATTACCGACCGCGCCCAGGCAGCGAGGTCTCCGGTCTGCGGATCACGGCAGGTGTCGAGGTCGATGCCGCCGGCGGCGAGCCCGCCGTGATCCCCGAGCTCGAGCCCGATGCCGCCATCCCCAAACGGGCGGGGCAGCTTCGCGGCGCACGCCTCGGCCGCGGCGCGGGTGCCCCAGGTCGAGGGCTTGTCGGCCATGGCCTTTCCGCCGGTGGCGGGGTTGTAGGGCAGCTTCGTCGGCTTGCCCTTCGGCCCACGGCTCTCGGTCTGCCAGCCGACCCAGCGCGGAAGGGTGGCGAGGGAGGCGATGGTGACGAGGGAGGTGGTGCCAGCGTCTAGCGGCATGTGCCCTCCTGCACGGGGTGGACGCCGCCCTTCGGCCGCGCGCTGATCACCAGGGACGGCATGCGCCGACCTGTCTCCTCCCGCCGCCGCATCTCGTCCCTGACCAGCTTGGTCCAGGCGTCCTCCTGCGCCGTCGCGGTCTCGACCAGCAGGACCCGGCGCATCAGCCGCGCCGTATCCACGACCATGCGGTAGTGCGCCGCCTGCCCGCCTGTCGCGTGCACCAGTGTGGAGGCTGCCCAACGGATCAGCCTTGGCACCTGCGGGAAGTCGGTTGGCGGAGACGCGGCCTCCTGCGCGCCAGGATCTCCGCCCAGCGCAACGACGGTTGGGGGCTGGGCATGATCCAGGAACCGCATCGGGACACGCCCGCCGGGCATGACGATCAGCAGGCGGATCTCGCCGGCGAGCGCGGCGGCGTAGAGCGGGACGGCGAAGGCGCCTGGGCCACCGCGGAGGCGCGCAATCACCTCTGAGATCACCCTGGGCGAGGTGATCGCGGCGAACTTGGGAACGGAGGGCATCAGCGCCGGCCCTCCATCACGCGCCCGGCCAGCACGTGCCGGCTGCGGTCGGAGGAGTGCTGCACCATGGCGTCGATCGGCAGCACGCGCCTGCCGCAGAGGCGGGCAGGGGCGTGGTCGGCCGGCCAGTCGGTCTCGATCCATCGGCGCGAGAAGTGCCGGTTTTCTGCAGGGTCGCTCATCGCGGCGAAGTCGGCGGCGTTCTTCATCGGGTCTCTCCTGTGAGGAGCCCCGGCGGAAAGGTCTGGCGAAGCGGCGGAGGGCGCGCTATGTGCGGGTGGTCAGGTAGTGCCCGCGTAGTCCAGTAGCGTCGTAGTTCCGCAGCCCGTCATGGCCTCCCCGCCGTGGCGGGTTTGCTGTTTCAGGCTGCGGCTTGTGCCAACTCAGCGGCGCGGTGGGGGAACGTCCGGGCAGCGGCCCAGCGCTCGATCTCGGCGGCGTCGTACCCGACCCGCCGCATGCCGATGCGGCAGAAGTTCGGCCCCCCGCCCTCCACCCGCCAGCGCTGAAGTGTGCGCTGGGAGACGTTCAGGAAGCGGGCTGCCGCCGCTTCATCGAGATACCGCTTTGCCTCTCCGGCCATCGGTGCGCCTCTTCCATCCGCAGCCCGCCATGGGCTGACAGAGGCGGAAGGTGCGGGGTGAAGCCAGTCATGACACGGCGGAACCGGACAGAACCGGACAGAACTCAGTCCACTTGAAGAGGGATGTCCGGCGGGCAGTAGCGCTCCACCCGGCGCTTGATCGTCTTGTCGTCCGGGGCTCCATTCTCCCGTCCACCCCACTCTCGGTCGCACCATTCGCGCATGTGCTTCCGGAGAGCCTTCTGATCGGAGAAGCCCCCTTCCCACGTTAGCCGGACGATTTCTCGAATGAAGTCGTCCCAGGGGTATCCGTCGGGCGCGCCACCAGGAGCTCGTGGCTTTTGCGAGTGTCCCGCCGATTGAACCGTCGCCGGATCGCGCAACCGCTGCCACTCTTCCGACGTGAAGACCCGGAGGTCGATCAGCTCGACTGTTCGACCGGGCTCGCGCGGAATGGCTCGATCCGAGACGATCGCCAAACGCCAGAGGGTGAGGCTCATTGGGTCGATCGGCACATACGGCGCCGTGGGATCGAACGGTATGCGCTTGCCGGCGAGCACCAACTGGCGCTCGGCCAGCAAGGTAGTGAGATCGCGTTCGAAGGCTTCGATTTCTGGAAGAGGCACGACGACCGACTGCTGCCGGTGGGGCTGCTGATAGTGCGGGCCAAGCTCGTCCCAATGCAGTTGCCACAAGCTCCGCCCGACTGCATGTGCTGGGCCCGGAGTAGGTGAGAGGCGGCCATCGATTGCCCGAAGATATTCCCCGGAGAGCAGCACAAGGACGTCGTCCCATTGGTCCATGACGATGTCCGTCTGAACGTCCGCGGCGAGGTCTTCCATCGGCATCGAAATGCTGTCGTCCGACGGCACTTGCCCCGACCGGAAAACGACCAGCCTGAGACCGCCGTCGCTGAAGAGCTGGCAGTAAGCCTGTCGAGCCTGTGACCTGACGTCCACCCACGCCTCCGCAGCGCATCCGCGAGGAAGGCGGCGGGGCGGCCGGGGCGGAGATCCCGGCACGGCGGTTTCGAACCCGCGCCCCGCCGAGGGGGAGTGTAGCGCCGTGCGGTGCGGGAGGAAGGGTGGGCACGGGGCCCACCCCCGACGATCTTCTCCGGCTCACGCCTGCCCCCTTCGCCTGGGCGGCGCAAACGGGCCGGGGAAGAGGCGCGTGACCGGCGCACTGTCCGGCAGCGACAGCAGCACCGCATCTACGGCCCGACGCTGCGCCCAACACACACCGAGCCGCACGTCGCTGTCGGGGAGCTGCTCCGCGACGAGACAGAGCGCACGCATTAGGATCTCGGCGCGGGCAGCGAACGAAGGCGCCCGCCGTAGCGCATCGGCCAGTGCCAGGCCGGCCCGATCTCCGACGCGAAGCGCGCCGTCGTGTGTCAAGACCACCGCCCGGCTCATGACCGCGGCTCCCCACCCGCCGATCTTCTCGGCACGTCGGTGTTCCAAGCGACCCCGATCCCGAGCGCCTGCCTTTCAGCTTCGATCGCCGCAGAAGCCGCCATCAGCAGGTTGTGGGCGCGCACGTCATCGCCGGCCAGGTCGGCTCTTCTCGCCTCCAGGGTGCAGGCCACCGCAAGCGCGTGCCCCTGCACCGGCAGCGCTTCGATCGCCCGGGCGGCGTTGCTCCACATCCACGGCACGTCCGGCGTCTCCGGCAGCACCACCGGCGGCGGGAAGGCGGCCCGCAGGACGGCTACTTCCTCCTCCGTGATCGGCCGCCGGAGGGGCGGCACCGGTGCCAGGGCATGCTCGCCCAGCAGGTCACGCAGCAGGCTCCAGGCGACAGCCGTCTCCCCCTCGCAGTCTCGGCCCGGGCCGGTTCTTCTGTCATTGCCTGCTAGCCAGTCGGCGCAGAACTCAGCTTTCGCACGCAGGCCCTCCGGCGTGCGGGCTGGCATCTGCGCCGCGGCTTGCAGAGGCGCCAGCCAGCGCGGTGGAACGAGGATCTCGGCCAGGGACGGCGGGTCGGTCCGAGGCGGCTCGGGCGCCCGCATCTGCGCCCGGACCTGCAGAAGGAGGTGGATCAGCTCGCCATCGAGCTCGGCCGCCTTCTGCGCGCCGGCACCGCCGGCGCCGCCGGCCAGGAGGGCGAGGGCGGCCGCGCCGGCTCCGCGAAGGGTACCGCGGCGGTTCGTGGGAGAGCGGCGGGTCATGCGATTGCCCTCCCGCAGCGGGCGCGGCGGGCGGACAACGGCAGGTGCTGCGCGCTGGCCTCGTCCGGCTCCGCCTCGCCCTCGGCGTCCGGCTCCAGGTCCGGGTCGCCGTCCAAGTCGTCCAGCATCGCCAGGACGCGCTCCACCAGGAGCTCCAGGCGGGCGCGCATCTCGGCGCGGGTGAGGGGGGCGGGGCTTCTTCTTCTCGGCCGATGCGCTCCGCCAGAGAGCGCGCGCGATCTTCTGGCCACGCCTCGCGGCGTGGTATGGGTGCGGGTAGCCATAGCCTGCTCTCCACCGAGCGGGTTGCGGTTAGGCCGGGGTTGCGGTTGCCGCCGCTTCACCGGCCGTTTTGCTTGTGCGTCCGCAGCAAGCTGGTAACATGGCTACTAGCGGCCGGACCGGTCGTCAAGCGTTTTGGTAACGGGGTTACTCTTGGCGATCAGTGCCGTGCAAAGCCGGATGGCCCGTGCTGCCCTACAGCTAGGGGTGCGCGAGGTCGCGGCCCTCGCTCAGGTTTCGCCGAACACAATCGCCCGGCTTGAGCGAGGTGAGACGCTGCAGCCCCGCACTCTCGACACCATCCGATCCGCCCTAGAGGCCGCTGGCGTGATCTTCGTCCCCGAGAATGGTGAGGGGCCGGGCGTGAGGTTGCGCAAAGAGCGCTCGGCCGCATGACGCCCGAGCAGTGCCGCACCGCTCGCGAGCTCCTGGGATGGAATGACCGCGATCTCGCGACGGCTGCCGGGTGCGGAGCCGAGACCGTGCGAGTTGTAGAGAGTGGTGCCAGCCGGCCCCGCGCTCCGACCCTGGCGCGCCTTCGGGCAGCCTTCGAGGCCGCCGGCATCGAGTTCATGGACGGCGATCGGCCGTGGGTGCGGCTGCGGAAGCTTGCCGGATGACGCCGGTGCAATGCCGGGCCGCGCGTGGCCTGCTGCGATGGTCGATCGTCCGGCTGAGTGGGCTCACTGACGTGCCTACCAGTGCCATCTCCAAGTTTGAGGTTGGGGCGAAGCCACTGACCGGAGGCAGGCAGGACGTCATTCGCGCCGCCCTGGAGGCAGCCGGCGTCATCTTCGTGGCCGAAAATGACGAAGGCCCGGGCCTCAGTTTGAGGAAGGAGCGCGCTTCCGGATGACCCCTGACCAGTGCCGAACGGCGCGACAACTCCTGGGCTGGAGCCGGACCCGCCTTGCGGCAAATGCGGACGTGAAGAGTTGGGCGGTGGACCGCTTGGAAGGTGAGCGTGGCCCGATCCCGCCGGCGGATGAGAAGGCTCTGCGCGCCACCTTCGAGGCTGCGGGTATCGAGTTCATGGAAGAAATAGGCGGAGAGCTGGGCGTGAGGCTGGCGGGCGCGGCTCAGGAAGCGCCGGATCAGGTCCAGGGCGGGGTCAACAAACCCAGCTCTCACCCGACCATAGACGAAGACGCGATATGAGCCCGGCTCTCGCCGCTATCTGTGCGGCTCTCGAAGGTACCGGCATCGAGTTCACGCTAGAGGACTATGCCCGTCCGGGCGTGCAACTCGGATTAGAAAGCGGCCCGTCGCATCGCCGGCGAAATTGGAGGGTCTAAGGACATCGAAATGTCGACTGAGAGATCCAACCCCATTTCGCCCGAAATCAGCTGGGCCGTCGCCAGATACATGCAGCGCAGCAATCATTTTCGGGAGTTATTCACCGAGGGATTGAATTATCTTAATACCAAGTATGGCGCGGATTACCTGAGCATTTTGACCATCGCAATGCTGAATAGCTCTTCGCAGCCACCTTCAGGCGACCTCGCAAATGATATCCGAATTTTTCAAAGGACGGAAATTTTTAAGGAGTACTACGTAGCTTCACTCTTTGTCTTGCTTGAGGGGTACAACAAAAAGAACCTATTTGGCGCGGATAAGGATATCGACCGCATTCAGAGCAATCCATTGACCCCGAGGCTTAAAGCATTTCGACATGGCCTTTTCCATTTCGAATTGGACCAGGCGAAATGGACCAGGGATAACGTCCTAAACGAGCCAGAGGTCGCTCAATGGACTTACGACCTGTCCGAGGCCTTCCATGCGTATTTCGACCGGATTTGGCGCGAGAGCGCAGCAGCTTCGGGAATACCAGATCCGGCCTCCTTCTCGCCGCCTCCGTGAAGCTGGGACCAGCGAACTTCTTGAACTCGGAGGCGCGCTGCCGGGGGATGCCGACTTCGGGGAGAGTGGCCGGGCAGTGTCCGAAGCCCGGACACTGCCCAGGTGACAGTCCTGACGAGCGACTTCGCCCCGCTCCTGGGTCGTCTTCAATTCATGGCTGCTTTGCTCGATCAGGCACGGAAGCGGCCCCGACGGCAGAGGCCGAGGCCCAGCAATCCTGCACCGAGAATTGCGAGCGACGCAGGCTCCGGAACTGCCGTCGGTGGCAGGCCAAGGTTGAAAGTCGTTTCCCTTGCCAGAAAGACGTCGTCAGTGCCTTCGGACGTGTATCGGAAGTCTTCGATGCGATCGAGCGGCCGCCCAGCAGCCCCGAAATCTCGCCCAGCGTTGTTGATCCTCAGGGCGAAGTTGTCTTGGCCTCTCGTGATCCCCCCAGTGCCGATCCCAATCGCCAAATTGAGTGTCCCAGGGAATGTGCTGAAGGTTACCGCGCCGGTGAAGGGAAGGCTGAGCGCTAGGACTTCCAGGCCCGTCGTCTGCCCCGTGCCGATCACCATTGGATCAAACGTGAGCCGAAAGACGCCTGACACCGCGTCTATGGGCGGATCTTCCCCGAAGAAGAAACCCACGAAGTCACTTGCCGTGAAGCTGTAGGTTCGCGTCACCAGAGCTGCATTAGCATGTGCTACGCTGAGGACAAGCGCTCCAACAATGCAACCGAGCATATTGAGACGAGCTGCGCCTTTACGACGTTGCATCAACCGGATCCTCTGCTTTCCAACCGACACGATTTCGCATTGAGTTCGCAAATGCTGTGCCGCCGAACTTTACCAGTCGTTTCAGGATTGTACGGAGCGATCCGGTGCTTAGCTTCGATTGAGTGTAAAGCTTGCTGACATCAGGATGACGCCGTTCCTAGGGCGTTTATCGACGAGCGGAACTCGGAGGAAATTAGCCCTGCACGGTGCTTGCACACCCCTGCTTGCTGCAGCAAGCAGGCCGCGGATACGCCGTTTTGCCGCTCCTACTCAACCACCCGCAGCCGCCGCGGTGTCGGCCGCGGCGGCGCCGGCGGAGCCGATACGGGATTGTCCTTCCTCAGCATGCCCACGATGACGCCGCCCATCGCCGCGTACTGCTGAGTGTTCTCGGCGGCGGTGACAGCACCGTCGATCAGCGGCGAGGGTGGCGCCGCCATCAGCCGCTCCAGGATCCGGGCAGTCGCCTCCCTTGCCTCCGGTGCCGCCTCCACGATCAGCCCGAGCATTGTGGTCTGCAGGAGGTGCATCTGAGCCCGCGTCAGCTCCACAGCCTGGGCCAACTGCTTCGCGTCTACGGTCGTCATCGCTGCGGCCTGCTCCATGTCACCTGGTCCCCGTGAGCCGCGTCGTGCGCAGCTCCTCCTTCAGGTTGAGGATCTGCCCCTCAAGATCTTCCATCCTGTCGGTCAGCCGGATCAGGTTGCTGCTCACCCGATCGAGTGACCCGCCGAATGCCGGCAGGTCCAGCGAGGCGCCGAGCCCGCTGACCATGCTCCTCACCATGTTCTGCAGAGCTGAGCCTTCGGCACCGCGACCGAGGTAGGCATCGCCGGCCGAGAGCAGGTTGGCGGCAGCCGAGGTGACGCCCGCCAAGTCCGCCCCGGAGAGGCCGACCGCCCGGGCCTGCTCCACCGCCTCTGCGAATGCCCTCTGCTGGGCGAGGAACGCGTTCTGCGGCGAGACGCCGGGGGCGCTGGCGTCCATCCCGTTCAGGAAGTCCACCAGCGTCCCCTGCTTCTCCGCGATGGTGGCGAGGGCATCCCGCTCGCGGCTTAGTCCCTCCATCGCCTGCGCCTGGCGGTTCGCCTCTTCCTGCGCCGCCACCTGCTCCAACGCTGCCGCGCCCTGCGCCTGCACCACCCGAGTTAGGTCGGCCATGGTGGCGCTCACCTGGCCCGCGGTCAGGCCCATGGCCTCCAGCTGCGCCAGGGTGCTCTCCAGGTTGGCGTTCGCGGTGCGGGACCACCTGGCGTTGACGATCTCGGCCATGGACATGGAGGAGGAGAGGCCCAGGCCGTTCAACTGCTCCGCGATGTTCTCCTGAATGGTGAGGAACTGAAAATCCCGGTCCCTGACCGCCTTGTCGAGGGCGTTCTGCCGCTTCGTTGCGAGGAAGTCTTCCGCTAGCCCGAGGTCACGCGCCTTCGCGATCATCTCATCCCAGGGCTTCGCGATGTTCTCGAGCGATGTGGCGAAGGTGGCGGCCTTGATCTCCAGCTCGTCACGGACCGGCTTGTACGTCTCCTTGTACCATTGCAGGTCATTGACCGTAGCCTCGGCGCCGGCGGCCGCACGCCGGCCGATGATGCTGCGGACGTTCTCGTCGGAGGTCTGCTGAGAGGCGAGACGGAGGAACTCGGTCGCCGCGTCCTCCACCATCTTCTTCACGCCCTCTTCGTCGGCGTTAAAGGGCTTGCGCTGGTCGCCCATCTGGAAATAGGCGCCGTCGCGATCACCGAAGCCGACCTTGAAGGAGGCGCCAACGGGGCCACCGAGGCCGGCAGCGCCGCCGATCTGCGTGGCAAGCTGCTTCAGGGCGTCGACGGCAGCCTTGGACTGGTCGCGGTTCTCCTGGCTGTACTTGTCCCCGAGTTGCCCGCCCTCGGCACCGACGCCGGTGAGCGTGTTGTACGAGTAGTTGCCCTCCATGTTGCTGGGCTTCTGCCCGGGCAGGAGGGAGCCGATCACCATCAGCGCCGCGGCAGCGATCCAGCCGTAGACGGGCACGGCAGCCATGGAACCAGCGAGGGCGGCATAGGCGCCCATGCCCGCCATCGCAGCGCCGCCGGCGGCCTGCGTGTATCCGCCGACACCACCGCGCTCCAGGCCCTGGTACAGCCCGTAGGCGCCGCCGGCGATGGCAAGGCCACCGCCAAGCGCCGCGCCGTAGGTGCCTGCGCCGCTAGCAGCCGCAAGGCTCTCGGTTCCGACCGGGCCCATGGAGACGCCCATCGAACCGGCCATGCCCGTGTCAAAGCCCGCGGCGGCGAGGCCGGCTGACTGGCTCGCCGTTAGTCCGCCCGTCGCGGCGAACGGCGCGGAGTAGGCGGGCTGGTTCAGCCAATTCTGCAGACCGGTGCCGAGGTAGCCGTCCACGGTCCCGGCCATGCTGCCGAACCCGGAGGTATCCACGCCGCCGGTGCCGCTGAAGAAGACGCGCGACCCGTCAATGGTGCGGGTGACGCCAGCGCCACCGCCCCCGAACAGGCCGCTTCCTGTCTGATAGAGGCTGCTGGCCTGCCGGGCGTACCCGACGAGACTGCCATCCTGCATGATCGGCTGCGCGTCGGCAGGGACATTGCGGCTGGCGGTCCCAGGGCCGAACAGCGTGATGCCAGAGCCGCCGGCGGTAGCGAGCCCGCTGCCGAACACGCCGCCCAGGTTCAGCCCATTCACGATCGGCGTCACGATCGGGCGGATGATCGCTTCGGCCGCGATCCGGGAGAAGGTGCGCTTGGCGGTGCTCTCGAACGTGTCGAGCATGCCCTTCCAGCCCTTGCCATTCTTATCGAAGAGGTCGGCAAAGCTGTCGGCAGAATAGCTGACAATGCTGTCGGTGACCTGGCGGTTGGCCCGCGTGATGGCCTCCCCCTGCCGCTTGGCCGCCTCCTCTGCGGCCTTCGTGGCCGGGTCGAGCGCGGCGACGGCGCGATTGAAGCGGTCCTGGTCGATTGCATTCGCGGCTAGCGCGCGGCGCAGGGTGTCGAGCTGCTCGGCGTACCTCTCGGCGGGCGTTTTGATCGCCTCGAGGATGCGGCGCGCCTCCTCGTGCACCGGGTTGCTCTCCGCGGCGAGCCGGTTGAACTCCTCCTGACTGAGCCCCAGGACGCGCAGGTTGCTCTGCACCCGCGTCAGCATGGTGGCGTAGCGTTCCTGCGCCTTCTCCGCGCTGGTCATACCCATCATGCGGAGCTGCGATAGGTCGTTCTCGGCTTGGCTCTGCTCGCGCAGCTCAGTGGCTGCATTCCGCGACGCCTCGGCCTCAGCCCGCCGCGCCGCAGCCCGTCCGCTCCGGCTCTCGCTCTCGGCCAGCTTGCGCAGGTCATCGGCTTGCTTCGACTGTGCCAGCCCGAGCAGCCGGGTGGCCTCGGCGGCGTCGATCTCACCCTGTGCCTGGCGCGCGTTGATGGCCGTCACCCGGTTCGCGTACTCGGCCCGGATGGTGCCGGCCCGGTCCAGCTCACGGCGCAGCTCGTCCACGCTGGCGGAGATGCCGCGGGGCGCGTCGGGGCCGAACTGATCCGGTCCGGTCACGCCAGCCTGCCGCAGGCGGTTTACCGCGGCGGTGGCCTCCTGGATGCGGGTGTTCACCCGGTCCATGTCCTGCTGCAGGCCCTGGACGCGCTGACGGGCTGTGAACAGCTCGCCCCGCTCCGCGGCCGCCACATCGTCTTCCGCGACGTTCGCGCCGGCGCGCCTCATGCGCGCGCGGTCCCGCTCCCGCCGCGCAACGAGGGCCTCCAGTCTGTCCACGTCCCGCTGCGCGGTCGTGAGGTTCGCGGCGTTATCGTCATTCCGGCCGGTCAGGGCGGTAAGGCTGCCCATCAGGCTCTCGCCGGTTGCCGTCCGGGCGGCGGCCGCGGCGCGAGCCGCGCGCTCCGCTTGGTTCATGAAGGCTTCGGAGACCGCGTCGATCGCGGTCTTGAGGTTGCGCTGAACCTGCGTGGCGGTCTCGAAGTCCCGCTCCATTTTCTCGGCGGCCTTCTTGGCCTCGTCGCCGATCCCCGCGAACTGCAGGGCCAGGGTGCCCGCCACTAGCACTGCGCCAGCGACGGCTCCGCCAGGGCCGAAGGCGCCTAGGAACTGGCTGCCCTGCTGCCCGATCGCGGTCAGGGCGTTCGTGCCCATCTGCAGTTGGACGGCCAAGTCCTGTGCCTGGAAGCCCGCCGAGCCCGCGATGGTGCGGAACCGCGACATGCGCTCCGACGCCACGTCTGTCGCGTCGCCGAGCGCCTTCGTGCCACGGGTCGCAGGATCGTAGGCGCTGCCAATCGCGCGGCCCGTGTCGTTCGCGGCTCGGCCGAGGCTCTGCTGTGTGGAGGCGGCGCGACCGGTCGCGTCTTCCAGGGACTTGAGCGCGGCCTTGCCCGTCTCGCCGATGCCCTGGAGCGCGGCGCGGACTTCGGCCGCCTGCTCCAGCGTCAGCCGAATAGCGATCGTGCGTGAGGCCATGGTCAGCGCCCTCCCTGGCGCCAAGGTTGGCCGGTCATCGCCTCATGCTGTCGGCGGACGCGGCTCATGCGGCCGAGCCCGGGATGCGCCGGGCGCGGCCGGTAGCGGTCCTGCCATTCCTGGAACTCCGCCTCGTCGTCGGGGCGGAGCGGAAGATCCTTCTCCGCGTCAGCCGCAGGCCTTCCGCCGAGGCGGAAGAGGTAGGCCCGGGCCAGCGAGAACCGCTGGCGAATGACGGCGATCATCCGGTCAGCGCCCGGAGAACTGCGCTGCTTGCCGAAGGATCATCGCGCCATAGTCGGCGGGATCCAGAGCGCGATAGTCGCCATGCTGCGCTGATCCGAACGGCGAGGAGCCGTCGGCGCCGGGCTTCCTGTCACCGCCGCGAAGCCGGCGGATGAGTTCGTGGCGTTCCTCGATCGTCAGTGCTCGGCCGCGCGCCTCTACGGTAGCGGTGATCGCTGAAGCGATGGCGGAAGTGTGCTGGTCGGCCACGGTTCACCCTTCCTGCGATGCAGGGGCAGCGGAGAAGATGCTGCCGGGTGCCGGCCCGACGATGGAAGGATAGTCGTTGAAACTGACGAATGCCAGTACGAAGCACGTGAGAGCGGACTTTAGCCCTCTTGCGCAGCGCTTGCGCCGCCGAGGATCTTCGCGAGATCCATGACATGTTTCCGGCTCGTCGGATCAGAGATGCGGAAATACGCTCGCAGGAGCTCCGACGCCTCCCGGCCATTCCGAATGCTGCCGTGCCCGTCGGTGTGCGGGCCGGCAGGCGGGTCTGCGCGGTCTGCTCCGTCAAAAAAGAAGCTGATGGGTACGTCGAGCGCGCGCGCAATCTCGAACAGGCGGCTTGCGGCGATACGGTTCGCGCCGCTCTCGTATCTCTGCAGTTGCTGAGAAGCGATGCCGAGCGCCTCGCCGAGCGTTTCCTGGCTCCATCCGAGGTTGGTCCTGCGTAGGCGAACGCGGCTCCCGAGGAGAACGTCTATCGAAGTTGGTTGATGCTTTCGCTCGGCCTGGCCAACAGACGCATCGGTGCTCTTCCGCACTGTCACGCTCCTCATAGCCGAGCCGATCTATGGCGCGGAGCAGCACGCGCTTCGGGTGCTGCTGTTACTACGGGTTAACTAAAACGGTTGCAACATTTGGGATTTTTTGCAGGGTTCAGCGCTCGTGCGGCCTGACCGAGGCCAAGCGATGACCCCTTCTAACGCATAGATTTCGCTCGAAATTGCACTCGCGCCGCAGCTTACCTGCGACATGCCATCCGCAAGGTGGGCTGTACCGACCGGACCGGTCGAAGATCAGAATGTTCTGGTGAGGGATGCAGCGCGCACCGAGAGTGGTGGCCCTCTTTCTGGAGCGTGTGATCTGGCTCGGGACCGAGCTCGATGCGGGTTGAGGCGGGCGTCCGACAGCAGCTCTAAGGGGGAAGTGGCTGCTGTCGGACGCCATCTCCGCGGCTCTCGAAGGGGGGGTACGAGCCGCAGAGGTAGAGAGGGACGAAAGTTCCGCGGGCCTTATGCGTGTTGGCCAGCAAAGTCTTCGCCGAGGCTCTTCGTGAGCTCCAGGACGCGCTTCCGGATCGCCGGATCAGCGATGCGGTAATAGGCACGGACCAGCTCCAACGTCTCGCGCTGGTGGAGAGGGTTTGCGCCAGCACTGTTCGTCATCGACGGGACGGCAGATTGCCGCTTGACCGATGCACCAGGACTGTCGGACGCGTCATCAAAGAAGAAACTGATCGGCACATCGAGCACACGTGCGAGTTCAAAAAGCCGGCTGGCCCCGATCCGGTTCACACCTCGCTCGTACTTCTGCACCTGCTGAAAGCTGATGCTGAGCGCTTCCGCAACCTCTGTCTGGCTCATGCCCAGGAGCATGCGACGCAGCCGGATCCGGCCGCCGACGTGGGCATCCATCGGGGTCGATGACTTGACCTCCTCTGTGACGCTGACCGCCTCGTCTGACATTTCTCGCTACCCGTCACGTGAGCGCTGCGCCACCGATCACACATCGGTTCGGTTGTGGTAAACCATATTTTTGGACGGTTTAGCTTTTGTGCTACAGATTGTTCAGCTTACAGTTCGGGGTGGTCCGACCTGGTCCGACCTGAATGGCCTCAGGTCGGACCGGGCAGAGTGCTGCCGAAAGCCCCACAAATACGGAGTTTCTGTAGGGTGGTCCGACCTGGTCCGACCGGTCCGACCTGAAATCATGATGTCCGGGTGCGAGGTGCCCTCTTCGTGGCGATCGGCACCACCTTCGGGTCAACCGTTTGCCCCTCTCCACACGCGACAACATGGGCAGCCCAGGCCTCCAGGGCGGCACGGCGCTCGGGCAGGAACTCGGCCCGCTGGTAGATTGCCGCGACGCCACGGATCGTGCCCTGGACGTGGTTCAGGATCCGATCGGCGACGTGCGGCGGGAACCCAGCATCCGAGAGCCAGGTCACGCCGCTGCGGCGGAAGTCGTGAAACGTCCAGTGGGGCAGGGGAGGGGCCTTCCCGTCAGTCGTCTCCCTCCGCTCCGCCTCGATCAGTAAGTCCAGCTGACGCCTGATCCACGCGAACGTGGTGAGGCTATTCAGCGCGCCCGCCTCGCTGAGGCTGGGCACGCCGAAGACGAGGCGCGGGGTATCGCTGCGCTGAAGCTCGCCGAGGATCTGCCGCGACGCCGGCGCCAGATGGATGGTGTGCGGCTTGCCGTTCTTCGCTCTTGCGCCGGGCAGAACCCATGTCGTGCCGTCGGCGGAGATCTCCGCGTCAGTGATGCCGGCGACCTCTTCCCGCCGCTGCAGCGTCAGCAGCAGGAACCGCACGAATGGACCATAGGGGTGGGGCAGCTTACCCGCCGCACGCCAGATCAATCCCACCTCTTCGGGTGTCAGAACCCGTTCCCGCGGGATCTCCTTCCCCGGGGCGGGCACTCCCTCGAACGGGTTCGCGTCCAGCATCCCGCGGCCGCGCGCCCACCCGAACATCGCCCGGGCATAGGACTGGACCCGGCGCGCCGTCGTCTCGCCGCCGTTCTCCGCGGCTCTGTCCACGCAAGCCACTGCCTGCGCCTTCGTGACCATCGCGGTCGGCGTGTCGAGGATGGGGGCAAGGTGCTGGTTCATCCGGGACAGGGCGTCGCGCCGGTACGAGAACCGCTTGTGGGCGAGGTGGAGGCGGTCCCAGTCCTCGATCAGCCGCCGCACCGTGAAGGCGTTCGCGGCAGCCTGCAGCGCGGCGCGCTTCTCGGCGGTCACGGCCTCCACCTGCTTTGCCTTCTGCTCGCCCCAGGGGTCACCACCAGCCACGACGGTGCCGCGGTACTTCTGCGCGAGCTTTCGGGCCTGGGCGGCGGTGACTTCCCCGAACACGCCGAGGGGGAGGCGGCGCTTCGCCCCAGCGAGGTTGTACTGGAAGAGGAAGGTCCGCCGACCCTTCGCCTCCACCCGCACGCCGAAGCCCGCCTGCTCCGCATCGAAGACCAGCATGTCCTTCCGGCCAGGCGGGCAGGTCAGGGCGGCGACGGTGCGATCATCCAGCCGAATGGGTCCGCGGCCCGGATCCTGCGGACCTTCTGCGGACCCTTTTGATTGGCGGGGCATGGCGGCTCCGGTCGGCTCACGTCTCCTGTGTGAACCGGGAAGAGCAGTAAATCCAGCCGCTTAGCGAAGTCCTGTCGGCGAGTGTCGTCTCCCGGCGACCCGTCCGATCGGTTTTGTAAACCGAAGGTCGGGGGTTCGATCCCCTCACCCGGCATTCCCCGGCGTGGTCAGAATCGATCGATTGGCGCCCCGGTCCCGTGCCATCGATGGCCCGTGCCGACGTCTAAGCCCTCCATATGGAGAGCACACGCGAGACTGTGCCGTCCCCGACATGGGAAGCCGGACCGGGAGTGACCCTCCCTGGTGGACCGGCTTCCCTTTGAGCAAGCCCCAAGCCGACGGGCCGATCCCAGACCGCCGGTCAGCAGGGGGGCGCCGTCAAGCCACTCGGTCGTGCGCTGGTAAGGCACTGACCTGAAGTTCCGGACGCCACGAAACGCCAGCTGAAGTCGGATCGGGCGCTGACGGTGAGGTCAGCGCCCGCCCGAGCAGGGATCAGGCTCCGGCCGGGTGCGGCAATGCACGGAGGTCGCTGGCGCCGTTCAGAGCGCGGCGTGCGGACACGCCCGCCGCGACGAAAGCAAGAAGAAGAAGGGCAGCGATGATGCTGGGCATAGTTGGGACCTTTGTGCTGGTTCCCTCCCCTCTCTCGCCTCGGAATGTGGATGCTGCACTGCAGCATGTCCAGTCACGGAGATGCGACGCGTTGAGAGGTGGACGCGATCAGGCATTCCCCACGCAGTCGAAGTCGTCCTTGTTCGTAGCCCGAATGACCGCAGCAAAGAGCCGGAGGGCGTCCGGCCCGCCCTGATCCAGAAGGGTCCCCACTTCCATCTCTCCGGCCAGGAGCTCGGCGTGATCGGCGAGGGTCTGCGCGGCGCGCTTCAGCGCCTCGCGCGAGAGGGTGAGTTGAAGCTCGTCCGGAAGGTCATTCCAGGCGGCCGGGCTGGCGGCAGCGTGGCTCGGACGAGTGGCGTGGGAGGACGGCAGCATGGGAGTTTCCTGCTCTCATCGTGCCGTCCTGGCTGGGTTGCCCCTCTCGGGTGCCCATGAACAATGCGCGCGGCCGGTGAAGGCGCGGTAAACACAATTCACGTTCGCGTGGTGACCGGGTCGAGAGGTCAGGACAGCAGGCTGCGCCTACCGAAACCCTGCGGTGACCTGCCCCAGCGTGTCGAAGGTCACCGTCACCTCGCAGGGCTGGTCCAGCCAGATCGGCGGTGTCACCGACCCCAGGAAGATCACCTGGCCGGCGCGCAGGCCACCGAACGCCTCCGCTGCGCCGGACCCGGCAAGCCACGCCAGCGCGTCCAGCGGGTGGCCGAGCAACTCGGCGCCGGTCCCCTCGGCCCGGACGATCCCGTCCACCGCGATGCTTCCATGCGCCGCCGCCAGGTCCAGCCCGGGCCAGCCCGACGCCGGGGCGCCGGTTACGCCGCCGGCGTGAAAGATCTGGTCCGCGATCAGCGCCGGCGCGCCGAGCGCCGCGAAATCGTCGTATCGGTTGTCCACCACCTCGATAGCCGGGAAGACGTGCTCGATCGCGTCCACCAGCGCGTCGCGGCCGTGCTGGCCCACCGAGAGGTCGTGGCGCAGGCGGAAGCCGATCTCGCACTCCACGCCGGGGCGCCGGTAATCGGCGAAGCGGAACTCCCCGTGGTGCTCGCGCAGACCGGCCCGTGGCGTGAAACCCCCGCAGGGATGGGAGAGGTGGAGGTAGGCCTGCATCCCCCTGGCCGTGGCGCCGATCTTGAACCCGGCGGGGGGCGCCTCCCCGAGCGCCTCCGCCAGGCGGCGCTGGAGCGCGTAGCCCTCGGCGAGGTCGCGGGGCGCGGCACCCCCGAGATCCGGGAAGTTCCGGCCCTCTCGCCGACTGGTCAGGATGAGGTCCACGGGGTCCATCAGGCGGCTCCTCGGACGATTTCGTAGAGCGCCACGGCGGCCGCGGCGGCGACGTTCAGGCTCTCCATCTCCGGCCGGATGGGCAGGCGCACCAGCTCGTCGCAGGTTTCGCGCTGCAGGCGGCGCAGCCCGGCCCCCTCTGCGCCCAGGACGAGGGCGGCGCGCCGGTCGGTCGGCTTCGCCTCGGCCAGGGTGCGCTTCGCCTCGCCGGCCAGGCCCATCACCCATGCGCCGGATTCCTGAAGATGGCGGATGGTGCGGGCGAGGTTCACCTCCCGGATCATCGGCACGATCTCCAGTGCGCCGGAGGCGGCGCGGGCCAGCGCCCCGGTCTCGGGCGGCGCATGGCGGTCCTGCACCACCACCGCGCAGGCACCGAAGGCCGCGGCGCAGCGGAGGATCGCGCCGACGTTCCGGGGGTCCGTCACCTGGTCCAGCAGCAGCACCGGACCGTCCGAGGCGCGGAGCGCGTCGTCCAGGGCGATCCCCGGCAGCGGCTCGGCCAGCAGGGCGGCGCCCTGGTGAACCGAATCCTCTGGCAGGAAGGAGTGGAAGCGGGTGCGGTCCTCCACACGCTCCGGCTGGAGCTTGCGGGCGGCGAGGGTTCCGGGCGGCAGGCGGGCGAGCAGGTTCTCCTCGGCTTCGGCGGTCAGGAGAAGGCGGCGGAGGCGGCGGCGGGGGTTCCCGATCGCGGCGGCGACAGCATGCAGGCCGTGCAGCCAGATCACGCCGTTGCCCTCCCGCGGCAGCGATTCGCGGGGCTGCTCGGCCGGGCGCGCGGCGCTGACGGTCTCCGGACGGCCCGGGCCGCCGGCGCGCCGCGCATCCGGCCGGTCCCCGCGCGGGTCGCGGGGACCAGCGCCGCGCGGGGGCCGGTCGGGCTTGTCCTCGGGCGCGGCGCGGCGGCGCGGCGGGTCGCCGAATCCGCGGCGGTCGCGCGGTTGGCCGGCGGGGGGCGGTCCCGGACGGCGCGGACCGGTGGGGCGTTTCGGAGGCATGGCGCATCATCGCGCCCCGCGCGCCGCGGCGGAAGTCGCGCGCGGGACCGTGCGTGCCGTTGACACCCGGCCGGCTTCCCGGATAGGTCCGCCCCGCTCCCGCCCGAAAGGGTTAGGGGACACCCTGTGGAGGGGTGCCCGAGTGGCTAAAGGGGACGGACTGTAAATCCGTTGGCTAGCGCCTACGTTGGTTCAAATCCAACCCCCTCCATGTGTCCCAGCATCCCGGCTGGCGCGGCGCAGGATGGTCCTGATTCCGGACCGGCGAGTGGGTCGGCGGGTGTAACTCAATGGTAGAGTTCCAGCCTTCCAAGCTGGCTATGCGGGTTCGATTCCCGTCACCCGCTCCACGCGCCCACTAGCACGCACCATATAGACACCGGCACCAACACGGCCCGCTGCGGGCAGGGGCGCGAGCCCCGGGACAAGGGACAGGTCACGCATGTCGAAGGCGAAGTTTGAGCGGAACAAGCCGCACTGCAACATCGGGACGATCGGCCATGTGGATCATGGCAAGACGTCTTTGACGGCGGCGATCACGAAGGTTCTGGCCAAGAAGGGGGGCGCGACCTTCACGGCGTATGACCAGATCGACAAGGCGCCGGAGGAGCGGGCGCGCGGCATCACGATCTCGACCGCGCACGTCGAGTACGAGACGGACAACCGCCACTACGCGCACGTGGACTGCCCGGGCCACGCCGACTACGTGAAGAACATGATCACGGGCGCGGCGCAGATGGACGGCGCGATCCTCGTGGTCTCGGCCGCCGATGGCCCGATGCCGCAGACGCGCGAGCACATCCTGCTGGCGCGCCAGGTCGGCGTGCCGGCGCTGGTGGTGTTCCTGAACAAGGTGGACATGGCGGACCCGGACCTGCTGGAGCTGGTCGAGATGGAGGTGCGCGAGCTGCTGTCCTCCTACCAGTTCCCGGGGGACGACATCCCGATCATCCACGGCTCGGCGCTGATGGCGCTGGAGGACAAGCAGCCGGAGATCGGCGAGCAGGCGGTGCTGAAGCTGATGGAGGCGGTGGACGCCTACATCCCGCAGCCCGAGCGCCCGAAGGACCGTCCGTTCCTGATGCCGATCGAGGACGTGTTCTCGATCTCCGGCCGCGGGACGGTGGTGACGGGCCGCGTGGAGCGCGGCGTGGTGAAGGTCGGCGAGGAGATCGAGATCGTCGGCCTGAAGGACACGACGAAGACGACGGTGACCGGCGTCGAGATGTTCCGCAAGCTGCTTGACCAGGGCGAGGCGGGCGACAACATCGGCGCGCTCCTGCGCGGCACGAAGCGTGAGGACGTGGAGCGCGGGCAGGTTCTGGCCGCCCCGGGCTCGATCAAGCCGCACGCGAAGTTCAAGGCCGAGGCCTACGTGCTGACGAAGGAGGAGGGCGGGCGCCACACGCCGTTCTTCACGAACTACCGGCCGCAGTTCTACTTCCGGACGACCGACGTCACGGGCGTGGTGCAGCTGCCCGAGGGCGTGGAGATGGTGATGCCCGGCGACAACGTGACGATGTCGGTCGAGCTGATCGCCCCCATCGCCATGGACGAGGGCCTGCGCTTCGCCATCCGCGAGGGCGGCCGCACCGTCGGCGCCGGCGTCGTCGCCAGCATCGAGAAGTAGTCCGCAGGACGGGCCGGTCCGGTGAAGGCGTCACCGGACCGGCCCGTTGGGCGCGGGATCCCGCGGGGTCCCGCCGTCCCTGGGCGGCCCTCCCATGTTGGGGGATGACCGCCGTGCCGGGTGACGCTCCGGCCGAGGCACCCACTGATCCGGCGGGCGCCATGATGTCCTTCCCCGACATCGTCGTGACGCCCACCGCCGGCATCCTGGGCACACCAGAGCCCTTCGAGTTCAAGGGCGGGCCCCGCTGGCCCGACTTCTCGTCGCAGGTCGACGCGCGGCACCTTCGCGACGCGACGCCGCGGCCCTTCGACTCCCCACCTGATCCGCCGGCGGAGGTGCCGGACACCCTGCCGGAGGCCATCTGGTGCGGGCCGGTCTGCGGTCATTTCGGCCATGCGATCGCGGATTTCGGCATGAGGATCGCCGCCTCCGCGGCCCTGCCGGGCGGGCTGCCGCTGCTCTTCTCCCGCCCTGCGGTCGGGGGCGCTCATCCCATCGCCGAACCGCCGGCCTTTTTCGCGGAGATGTTGCAGCAGCTCGGGGCCGATCCGGGCCGGGCCGTCCTCCTCCGGCAGCCCGTGCGGGTGGGGCGGCTACACGTGCTGCCCCAGGCCGAGCGGCTGCGCGGCCCGCGCCCGAGCGAGGCCCATCTGGACCTGATGGACCGCGTCACGGCGCGCGGGCGCGACCCGGACCTGGCCGGGCGGACGGTGTTCGTGTCCCGCAGCAAGATCCGGGCGGACAGCCTACGGGGACGGATCGCGGCGGAGGCTTATCTCGACGACGTTCTTGCCCGCGCCGGCGTGGTGGTCGTCCATCCGGAGGCGCTGCCGCTGGCCGAGCAAATGCGGCTCTATCGAAGCGCGGGGACGCTCGTCTTCTCCGAGGGGTCGGCGCTGCACGGGCTCCAGCTGCTCGGGCGGGTGAGCGGGCGGATCGGCGTCCTCCTGCGCCGCACGCGGGGGCGGATGGCAGAGGGCGCCGTCTCCGGGCGCTTCGCGCGCGTCCACTGGCTCAACGTGCTGGATGGCATGGCCCACGGGCTGCGGCGGGACGGAAAGGGCGCGGAGGTCGGCGGGGGGGTGACGGTGCTGGACCCCCAGGCACTGCTCGCCGCTCTTGGGGATCGGTTCGGCCTGCACCTCGGGCCGCACTGGGACCATGCGGCCTACCGGGAGGCCTGCTTGGCCGACGTGTCCACCTGGCTGCACTACCGCAACCGCCTGCGCCATCGGACGCCGCACCCGGAGGGCGACGTGGCCACCGCTCAGGAGACGGCGCGGTCCGTGCGGCTCTTCGCCGACGTGCTGGACCGCCTGCCACCGGTCTGACGAAGGCGTCGGGCTTTGCGCGATGGGGCTTCGGTCGTAATCCTCCGGCCGGCAAGGTGGATGGCATGGACGGCGGACGGGTGGGCGGAGCGGCATTGGCCGGGTTCTGGGCGCGGCTGGTGGCCACCATCCTGGACGCGGCCTGGATGCTCCCGGCCGGCTGGGCGCTTGCTCTCGCGGGCATCCTGCTGCGCGGCGGGCAGGACCTGACGCCGGGGGCGGAGGTGCTGCTGAACCTGATCTCCGCGCTCGTGGTGCTGCTGTTCTGGGCGTCCCGGCAGGCGACCCCGGGCAAGATCCTGCTGCGGCTGCGGATCGTCGACGCGCGGACGGGCGGGACGCCGCCCTGGCCGCGGCTGGTGCTGCGTTACCTCGGCTACCTCGTCTCGGCCCTGCCGCTGGGGGTGGGGTATCTCTGGATGCTCTGGGACCCGCACCGCCAGTGCTGGCACGACCGGATCGCCGGCACGCTGGTGGTGCAGGATCCGCCGCGGGGCTAGGGGCCGGTGCCGGTCATCGACGGCGGGAGGCTGCCGATCCCCGACGGCGCCGCCTTCGAGGCCTCCTTCTGGAAGGGCAAGACGAACTTCCGCCCGCTGCTGGGCAAGGTCTACCGCGAGGTCTGGCGGGTCACGGACACGGCGCCGATGATCCGGCTGCTGCAGGGGGTGATGCGCCCGACCTGGACGCTGGAGCACCGGGTGGAGGCGCCGGAGTATCGCGCGCTGGCCCCCGCGCTGCTCTCCGTGCTGGCGGAAGCGAACGCGCCGGTCCTGTTCCATTCCCCGCACGAGGCGCCGCCGGAGGGGAACGTGATCCGGCTGACCTGGCACGGGAACGGCAAGGCGCGGCAGCGCTGGCACTACAAGGCCGGGCATCTGCCGCACCGGCTGCACTTCGACCGTGAGGGGTATTCGGGTTGGTCGGAGGTGGCGGCGCTGGACCAGCGCGCCCTCCTGGCGGTCCGGCCGGAGGAGGGTGAGGAGCACTATGACGCGGTGATCCGGCCGCATCTGGCCAGCGGGGCGTCCAAGTACCGTCAGGACGCGTCCCGGCCGGTGGAAGGCGAGGGCTTCGTCTTCGTTCCGCTGCAGCTGGTGAACGACTCGGTGATCTCGCTGAAGTTCTTCGAGGCGGGCTACCTCGACGGGATGCGGCGGGCGGTGGCGCGGCTGCTCGAGGCGGGGCTGCCGGTGATCGTGAAGCGCCACCCGCATTGCGACAGCCCGGAGGTCGCGCGGTTCCTGGCGGGGCTGCCGGAGGGCGTGGTCAGCACGGCCTCGGTCCACCGGCTGATCCCGCGCAGCCGCTGCGTCCTGACGCTGAACTCCGGCGTAGGGTTCGAGGCGTTGATGCACCTCAAGCCCGTGGTGGCGATGGGGCGGGCGGACTACGCTCCCCTGGCGGCCGAGCTGCGCGACCCGGACGGGGTGGTGCAGGCGGTCGCGACGGCGCGGCTCGACCCGGCGCTGGCCAAGCGGTTCCTGCTGCTGTCCCTGGAAGGGCACGGGCTGGACCCGCGGGACCCGGCCTCGGTTCGGCGGGCGGTGCTGCGGGCGCTGTGCCACAACATGATGGAGCTGGCGCCGCGTTAGGGAGGAAAGGGCCGATGGAGTTCCGCCACGTCATCCCGCTCGGCTCCCGCTGCCGGCTGACGCACAACCTGCGCCGGCATTTCGGGGGCGACGATAAGTTCCCCTTCGACTGGTTCATCCTGACGCTGTCCGGGCTGCTGCGCTGCCTGGAGGTCGGCATGGACCCGAAGCCGATCTACGACCCCGCGCTGCTGGAGCCGGTGCTGGACGCCAAGGGGCGGCTGCATTCCGTCCGGAACACGCGCTTCGGCATCCTGCACCACCACGATTTCCCCCGGACCAAGGACGACCTGATGGGGCCGGAATGGCGGGACCACGTGCCGCAGGCGGCGGCGCGGTTCGGGCACCTGGCGAACCGGCTGCGGGCGGCGGCGATGGCCGGGCCCGTGCTGTTCGTGCGGGAGCGGCATTCGGAGGACGATCCCAACGCGCTGGGAACGTTGGTCGAGGCGCTGCGGGGGTTGGTCCCCTCCGGCGAGGTGCGGCTGCTGGCGGTGAACTACAACCCGGCCCGGGTGCCGACGGGGATCGAGACGATCACCGTCACGGAGCCGGAGAAGGTCGGTTGGCGCGGCCATCCGGAGGCCTGGGACGCGGCCCTGGGCGGGACAGGACATCGGCGGATGGCCGCCTGACCGAGGTGGCGCACCTCCGGTGGCCGTAGCCGCGGGGCAACGCCCAGGCGGCCGGTCAGTCCGAATCGAATCGCCGGACCGGCCGGAGAGGAAGGGCGCGGTCGGCCCGCTGCGACCGCCGGGATGCCCCGTCAGCAGCTCTTGGGGGGGCGAACTGCTTTCTTCGAAGCCGTCACGCCGCCGCGGCACTTGTGCCGTCGACGCTTCCGTCGGTGGTGAGGAGGCGCTGGACCTCGGGCGGGCCGATGCCGCCCCTCGACAGGCGCAGCCTGTTGCCGTAAGGCACCGGCCCTGCGCGGCCGTCCCGGGCTGTAGGGGCGTAGCTCAATTGGCTAGAGCGCCGGTCTCCAAAACCGGAGGTTGGGGGTTCGAGACCCTCCGCCCCTGCCAGGGGTGGCCGCGCATGTCGGATTCATCGCATTGCGCGCCGTTCGCTGCCTCTTCCGGGGCGGGGCGGCGTGCCGGAGGGGGCCCGCTTGGCCGGTTTCGATCCCGCAGGTTACCTGCGTGAGGTTCGGCAGGAGATCGGCCGGGTCACCTGGCCGTCCCGGCGCGAGACGCTGATCACCACGGGGCTCGTGCTGGGCCTGTCCGTCGTGGCGGCGATCTTCTTCCTGGTGGTGGACAAGGTGATCCAGTTGGCGACGCGGCTCCTGTTCGGCTTCGGCTGAGCGAGCGGCCGTTACGGGTTTGGCATCGGGGCAGGGCCGGACCATCTCCGGTCCCGTGACCCGGTTCGGGAGGCGGGTGTCGCCGGAGGCCTCTGGCCGGAGGCGGCGCCGTTGATGGAGGTTCCAGCGGCCATGGCCGACAAGAAGTGGTACGTGGTCCACGTCTATTCGGGCTTCGAGAAGAAGATCGCCCAGCAGATCAAGGAGCAGGCGGCCCAGAAGGGACTGGCCGATCAGTTCGAGGACGTCCTGGTCCCCTCCGAGGAGGTGGTCGAGGTCCGGCGGGGGCAGAAGGTTAACTCCGAGCGGAAGTTCTTCCCGGGCTACGTTCTGGTGAAGATGCAGATGACGGACGACGCCTGGCACCTGGTGACCGGCACGCCGAAGGTGACGGGCTTCCTGGGTGCGAAGAACAAGCCGGCGGCCATCCCCGAGCGGGAGGCGATGCGGATGCTCCAGCAGGTTCAGGAGACGGCGGAGAAGCCGCGGCGGCCTTCCATCACCTTCGAGGTGGGGGAGCAGGTGCGGGTGGCCGACGGGCCGTTCACCTCCTTCAACGGCACGGTCGAGGAGGTCGACGAGGAGAAGGGGCGGGTGAAGGTCTCCGTCTCGATCTTCGGGCGGGCGACGCCGGTGGAACTGGAGTACGGGCAGGTGGAGAAGGCCTGAGGCCTTTCCGTCCTGAGTGGTTCCTTCTTACTTCCTCACTGTCTGAGTTCCCGCGGGGTCGCCACTGGCGGCCCCTTTTCGTTGGGGACCCACCGCTGAACGGTTCGCGGTCCCTCAGGCACCTTACTTCCTTACTTTCTTACTTTCAGAGAGCTATCCGTGGGTTAAGGTGACCCGATCGGGGGAGGGCGTGCCGTGATCGCCAAGATGACCAGCAAGAATCAGGTGACGCTGCCGAAGGCTGCCGTGGAGCAGGTCGGGAATCCGACGCATTTCAGGGTCCAGGTGGCCCAGGGGGCGATCATCCTGTTTCCGGCCAGCCTGGTCGTGAACGAGGCCGCGAACGAGGCGATGGCCCGGGTGGAAGAACTGGGGATCACCGATGTGAAGCTGCGGAAGATGCTGAAGAAGCTGGGGGCGAAGGGATAGGGCTCCAGCGGTCAGGCGTGGAGGCGCCGACACGGTTGAGCGTATCTTAGGAATATATTGATTGTCCAGCAGGATTTCGCGCTGAGGGGAATTCCGGCTGGACAGGGTCGGGAAGGGAGCCTATATCGCCGGGCCGCGCGGCTGGGGTGTCCCCGGCCGCGCGCCCTTTTCAGGGAACGTGGGAGGTTCGGACCCGGTTTCGGGGCGGGCCGTCTGTACCGCGGGCCTCTGATCGAAAGAGAGGTTCCATCATGGCGAAGAAGATCGCCGGCTACATCAAGCTGCAGATTCCGGCGGGCAAGGCGAACCCGTCCCCGCCCGTGGGCCCGGCGCTGGGTCAGCGCGGCCTGAACATCATGCAGTTCGTGAAGGAGTTCAACGCGGCGACCCAGGGCATGGAGCCCGGCACGCCGACGCCGGTGGTGATCACCGCCTTCACCGACCGCACCTTCTCCTTCATCACCAAGACGCCGCCGAACACCTACTTCCTGCTGAAGGCCGCCAAGCTTGAGAAGGGCAGCCAGACGCCGGGCAAGGGCGGCTCCGTCGGGCGCGTGACCAAGACGCAGCTGGCCGAGATCGCCAAGGTGAAGATGAAGGACATGAACTGCGACACCGAGGAGGCCGCGGTGCGCATGCTGGCCGGGTCCGCCCGCGCCATGGGCATGACCGTGGTGGAGGGCTGAGCGATGGCCAAGCAGGGCAAGCGTCTGCGGAAGGCCGTTGAGGGCCTCGACCTGGAGAAGACCTACGCGCTGGCCGAGGCCATCGCGACGGTGAAGAAGGCCGCGACCGCGAAGTTCGACGAGACCGTCGAGATCTCCATGAACCTGGGCATCGACCCCCGGCACGCGGACCAGATGGTGCGCGGTGTGGTGGGCCTGCCGAACGGGACGGGTAAGACGGTGCGCGTGGGCGTCTTCGCCCGTGGCGCGAAGGCCGAGGAGGCGACCGCCGCCGGGGCCGACGTGGTGGGCGCCGACGAGCTCGCCGCTGCCGTCCAGGAAGGCAAGATCGACTTCGACCGCTGCATCGCGACCCCGGACATGATGGGTCTGGTGGGGCGGCTCGGTAAGATCCTCGGCCCGCGCGGGCTGATGCCGAACCCGAAGCTTGGCACCGTGACCATGGACGTGAAGGGCGCGGTTTCCGCCGCCAAGGCGGGCCAGGTGGAGTTCCGGGCGGAGAAGGCGGGGATCGTTCATGCCGGGATCGGCAAGGCGAGCTTCGATGAGGGCAAGCTGCTGGAGAACGCGAAGGCCTTCGTGGAGGCCATCCAGCGCGCCAAGCCGACCGGTGCCAAGGGGACCTATGTGAAGAAGGTGGCGGTGTCCTCCTCCATGGGCCCGGGCGTGAAGGTCGACGTCTCGAGCCTGTCCGCCTGAGGGTGAGCGCGGGCGGTTCGCCGCCCGCGGGTTGAGGGGTTGGTCGTCCTGGACGGCCGGCCCCGGCGAGATACGCCCCGCTCCGGCGGGGCGGGCAGGGTGGGGAAACCCATCCGAACCTGTCCGAGACCCGGTGTGGCCCCCGTCCCTGTGAGGGGTGGCCTTGAAGCGGTTCGCCGCGCAACGGGGAGACGGGGTGCCTGAGACGAGTGATCCGGCGGGGCCCTGGCCCGGCCGGGCTTGGCTTGCGGCTTCCGGCTTGATTCAGACAGGCGAACCGGGGCGTGCCCAGGCGGGCGCGTCCCTGCGTGAACCGGCCGGGACCCCTCCACAAGGCACCGGCTTTTCGTAGGAGACGGGAATGGACCGTACGGAGAAGCGCGAGTTCGTCGCGACGCTCGGCACGGTGTTCGCGGAGACCTCCTTCGTGCTCGTGACCCAGAACAAGGGTCTCACGGTCGCGGCGGTGGATGATCTGCGGCGCCGGATGCGGGCGGCAGGCGCGACGTACAAGGTCGCGAAGAACCGGCTGGCCACCCGTGCCCTCGACGGCACCCGCTTCCAGGGCATCTCGCCGCTGCTGAAGGGTCCGACCGCGCTTGCGTGGTCGCGGGACCCGGTGGCCGTGGCGAAGACCGCCGTGGAGTTCGCCAAGGGGAACGACAAGTTCGTCGTTCTGGGCGGGGCGCTCGGAAACCAGGTCCTCAACGCCGAAGGCGTGAAGGCCCTGTCCGAGCTGCCCTCGCTCGAGACGCTGCGGGCGCAGCTGCTGGGTCTGATCCAGACCCCGGCGACGCGCATCGCGGGCGTGCTGCAGGCTCCGGCCGGGCAGCTGGCGCGGGTGTTCAAGGCCTATGCCGACAAGGATGGGTCGTCCGAGGGCGCGGAAGCCGCCTGAAACGCTGAGTTCCCCGCCCGGTTGCGGGCGGGGTTGCAAACATCAAGCCAAGCCATTAGATCACGGAGCACATAGACATGGCCGATCTCGCGAAGCTCGTTGACGAGCTGTCCAGCCTCACGGTTCTGGAAGCCGCTGAGCTGTCCAAGATGCTTGAGGAGAAGTGGGGCGTGTCCGCCGCGGCGCCGGTCGCCATGGCGGCCGCGCCGGCGGCTGGCGGCGGTGCCGCTGCCGCGCCGGTCGAGGAGCAGACGGAGTTCACCGTCGTCCTGGCCGCCTCGGGCGACAAGAAGATCAACGTCATCAAGGAGATCCGCACGATCACCGGCCTGGGCCTGAAGGAGGCCAAGGACCTGGTCGAGGGCGCTCCGAAGACGGTGAAGGAAGGCGTTTCCAAGGACGAGGCGGAGAAGATCCGCAAGGTCCTCGAGGAGAACGGTGCCAAGGTCGAGGTCAAGTAAGACCTCTTCCCAGGCGTGCCCCGGCCCGGTTGGCCGGGGCGAGAGTTGGATCGGTGGGCCGGGCGGAAACCAGAGCGGTTTCCGCCCGCGTCCGCTTTCGCCGGGTATTCACCCCGGCTGCGAAATGATCGGGGTTCCGGGACGGGGCGGTCTCGCGGACCCTGGCGGAATTGGCGGGCGAAGGGAAGCAGGGCTGGCATGAACGCGATCTCGAAGGGCTTCGACGGCAACAAGGGCTTCACTGGCCGCAAGCGCATCCGGAAGAGCTTCGGGCGGCTGCCCGAGGTGGCGCCGATGCCGAACCTGATCGACGTGCAGCGCGCCTCCTATGAAGCCTTCCTGCAGATGGAGGTGGAGCCGGAGTTCCGCGCCCATGCCGGCCTGCAGGAGGTGTTCAAGGGCGTCTTTCCGATCAACGACTTCGCCGGCCGCGGCAGCCTCGAGTTCGTCCGCTACGAGTTCGAGGAGGCGAAGTACGATGTCGAGGAGTGCATCCAGCGCGGGCTGACCTATGCGGCGCCGCTGAAGGCCCACCTGCGCCTGATCGTCTGGGACATCGACGAGGACACCGGCTCCCGCTCCATCCGCGATATCAAGGAGCAGGGCGTCTACATGGGCGACATCCCGCTCATGACGGACAACGGCACCTTCATCGTGAACGGGACCGAGCGCGTCATCGTGTCCCAGATGCACCGCTCACCCGGCGTGTTCTTCGACCACGACAAGGGCAAGACCCACTCCTCCGGCAAGTACCTCTTCGCGGCCCGGGTGATCCCCTATCGCGGCTCCTGGCTCGACTTCGAGTTCGACGCGAAGGACATCTGCTACGTCCGCATCGACCGGAAGCGGAAGCTGCCGGCGACGACGCTGCTCTATGCGCTCGATTCGGCCGCGACCGAGGCGAAGCGGGCCGAGCGCGGCGCCGAGGCGCTGGAGTCCGGCGAGGTGCGCGGCATGGACGCCGAGGAGATCCTGAACACCTTCTACGGCCGCGTGGAGTTCTCCCGCGGGCCGCAGGGCTGGTCGCGCCCCTATGAGCCGGACGCCTTCCGCGGGCTGAAGCTGACCGAGGACCTGGTCGACGCGGCGACCGGCAAGGTGGTGGCCGCGAAGGACACGAAGCTCAACCCGCGCGCCGCCCGCAAGATCGCGGATGAGGGCACCAAGGAGGTGCTCGTCGGCCGGGCCGACCTGCTCGGGCGCTACGTGGCCGAGGACCTGGTGGACATGTCCACCGGCGAGATCCACGCGGAGGCGGGCGAGGAGCTGACGGAGGCGAAGCTCGCCGCCATCGAGGCGGCCGGCTACGACAGCCTGGCGACGCTGGCGATCGACTCCACCGTCGGCCCCTGGATGCGCAACACGCTCGCGGTGGACAAGAACTCGTCCCGCGACGACGCGCTGATGGACATCTACCGCGTCATGCGCCCGGGCGAGCCGCCCACCCCGGAGACGGCCGAGACGCTGTTCCGCGGTCTGTTCTTCGATGGCGAGCGCTATGACCTCTCGGCCGTGGGCCGGGTGAAGATGAACATGCGGCTCGGCTTCTCCATGGAGGAGGCGCCGGACACGCAGCGTACCCTGCGCAAGCAGGACATCCTGGCCACCGTCCGCACGCTGCTGGAGCTGAAGGACGGCAAGGGGCAGATCGACGACATCGACAACCTTGGCAACCGCCGGGTGCGCTCGGTCGGCGAGCTGATGGAGAACCAGTACCGGGTCGGCCTGCTGCGCATGGAGCGGGCGATCAAGGAGCGCATGGGGTCGGTGGACATCGACACCGTGATGCCGACGGACCTGATCAACGCGAAGCCGGCGGCCGCCGCGGTGCGCGAGTTCTTCGGGTCGTCCCAGCTGTCCCAGTTCATGGACCAGACGAACCCGCTGTCGGAGGTGACGCATAAGCGGCGCCTCTCGGCGCTCGGGCCGGGTGGTCTGACGCGGGAGCGGGCGGGCTTCGAGGTGCGCGACGTGCACCCGACCCATTACGGCCGCATCTGCCCGATCGAGACGCCGGAGGGGCCGAACATCGGCCTGATCAACTCGCTGGCGACCTTCGCGAAGGTGAACAAGTACGGCTTCATCGAGACGCCGTACCAGATGGTGCGCGACGGCAAGATTACGGGCGAGCCCCGCTACCTCTCCGCCATGGAGGAGGAGAAGCTCGTCGTCGCCCAGGCCGATGCCGAGGTGGACCGGGAGACGGGCGAGTTCCGCTCGGAGCTCGTGTCCGTGCGGCAGAGCGGCGACTTCCGGCTGGTGAAGCCGGAGGAGGTGACCGCCATTGACGTGTCCCCGAAGCAGCTCGTGTCCGTGGCGGCGGCGCTGATCCCGTTCCTGGAGAATGACGACGCGAACCGGGCGCTGATGGGCTCCAACATGCAGCGCCAGGCGGTGCCGCTGGTGAAGTCCGACGCGCCGCTGGTGGGCACGGGCATGGAGGCCGCGGTGGCGCGGGATTCCGGTGCCTCCATCGTGGCGCGGCGAGACGGCGTGGTGGACAGCATCGACGGCGCGCGCATCGTGGTGCGCGCGACGGGCGAGGACGGCACGACCCGGGGCGTCGACATCTACCGCCTGCGGAAGTTCCAGCGGTCCAACCAGTCCACCTGCATCAATCAGCGGCCGCTGGTCCGCGTGGGCGACGAGGTGCGGGCCGGCGACATCATCGCCGACGGCCCGTCCACCGAGCTGGGCGAGCTGGCCCTCGGGCGGAACGCGCTCTGCGCCTTCATGCCCTGGAACGGCTACAACTTCGAGGACTCCATCCTCATCAGCGAGCGGATCGCGCAGGATGACGTGTTCACGTCCATCCACATCGACGAGTTCGAGGTGAGCGCGCGCGACACGAAGCTCGGCCAGGAGGAGATCACCCGCGACATCCCGAACGTGGGTGAGGAGGCGCTGCGCAACCTCGACGAGGCCGGCATCGTCTACATCGGCGCCGAGGTGCAGCCGGGCGACATCCTGGTGGGCAAGGTGACGCCGAAGGGCGAGAGCCCGATGACGCCGGAGGAAAAGCTTCTCCGCGCGATCTTCGGCGAGAAGGCGTCCGACGTACGTGACACGTCGCTGCGCCTGCCGCCGGGGGTGTCGGGCACCATCGTGGACGTTCGCGTGTTCAGCCGTCGTGGTGTGGACAAGGACGAGCGCGCCATGGCGATCGAGCGCGCCGAGATCGAGCGGCTTGCGAAGGACCGCGACGACGAGCGGGCCATCCAGGAGCGGTCCTTCACCGGGCGGCTCCGCGAGGTGCTGCTGAACCGTAAGGCGGCGGGCGGCTTTAAGGGCGTCAAGCAGGGCACGGTCATCACCGATGAGGTGCTGGGCGAGTTCAACCGGATGACCTGGCGGCAGATCTCCGTCTCCGACGACGCGGCCCAGGCGCAGCTGGAGGCGCTGAAGCGCGAGTTCGACGCGGCGGTGGAGCGGCTGCAGAAGCGCTTCGAGAACAAGGTGGAGAAGCTGCAACGCGGCGACGAGCTGCCGCCCGGCGTGATGAAGATGGTCAAGGTCTTCGTCGCGGTGAAGCGGAAGCTGCAGCCCGGCGACAAGATGGCCGGTCGCCACGGCAACAAGGGCGTCGTCTCCCGCGTCGTGCCGATCGAGGACATGCCGTTCCTGGAGGACGGCACGCCGGTCGACCTGGTTCTCAACCCGCTGGGCGTGCCCTCGCGCATGAACATCGGGCAGATCCTGGAGACGCATCTCGGCTGGGCCTGCGCGAACCTCGGCAAGCAGATCGGCGAGGTGGTGGAGGATTACCGCCGTGCCGGTGCTGCCCGGGACGCGCTGATCGACAAGCTGCGCGAGGTCTATGGGGACGAGATCACGGACCGTGAGATCGTCAACATGTCCGAGGATCAGCTTCTGGAGCTCGGCGAGAACCTGAAGCGCGGCGTGCCGATCGCGACGCCGGTCTTCGACGGCGCGCGCATCTCCGACATCGAGGCGATGCTGACCCAGGCCGGGCTGGACACGTCCGGGCAGGTGCAGCTGGTGGATGGACGTTCGGGCGAGCCCTTCGAGCGGAAGGTCACGGTCGGCTACATCTACATGCTGAAGCTGCACCACTTGGTGGATGACAAGATCCACGCGCGGTCCATCGGTCCCTACTCGCTCGTTACGCAGCAGCCGCTGGGTGGCAAGGCGCAGTTTGGCGGCCAGCGCTTCGGCGAGATGGAGGTCTGGGCGCTGGAAGCCTATGGCGCGGCCTACACGCTGCAGGAGATGCTGACGGTGAAGTCCGACGACGTGTCGGGCCGCACCAAGGTGTACGAGGCGATCGTCCGTGACCAGGACACCTTCGAGGCCGGCATCCCCGAGAGCTTCAACGTGCTGACCAAGGAGCTGAAGAGCCTTGGCCTGAACGTCGACCTCGAGAACCGCGGCTCCTGAGCAACTGCATTGAGGATCGCGCCGGCCCCTTCCCAGCGGGGCCGGCCGCTGATGTGGCGTCGTGCGAGCGGCGCAGGCTGGACTTGAGAAGGAAGGCCCCATGAACGAGCTGATGAAGATCCTTGGCCAGACCGGCCAGGCCGTCACCTTCGATCAGATCAAGATCACCATCGCCAGCCCGGAGCAGATCCGGTCCTGGTCCTATGGCGAGATCAAGAAGCCCGAGACGATCAACTACCGCACCTTCAAGCCGGAGCGGGACGGGCTATTCTGCGCCCGCATCTTCGGGCCGATCAAGGACTACGAGTGCCTCTGCGGCAAGTACAAGCGCATGAAGTTCCGCGGCATCATCTGCGAGAAGTGCGGCGTGGAGGTGACGCTGGCCAAGGTGCGCCGTGAGCGCATGGGGCATATCGAACTCGCGTCCCCCGTCGCGCATATCTGGTTCATGAAGTCGCTCCCGAGCCGCGTCGGTCTGATGGTCGACATGTCGCTGAAGGAGCTGGAGAAGGTTCTCTACTTCGAGTCCTATGTCGTGCTGGAGCCGGGTCTGACGGACCTGAAGCTGCACCAGCTGCTGACCGAGGACGCGTATCAGCAGAAGATGGACGAGTTCGGCGAGGACGCCTTCACGGTCGGCATCGGCGCCGAGGCGGTGAAGACGATGCTCACCGGCATCGACCTCGGCAAGGAGAGCGCACGTCTCCGGGCCGAGCTGAAGGAGACCTCCTCCGAGGCGAAGCGGAAGAAGTACGTGAAGCGGCTGAAGCTCATCGAGAGCTTCGCCGAGGGCGGCGCGCGCCCGGAGTGGATGATCCTGGACGTGGTGCCGGTCATCCCGCCCGAGCTGCGTCCGCTGGTGCCGCTGGATGGCGGGCGCTTCGCGACCTCTGACCTGAACGACCTGTATCGCCGCGTGATCAACCGGAACAACCGGCTGAAGCGGCTCATCGAGCTGCGCGCCCCCGACATCATCGTGCGCAATGAGAAGCGCATGCTGCAGGAGGCGGTGGACGCGCTGTTCGACAATGGCCGCCGTGGCCGGGCGATCACGGGCGCGAACAAGCGGCCGCTGAAGTCGCTTTCCGACATGCTGAAGGGGAAGCAGGGGCGGTTCCGCCAGAACCTGCTGGGCAAGCGCGTCGACTACTCCGGCCGTTCGGTCATCGTGGTGGGGCCGGAGCTGAAGCTTCACCAGTGCGGCCTGCCGAAGAAGATGGCGCTGGAGCTGTTCAAGCCCTTCATCTACTCGAAGCTCGAGAAGTACGGCCACGCCACCACCATCAAGGCCGCCAAGCGGATGGTGGAGAAGGAGCGTCCCGAGGTGTGGGACATCCTGGAAGAGGTCATCCGCGAGCACCCGGTGATGCTGAACCGGGCGCCGACGCTGCACCGGCTGGGCATCCAGGCCTTCGAGCCGGTGCTGGTCGAGGGCAAGGCGATCCAGCTCCACCCGCTGGTCTGCACCGCCTTCAACGCGGACTTCGACGGCGACCAGATGGCCGTGCACGTCCCGCTGAGCCTCGAGGCCCAGCTGGAGGCGCGCGTGCTGATGATGTCGACGAACAACATCCTCAGCCCCGCGAACGGCAAGCCGATCATTGTGCCGTCTCAGGACATCGTGCTCGGGCTCTATTATCTGAGCCTGGAGACGCCGGAGTTCCGTGACGCCGCGAAGAAGATCGAGGGCGTGCGCGCCCTGATCGCGGGCGCGGCGGGCAAGTCCGCTCTCTCCGACGAGGAGCGGGAGGCGCTGACCTATCGTCCGCGGGTGTTCGACGGACTGGGCGAGGTGGAGCAGGCGCTGGCCGCCGGGGCCATCACGCTGCACTCGGCGATCCTGGCGGCGGTGCCGAAGGCGGATGAGAACGGCAAGCGCGGGCGCGAGACTGTGACGACGACGGCGGGCCGACTGATGATGGGCGCCCTGCTGCCCGTGCATCACGCGGTGCCCTATTCCATCGTCAACCGGCAGCTGACGAAGCGCTCGATCTCCGACGTGATCGACGCGGTGTACCGCCACTGCGGTCAGAAGGAGTCGGTGATCTTCGCCGACCGGCTGATGGGGCTCGGCTTCCGCAACGCAGCGAAGGCCGGCATCTCCTTCGGCAAGAACGACATGATGATCCCCGCCTCCAAGGCGGAGATGATCGATCGCACCAAGGGCGAGGTGAAGGAGTTCGAGCAGCAGTACCTCGACGGCCTGATCACCGCCGGTGAGCGCTACAACAAGGTGGTGGACGCCTGGTCGCGCGCGACGGAAGAGGTCGCGGGCGCCATGATGAAGGAGATCTCGCGCCAGGAGATCGGCGTGCAGACCAACTCGGTGTGGATGATGTCCCACTCCGGCGCGCGCGGGTCGCCGGCGCAGATGCGCCAGCTGGCCGGCATGCGCGGGCTGATGGCCAAGCCGTCCGGTGAGATCATCGAGCAGCCGATCATCTCCAACTTCAAGGAGGGGCTGACGGTCCTCGAATACTTCAACTCCACCCACGGTGCCCGGAAGGGTCTCGCGGACACGGCGCTGAAGACGGCGAACTCGGGCTATCTGACGCGGCGTCTCGTCGACGTGGCGCAGGACTGCATCATCGTGGACAATGATTGCGGGACCGAGCGGGGGATCACCGTGCGCGCGGTGATGGACGGCGGCGAGGTCGTCTCCTCCCTCTCCGAGCGCATCCTGGGCCGCACGGCGCAGCGCGACGTGGTGGACACGGAGACGGGGGAGGTCATCCTCGCCCGCGGCACCCTGATCGAGGAGCCGGACGCCGATCGCGTCGAGCACGCGGCGGTGGAGGAGGTGTACATCCGCTCCGTTCTGACCTGCGACGCGCGGCAGGGGGTGTGCGGCATGTGCTATGGCCGCGACCTCGCGCGTGGCACGCCGGTGAACGAGGGCGAGGCCGTGGGCGTCATCGCGGCCCAGTCAATCGGCGAGCCGGGCACGCAGCTGACGATGCGCACCTTCCACATCGGCGGCGCGGCGCAGCGGAGCGCGGAGCAGTCGGCGGTCGAGGCTACCTCGGACGGCACGGTCAAGGTGCTGAACAAGACCGTGGTGACGAACTCCGAGGGCGTGACCATCGTGATGAGCCGCAACTGCGAGATCGTGCTGAGCGATGCGCAGGGGCGGGAGCGCGCGCGGTTCCGCGTGCCCTACGGCGCCCGGCTGCTACTGACCGAGGACGGCGCCGTCACGCGCGGGCAGAAGCTGGCGGAGTGGGACCCCTTCACCCTGCCGATCATCATCGATCGGGCCGGCGTGGTGGAGTACACGGACCTGCTGGAGGGCGTGTCCCTCTACGAGGAGACGGACCCGGTGACGGGGCTGTCCTCCAAGGTGGTGCGTGAACCGGTGCTGAAGTCGGCCAACCTGCAGCCCTCCATCGTGCTGCGTGAGGGCGGCCGCGTGGTGGCGCAGTTCCGGCTACAGCCCGCCTCCATCCTGAACGTCGAGAACGGCGCGACGGTGCATGCGGGCGACGTCATCGCCCGACTGCCGCGCGAATCGTCGAAGACCCGCGACATCACGGGCGGTCTGCCGCGCGTGGCGGAGCTGTTCGAGGCGCGCCGGCCGAAGGATGCCGCCATTATCAGCGACATCGACGGACGGGTGGAGTTCGGCAAAGACTACAAGGCCAAGCGCCGGATCGTGGTCGTGCCCGAGGCGGTGGGCGACGAGCAGCCCGCCAGCCGCGAGTACCTGGTGCCGAAGGGCAAGCACGTCTCCGTGCAGGAGGGCGACTATGTCCGGGCTGGCGACCCGCTGGTGGATGGTCCCCGCGTGCCGCACGACATCCTTCGGGTGCTGGGCGTCGAGGCTCTCGCGAACTACCTCGTGAACGAGATCCAGGACGTCTATCGACTGCAGGGCGTCAAGATCAACGACAAGCACATCGAGGTCATCGTTCGCCAGATGCTGCAGAAGGTCGAGATCCTGGAGCCGGGCGACACGACCTACCTCATCGGGGAGCAGGTGGACCGCATCGAGTTCGAGATTGAGAACGAGAAGCGGCTGGAGATGAAGGAGCGGCCCGCCCGGGCCGAGCCGGTGCTCCAGGGCATCACCAAGGCATCGCTGCAGACGAACTCCTTCATCTCCGCGGCCTCCTTCCAGGAGACCACGCGGGTGCTCACCGAGGCCGCCGTGGCCGGCAAGGTGGACCGGCTCGAGGGCCTGAAGGAGAACGTCATCGTCGGCCGGCTGATCCCGGCCGGCACGGGCTCCGTCATGAACAAGCTGCGGGCCCTGGCGGCGCAGCGGGACAAGGGGCGCCTGCCGGCGGCCCAGCCCGCCCTGCCTCCCGGCGGCGAGCCGGTGGCGGGCGACTGAGGACGGGGAAGGCGGCCCGCTCAGGCCGTCTTTTCCGTGGCTCGACGGGGCGGGGGATGGTCCCCCGCCCCGTCCTTTTACAGGGCTTAAACCGCTTGACTTAAGGGTTCCGGGGGGGTAGGTGTCCGCCCCTCCACGGAGCCCGCCGGCCGGCGGCCGCGGCTCCTGGTTCTGGACGATTGTTCCGCGTCTCCGGTGCCGCTGCTCCTTCAGGGCAGTTCAGGCCGGGGGTCAGAGATCAGCCCGCTGGGTCGCTGGACGCGATCGGGCGGGCGCCTTTGCTTGACAGCAGGGTCTCTCGGCGCGGGGTGGGCGGCCACGGGTACGGGTTCACGAAGGGGCGTCATGCCGACGATCAACCAGCTCATCGCGCAGGGGCGCGAGCCGAAGCCGAGCCGGAACAAGGTGCCGGCGCTGCAGGGCAGCCCGCAGAAGCGGGGCGTCTGCACGCGCGTGTACACGACGACGCCGAAGAAGCCGAACTCGGCGCTCCGGAAGGTCGCGAAGGTGCGCCTGACGAACGGGTTCGAGGTGGTGAGCTACATCCCCGGCGAGGGTCACAACCTGCAGGAGCACTCCGTGGTGCTCATCCGCGGCGGGCGCGTGAAGGACCTCCCGGGCGTTCGTTACCACATCCTGCGCGGCGTGCTCGACACGCAGGGTATCGCCAAGCGCCGGCAGCGCCGGTCGCTCTACGGCGCCAAGCGGCCGAAGTGAGGGGCTGAGAGGATGTCTCGTCGTCACCGCGCAGAGAAGCGCGAGGTTCTGCCGGACCCGAAGTTCGGTGACATCGTCCTGAGCCGTTTCATGAACGTGCTGATGTACGATGGGAAGAAGAGCACGGCCGAGGGGATCGTGTACGGCGCCATGGACACGCTCAAGCGTCGTGGCGGCCCGAACAGTGATCCGCTGCGCCTGTTCCACGAGGCGATGGACAACGTGAAGCCCGCCGTCGAGGTGCGTTCCCGTCGCGTCGGCGGTGCCACGTACCAGGTGCCGGTGGAGGTTCGCCCGGAGCGCCGCCAGGCGCTGGCGATCCGCTGGCTGATCGAGAGCGCGCGCAAGCGCGGCGAGCACACGATGGAAGACCGCCTCTCCGCGGAGCTGATGGACGCGGCGAACAACCGCGGATCGGCCGTGAAGAAGCGCGAAGACACGCACCGGATGGCGGAGGCGAACAAGGCCTTCAGCCATTACCGCTGGTAATACGGATCGAACGGGGCAAAGACGATGTCGAAGGCGAAGTTTGAGCGGAACAAGCCGCACTGCAACATCGGGACGATCGGCCATGTGGATCATGGCAAGACGTCTTTGACGGCGGCGATCACGAAGGTTCTGGCCAAGAAGGGGGGCGCGACCTTCACGGCGTATGACCAGATCGACAAGGCGCCGGAGGAGCGGGCGCGCGGCATCACGATCTCGACCGCGCACGTCGAGTACGAGACGGACAACCGCCACTACGCGCACGTGGACTGCCCGGGCCACGCCGACTACGTGAAGAACATGATCACGGGCGCGGCGCAGATGGACGGCGCGATCCTCGTGGTCTCGGCCGCCGATGGCCCGATGCCGCAGACGCGCGAGCACATCCTGCTGGCGCGCCAGGTCGGCGTGCCGGCGCTGGTGGTGTTCCTGAACAAGGTGGACATGGCGGACCCGGACCTGCTGGAGCTGGTCGAGATGGAGGTGCGCGAGCTGCTGTCCTCCTACCAGTTCCCGGGGGACGACATCCCGATCATCCACGGCTCGGCGCTGATGGCGCTGGAGGACAAGCAGCCGGAGATCGGCGAGCAGGCGGTGCTGAAGCTGATGGAGGCGGTGGACGCCTACATCCCGCAGCCCGAGCGCCCGAAGGACCGTCCGTTCCTGATGCCGATCGAGGACGTGTTCTCGATCTCCGGCCGCGGGACGGTGGTGACGGGCCGCGTGGAGCGCGGCGTGGTGAAGGTCGGCGAGGAGATCGAGATCGTCGGCCTGAAGGACACGACGAAGACGACGGTGACCGGCGTCGAGATGTTCCGCAAGCTGCTTGACCAGGGCGAGGCGGGCGACAACATCGGCGCGCTCCTGCGCGGCACGAAGCGTGAGGACGTGGAGCGCGGGCAGGTTCTGGCCGCCCCGGGCTCGATCAAGCCGCACGCGAAGTTCAAGGCCGAGGCCTACGTGCTGACGAAGGAGGAGGGCGGGCGCCACACGCCGTTCTTCACGAACTACCGGCCGCAGTTCTACTTCCGGACGACCGACGTCACGGGCGTGGTGCAGCTGCCCGAGGGCGTGGAGATGGTGATGCCCGGCGACAACGTGACGATGTCGGTCGAGCTGATCGCCCCCATCGCCATGGACGAGGGCCTGCGCTTCGCCATCCGCGAGGGCGGCCGCACCGTCGGCGCCGGCGTCGTCGCCAGCATCGAGAAGTAAGATGGCCGCCGACACCCAGAATATCCGGATCCGCCTCAAGGCGTTCGATCACCGCGTGCTGGATGGCAGCACGCGGGAGATTGTGAACACCGCGAAGCGGACCGGCGCGCGGGTGCGGGGGCCAATCCCGCTCCCGACCCACATCGAGCGGTTCACCGTGAACCGTTCGCCGCACGTCGATAAGAAGTCGCGCGAGCAGTTCGAGATCCGGACCCATCGCCGTCTTCTGGACATCGTCGACCCCACTCCGCAGACCGTGGACGCGCTGATGAAGCTCGACCTGGCCTCCGGCGTGGACGTCGAGATCAAGATCTGAGTTCGAGGGGCGCCTTACCATGGCCGCGAAAGAGGGCCGCACCGGCCTGATCGCCCGCAAGCTGGGCATGTCCCGGCTGTTCAATGAGGACGGGTCCACCGTGCCGGTGACGCTGCTGCACGTGGATGACGTGCGGGTCGTGGCCGTGCGCTCGGCCGAGAAGGACGGCTACTTGGCCGTGCAGCTCGGAGCCGGGCACGCGAAGGCGAAGAACGTCACCAAGCCGAACAAGGCCCATTTCGCTAAGTCCGGTGTCGAGGCGCCGGCGAAGGTGATCGAGTTCCGGGTGGCCGCCGACGCGGTGCTGGAGGCGGGCGCGAAGCTCTCCGCCGCCCACTTCGTGAAGGGGCAGAAGATCGACGTCACCGGCGTGACGAAGGGCAAGGGGTTCGCGGGCGCGATGAAGCGCTGGAACTTCTCGGGCCTCGAGGCGTCCCATGGCGTGTCGATCAGCCACCGCTCGCACGGCTCGACGGGCAACCGTCAGGATCCGGGCAAGACATTCAAGAACAAGAAGATGGCCGGCCATCTCGGCGTGGAGCGCGTGACGACCCAGAATCTGGAGGTCGCCGGCGTGGACGCGGAGAAGGGCATCCTCTTCGTGAAGGGCGCGATACCCGGCGCCGCGAATTCCTGGGTGATGGTGCGCGATGCCGTGAAGCGGAAGCGCCACGCCGACGCGCCGTATCCGACGGCGACGGCTTGAGGATCGGGTGATGCAGGTGAAGGTCATCACGCTCGACAACGCCGAGGCCGGCGAGATCGAGCTTCCGGCCGAGGTGTTCGGGGCGGAGCCGCGCCCGGACATCATGGCGCGGGTCGTGCACTGGCAGCTGGCCAAGCGCCGGGCCGGCACGCACAAGGTGAAGGGCATGGGCGAGGTCTCCGGGACCACCAAGAAGCCCTATCGCCAGAAGGGCACGGGTAACGCCCGCCAGGGCTCGCTCCGTGCGCCGCAGTTCCGGACCGGTGGCGTCGTACACGGGCCGGTGGTGCGCAGTCACGAGTACTCGCTGCCGAAGAAGGTGCGTCGCCTCGGACTGATCTCCGCGCTGTCTCAGAAGGTGGCCGAGGGCAAGCTCGTGGTGCTGGATGTCGGCGACGTTACCAAGACGGCGGCGCTGGCGAAGCAGGTTGAGGCGCTGGGCTGGTCGAGCGCGCTGGTGTTCGACGCGGCGCCCGCCGAGGGTTTCGTCCGCGCCGCGCGCAACCTGCCGAAGTTCCAGGTGATGCCAACGGTGGGCGCGAACGTCTATGACATCGTGCGCCACGACGTGCTCGCGGTGACGCGGGCGGGCGTCGAGGCCCTCAAGGAGCGCCTGTCGTGAGCGGGACGCAGAAGAAGCCGGTGGTCTCGCGCGAGCGGATGTACCAGATCGTCGTCTCCCCGGTGATCACCGAGAAGGCGACGGTGCTGACCGAGGTCGGCCAGGTGACCTTCAAGGTGTCGCTGGACGCTACGAAGCCGGAGATCAAGGCGGCGGTCGAGGGCCTGTTCGGCGTGACCGTCACCGGCGTGAACACGGTGGTGGTGAAAGGCAAGGCCAAGCGCTTCCGCGGACGGCCGGGCCAGCGCTCCGACTGGAAGAAGGCGATCGTGAGCCTGGCCGAGGGCCAGAGCATCGATCTGACGACGGGGCTCGCGTAAGCCATGGCGCTGAAGCAATTTAATCCGGTCACGCCGAGCCTTCGCGGCACGGTGCTGGTCAACAAGTCCGAGCTGTGGAAGGGCAAGCCCGTCAAGCAGCTGACGGAGGGCAAGAGCCACTCCGGCGGCCGTAACAACCACGGGCGCACGACGGTTCGGTTCCGGGGCGGCGGACATAAGCAGTCTTACCGCTACGTGGACTTCAAGCGGCGCGCGAAGTTCGGCGTTCCGGCGACGGTGGAGCGGCTGGAATACGACCCGAACCGCACCGCCTGGATCGCGCTGATCAAGTATCAGGACGGCGAGCTGGCCTACATCATCGCGCCGCAGCGCCTGAAGGCGGGCGACGCGGTGGTCGCGGCGGAGCGCGCGGACATCAAGCCCGGCAACTGCATGCCGCTGGCCTCCATCCCCGTGGGCACGATCGTGCACGCGATCGAGATGAAGCCGGGCGCGGGGGCGAAGATCGCACGGTCCGCGGGCACCTACTGCCAGCTGGTCGGCAAGGATGCGGGCTACGCGCAGGTGAAGCTGATGTCCGGCGAGGTGCGGCTGCTCCGCGCCGAGTGCCTGGCGTCCATCGGTGCCGTGTCCAACCCGGACAACTCCAACCAGCAGCTCGGCAAGGCCGGGCGGAAGCGCTGGATGGGCTTCCGGCCGCATAACCGCGGCGTGGTGATGAACCCGGTGGATCACCCGCACGGCGGTGGCGAGGGCCGGACCTCGGGTGGTCGTCACCCGGTCACGCCCTGGGGCAAGCCGACCAAGGGTTACAAGACCCGCGTCAACAAGCGCACGGACCGTCTGATCGTCCGGCGGCGCACCGCGAAGAAGGGCTGACCGCGATGTCGCGCAGCGTGTGGAAGGGGCCGTTCGTTGACGGCTACCTGCTGAACAAGGCAGAGGCGGCGCGCGCCTCGACGCGGAACGAGATCATCAAGATCTGGTCGCGCCGGAGCACGATCCTGCCGCAGTTCGTCGGGCTGGTCTTCGGCGTCTACAACGGCAAGAAGTTCATCCCGGTTCAGGTCTCGGAGAACATGGTGGGGCACAAGTTCGGCGAGTTCTCGCCGACGCGCACCTTCACCGGTCACTCCGCGGACAAGAAGGCGAAGCGGGGCTGATCCGATGAGCAAGCCGAAGCACGAGCGCTCGCTCGCGGACTCCGAGGCGCAGGCCGTGACGCGCAACATCCGCGTCTCCCCGCGCAAGCTGAACCTGGCGGCGGGGCTGATCCGCGGCCGGCGGGCGTCGGACGCGGTGGCGATCCTGACGTTCTCGAAGCGCCGGATCTCGGACACGGTGAAGAAGACGCTCGAGAGCGCGATCGCCAACGCCGAGAACAACCACAGCCTCGACGTGGACAAGCTGGTGGTGGCGCGCGCCGAGGTGGGGCGTTCCATCGTCATGAAGCGCTTCCAGGCGCGCGGTCGCGGCAAGGCGGCGCGGGTGGAGAAGTGGTTCTCGCATCTGAAGATCGTTGTCGCCGAGCAGCAGGCGGCGCCTGTGGCCGAGGAGGCCGCGTCGTAATGGGTCACAAAGTCAATCCGATCGGCCTGCGGGTCGGCATCAACCGCACCTGGGACAGCCGCTGGTATGCGGGCGGCGACTACGCGTCGCTGCTGCATGACGACCTGAAGCTGCGCACGACGCTGCGCGAGCGGCTGAAGGGCGCGGGCGTCGCGAAGGTCGTGATCGAGCGCCCGGCAAAGAAGCCTCGCGTGACGATCCACGCCGCCCGCCCGGGCGTCGTGATCGGCAAGAAGGGCGCCGACATCGAGGTGCTGCGCAAGGACCTGGCGAAGATGGCCGGCGCCGAGGTGGCGCTGAACATCATCGAGATCCGCAAGCCCGAGCTCGATGCCACGCTCGTCGCGGAGAGCATCGCGCAGCAGCTCGAGCGTCGCGTGGCGTTCCGCCGTGCGATGAAGCGGGCGGTGCAGTCGGCGATGCGCCTCGGCGCGGGCGGCATCCGCATCAATTGCGGCGGTCGCCTCGGCGGGGCGGAGATCGCGCGGATGGAGTGGTACCGCGAGGGGCGAGTGCCGCTGCACACGCTGCGCGCGGACATCGACTTCGGCGTGGCGACGGCCAAGACCAATTACGGCACCTGCGGCGTGAAGGTGTGGATCTTCAAGGGCGAGATCATGGCCCATGATCCCATGGCGCAGGACAAGCGGGCGGCCGAGCAGGCCCCGCAGCGCTGAGGAACCGGAACGATGTTGCAGCCGAAGCGGACGACGTTCCGCAAGGCCCATAAGGGCCGGATCAAGGGTATCGCGAAGGGCGGGTTCACCCTGTCCTTCGGCGGCTATGGCCTGAAGGCGCTGGAGCCGGAGCGGGTGACCGCCCGGCAGATCGAGGCGGCGCGCCGCGCGATCACCCGTGCGATGAAGCGTCAGGGCCGCGTGTGGATCCGGGTGTTCCCGGACGTGCCCGTGTCGACCAAGCCGGCGGAAGTCCGGATGGGTTCGGGCAAGGGCGCGCCCGAGTACTGGGTGGTCCGGATCAAGCCGGGCCGCATCATGTTCGAGATCGACGGCGTGAACCAGGAGACGGCGCGCGAGGCGCTGGCCCTGGGTGCGGCCAAGCTGCCGATCAAGACGAAGGTCGTCGCCCGTCTGGGCGCGGCGGAGGCGTAGATGACGAAGATCGCGGACGTCCGCGGCAAGACGGCGGACGAGCTGAAGACCATGCTGCTCGACCTGCGGAAGGAGCAGTTCAACCTGCGCTTCCAGCGGGCCACGGGGCAGCTGGAGGCGGTGGGGCGCATCCGTGCGGTGCGCCGGGACATCGCGCGCGTGAAGACGGTGCTGGGCCAGCAGGCCCGCGCCAACCAGAAGCCCTGAGAGGAGACCCCGGCGATGCCGAAGCGCGTCCTCACCGGGCGGGTCACGAGCGACAAGCAGGACAAGACCGTCACGGTCCTGGTCGAGCGTCGCATCATGCACCCGCTCTACAAGAAGTTCATCCGGCGCTCGAAGAAGTACGCCGCGCATGACGAGACGAACCTCTGCAAGGAGGGGGACTCCGTCGCGATCGAGGAGTGCCGGCCGATTTCCAAGCGGAAGTCCTGGCTGGTGATCGCCCGCAACGGCGACCTCGTGGAGCGTCCGGCGGCCTATGCCGATCCGGTTCGCGACGCGGCGACCGCTGAGTCGGAGACGGCCGCATGATCCAGGTCGAATCCAACCTCGACGTGGCCGACAACTCCGGCGCGCGGCGCGTCCAGTGCATCAAGGTGCTGGGCGGATCCAAGCGGAAGACGGCCTCGGTCGGCGACGTGATCGTCGTGGCGATCCAGGACGCGATCCCCCGGGCCAAGGTGAAGAAGGGCGAGGTGCACCGCGCCGTGATCGTCCGCACCGCCTATCCGGTGCGTCGGGCGGACGGCACTGCCATCCGCTTCGACGGCAACGCGGCCGTGCTCATCAACAAGCAGAACGAGCCGATCGGCACCCGTATCTTCGGGCCGGTGGTGCGCGAGCTGCGGGCGCGGAAGTACATGAAGATCATCTCCCTGGCTCCGGAGGTGCTGTGATGGCCGCGAAGATCCGCAAGGGCGACCGCGTCCAGGTCCTGGCTGGCAAGGACAAGGGCAAGCGCGGCGAGGTTCTGTCCGTGTCGCCGACCGAGAATCGGGCGGTGGTGCAGGGCGTGAACATTGTGAAGCGCCACAGCAAGCCGCAGGGGCTGAACCAGCCCGGCGGCATCCAGGAGAAGGAGGCGCCGATCCACCTCTCCAACCTGGCGGTGATCGACCCGAAGAGCGACAAGCCGACCCGCGTCGGTTTCCGCATGGACGGGGACAAGAAGGTCCGGGTGGCGAAGGCCTCCGGCGAGGTGATCGCATGAGCGAGACCCAGGAGAAGGGTGCGAACGTCGCGGCCGAGCAGCCGCGGCTGCAGCAGGACTATCACGCCCGCATCCGTAAGGCGCTGATGGACGAGTTCGGCTACAAGAACCCGATGGAGGTTCCGCGGCTGGAGAAGATCGTCATCAACATGGGCGTCGGCGAGGCGGCGGGCGACCAGAAGAAGCTCGATCAGGCCGTGGCGGAGCTGACCGTCATCGCCGGCCAGAAGCCGGTGAAGACGAAGGCGAAGAAGGCGATCGCGGGCTTCAAGATCCGCGAGGGCCAGGCGATCGGCACGAAGGTGACGCTGCGGCGCGCCCGGATGTACGAGTTCCTGGACCGCCTGGTGACGATCGCCCTGCCGCGCGTGCGGGACTTCCGCGGCGTGTCCGGCAAGGGCTTCGACGGCCGCGGCAACTACGCCATGGGCCTGAAGGAGCAGATCGTCTTTCCGGAGATCGCCTACGACAAGGTCGAGGCGATCCGCGGCATGGACATCGTCTTCGTCACCACGGCGAAGACCGACAAGGAAGCCAAAGCCCTTCTCAAGGGCTTCCAGCTTCCCTTCGTCAACTGAGGCATTTGGAAAACCGCCTGGGCCCGATCTTCGGATCGGGGCGGGCAGGTTCCGGAGGACATTGATCGAATGGCCAAGACTTCGTCGGTCGAGAAGAACAACCGGCGTGCGCGGCTCTCCAAGGCGCATGCGAGCAAGCGGGCCGCCCTCAAGAAGGTGGTGATGGATCGGGAGCTTCCGGTCGAGGACCGCTTCGAGGCGACGCTGAGGCTGGCGCAGCTGCCGCGTAACGGCGCGAAGGTTCGGGTGCGGCTGCGCTGCGCCCTGACCGGTCGTCCGCGCGGCAACTACCGCAAGTTCAAGCTCAGCCGGAACATGCTGCGGGAGCTCGCCTCGAACGGGCAGATCCCCGGCCTCGTCAAGGCCTCCTGGTAAGGGAGGGGGAAGCCATGCAGCTATCCGATCCGTTGGGTGACATGCTCACCCGCATCCGCAATGGGCAGCGCGCGCGTCAGGCGCGGGTGTCCTCTCCGGCCTCCCGCCTGCGCTCCGACGTGCTCGAGGTGCTGAAGCGCGAGGGCTACATCCGCGGCTGGAGGGGCGAGGAGCTCCGTCCGGGCGTGCGCGTGCTCGATATCGAGCTGAAGTACGCCGAGGGGGAGCCGGCCATCAAGGAGATCACCCGCATCTCCAAGCCGGGCCGCCGGGTGTATTCCAAGATCAAGGAGCTGCCGAAGCACTACAACGGCCTCGGCATCTCCATCCTCTCCACGCCGCGCGGCGTGATGAGCGACCTCGAGGCCCGCGCCGCCAATGTCGGCGGCGAGGTCCTCTGCCGCGTGTTCTGACGGGAGGGCACAGATGTCTCGCGTCGGTAAGTATCCGGTGAAGGTGCCGGCCGGGGTGACGGTCACCCTGCAGGACGGTGCCGTGGTGGCGAAGGGCAAGCTCGGCGAGCTGCGCCTGCCGCTGACGGACAAGGTGGACGTCACGGTCGAGAACGGTGAGGTGGCGGTGGCCCCTCGCGGGGACGACCGGGCGGCCCGGACGATGTGGGGGACCACGCGCTCCCTCATCGACGGCATGGTGACGGGCGTTTCCACGGGCTTCTCGAAGTCCATGGAGATCAACGGCACCGGCTATCGCGCGGCGGTGCAGGGGAAGGAGCTGGTGCTCAACCTCGGTTACAGCCACGAGATCCGCTATGCGATCCCCGAGGGGATCAAGATCACCACCGAGCGCCCGACGGCGATCCGGGTGGAGGGTGCGGATAAGCAGCGCGTGGGCCAGGTGGCCGCCGAGATCCGCGCCTATCGCGGTCCCGAGCCCTACAAGGGCAAGGGGATCAAGTACGAGGGTGAGCAGATCCTCCGGAAGGAGGGTAAGAAGAAGTAATGGCGAACAAGCTCGATCTCACGCAGCGGCGCCGTTCGCGGAACCGCTACCAGCTGAAGCTCAAGGGCGGCGGGCGCGTGCGCCTGTCCGTCCATCGCTCCGGCCGGCACATCTATGCCCAGGTGATCGACGACCAGCAGGGACGGACGCTCGCCGCGGCCTCCACGCTGGAGAAGTCGGTTCGCGAGGGCACCAAGACCGGCGCGGACGTCGACGCGGCGACGGCCATCGGCAAGCTGGTGGCGGAGCGTGCGCTCGCCGCGGGCGTGACCGAGGTGGTCTTCGACCGCGGTCCCTATCTCTACCATGGCCGGGTGAAGGCCCTGGCGGACGGCGCCCGCGAGGGCGGGCTGTCGTTCTGAGGAGCGCATAAGCATGGCATACGCACCGCGTTCCGGTCCGCCGCGCTCCGGCGGTCCCGGTGGGCAGCGTCCGGGCGGCGATGGCGGGGAGGGCGGCGATCGCCGCCGCGGCCGCCGGCGCGACGAGAACCGCGATCAGCGCCAGGATCGCGAGAACGACGAGTTCAAGGACAAGCTCGTCACCATCAACCGCGTCGCCAAGGTGGTGAAGGGTGGCCGTCGCTTCTCCTTCGCCGCGCTGGTCGTGGTGGGTGACGAGAAGGGCCGCGTGGGCTGGGGCGCCGGGAAGGCGCGCGAGGTGCCGGAGGCGATCCGCAAGGCGACCGAGCGCGCCAAGCGGGGCCTGATCCGCGTGCCGATGCGCGAGGGCCGGACGCTGCACCACGACGTGATCGGCGAGTTCGGCGCCGGGCGCGTGATCCTGCGCGCGGCTCCGGCCGGCACGGGCATCATCGCGGGCGGTCCGATGCGCGCGGTCTTCGAGGTGCTGGGCATGGGCGACGTCGTCGCGAAGTGCACGGGCACCACGAACCCCCACAACATGGTCAAGGCGACCTTCGCGGGCCTGGCGCGCTGCGCCTCTCCCCGCTCGGTCGCGGCGCGGCGCGGGAAGAAGGTCACCGATATCCTGCCGCCGGCCCGCACCGAGACGGCCGCCCCGGACGCGGAGGCCGCGGCGAATGTCTGAGACGTCTGCCAAGGCGACCGTGAAGGTGACCCAGACCGGGTCGCCGATCGGGCGCAAGCCCGGCCAGCGCGAGACGCTGATCGGGCTCGGGCTGAACAAGCTGCATCGCTCGCGCGAGCTGGAGGATACCCCGGCCGTGCGCGGGATGATCCGCAAGGTCGCGCATCTGGTGAAGGTCGAGGGCGGGGCCTGATCGGGCACGGGGGCTTCAGCCCCCGGCTGATCGGTCCCTCCGGAGGATGGACATGAAGCTGAACGAGCTGCGCGACAACGAGGGTGCCCGCCCGAAGTTCAAGCGCATCGGCCGGGGCATCGGCTCCGGCAAGGGCAAGACGGGCGGCCGCGGCGTGAAGGGTCAGAAGGCCCGGACCGGCGTGTCGCTGAACGGGTTCGAGGGCGGCCAGCTGCCCCTGTACCGCCGGCTTCCGAAGCGGGGGTTCCACAACCTCTTCCGCAAGGAATACGCCGTGATCAACCTCGGCACGCTGGAGAAGGCCCTCGCGGCCGGAACCCTGCCGGCCGGGGAGACGGTGGACGAGGCGGCGCTGGAGAAGGCCGGGCTGGTCCGCGTGGGCAAGAAGGCCGGGGTCCGGCTGCTGGCCAAGGGCGCGATCACCCGCGCGGTGACGGTCAACGTGGCCGGGGCCTCGGCCGCGGCGATCGCCGCGGTGCAGGCCGCCGGCGGGACCGTGACCGTGCGCGAGGCGGCGGCCGAGGAGACGCCGGCGGCTTGATCCGCTGCGGTGCTCTGGCTACCTGATCTATTGTAGTGTTCTGCGGCGCCGCGGGCTCTCCCCGGCGCCGCAGTCGTGAGAAGGGACCTTCCCATGGCCTCCGCCGCCGAGCAGCTCGCGGCCAATCTCAACCTCGGCGTGCTGTCCCGCGCGACGGAGTTGAAGAAGCGGCTCTGGTTCACCCTGGGAGCGCTGATCGTCTATCGGATCGGCACCTACATCCCCGTGCCAGGGGTGGACGCGGCCGTGATGGGCGAGATCCTCGCCCAGCATGGTGGCGGCGTGCTGGGGATGTTCGACATGTTCTCGGGCGGGGCGCTGGGCCGGATGACGGTCTTCGCGCTGAACATCATGCCCTACATCTCGGCGTCGATCATTGTGCAGCTGATGTCGGCGGCCATTCCGTCCTGGGAGGCTCTCAAGAAGGAGGGCGAGACCGGGCGGAAGAAGCTGAACCAGTACACGCGCTACCTGACCGTGCTCATCGCCTTTTTCCAGGCGTACGGGATCGCGGTGGGGCTGGAATCGATGCGCGGCAGCTTCGGGGCGGCGGTGCATGATCCCGGCATTTTCTTCCGCATCTCCTGCGTCACCACCCTGGTGGGCGGGACGATGTTCCTGATGTGGCTCGGTGAACAGATCACCGCGCGTGGCATCGGCAACGGTATCTCGCTGATCATCTTCGCGGGGATCGTCGCGAATCTGCCGTCCGCCCTGATCTCGACCCTGGAACTGGGTCGGACAGGCGCGATCTCCGCCTTCTTCATCCTGTTCTTCCTGATCATGGCGCTGGCGGTTATCGCGTTCGTGGTCTTCATGGAGCGGGCGCAGCGGCGCATTCCCGTGCAGTACCCGAAGCGCCAAGTGGGGAACCGGATGTTCGGCGGGGATTCGACCCACCTGCCCCTGAAGCTGAACACGGCCGGCGTGATCCCGCCGATCTTCGCCTCCTCCCTGCTGCTCCTGCCGGCGACCTTCTCCGGCTTCTCGGCCGGGCAGGAGGAGACCTGGCTCACCCGGATCGCGGCCACCCTGGCCCACGGGCAGCCGCTCTACATGGCGCTATACGTGGCGCTGATCATCTTCTTCTCCTTCTTCTACACGGCGGTGGTGTTCAACCCCCAGGAGACGGCGGACAACCTGAAGAAGTACGGTGGCTTCGTGCCGGGAATCCGGCCCGGCGCGGCGACGGCCGAGTATTTCGACCGGGTGCTGACCCGGCTGACCCTGGTGGGTGCGATCTACCTCTGCGTGGTCTGCATGCTGCCCGAGATTCTCATCTCCCAGTACAGCGTGCCCTTCTACTTCGGCGGCACGTCGCTGCTGATCATCGTCTCCGTGACCATGGACACGGTGGCGCAGGTGCAGTCCCATCTCTTTGCCCATCAGTATGAGGGGCTGATTCGCAAGGCCCGGATGCCGGGCCGGGGACCGCAGCCCGTGCCGCCGCGCGGCGGCTCCGCCAGGCGCTGAGCGGGGCGGGGGGACGCGAGGGATGAATCTGATCCTGCTGGGGCCACCGGGGGCCGGGAAGGGGACACAGGCGAAGCTGCTGCAGGACCGGCATGGGGTCGCCCAGATCTCGACCGGCGACATGCTGCGGGCCGAGGTGCGGTCGGGCTCCGAGATCGGGCTCCAGGCGAAGGCGATCATGGAACGGGGGGACCTGGTCCCGGACGCCATCATCACGGCCATGCTCGCCCTGCGGGTGACGAAGCCGGACTGTGCCCGGGGCTTCATCCTGGACGGCTTCCCGCGCACCGTGCCGCAGGCCGAGGCGCTGGACGTCATGCTCGGGGAGATGGGCCTCGCCCTGCACCACGTGATCGAGCTGAAGGTCGATGACGGCGCCCTGGTGGAGCGGATCGCCGGGCGCTTCACCTGCGCCTCTTGCGGGACGGGCTACCACGACCGGTTCAAGCCGACCCAGCAGCCCGGGGTCTGCGACGTCTGCGGCAGCCACGAGTTCGTCCGGCGGGCGGACGACAAGGCGGAGACCGTGGCGGCGCGGCTCGACGCCTATCACCGTCAGACGGCACCGCTGCTGCCCTACTATGCGGCCCAGGGTAAGCTGAAGCACGTGGACGGGATGGCGGACATGGCCACCGTCTCTGGTCAGATCGAGGCGGTGCTGGAAGGTCAACAATCCCTTGACTCGGGAGTGGGCCGGGCTTAAGTCGTCCCCCTTCGCGGCAGGGCATCCACCCCGCCGCGTTCCCGCTTGCATTGATGTCTTACGGGTCCGGCGGTGCACCGGCGGGCCAGGATCACCTCGCCGGTCACCGTCAGGTCCGGCCCCAACGGAGCGACGGCTCCAGGAGAGCAACGTGGCGCGCATCGCCGGCGTGAACATCCCCGACAACAAGCGCGTGCTCATCTCGCTGCGCTACATCTATGGCATCGGACCGAAGAACGCGTCCGACATCTGCGAGAAGCTGGGCATCCCGGCCGAGCGCCGCGTGAACCAGCTGTCGGAGGAGGAACTGCTGCGCCTCCGCGAGACGCTGGACCGCGACTATCGCGTGGAGGGCGACCTCCGCCGCGAGACCGCGATGAACATCAAGCGGCTGATGGACATGGCCTGCTACCGCGGCCTGCGGCACCGCCGCGGCCTGCCGGTTCGCGGCCAGCGCACGCACACGAACGCCCGCACCCGCAAGGGCAAGGCCGTGGCGATCGCCGGCAAGAAGAAGGTGACGAAGTAAGATGGCGCGTCAGCCGCAGTCCGGGGGCTCGCGTCCCCGCAAGAAGGAGCGGAAGAACATCTCTTCCGGCGTGGCCCATGTGCTCGCCTCCTTCAACAACACCATCGTGACCATCACGGACAGCCAGGGCAACGCGATCGCCTGGTCGTCCTCCGGCTCCCAGGGCTTCAAGGGCAGCCGCAAGTCCACCCCCTACGCCGCGCAGGTCGCGGCGGAGGATGCGGGCAAGAAGGCGCGCGAGCACGGCATGGAGACGCTGGAGATCATGGTCTCCGGCCCCGGCTCGGGCCGCGAGTCCGCGCTGCGCGCCCTGCAGGCCGTCGGCTTCTATGTCACGGCCATCAAGGACGTGACGCCGATCCCGCACAATGGCTGCCGCCCGCGCAAGCGTCGCCGCGTCTGATCTGAACGGAGGTCCTCCACGATGAGTGGTGCGATGGACCGCAATTGGCGGTCCCTCATTAAGCCCGAGCGGCTGGACGTGGAGGGCGGGAACGACCCGTCCCGCGTGGCCACCATCGTGGCGGAGCCGCTGGAGCGCGGCTTCGGCATGACGCTCGGCAACGCGCTGCGGCGCGTCCTGCTCTCCTCGCTCCAGGGCGCGGCGGTCACCGCCGTGCAGATCGACGGGGCGCTGCACGAGTTCTCGTCCCTGCCGGGCGTGCGGGAGGATGTCACGGACATCGTCCTGAACATCAAGCGGCTCGCGATCCGGATGCAGGGCGAGGGGTCCAAGCGGCTCTCCCTCACCGCGACCGGCCCGGGCGAGGTGACGGCGGGGCAGATCCAGGTCACCGGCGACATCGAGATCGCCAACCCCGACCTGGTCATCTGCACGCTGGACGACGGCGCGCGTCTCAACGCCGAGCTGACGGTCGCGACCGGGAAGGGCTACGTCCCCGCCGCGGAGAACCGTCCGGAGGATGCGCCGATCGGCCTCATCCCGGTGGACGCGATCTACTCCCCGGTGCGTCGCGTGGCCTATCGCGTGGAGCCGACCCGCGTTGGCCAGCGGACGGACTACGACAAGCTCGTCCTGAACGTGGAGACGGACGGTACGGTGGCCCCGGATGACGCGGTGGCGCTCGCCGCCCGCATCCTCCAGGACCAGCTGCAGCTCTTCATCAACTTCGACGAGCCGCGCGATGCGCGCGGCACGGCCGAGGTCGAGGACGACCTGCCGTTCAACCGGAACCTGCTCCGCAAGGTGGACGAGCTGGAGCTGTCGGTCCGTTCGGCGAACTGCCTGAAGAACGACAACATCGTCTACATCGGCGACCTCGTGCAGAAGTCCGAGCAGGAGATGCTGCGCACGCCGAACTTCGGGCGGAAGTCGCTGAACGAGATCAAGGAGGTGCTCTCCTCCATGGGTCTCAGCCTCGGGATGAACGTGGCCGGCTGGCCGCCGGAGAACATCGAGGACCTCGCGCGGAAGGTGGACGAGCCCTTCTAAGGGGCCCGTCCGTTAGGGATCAGAACCAATGCGTCACGGAATGGCCGGGCGGAAGCTCAACGTCACCTCCGCCCACCGGATCTCCATGTTCCGGAACATGGCAACCTCTCTCCTGAAGCACGAGCAGATCACGACGACTCTGCCGAAGGCGAAGGAGCTGCGCCCCTATGTCGAGCGGATCATCACGCTCGGCAAGCGCGGCGACCTGCACGCGCGTCGTCAGGCCTCCGCGCAGATCCGCGACCAGGCGGTGGTGCGCAAGCTGTTCGACACGCTGGCGCCACGCTACTCGGCGCGGAACGGCGGCTACACCCGCGTGCTCCGTGCCGGCGTGCGCTACGGCGACGCGGCCCAGATGGCGATCATCGAGCTGGTCGAGCGTGACGTCTCCGCCAAGGGGCTGGACAGCGGTCCGGTGGCCGAGGTCGAGGCCGAGGGCGAGAACGCCGAGGCGTGAAGCGGTTTCGCTTCGGGATTTCTGGAAGGGCGGGTGGGCGACCACTCGCCCTTCTTCTTTGTGCGCTGCTCCTCGGGGCGCAGGCGTCCGCCGAGCCCTCGCCGCTGGAGCTGGCTGGGCGGCCGGTTTCGGCCTTGGCCGGGCATCCGGACGTGGCCATCGGGTTCCGGTCCGTGGTGCGGGGGCGGATGTCCTATGTCGCGCGGCATCTCATGGCGTCGGGCGGGGAGGGGCTGCGGGTCGAGGATGGCCGGTTCGTCTTCGGCTGGGCCTGCGAGGGTAGGAATTGCGCGAAGGACGGGCTTTTCCTCGGCTATGACGCACGGACCGAGCGCTTCTACCTGATCCTGCTGGATGAAGGGGATGCGACGCTCACCATCCCGCCGCGTGGGGCGCCCTGGCCGGGCGTGCTCGCGCGCGCCGTGCTGGCGGTCCGGCCCGACATCCGGCGGCTCGAGCCGGAACGGGAGTAGGCGCGGGACGGCCCGACGATCGCGCCGGGTCCGATTGTCCGGATTCTCGCGGGGCGTGATCCGGCCTTCCTGCGGAGGCGGGACAACTCGGATGCCGCACCGCCGTTCCCCGTATGGCGGCGAGGGATCTGGACAGGATGATGCGATGGGCTCTCGGGCTGGCGGTGCTCTTCGCGCTGCTGGCGCTGGTCGCGCGGGTGCTGCAGCTCGGCTTCTCGATCGCGTTGCTGATCGTGGCCGCGGTCGCGCTGGTGGCCGCGCTTGTGACCGGGCTCATGGCCCGCGGGGGTGGGGGCGGGCCTCCGACCACCCGCCCCTAGGAATCGGTCCGCCCGGACTACTCCGCCCGGATATTCGCCTCCCGCACAAGAGTCGCCATGGTCACGCGCCCCTCCCGCACGAACGTGGCGAAGTCCGCCGGGGAAGACCCCACAGGCAGGGCGACGAGGGTGTCGAGGCGCGCGCGCGTCTCCGGCTCGGCCAACGCCGCGGTCATGGCGCTGTGCAGGCGCTGAGCGATCTCGGGCGGCGTGCCGGCGGGCGCGAAAAGCGCGCACCACTCCGAGATCAGCAGGCCGGGAAGGCCGGCCTCGGCGAAGGTCGGCAGGTCAGGGCGCTTCGGCAGGCGCGTTTCGGTCGCCACCGCCAGGAGCCGGGCGCGGCCGGAATCGGCGATGGGACCGGCGGAGAGGGCGGTGATGAAGACGCCGTCCAGCACGCCGGCCGCCAGGTCCCGCGCCGCGTCGGCGCCGCCGCGATAGGGCGCGTGGGTCACCTCCGTCCCGGTGAGGCGCTGGAACTGCGCCAGGGCGAGATGGCCCGCCGTCGCATTCCCCTGCGTGCCGATGCCGAGCGCGCCCGGGCGGGATTTCGCGAGGGCCACGAACTCCGCGACGGTGCGGGCAGGGCTGTCGGCCTTCACGGCCAGCACCTGCGGGAAGGTGGCGGCGAGCGAGACCGGCAGGAAGGCCGTGGCGTAGTCGAAAGGCAGGCCGCGCAGCAGGCTCGGATTCACGATGTGGGAGGAGGCATCCCAGAGCAGCGTGTGACCGTCCGGCGCCGCCTGGGCCACCGCGGCGCCGCCGGTGGAGCCGCCGCCCCCGGTTCGGTTCTCCACGACGACGGTCTGCCCGAGGTGGTGGCCCATGCGCGGGGCAACGACGCGGGCGACGCTGTCCGCCGCGCCGCCGGCGGCGAAGGCGACGATCAGGCGGATGGGCCGGTTGGGCCACGAACCCGCGGGGGCGCCGGACTGGGCGCGGCCCATCGCGGGGGCGGCGAGCAGGGCGGCAGCGGCCAGGGCGGCGCGGCGGGTGGGCATGGCGGTCCTCCGTTTGCGACGGGGATCGTTCGGCTGACCGGTCTCGTCAAGCGTTGAGAGGCGGCCGCCCTTGTCGCGCCTCCTCCGGGCGCGCTTGATGCGGCCGGTCGCCGAGGAGGGCGCCTGATGCGTGTGACGGTCGTCCAGATGAATCCCGGCGCCGACAAGGCGGCCAATCTCGCGCAGATGCGGCGTCTGTCGGAGGCGGCGGTGGCGGCGGACCGGCCGGACCTCATCGCCTTTCCTGAGATCTGGACGATGCTGGGCGGCGATCGCGCCGCACGGCTGGCGGCGGCCGAGGTGCTCCCACCCGCGGGTTCGGGCGAGGCGGGTGGCGAGGCTTATGAGGCGTTGCGCGACCTGGCGCGTGTGCACCGGATCCACGTGCACGGTGGCAGCATCGGGGAGGGCGGCGGGGAGAAGCTGTTCAACACGACCGTCGTCTTCGACCCGGATGGGCGGGAGGTGGCGCGCTACCGGAAGATCCACCTCTTCGACATCGTGGGGCCGGACGGGACCGGCTACCGGGAGAGCAACGCCTACGGGGGCGGCGATTCGGTCGTGACGGCGGAGATCGGTGGCATGCGGGTCGGGCTGGCGATCTGCTACGACATCCGCTTTCCCGAGCTGTTCCTGGCGCTGCGGCGTGCCGGGGCGGAATTGGTGATGCTGCCCTCCACCTTTACCCTGCAGACGGGGAAGGATCACTGGGAGGTGCTGATTCGCGCGCGCGCCATCGAGACGCAGTGCTGGTTCGCCGCGCCGGCCACCTGGGGCCAGCACACCGAGCGCGCCGCGGCACGCCACACCTACGGGCATTCCCTGATCTGCGATCCCTGGGGGCATGTGGTGGCGAAGTGCTCGGATGGGGTTGGCTGGGCCACGGCGCGGATCGACCGGGACGTGACGGCGCGGGTGCGGCGGGACATGCCCGTCCTTGAGCACCGGCGGCTGGCCTGAACGTGGGCACCACGCTGAGCGACGGGGTGGACGCCGCGCCGGAGCTGCCGCGGAACCTGCGCGGGCGGATCGCCTTCCATGCCGCGGCCACCGAGGCGGCGGAATCCGCGCGCGACAGGCTGACGGCGATCCATGGGGACGCCACTCCGGAGGAGGCGGCGGTGGTCGTCGCGCTCGGCGGTGACGGGGCGATGATGGAGGCGCAGCACCGCTTCCTCGGCCGCAACCTGCCGGTCTACGGGATGAACCGCGGCAGCGTGGGCTTCCTGATGAACGATTTCCGGGAGGAGGGGCTGGCGGAGCGGTTGCAGGTGGCGCAGGCGGCGCTGCTCCATCCCCTGCACATGCGCGCGGTGTGCTGCGGCGGCGGCGAGGTGCGGGAGGCGCTGGCGATCAACGAGGTGTCGCTGCTGCGGGAGACGCGGCAGGCGGCGAAGATCCGCATCCTGGTGGACGGGCGGGAGCGGGTGCCGGAACTGATCTGCGACGGGGTGCTCGTGGCGACGCCGGCGGGAAGCACGGCCTATAACCTCTCGGCACACGGGCCGATCGTGCCGCTGGGGGCGAACCTGTTGGCGCTGACCCCGATCTCCGCCTTCCGGCCCCGGCGCTGGCGCGGGGCGCTGCTGCCCGCGGCGGCGGAGGTGGTGTTCGAGATCCTGGAATCGGGCAAGCGCCCGGTGGCGGCCGTGGCGGACTACACGGAGGTGCGCGACGTCCGGCGCGTGGAGGTGCGGGAGGACCGGTCGCTGCGCCTGACGATGCTGTTCGACCCGGATCACGGGCTGAGCGAGCGCATCATCGCGGAGCAGTTCACCGTCTGACCGGCGATGTTTTGGGACAGAGTTTGCCGATGCCCTCGCTCAACCCGCTGCTCCTCGATTCCGGCAGCCCGCCAATCCCGCGCGTGCAGGCCTGGGGACGGGCCTATTCGGGCGCTCGCGGCCCGTTGCTGAACCTCTGCCAGGCGGCGCCGGCCTATCCGCCGCCGCCCGCCATGCTGGAGAAGCTGGCGGAGGCGGCCGGGAGTCCGGCGGCCGCGACCTACGGCGTGATCGCGGGCGACGAGGCGCTGCGGGAGGCCTATGCGGCGGAGGTCTCCGCCCTCTATGGCGGGCCCTGTGCGGCGGGGCAGGTCGCGATCACCGCGGGCTGCAACATGGCCTTCTTCGTCGCGGCCATGGCGATCGCCGGGCGCGGCGACGCGGTGATCGTGCCGACGCCCTGGTATTTCAACCACGGCATGACGCTGGGAATGCTGGGGATCGAGGCGCGCGCGCTGCCCTGCGGGGCGGAGCGGGGCTTCATCCCCGAGATTGGGACCGCGGAGGCGCTGCTGGACGAGCGCGTGCGGGCGATCCTGCTGGTCACGCCGAACAACCCAACCGGCGCGATCTACCCGCCGGAGCTGATCGCGGAATTCCAGGCGTTGTGCCGGCGGCGCGGGATCTGGCTGATCCTGGACGAGACCTATCGCGACTTCCTGCCGGCAGAGCGGGCGCGGCCGCATGGTCTGGTGGAGGGTGGTTGGCCCGACAACCTCGTCCAGCTCTATTCCTTCTCGAAGTCCTTCGCGATCCCAGGACACCGGCTGGGGGCGATCGCGGGGCCGCCCGCGATCATGCCGGCGGTGACGCAGGTCCTGGACAACGTGCAGATCTGCCCCGCCCGCGCGGGACAGATGGCGGTTGCCTGGGGGCTGGGCGCCCTTGGCGACTGGCGGGCGGAGAAGCGGGCGCGGACGAATGAGCGGGTGGAGGCGGTGCGGGCGGCCTTCGGGCGCCTGCCCGCGTGGCGGCTGGACGCGCTGGGGACCTACTTCGCCTATGTGCGGCATCCCTTCGGGGCGGAAGCCGCCTGGTCGGTGGCGGAGCGGCTGGCGCTGGAGCACGGGATGATGGTCCTGCCCGGACCGGCCTTCGCCGGGGCGGACACGCATCTCCGGATCGCCTTCGCGAATCTCGACATCTCGGCCATCGGCGCCCTGGAGGACCGTCTGGCCGGGGCGGCGTAGAGACCCGAGCAGCGCGCGACACCGTTGCGGCCTGAGCATGGCTGAGGTTTCGCCGCTCTGCGGTAGCGTCGTTGCGGAAACGCCGGGAGACGCAGGGTGACGAAGCCGTCCGGAATCTGGGCCGTGGTCGTGGCGGCCGCCGTGACCGCCTCCATGGCGATGGGGATCCGCCAGACCTTCGGACTGTTCCTTCTGCCACTCGGCACGGAGGCCGGCATCGCCCCCGTCTCGCTCGGGCTCTCGATCGCGGTCCATAACCTCACCTGGGGGCTGGCCCAGCCGGTGACGGGGTCCCTCGGCGACCGCTACGGCGCGGGCCGCGTCTCGGCGGTGGGCGGGGTGCTCTATGCCATCGGGCTGCTGATGGTGGCGCTGTTCCCCTCCGTGCTGACGGCCCTGCTGGGCATCGGCGTGCTGACGGGACTGGGCGTGGCCTGTTGCGGCTCGGGCAGCGTCATGGCGGCGGTGGGGCGCGCGGCGCCGCCGGAGCAGCGGGGCAACCTGCTGGGGATCGCGGCGGCCGGGGGATCCGTGGGGCAGGCGCTGCTGGTGCCCTACGCGCAGATCGGGATCGGTTGGTTCGGCGCGGCGGCCGCGCTCGGCGCGCTGGGGGTGGCGGTGCTGCTCACCCTGCCGGCGGCGCGTGTCATGGAATGGTCGGCCCCGCGAAGCGCCGCGCCGCGCCGCGGGCTGATGGAACTGCCGGCGCTGGCGCGGGACGCCCTGGCGCATCGCGATTTCGCACTGCTGACCGTCGGCTTCTTCGCCTGCGGGTTCCAGCTCGCCTTCCTGACGACGCACCTGCCGGCGCATCTCGCGCTCTGCTCCATGCCGCCCTGGGTGGCGGCGACGTCGCTGATGCTGGTGGGGCTGTTCAACATCCCCGGCTCCTGGCTCTGCGGACGGCTGGGCAGCGTGATCCGGCCGGAGGTGGCACTGGGCGGGATCTATCTGGTGCGGACGGTGGCGATCGCGCTCTTCGCCGCGCTGCCCGTGACGGAGTGGGGGACGCTGCTCTTCGCGGCGACGCTCGGCTCCATCTGGCTGGGCTCGGTGCCGCTGACGGCGGCGGCGATCGCCCGGCGCTTCGGCGTGGCTGATATGGGCGCGCTCTACGGGGTGTGCTTCTTCAGCCACCAGATCGGCGGCTTCCTCGGCGCGGGCGCCGCGGCGGTGCTGGTGGACCGGACCGGCAATTACGACGCCTTCTGGCCCGTGATGATCGCGGTCGGTCTGGGCGCCGTGGTGGTGAACTGGGCAACGCGAGGGCCGATCCGGGCGGTGGCGGCGGCGTAGGGGCTCGCCGGACCGGGGGCGGCGGCCGCAAGGCCGGCCGACGTCCGGGAAGGTCGGCGCCTCCACGGTGCAGTGGCTGCTCTGCCCGCCCGGGCCATGCACCGCGCGGCTGCCGAGGAGCGTCTGCTGACGAGGAAGGGCGGGGAGCGGCGCTGCCGCGTGGCCTCCGCCTCGCCGATCCGCCGGACCTCGCGGCGGCAGCGCGCCTCGAGCGCGCCCATATCGGCTCGGCCGGACTGCGTGATGCGAATGGTCAGGGTGAGCACGGCCTCGGTACCCTCGGTGGTGCGGATCTCGATCGGTCCTTCGCGGCGGTCATAGGGCTGTCCGGGCTCCCCGGTCGCGGCCGGGGCGCAGGCCGCGACGAGGGCTGCGGGGAGCCACGGACGGATCACGGCAGGAAGCTTTCCAGCGCGGCGAGGACCTCCTCCGGAGCTTCCTCCGCGAGGTAGTGGCCGCTGGTGACGGCGTGGCCGCTGATGGGGCCGTCGGCATAGGCGCGCCAGATGGCCAATGGGTCGTACCACTGGCCGATCTTGCCCTTGCTGCCCCAGAGGGAGAGCAGCGGGCAGCGGATGCGCTCCCCGGCGGCGCGGGACGCGCGATCATGGTCGAGGTCGATGCCGGTGGCGGCGCGGTAGTCCTCGCAGATGGATTCCACGGTCCCCGGCAGGTGCAGCGCGGCGAGGTAGTCGGCGCGGGCCTCGGGATGGAAGAAGCCGTCATCCTTCGGCTCGCGGGAGGAGTGAAGGCGAAACCAGTCGTCCACGTCTCGCAGGATCATGCGCTCGGGCAGCGGGTGGGGCTGGGCGAGGAAGAACCAGTGATAATAGCCGAGCGCGAAGGACATGTCGGTGCGCTCGAAGTGCTCGAGCGTCGGCACGATGTCCATGGTGCAGAGGCGCTCCACGCGGTCGGCGTAGTCCAGCGCCAGGCGATGCGCGACGCGGGCACCGCGGTCGTGGGAGATGACGGTGAAGCGGTCATGGCCGAGGCCGGTCATGAGCGCGGCGAGGTCGGCGGCCATCTCGCGCTTGGCGAAATGGGCCGCGCCCCTGGTGACGCCGGGCTTGCTGGTGAAGCCGTAGCCCCGGATGTCCGGGCAGATCACCGTGTGACGGCGCGCCAGGGCGGGCGCGACCTTGTGCCACATGGCATGCGTCTGCGGGTTGCCGTGCAGCAGGAGGAGGGGAGGCCCCTCGCCGCCGCGGCGGAGGCGGATGCGCTGGCCGTTCGCCTCCCGGGTTTCGAGCGTGAAGCCCTCGAAGAACATCGGCATTCCTTCCCGGCGGGTGGCGCAGTCTGGCGCCTCCGCAAGGGGGCGTCAGCCCCGGGGGGGGGCGCGGTTCCCCGGGCCGGCGATCCGTGGCATCCGTCGCCGCCAAGGGGCCGCCGCGCGCGGCCGAGGGCGGGAGGAAGCGGATGATCGCGAGGCGTGGGCTGTTCGGGCTGGCGGCGGCTGCCCTGCCGGTGGCGGCGCGGGCCCAGGGAGCGGCCTGGACGCCGGGTCGGGCGATCTCGATCGTCGTGCCCTATCCCGCCGGCGGACCGACCGACGCGCTGGCCCGGCTGGTGGCGGCGGAGATGGCCAGGGATCTCGGCACCGCCGTTGTGGTGGAGAACGTGGCGGGCGGGGGCGGCGCCATCGCCTCGGTGCGGGTGGCGCGGGGGCCGGCGGACGGGACGCAACTCATCCTCGCGTCCAACCAGACACATGCGACGAACATCTCGCTGCTGCCGAACGGCGGCGGCTACGACCCGGTGCGGGATTTCCGGCCGGTCGCGGGCATGGCGGACCTGCAGCACCTGCTCGTGGTCCGGCCGGAGATCGCCGCGACGGACGTCGCGGCGCTGCTGGCGATGGCGCGGGCTGAGCCCGGACGGCTCACCTGCGCCTCCACGGGGCAGGGATCGGCGTCTCACCTGACGCTGGAGCTGTTCCGGGCGAAGACCGGCGTGAACATGGTGCACGTCCCCTATCGCGGCACGGCGCCGATGATGAATGATCTGATGGGCGGACACGTGGACCTGTCCTTCGCCACCACGCCCTCGGTCCTGGGGCAGATTCAGGCGGGGCGGCTGCGGGCGCTGGCGGTGGCCTCCCCGAACCGGTCGCCGCACCTGCCGCAGCTTCCGACCATGGCGGAGGCGGGCGTGCAGGGCGTGGAGGCGGATGCGTGGTTCGGGCTCTTCGCCCCGGCGGGCGTGCCGGAACCGGCCCTGGCGCGACTGCGGGCGCTGGCCCTGGCGGCCATCGGGCGGGAGTCCGTGCGCGAGCCGGTGACGCGCAGCGGCATGACGGTGAACGTGCGGGACGCGGACGCCATGGGGCGCTTCCTGGAGGAGGACATCCGCCGCTGGGCAGAGGTCATCCGGGTCGCCGACGTAAAGCCGGAATAGCGACGCGCCGGCCGCCGCCGGAAAGGGCGGGCGGGAGCCGGCGCGTGTCTCCTGCGGTCCCGCCAGGGCGGCGGGGCCGCTGGCGCTCAGCGCTTGCCCGAGGCCCGGGCCTTACGAGCGGCGTAGCGGCGGTCGCGCTCGAGCTTCTGCTCGAGAAGGAGGTTCTTCTTCGCCTCGATCTCGGCCAGGGCCTGGCGGGCGAGCTCGGCCTGGCGGGCCTCCTCCTCCGCGATGAGGCGCAGGCGCTCGGCCTCCTGGCGGGCGCGTTCCTCTTCCTTCAGGCGGCGCCGCTCGGCCTCGCGCACCTCGCGCGCCTCGACGATCCGGCGGCGTTCTTCCCGCCGGGCGGCGACCTCGGGGTCGTCCTCGGTGGGGCGGGACTGGAAGCGCGCCAGCAGCGCCTTCTTGGCTTCGATCGAGTTCTTGGCGCGGTCGTTGAAATCAGTGCCCTTGAGGGTTCGCATCGTGTCTCTCTGATGGGGGCCCGGGCCCCGGCCGCATGAATCGAGCGGGGGCGCGGATGGGGCTCAGGTGGCACCGGACGGGGGAAAAGAAAAGCCCGAAATCGAAGCTTCATCGAGATGATACGCGCGAGCGACATGAACGGGGTTGCTCCGCCGTGGCGACAGGTGCGCCGCGAGCCGCCCCGCCGGTGGCATCCCACGGGGAGGAGGACGCTCTCCTCCCCCCTCTCAAGGGCTGTCGCGAAGCCGATCAGGCCGCGCGCGGGAGCGGCTGCGTCAGGGCCGGTCCGCAGAGCGTGGAGAGGCCGTCCCGCAGCGGGGTCAGGGCCCGGACGCCGAGGCCAGCGATGGCCCGGGACGGGTCTCCCAGCGAGGTGCGGATGTCGCCGAGCCGGGCCTCTCCATGCCGGATCGGGACCGTGGTGCCCGCCACCTCCGCCAGCGTGGCAGCGAGATCGAGGATGGAGGTGGAGCACCCGGTGCAGACGTTGAACACCTCGGCGCGCGGCGCGCCCTCCGCGAGCCCGCGCATCCCGGCTATCAGATGCGCCACCACGTCTGCCACGAAGACGAAGTCGCGGACCTGGCCGCCGTCGCCGTGGATGGTGATCCCCTGCCGCGCGGCGATCCGGGCGGCGAAGATGCTGATCACGCCGGAATAGGGCGAACTGGGGTCCTGCCGCGGGCCATAGACGTTGAAGAAGCGGAAGCCGGCGGTAGGGACGCGGTGAACGCTGGCGGCGACGCGGGCGTGCAGCTCGGAGCCGAGCTTGTCGGCGCCGTAGGCGGTCTGCGGGGACGGAGCGGCATCCTCGCGGATCGGGCCGTCGCCCTGGTCGCCGTAGATGGCGGCGGAGGAAGCATAGACGACAGGGATGCGGCCCTCGGCGCGGGCGGCGTCCAGCACGCAGACCGTGCCGGCCTGGTTGGCGCGGTGGGTGCCGAGCCAGTCCTCGTTCGAGCGGGCGACGGAGGCGATGGCGGCGAGGTGGAAGACGCCGGATATGCCCCGCACCGCATCCCGCACGGCCGCGGGGTCGGCCACGTCGCCCTCGATGAACTCGACCTGGGAGGCGAGGTTGTGGCGGCGCCCGGTCGAGAGATCATCGAGCACGCGGACGCGGTGGCCGGCGCGCAGGAGCGCGTCGGACAGGTGGGAGCCGATAAATCCGGCCCCGCCCGTGACGAGGAAGGCGGTCATGAGGGGATGCGTTCCGAGAAGGGGAGAGGGCGGATTTTCCGCGTTCAACGGTCCTGGACCGCCAGCTCGGATTCGAGCAGGTCGGCCCGCAGCCCGGCGTTGCCCGGGTCACGCGTGACGAGGTCCCGCAGGATCGCGGCGCTGTCGCGCGCGCGGCCCAGGCGGAAGAGGAAGCGGGCGCGCAGCCGAGCCTGTGCCTGGCTGCCGTCGCCGGCGCCGAGGCGGTCCAGGCCGGCGATCAGCACGGGGCGCGCCTCGGCGCGGCGGTCGGCGGCGATCAGCGCCTCGCCGGCATTGAGCATCACCTGCGGGGGCTGGGGCGCACGGGTGGCGAGGAGGGCGGCGTAGTGATCGGCCGCCTGGGCCGGGCGGCGCGCGGCGGTGGCGGCGCGGGCGGCGGCGAGCAGGGCTTCGGGCGCGCGGGGTCGGGCCGCCGCGACCGTGTCGGCCGCGCGCAGGGCGAGGGCGGGCTGGCCGGATGCCTCGGCGGCCGGGCCGAGCACGGCGAGAACGGCCGGGTCCGAGGCGGCGGCGATGGCGCGTTCCAGCAGCGGCGCGGCGCGGCGGGGCGTGCCGAGCCGGGAGAGCGCCGCGCTGTAGGCGGCGGCGAGCCGCGCGTCGCGCCCCAGAAGCTCGGGGCGTGCCTCGATCGCGGCGGCGATGGCCTCGGGGGCGCCGAAGTAGTCGAGGAACTCCAGCCAGCGCGGAAGCTCGGCGGGCGGCGCCGAGTCGGCGCGGCGCCCCGCCCATTCCACCGCTTCGGGCGCCCGGCGCGGGCCCCAGAGATAGACGAGCTGCCGCACCTCCGGCGCGTCGGGCGCGGCGCGGTCTGAGAGGGCGCGCAGCGCGGCGATGGCGGCCGGCCGGTCGCCGAGTTCCGCGAGGCGACCCGCCAGGGCGCGGCGCTGTTCGCGGGAGAGGGACGCGTCGGCGGCGCGGGCGCGGAGGATCGCGGCGAGTTCGGCGGTGCGGCCAGCCCGGAGAAGGCTCTCCTCGAAGGCATTGTTCCAGCTGCCGCCGAGAGTGGCGGCGCCGAGGGCCTGGACGAGGGGCTTCGCCTCCGCGGGCGCCGCGTGGAGAGCGGTGAAGAGGGCCGTTTCCCGCGCGGCGGCGGGAAGGCGGGGGAGGAGGGCGCGGAGCGCGGCCACCGCCACCCCACCCTGGCCAGCCTGCTGCAGCAGCGCGGCGACGTGGAGAGGGCCGTAGCGGACCGGGTCCGTCCCGGCCGCCTGGGCAAGCAGCGGCGCCGCGAGCCCCGGGGAGAGGGCGACGAGCACGCGCAGCCGTGCGGCGTGCAGCTCCTCGCCGCCCGTCCCGGCCTCCTCGGCGAGGCGGCGGAAGGCCGCGTGCTGCGCGACTGCCAAGCGGGCCGCACGCGCGGCGGCCTCGAGGTCGGGATGGCCCGACAGGATGAAGACGGCACGCTCCCGCGCCCCGGTGCCCGTGGACGGCGCGGCGATGAAGTCGAGCCAGCCGGCCACCCCGCGCGCGTCCAGCGGGCCCGTCGCATCGCGGAGCAGGCGCAGCTCCGCACCGGTCCAGCCCGGCGGCAGATCGGTGCGCGCGAGCAGCGCATCCCCCGCGAGACGGGCGAGGGCGCCGTCGCGCCGCGCCACGCCGCGAAGCAGGAGTTGCAGGAGGAGGTTCGGCTCCGCGCGCCCGCCGCCGCGGAGCCAGGTGGACAGCTCGGGGATGCGGTCGGCAGCGAGGGCCATCTCGCTCCAGGCGAGGGAGGCCCCTGTGATGCCGGCATCGCGCGCGGATGCGAGCAGCGGCAGAGCCTCGGCCTGCCGCGCCGGGGTGTCGGCAAGGGCAGCCAGGACGCGCAGCGCGGCCGGGTCCGGGCTGCCGGAGCGGGCGGCGTCGCGCGCCTCCGCGAACGCCTGGGCGTGTAGGTCGAGGTCGCGCAGGAGCGCCGTGAAAGCGTCGAGGGTGGTGACCGCCTCCGGCAGGGATCCGAGCGCGCTTCGCGCCCAGCGGCGTGCGGCCTCCCGGTCGCCGCGGGCCGCGGCGGCGAGGGCGGCGACTGCGGGCTGGCCGGCGAGGTTGGCCGCCGGGATGCGGGCGAGGGCGGCGTCGCGCTCGGTGGGCGGCAGCGCCTCGGACAGGCGGAGGGCGAGCCAGGGCGGCGAGAGGGCGGGCGGGATCGCCGCCGCGACCTCCACCGCCAGATCGAAGCGCCGCTCTGCCACGGCGACATCGGCGAGAAAGGGCATCGACGCCTCGGGCAGGGTCCCCGCCTCGCGCAGAGCGAGGACGCGGGCGAGGGCGGGGGCGGTCTGCCCCGCCGTGAACTCCGCGGTCGCGAGGGCGATCGCGGCGTCGGGCTGCGTCTGTATCGCCGGCGGAAGGGCGTCGAGGAAGCGGGCCGCGAGGTCGCCGCGGCCGAGCTGAAGCAGGCCGCGCGTGACCTGCCGCACCGCTTCCGCCCCGGTCGGGCCGGTCAGCGTCGCGGCGAGGCGGATCAGGATCGCCCCCGCGTCCGGCAGGTCCACGGCGAGCAGTCCGGCATGGGCGGCCACGAGGGAGGAGGGGCGCGGCGCCGCCCGCAGCCAGTCCAGCAGCATTTCCACCGCCGCCGCGCGCTCATTCCGGCGGATGCGGTCGCGGGCAAGCTCCATCACCGCGTCGTCGTCCGCCTCGCCGCGGGCGAGGAGCACGCGCAGCGCCCGGAGACGTCGCTCCGGCTCTCGGATCTGGCCCCAGAGGACCGCGGCGCGGGCCAGGGGCTCGGCCTCGTTCGTCAGGGCGTGAAGGCGCTCCAGCGTCTCGGCGAGTTCGGCATGGCGGCGCGCCTGCTCCAGCACCTCAGCCAGCTCGCGCAGCGCGCCGACATGGTCGGGGTTGGTGCGGAGGAAAGCGCGCAGCAGGGCGACGGCGCTGTCGGTGTCGCCCTGCTGCATCGCGATGTCGAGCAGCGGCATCACGTCGCCGGCCGCAAGGCGTTCGCGTTCGGACGCGGTTCGGACCATCTCCCGCACAGCGCCGACGTCGCCGCGATCGAGCGCGATGCGGCCGCGCTCCAGCATGCCCGGCAGCATCCAGGCGGAGGCTGCGATGGCCGCCGCGGCCACGGTGCCGAGCAGCATGAAGGCGGCGGCCGGGGATGGGGTGCGCGGCGGCACGGCGCCGGGGGCGAAGGCCGCGGCGGAGGCGAGGGCGGAGGCGCTCATGTCAGCCTCATCGAAACGGTGAGCTCCGTGGCGCTGGGCGGCAGCGAGAGCGGGAGGTGCAGATCGGCGGCGACGCGCACGGGCCAATCGCGGCGGCCGTCAGCGACCATCCAGGTACCGGCCCGAGGGACGTGCCAGGACAGGGTGCCGCTGCCGAGTCCGGCGGTGCGGAAGCGCGCTTCGGCGGGAGATGTGGCAAGGGCCCGCACGTCCCAGGAGGCGTGCAGCAGCATCGGGCGAACGGGCGCGCTGCCGGCCGGGCGGAGGACGAGAAGCGGCGCCTCCACCTCGGGATCGAGGGCCACGTAGAGGTCGCCATTCGCCTCCCGCGCGCCGAGCACGCCTAGGGACTCTGCGAGATCCGGTACGCGCGCGGTGCCGCGGAGCCGGATCGTGGAGAGACCGCCGCGGTCGAGCAGGCGCCACGCGTCCGGCCCTTCCTCCCGGATCCGGAGCGTGAAGGTGCCGCGGGCCGCCGCGGCGAAGCGGCTCGCGGGAAGGCCGATGAACTCCTGCGTCCGCAGCCAGGCGATGTTGGAGACGAGCGCGTCGAGGCTCGCCTGACGCTCGCCGGAATACATGTGGTAGTAGTGGTTCATCGGCTTCAGGCGGCGCGGCGTGCCGGTGCGCTCCCAGGTCACGGGCAGGTCGCGGAAGCCGAAGAAGCGGTTTGTCCAGAGCTCGGTGTAGGTGTTCTCGTTGCTGTTCGAGGCATAGACCTGGACCGCACCGTTCGGCAGGAACTGGCCGGTCGGCGCGACGGCGCCGACGGTCGGGAACTCGTCGTCGAAGCGGGTGCTGCCGCCGTTGATGTTGCCTAGTCCGGCCGTCTGGGCCGCGGCGACGATCTCCGGATAGGGCAGGCAGTCGCCGCTCCACTGCACCAGCATGCAGCGCTTCCCGGGCGGCGCGAGCCGCTCGATCACGCGCGCGGCGCCGCGCACCTCGTTGTCCGTGCTGTAGGGCGGGTCCGGGAAGGCGCGCGGCACGGCGTATGCGCCGAGCTCCTCGGAGCCGCCGCTGCCAGAATTCGCCTCCACGTGGCTCTCGACGAGGCCGGCGGGGTTGGCGGCCATGCGCCGGTAGGCGTCGGCGTAGGGACGCTCCTTCTCCGGCGTGTAGTCGGCGAAGAAGGACCAGCGGAAGGGATGGGTGTAGGTGTGGCTCGTCACCTCCACCTGCGGGAGGGCGAAGAGCGCGCGTGCGAGATCGGAGGCGCGGGCGCCAGCCGCGCCGGGCATCGTCAGGTCCGCGGCGATCGGCGCGACGGAGATCGGCAGGTCCGGGTTCGGCGCGATGATCCGCTGGAGGATCACCTCGGTCGTTGTGGCGCGACGGCCGCCGGGCAGGCGCACCTGGCTGATCGAGCGCCACCCGTCGCCGTCGATGTGACTGTAGTAGATGCGCCGGCCGCAATGGGTCGTGCAGTCGGCCCGCGGCAGGTCGCGAAGGTCGAAGGCGGCCTCGAAGAAGGCGAAGGGGTCCAGGCGCCAGATGCGCGAGCCCGACGTGACGTCCGCCGACACCGCGTAGCCCGGTGCGACGAAGCCTCCATTCGGGCTGATGGCGACGACGTGGCTCGCACGACGCGGGACCGCGCGCTCCACCACGAGCCAGGAGCGCAGGGCGGGGTCGGTCGGCTCGTAGATGTCGTAGGTCGGGAGCCGTCCTTCCTCCAACCCGTGCTCGAAACCGATCCGGCCCTCCTCCTCCATGTGGAGCACGCGGTCGGACAGGGTGATGGGCGACCAGTCATCGCGCGGGCTCAGGCCGAGCAGCGCGAGGATTCGGCGGCGGCCCTCGGAGGCGGCGGCCTCGGTCGCGGTGCCCGGGCGCGGGGCGAGATCGCCCATGACGACGAGCTTGCGGCCCGAGCGGACGACGCGCTCCGCCCAGGTCGCGAAGGCAGCGATGTCGGGGATGCCCGGCTCGGGGAACCAGGTGAGGACGCCGCGCATCTCCGGATCATCCCAGACGGGCGGCAGCGGCTCCCGCACGTCGTGGTAGCGCAGCGTGAGGCCGAGCCATTCGAGCGGCAGCGCAGCCTGGCTGTGGACGGCGCTGAGGGAGACGGGTGTCTCGATCCGGCCGTCGATGAGGGCGAGCACGCGGCGCGGCACGGTGCGGCCGCGCAACGCATCCTGCGCGCGGGCCGGTGGCAGGACCGTGGCGAGGGGCAGCGCTGCGGTCGCGAGCAGCAGCGCGCGGCGCGACGTCGCCGCGGGACGGGAGTCGCTCAGCGTCCGGGTTCCGGCACGATGCGGTGGAGATCGATCGTCGCGACATAGGGCAGGTGGCCGTTGCGGCGCTGCCGCGCGTAGAGGCGGCGGAGCCCCGCGTGGTCGTCTGGATTCCAGTAGTCGAGGGTGAAGGTACGGATGGCCGGCGACACGCGCTTCAGCTCCGCAAGCTTGTCGAGTTGCCAGCGCGCATCGGCCTCGCTCGTCGGGCGGTAGCGACGGTTGACGAAGTCGTAGCCGCCATAGACGTTCTCGGCGAGGACGGCGTCGAGCACGCCCGCGACCGCGCCGTGGATCTCGTAGGCGCGGTTCAGCATGATCTTCGTCGCGGGGAAGCGGCGGCGAATGGAGCGCACCAGCTCGGCCGCGGCGGCGGTCATGCCGGCGAAGCGCGCGGGCTCCCGCGTCTCCAGAAAGGGCGGGTTGTCGAGCGTATCGAGGAAAACGCCGTGGAAGCCCTGGGAGAGCAGGGCCGGCACCATCTCCTCCAGGACGAGGCGATGCCACTCGGGGCGGCGGACGTCGGCGTAGAAGCTGCCGGGCCAGTTCGGGTTCTCATCCAGCAGCAGGCCGGCGGCGCGGGCGGCGGCGTAGGTCCCGCGGTTGCTCTCCGACTCGCCGGCGCTGAGATAGCCGAAAACCGTGGCGCCAGCGGCGATGGCCGGGGCGAGCGGCGGGTGGTGCTGGCCGTCCAGCACGAGCCAGCGATAGGGGAGCAGCGCCGTGGCGGGCGCTTGGTCTGAATAATAGACGAGGAAGCGCTCCTCGTTCGCGGCGGGGGAGGGCTTTGGCAGGAAGCCGACGAAGCCGGCGAGCGCGGCGAGACGCCCGCCGAAAGCCCGCCGCGGGACCGTCGGACGCGCATCCGTGAGGCACGCGCCATCCGCCTCCGAGAGAAGCGGCGCCGCCAGACAGTGGTCGTGTTCGTCCTGAACGCTCATCGCCCCCACTCGACAGGATGGACGTGGCGGAGAGCCGCCCGGCACGTCGGATGCGCAGGCGCATTCAACGATGACGGAAGAAATTCTTCCTTAATGCGGCTGCGCCATTCTCCCGCATCAGGGGATGCCTCGCGACGACGGCGCCCTCACCCGTTCCCAGGGCGTCAGGACGACGCCGCAACCGCGCGAGAGACTCATGAACCGATCGGTTATGATGTTCACCGCGGCGGTTCGCCTTCCGGCGGTGCGGGACGGCATCACGGATCGGCCGTGATGCGCCGGGCCGAGCCTCTTCTCGCGGCTGCGGCGCTGCTCGTCGCCGGCCTCCTCTCGCCGGGGCCGGCACACGCGGCCGTGCTGCACGTCTTGCTCGGTGCGACGCAGCCCGAATCCGTCGAGGTGCAGGCCGGCGGGCGCGAGGTGCTGCTGATCCTGCGCGGGCCGCTCTCGCGGTCCGATGCGCAGCGGCTATCCGCCACCGGCGGATTGGTGGAGGGCGTCACGATCGGCGACGGCGCGGTCCGGTTTCGTCTGAGCGAGCCGGTCGAGGCCGCGATCAAGCGCGGCTCGAACGCCGCGCTCGTCCTCACGACGCGCTCCCAGATGTTGACTGCCTCGGAACCCTGGGAGCAGCGGCGGCTGCTCATCCTGGAGGCGCAAGCGGCCGCGCGACAGGGTCGCACCGGCCAGGCCCGGGACAGGCTGGGCCGCGCCCTCGCGGAGCAGCCGGGCGACGTGGACCTGTCCGTCGCGCTCGCGGAACTGGAGGGCCGATCGGGCGACTGGCGCAGGGGCCTGAGCCTCTACGACGCGGTGCTGGAAGCGGATCCCGGCGCGGCGGAGGTGGCCCGCGCGAGGCGCGCGCTCGCGATGAATCGTGGGCCGCGGTTGAACGTCGATTCCTACGCGTCCTTTGCGCCGCGCGGCGAGCGGACGCAGGGCGTGCAGCTGCGCGCCGCCGCGCCGCTCGTGCCGGACTGGGCGCTGGACGCCTCCGTGGAGACGCAGCGCGGCGCGGCGCGCAACGTCGCGCGCCAGGACGGGCTCACCGGCGGTCCGCTCTCCGTGACGCGCACGCGCGGCGAGATCGGCGTCTCGCGCGAGTGGGGCGGCGGCGGTGGCGCGGTGACGCGCGCCGGGCTCTTCGCCGCGGAAGGCGGCCCCGGGGCCTTCGTGCAGCACAACTGGCAGTGGTTCGCGGGACAGACCACCCTGTCCGGTGACTATCGCCGGCCCTATTGGGAATCCCTGACCGCGCTGCAGAACAACGCCCGGCGCGACGCGGTCGCCCTGCAGCACGAGGCGCGACTGGCCGAGGGGCTGGTGGGGCAGGCGGGGCTGGGCTTCGCACGCTACGGCGTACCGGGACGGTCGGACCTGTCGAGCGGGCCAACGGTAAACGCGGCGCTCACCTGGACCCTGCCGCTGGGCGATCAGCTGGAGGCGTGGAACGCGCGGCTCAGCTACCGCTTCGCGGCCGAGTACCTGTCCGACGTGGAGGCGCGGTCCCGGCCGCTGCTGGACGTGCGGGAGCGCGAGGTCCACGCGTTGACGGCGACGGCCGAGGGGCCGGTCGGTCCGGGCTTGCTGACGGCGACCGGCGGTTACGCGGTGGACCGCTTCGGCGGGCGAGGCCCGATCGGGACGCTGCGCTACGCGCGGGCGGAAACGCCCGGCGAGCCGCTCTCCTTCGGGCTGGAGACGGGCGTGGGGCCGTCGCTCGCGCGGCAGAGCCAGTCGGTGTGGCGGATCGGCGCCTTTCTCCTGTGGCGCCTGGGCATGAGAGGGCGGTGATCGGATGAGACGGTTCCTGCATCCCGCGGGCGCGTCGGCGCTTGGCCGCCCGGCAGTCCGCGCGGTCATCGAGGGCGGGGCGATGCTGCTCGCGCTGCTGGCGATGGACGCCGTGACGGGCGGCACGCGCTTCGCCGGCGTGAATCCGCATCCCTTCGGGCTGCCGGTGCTGCTGGTGGCCGCGCAATACGGCATGGGACCGGGGGCGGTGCTCGCGCTGATGGCGGCGGCCGCGCGCTACCTCGGCGCCTGGCCGGAGATGGGCTTCGGCGAGGATGCCGCGGCGCACCTGCGCGCGCTGGCGACGAACCCGCTGCTCTGGCTCGGCCTCGCGCTCGTCGTGGGTGGGCTATCGGACCGCCTGCGGGCACGCGCCGTGCGGGCGGAGGAGGCGGCGCGACGTGGCCACGCCGAGCTCGTGAGCATGGTTGAGACGAACACGCGGCTGTCGGGCGCGCTCTCCGTGCTGGAGGGGAAGGTGGCGGGACAGCTCCGCACGGCATCGTCGATCACCGAGGCGGCGCGCGGGCTGGGCCCGGACGTGTCCGGCGTGCTGCGCGGCGCGCCGCCCCTGCTGCGCGCCGCGACGGAGTGCGCGCGCTGCTCCTTCTACCTGCTGCAGGGGGACGTGCTCCGGCTGGCCGCGAGCGAGGGCTGGTCCGCCGGCGGCGCGCCGGCCGCGGAGATCGCCTACGGCCCGCTGTTCGACGCCGTGGTGGGACAGCGGGCGGTGCTGGTCGCCAACCGGACGGAGGATCGCGCGGCGCTGAACGGGCAGGGCGTGCTCGCCGGGCCTGTGATCTCGGGCGCCGATGGCGCGGTGCTCGGCATTCTGAAGATCGAGGAGATCGGCTTCGCCCGGCTCCACCTCGACACCGTCGCCAACTTCCGTGCGGTCTGCGATTGGGTCGGGACGGCCCTCGCGAATGCGGAGGCGCTGTCGGCGGCGGAACGGGAGCGCTTCCGCGTGGATTCCGGGCGTCTCGTCTCGGTGCATCAGGCGGAGCGGATGGTCGCCTTCATGACCACCTTGGCGGAGCGGCTGGGCTTTGACCTCTCCTTGTTCAGCGTGGAGCTGACGGCCGGCCGGATCGAGGATGAGGCAGCGCTTCGGGTGTTGCTGGAGCGGCAGTTCCGCCAATCCGACATGCTGCTGCAGGCGAGCGCGGGCGGGCGGCGCTACAGCGCGCTACTGCCCGGGACCGGACCGGTGGGGGCGCGGCTCTTGCTCGATCGCGTGGCGCGAGAGATCCACGCGGAACTGCCGGGTCTCGCGCCAGCGCTCTCGCTCTCCTGCGTGATGCTGCACGAGGGGCGAGAGGCGGTGGTGCCTTCCGCATTGCCCGTCGAAGCGCGCCGGACAAGGCCGGTCGTGGTAGGGGAACAGCGGACGGAGGCATCGCGCGACGCCATGCCGGCACCGGCCGCAACGCCCGCGATCGCGCAGCCCGTCATCATTCGCCCCTATGTTGCACCAACCCCAGAGGGGCCCCGGCGAACCCTCGATCGGCTGCTGCGTAGCCTGCAGACGGATCGGCAGGACGTCGCACGGAACGGGACCCCGGCCAGCGTTGCTGAGAGCCATGCCACGCGGCGGGCGGCATGAGGTTCACCGATTCCGCATCGCGGTGGCCCGCGCGGCTGGCGGTCCCGTCCGTGGCAGGGCTGGAGGGCGCCGCGGCGCTGCTCGCCTGGCACGGCGCGTTGTGGGCCGGTGTGGCCCTGCACGCCCTGGCTTGCGCTCTACCGCCCCTGGTGCTGTGGCGAGCGCGGGACGCCCAGGGTGTCTCGGCCGCGCTGATGCGCCTTCTGCTTCCGCTGCTGCCGGCGCTCGGGCCGGTCGCGGCGGCCACGGGGATCGTCGCCCAAGCCGCGGCACCCCTGCTGCGGTACGGGACCGGACGCACGGACCTGCGTGAGCACCTGTTTCCGCGGATCGACTCCGATCCGCTGGAGGCGCAAGTCTCGGAGCTGGAGGCGGTCGGCGACGCCGCGACGGCGGCGGGCGTGACCTCGTTCAGCGACGTGCTGCGCTGGGGCAGCGCCGTGCAGCAGGAACGGGTGGTCGCGCTGATGGCGCGGGAGTTCCGGCCGGCCTTCGCCCCGCTGTTGCGAGAGGCGCTGAGCCATCCCACCCCCGGGCTGCGGGCGCAGGCCGCGGCGGGCCTCTCGCTGGCCGAGGCGCGGCTGGAAGCGCGCACCGCCGCGCTGCGCGAGGCGGGTGGCGGACTCGAGCTGGCCCGGCATCTGGATGACGGCGCGAACAGCGGGCTGCTGGATCCGGGCCGCGCCGCCACGGCGAGGGCGGAGGCGGTGGAGATCTATCGAGCGCATCTCGCGCTCTTCCCGGAGGATGCGGGCGCGCACGCGGCGCTCGGGCGCGACCTGATGCAGACCGGACGGATGGAGGAGGCGATCGAGGCGCTCGGCGCCGCGCTGAAGCGTGGGCTGGTCACCCCTGCGATCCTCGGCTGGCTCGCGGAGTGCCTCTACCGGGCCGGCCGGCTCGACGCGCTCGTCGGCCTGATGGCCACGCAGGGTGACGTTGTGCGATCCGCGTCCGAGGCCGGCTTTCCTGTCGCGAGCAGCCTCGAGTTCTGGTCTCCCGCGAGGGCCGCATGACCGTGCGCGATGCGGAGCCCCCGGCCGATGTCGGGCTCGTGCTGGAGGGGACCTATCCTTACGTCGCCGGTGGCGTGTCGTCCTGGGTGCACGATCTTCTGCGCGCGCATCCCGACCTGACCTTCGACATCATCGCGATGGTGCCGGACGAGCGGCCGCGCAAGCGGCGCTACGAGGTGCCGGCGAACGTCCGGAACGTCCATGACCTGCCCCTGCAGGCGCCGCCGCTCGGGCGTGCGATACGGCTGCCATCCCGCCTGCTGGCGCTCCTGCAGCGCCTGGCGGCCGGGACGGCGGGCCTGGACGATCTCTCCACGTTCGAGGAATTCCGGGCCGGAGCGCGCGGGAAGCTGGGGCGACTTGCGCTGCTCGACAGCCCGGCCGCCTTCGAGGTGATGAGTGCGGCGTACGGGCGCTCGGTGCCGGACGCGTCGTTCCTCGACTTCTTCTGGTCGTGGCGGGCCTTGCTGAACGGCGTGGTGGGAAGCCTTCTCATGCCGCCGGTTCCGGCGCGCTGCTACCACGCGGTGTCCACCGGCTTCGCGGGACTGCTGGCGGCCCGGCTGGCGGTCGCGGCCCGGCGCCCGCTCATTCTCAGCGAGCACGGCATCTACACGAATGAGCGGCGGATCGAGATCGCGATGGCCGACTGGCTGCACCGCGGTCCCGAGCGGGGCCTCATGCCGGAGAAGACGGCGCGCGACCTTCGGGACATCTGGATTGCGGCGTTCGAGGGCTATGCACGGCTGACCTATGCGGCGGCCGATCCGATCATCACGCTTTATCGCGGCAACCAGTTCCTGCAGAAGCGGGACGGGGCCGATCCGGCGCGGCTCCGGATCATCCCGAACGGCATCGACGCCGCACGCTACGCGGCGATCCCGCGTGAGGATGAGGGCCGCGCGCCGACCGTCGCCCTGATCGGCCGCGTGGTTCCCATCAAGGATATCAAGACCTTCATCCGGGCCGCCGGAATCCTCGTGCAGCGGGTGCCGGAGGTGCAGGTCGAGATCCTCGGCCCGCAGGAGGAGGACCCGGTCTATGCGCGGGAATGCGGGCTGCTGGTCCAGGAACTGGGCCTGGCCGGCACGGTGCATTTCCGGGGACGAGTGGCGGTGACGGAGTGGCTGGGAAAGATCGACGTGCACGTGCTGACCTCCATCAGCGAGGCGCAGCCCTTGACCATTCTGGAGGCGGGCGCGGCGGGCGTGCCCTGCGTGGCCACGGATGTCGGCGCCTGCCGCGAGATGATCGAGGGCGATCCGACCGAGCCGGACGGGATCGGGCCGGGCGGCGCGGTCACCCCCGTTGCCGACCCCGCGGCGGTCGCGGAGGCCGTGGCGGCGCTGCTGCTCGATCCCGAGCGCCGCGCCCGGGCGGCGGCGGCGATGCAGGCCCGCATTCGCGCGCGCTTCCTCAAGTCCGACTGCGACGCGGCCTATGCCCGGCTCTATGCCGACGCGCTGGGCAAGCCGGACCGGCCGGGTTCTTCCCCGACGGCGCGCGGAGCGGCGTAGCATGGCGGGCATCGGATTTGTCCTGCGACGACTGGCCCGGCGCGATGACCTCTCGGGCGGTGCGCAGGCCTATGCCGCGGCGGTCGCAGTCACTTCGGGCCCCTGGCTGCTGACGGTTGCGGCGATCCTGGCCGTGGAGTGGTGGAGCCGGGTCGGGTTGGATGCGGCCGAGATCGGCGCGGATTTCCGCACGATCCTCTCCTACAACTTCTGCTTCTCGCTCGTGCTGACCTCGCCCTTCGCGATGGTGGCATCGCGCATCGCGGCGGACCGCATCTTCGCGGAACGGGTGGAGAGCCTCGGCGGGCTCTTCCTCCATGCGCTCACGGGAGCGCTGATCCTCCAGCTTCCCCCGGCCGTGGTCTTCTGGTGGCTCATCGCAGAGCTTCCGCCGGCGCTGTCGGCCGCGGCCGTCGCGAACTATGCGTCCCTTGTCGGGCTCTGGACGGTGGTGACCTTTCTCTCCGTGCTCAAGGACCACCGGCTCGCGCTCGGCGCGGTGGCCCTTGGTATGGGTGTGGCGGCGGTCGGAGCCGTGGCCGGGAAGATGCTGGGCGCGGCCGCGCCGCTCTCAGCGTTCACGCTCGGCGCGACGGTGATCGTCTTCGTCGGCGGCGGCCGCCTGCTGCTGGAATTTCCCTGGGTGCCGACCGCCTGGCGCGCGACCTGGAATGAAGCGCGGCGGTTCCCCGACCTGGCATTCATCGGCCTTGTCTCCGCGGCGGCGCCCTGGGCGGATAAGTGGGTGATGTGGCTCTCCCCCTGGGCCGAGGTGCTGCCGAGCGGGCTGCACGACTTCCCGGATTATGACGGGGCCATGTTCCTCGCCTATCTCACCATGGTTCCAGGGATCGCCCTCTTCTTCGTGTCGGTCGAGACGGAGTTCTTCCTTCTCTACCGCCTCTACTTCGACGACCTGCTCGGCGGTGCGAGCCTGTCGCGGATCGAGCGGTCGCGACGCGCGTTGGTGGACGGGGTGGTGTCCAGCGGCGTGTCCCTGCTGCTGCTGCAATCGCTCGTGGCCGCGGTCGTTATCCTGATGGGGCCCGCGCTGGAGGCTTTGGGGGTCGTCAGCGCGGCCCAGTATCCGATCTTTCGGCTGGGCGTGCTCGGCGCGCTGTTCCACACGCTGGTGCTCGGGCTGATGATCGTGCTCGCCTATCTCGACGTGCGTCGGTCGCAGCTTCTGGTCGCGGGCGGGTTCCTGCTCTTGAACGCTGCCGTCCCGGCGGTGCTGCTGCCCATGGGCGAGTGGCTCTACGGGTATGGCTACTTCCTCGCGTCGCTCGGCACGGCGCTCGGAGCGGTGGCGGCGGTGTTCGTCACGCTGCGCCGGCTGAACCATCACGTCTTCGTCCGCAACAACCCCAGCCTTCGTCCCACCCGCGCCGCCAGGATGGTGGCGGGTGACGCTCCCTGATTCCCGATAGGATCCCTCATGCCGGAAGCCCCGCTGCCCCTGAACTTCTCCCCGGATCTCGACCCGTCCGCGAAGCGCCTGTTCGGCACGGACGGCATCCGGGGGGTGGCCAATCGTGCGCCGATGGACGCGGTGACGGCGCTGCGGCTCGGCCAGGCGGCGGGGCGCTTCTTCAACCGCGGCGGGCACCGCCACCGCGTGGTGATCGGCAAGGACACGCGCCTCTCGGGCTACATGCTGGAGCCGGCGTTAACGGCGGGCTTCGTCGGCGCGGGGATGGACGTGGTGATCGTCGGGCCGTTGCCGACGCCCGCCATCGCGCTGCTGACGCGCTCCCTGCGGGCGGATCTCGGCGTGATGATCTCCGCCTCACACAACGGCTTCGAGGATAACGGGATCAAGCTCTTCGGGCCGGACGGGCTGAAGCTGTCGGACGCGCAGGAGAACGCGATCGAGGCACTGATGGCCGCCGACCTCTCGACAGGGTTGGCGGCACCGGCGCTGCTCGGGCGCGCCTCGCGGCTGGAAGACGCACCGGGGCGTTATATCGAGGCGGTGAAGAACGGCTTTCCCCGGGGGCTGACCCTGTCCGGGCTACGGGTCGTCGTCGACTGCGCGCACGGGGCCGCCTACAAGGTTGCGCCGACGGTGCTGTGGGAGTTGGGCGCCGAGGTCGTGCCGATCGGCGTGGCACCGGACGGCGTGAACATCAACAAGGGCTGCGGCTCCACCGCTCCGGCCGCGCTGGCCGCGATGGTGCGGGAGCGGCGGGCCGACATCGGCATCGCCCTGGATGGCGACGCGGACCGGCTTCTTCTCTGCGACGAGACGGGAGAGGTCGTGGACGGGGACCAGATCCTCGCGCTCATCGCGGATTCCTGGCGCGCCTCCGACCGGCTGCGGGGCGGCGGCGTGGTCGCCACCGTCATGAGCAACATGGGGCTGGAGCGGCACCTAGCCGCGCAGGGACTCACGCTGCACCGGACGAAGGTGGGCGACCGCTACGTCGGCGAGGCGATGCGGGCGCACGGCTGCAACCTCGGCGGCGAGCAGTCGGGGCACCTGATCCTGTCCGATTTCGGCACGACAGGGGACGGGTTGGCAGCGGCGCTGCAGGTGCTGGCGGCGGTGGTGGTGGGCGGCCGCAAGGCGAGCGAGACCTGCCGCCGCTTCGAACCCGTGCCTCAGCGCCTGGGGAGCGTGCGCGTCACCGGCCTCTCCCCGCTGGAGGACTCCGAAGTCCGGGAGGCGATCGCGGCGGAGGAAGCGGCCTTCGGGCGAACCGGCCGCGTGCTCATCCGGGCCAGCGGCACGGAGCCGCTGATCCGCGTGATGGTGGAGGGGGAGGATGAGAGCCGCGTGGCGGACTCCCTGGCACGGCTGACCGGGATCATCCGGTCTGTGGCGGCGCGCGTGGACTGAGCGGGGCGAGAGGAGGCGGGGCGATGTGCGGGATCGTGGGCGTGGTGGGGCAGGGCGAGGCCGCGCCGCTGCTGGTCGAAGGGCTGCGGCGGCTGGAATACCGCGGCTATGACAGCGCGGGTGTCGCGACGCTGGTGAACGGCCGGATCGAGCGTCGTCGCGCCGAGGGCAAGCTGAGCAACCTTGCGGGCGCGCTGGCGCGAGACCCGCTGCCCGGGCGTACGGGGATCGGCCACACGCGCTGGGCCACGCACGGCGCACCGACCGAGCGCAACGCCCATCCGCACGGCACGGCCCGCGTCTCGGTGGTGCACAACGGCATCATCGAGAACCACGCGGAACTGCGGGCGGAGCTGGAGGCGGAGGGGCAGTCCTTCCACACGGAGACCGACACCGAGACGGTCGCGCAGCTTCTGGACCTGCATCTCGCACGAGGCGCCTCGCCGGAGAAGGCGGTGGTCGAAACCCTGCCGCGGCTGCGCGGGGCCTTCGGGCTGGCGATGATCTTCGCCGAGCATGGCGAGCGGATCATCACGGCGCGGCGCGGTTCGCCGCTGGCGGTCGGTTTCGGGGAGGGCGAGATGTTCGTCGGATCGGACGCGCTGGCCCTCGCGCCCCTGACGCGCCGGGTGGCCTATCTGGAGGAGGGCGACTGGGCGATCGTGACGCCTGACGGAGCGGCCTTCCATGACGGCCACAACGCCCGGGTTCAGCGCGCGGTGCGGCTGACCCAGTTCACCGGCGCCGCCACCGGCCGCGGCAACTACCGCCACTTCATGGAGAAGGAGCTGCACGAGCACCCCATGGTGCTCGGCGACACCCTGCGCCAGTTCCTCGATCCCGCGACGCTGGCGGTGCGGATGCCGCCGCTGCCCTTCGACCCCGCGAGCGTGCCGCGGCTGACCATCTCGGCCTGCGGATCGGCGTTCCTCGCGGGGCATGTCGGGCGCTACTGGCTGGAGCGGCTGGCGCGGCTGCCGGTGGACATCGATGTCTCTAGCGAGCTGCGCTACCGCGACCCGCCCCTGGAGCCCGATGGTGCCGCTATCCTGGTCAGCCAGTCCGGCGAGACGGCGGACACGCTGGCGGCGCTGCGGCTGCTCAAAGAGGGCGGGCAACGCATCCTCTCGGTCGTGAACGTGCCGGAGAGCAGCATGGCGCGGGAGAGCGACAGCAGCGTGCTGACCGTCGCGGGGCCGGAGATCGGCGTCGCCTCGACCAAGGCCTTCACCGCGCAGCTCGCGGTCATGGCCTGCCTGGCGGTGGGGATGGGGCGGGCGCGGGGGCACCTGTCCCTGACCGACGAGCAGCGGCTGACGGCGGCCCTGCTGGAGGTGCCGGGGAATGCCGCGCTGATCCTCGAGAAGGACGAGGAGGTCCAGCGTGTCGCGGCCTCGATCAGCACGGCGCGGGACGTGCTGTTCCTCGGGCGCGGGGCGCTCTACCCCATCGCGCAGGAGGGGGCGCTGAAGCTGAAGGAGATCAGCTACATTCACGCCGAGGGCTACGCCGCCGGCGAGATGAAGCACGGTCCCATTGCGCTGATCGACCCCTCGGTGCCGGTCATCGCGCTCTGTCCCACGGGCGGGTTGTTCGAGAAGACGCTGAGCAACCTGCAGGAGGCGGCGGCGCGGGGTGGGCGGATCATCGCCTTCACCGACCGGGACGGCATCCCGCATCTATCCCGCTTCGCCGAGCAGGTGATCGAGCTGCCGCGGGTCGGGCAGTTCTCGACGCCGATCCTCTACGCCGTCGCGGTGCAGCTGCTGGCCTACCATGTGGCGGTCCTGCGCGGGACGGATGTGGACCAGCCGCGGAACCTCGCGAAGAGCGTGACGGTCGAGTGACCCGGCGGCCTGGGGGCTCGCGCGCCCGGGCCGGGACGTGCTGATCTCTCCGGAAGGGGATTCCGGGGGGACGCCGTGCTGCTGGGACTCGATCCGCTGCTGACACCGGACCTGCTGCACGCGCTGGCCAGCGCGGGGCACGGGGACCGGATCGCCATCGTGGACGCCAACTTCCCGGCGGCGGCGAATGCGCGGCGGCTGATCCCCCTGGCCGGGGCGGATGCCGGGGCGGCGCTGCGGGCGGTGCTCTCCGTCCTCCCGCTGGACGACTTCGAGCCGGACCCGGCCGCGGTGATGGAGGTCGTGGGCGATCCACAAGCCGTGCCAGAGGCCGTCGCGGAGTTCACGCGCTTGCTTGAGCAGACCGGCGGGGCCCCGCCGGCGCGTTTGCAGCGGGATGCGTTCTACGCCGCGGCGCGATCGGCCTTCGCGGTGGTCGCGACGGGGGAGCGGCGCCTCTACGGCAACATCATCCTGACGAAGGGCGTGGTGCGGTGAGCCGCTGGAGGCCGCCCGGGCCGCTGGGGTTGGGCGGTGCGCCGTTGGGCAACCTCTTCGCCCCGATTTCCGAGGCGGCGGCGGATGCGGCGATCGAGGCGGCCTGGGAGTCCGGCATCCGCTTCTTCGACACGGCCCCGCTCTACGGGCTCGGGCTGTCGGAGCACCGGATCGGGCGTGCCCTGCGTGCGCGGCCGCGCGGGGAGTTCGCGATCTCCACGAAGGTCGGGCGGCTGCTGGACCCGGACGAGGACGCGCCGCGGGAGCAGCACGGCTATGTCGGCGGGCTGCGCTTCCGGGCGCGCTTCGACTACTCGGCCGATGCGGCGCTGCGGTCCGTGGAGCACAGCCTGCAGCGCCTGGGCCTGCCGCGGGTGGATGCGGTGCTGATTCATGACCCGGCAGAGGACACGCACGGGCCGGACTGGCGCGCCCGCTTCGACGAGGCGATGGCCGGGGCCGCCGTCACCCTGACCCGGTTGCGGGAACAGGGGGTGATCCGCGCCTGGGGGCTGGGTGTGAACCGGGTGGAGCCCTGCCTGATGGCGCTGGAGCGGGCGGACCCGGACCTCTTCCTCATCGCCGGGCGGTATTCGCTGTTGGAGCAGGGAGCGGCGGAGGCGTTGATGCCGGCCTGCGCGGCGCGGGGGGCGAGCCTCATCATCGGCGGCCCCTACAATTCCGGGCTGCTGGCCGGCGGGTCCACCTTCGATTATGCGCCGGCGCCGCCGGACCTGCTCGCGCGGCGGGACCGGATCGCGGCGGTGTGCGATGCGCATGGCGTGCCGATGCGGGCCGCGGCGCTGCAGTTCTGCGCGGCGCCCGAGGTGGTGGCCTGTGTGGTGCCCGGTGGGCGCTCGGCGGCGGAGGTGGGGGAGAATGCCTGGCTGATGGCGATGCCGATCCCGGCGTCGCTCTGGCAGTCGCTGCGGGCGGAGGGGCTGATCCCCGAGGCGGCGAAGGTGCCGCGCTGATGCGGGTCGACTCCCACCACCACGTCTGGACCGTCTCGCGCGGGGATTACGGCTGGCTGCGGCCGGACAGTCCGATCGGGCGGGATTACGCCATCGCCGACCTGCGGCCGCTGCTCGGCGACATCACTGCGACCGTGCTAGTGCAGGCCGCGCCGACCGAGGCGGAGACGCAGTTCATGCTGTCCGCGGCGCGAGAGTCGGGCGGGCTGGTGCGGGGCGTGGTGGGTTGGGTGCCCCTGGAACAACCGGATCGGGTCGGCGCGATGGCAGGTGAGCCCCTCGTGAAGGGCTTGCGGCCGATGCTGCACGACTTGTCCGACCCCGCGTGGATCCTTCGGCCGGAGGTGCAGCCGGCGCTGGAGGAGATGGCCGCCCGCGGCCTCGTCTTCGACGCACTGGTCCGGCCGATCCACCTGCCCGCGGTGCGGGAGATCGCGCGGCGGCATCCGGGGCTGCGGATCGTGCTCGACCATGGCGGCAAGCCGGAGATCGCGGCGAAGCGGATGGAGCCATGGGCCGGCGAGGTGGCGACGCTGGCGCGCTGCGGGAACGTTGTCTGCAAGCTGTCCGGACTGGTGACGGAGGCGGCGACGGATTGGGAGGTGAAGGATCTGCGGCCCTATGCCGCGCACCTCATCCAATCCTTCGGAGCAGACCGCCTGATGTGGGGCAGCGACTGGCCGGTCGTGGACTTGGCCGGCGGCTACAGGCCTTGGCGGGCCGCGTCGCTCGAGTTGCTCCACGGACTTTCCGCGGCGGAGATAGACCGGGTGCTCGGCAGGACCGCGGCAGAGGTCTACCGGCTCTAACCGCCCCAAAAAGAAGGCCGCCAGCCCGAGGGCGGCGGCCAAGTGATACAGGGAGGCTTCACGTCTGGGAGACGCGGGACCCAAGGGCCCCGTCCGACTCGAAAGTGCCGGACAAAGGGAGGCTATGCCGCGGTGCGGCATGCGCGACCTGCCAAGAGTCGCGAGCGGCCATGCCCAGAACGCATAGGGTTCCGATGACCGGAAATGGGTTCACCCCTGGATGGCCGCGAGCTCGGACATCAGAAAGTCCCGGAAGACGGAGACGCGCTTCGAATGGCGCATCTCCTCCGGGTACACGAAGTAGGCCTCGATGCGGGGGGTCTTGAGGTCCGTCAGGACGGGGACGAGGTCGGCGATGTCGTCGCCCATGTAGTCCGGCAGCGCGGCGAGGCCGAGGCCGGAGCGGACCGCACGCAGCATGGCGGGCAGGGAGTTCACCTCCACCGCGGCCCGGCGAGGCGCATTGGCGCGGCGGCCGGCCTCGGCCAGCCAGTTGATGTCCTCCACCGGCGGCCGGTAGTCGCCGTAGATGACGAGCCGATGGGCATCCAGGTCCTCGGCCCGCTGCGGGATGCCGGCCGACTTCAGATAGTCCGGCGACCCCACCACCTTCCAGCCGAAGGTCGCGATGTGGCGCTGGATGAGATCGGGCTGACGGGGCGGGTGCATCCGTATCGCGAGGTCCGCCTCGCGCATCGCGAGGTCGAGGTCGGTGTCGTCCAGCAGGAGGGTGACGGTCACCTCCGGGTGGAGGGACAGGAAGCGGGCGAGGCGCGGGGCCAGCCAGGTGGCGCCGAAGCCCGTCGTGGTCGTGATCTTCAGCCGGCCGGCGGCGCGCTCCCGGCTCTCGGTCAGCAGTGCCTCGGTCATCGCGAGCTTCGCGAAGACCTCTCGCACCGTCTTGTTCAGCGTCTCGCCCTGCTCCGTCAGGATCAGGCCGCGCGCGTGGCGGTGGAAGAGGGGGACCGACAGGCTCTCCTCCAGCGCTTGGATCTGGCGGGAAACCGCGGACTGGCTGAGGTTCAGCGTGTCCCCGGCATGGGTGAAGGAGCCGGCCTCGGCCACCGCATGGAAGACGCGGAGCTTGTCCCAGTCCAACGGCATCCCTCTACTCGGCCGCCTGGGGTGGCATCTGGGCGGGCGTGGCCGCGGCGGAGTAGGCGGCCGGGGAGGGAGCGTCCGCCGGAATGTGGGCGAGCCACTTCTCCGCGTCGAGCGCCGCCATGCAGCCGGTGCCGGCGGCGGTGACGGCCTGGCGGTAGATGCGGTCCGCCACGTCGCCGGCGGCGAAGACGCCGGGCACGGAGGTGCGGGTGGAGCCGGGCTCCGTGACGATGTAGCCCTCCGCATCCGTCTCGACCTGCCCACGGAACAGGGCGGTGGCGGGGTCGTGGCCGATGGCGACGAACATGCCGTCCACCGGCAGCTCGTAATGGCCGCCGCCCTCCAGGTCGTGGAGCTTCAGGGCCCGCAGGGCGCGGAGCTTGCCCTCGGTCGGAAGGGCTTCCTGCACGACGGTGTTCCAGATGATGCGGATCTTCGGATGGGCGAAGAGGCGCTCCTGCATGATCCGCTCGGCGCGCAAGGACTCGCGGCGGTGGATCAGGGTCACCGTCTTCGCGAGGCCGGCGAGGTAGAGGGCCTCCTCCACGGCGGAGTTGCCGCCGCCGATCACGGCCACGTCCCGGCCGCGGAAGAAGAAGCCGTCGCAGGTCGCGCAAGCGGAGACGCCGAAGCCGGAAAGCTCCTTCTCCCCGGGAATGCCGAGCCAGCGGGCCTGGGCACCGGTGGCGATCACCACGGCGGAGCCCTCGTAGCTGTCGCCTGAGTCGCCGGCCGCGCGGAACGGGCGGGCGGTGAGGTCGACGCCGGTGATCACGTCCTGGATGATGCGCGTGCCGACATGTTCGGCCTGGGCGCGCATCTGGTCCATCAGCCAGGGACCCTGCACCGCGGCGGCGAAGCCGGGATAGTTCTCGACGTCCGTGGTGATGGTGAGCTGGCCGCCGGGCTGGAGGCCGGCGACCAGGATCGGCTCCAGCCCCGCGCGGGCGGCATAGATCGCGGCGGTGTAGCCGGCGGGGCCGGCGCCGATGATCAGGAGCCGCGTGCGGTGGGTTTCGGCCACGGGGCCTTGCCTCCCTGGGAGATTCGGGCCGCAGCATATGGGCGGCCGGGTCGCTTGCACCACCCTCTCCGGAAGGGGCATCACCCCCCCGGTGCAACAAATCGGGAGGTCGCCATGGCCGGGCCGCGCAAGGTCATCATCACCTGCGCCGTGACGGGGGCGATCCACACGCCCTCCATGTCGCCGCACCTCCCGGTGACGCCGGAGGAAATCGCGGACGCGGCGATCGGCGCCGCGGAGGCCGGGGCCGCCATCGTCCACCTGCATGCGCGCGATCCGAAGGACGGCCGCCCGGACCAGACACCCGAGGCCTTCGCGCCCTTCCTGCCCGTCATCAAGCAGCGCTCCGGCGTGGTGGTGAACCTGACCACCGGCGGTGCGCCGACGATGACGATCGAGGAGCGGGTCCGCCCGGCCGCGACCTTCCGGCCGGAGGTGGCGTCCCTGAACCTCGGCTCGATGAACTTCGGGCTGTTCGGGATGCTGAAGCGTTTCAAGGAGCTGAAGCACGACTGGGAGCGCGACTACCTCGCGAACAAGGGGATCGTGTTCCGCAACTCCTTCGCGGACATCGAGTACATCCTGACCACCTGCGCCGGGAACAACACGCGCTTCGAGTTCGAGTGCTACGACACCGCGCATCTCTACAACCTCAAGCACTTCTACGATTCGGGCCTCGTGCAGGCGCCACTGTTCATCCAGACGGTATTCGGGCTGCAGGGCGGGATCGGCGCGCATCCGGACGACGTGATGCACATGCGCCGCACGGCGGACCGTCTCTTCGGCAATGCCTATCAGTGGTCGGTGCTCGGCGCCGGGCGGAACCAGTTGCCGGTCGCGGCCATGGCCGCGGCGATGGGCGGGCATGTCCGCGTGGGGCTGGAGGACAGTCTGTGGGGCGGCCCCGGCCGGCTGGCGGAGAGCAATGCAGAGCAGGTCCGCGCCGCCCGCCAGATTATCGAGGGGCTGGGCCTCGCCGTTGCCACTCCGGACGAGGCCCGCGAAATCCTCTCGCTGAAGGGGGGCGACCAGGTCGGTTTCTGACCTCAACCGGTGCGTGTGCGTACCGGGCGTGCCACTGCGACTCTGACGCCTGTCTGAAACACCGTCGCGTCCGGTGGCTGTCGTCCCATGCCGAGGCAGTGCCGGAAGGTCTCAGTCTCGTAACCGATTGCAATCGCGGAAGTTTATGGTTTCATTCGCCCGAACGGTGGTATGAACCCGTGGAACTGACGCAGGTGGCCCATGCCGAGCACGGTGATCGCGGGGCGATATGAGATCCGCGACATGATCGGCCGCGGCGCACACGCCATGGTTGCCGAGGCCTATGACCCGCGGCTCTCGCGCCTTGTGGCCCTCAAGATCGTGCCGCGCCGGAGCGATGAGGAGGGGATGGAACTGCTCTCCCGCTTCGAGCAGGAGGCGCGGACGGTCGCCCGTCTCTCGCATCCCGGAATCGTGCCGGTCCATGATTTCGGCCACGGGCCGGACTATGCGTGGCTGGCCATGGAACTGGTGATCGGCGAATCCCTGGAGGACGTGCTCCGACGCACGCCCCGGTTGCCGGTGGCGGAGGCGACCCGGATCGTCCTCGAGCTTCTGGATGCCCTCGCGGCCGCGCACCGGCGAGGGATCGTCCACCGGGACGTGAAGCCGGCGAATATTCTCCTGGCGGCCAACGAAGAGGACGGGTTGGGTCAGGTGAAGGTCACGGATTTCGGGGTGGCGCATCTTCCGACCCAGGCGGACGGGGCGGAGTTGACGACAGTCGGGCAGATGCTCGGCACGCCCTCGACCATGGCGCCGGAGCAGGTTCGCGGCGCCGCGCCCGATCCGCGGATGGACCTCTGGGCGGCCGGCGTCATCCTGTTCCGGGCGTTAACCGGGCGGCGACCCTTCGAGGGGGCGAACCTCTACGCGACGCTGCACGCCGTCCAGGCGGAGGAGGCGCCGGCTCCCTCCTCGCTCGTCCCCGAACTTCCCGCGGCGCTGGACGACGTGGTGGCCCGCGCGCTGCGGAAGGACCCGGCCGACCGTTTCGGCTCGGCGGAGGAGATGGCGGCCGCCCTGCGCGCCGCGGTCGTCTCCTACCAGGGATCCAAGGTCCTCGTCTGATCCCGCCGCCCCGACCGGGCGGCACGGGGCGTGCAAGCTCGACCCGCAGGGTTGGCCTTGATGCCGCCATGGCGGATAGGGATAGTCCGCGCCCCCCGAGGAAACGCCCGGCATGAGACATCCGGACCCGCACAGCCTGGACGCGACGGACCGCGACATTCTCCGGGAATTACAGGCGGATGGCCGTATCACGAACGTGGAGCTGGCCCGCCGCGTGGGCCTGTCCGCGCCGCCCTGCCTGCGTCGCGTGCGGCGGCTGGAGGAGGTGGGGGTGATCCGGGGCTACCACGCCGACCTCGACCCGGTGGCGATGGGCTGGGAGATCACCTTCTTCGCCCTGGTCGGGCTGGAGAGCCAGAAGCTCCCCGTTCTGGAGGGCTTCGAGGCGATGGTGCGGGAATGGCCGGAGGTGCGGGAGTGCCACATGATCCGCGGCGGCGGCGACTTCCTGTTGCGCCTCGTGGCCCGCAACCCCGCCCATGAGAACGAGCTGACCCAGCGGCTGACCGGGGCGCCGACGGTCATGCGGGTTCAGACCTTGCAGACCATCCGGACCTCGCGGGACGAGGCCGGGGTGCCGGTCGAGCGGTGAGGCGCGGGGCGGGGGCGATCAGCGCCCCGCCCAGACCCCCCGCCCAGCCTCGCGCGCCTGGGCCTCGCTGGACCGCAGGGCCGGGGAGGCGTCGGCGCTGGCGCGGCCGCCGCCGTTGAACAGGACGACGTCGGAGAGGTCTCGTCCTTCCACGTTGCAGCGGTGTGCGCCGTCGGCCACCGGCTCGCACACCACCTCCCGGCCCGCGAGGTAGAGGTCGAGCTGGCGCGCGTATTCGCCGCGCATGCCGATGACACCGGTGAGCTGCACGGCGCGGCTGCCCAGTCGCAGCGTGGCCGTGTCCAGCACCTGCGGCACGCCGCGGATCGGTGCCGCGCGCGGCGCATTGGCGGGCGGGGCGGGGGCGGCGGCCGTGGGGATGGGGGCCTCCGCGGTCTTGGCGCGGTCGGCGTTGCGGACGAAGTCGGCCCAGATGCGGGCCGGCAGGGCGCCGCCGGTCACGTTGCGCATCGGCGTGTTGTCGTCATTGCCCACCCACACGCCGACGATCACGTCCGCCGTCATGCCGATGAACCAGGCGTCGCGGCTCTCCTGCGTCGTGCCGGTCTTCCCGGCCACGGGCCGGTCGAGCCGCGCGGCGGTGCCGGTGCCGCTCTGGACCACCGACAGCATCAGGTCGAGCAGTCCCTGCTGCGCCGTGGCGGACAGGACGGGCGTGCCGCCGGGCATGGTGTCGGGTCGGGTAAAGAGGGCGCGGTCCCGGGCGCGCACGCCGCGGATGACGTGTGGTTCCACGGCGCGGTTGTTCGCGACCGACGCGAAGGCCGCGGTCATCTCCAGCAGCGTGGCCTCGCCGCTGCCGAGCGAGACGGCGGGCACGTTCGGCATCTCGGAGCGCAGGCCCATGCGGCGGGCCACATCCATGACGCGCTGATGGCCGAGCTGGGCGTAGAGCTGCACGGCGACGGTGTTGACCGAGTGGGCGAAGGCGTCGCGCAGCGTCATCGGGCCGCGGAAGCGGTCCCCGTAATTCGTCGGGGCCCAATCTCCGATGCGGACGGGCTGGTCGATCACCTGGGTGTTCGGTGTCATTCCGGCTTCCAGCGCGGCGGCGTAGATGAAGAGCTTGAAGAGCGAGCCCGGCTGGCGCCGCGCCTGCGTCACGCGGTTGAACTGGCTGGCGTTGTAGTCGCGCCCGCCGACGGCCGCGAGGACGGCACCATCGGGCGACAGCGCGAGCAGCGCGGCCTGGGTGGCGTTGACGCGTCGCCCCTCGCCGTCCAGCCAGCCGGCGACGATGCGCTCCGCCAGGTCCTGGAGGGCGGGATCGAGCGTGGTGCGGACGGAGAGGTCCACCGGCAGGGGGCCGATCAGGCGGCGCGCCTCGCCCTCGGCCCAGTCGGCGACGTAGCCGCGGCCGGGGGACATCTCCGGCGGGGCGCGCAGGACCGGGCGGGCTGCGCGGGCGGCGGCGACGTCCTGCGGCGTGGCGCGCCCCGTCTCCTGCACGGCGTTGAGGACGAGGTCAGCGCGGCGCCAGGCGCCGTCCGGGTTGCGGTTGGGGGCGAGGTTGGAGGGCGCCCGGACGAGCCCGGCGAGCATCGAAGCCTCGGCCAGGTTCAGTTCCGCCGCGGGCTTGCCGAAATAGCGACGCGCCGCGGCGTCCGCGCCCCAGGCGCCGGCACCGAAATAGGCGGCGTTGAGGTAGCGGGCGAGGATCTCCTCCTTCGAGAGCCGTGCCTCCAGCCAGAGGGCGAGCACGGCTTCCTGCACCTTCCGCACGACGGAGCGGTCCTGCGAGAGGAACATCAGCCGGGCAAGCTGCTGGGTGATGGTGCTGGCACCCTGGCGGGTGCGGCCGGATTCGAAGTTCCGGACCGACGCCCGAACCATGCCGCGCAGGTCGAGGCCGTTATGCTCGAAGAAGCGGCGGTCCTCGATCGCGACCACAGCATCCTGCAGGGGCTTGGGAATGCGCGCAGGATCGATCGCGTCGCCCCGCAGGACACCGCGCGCCGCGAAGGCGGTGCCGTCCCGGGATTCAAGGATGAGGGAGGCGGGCGTGTCGTCCGGCGACATGCCGCCGCCGACGGGGACGCGGAACATCGCCCAGCCAATGAAGCCGAGGAAGGCGAGGCCGGCCAGCGACAGGGCCAGAAGCACGTAAGTGGGGCGGAAGACCGCCCTCAGGCCCCGCCCGGTCGCGCCCAGCACCCGCCGACCGAGACCCTGGCGGACGGGGACCGCTGGCCGTGGCGGCGCGAGGCGCTCGGCAACGCGCGATTCGGGGGGCGGTGCCGTAGATCGCGGAGAGGGTGGCGGCGGGAGGGGCTCGAACTCCCGCTCGTCGGGCGGAACGTCCGCGCGTGGCGAGGGGGCGGTGGGCGGCCCGACCTCCGACCCTTCCCGTGGAGGGCCGGGAAGACGCGGCGGGTCGGGGCGTGTGAGCGGCTCGGGAGACGGGCGCCGAACGTCCGGCGACACCGGCATGGCCTCTGACACATCGCGCGGCGTCGCGGGCGGCGCTGCCGGTGCGGGCTGGCCGAGCACGACCGGCGGCAGCGGCTCGCCCGACACCCTGACCCGGCGGTGACCATAACGGGGCCGGGAATCGTCGTCGGTCGCGCTCATCGGCGCGGCGTCCGGTCTCGCATGCCTCCCCTTAGCCGGTTCAGCGGACCGGATCGACCCAGGTGCCGCGATCGGCCAGGCGCGTCGGCGTCGCGGACAGGCCGGGCTGGACCGGCGCCATCGGCGCGGGTGCCGCGGCCAGGGTCTGCATCGCGACGGGCGGGGTGTCTCCCGGGCGTGACCCGGACAGAGGCTGGATCGGGGTGGCCGGCGCCGGCGCGGCGGCGAGGGCCTGCGGGCCGGCGGGCGAAGGGGCCATTGGATCCGCCGCGGTGGGCGGGGACAGGGCCGGCGCTGCGGAGGCCGTCGCCACGCCGGCGGCCACGGGCGCCGCCGCGACCGCGACCGGCGCCTGCATCGCCGGCCGGGGCGCGCGGCGGGCGCTCCGGTAGCGCGGCGCGGCCGGGATGATCCGGAAAGGGAGGAGCGAGCCGAGGGAAAGGGTCGGGCCCCAACCGCCGCGGCGCCGCGCCTCCGCTTCCGAGGGGATGAGCAGGGTGGCGGCGACGACGGCGAGCAGGGCCGGGGCGGTGCGGGGCAGGGCGGGCACGGGCAGGGTCCTCCTCGGGGTCAGGAACCCCGAGCCTGCCCCCCGGTTGCGCGGCCTCAGCCGCGGCGGACGACGTAGTCCCCGGCTTCCAGCGCCGCGACGATGGCCGCGCCCTGGGCGGCGTCGCGGACCTCGATCATCAGCTCCAGCTCCGCCGTCTGGACGGAGGGGGCGGCGAAGAGGCGGCGGTGAGAGACCTCGATCACGTTACCGCCGGCATTGGCGACGCGGGTGGAGATGTCGGCCAGCATCCCCGGACGGTCGGGGATGTCGAGGTGCAGCCGCAGGATGCGGCCGTCCCGCAAGAGGTTGCGGAGCAGGACGTTGGCGAGGATGCGCGCGTCGATGTTGCCGCCGCAGACGACGGTCGCGACCCGCTGGCCGCGGAAGCGGTCACCATGGGCCAGGACGGCGGCGAGGCCGGCGGCGCCGGCGCCCTCCGCCACGACCTTCGCGTTCTCGGCGAGGACGGCGATGGCCTGCTCCACCGCGCTCTCGGGCGCGACGAGGACCTCGGTGCCCATGGTGCGGAGAAGGGCGAAGGGCAGGTCGCCCACGTCCCGGACGGCGATACCCTCCGCGACGGTGGGGCCGCCGACCCGGATGGGACGGCCGGCCAGGCGCTGGACCATGGCGGGGTAGCCTTCGACCTCCACGCCATAGACCTTCAGCCCGGGACGCAGTTCGGCCGCGGCGGCGGCGCAGCCGGCCAGGAGGCCGCCGCCGCCGACCGGCAGGATGAGGGCGTCAATGTCGCCCGCCTCCTCCAGGATCTCCAGGGCGACGGTGCCCTGGCCGGCGATGACGGCGGGGTCGTCATACGGGTGGATGAAGGTCAGGCCGTCCCGCAGCGCCATGTCATGAGCGTGGGCGGCGGCCTCGGCCAGGGTCTCACCGTGCAGGACGACGCGGGCGCCCCAGCCCTCGGTGCGCGTGACCTTCGTCGCCGGGGTGAAGCGCGGCATGACGATGGTGGCGGCGATGCCCGCGAGCTGCGCATGGCGCGCCACGGCCTGGGCATGGTTGCCGGCCGACATCGCGATGACGCCTGCCGCCTTCTCCCGCGCCGTCAGCAGCGCGAGCCGGTTGGCGGCCCCGCGCTCCTTGAAGGCGCCCGTGGCCTGCAGGTTGTCCAGCTTGAACAGCATCTCCGCCCCCGCGATGCGGGCCACCGCCTGGGGACGGATGAGCGGGGTGCGGAGCACGGCGCCTCGGATGCGCTCCGCCGCCGCGCGCACGTCGGCGAGCGAGACGGCGGGCGCGCCGACGCGCGCGAGGGCGGCGGACATGCTGGGGCGGCCTAGTTGAAGGCGACCTTGGTGATCTCGACGGAGCGGGCGCCCCCTGGGGCCGGCACCTCCACGCTGTCGCCGATCTTGCGGCCGATCAGGGCCTTGGCGAGCGGCGAGGACACGGAGATGGATCCGTTCTTCATGTCGGCCTCGTAGGCGCCGACGATGCGGTAGGTCTTCTCCTCCTCCGTCTCCTCGTCGACGATGGTCACGCGGGCGCCGAACTTCACCTGGTCCCCGGTGAGGCGGGAGACGTCGATCACCTCGACCGAGGGGATCACCGATTCCAGATCGGCGATGCGGCCCTCGATGAAGGACTGCTTCTCCCGCGCGGCGTGGTACTCCGCGTTTTCCGAGAGGTCGCCATGCTCCCGCGCCTCGGCGATGGCGCGGATCACGGCGGGACGTTCCTCGGCGCGGAGGACGCGCAACTCGTCCTCCAGGCGGGCGAGGCCCTCGGCGGTCATCGGGAACTTCTGCACGGCGGTCCCTCGGGCGAAGATGGCTTCGCCGCGCGGCCCCGGTCAGGGCCGCGCGGCGAGGGGGTGAAAAACGTTTGGGGCGGGCGCCGGTTCAACCGGACCCGCCCCACCCGGATGTCAGCGTAGCAGGTCTGCTACGAGAACGAAGGCCGAAAATAAGCCTGGAGGGGCGCCACATCAAGGGTGCCCGCCCGGAGCGCCGCGATGGCGTGGACCGCCGCCCTCGCCCCGGACACCGTCGTGTAGTGCGGGACACCCTGGGTCAGGGCCCCGCGGCGGATGTCGAAGCTGTCGGAAACGGATCGGCCGCCGCCGGTGGTGTTGATCACGAGCTGGATCTCGCCGGACTTGATCGCGTCCACGCAGTGGGGCCGTCCTTCCAGCACCTTGTTTACCACGCGGACGGCCAGGCCGGCCTCCCGCAGACGCGCCGCGGTGCCGCGGGTGGCCATGATGGTGAAGCCCATCTCCGACAGGCGCCGGGCCAGGGAGATGGCGGCGGGCTTGTCGCCGTCCTTCACCGAGACGAAGGCCGCGCCCTTCTCCGGCAGCTTCACGCCAGCCCCCATCTGGGACTTCAGGAAAGCGCGCTCGAAGGAGAGGTCGAGTCCCATGACCTCCCCGGTGGACTTCATCTCCGGGCCGAGCAGCACGTCCACGCCGGGGAAGCGGTTGAAGGGAAAGACCGCTTCCTTCACCGCGACGTGGCGGGAGATCGCGCTGTCGTCGAGGTTGAACTCCTTCAGCTTTGCGCCGGCCATCACGCGGGCGCCGATCTTCGCGACGGGAACGCCGGTGGCCTTCGCCACGAAGGGCACGGTGCGGGAGGCACGGGGATTTACCTCCAGGACGAAGATCTCACCGTCCTTCACGGCGTACTGCACGTTCATCAGGCCGCGGACCTTCAGCGCGCGGGCCATGGCCTCGGTCTCGGCCTTCAGCTCCGTGATAATGGCGGGGGGCAGGGAGTAGGGCGGCAGGGAGCAGGCGCTGTCGCCGGAGTGGATGCCGGCCTCCTCGATGTGCTCCATCACGCCGGCGACGTAGACCTCCCCGTCCGCATCCGCGATGCAGTCCACGTCCACCTCGATCGCGTCCTGCAGGTACTGGTCGATGAGGATGGGGTTCTCGCCGGAGACCTTCACCGCCTCCTTCCCGAAGCGCTGGAGCTGCTCGGCGTTGTGGGCGATCTCCATGGCGCGGCCGCCCAGCACGTAGGAGGGGCGGACGACCACGGGATAGCCGATGCGCTCGGCCTCCTTCGCGGCCTCCTCCAGGTTGCGGGCGGTGCCGTTCTGCGGCTGCTTCAGGCCAAGCCCCTTCAGCATCTGCTGGAAGCGCTCGCGATCCTCGGCAATGTCGATCGCCTCCGCACTGGTCCCGAGGATGGGGATGCCCGCCTTGTCGAGTGCCTGGGACAGCTTGAGCGGCGTCTGGCCGCCATACTGCACGATGCAGCCGAGAACCGTGCCCTTCGTCTGCTCCACGCGGATGAGGGCGATGACGTCCTCCGCGGTCAGCGGCTCGAAGTAGAGGCGGTCCGAGGTGTCGTAGTCGGTGCTGACCGTCTCGGGGTTGCAGTTGACCATGATGGTCTCGAAGCCGGCCTCGCGCAGGGCGTAGGCGGCGTGGACGCAGCAATAGTCGAACTCGATGCCCTGGCCGATGCGGTTCGGGCCGCCGCCGAGGATGACGACCTTCTGGCGGTCGGTCGGATCGCTCTCGCAGACCGGCGTGCCGAAGCCGCCCTCATAGGTCGAGTACATGTAGGGGGTGGAGGAGGCGAACTCGGCGGCGCAGGTGTCGATGCGCTTGTAGACGGGGCGGACGCCGAGGGTCTCGCGCCGCGTCTGCATCTCCGGCTCGTGCAGGCCGGCGAGCTTGGCCAGGCGGCGGTCGGAGAAGCCCATCGCCTTCAGGCGGCGCATCCCAGTCGCGTCCTTCGGCAGGCCGTCCCGGATCACGCCGGCCTCGGCCTGCACGATCTTCTCGATCTCCCGGATGAACCAGGGGTCGAACTTGCAGGCGTTGTGGATGGTGTCCACGTCCAGCCCGGCGCGAAGGGCCTGGGCAACGGTCAGGGAACGATCCGGCGTCGGGTTCGCGAGGGCGGCCACGATGGCCTCCACGGAGCCGTCGCCGGGGATCGTGATCTCGTCCAGGCCGGACAGGCCCGTCTCCAGGCCGCGGAGACCCTTCTGCAGCGCCTCGGCGAAGGAGCGTCCGATGGCCATCGTCTCGCCGACCGACTTCATGGAGGTGGTCAGCGTGGCAGGGGTGCCGGGGAACTTCTCGAAGGTGAAGCGGGGGATCTTCACGACCACGTAGTCGATGGTCGGCTCGAAGGCGGCGGGGGTGGTCTTGGTGATGTCGTTCGCCAGCTCGTCCAGCGTGTAGCCGACGGCGAGCTTCGCCGCGATCTTCGCGATCGGGAAGCCGGTGGCCTTGGACGCGAGCGCGGAGGAGCGGGAGACGCGCGGGTTCATCTCGATGACGACCATGCGGCCGTCCACCGGGTTAATGCCGAACTGGACGTTGGAGCCACCGGTGTCCACGCCGATCTCGCGCAGGCAGGCGATGCTGGCATCGCGCATGCGCTGGTATTCCTTGTCCGTCAGCGTCAGCGCGGGGGCGATGGTGACGCTATCGCCGGTGTGGACGCCCATCGGGTCCAGGTTCTCGATGGAGCAGACGATGATGCAGTTGTCCGCGCTGTCGCGGACCACCTCCATCTCGAACTCCTTCCAGCCGAGCACGCTTTCCTCGATCAGAACCTCGGTCGTCATGGAGGCGTCGAGGCCGGCGGCGACGATCTGCTCGAACTCCTCCCTGTTGTAGGCGATGCCGCCGCCCGTGCCGCCGAGGGTGAAGGAGGGACGGATGACGCAGGGCAGCTTCACCAGCTCCAGCGCCGCGCGCGCCTCCTCCATGGAGTGCGCGATGCCCGAGCGCGGGCTCTCGATGCCGATCTTCGTCATCGCGTCGCGGAACTTCAGCCGGTCCTCGGCCTTGTCGATCACCTCCGCCTTCGCGCCGATCAGCTCGCAGCCGTACTTCGCCAGGGCGCCGGAGGCATCCAGCTTCAGCGCGGTGTTCAGCGCGGTCTGGCCGCCCATGGTGGGCAGGATCGCGTCCGGTCGCTCCTTCGCGATGATCTTCTCGACCACCTCCGGCGTGATCGGCTCGATGTAGGTCGCGTCGGCGAGCTCCGGGTCGGTCATGATCGTCGCCGGGTTGGAGTTCACCAGGATCACCCGGTAGCCCTCGGCGCGCAGCGCCTTGCAGGCCTGGGCGCCGGAATAGTCGAACTCGCAGGCCTGGCCGATGATGATCGGGCCGGCGCCGATGATCATGATGGATTGGATGTCGGTGCGCTTCGGCATGGTCAGGGCTTCCGGGCGAGCAGGAGAAGGATGGGCAGGGCAAGGCCCTGCAGGACCGCGGAGAGGACGAGCGCGGTGAGGCTCGTCACATCCAGGCGGTCGGCGGAGAGGGCGACGGGAAGAGATGCGATCCCCGACAGCCCGAGGCAGGCGAGGGTGACGAGCGCGGTGCGCGGCATGGCCGGCAGCCCGTGGCTGGCGCGCCAGAAGGCCGGGGTGGCGACCGCGGCGACGGGAACGGCGATGCCGAGGCCATAGACCAGAGGATCGAAGGCACCCGGCGACATCAGCGGTGCTCCGTATCCGCCGGCGTCAGGCCGAGCAGGGCGCGCAGGCGCCACCAGCGGTCGGTCAGGAAGCCGGCCGGCGGCGAAAGGGCTTCGCCGCGCCGCATGTCGGCGTGCAGCGGGACGGTGACGCGACTGCGGTCCCATTCGGCCGGCATGTCCAGGGTCTGCACCATGTCCAGGGAGGTGACGCCGCGGATCCAGCCCTCGCGGTCGCGCAGCACGAGCCAGCCGGGCGCGTCGCCGCTCTGGCCGGGCATGGCGAAGAGCATCGGGCGGGCGCAGGCGGTCAGGGTGTCGCCGCCCTCCGGCGCCGTGCTCGACCAACGCGGGGCCTCGCAGGCGAGGCTGCATTCCGGCAGCACCGCGACGAGGCCGAGCGCGGCCAGGAGACTGAGCGCGCGCCGCCTCATGCGAGCCCCCCGAAGCGCGCGAAGGCGAGGATGATCCAGAGGGCGCCGGTTCCAAGCAGGCCGAAGCGCCAGCCGGCCCCGGCCGGGCCGCGCGGCATCAGCCAGGCGCAGAGGAACATCTGCACGCCGGGGGCGACGAGCAGGGCGGCGAGGATCGCGTTCGGTTCCCCCTGCGTCGCGCCAAGCAGCAGGGCGGCGCCCACCGCCAAGGCGACCGACGCGACTCCGATTGCCAGCGCGCGAACAGGCGTGGTGGCGAGGCGCCGCAGGAAGAGCGACAGCAGCGGCAGGACCACGAGGGAAGCCGCCAGCCCGATCACCAGCCCGGGAATGGTCAGGATCATGCCCGGTCCCGCCCGAGCCAGGGCCGCAGGATCAGGAAGAGGATCGCGTGGATTCCGGCCCACAGGGCGGCGGCGAGGACGCGGCCCTCCCCATGGTCGTCCACCGCGAAGATCACGACGCCGCCCAACGCGAGAAAGGACAGCGCGACCCCGCCCGTCCAGGCGCGGGCGCGGCTCTGGCCGGTGCGGCGCAGCGCCCACCAGCCGATCAGCGAGAGCGGCAGGGCGAGGAGGAGAAGCCGGATCACGCGCGGCTCTCGGAGGCCAGCTTCACGGCCAGAAGGGCCAGCGCGCCGCCCAGCACCCAGCGCTGGACCGCCAGCCAGGTCGGGCGGGTCGAGAGGAAGCGCGAGGCGCCGCCGGCGCCCCAGACGATGAGCGCGTCGAACACCGTGCAGATGGCGATCTGAACGGCGCCGAGGATCAGGCCCTGGGCCAGCAGGCTGCCGCGCTCCGGGTCCATGAAGGCGGGCAGGACGGCGACGTAGAACAGCGCGACCTTCGGGTTCAGCGCGGCGGTCGCGAAGCCGAGGGAGAGGAGGCGCGCGCTGCTCTCCGGCGGGATGGGACGCGGGGAGAAGAGGGGCGCGCCGCCCGGCCGCACCGATTGCCAGGCGAGCCAGAGAAGGTAAGCGGCCCCGCCCAGCCGCATGACGTCGTAGGCATAGGGCACCGCCAGCAGCGCCGCGGTGATGCCGAGGGCTGCGCCGAGCATGATGACGAGGCTGCCGGTCTGGCACCCGACCAGCGACAGCATCCCGGCCCGCGTGCCTTGGGTGAGGGTGCGCGAGACAAGATAGAAGAGGTTCGGCCCCGGCGTGAGCGCCAGGCCGAGCGACAGCGCCGCGAAGGCGAGGAGCGACGCGGTCGAGGGCATGTCAGCCCGCCTTCGACCGCTCGATCAGGTCGGTGAAGCGGTGGAAGAGGTGGTGGCTGTCCGACGGGCCCGGCGAGGCCTCGGGGTGGTACTGCACGGAGAAGGCGCGGCGATCGGGCGCGGCGATGCCCTCGTTAGAGTTGTCGAAAAGGCTGGTGTGCGTGACCGTCACGCCGCCGGGCAAGGTCGTCTCATCCACCGCGAAGCCGTGGTTCTGGGAGGTGATCTCCACCTTGCCGGTCGCGAGGTCCTTCACCGGCTGGTTGCCGCCCCGATGCCCTTGGTCGAGCTTGTAGGTCTTCGCCCCCAGGGCGAGTGCCAGGAGCTGGTGGCCCAGACAGATGCCGAAGACGGGCTTGCCCGCGTCCAGCACGCCCTGGATGGCCTGGACGGCGTAGGTGCCCGTCGCGGCCGGGTCCCCGGGGCCGTTGGAGAGGAAGACGCCGTCCGGCTCGTGGCGGAGGATCTCCTCCGCGGTGGCGGTGGCGGGGACGACCGTCACCTCGCAGCCGGCATCGGCGAGGCAGCGCAGGATGTTGCGCTTGGCGCCGTAGTCCACGGCGACGACGCGGTGCTTCGGCGCGGTCTGCTTCCCGTAGCCCTGGCCCCAGGCCCAGAGGGACTCGTCCCACTTGTAGGGCTGGGTGCAGGAGACCTCCTTCGCAAGGTCCATGCCCTCCAGCCCCGGCCAGGCCGCGGCCTGCGCGCGCAGGGCCGGCAGGTCGAAGCGGCCGTCCGACGCGTGGTGGATCACGCCGTTCGGGGCACCGAGGTCGCGGATGCGGGACGTCAGGGCCCGGGTGTCGAGGCCGCAGATGCCGGGGATGCCGTGGCTCTTCAGCCAATCGTCCAAATGCCGGGTCGCGCGGTAGTTCGACGGATCGGTCAGGTCCTGCTTCACCACCAGGCCGCGGGCGGCGGGGGTGATGGCCTCGATGTCCTCGGGGTTCGCGCCGACGTTGCCGATGTGGGGGAAGGTGAAGGTGATGATTTGCCCGGCATAGGAGGGATCGGTGAGCACCTCCTGGTAGCCGGTCATGGAGGTGTTGAAGCAGACCTCGCCCACCTTCGTGCCGGCGGCGCCGAAGCCGCGCCCCCAGAGCACCGTGCCGTCGGACAGGACGAGGCAGGCGGTGGCGCCCTCGGGGACGGTCTCGGTCATGCTGGGCTCCGGGCTGAGGGGCGGGGCAGGCGATTCGGCGGCGTCGGGGCGGGGCAGGTCGGCCAGGGTGAGGTTGGTCGCCGAGAGGATGGCGGGCCAGTGGCGGGCCGGGATGGTCCGGGTCTGGCGCCATTTCCGAATGGCCTCGGTGCCGACGCCGAGATGCGCGGCCGCCGCGCTGGCGCCGCCCATCTGGGCAATGATCTGCTCGACGGTGCGCATGTCCGGTATATGTGGGAAATGTTTTCCCAGGGGAAGGGGGTTCCGCTCGCGCCCCTGGGAAATGCCTTCCCATTGGGCGGATGGCCGGGCTGCGCTAGACCGCCTGCCTGACCCAGGAGATGTCCATGGACCTGCGCGCCCGCTTCACCGAGGAAATGAAGGCGTCCATGCGCGCCGGCGATGCCCCGCGCACCTCCACCATCCGCATGGTGATCGCGAAGCTCAAGGAGGCGGACATCGCCGCCCGGCCGTCCGGGGTCACGGCCATCCCGGATGATCAGATCGCGGGAATGCTCCGCGGCATGGTGAAGAGCCGGCGGGAGAGCGTGGACCTCTACCGCCAGGGCGGCCGGACCGAGCTGGCGGACAAGGAGGAGGCGGAGATCGCCGTCATCGAGTCCTTTCTGCCCCGGCAGATGGATGATGCCGCGATGCAGGCCGCCGTGGCCGAGGCGGTGGCGGAGACCGGCGCGGCCTCGATCAAGGACATGGGGAAGGTGATGGCGGCGCTGAAGGCGAAGCACGCGGCCGTGCTGGACATGGCCAAGGCGGGGCCGATGGTGAAGGCGGCGCTGGGCGATTGAGCCCGGATCCCGACCTGCGCCGCATCGGTCCGAACGGGGCCGTCCGGCCAGCCTGGGCAGTCCTGTGGGAAGCTCCCTGAACTCCCGCGTCCGATGACGGTCCTGCGGGTTTCGACGATCCCTGGGGTTTGGCCTGCGCGGCGATCATGGTGGTGCTGGCCTTTGCGTCCGCACGACCGTTGCGTCGCCTTGTGAACCGGCGCGCCGGCTCCTACCCGAAGGTGCTGGGCGTCGGGTTGTTGGTTGGGGCCGCGGCGACGCACATTCCGGTGGCCCTTGCGGCCTTCGGTGCCCGAGGGATCGGGAAGGTCATTGCCATCACGATGGCCTGGGTCGGTCTGTCGTCAACGGTCCTGCTCGGCCCGCCGGCGCCGCCCTTTACCATCGTCGACTCAGTCGACTCATCGGTGACGCTTCGCGAACTCATCCGGCGCCTCGTGCTGGGGGCCGGCCTCTCCTTCGGTTCGTTTCTCTCCTTTCTGGCCCTAATCCTGATCCTGTCGGTCGCGGGACGTCCTGTTCAGTTCTAGGCGATGGTCAGGACGGTCCGTGGGTGGTCCGGACCTTGGCCGCTGACCTCATCCCCCGGACGGGCTACCATCCCGCCGACCCATGGCCCTTCCCGCCAATTTCCTGGATGAGCTGCGCGCCCGGACGCCGCTGCCACCGCTGATCGGGCGGAAGGTCAAGCTCACGCGCAACGGGCGGCAGTGGAAGGGGTGCTGCCCCTTCCACAACGAGAAGACGCCGTCCTTCTACGTCTATGACGACCACTACCACTGCTTCGGCTGTGGCCAGCACGGCGACGCCATCGGTTTCACCATGCAGACGGAGGGCCTGCCCTTCCGGGAGGCGGTGGAGCGCTTGGCTGCCGAGGCCGGGCTGGAGGTTCCGAAGGAGAGCCCCCGGCAGGTTGAGCGCGAGCGCCGCGCGAAGGACCTGCATGATGTGCTGGCCGCCGCGGCCGAGGTGATGCAGCGCCGACTCCGCCTGCCGGAGGGCCGGGCGGCGCTGGACTACCTGCGGGGTCGCGGCCTGACGGAGGAGACCATCGCGCGGTTCGGCCTCGGCTGGTCCGGCGGGGGGCGGGGAGCGCTGATCGCCGACCTCAAGCCGCTGGGCATCGAGCCGCGGCAGATGGCCGAGGCCGGGCTCGTGAAGGCGCAGGAGGACCGCTCCGACAGCTACTCCGACTTCTTCTTCAACCGCGTGATGTTCCCGATCCGCGACCGGCGGGGGCGCGTGGTGTCCCTCGGCGGGCGCATCCTGGGGGATGGGCAGCCGAAATACCTGAACGGACCGGAGACGGCGGTCTTCTCCAAGCGCCGCAACCTCTACGGCATGGACTTCGCACGGGAGGCCGTGTTCCGCGGCAAGTCGCGGCTGATCGTGGCCGAAGGGTACATGGACGTCATCGCCCTGCATCAGGCGGGGTTCGGAGGGGCGGTCGCGCCGCTCGGCACGGCGCTGACGCCGGAGCAGATGGAGGAGCTCTGGCGCGTCTCGCCGGAGCCGGTCCTGTGCCTGGACGGCGACGCCGCCGGCTTCCGTGCCGCCGCCCGCGCCGCCGAGATGGTGCTGCCCCTGATCGGGGCGGAGAAGACGCTGCATTTCGCTACCCTGCCCGCCGGCCAGGACCCGGACGACCTCATCAAGGCGAAGGGCGCCGCCGCCTTCGAGGCGGTGCTGGCGGCGGCAAAGCCGCTCTCGAGCGCGCTGTACGACCTGATGGCAGATGGACGGCCCCTCGGCACGCCGGAGGGGCGCGCGACCTTCCGCAATGACCTGGCCGCGGCCGCCGGGCGCGTGCCGGACCGGTCCCTCGCGGCCGAGTACCGGCGCGCCCTGCTGGACCGCTTCTTCGAGAGCACCCGGCCGGCGCGGCCATCCGGCGGTGCGGCGCGTCGGGCCGGCGCGCGCCCCGGAGCAAAGCCGCCGCCGCGATTGCCGCCGCGCACGCCGCCCCAGCCGGGCCAGGCCCGCGTGGAGCAGGCACGCTGCCTGCTGGCCATCATCCTCGGCCAGCCCTGGCTGCTCGGCGAGGTGGACGAGGCGCTCGCCTTGCTCGACCTGCCGGAGGGACCGGCCGCCGAACTCCAGGCGGGGATGCTGGACTGGCACACTCAGAAGGCGAGCACGGAAGCGTTATTGGACGGGCGCGATTCGCTTGACTCCGGAACTCTCCTCTCCCACCTGGGATCGGCCGGCTTGGACCAGGCCTGCAAATGGGCCACGGGCGGGGCGGGCCTCCCGGCCGCCGCCAGCACCGAGGCCCAGCCCGGGGAGGCACTGGACGGCTGGTGGCACTTCTTCGGCTTACTGCGGGGCGAGGGCGCGCTGGTCGAGGACCTGCGTGCGGCACAGGCCGAACTGACGGCCGCGACCGGGCCGGCCGAGGGCGCGGCGGCCCAGGCGCGGGTCATCCGGCTGCGGCGCGCGCTGCTGGCGCTCCGCCGGGGCGAGTCCGAACTGGAAGACGCGGCCGAGGGCGCGGGTCACTAGGGTAGAGGGTTTCACGATCAACGGCGGCCGGCGCACCGGTCCGTCGGCGGGTCCCTTATTCGGAGAGGCGCATGGCGACGAAGACGGCGAACGGCACCGACACGGCGGAACACCGCGACGAGGCGGTGGAGGGCGCGCTGATCGACAGCCTCCTGGCCTCCGTGAAGAAGCTGATCGCCCGCGGCAAGGAGCGGGGCTACGTCACCTATGACGAGTTCAACGCCGCCCTGCCGAACGAGCAGGTCACCTCCGAGCAGATCGAGGACACGATGGCGCTGATGTCCGAGATGGGCATCAACGTCGTCGAGGCGGAGGAATCCGCCGACGAGGACGGTGCGGAGAAGAAGCCCGCCGCCAAGGCCGAGGGCGAGGAGGACGAGGCCAAGGAGAAGGAGGGGGACGAGGAGGCCGGCGGCAACGTCGACGAGGAGAGCCTCGGCCGCACCGACGACCCGGTCCGCATGTACCTGCGCGAGATGGGCTCGGTCGAGCTGCTCTCGCGCGAGGGCGAGATCGCGATCGCCAAGCGCATCGAGGCCGGGCGCGACATGATGATCGGCGGGCTGTGCGAGAGCCCGCTGACCTTCCGCGCCATTGTCGGCTGGCACGAGGCCGTGGTGAGCGGAAAGCTTCTCCTGCGCGACGTCATCGACCTCGAGGCCACCAACAACGCCGATATGCCCGAGGGTCCGCCCCCCGAGGCCGAGGAGTTCGAGGAAGGCGAGGAGGGCGAGGGCGTCGGCCTGTCCCTCTCCGCGCTGGAGGAGAAGCTGAAGCCGGAGGCGCTGGCCGCCTTCGAGGCGATCGAGGCCGCCTACGCCAAGCTCGAGAAGATGTCGAACAAGCGGATGGAGGCCTACACCACCGGGGGTGAGCTGGCCGGCCGTTCCGAGAAGACCTACGAGAAGCAGCGCGCCGAACTGGTGGCGCTGGTGCAGAAGGTGCACCTGCACAACAACCGGATCGAGGAGCTGGTCGACCAGATCAAGGGCCTCTACCGGCGGATGACGGGGCAGGAGGGCCAGGTCCTCCGCATCGCCGAGAGCTACAAGGTCAAGCGCGACGAGTTCCTGGAGCAGTGGCGCGGCAACGAGCTGGACCCGGCCTGGTTCGAGCGGATCAGCAAGCTGAAGGGCAAGGCCTGGGTCGCCTTCGTCGCCAACGGGCGGGACGATGCCGAGGCGGTGCGCGCCGAGATCGGCAAGGTGGCCGCGATCACCGGCCTGCCGGTCGGCGAGTTCAAGCGGGTCTACGCCACCGTGTCCCGCGGCGAGCGGGACATGACCCAGGCGAAGAAGGAGATGATCGAGGCGAACCTGCGCCTCGTGATCTCCATCGCCAAGAAGTACACGAACCGCGGTCTGCAGTTCCTGGACCTCATCCAGGAGGGCAACATCGGCCTGATGAAGGCGGTCGATAAATTCGAATATCGGCGCGGCTATAAGTTCTCCACCTACGCCACTTGGTGGATCCGGCAGGCGATTACCCGCTCCATCGCGGACCAGGCGCGGACCATCCGCATCCCCGTCCACATGATCGAGACGATCAACAAGCTTGTCCGCACCAGCCGCCAGATGCTGCACGAGATCGGGCGGGAGCCGCAGCCGGAGGAGCTGGCCGAGAAGCTCGGCATGCCGCTGGAGAAGGTCCGCAAGGTCCTGAAGATCGCGAAGGAGCCGATCTCCCTCGAGACGCCGATCGGGGACGAGGAGGACAGCCATCTCGGCGACTTCATCCAGGACCCGAACGCGATCATCCCGCTCGATGCTGCGATCCAGACCAACCTCCGGGAGGCGACGACGCGGGTCCTGTCCTCCCTCACGCCGCGCGAGGAGCGCGTCCTGCGCATGCGCTTCGGCATCGGCATGAATACCGATCACACGCTGGAAGAGGTCGGGCAACAGTTCAACGTGACCCGCGAGCGCATCCGCCAGATCGAGGCGAAGGCGCTGCGAAAGCTGAAACACCCGACGCGGAGCCGCAAGCTGCGCTCCTTCCTCGACAACTAACGTGGCCGCCGCACCCAGCCCCAACGCGGAGCGCGGCGTGGCCGATCCGGTCACCCCATTCCCTGTCGTGGTGACCTTCCTGCGCATGGATCAGCCACCGGCGGATCCCGTGCTGCCGCTGCCGCCCGGAACCGGGGTGATCCCGGTGCCCGGTTGCACGGTTCCGTTCTACCGATACCTCTATGAGACGGTCGGCCACGAATATTGCTGGTGGCTGCGCCGGACCGTGCCGGACGACCGGCTAGCGGCGATCCTGTCGGACCCGGCCGTGTCCATCCACGTCCTCTACGCGAAAGGGGAGCCGGCCGGGTTCTTCGAGCTGGAGCGGCGCTGGGACGGAAGCACGAATCTCTCCTATTTCGGCCTCATGCCGCACGCCGTGGGCCAGGGGTTCGGACGGGCCTTCCTGCGCGCCGCGATCGACGAGGCCTGGGGCGGTGGCTGCGCCCTGCTGACGGTGAACACCTGCACCGCGGACCATCCCCGCGCGCTGCCGAATTACCTGCAGGCCGGCTTCTCGATCACCCGCCGCGTCCGCGAGGAGTGGCCCGTGCCCAACTCGCTGGGGATGCGGCTGCCGGACTGGGCGCGGGAGGCCTGATCAGGCGCGCGGGCGCCGGATCCAGCGCACCAGCAGGACGATCCAGGCGAGGGCCGTTCCCATCATCACGGGGAAGGTCACCAGCATCAGCCACCCCATGACGCCGGTGGTGTAGAGGAGCGGCCCGATATCCTGGCCGCCCCAACCAGTGCAGGGGTGGGCGCTGCCCTCGTCTACGCGGCAGCCGTAGTGGTTGGCGACGATGACGGTGAAGGCCACCGACAGGACGGGCGCCCAGCCGACCAGCGTCAGGACCACGAGAAGCACGCGCCATAACCAGCGCGGAATGAGGCGCCGGCGGGCGGGGGGCGATCCCCCGTCCGCCGGGCCGGCATGCGGCGCGCCCGTGTCCGGGATCCGGCGCGGGCGCTCCATCTCAGGAATGGGCGAGGATCGCCAGCAGCAGCAGCGCCACGATGTTGGTGATCTTGATCATCGGGTTCACGGCGGGGCCCGCCGTGTCCTTATAGGGATCGCCCACCGTGTCGCCGGTCACCGCGGCCTTGTGGGCGTCGCTGCCCTTGCCGCCGTGGTGGCCGTCCTCGATGTACTTCTTCGCGTTGTCCCAGGCGCCGCCGCCCGTGGTCATGGAGATGGCGACAAAGAGCCCCGTGACGATCACGCCGAGCAGCATGGCGCCGAGCGCGGAGAAGGCAGCGGCCTTCCCGGCGATCGCCTGGATGCCGAAATACACCACCAGCGGCGAGAGCACCGGCAGCAGGGAGGGGATGATCATCTCCCGGATGGCGGCCTTCGTCAGCAGGTCAACGGCGCGGGCATAGTCCGGCTTGTCGGTGCCGGCCATGATGCCCGGCTTCTCCCGGAACTGGCGCCGCACCTCCTCCACCACCGCCATGGCGGCGCGACCGACGGCCGTCATCGCCATGCCGCCGAAGAGGAAGGGCAGCAACCCGCCGAAGAGCAGCCCCACGACGACGTAGGGGTCCGCGAGGGAGAAGGTGAGCGGCGGAATGCCCGTGAAGTAGGGGTACTGCGCCGCATTCGCCTGGAAGTAGTTCAGGTCCTGCGTGTAGGCCGCGAAGAGCACGAGCGCACCGAGGCCCGCCGAGCCGATCGCGTAGCCCTTGGTCACCGCCTTGGTGGTGTTGCCCACCGCGTCGAGCGCGTCGGTGGTGTGGCGGATCTCCTTGGGCAGGCCGGCCATCTCGGCGATGCCGCCGGCGTTGTCGGTGACGGGGCCGAAGGCGTCGAGCGCCACCACGAAGCCGGCCAGGGCCAGCATCGTCGTCGTCGCGATCGCGATGCCGTAGAGGCCGGCGAGGTTGTAGGTGACCAGCACGCCCGCGATGATGATGAGCGCGGGGATCGCCGTGCTCTCCATGCTGACAGCCAGGCCGCGGATGACGTTCGTGCCATGGCCGGTGACGGAGCTCTCGGCGATCGCGCGGACCGGGCGGTAGTTCGTGCCGGTGTAGTACTCCGTCACCCAGACGATCAGGCCCGTCACGGCCAGCCCGGTCACGCCGCACCAGAAGAGCGACATGCGGGTGAAGGTGACGCCGCCCGCCGTCAGCGGCTGGTCGCCGAAGACGAGGTAGGTGAGGGGCAGGAGCGCCACCAGGGACAGCACGCCGGTGACGATGAAGCCCCGGTACATCGCCCCCATGATGGAGTTGTTGGACGGCAGCCGCACGAAATAGGTGCCGATGATGGAGGTCACGACGCAGACCGCGCCGATCAGCAGGGGATAGAGCATCCCCTCCACCCGCTGCACGTCGCCGGTGAAGGCGATGGCGGCCAGCACCATGGTGGCGACGATCGTGACCGCATAGGTCTCGAACAGGTCGGCGGCCATGCCGGCGCAGTCGCCGACGTTGTCGCCCACGTTGTCCGCGATGGTGGCGGGGTTGCGGGGGTCGTCTTCGGGGATGCCGGCCTCGACCTTGCCCACCATGTCGCCGCCCACGTCGGCGCCCTTGGTGAAGATGCCGCCGCCGAGACGCGCGAAGATGGAGATGAGGGAGGCGCCGAAGCCCAGCGCCACGAGGCTGTCGATCACGACGCGGGAGTTGGGGGCGTTGCCGCCGATCACCGTCAGGATGAAGAAGTAGACGGTGACCCCAAGCAGGGCGAGGCCCGCGACCAGCATCCCGGTGATGGCTCCCGACTTGAAGGACACGTCCAGGCCCGCGGCCAGCGATCCGATCGCGGCCTGGGCTGTCCGGACGTTGGCGCGAACCGAGACGTTCATCCCGATGAAGCCGGCCAGTCCGGAGAGGGTCGCCCCAAGCAGGAAGCCGATGGCCACCGCGATCCCCAGCCGCCAGGCGACGAGGACGAAGAGCACGACGCCGACCGCGCCGATGGTGGTGTACTGGCGCCGCAGATAGGCCTGCGCGCCCTCCTGGATCGCGGCCGCGATCTCCTGCATTCGCGCGGTGCCGGCGTCGCGCGCCAGCACCTCCTTCGAGGTCACCACGCCGTAGGCGATCGAGAGCGCCCCCAGCACGATGACCACCAACAACCATGTCGTGAACAAGTCTTGGCCCCTTCCCCTGTTTGCGGCCTCCGGTTCGGGGCCGATTCCAGGGCAGCGTGGCAAGGGGCGGGAGTCGGCGCAACAGGGCGCGCCCCGCCGGAGCCTGGCAGGGCGGGGTGGCCGCGTGAGCTGTGGCGGGGCGGAAGCTCCGCCGGAGGGGTCAGGCCGCGGCGTCGGCCTTCTGGCTGGCGGCGGCCTTCATGCCCGTCCGGATCAGCTCCATCGCCTTATCCGGCGATTCCCAGCCGAGCACCTTCACCCATTTGCCGGGCTCCAGGTCTTTGTACCGGGCGAAGAAGTGCTCGATCGTCTTGCGCGTGATCTCGGGCAGGTCGTCGCAGGACTTGATGTCCGCGAAATAGGGATGGACCTTCTCGTGGGGCACGCAGACGAGCTTCTCGTCGCCGCCCGCCTCGTCCTCCATCATCAGCACGCCGATCGGGCGGCAGCGGATGACGCAGCCCGGCACCACCGGCACCGGGGTCAGCACCAGCACGTCGGTCGGGTCGCCGTCATCGGCCAGCGTGCCGGGGATGAAGCCGTAGGCGGCAGGGTACGCCATCGGGGTGAAGAGGAAGCGGTCCACCACGACGGCGCCGCTGTCCTTGTCGATCTCATACTTCACCTGGGCGCCCTGGGGGATCTCGACCACCACGTTGATGTCGTGGGGCGGGGCCTTGCCCGTCGGGATCAGGTTCGGAGTCATGCGGCGTCCTGAAGGGCCGGGCCGGTGCCCGGTGCGTGCCCCGGCATCTAGCAGGGGGTGGCCCATGCGGCAACGCGGACCGGTCCCCGCCCTTGCCCGGGGGCGGGGCTTCCCGTCAGCATGGGCGCGTCCGGTGCCGTCCGGCCACAGGGGAATGCCGTCCATGATCACGCGTCGCGCCGGTCTCGGCGCCGTCCTCGCCGGGGTGCCCGGCGCTGTCCTCGCCCAGGCCCAGGCCCCGGCGCCCGCGCCAGCTCCCGCCGCGGCACCGGCGGGGGAACTGATCGTGCGCAAGCAGGTCTTCGAGCTCGGCGAGTACCGCACCCGTGGCGGCGGGATCGTCCCGAACGTCCGCGTGGGCTACCAGACGGCCGGCACGCTGAACCCCGCCGGCGACAACGCCGTGCTGATCACCCATTTCTTCTCCGCCAACTCGCACGCCTTCGGCCGCTACGCGCCGGGCGGGGCGCCGGGCTACTGGGACGCCATCGTCGGGCCGGGCAAGGCGATCGATACGAACCGCTTCTTCGTCGTGTCCTCGGACACGCTGGTGAACCTCAACCTGAACGACCAGGCGACGACCAGCACGGGGCCCGCGACCATCGACCCCTCCACCGGCCGGCCCTTCGGGATGACCTACCCGGTCGTGTCCATGCGGGACTTCATCGAGGTGCAGAAGAGGCTGCTGGACAGCCTCAACGTCCGGCGGCTCGCGATGGTCGCCGGCCCCTCCATGGGCGCGCTGCAGGCGATCGAGTGGGCAGCCGCCTACCCCGAGGTCATCGATCGCGTGATGGTCGCCGTCGGAACCGGGGAGTTCGACGCCTATCTCGTCGGCTGGATGGAACTGTGGGAGGCGCCGATCCGGATGGACCCGAATTGGCGCAACGGCGACTACTACGGCCAGGGCCGCGAGCCGCCGCTGCGCGGGCTGGCGGAGGCGCTGAAGATCGTCACCCTCCATGCCCGGGACCGGGGCTCCCTCGCTCAATTCGGCCGACGCCCTGTGGAGGGCCAGGACCCCGCCCGCCGCATCGGCGACCGCTTCGAGGTGGAGCGTTTCCTCGACGACGCGGCGATCGCCCGCGCCCGGACAGCGGACGCCAACGCCTTCCTCTATCTCACGCGCGCGAACCAGCTCTTCCTGAACGAGTACCCCGACACGGCCGCGGCCCTGGCGCGCAGCCGTGCGCGCTGGCTCGTGGCCCCGGCGATCGGCGACCGAATCTTCCCGCTGGAGTACAACCGCGAACTTGCGGAGGCGCTGCGCCGCGCCGGGCGGCCGGTGGAGGTGGCGGACCTCCAGGGCGGGCTGGGACATCTGGAAGGGGTCGCGAGCATGGCGAAGATCGAACCGGCCGTCCGCGCCTTCCTGGCGAATTGACGCCTTCGGCCATCGCGTGAGGCCGGTCCGGATCGTGCTCTCGGCCGGTGCGCTGCTCGTCGTCCTGTTCGCGGTGGCCGTCGGCCTGCTCTGGGCCCGGCAGGAGTCCCTCATCTTCCCGGTCCGGCACGAGGGCGTGCCGGTCGCGGCGGGCGGGATCTGGCAGGTTGGGCGCCTCCACGTTCCCGGCGCGGGCCAGCTCTCCTTCCTCTTCGCGGACGGGGCGGGCGACCCCATCGGGCCCGCGGTGCTCTACCTGCACGGCAACGGATCGGCCGCACGGTTCACGGCCACCCTCATGGACCGGGCCGCGCGGGCCGGCGTGCCGGTCCTGGCCGCGGAATATCCGGGCTACTCCGCGAACCCCGGCGCCCCCACCGAGGCGTCGCTGCGCGCGACGGCCGAGGCCGCCGCGGAGTGGGCGCGCGCCCGCTGGCCCGGCCGGCCCCTCGCGGTGGTGGGGGAGAGCATCGGCTCCGCCCCCGCCGTGCACCTGGCGGCGACGGGCCGCGTGGACCGGCTGGTGCTGGACAGCGGTTTCACCTCGATGACCGACACGATCCGGCACCACCTGCGCTGGCTGCCGGCCGTGGGGTGGCTGAACCGCCATCCGATGGACAACCTCGCCGCCCTTCGTGCCGCCGCGGGACCCTTGCCGCCGACGCTTCTGCTGGTCTCGTCCGACGACCCGGTCGTGCCGGCGGCGATGGCGGATCGGCTGGCGGAGGCCATCCCCGCCAGCACCGTGTTCCGCTCCGCCCGGCCAGGCCATCCGGTGCTGCACGGCGACCCGGCGGCGCTGGACGCCCTGCTGGCCTGGCTGCGGCGGGCGGGGAGCCTCCCGTCCCAGGCGCGGATGGGCTAAGCAGCGCCGGGATGGGCCGGTAGCTCAACGGTTAGAGCGGGCCGCTCATAACGGCTTGGTTGCGGGTTCAAGTCCTGCCCGGCCCATCCGGGGCTCAGCGCCCGAGCAGGCCCCGCAGCACGTCCCCGACATCCGGTGCCCGCGGGCGCGGAGCCGTTCCCGGCGTGGCGGCGCGGGGTGCCGCGCAGCCCGCCTCCGCCGCGTCGCGACCGGCGGCCAAGCTCTCCGCCAGCGCGCCGAGCGTGGCGGCGTCCTCGTCGCCCGAACGGCGCGCCAGGCCACCGAGGGCCGCCGCGGCCGCCGATGCGGCGCCGGAGGACTCCACCGCCGGCGCCGGCGCGGCGAAGCTGCCGCCGATGCGGAGCGGCACGGTCAGGGTGATGCCGCCGATCCGCACGAGCGGGCTCAGGTGGAGGGCGAGCGTCTCGTCCCGTAGGTTGACCGTGCCCGACCCGGTCGCGGTGACCACGCCCGTCTGCACGGCCAGCGACTCCGCGCGGCCGATCCCCTCCTCGAAGGCGAAGCGGAGCGCGAGGCAGCGAAGGGTCGTAGCGCCGCCGAGCGCACCTTCCGGCACCAGGTTGCGCACGGCGTTGGTCAGGCCGGCGATCAGGCGCGGGTCGATCTGTCCACCGGCCATGGAGAGGCGCGCGTGGCCGCCAAGGCTGGCCGCAAGGGCACGCGTGCTCGTGCCCGTGCCCTGGAGCGAGAGGTCCAGCGTCGCGGGCCCGGAGACCGCCGGTCGCGCGCCGAAGGCTTCGAGGAGGGGGCCGGGATTCACCGGACCGGCCTCGTTCCGCAACGTCAGGGCGAGACGCGGGACGTTGCCGGTCGCGTCGGCCACCAGGGTCCCGGCCACACGCCCGCCAGGGGTGGTCGCGGCGAATCGCTCGGCCCGCAACCGCCCGCTGTCCAGGGAGACGACGAGCGAGACGTCACCCCAGTCGCGGCCGCGGGCGCGCAGGGCACGGACGGCCATCTCCGCCTCGACCGCGACCGGGGCGGTGCGAAGCGCCGAGAGATCCACCGGCCGGTCCGGGATGACGCGCCGATCCGCGGCGGGCGGAGCGGCCGGCGTGGACGGCGCGGGCGGGGCGGGCGCCGACGCGGGCGGCAGCTCCACCGGAGCCGCGGGAGCGGGCCGCGCCGAGAGGGCATCGGCATCCACCCGCTCCGCGCCGAGGCGCAGGGTGAGCCGCGGCAGGGCTCCGGCCGGCGTGCGCCATGTGCCGCTCCCGGCCATCTGCGCCTCGCGCGCGCTCAGGGTCGCGGCCACGATCTCAAGGCCGTCCGGCAGGGCGCGGAGCCGCGTCTCCAGCGTCGCGTCGTGCAGCGCGGGCAGACCAGGCTGCCCCAGCCGTGCGCCGGACGCCGCGAGGTCCTGGGCCGTTGCGGTGGCCGTGAGGTCCGTGCCGGGCCAGCCAGCCTCGCCGAGGCTCCCGCGGGCGGAGAGGCCGAGGCCCTCACCTTCGAGGCGCACTGAGAATGGGCGGGGACCGGGGGCGAGGAGGGCCGTCAGGGTCGGGCCCTGGGCCGTGCCAGTCAGCGGGAGGTCGCCGATGCGGACCGTCCCGTTCGCCTCCACGGCCGCCTCGGGCGAGGCCGCCGAAAAGGCGACGGGCCCGAGGACGACCGGACGCCCGCCCAGGACGAGCGGCCATTCGCCCACCGAGACGTGTAGCGCCTTCAGCCGCGACGGCCCCTCCGCCTCCGCGACGAGGGAGAGGTTCCGCGCCGGCGGAAGCGCGATGCCCGGCAGGAAGGGGGCGAGGCGGGCGGCGCCATCCGTCGTGGCGGCGAACCGTCCGCGCCAGCCGTCGGGCCGGAAGGGAAGGTCGAGCGTCCCGTTTGCCTCGGCGTTCAGGCCTTCCGCAGAGATCCCGGCGCGGACCGCCCACGGGGTTGCGTCCGGACGGAGGAGGCGCGCGAGAGGATCGGTCGCGGCGTTCACCGTGGCCGTCACGCCCCGTGCGGTCACGCGGCCCTCGATCCGGGTGCCGGTCGCCGGGTTCGGCGCGCGCAGCGTCAGGGTGGGGATCTCGACCACCTCTTCCCGCGCCCCGCCGCGCCAGGTCACCCGGCCCGACTCGATCGTGACCAGCTCGACCGCCAGAGTGAGGGGCTTCGCGGGCTCGGTCGGGGCCGCGGGGGAGGGATCGGGCGCCACCACCTCCGGCCGGGCGGCGGGGCCGAGGCGCCAGTTGGGGCCGGCCGCTCCCGCCTCCAGCAGCAGGTCGGGGGCGAGGAGATGCAGCCGCCGCACCTGCACCTGCCGCGACAGGAGCGGGATCAGCGCGATCTCCGCCTCGATCCGGCGGGCGCGCACCATCTCCGGGCGGGAATGGCCGGGCGGGTTGGACAGGACCGGGTTGTCGAGGGTGATCGTGGGCACGAGGGACAGGCGCACCCCGACCGGGCCGGAGAGGGTGAAGCTGCGGCCGGTCGCCGCCTCCACCGCCGCGATCAGGCGGGGCCGCAGCGCGTCCGAGGCGACCAGCCCCCACAGGGCGGCGTAGCCGAGCAACGGCACGGCCAGGACGACGAGCGTGACGACGAGGAGCCAGCGCTTGGCCCGGTGCGGATTGGGAATCGCGGGGGTCATCGGCCGCGCCGCGCCACCGGCGTCTTCGGCCGGTCGAAGCCGAGGAAGGCGAAGCTCTCATCCATGTGCGGCGGCAGGGCCGCGCTGACCGAGAGGGTGCCGCCCTCCGGGTGCGGCACCTCGATCGCGCGGGCGTGGAGGTGGAGCAGGCCGGACATGCCCTCGATATGGGCCGCGGCGCCGCCATACTTGCCATCCCCGAGGATGGGCGTCTTCAGCGCCGAGGCCGCGTGGACGCGAAGCTGGTGGGTGCGGCCGGTCAGGGGATGCATCTCCAGCCAGGAGACGTGCTTGCGGGCATTGTCCACCACGCGGAAGTCCGTGACGGCGCGGGTCCCCTCGGCGTCCTCGGCCGGGGTGATGCGCTCCCCGCGGGGGCCGCCCGTCTTCGCCAGCGGCATGTCGATGCGTCCCTCCAGCGGGTGCGGGCGGCCGACCACCAGGGCCCAGTAGGTCTTGCGCGCATCGCGTCCCCGGAACGCGGCCGCGAGCTTCGCGGCGGCACCGGGCGTGCGGGCCAGGAGCAGGACGCCCGAGGTGTCGCGGTCCAGCCGGTGCACGAGGCGGGGCCGGTCGTCCGCGCCGAAGCGCAGCGCATCCAACATCCCGTCCAGGTGGCGCGCGATGTTCGGCCCGCCCTGCACCGGCAGCCCGTGCGGCTTGTCGAGGGCGATGACGGAGTCGTCGCGGTAGATCACCAGCCGCTCCAGCATCGCGGCGTCGCGGTCGGACACGGCCTTGCGCGCGTCGGGCGCGGGCGGCGGTCCCTCGGGCAGGGGTGGGACGCGGATCTGCTGGCCGGGCATGAGGCGGGTGCCGGTCTCCGCCCGCTTGCCATCGACGCGCACCTGCCCCGTGCGCAGCATCTTCTGCAGCGCGCCCTGGGTCAGGTTCGGGTGGTGGCGGCGGAACCAGCGGTCGAGGCGCAGATCGGCCTCGTCGTCCGAGACGGTGCGGAGGGCAGGGGGCATGATGGCGCCCTCTTAGAGGATTTTTCCGCCCCGCGCGCCGGTTCGCGCATTTCCCGCGAGACCTTGCGTCTCGCCCCCCCGGCGCGCCAGTCGCAGCATGGTCTGATGGATATCCCGCCCATGTCCCCCTTCCGCACCGCGCGCCTGCTGCTCCGCCGCGCGGAGGCGGCGGATGCGGCGCCGCTGGCGGCGCTGATGACGGACGCCATCTCCGCGCGCCTGGCCACCTGGTCCATGCCCTGGACGGCGGAGCGTATGGCGGCGCGGATCGCCGAGTGGTCACCCATCGGCCTTCCCTGCGCCGTCGAGCGGGCCTCCGACGGGGCGCTGGTGGGCTGGGTCCACGCGCTGCGCGCGCGGGACGGTCCGGAACGGGCGACCATGGGCTGGTGGTGCGCCGAGGCGCATCGGGGCCACGGCTACCTGCGGGAGGCGGCGTCGGCCCTGCTGCCCCTTGCCGTCTCGTTGCTGGACCTGCGCGTGGTGGAGGCCGGGGTGCAGCCCGACAATGCTGCCTCGCTCGCGGTCATGCGCGCGCTGGGAATGCAACTCGTGGGGGAACGGGTGGTCTTGGCGCCCGCGCGGCAGCGGCAGGAGCGGATCCTGCTCTTCGCGATCGGTCGCGAGGCCGCCCTGGCCACCCGCCCGGCGCCGCCCGCCTGACAGTCCCGCCGGCTCAGCCCCGCGCCAGCCAGAAGGCAAGGGCGAAGGCACCGAGCCCGCCGGCCAGCGTCGCGACGAGGTAGAGCGCGGCCGTCGCCGGCGCCCGGAGGAACAGCACCCCGGTATCCAGCGAGAAGGCGGAGAAGGTGGTGAAGCCGCCCAGCACGCCGGTGACGAGGAAGAGCCGCATGTCGTTCGTGAGCGGCGCGCCCGCCGCGGCGAGGCCGCCGACGATGCCGATGACCGCGCTGCCGACGATGTTCACGGTCATCGTGCCCCAGGGGAAATCCGCGCCGAACCAGCGCAGCGCCGCCACGCCCACGGTGTGCCGCGCGACGGAGCCGAGTGCGCCGCCGAGCGCCACCAGGGCCAGCGGCAGCGGGGCGAGCGGGTTCATTCCCGCTCCCGCCGGCGCTCCTCGCGCAGGGCCTCCAGCCGTTCGAGGTGGCGCGCCACGCGGGCCTCGGCCCCGCGCTCGGTCGGGCGGTAGAGGCGCGGGCGCTCCATCCCGTCCGGGAAGTAGTTCGCGCCGGAGAAGGCCTCCTCCTCGTCATGGTCGTAGGCGTAGTCGCGCCCGTAGCCGAGCGACTTCATGAGTTTCGTCGGCGCGTTCAGGATATTGGCGGGCGGCATGAGGCTGCCGGTCTCGGTGGCCAGGGCCTGCGCGGCCTTCCAGGCAGTGTACGCGGCGTTCGACTTCGGCGCGGCCGCGAGGTGCAGGACGAGCTGCGCCAGCGCCAATTCTCCCTCCGGCGTGCCGAGGCGCTCGTAGGTTTCCCAGGCGGCGAGCGCGAGCGGCAGCGCGGTCGGATCCGCGGCGCCGACATCCTCGGAGGCGAAGCGCGCGAGGCGGCGGGCGATGTAACGCGGGTCCTCCCCACCCTTGATCATGCGAGCGAACCAGTAGAGCGCCGCGTCCGGATCGCTGCCGCGCAGCGACTTATGAAGCGCGGAGATGAGGTTGTAATGCTCCTCCCGGTCCTTGTCGTAGAGCGCGGCGCGCTTCGCCAGCAGCGACGACAGGGCGGCGCTGTCCATCGCGCGCGTGTTCGCCGGCAGGGCCTGGAGCTGCTCCGCCATGTTGAGGAGGTAGCGGCCGTCGCCGTCCGCCATGGCGCGCAGCGTGGCGCGGGCGCCGGCATCCAGCGGCAGGGGGCGGCCGGCCTCATCTTCGGCGCGGGAGAGCAGGAGCTCCAGCGCGTCGTCGTCGAGGCGCTTCAGCACCATCACCTGACAGCGCGAGAGCAGCGCCCCGTTCAGCGCGAAGGACGGGTTCTCCGTCGTGGCTCCGACCAGGACCACCGTGCCGTCCTCGACGACCGGCAGGAAGCCGTCCTGCTGGGCGCGGTTGAAGCGGTGGATCTCGTCCACGAAGAGAAGCGTGCCGGCGCCGTTGGCGCGTCGTAGCCGGGCCTCGTCGAAGGCGCGCTTGAGGTCGGCGACGCCGGAGAAGACGGCCGAGAGCGCGGCGAAGCGCAGCCCCGCTTGCTCCGCCAGCAGGCGGGCGATGGTGGTCTTTCCCACCCCCGGCGGGCCCCAGAGAATGAGCGAGGCGAGCGCACCGCGGTCCAGCATCCGGCGCAGCGCGCCCTCGGGGCCGAGCAGGTGGTCCTGCCCGACCACCTCCGACAAGGTCCGCGGGCGCAGGCGGTCAGCCAGGGGACGCGGGCCGGACGGGGCTTCGGTGGCGGGCGGCGCCTCGGCGGAACCGAAAAGGTCCTGGCCGGCGATGGGGCGGCGGGCGGGCATCGGCACAGGATAGGCGCGCGGACCCGGCGCGGCGACGGGTCAGGCGGCCAGTGCCGCCCGCATCGCGGCCGAGAGGGCGCGGATCGCGTCCCGCATGGCGGGCGTGGCGGCGCGGCCGAGCAGCACCACCTCCGATGATGGCAGGGCCGGCAGGCCGAGGGCGGGCCCGAGGTCCGGCGCGCCCGCCGCCGCGATCCGCCCCATCGGCGCCACGCCCAGCCCGGCCCGCGCGCCGGCCAGAAGGCTGGCACAACTTCCGCCGACCAGGGCTTCCCGCCACGGGCGTCCGGCTTCCTCCAGAGTCCGGATCGCGATCGCGCGCACGCCGCAGGGCTCCGGGAGGAGCGCGACTGGGACTGGAGCGTCGGGTGGAAGGCCGAAGTCCGGCGCGCCGCGCCAGCCCAGCGGATCGGTGCCGAGCACCTCGCCCTCGGCGCCGCCGGCCTCGCGCCGCAGCACCACGGCGTCCAGGTCCCCGGCATCGAAGGCGGCGCGGAGCGGCTGGGAGAGGCCCGTCCGCAGTTCCAGGCGCGATCCGGCGGCCAGCGCCGCCCGCAGCCGGGCGAGGAGGGGCTCGAGAGACAGGCCCGTGGCATGGTCGCTCAGCCCGAGGGCGATGCGGGGGGCGGGCTCCGCATCCAGCCGCAGTGCCGCCTCATGGGCGGCCAGCAGCGCGCGGGCGCGCGGCAGGAAGGCGAGCCCGTCGGCCGTGGGCCGGAGGAAACGCGGCGAGCGGTCGAGAAGGCGCCGGCCCAGCCGCGCCTCCAGCGACTTCAGCCTTTGGCTGACCACGGGCTGCACGGTGCCGGCCGCCTCTGCGGCCCGGGTGAGGCTGCCGAACTCGGTGGCGAGCAGGAAGAGACGAACGGATTCCAGGTCGAGCATGATCGTGAACTCTTATGCTGAGAACATTGATTGATAGTCTTCTGTGATGTGCGGCCCGGGTGCAAATCACGGTGCGTGCAACAGCCCTGGAGCTTCCCATGCCGATGATCACGCTTCGCTACGCCAGCGCGGAGGATGCGGCCGCCCTGCGCCCGGCCCTCGCGGCCGAGGCGTCGCGCCTCGCCGCGGAGGTGCTGGGCAAAGACCCCGGCGTCACCGCCGTACTGGTCGAACCGGCCGATCCCGCCACCTGGTTCGTCGCCGGACGCAGCCTCGCGGAGCACGGGCTGTCCGCCTACTGGCTGGACATCAAGATCACCGCCGGAACCAACACGAAAGGCGAGACGGCGCGCTTCGTGCGGGAGGCGCATTCCGCCTTGTCCCGGTTGCTCGGCCCGGTGCATCAGGAGAGCTACGTCCTCGTCCACGCGGCGGATGGCCACGCCTATGGCTATGGCGGCCGCACGCAGGAGGCGCGCTGGGCGGCGGCGAATCCGGGATAGGCGGTGCGCGCCGTCCCACGACGGCGAAGGAGACCGGCGTCCCGCATGATCGCGTCCGCCGAGCCGTCTGGAGGCGCTGCGGCGCCAGGTGTCACGTTGCCCTACGAGGACGCCGAGCTCCGTGTCTTCTGGCACCCCGGCACCGGGCGGGACCCGCGCCTGCTCATCACCTTCGGTGACCTGGTCAGCCTGCGGCGCCCCCACAGCTTCTTCGCGGAGGCGCCGGTGCGGAAGGCGGGGCTGGCCTGCCTCGGCTTCGTCGCGCGGACGCCGAACTGGTATCTCCCCGGGATCATGGAGCCGGCCTGGGCGGCAGTGGACCCGTTGCTGCGGCCCTTCGTGCGGCGGATGACCTATGGCGGGTCCATGGGCGGCTATGCAGCGATCCGTCATTCTCGCCGCCTCGGTGCGACCGAGGTGCTCGCGCTCTGCCCGCAATGGTCGCTCGATCCGGCGGAGTGCGAAGGGCACCGCCCGGGCTACGTTGCCCATTTCCGCCCGGCGATGCGGGGCATGGGGATTCGGACGCAGCACGTCTCAGGCCGCGTCACCGTGCTGGCCGATCTCGGGGACCGGGGCGATGCGGGGCATGCGGCGCTGCTGTCCCGGCACGTCCCCGGGCTGCGCGTGGTCGGCGTGCCCATGGCCGGCCATCACGTCACGGCCATCCTGGCCGGGACGGACAACCTGCTCGGGCTGGTCGCAGCCTGTGCCGCGCCCGACGATCGGGACCTGGGCGCCGTGGTGCAGACGGCTCGCCGAGCGAGCCCCGTGCGGGCCCGGAACCTGTTGGCCGCGGCCATCCGGCGCCGTCCCGCGGCGGCGGCGCGGTTGGCCCGGCATGAGAGGATGGGGCTGGACGGATCGGCGGACCATGTCCGGCGGCTACACGCGCCGCTCGTCGCCGCACTCATGCGGGCCGGCCGCGCAGACGCCGCGGCGGAACACGCCCGCTGGGCCGCCGGGCTGGCCGTCAGCCCGGAGGATGCAGCGACCTTGCGTGCGCTGGCGGGCTTGCCGGAACCGGTGTTCGAGGATGCCGCGGGTGAGCTGGCCGCCGACCGGCCCATCCGGACCGTGCACGGGACGATCCTGGTCTTCGATCCCGGTGCGAGACGGTTGCGGCACGTCCCGCCGGCGGACGCGGCCGGCATGCCTCGTGTTCTCCTCAGCGGCGGCGCGACCGCCCGGCTCTGCGTCGAGGGCGCGAAGGGCCTCGCAGGACTGGCGGTTGATCCGACCGGATTCGCAACGGTGCGCCCGGCGATTGGATCGCCCGGTGTGACCGCCTTCCGGGTGGGACCAGCGGCGGGTGCCGCGGCCTCGGTCGTGCTGCGCGGCCCGGGCGGATACCTGTGCGCCGCCCGGAACGGGTCGGTCAGCGCGGACCGCGGCGTCGCCCGCGCCTGGGAGACCTTCCGGCTGGCCTGATCCCGCCGGAGCGAGGGATCGTCAGCGCCGCGGACCGCCCAGGCGCGGCTCGGCGCGCCGGCCCGCCTCGGGATAGGCGGCCGGCGGGGGAATCGGGGGCGTGAGTCGCGGACCGCGATCCTCCCGCAGGGACGGCTCGGAGCGGGCGAGGACGGGCGGATCATCCCAGCTCTCCTCGCCGCCGCTGCGTCGCCGCGCGGGGGTCTCAGGAAGGCGCAGCGCCAGGGACCGGATCTCCTGCTGGATGTCGTCCAGCTGGGCTTCCAGGGCGTCCAGCCGTGATTTCACGCCGAACACCGAGAAGGGCATCAGCACGAAGGCGACCACCACCAGCAGGGCCAGCAGCAGGACGACGAGGCCGGTCCATTCCGGAAGCCCGGGAATGGCGAGGCGGGTGACGAGTTCGGAGTTCAGCATCGGGCAGTGGTCATCGGCTCGGGACGCGTTCCCGGCCTGAATCGCACCCGACCGTGGCGCCGCCAAGGCCGAATCGCGGTGGAGGGGAGGGCGGAAGCGGTTTCCGGCCGCTGGCGGCGCGGATGACCTCTCCGGTGGCAGGCGGCGGCCGGGCCTAGCCGCCGGTCACGCTCATGTGCCGCGCCACCGCGGGGCGGGAATCCCGGCCGATCACGAAGTCATGGCCGCGCGGCTTCCGGGCGATGGCGGCGCGGACCGCGTCCCGCAGCGCCTCGTCGCCCACCGAGGGGTCGCGGAGCGGCGCCCGGAGGTCGGCGGCGTCCGACTGACCCAGGCACATGTAGAGCGTGCCGGTGCAGGTCAGGCGCACCCGGTTGCAGGCCTCGCAGAAGTTGTGGGTCATCGGGGTGATGAGGCCGAGGCGCCGGCCGGTCTCCGCGATGTCGAAGTAGCGCGCCGGGCCGCCGGTGCGGTGCGGGCTGGGCACGAGGGTCCAGTTCTCCGCGATCCGCTCCCGCACGAGGGAGAGGGGCAGGTACTGGTCGGTGCGGTCGCCGCCGATCTCGCCCATGGGCATCGTCTCGATCAGGGTGAGGTCGAAGCCGTGCTCGCCGCACCAGGCGATCATACGGTCGTACTCGTGCTCGTTCACGCCCTTCAGCGCGACGGCGTTGATCTTCACCGCCAGCCCGGCGGCCTTGGCGGCGAAGATGCCGTCCAGCGTCTGGTCGATCTTCCCCCAGCGGGTGACGGCGGAGAAGGCGGCCGGGTCCAGCGTGTCCAGGGAGACGTTGATCCGGCGGACGCCCGCCGCGAAGAGGTCGTCCGCCATCTTCGTGAGCTGGGTGCCGTTGGTGGTGACGGTCAGCTCCTTCAGCCCGCCTTCCCCGATCCGCGCGCCGAGGGAGCGGAACAGGGAAATGACGTTCTTCCGCACCAGCGGCTCCCCGCCCGTGAGGCGGATGCGCTCCACGCCGAGGCCGATGAAGGTGCCGCAGAGGCGGTCCAGCTCCTCCAACGTCAGCAGCTCCGCCTTCGGAAGGAAGGTCATGTCCTCCGCCATGCAGTACACGCAGCGGAGGTCGCAACGGTCCGTGACCGACACGCGGAGGTAGGAGATGCGTCGGCCGAACGGGTCGTGCATCGGTGCTGCAGGGGGCCTGATCACCAGGGCGTTCACTCCGGGGCGGCGCCGGTCCCCGCCGGCTCGCACACGCCCGAGATTTGGGCTGTGGCACCCCGGTTCCGCAAGTCCCGGTCCCGGCGAGCGGCCCCGCGCCGCCCGCGGGTCAGGCCAGCAGCGCGATCCCGCCCGCGGACACGAGCGCGACGAGGGCGAAGCGGCGGTAGAAGCGTTCGGGCACCACGGTGAAGAGCCGGGCGCCGATCGGGACGCAGAACAGCATCACCGGGAGCAGCGCCGCGGTCCGGAGCAGGGTGAGCTGGTCCACCAGCCCGCCCAGGACGGGCGGGATAACGGACACGATCCCGATCACCCCGAAGAAGAGGATGAGATTCGCCCGGTGGCGCCGCGCCTCCTCCGGACCGGAGAGGAGATAGAGAATGACAGGGGGCCCCGACATGCCGGTGGCGCCCTTGAGCAGGCCGGACACGGTGCCGACCGCGAGATTCAGGGAAAGCGGCCGCGCGCCGTGGTAGCGCCAGGAGGAAAGGAGCAACAGCCCGAAGCCGAGCACGAGGGCCCCGATCGAGCGGCGGAGCTGCCCGCCATCCGCGTGCAGCAGCACCCAGGCTCCGAGAGGCGTCGCGATCACCGCGGCCAGCCCGATCGGCAGCATCACCCGCTGGTCGGCATCCCGGAAGGCGCGGGGCAGGAGCTGGGCGGAGACGAAGAGTTCCATCAGCAGCATGATCGGCACCCCGGCCCGGGGGCCCCAGATCGTGGCGAAGATCGGCGCCAGCAGCACGGCGGTCCCGAACCCCGCGTAGCCCCGCATCAGCCCCGCCACCGCGGTCGCCAGCGCCGCCACCGCGAATCCGGGCGTGAGCACGGCGGCGGCCAACGCCTGCACCCAGGGGCTCACGCCCAGGGGTCCCGGCCCATGTCCGGCTGGATCTCGAGCGACACCTGTGCCGCGTTGATGAGGAGCTTTCCCGCATTCTCGAAGTTCACGGTGACCCGGTCACCGACGACCGACTGCACCTGGCCCAGGCCCCAATCGGGGCGGGCGGGGTTCCGGACGAACTGGCCCGGCTCGAAGAGGCTGTCCATGGGCGAGTCGTTCCGCAGGCCGGCAAGGAGGGGCGTCCCCGGGGTGCATCGGCGGGGCGCGACGGATGAGGCTGGATTCACCCCTTACCGCATGGTCTTTACCCCGTGGCAAGCCGGCGCCGGGCAGAAGCGGGCCTCACCCACAGGAAGTTCCGATGGAAGCCGCCCTCTCGCTGACCCAGGACCTCTGCGCCCGGATGTGCCACGACCTCGGCGGGCCGCTGGGCGCGCTGGACGGGGCGCTCGACCTTGCCGAGATGGGGCCGGAGGCGCTCGACGTCGCGCGGGAGGGCGCGGAGGCCATGCGGCGCCGCCTGCGCCTGTGGCGCGCCGCGGCCGGGGCGGGCACCGGCCCCCTGGGCCGGGAAGGGCTGGGCGAGCTGCTCGAAGGAACCCTGGCCGGCGGCCGCGCGAAGGCCGACCTGTCCGGCCTCTCAGAGAATCCGCTGCCCGCGCCCATCGCCCAGGCCCTGCTGGTGGCCGCCATGCTGGGGGGAGAGGCCCTGCCGCGCGGCGGCGTGGTGCGGCTGGCCGGGGATGCCGGCGGGTTGGCCATCTGGCCGGAGGGCCGCGGTGCCGTCTGGCCGGCCGCCCTGACCGCCAGCCTGGCGGGGGAAGAGGTGCGGGGCCCGCGCGAGGTGCTGGCGCGCCTGCTCATGCAGCTGGTCGAGGTCGCCGGCCTGCGGGCGTCGCTCACGCTGGACGGGGCTTCCGCCGCGGGACCCCTGATGCTTCAGCCGGCCTGACGGAAATCGCCTCGGGAGTTGTCGGCCCGCGGGTCTCCTGTCCGTCTTGAGGCCGAGCGGGGCCCGACGCCCTGCCCGGAGGATCGGCGATGAAGGTGATGGTGCTGGTGAAGGCGACGGCCGCGTCGGAGGCGGGCGAGATGCCCGGCGAGGCGATGCTGTCCGCGATGATGGGGTTCAACGAGGCGCTGGTGAAGGCCGGTGTCATGCGGGCCGGGGAGGGGCTGCACCCCTCTTCCCGCGCTGCGCGAATCCGTTTCGCCGGGCCAAGTCCGGCGGTGGTGTCCGGGCCCTTCCCAGATCCGTCCAGCCTCGTCGCCGGATTCTGGATCTGGGAGGTGGCCTCGATGGATGACGCCATCGCCTGGGCGCGCCGGGCTCCGATGCAGCCGGGCGACGAGCTGGAGCTCCGCCCGGTCTTCTCGGCCGAGGATTTCGGCGAGGCCCTGACCCCCGAGCTGCAGGCGAAGGAGGCCGAGCTGCGGGCGAAGACGCCCGGCGCCTGACTTGTGGGACGGCCGCCGGGCGACCAGCCCGGCGGTGGCGCCTAGACCCGCCGCACGCCCGTGAAGGTCGAGAGGCCGGAGGGAATGTCCACGATGTTCCGCTGGTGCGCGATGACGCGGAAATATTCGCCCAGTGGCAGGTAGGGCACGTCCTGCCAGAACTGCGCCTGGATCTGCCGCGCCACCGCCTGCTGGGCGGGTGTGTCCGGCGCGGCCATCCAGTCCTGGCGCAGTTGTTCCAGGCGCGGGCTGTCCGGCCAGCCGAACCAGGCTCCGGCCCCGTTCGCCCGAAGGCCGAGATGCGCCACGGGGTCCAGCAGCCCCGCGGCGCTGAAGCCCGAGACGAAGGCGCTCCATCCCCCGCGCTCCACCGGCTCCTTGCTCGCGCGGCGCTGGACGATGGTGCCCCAGTCCGCGGCGAAGGCCTCTGCGTTCACGCCGGCGCGGCGGAACATGTCCACGGTCACCTCGCTCATCGCCTTCAGGAAGGCGAGGTCGTTGGGCTGGAGGACCACCACCTTCTCGCCGTTGTAGCCGGCGGCGGCGAGGTCGCGCTTCACCTTCTCCACGTCGCGCGGGCCGCTGATCAACCCGATCCCCTCGTCGCTGGCCATCGCGGTGCCCGAGAGGAAGACGCCGACATCGGTGCGCCAGAGGCTGCGGTCCTCGGAGAAGGCGGCGGTCATGTAGGCGGCCTGGTCGAGCGCGCCGAGCATGGCACGGCGGATCGCAGGGTTGTTGAAGGGCGGCGTGAGGTGGTTGAAGCGCAGCACGCTGATGCTGCTGTCATCCGTGACCCGCACGACCAGGTTGCGGTTGCGGCGGAGGATCGGCAGCAGGTCGTTCGGCCCGTATTCCAGCCAGTCCACCTCTCCCTGCTGGAGGGCGGCGGCTGCGGTCGCGGGGTCCGGCAGGATGTGCCACTCGATCCGGTCCATATGCGCGATCTTCGGGCCGGCGGTGCGGCTGGCGGTGCCGGAGGGGCGGGGGACGTAGCCGTCGAACTTCGCGTAGACGACGCGGGCGCCGGAGATGCGCTCGCCCGGCACGAAGCGGAACGGGCCGCTGCCGATGACCTCCGGCACGGCGCGGCCGGGATCGAGGCTGGCCAGACGCTCCGGCATGATCGCGGGCATGGCGGAGGTAACCTTGCCCAGGGCGCGGGTGAGCAGCGGGAAGGGGCGCTTCAGCCGGAAGCGGATGGTGCGGTCGTCGGGAGCGGACAGCTCATCGATCGCGGCGATCAGCTCCGCGCCGAACATGTCCCGCGCGCCCCAGCGGCGGATGGAGGCGACGCAGTCCCGGCCGCGCACCGGCTCGCCGTCGTGGAAGCGCAGCCCCTCCCGCAGCGTCAGGTTCCAGACGCGGCCGTCCGATTCCACCGTGTGGCCTTCGACCATCTGCGGTTGGACGTTGTAGTCGGCGTCCAGCCCGTAGAGCGTGTCGAAGATCATGAACCCGTGCGCCAGGGTGACGGTGGCCGTGTTCATGATGGGATCGGTGACGGTCAGGTCGGCCTGGGGCACGAAGCGCAGGGTGCGGGACGTGGCGCCCTGCGCGCCGACCACGCGCGGGGCGGCCAGCAGGGCGCCGGCGGTGCCGAGGATCTGGCGGCGGCTGGGCATGGCGGGGTCTCCGTGCACGGTGTCCGTTGCCACGATGCAGGAAGCGTTCCCGCCGGGGGAGGGGCTTTCGGCGCGCCGATCGCAGCTTGGCGCGGCGCGGAGCGCGACGCATCCTGCTCCGCCACGCCCGAAGGACCGTCCGATGACCCTGCGCTGCGACCTGATCATCCGGGACGCCACCCTGATCGACGGGACGGGCGGGCCCCGGCGCCGCGGCGACATCGGCGTGACCGGGGACCGGATCGTGGTGATCGGCGACCTCGGCGCCGCCAGTGCCGACCGGGAGGTGATGGCGGAAGGCCGCGTCGTCGCGCCCGGCTTCATCGACGCGCACACGCATGACGACCAGGCCGTGCTCTGCGGCCCGGCCTGCATGCTGTGCAAGACGTCCCAGGGCGTCACCACGGTGGTGGTGGGGAATTGCGGCATCAGCCTCGCCCCGGTGGCGATGAGCGAGCGGCCGCCGCCGCCGCTGGACGGGGTGTGCCTGCCGGAGTGGTGGATCTTCGACAGCTTCGCCGCCTATGCCGAGCGGCTGGAGAAGACGCCCTCGGCCGTGAACACGTTCGCGCTGATCGGGCACATGTCGCTGCGTGTCGGTGCCATGGGCCGGGACCTGGACCGCCCCGCGACGGACGCCGAGGCGGAGCGGATGCGGAAGTGGCTGGCCGAGGCACTGGCGGAGGGTGCGGCCGGTCTGTCCACGGGCCTCTTCTACGCGCCGAGCAAGCACGCGCCCACGGACGAGGTGATCGCGGTGGCGGAGGCGCTGCGCGAGCACAAGGGCCTCTACGTCACCCATATGCGAGACGAGGCCGACGGCGTTCTCGACAGCATCGAGGAGACGCTGAGGATCGGCCAATCCGTCGGCGCGCCCGTGGTCATCAGCCACCACAAATGCGCCCAGCCCGAGAATCACGGGCGATCGAAGGAAACGCTGCCGCTGATCGAGCGGCACGCGATGCGCTACCCCGTCGCCTTCGACATGTATCCCTACACCGCGTCCTCCACCTCGCTGGGTGCTCGCAAGCCGCGGCCGGACGTGAAGGTGACGGTGGCGACCTCCGTCCCGCATCCGGAGATGGCCGGCCGCGACCTGTTCGAGGTGGCCGAGGAGTGGGGCGTCAGCGCGGAGGAGGCGGCGGCGCGGCTGATGCCGGGCGGCGGCGTCTTCCACAACATGGCGGAGGAGGACATCCGCCGGATCATGGCGCACCCGCTCTCCATGATCGGCAGCGACGGCGGGCCGAACGCGAAGCACCCGCACCCCCGGCTCTGGGGCACCTTTCCGCGCGTGCTCGGCCCCTATAGCCGTGACCTCGGCCTGTTCGACCTGGAGACGGCGGTGCACAAGATGACGGGCCGCACCGCCGCCGTCTTCGGCATCCCCGACCGCGGCGTGCTGCGGGAGGGCGCCTTTGCCGACCTCGTCCTGTTCGACGCCGCGACGGTGCGGGACCGCGCCACCTTCACCGAGCCGCGCCAAGTCGCCGACGGCATCCTGGAGACCTGGGTGAACGGGCAATCCGTCTACACGCACGCCGCGGGCGCCAGCGACACGCCCGCGGGGCGGCTGCTGCACCGGCAGGCGGCGGCCTGACCGGTGGCGGGGAGCGCCGGAGGGGCCTCGCCTATCGCCGCCATAGCGGCCTTCGAATAGCGCTTCGTTCCGCTTCGTCCGACGTTCTCCTGCGTGAAGGAGGGTCGGACGATGGCTTCGACGAGACCGCTGGCGGCGCTGGAGCGCGAGGCGGAAGCGCATGAGCGGGCGACGGCACCGGCAGGCGGTGGGGCCTACATCGTGCGGGCGCAGTTCCCCGGCGCGGAGTGGCCCAGTCTTCGGAGCTGCGGTTCCGCCCTGCGCGCCATGCAGCTTGCGGCACAGTGCCGGGACGAGGGGATGGACACCCAGATCACCACGCCCGACGGGCGCCGGTTGACCGAGGACGAACTGGGCCACAAGGCCTGCACCGAGGTGCTGTCCCTATCCCAGCGGGCGGCCTGGGGCTGGTGGACGCGGGGACAGGCCTGACGGCCCGTCCCCTTCATTGCAACGAAGGCCGGTGCAGCGCGCGTCAGGCCGAGGCCTGGGCCGGCGTCGGCAGGGAACCACCGCGCAGCGGGGCGTTCGCCGGGTCCCGCAGGACATAGCCCCGGCCCCAGACGGTGCCGATCAGGTCCTCGCACCCGGCCTGGGAGAGCTTCTTCCGGAGCTTGCAGATGAAGACGTCGATGATCTTCATCTCCGGCTCATCCATCCCGCCATAGAGGTGGTTCAGGAAGGCTTCCTTCGTGAGAACCATACCCTTCCGGAGCGTCAGGAGCTCGAGAATGGCGTATTCCTTGCCGGTCAGGTGGACCGGCCGGCCGGCGACATGAACCTCTCGCGAGCCGAGGTCGAGCGTCAGGCGCCCGACGGTGAGGGTGGGCTGGGAGAAGCCCTTGGCACGGCGGACGATCGCCTGGATGCGGGCGATCAGCTCCTGGCTGTCGAAGGGCTTCACGATGAAGTCGTCGGCCCCCATGCCGAACCCCTTCACCTTCGCCCCCGGGCGCGACAGGCCGGAGAGGATCAGGACCGGCGTCTCCACCCGCGCGGCGCGGAGGCGGCGAACCACCTCATATCCCTCCATATCCGGGAGCATGAGGTCGAGGATGAGGATGTCGTAGTCGTAGAGGCGGGACAGCTCCAGCGCCTCCTCTCCGGTATCCGCGCTATCCACGATCATGCCCTGCGACTTCAACTGGAGGGTCACCCCACGGGCCGTGGTGAGATCATCCTCAACCAGTAAGACGCGCATCGATTTGTCTCCACACGCTATAGATGCAGCATGACAACCATAACGCGAGTTGTGAAGAAGATTTTCACCTCCGTCCCGTACAAAGAATTGAGACGTGGGGTCGATTCCCGATGCAGTCCCAATATCCCCTTTCCCAAGACGCGGAACTGGCACTCGAAAACTTCCAACGGGTACAATTGGTTATGTCGCATGGCCGCGTCGCTGCGCTAGGTGGTCTGACGGCGACGCTGGAGGGGCTTCACCCCCCTCCCTCTCTCGGCAGCGCGATTGAAATATTCAACTCTATCTCAAAATCAACACATGCCGAGGTGGTGGGCGGCGGGATCGGCACGGTTCAGGCGGCCGCACGCGGCGGGCTGGACGGTCTCGCACCTGGGGTGCGAGCGATGGTGGTCGGCACCACTGCCATCCGTCCCTCTGCGGCCTGGCTCGGCCGCGTGGTGGATCCACTCGGCCGACCGATGGACGGTAAGGGACCGCTCGCGCCCGGCTCGGTCTGTCGAACCTTGCGGGCCGCGCCCCCCTCGGCCGGCACCCGGGCTCGCCTCGGTCCGCGCCTCGATCTTGGTGTCCGAGCGCTCGACGCCTTTGCGACCTGCCGCGAGGGGCAGCGCCTCGGTCTCTTCGCAGCCTCCGGGGTCGGTAAATCCTCGCTCATGTCCATGCTGGTGCGCCACGCGGCCTGCGACGTTGCGGTGATCGGGCTGGTGGGTGAGCGCGGCCGGGAGTTGCGCGAGTTCGTGGAGGACGACCTCGGTCCCGCTGGCCTCGCCCGCTCCGTTGTGGTCTGCGCCACCTCCGATTCGGCGCCGTTGATGCGGCGGGACGCGGCGCTCGCGGCCATGACGGTCGCCGAGCACTTTCGTGACGAGGGGAAGCGCGTCCTGCTGATGATGGACACGGTCACCCGTTTCGCTCTCGCGCTGCGGGAGATCGGGCTGTCGGCCGGCGAGCCTCCGGCCACCAAGGGCTACCCGCCCAGCGTCTTCGCCGAGTTGCCCCGACTCCTGGAGCGCGCCGGGCCGGGACCGGAGGGACGGCCCGGTTCCATCACCGGCCTGTTCACCGTGCTGGTCGAGGGCGACGACCATGACGAGCCGATCGCCGACGCGGTTCGCGGCATCCTGGACGGGCATGTGATCCTGGACCGCGCGATCGGGGAGGGCGGGCGCTATCCCGCGGTGGACGTGCTCCGCTCCCTTTCCCGGACCGTGCCGGGTTGCCTGAAGCCGGGCGAGCGCGAGATCCTGACGCGCGCGCGAAAGATCCTCGCGTTGCACCGGGACATGGCGGACCTCGTGCGGCTGGGCGCCTACAAGGCCGGCACGGACCCGGCGGTGGACGAGGCGGTGCGGCTGGCCCCGCGGATCGAGGAGGTGCTGCGCCAGCGAAAAGAGGAGGGCGGCAGCGTCGCCACGGCCTTCGCCGCGGTCGCAGCCGCGATGGAGGGCTGATGCCGCGCGATCCTCTGGCCGTCCTCGCCCGCCTGCGGAGCGTGGAGGTGCTGACCGCCCGTCGCCGGCTGGCCGAGGACCTGACGGCCCTTTCGGCCGCCCAGGGCCGCGTCGCCGAGACGGGTGAGGGGATCGCGCGGGAAGCGGCGGCCGCGACCGGCGCGGATTACGCGGCCTGGCTGCCGCGCGCTCGCGCGGCGCGCGACACGGCCGCGGAAGACGCACGCCGCCGCGCAGCGCTGGTCGAGGAATCCGTCGCGGCGCTCGGGGCCGCGCGCGCGGCGGAACGAGCGGTCGAGCGTCTGGCGGAGCAGCGGTGCGCGGAGGCGCGCCGGGAGGCGGCGCGTCGGGAATCGGCGCGGCTCGACGAGGCCGCCGGCATGTCGCTTCGTCACCGTACCCCCGACGGAAGGGGCTGAAGCCACCAGGGAAGGCCGCGCCCCAGCACGGTGCGCCGGCGATACCGGATCGGTCCTGGTAGAGCGTCACGCGCCCGGTCTGGATCGCGCTCGGGTGGTGGGGAGCCCCGCCGCCGGTGAGGTCCCAGGCCGGAGGTCCTGGTGTAGCCTGCCCCCATGGCTTCCGACGACGCCCCGCCAGCCCGGCCCGCGCGCGATCCCGAGGCGACGCGCCGCGACATCCTGGACGCCGCCACCGCGGAGTTCGCGGAGCACGGCCTGTCCGGCGCGCGCATCGACGCCATCGCGGCCCGCACGCGCACGACGGTGCGGATGATCTACTACTACTTCGGCTCGAAGGAGGGGCTGTACCGCGCGGCGATCGAACGGGCCTACGGGGCGATGCGCGCGGCGGAGCGGGAACTCGGCCTTGATGCGCTGACGCCGGAAGGGGCGGTGCAACGCCTGGTCGAGTTCGTCTTCGACTATCACGAGGCGAATCAGGGCTTCAACCGGCTGGTCACCATCGAGAACATCCACCGCGCCGAGCATCTGTCGCGCTCCAGCACCATCGCGGCCGCGAACGCGACGGTGATCGAGACGCTATCCGCGATCCTGGCGCGCGGGCAGGCGGATGGAGTGTTCCGGGTGGACGCAGACGCGGTCTCGGTCCACCTGCTGATCACGGCCTTTCCGTTCTTCCGCGTGTCGAACCGCCACACGCTCGGCCTGCTCTTCGGCCGGGACCCGCTGGACGAGGGGCTGCGGGCGGATCAGCGGCGCATGTGCGTGGAGGCGGTGCTGGGTTACCTGCGCGCGGGGGCGGGGGCGTAATCGATCATCCCGCGCCGCTGCGGACTGGAGATGGCCAGGAAGGTGAAGCCTGTCCCGCTGCGCGGAGCGGCGGGTTCACCGCGGCTGCCGGAGTTACCCCCGCTCAGCGCCGATCAACCGGAGAACACGCTGCAGCGCGAGCGTGTAGCCCTGGGTTCCCAGGCCGACGATCGTGCCCGTCGCGATGTCGGACACGTAGGAATGATGCCGGAACGGCTCGCGCTTGTGCACATTGGAGATGTGCACCTCGATGATCGGGCCGGAGAAGGTCGCGAGAGCATCGCGGACGGCGACCGAGGTGTGGGTGAAGGCGGCGGGGTTGATGACCATGCCGGCGCCGCCCTCGCGCGCCTCGTGGATCCAGTCCACGATCTCGTACTCCCGGTTGGATTGGTGGAAGCGGAGCGTGACGCCATGGGCAGAGAGCAGGGTGCGGCACTCGGCCTCCACGTCCGCCATGGTCTCATGGCCGTAGATGTGCGGTTCCCGCTTTCCGAGGAGGTTGAGGTTCGGGCCGTTCAGAACCCAGACGACCGGCGCTTCGGCCATGGAACGACCTCCCCTATTTCGTGCTTGTGGCAGAATGTAGTGGACGCTTAATAGGGTCAACGGCGGGCCGGACGGCCCGGAACGGAGGAAGCGGATGGATCAGGTGTTCAGAATGACCCGGCGCGGGCTGGGCCTGGCGGTGGCGGGCGCCGCGATGGCGGCGGGCGGGGCGCGCGCCCAGGCGCGCTACCCCACGCGGGCCGTCTCGATCATCGTGCCCTATGCGCCGGGCGGCTCCACGGACTTCACGGCGCGGCTGCTCGCCCAGGGGCTGTCGGCGGAACTCGGCCAGCAATTCGTCATCGACAACCGCCCCGGCGCGGTGGGGACGATCGGCGCGCAGGCCGTCGCCCGCGGCCGGCCGGACGGCTACATGCTGCTCGTCATGCCGAACACGAACTACGCGATGGTGCCGCACATGATGCAGTTGCCCTATCAGGAGAACCAGCTCACGCCGGTCTCCCTGCTGGCGACCAACGGGCAGTTCCTCTGCGTGTCGAACGGGGTGCGAGCCGCCAACGTCCAGGAGTTCATCGCGCTGGCGAAGCGCGACCCGGGCAAGCTCACCTATTCCTCCTCGGGCGCCGGGTCGTCCGCCCATCTCGCGGCGGAGCTGTTCATCTCCCAGGCCGGAATCGACCTGATCCACGTGCCCTATCGCGGCGGCGCGCCGGCGGCGCAGGCGCTCATCTCCAACGAGGTGCAGATGTCGATGGTGGACGCCGTGACGGCGCTGCCCTTCATCGCCGCGAACAACTTCAAGGCGCTCGCCTTCACGGGCGCGGAGCGGTCGCGGCAGGCGCCGAACGTGCCGACGGTGGGCGAGAGCGGGCTCGCGGGCTTCACCTCTTCGACCGACTTCGCCCTCTTCGCCCCGGCCGGCACTCCGGCCGACATCCTCACCCGGCTGTCCGAAGCCTCGGCGAAGGTGATGCGCTCGGCGGATGCGCGCGCGCGGATGGAGCCGCTGGCGATCGAACCGGTGGGCAGCACGCCGGCGGAGTTCGTCACCTACAACGAGCGCGAGAACGCCAAGTGGCGCGGCGTGGTGCAGAGCCGGAACATCCGGCTGGAATAGGCCGTCGCGCAGGGCGGGCCGTCTCCGGCCCGCCCTGCGCCTTACTCCGCCGCGGGCTTGAGCACGCCGCGGCGGATCTGGTCGAGCTCGATGCTCTCGAACAGCGCGCGGAAATTGCCCTCGCCGAAGCCCTGGTCGCCCTTGCGCTGGATCAGCTCGAAGAAGATCGGGCCGATGACCGTGCCGGTGAAGATCTGCAAAAGGCGCCCGCCTTCCGGGGTTGGCGCGCCGTCGGTCAGGATGCGGTTGCGGGCCAGGCGGCCGAGTTCTTCGGCCGTCAGGTCGGGCATGCGGTTCGGCAGCAGCTCGTAATAGGTATCCGGCGTGTCCATGAACTCGATGCCGGTGCGCCGCATCCCCTCCACGGAATCGAAGATGTCCGTGGTGCCGAGGGCGAGGTGCTGGATGCCCTCGCCGTTGTAGGCGCGCAGGTACTCCTCGATCTGGGACTTGTCGTCGCTGCTCTCGTTGATCGGAATGCGGATCTGGCCGCAGGGAGAGGTGAGGGCGCGGGACTTCAGGCCCGTCAGCTTTCCCTCGATGTCGAAGTAGCGGATCTCGCGGAAGTTGAAGAGCTTCTCGTAGAAGCTCCACCACACATCCATGCGGCCGCGGTGGACGTTGTGGGTCAGGTGGTCGATGACGGTCAGCCCGTGGCCGGCGGGCCGGGGATTGGCGCCCTCGATCCAGCGGAAGTCCACGTCGTAGATGCTGCCCTTCGCGCCGTAGCGGTCCACGAAGTAGAGCAGCGACCCGCCGATGCCCTCGATCGCCGGGATGTTGAGCTCCATCGGCCCGACCTTGCCGGTGACGGGCTTGGCGCCGAGGGAGATGGCGCGCTCATACGCCTTCGCTGCGTCCGCCACGCGGAACGCCATGGCGCAGGCGGATGGACCGTGCACGCGCTGGAACGCCTGGGCGAAGCTGTCGGGTTCGGCGTTGAGGATGAAGTTGATGTCGCCCTGCCGCCACAGCGTCACCGCCTTCGAGCGGTGCCGCGCCACGGCAGTGAAGCCCAGCCGCCCGAACAGCACCTCCAACCCCGGCATGTCGGGGCCGGTGAACTCGACGAACTCGAAGCCGTCGGTCCCCATCGGGTTCTCGGCGCTGATCTGGCCGGCGAAGGCGGTGCGGTCGGGCGGGATGTCCATGGACGTCAGGTCCTCCAGGGTTCGTCTTGGGGATGGCTGCCGCCCGGCGGGATCGGCGTGGCGGCGTTGGCCACGTCCAGCAGGGCGGGGGCGGTCGCGATGGCTTCGAAGAGCTCGGCGTAGTCGCGGATGACGAAGTAGGCCGGCTGCAGGTCGTCGATCCGGTATTCGGACCGCATGACGCGGAAGGCGTCGAAGCGCAGCCGCGCGGGATCGCCGTCCACCGCGTGCAGGAGTTCCGCGCGGGACGACATGATGCCGGCGCCATAGGCACGAAGCCCCGGGGCGGCGGAGCCGCTCCCGTCGTCCGCCTGCTCGATGAGGCCGAACTCCACCATGAACCAGTAGAAGCGCGCGAGCGGCGTCAGCAGCCCGCGTGCGGCCGCCTTCTGGCCCAGCCGCCCATAGGCTTCGAGGAAGCGGGCATAGGCCGGGTCCGTCAGCAGCGGCACATGGCCCAGGAAGTCGTGGAAGATGTCGGGCTCGACCACATAGTCCAGCTCGTCCGGCCGGCGGATCCAGGACGTCACGGGAAAGCGGCGTCGCGCCAGAAGGTCGAAAAACTGGCCGTCCGGCAGCAGGCCGGGGCAGGGGACCAGCCGCCAACCCGCCGCGTCCTCGAGAATGTCGGACGCCTGATCCAGGTCCGGCACCGCATAGTCGCAGCGCAGCCGATCCAGGCCCTTCAGCCAGGCGTCCGCGGCACGCCCGGGAAAGAGCGCGCGCTGCCGGGCGACGAGGGTGCGCCAGGTGGCGTGGTCCGCCTCGGTCCGCCGGATGGCCTCCGCGGGCAGGGTCCCGTCCTCCAGCGCGTGCGCGTAATCCCCGCGCAGGCCGGCGGGCAGGGTGGCTGTGCCGATGATCCCGTTGGGCGGGGCGATGCTGCCTTCCATCTCGGAGTCCTCCCGATGTCCCAACGAAGAAACGCTACAGCGGGATGCCGGGTGGAAAACGGCAAAATTGGCCCCTTCCGGTGCTAAGATGAGGCTGATCCGCTCCGAAAGGCCCCTTCCATGGCGAAAACCACTCCGAACCTCGACTCTACCGATCGCCGCATCCTGCGGGCGCTGCAACGGGATGGGCGGCTGCCCGTGGTTGCCCTCGCCGAACAGGTCGGACTCTCCCCCACCCCCTGCCAGCGCCGGGTGCGACGGCTGGAGGAGACCGGGATCATCGCCCGTTACGCCGCCGTGCTGGACCCGGTGCGGGTGGGCCTGCCTATCCAGGCCTTCGTGCAGGTGGCGCTGACCAGCCACGCGGAGGAGGTGACGACCGGCTTCCACAAGGCCCTGGCGTCCCGGCCGGAGGTGCTGGCGGCCTGGGCCATGTCCGGGGAGATGGACTACCTCCTCCACGTCCTGGCCGCCGATTTCGAGGCGTATGCCGAATTCTCGCTGAAGGCCCTGCTGCGGATGCCGGGGGTGAAGGAGACGCGCTCCTCCTTCGTGCTGACGGCCCTCAAGCCGCCCGGCGACGTGCCGGTCTGAGCGGGCCGGTCAGCCGAATTCCGGCTCGTCCGAGGGGGACCGCCCCCGGCCGTCGCCGCGCATGACCATGCCCCCGCCCGGGCCGGGCTGGCGGATGAGGCCGGCCGCCTCCAGCAGCGCCTCCAGCGATCCGAGGCCGCCATAGTTGCTGTCTCGCAGGCTCTGCCCCGTGCGGCCGCGGACCAGCGCGCCGAGCTGGGGCAGGTGGACCGGCGCCTCCGTCACGATGTCCCGCACCGCGTCCAGCACCGTGTCGGCGCCCGCGAAGCCGCCTTCCGGCGCCTTCCATCCCAGCCGCGCCGCGAGCGCATCCACCCCGATCACGCTGTCCGCCGCCGCCCGCACGATGGCCCCGAGTTCCGGATGGGCGACGAGCCGTGTCCGCCGGTCCGCCGCGCGGAGCCGGAGCAACAGGGGCACAAAGTCCGCATCGGAGGAGAGCAGCGTGAACTCCTCGTATCGCGTGGCGGCCTGCAGCGCGTCCATCGCGTCCAGCGCGATGCGGAGGTCCGCCGCGTTTTTCAGCCGCGTGAGCCGCGGGCAGTCCACCACCTCGAACCCGGCCGCCTGGAAGGCCCAGCGAAAGGTCGAGTAGTAGCTGCGGCCCCCGGCGTCGTGCTCGATGTAGCCGGCCGGGTTCATGTAGCAGCGCCGGATCAGGAAGCGGCGCCCGCCCTCCGACAGCCAGTCGAGCCAGTCCTGCGGCGCCTCGGCGAATCGCAGCGCGACCGCCTCCCCGGCGCCGTCGCGCAGGCCGGAGACGAGGTTGTCGAAATCGAGGAACAGGGCCGCGCGAAGGCTCTCCATCGCGGCACGATGGGCGCCGCCGCCCCGGCCTGTCCAGCGCGCTCACGGCCGGGCCTCGCTGGCCGCGGAGAGGATCGTTGCCCCGCCGCGCGCACGGCTCGACGCGGCCGCGGCTGGCCCTCTAGCCTGCGGCGCAGGGCGGGAGAGGAGATGGACATGGCGCGCATCGGCTTCGTGGGCTTGGGCAACATGGGTGCGCCAATGGCGCGCAACCTCGTCAAGGCAGGCCACACCGTCGCGGTGTTCGACCTGTCCGCCGAGGCGATGCGCCGCGTGGACGGCGCTTTGGCCGCGGCCAGCGCCGCGGAAGCGGCGAAGGGGGCGGAGTTCGTCCTCACCATGCTCCCGGCCGGCCGGCACGTGCGCGACGCCTGGCTGGGCGCGGGCGGGATCGCGGCGGCCACCGACCCCACCGCCGTGCTGGTGGACTGCTCCACGATCGACGTCGCGACCGCGCGGGATGTCGCGGCCGCCGCCGGTCGGCCCTTCCTCGATGCACCCGTCTCCGGCGGTGTCATGGGCGCCGAGGCCGGCACCCTGACCTTCATGGTCGGCGGTCCCTCGGACGCCTTCGCGCGCGCCGAGCCGATCCTGTCCGCGATGGGCCGCAGCGTCGTGCATTGCGGCGAGGCCGGCGCGGGACAGGCGGCGAAGGCCTGCAACAACATGCTCCTCGCGGTGTCCATGATCGGGACCTGCGAGGCCTTCATCCTCGCCGAGAAGCTCGGCCTGTCGCACGAGGCGCTCTTCGCCGTCGCGTCCAAATCCTCCGGACAGTGCTGGTCGCTCACCACCTACTGTCCCGTGCCGGGTCCCGTGCCGGGATCGCCGGCAAACCGCGACTACCGGCCGGGCTTCGCGGCCTCGCTCATGCTGAAGGACCTCGGCCTCGCCCAGGAGGCGGCGGAGGGCTCCGGGGCCGACACGCCGTTGGGCGCGCGCGCGCTGGACCTCTATCGCCGCTTCGTCGAGGAGGGCGGCGGCGAGGTCGATTTCTCCGGCATCATCCGGATGCTGCGCGCGGAAGGGTGAAGCATCCGGCGTTGACCCGACGCCGTCCGGCAGTCGAGGCTTTCCGGACGGAGGAACGACCATGAGAAGACGCGCCACGGCGCTGCTCGCGACCCTGTTCGCGGGCGCCCTCTCCCTGTCTGCCACCGCCCAGACGGCGGACCGTCCACCCAGCCGGATCGAGGTGATCCCGATCCGCAGCACGACCCTGACCGGCGACGAGTTCCTGCGCGGCGGCGCCCCGGGCCGCGAGGTCTGGCTGGCCGGGGAGCTGCGCCTGCCGCCCGGCGCCGCGGCGCGCGTGCCGGCCGTGGTGCTCGTGCACGGATCGGGCGGCGTGTCCGGCTCCACCGATCTCTGGGCGCGTGAGCTGAACGGCATCGGCGTCGCGGCCTTCATTCTCGACAGCTTCGCCGGGCGCGGGATCGTTTCCACCGTCGCGGACCAGGACCAGCTCCACTCCCTCGCGATGATGGTGGATGCCTATCGCGCGCTGGACCGTCTCTCGGAGCATCCGCGCATCATGCCGGACCGGATCGCGGTGATGGGCTTCTCGAAGGGCGCCGTCGCGGCGATCTACTCGGCGGGGGAGCGGTTCCGGCGCATGCACGGAAACCCCGAGCGCCGCTTCGCCGCGCATATCGGCCTCTACACGCCCTGCAATGTCCGCTACCGCGGCGACACGGAGGTCTCGCGCGTGCCGCTGCGCTTCCACCACGGCGTGGTGGACGACTACGTCGCCATCGGCCCCTGCCGGGAATACGTGGAGCGGCTGCGCGCCGCCGGCGCCGACGCGACGCTGGCGGAATACCCGAACGGCCAGCACAGCTTCGACAACCCGCTCGCCCCGCGGCTGGTGCCCGTGCCCGCCGCCCAGACCACCCGGAACTGCCGGATGGAGGAGGGCGAGGGTGGCGCCGTGAACGTGGCCGGCACGAACGAGGTCTTCGCCCAGCGGACCTCTGCCTGCGTCGCCACCGGCGCCCACACCGGCCACGACCCGGAGGGCGAGGCGGCGGTCAAGGCGGCGGTGAAGGACTTCCTCCGTCAGACCCTGCTGCGCTGACCGCACGGCCGGGCGCCGGTTCAGCCTGGGGCCGGGGGCTTCCGTGCGACCAGATAGGCGTCGATGGACTGGGCATCCGCCGGTGCCTGCCGGTTCCCCAGGCGCAGCAGCGCCCGCGCCGCCGTGCCGGCGACGAGCAGCGACAGCCACCAGGACCAGCGATGGGCGAAGTAGCGGCCGCCGCTGGTTCGGACCGGCAGAAGCCGGCGCAGCCAGAACAGCGTGGCGGCGGCGACGGTGCCGGGCGGCGGCAGCGCCTCCGCCCGCACCACCTCCAGCCCCAGCACGCCCGCCAGGCTCCGCAGTGCGTCGGGATTCCACCAGGTCAGGTGATGGGGCGGCGCGTTGAGCGGGAAATTCGGGATCTCGGTGAAGGGGGAGGGCCAGAGCGGCACGCCGATCACCAGCAGCCCGCCCGGCTTCAGGCAGGCGACCATGTCCTCCGCGAAGCGCCGGGGATGTTCCACGTGCTCCAGCACCTGGAAGGCGCAGACGGCGTCATAGGCGGCGGGGTGCTTCGCCGCGTGCTCCTCCAAGGTTTCCCGCACGATGCCGGGCACGTCCTGCCCGAGATAGGGGTCCAGCCCCTGCCAGGTCGCACCGGCCGGAAGCAGCCGGTCCAGGCCGCCCGCCCCCGCGCCGGCGCCCACGTCCAGCACGCGGTCGCCGGGCCGAAGGTGCTCCGCCGTCTCCACGAACTCCGGGCGGCGCTCCGGCGCGGCGCGGTCGTGCCGGTAGCTGTCCATGCTGCGGTAGTAGGCGCGGTAGAAATCGCCGTCGCCGGCGACCGGGGGGTGGAAGAACATCAGCCCGCAGGCCGATCGCCACAGCCCGATCGGCGGGCCGCTCGCCGCCAGCGGCGTCGGCGCGACCCCGTGCACGTGGCGCCACATGGCGTGAAGGAAGCGCCGCCCGAGCTTCTGCACGAGGACGGGGCTGGCATCGCCGGTGATCGGACAGGGCGGCGCGGTCATGGGCTCGCGCGATGCAGAACGCGGACCACGTCCGGCGCGGCCACCTCGTAGGTGACATGGCGCCAGACGATGCGGCGCGGCCGCAGGCTGGCCCAGCCGAGCGCCGCCAGGAACAGGTCGGGCAGCGGTGTCAGCGCGAGGATCAGCTGCGTCCACCGGACGTCCGGCGGGTCCGCCACGCCGACGCGCCGCCCGATCCGGTCGTGCAGCCACCAGCGACCGGCCCCGGCAGCGCAAAGAAGGGGCAGCAGCACCGGCTGCCAAAGCGCCGCGACCGCCCAGAGCAGGACGGCGAGCTGCCCCGCCGTGGCGCCCGCCCACCACAGCGCGGGGCGGTACAGGTGCACGATCCGAAACTGCCGGATCATGAAGGCGAGGATGGCGCGCGGCGGCCCCTCCGCCGGGGTGGGCAGCAGGAGGATCCGCCGCATCAGCAACCGCAGCCCCCCCTCCGCCGCCATCGAGGCGAGCGAGAGGTCGTCCGACAGCGTCCGCTCCAGTGCCCGGGCTGCCCGCCCCTCCGCCAGGGCTGCCGGCCCGAGCGCCAGGGAGCCGCCCCAGGCAATCGGCATCCGGTCGGACCGCGGCAGCATGGCGAAAGCCCGGTCCGTCCAGGCCACGAGATGGGCCGCCAGCGATCCGCCCGGCCGCAGCCAGCGATAGCCCGACACCATGTCCGCCGATCCCTCCAGCGCCGGGGAGGCAAGGGTGGAGAGCCACCAGGGCTGGGGCAGGATGTCGGCGTCCAGCATCACGACCACCCGCTCTCCCGCCGCGTCCGCGAGCCCGGCCAGAAGGTTCGAGCACTTCTGGGCCCGGTGCGGTGCCAGCGGCGCCGTCACCAAGGTGACCGGGAAGGGCAGGGGAACGGCGCTCATCGCCGCCTCGGCTACCGCGTCGCCCTCCTCCACCGCCACGATCAGCCGGGCGGGGGGCAGCGTCTGCGTGGAGAGTGCCCGCAGCAGGTCGGGAAGTCCCTTCGGCGCGCCAGAGAGCGGCAGGATCAACACGACTCTCCCCTCCCGCTGCACGCTCGCCGGCCGGAGCCGGCGGAGGAAGGTGAGGGTCGCCCAGACCCAGAACAGTGCGACGAAGCCCCCGAGGAGCGCGATGACGACGGCCGCGGCCGTCAGCGCCACCGGCGGTGCATCCAGAGCCACTGGCCCGGGTGTTCCCGGATCCAGCCCGCGATGATGTCGTTCACCGCCTGCGTCGCGGCGGCGACGTCCACCAGCCCCTCCGCGTCGCGCGGCAGGGGGATGGGGTCGGTCAGCTCCAGGCGGAAGCGGCTGCTGCCCTCCAGCCGGATGGCGCGGCAGCCCCGCACCTCGCAGTCGTGGCGCCGGGCGAGGTTGGCCAGCAGCGGGTTCGCCTGCGCCGGGCGGCCGAGAAAGTCGATGGTGGGTCCGCGCCCGAAGCGCTGGTCCACGATCATCCCGACGACCGCCCCCCGGTCCAGCGCCTTGGCGAGCCGGGTGGGCGCCATCAGCCCGGCGGGGATCAACTCCCCCATCATGCCACGGCGCAGGTCGAGGATCGCCTTGGCCACGGGCTTGCTGTTCGGCGTGCGGTAGAGGACGGCCGCGTGCAGCCCGTGCTTCGCCGCCGCGACCGCCGGCAATTCCCAGTTCGCGAGGTGCGCGGCGAAGACGAGGGTGGGGCGGGGCCGGTCCCGCAAATCCCAGAATCGGCTCCGGGTCACATCATCCACCTGGATGCGGGCGGTCGGGTCGGGGGCCTCGGTCAAGTCCCAGATGCGCTCGATGTGGACGTACTCGCAGACCGTGCGGCCGAGGTTGTCCCAGGCCTCCCGCGCCACCGCGCGGTGCCAGGCGGCATCCCTGTCAGGGAAGGAGTCCGCGATGTTCCGCATCGCGATCCGGTGCGCGCGGCTGAATGGCCCGAGGCTGCGGCACACCGCCGCGCCCAGCGCGGGGCCGAGCCGCGGCCCGAGAACGCGGAGCAGAAGGAAGAGGAACCGGGTGAGGGCGCCGAGGAGAGCGTCCACCGCGCGGCCCCTCAGATCGTCACGACGATCTTGCCGAAGACCCGACGGCTCTCGAGGCGGTCCAGCCCGTCCCGGAAATCCTCCAGCGGCACCACGCGGTCCAGCACGGGGGTCATGCCGCCGGCCATCTTCGCCAGCCCGTCCGCCACGTTCCGCATCGAGGCTCCGAAGGAGCCGAAGATGTGGAGCTGGCGCTGGAAGATCATCATCAGGTTCGTCTCGGCCGAGACGCCCGAGGTGGAGCCGCAGGTCACCAGCCGCCCGCCGAGGCACAGGGCGAGGAGGGAGCCCGACCAGGTGGAGGCGCCGACATGCTCGAACACGACGTCCACACCGCGCTTGTTCGTCACGCGACGGGCGACGGAGGCGAAGTTCTTCTCGGAGTAGTTCACCACGTGGTCGGCGCCGAGCGCCTGGGCCTTGGCGCATTTCTCGTCATCGCCCGCCGTCGCGATGACGGTGCAGCCGAGCGCCTTGGCCTGCTTGATGGCGATCGTCCCGATGCCGGAGCCGCCGGCCTGGACGAGGATCGTCTCACCGGGCTGCAGCTTCGCGTTGTCGAACAGCATGTGCTCGACCGTGGAGAAGGTGACGGCGGCGCAGGCCGCGTCCTCCGTGGACACCGCCTCCGGCACGCGCACCATCAGCCGCGCCTTCTGGTTCACGAACTCCCGCGCGAAGCCGTCGATGTGGAAGCCCATGATGCCCGAGACGTTCTCGCAGAGATTGTCCCGGCCCTCCCGGCAGGCGCGGCAGACGCCGCAGGTCTGGGCGCCGTAAGGCGCGACGCGGTCCCCGACCGTCCAGCCCTCCACGCCCTCGCCGAGGGCGACGATCTCGCCCACCGCCTCCACGCCGACGCAGATCGGAAGCTGCCGCTGGGCGAAGGCCATGCCGCGCCAGCCCCAGACGTCGATGTGGTTGAGCGCGATGCCGCGCATCCGCAGCCGCACCTCGCCCGGTGCGGGCGGGGGCGGCTCGGGGATATCCTCCAGCCGAAGGTCGCGGTCCCCGTGCAGGCGCAGTGCGCGCATCAGGACGGCTCGCCCGAGAGGACGAGGCAGACATTCTGCCCGCCGAAGCCGAAGGAATTGGACAGGACGTGCCGCACCTGCGCGTCGCGCGCCACGTTCGGCACCACGTCCAGGGTGATGTTCGGGTCGGGGTCGTCGTAGTTGATCGTCGGCGGCAGGCGCCCGTCGCGGATCGCGAGCAGGGAGAAGGCCGCCTCCAGCGCACCCGCGGCGGAGAGCGTGTGGCCGATCATCGACTTGTTGGAGGAAATGGGCGGCGCGTTCTCCCCGAAGACCGCGCGCATCCCGAAATTCTCCATCTTGTCGTTCTCCGGCGTGCCGGTGCCGTGGCCGTTCACGTAGGAGATCTGGCCGGGCTCCAGCCCCGCATCGGCCAGCGCGTTCCGCATGGCGCCGACGATGGCGCGGCCGTCCGGGTTGGAGCGGGTGCGGTGAAAGCTGTCCGCCCGCTCCCCGCAACCCGAGATCAGGCCGATGATCTTCGCCCCGCGGGCCTTCGCCGCGTCGTAATCCTCCAGCACCAGCGCCGCCGCGCCCTCGGCCATGACGAAGCCGTCCCGCGACTTCTCGAACGGCCGGGCCGCCTTCTCCGGCGCGTCGTTGCGGGTGGAGAGGGCGGAGAGGAGGGAGAAGCGGATCAGCGCCTCCGCATGGACCGAGCCGTCGGCCCCCACGGCGATGCAGGCGTCGCACTCCCCGCGCTGGATCGCCTCCACCCCGAGCTGGATCGCGGAGGCGCCGGTGGCGCAGGCGGTGGTGAGGGAGATCGGCGCGCCGCGCGTGCCGAAGCGCGCCGCCAGCCGCTCGCCCACGCCGCCGAAGAGGAAGGTCTCGTAGATGCCGGCATCCGCGGCCTCGGTCAGGCCCCGATAGGAGGGATCGCTGGCGCGGCGGGCGAGGGAGAAGCGGTTCGGCCACTCCACCTCCACCGGCGGCATGCCGAGGAAGAGCGGGCCGGGGAAATGCCCCTTGCCCCCGATCCCGGCGGCCGCGACGGCCTCCTCGATCGCGAAGGCGGCCATGCCCTCCACGCGCTCCGGGCTGGTCGTGTCCTCGCCCGCGCCGGGCAGGTCCACGGTGCCGGCGATGGTGGTCTTCAGATGCTCCGTCGGGAAGCGCGTGATCCGCCGGATGCCCGAGGTCCCGGCCAGCAGGCGCGACCAGTTGTCCTCCACCCCGAAGCCGAGGGAGGTGACGGTGCCTAGCCCGGTGACCGCGACGAGGGGACGGTCGAGATGGTCGCGCATATCGGTCACTCCGCCCGGGACAGCTGCGCCAGCGCCTCGCCCCGCCACTGCCCGAAGCCGGTGACGAGGATGCGGTCCGGCGCGGCGGCGGCGCTGCCGGCGTCCGCCGGGTCCATCGGCGCGTAGAACCCGCCCTTCGACAGCGCGAGCGCGGCGAGCGCGACATGGGCGGGGAAGGCGCCCTCCACCCCGTGGCCGATGAGGTTGGCCGGGCGGCGAACCGGCGCGTCCAGGTCGCGCAGGAAGGCCTCCTCCTCCGCCCAGGCGGCGGGTTCGCCCGAGGCGCCGGAGATGATCGCCTGAACCCCGTCCGGCGCCACGCGCGGCAGCAGGGCGCGGGCCGCCGCCGCGGACTCGCCGCGGGTGCTCCGGCGCACCGCATCGCTCGCCACCGCGTCGAGCCTCGCGAGAACCCGGGCTCCGCGGGCGCGGGCATGCGCCGCCGTCTCGAGCAGGAGGAAGCCGCCCATCCCGCCGAGGATCATGCCGCCGCGCTGCGACAGGGGCGCGTGCGGCCCGCGATGCTGGCCCTCATGCCCCTTGTAGAGAAGGATCATGTCCCAGCGCTGCGCCGTGAAGGCGCCGCCGACCAGGGCGGTCTCGCCGCGCCCTTCCGACAGCCGGGCATGGGCGATGCGCAGCGCGTCCGCCGCCGCGGATTCCTCGCCCATGAAGGTGCGGGACGATCCAGTGACACCGTGCACGATGGAGATGTTGCCGGCCACGAGATTGGAGAGCTGCGCCAGGAACAGCGTCGGCCGCAGCCCCGTCGCCAGCATCTCGTTCAGCCGTGCGCCGGCCTGGTTCGCGTTCGCCAGCTCGGCGCCGACCTGCTCGTCCAACGCGACGTCCCGCTCGCCGCCTCCGGCCGCGACGACGAGGTGCATGTCCGCCACCAGGTCGCGGGCACCCGCGTCGTCGATCGCCAGGCCCGCCGCATAGGTGCCCAGGCGCTGCCAGGGCTCCATCTGCCGCTGGTCGCCCTTCTTCGGGATCTGTGCGTCGAGGTTCAGCCGGGGGAGTGGATGCACCGTCCAGGGCGCGAAGGTCGTCTCGTCCACCACCGGCGCCGCGCCGGCGGAGAGCGCGGTCCAGTGCGCCTCCGGCCCCTCGCCGAGGCAGGAGACGAGGCCGATCCCGGTGATCACCACCTCATGCCGGGTCATGCGACATATCTCGGCAGGCCGATGCGGACGGCGCTGGCGCGCATGGCGGCCTCGAGGTCGGGGTGGGGAAAGGGCATGGTCCGCAGCAGGATCTCGGCGTCGGCGATCCGCTTGCCCTCGCTCGTGATGCGCGCCTCGGTCACGGCGTAGCCCGACCCGTCATGGGTGAGCTTCGACGTCACCTCCAGCGGCGCGCCGGGCCCGACGAAGGAGCGGAACTTCGCCTCCTTCACCGACATCAGGAACGGCATGGCGGAGAAGCCGTTATGGGCCAGGATCAGCCATCCGCCGGTCTGGGCCATCGTCTCCACCAGCAGCACGCCGGGAACCAGCGGATGGCCGGGGAAGTGACCCTCGAAGACCGGCGACGCGTCGGGCACGCGGCTCTCCACGCGGATGCTGTCCGCGTCCAGCCCCGCGACGCGGTCGATCATCTGGAAGTATTCGAGCCGCATCGGGGGCGCGCCGACCTCTCAGGCCGCCTTGGCGGCGACGAGCTCCTCGATGCGGGCCGCCAGGTTCTTCATGACGAAGTAGTGCTCCGCCGGCTTCTCACCGGCGTTCACCTCCTGCGTCCACTTCTCCACCGGCACCTTGATCCCGAAGGCCTTGTCGATCGCGAAGACGATATCGAGGAAGTCGAGGCTGTCGATCCCCAGGTCCTCGGTCACATGGCTGTCCGGGGTGATGCTGTCGCGGGCGACCTCGCTGTTCTCCGCGATGATGTCGGCGACCCGATCGAAGACCGGGGTGGTGTCGGCGGCCATGGTCCGTTCCTGGAGGCTCTGCGTCCGGGGCGATGCCGCCTCTCGGGGAGGGGGACCGGGCCGGGCGTCGTCTGGATGTTCGGGGCGGCGTGATGGACCGGAATGGCCCTCGAAGTCCAGGGGGCGGTGCGCGCTATCGACCGATCGGTCAACTCCGGGCCCCGGCCAGGGCCAGCGCCCGGTCCAGCAGCAGGGCCAGCCAGGCGGTGAACACCGCCCCCTGAAGGACGAAGGCCGGATTGGCGTTCGCCAGCCCGATGACGATGGGCGTCCCGAGGCAGCGCGCCCCGGCCACTGCCCCGACCGCGGTGGTGGCGACGGAGAGCGTCACCGCCACCCGCAGCCCCGCCAGCAGCACCGGCCCGGCCAGCGGCAGCTCCACCTCCCGTAGGCGCCGCCAGGGACCGAGGCCCATCCCGCGCGCGGCCTCGATCGCGTCGGGTGGGACGGATTCCAGGCCGGACACGGTGGCCCGAAGGAGCGGCAGGGCCGCGTAGAGCACCAGGGCCAGCAGGGTGGGCGCCGCCCCGAAGCCGAGCAGCGGCAGGGCGAGGGCGATTACCGCCACCGGCGGCACCGACTGGGCAAGGGTGAAGGCCGCGTCCATCAGGGGCCGCAGCGGCCGCCCGGCGCGGCGCGTCACGGCGATGCCGGCGGGAACCCCGATCGCCGCCGCGATCCCTGCGGCACCGAGGGAGAGGGCGAGGTGGGAGCCGAGCAGGTCGAGCCAGGGCTCGGCGTCATAGGTCGGTCGGGCGATGCCAGGGAACAGGGCGGCCCAGAACCCCGGGACCCGCGGCGCGGCCAGCAGCGCGGCCAGGAAAGCGACCGCCTCCAGCCCCAGGCGGAGGGCCCGGCTCACGGCGTGGCCAGAAGGTCGGTCAGGGTCAGGTACCGCGGTGGCGCCCCGGCCAGGGCCAGCCGGTCCGCGCCGTGCGCCAGCATCAGCAGCAGCGCGTCCTTCAGCGTGGCGCCCTCCGGCAGGACCGGCACGCCGGGCGCATCCCCCGGCCGTGCCGCATCTCCCGCGGCCAACGCGCCCAGGCGATGGAAGGCCAGGGATTCCGCGCCGAAGATCCGCCGCACCTCCGGCGGGGCATCGCGGCCCAGCACCGAGAGCGGCGCGCCCTCCGCCGCCAGCCGGCCGGCATCCAGCACGGCGATCCGGTCGGCCAGGGCCAGCGCCTCCTCCACGTCGTGCGTCACGAGCAGGATTGTCTTGCCGGTCGCGGCGTGGATGCGCCGGAGTTCGACCTGAAGTCCCCGCCGCGTCGCGGGATCAAGGGCGGAGAAGGGCTCGTCCATCAGCAGCACCGGCGGGTCCGCCGCCAGCGCCCGCGCCAGTCCCACCCGCTGCGCCTGCCCGCCGGAGAGGGTGGAGGGCTTCCGCGTGCGGTAAACCGCCGGCTCCAGCCCGACGAGGTCCAGCAGCGCGTCCACCCGCGCCCGGATGCGGGCCGCCTCCCAGCCGAGCAGCCGGGGCACCGTCGCCACGTTCGCGGCCACGTCCCGGTGCGGAAACAGGCCCACCGACTGGATGACGTAGCCGATCCCCCGCCGCAGCGTGGTCCGGTCCTGGGTCGCCACATCAACCCCGCCCACCAGCACTCGCCCGGCCGAGGGCTCGACCAGCCGGTTGACCATCCGGAGCAGCGTGGACTTGCCCGATCCGCTCTCGCCCAGCAGCACGGAGAGCGAGCCGTCCGGCACGCCGAGGGTCACGCCCCGCACCGCCTCCACCGCCCCGTAGCGGTGGAATACGTCCTCGAACGCGATCATCGCCGGGCGGTCATGCGCGCGGCAGCAGCCGGGCCAGGCCGCCCAGCCCCGCATCCACGGCGAGCGAGAGTCCGAGGATCGGCAGCACGCCGAGGAGGATCAGGTCCCCTGCCAGTTGCCCCACCCCCTGGAAGACGATCGTACCCAGCCCGCCGCCGCCGATCAGCGCGGCCAGGGTTGTCAGGCCGACCGCCTGCACCGCCGCGAGCCGCAGCGCCCCCATCATGACGCCCGCACCCATCGGCAGCCGCAGCCCCCAGAGGATGCCTCGCCGCGACAGGCCCTGGCCCCGCGCCGCCTCGACCAGCGCCGGCGGGGCGACCCGCAAGCCCGTCAGCACCCCGCGCCCGAGCGGCAGGAGGAGGTAGCCGGCGATGGCGAGCACCGCCGGTGCCGGCCCCACGCCGCCCAGCCCCATCGCGCGTAGGGCGGGAACGGCCTCCGCCAGCGCGGCCAGCGGCGCGATCAGCAGGCCGAACAGCGCGATCGAGGGCACGACCTGGATGCCCGACGCGGCCCCGAGAAAGGTGGTTTCCAGCCGCGGCCGCCGCAGCGCGAGCAGCGCCAGCGGCACCGCCAGCACAAGCGCGAGGATCAGCGCCGAGAGCGAGAGCAGAACGTGCCCGATCAGCGCGGTCCGCAACTCCGCCCAGCGCCCCGACGCCTCCCGCAGCAGGGAGAGGGCGTCCAGCGCACCCAGGGCGCCGAGCCCCGCGATCCCCGCGCCGGCCGCGAGGAGCGGAAGGGCAGGGGAGGCACCCCGCTGCGCCGCCGCCGCCGCACCCGCGAGGACGAGGAGAAGGGCGGCGATCCATGCCCCGGCGGCGGGAGCCGCCCGGGCCACCGCCGAGCCGCCCGGCAGGGCCGCCGCGCCGAGGCCGGCAGTCGCGACCAGCGCGACGAGAGCCACGGCCGCCGCGGCCTCCGCTGCGCCGGGACGCACAGAGCGCAACGACAGCAACGCCAGCCCGCCGCAGGCGATGAGAAAGGCCGCCGCGGCCGTCAGCACGCCCCACGTCCCCGGCAGCGCCACGACGGCCGGCGAGAGAAGCCGGTTCGGCGCCACCGAGATCCAGCCCAGCACGAAGGGCGCGGCCGCCGCGGCCAGGCCGATCGCCGCCGGCCCGGTCCCGCGCGGAGGGGACCTCAACTGAGCTGGCCGATGCTCCGCAGGTGCTCCCGCGCCACGTCGCGCACCGGGCGGCCCTCCACCACGATGCGCGCGTTCAGCTCCCGCAGCTTCTCCGCCTCGAGGGACCGGAAGACGGGCTCCAGCCAGGCGGCCAGCTCCGGCAGGCGCTCGGACACCTCCCGCCGAACGAGCGGAGCGGGCTCATAGACGATCTGCGCGCCCTTGGTGTCGTCCAGCACGCGCAGGTTGAGCGCGGAGATGGCGCCGTCCGTGCCGTAGACCATCGCGGCGTTCACCCCGTTCAGGCGCTCCGCCGCCGCCCGCATCGTCACCGCCGTGTCGCCGCCCGCGACGACGAGCAGCTGCGCCGGCGTCAGCCGGAAGCCGTAAGTGCGCTGGAAGGCCGGCAGCGCCGCCGGGCTCTGCACGAATTCCGCCGAGGCCGCGAGCTTGAAGGTTCCCCCGCCGCCGAGATAGCGCGCCAGGTCCTCCAGCGTCGCCAGCCGGGCGGAGCGGAACAGGTCGTCCCGCACGGCGATGGCCCAGGTGTTGTTCGCCGGCGCCGGACGCAGCCAGACGAGGTTGTTCCGCTGCGCGTCGAGATCCCGCACCTTGGCATAGGCGGTGTCGGCGCGCTTCCAGGCCGGATCGTCCTCCATCTGGAAGAAGAAGGCGCCGTTGCCCGTGTATTCGGGGTAGAGGTCCACCTCTCCCGCCAGGATCGCCTGCCGGACGATGGCCGTGGGGCCGAGCTGCAGGCGCTGCCGCACCGTCACGCCGCGGGCCTCCAGCACCTCCGAGATCATCTGCCCGAGCAGCGCGCTCTCCGTGTCGAGCTTCGAGGAGACGGTGACCGGGCGCGCCGCGCCCTGGCCGCGGGCCGCGCCGGCGAGCGCCGGAAGGGCAAGGGCGCCGGCCAGAACGCCTCGGCGCGGCAGGGGCCGGGACATCTTGCGCATGGACAGGGGTCCGAATCCGTTCGGCGGAACCCTTAGCCGCCCGGCCGCCCGGTGCAAGGCACGAGCGCGGGAACGCCCGGCCGGGCATCCCGAGGCAGCTCTTTCCGACCGACGCGGGCGCGGGCACGATGCGGCCATGAAGCCCCGCGCCGCCCTCCTCCTCCTCGCCATGGGTGCCTGCGCGCCGGATCCGCCCCCGCCGCCTCCGCCCGCCGCGTCCCGCCCGACCTCGGACCCCTCCACCTGGGAACGGGCGCCGACCGGGTCCGCCTCGACGCGGCGCGCCCCCGACTCAGCCATTCAGCCCTCGAATTCCCGGAGCCGGCCCGGCGCGGCCCCGGCCACGCGCCGCCTCCTGAACTGATGAGCGCGTCTGCCGGACCGGTCGGGACGGGGCCCGAGGACCGGCACGAGATGCGGGACGGCCGGCTCTCCGCCGCCGTGCTCGCCCGGGGCGCGGAGCTCTGCTCCCTGCGTCACGCGGAGGCCGAGCTGCTCTGGGATGCAGGACCCGCCTGGCCGCGCCACTCTCCCGTACTTTTCCCCATCGTCGGACGGCTGCGGGAGGACACGCTGCGGCGCGCGGGGCGCGCATACCGGCTGACCCAGCACGGCTTCGCCCGGGACCGCGGCTTCTCCTGGCTGGAGCGCGGTCCGGCCAAGTGCCGCCTGGCGCTAGAGGACGACGAGGCAAGCCGCGCCGCCTTCCCCTTCCCCTTCCGGCTGGAGCTGGACTACCGGTTGGAGGCGGGGCGGCTGCGGATCGGCTATCGCGTCGTGAACACGGGGACGATGATCCTGCCGGCCGCGCTCGGGGCGCACCCGGCCTTCCGCTGGCCCCTCTCGCCCGCGGTCGCGCCCGAGGCGCACCGGCTGATCTTCGCGCAGGACGAGCCGGACCCGGTGCGGCGTCTCCGCGGCGGCCTGCTGCTGGCGGAGCCTGAGCCGACCCCGGTCCGGGGCCGCGAGCTCTCGCTCTCACGCGCCCTCTTCGCGGCGGATGCCCTGGTGCTCGACCGGGTGCGGAGCCGGTCGTTGCGCTACGTCGCGCCGGGCGCGGCCGGGCTGGAGATCGGCTGGGACGGCTTTCCCCAACTCGGCCTCTGGTCGCGCGACGGCGGTGAATTCCTCTGCATCGAGCCCTGGTACGGCACGGCTGACCCGGTCGGCTTCGAGGGGGATTTCCTCGAAAAGCCGGGCCTCCGCCTGATCCCGCCCGGCGAGGCCTGGACTTCGGAGTGGTGGGTCCGGCCCGAACCCGCCTAGCCGGCCCGAGGCGTGATCCGGGAGCGGTGGGGCTCCGGCCTGGGTGGTGCGGGCGGTCGGGATCGAACCGACACTCCCTCGCGGGAACCGGATTTTGAGTCCGGCGCGTCTACCAGTTCCACCACGCCCGCCTGCCGCCTGGATGCCACGGCGCACCCTCCGCCGTCCAGTTGCGGAGGCCGGACGGCGTCGTATCTGGCCAGGGCCGGGGGTGCGGGACTAGAACGACGCGCCGACCCGGCATTCGCCCACTTCCCCGGAGATGCCGCGCCCCTATGACGGCCTCGGACCACGACCCGCGCGTCTCGACAGGCATCGAGGGCCTCGACACGGTCCTCGATGGCGGCCTGTCGCCCGACCGCCTCTACCTCGTGGAGGGGATGCCGGGATCGGGCAAGACGACGCTCTCCCTGCAATTCCTGCTCGAGGGCCTGAGGCAGGGCGAGTCCACGCTCTACATCACCCTGTCCGAGACGGCGGAGGAGCTGCGGGCCGTCGCCCGCTCCCACGGCTGGTCGATCGACGGGCTGCACCTCTTCGAGCTGGCCGAGGCGGACGGGATCCTCGGGCAGGATCGCCAGCAGACCCTGCTCCACCCCTGGGAGGTGGAGCTGGGCGAGACGGTGAAGCTCATCACCGACGAGGTGGAACGCGTCCGCCCGAAGCGGGTGGTGTTCGACAGCCTGTCGGAGCTGCGGCTGCTCGCGCAGGACCCGCTTCGCTACCGTCGCCAGGTCCTGGCCCTGAAAGGGTTCTTCGTCGGCCGTGGCACCACCGTCCTGCTGGTGGACGACCTGGCGGGCACGGAGCAGGGGCGGGACGCGCATCTCCACTCCCTGTGCCACGGGGTCATCACGCTCGAGCGCGTGACGCTCGATTTCGGCGCGGCCCGGCGCCGGCTGGAGGTGCAGAAGCTGCGCGGCGTCGCTTTCCAGGGAGGCTTCCACGATTTCACCCTCCGCCGCGGCGGGATCGAGGTCTTTCCCCGGCTGGTGGCCGCCGACCACCACACCGCCTTCCTCGGCGGCCCGACGCCGAGCGGTTCGGCGGAGTTGGACACGCTGCTCGGCGGCGGTCCGCTGCGGGGCACGAGCACCCTCATCCTGGGTCCGGCCGGCTCGGGCAAGACAACCCTCGCGCTGCAATACATCCACGCGGCCTGCCAGCGCGGCGAGCGCTGCCTTCTGTACCAGTTCGACGAGCGGATCGGCACGCTGATCTCCCGCGCGCGGGCCATGGGAATCGACCTGCAGCCCTGCCTCGATGACGGCACGCTCCTGCTGCGACAGGTGGACCCCGCCGAGATCTCCCCCGGCGAGTTCAGCGTCGCGATCCGGCGGGAGGTGGAGGCGGGCGCGCGCATGGTCGTGCTCGACAGCCTCACCGGCTACCTCGCCGCCATGCCGCAGGAAAAGCAGCTGGTCCTTCAGCTGCACGAGTTGCTCTCCTTCCTCAACCAGCAGGGCGTGGTGACGCTCCTCATCCTCCCCCAGGCGGGGATGATGGCAGCGATGCAGGGCAGCGTGGTGAACGTGTCCTTCATCGCCGACGCCGTCGTGCTGCTCCGCTTCTTCGAGGCGCAGGGACGCATCCGGAAGGCGATCTCGGTCATCAAGAACCGCGCCGGCCCGCATGAGGACTCCATCCGCGAGTTCCGGGTGGATGCCCGCGGCGTGCAGATCGGCCCGCCGCTTCGCGAGTTCCGCGGCATCCTGACCGGCACGCCGGAGTATGTCGGGACGCAGTCGCCGCTGCTGGAGGACCGGCCTGCCCATGGCGGCTGACGCTCCCCCGGGTCAGGAGGGAGCCGTCGCGGCGGGCGAGGTACTCGTGCTCGCCCCGATGGGCCGCAATGCGGAGAGCGCGGGGATGGTGCTCACCCGCCACGGCATCCGAGTGCGGATCGTGCAGGACGTCCGTGCGCTGGCCGCCGCGATCGGGGATGACACCGGTGCCGCCCTGGTGACGGAGGAGGCGCTGGAGCGGGAGGGGATCGCGCCGCTCCGGGCCGCGCTGCAGGCGCAGCCCCCCTGGTCGAGCCTGCCCTTCGTCATCCTTGCGCGCGCCCGCACCGGCCCCCTGCCGCGCGGCGGCCCGCGCGTCCTACCGCAGGACCTGACGAATGCCATGACGCTGGAGCGCCCGCTGAGTGCCGGCTCCCTCGTCAGCGCGGTGGACTGGGCGCTCGCGGCCCGGCGGCGCCAGGTGCAGATCCGCGACCACCTGGCGGAACTCGAGCACCGGACCCAGCGCCTGCGCGAGAGCGAGGCCGCGCTGATGGACCTCACCGTCTCCCTGGAGGAGCGGGTGGCCGCGGAGGTGGCGGAGCGGCGCCAGGCCGAGGACCTGCTCCGGCAGGCCCAGAAGATGGAAGCGGTGGGCCAGCTCACCGGCGGCATCGCGCACGACTTCAACAACCTCCTGACCGGCATCATCGGCGCCCTGGACCTGCTGAAGCGCCGCATGCGGGAGGGGCGAACCGACGGGCTGGACCGCTACATGGACGCGGCCTCCACATCGGCCACGCGGGCGGCGGCGCTGACGCATCGCCTCCTCGCCTTCTCCCGCCGACAGTCGCTCGACGCGCGGCCGGTGGACGTGAACCGGCTCGTGCGCTCCATGGAAGACCTGCTGCACCGCACGCTCGGGGAGCGGGTGACGCTGGAGACGGCGCTCGATCCCGGTGCGCCGCACGCCCTGGTGGACGAGAACCAGCTCGAGAGCGCGCTGCTCAACCTCGCGATCAACGCGCGCGACGCCATGCCGGATGGCGGGCGCCTGGTGATCGAGACGGGACGCGACGTGCTGGACGAGGCAGCGGCCGCCGCGCAGGAAGGGCTCCGGCCCGGCGCCTATGTCCGGCTGACCGTGCGCGACACCGGCATCGGCATGCCGCCGGACATGCTGGAGAAGGTGTTCGAGCCCTTCTTCACGACGAAGCCGATCGGGCAGGGCACCGGGCTCGGCCTGTCCATGATCTACGGCTTCGCACGCCAGTCCGGCGGCCATGCCTGGATCGACAGCGTGCCCGGCGAGGGCACCGCCGTGAGCCTGACGCTGCCGGAGGTTGCGGCGCCAAGCCACGCCGCCCCGGAGGTCACCACGGACGAGGCGCCACGCGCTGCGGAGGGCGAGACGGTGCTCGTCGTGGAGGACGATCCGGCGGTCCGTCTGCTCGCCATGGAGGTGCTGCGGGAGCTCGGCTACGCCGCGCGGGAGGCCGGGAGCGCGGAGGAGGCGCTGCCGATCCTGCGCGGCAACGGGCGCCTCGACCTGCTGGTGAGCGACGTCGGCCTGCCCGGCACCAACGGGCGGCAGCTCGCGGAGATGGCGCGCTCCATCCGGCCCGGGCTGCGCGTCCTGCTCATGACCGGCTACGCCGAGGCCGCCGCCACGCGCGGACGCTTCCTGGAGCCGGGCATGGAGATGGTGACGAAGCCCTTCGCGCTCGACGATCTGGCCCGCACCATCCGCCGCATCATCGAGGGCCGGCCGAGGGACTGACCCAGGCCCGGCTCCCCGTTCAGGTCATCGGGAGATCCAGGTGCTTGCGGAACCCCGGCCGCTCCCGGAGCCGCGCGTACCAGGCGGAGACGCGGGGCAGGGAAGGACGCTCGACCGGCAGCAGGTGCCAGCGGTGGAGATAGATGCCCAGCGCGATATCCGCGATGGAAAAGTCGCCGCAGACGAAGGCGCGCGCCTCCAGCTCCTTCTCGACAATACCCCAGAGGCGGCCGAGCTCCTTCGCGGCGCGGTCCGCCGCCTTCAGGTCGCGCTCCGGCTCGGGGATGCGGACATAGGTGAAGAAGACCGTGGTCATCGGTGTCGTGACATGGGCGAGGGTCCAGTCCATCCACTGGTCCACCTTCGCGCGCCGCTTCGGATCGGCCGGATACAACGCCTCGCCAGCGGGCCGGGTGGCGCAGAGGTAGCGAAGGATCGCGTGGCTCTCCCACAGGGTGAAGCCGTCCTCCTCCACGATGGTGGGCACCAGGCTGTTCGGGTTCATCGCTACGTATTCGGCGTCCCGCGTGCGGCCGAAGGCGCCGCCGGCGTCCAGCCGCTCGAAGGCCACGCCCAGCTCCTCGCAGCCCCACAGCACCTTCATGACGTTGCTGCTGTTCGTGCGTCCCCAGATCGTGAGCATGCGCGGTCCCCCTGCCGATGGCGGCAGGCTAGACCCGATCGACGGAGGCCGGAACGGGCCGCCCCGCGAATCCCGTGCTGTTCCTAGAGCGACTCGCCCGGTCCGATCGTCATCAGGCTCGCATTGCCGCCCACCGCTGCGGTGTTCGTGCTGACCGCGCGTTCCAGCAGCAGCATGTCGAGCGCATAGCCCTCGGTCCCCCCGGCCAGCCCGTGCGACGTGGCGCCGAGCACGGGCCGGATCCGCCCTTCTATCGCCGCCACCTCCAACGCCACGGCGCGCAGCGTGTCCGCCTCACCCTCGAACAGCACCGCGTCGAAATCCTCCCCACCATCCAGCACGACGGGCGCGCCCGACAGGGCCGCGCGCACAGACTCTGGCGCCTCCACCCGCACCCGGTTGCCCGTGGCGAGCGCCGTGCTCACCTGCGCCATCAGCCCGAAGGGCGTGGCCGCCCGGCACAACGCCGTGCCGCGCGGATGCAGCGAATAGGCATTGCTCTCCCCCACCGGCCCGGGCAGCGCCATCTCCAGCCCGAGGCGGGACCGCGCGATCAGCCGCTCGCACAGATCGGCGGCCGGGCCGTGGCCGGCCTCCCAAAGCCAGTCCTTCCAGGCGCGTGCGGCCTCGGTCGGCCCCCTGCCGGCCGGCAGGTTCGGCTCGGCCGGGCAGGCCGAGAGCAGCCGGCGCAGGTAGAGCGGCCCGCCCGCCTTCGGCCCCGTGCCCGAGAGCCCGTGCCCGCCGAAGGGCTGCACCCCCACCACCGCGCCGATGATCCCGCGGTTGACGTAGACATTCCCGACCGAGGCGCGGTCCGTCACCCGCTCGATCGTCTCGTCGATCCGGGAGTGGACGCCGAAGGTCAGGCCGTAGCCGGTGGCGTTGATGGCATCCACCAGCGCCTCCATCTCCGCGCGGCGAAAGCGCAGGACGTGCAAGACCGGGCCGAACACCTCGCGCTCCAACTCCGCCAGTCCGCCGATCTCGATGATCGTGGGGGCAACGAAGGTGCCGTGGCGGCAGGCGTCCGGCAGGTCCAGCGCATGGACCGGGTTCCCCTTCGCCCGCATCGCGTCGATGTGGCCCTGAAGGTTCCGCCGGGCCTCCTCGGAGATCACGGGGCCCACATCCACCGACAGCCGGTCCGGCGTGCCGACCGAGAGCTCCGCCAGCGCGCCCTTCAGCATCGTCAGCACGCGCTCCGCCACCTCCTCCTGCAGGCACAGCACGCGCAGCGCGGAGCAGCGCTGCCCCGCGCTGTCGAAGGCGGAGACGAGGACATCTCCCACCACCTGCTCCGGCAGGGCGGAGGAATCCACGATCATCGCGTTCTGCCCGCCCGTCTCCGCGATCAGGGGGATCGGCGCGCCATCCGGGCTCAGGCGCTCCGCGAGCTGCCGCTGGATCAGCCGCGCGACCTCGGTGGAGCCGGTGAACATCACGCCACGCGTGCGCGCATCCGCCACCAGCCGCGCGCCCACGGACCCGTCGCCCGGCAGGAGCTGGAGTGCGCCCGCGGGAATGCCCGCCTCCCGCAGGATGCCGACCGCGAGGGAGGCGATCAGCGGCACCTCTTCCGCCGGCTTGGCGAGCACCGTGTTCCCTGCCGCCAGCGCCGCCGCCACCTGTCCGGTGAAGATCGCGAGCGGGAAGTTCCAGGGCGAGATGCAGGCCACCGGCCCGAGCGGGCGATGCGTCGCATTGTCGAACTCCCGCCGGACCTGCGCGGCGTAGTAGCGCAGGAAGTCCACCGCCTCCCGTACCTCGCCCACCGCGTTGGGCAGGGATTTCCCGGCTTCCCGCACGATGGGGCCGAGCAGCGCGGGCAGCCGCTCCTCCATCAGGTCCGCGGCGCGCGCCAGCAAGGCGGCCCGCTGGGACGGCGGGGTGGACTGCCAGATCGGCCCGGCCGCCGTGGCCGCAGCCAGAGCCGCCTCCACCGCGTCGGCCGTCGCCTCCGTCACATGGCCGACGAGGTCGCGGAGATCGGCGGGATTCCGGACCTCGCGCGGCTCCCCGGCCGGCTGCAGCCCCTCCACCATCGGGGCCGCCACCAGTGGAGCACCCGACCCGGCCAGCAGCGCGGCCGACAGCGAGGCGAGGCGCTGCTCATTCGTCAGGTCCAGCCCGGCCGAATTCGGCCGCTCATCGCCGAACAGCTCGCGCGGCAGCGCGATCCCCGCATGCGGCGCGCCCTGCGGCACCAAGTCCCGCGCCGCCTCCACCGGATCGGTGATCAGCGCCTCTACCGGCACGTCGGGATCGTTGATCCGGTTCACGAAGGAGGAGTTGGCCCCGTTCTCCAGCAACCGGCGGACGAGGTAGGCGAGCAACGTCTCGTGCGTGCCGACCGGGGCGTAGATGCGGCAGGGACGGTTCAGCTTCTCCGGCCCCACCACCTCCTCGTAGAGCGGCTCGCCCATGCCGTGAAGGCACTGGAACTCATACTGCCCGGCGTAGAAGTTCCCGCCGGCCATGGCGTGGATCGTCGCCACCGTCCGCGCATTATGCGTCGCGAACTGAGGGAAGACCGCATCCGGCGCCGCGAGCAGCTTCCGCGCGCAGGCGATGTAGGAGACGTCCGTGTGGATCTTCCGCGTGAAGACCGGGAAGCCCTCCAGCCCCTCGAGCTGCGCGCGCTTGATCTCGCTGTCCCAGTACGCCCCCTTGACCAGCCGCAGCATGATCCGCCGGTTGCTGCGGCGCGCCAGCTCGATGACCCAGTCCAGCACGAAGGGGGCGCGCTTCTGATACGCCTGCACCACGAAACCGACGCCGTTCCACCCCTCCAGCCGCGGGTCGAAGCAGAGTGCCTCCAGCAGGTCGAGCGACAGCTCCAGCCGCTCCGCCTCTTCCGCGTCGATGTTCAGCCCGATGTCGTAGCGCCGCGCGAGCACCGCGAGCTCCGCGACGCGCGGCAGCAGCTCCGCCATCACCCGGTCCCGCTGCGCACGCGAATAGCGGGGGTGCAGAGCCGAGAGCTTGATCGAGATGCCCGGCCCCTCGTAGATCCCGCGCCCGCCCGAAGCGCGCCCGATCGCGTGGATTGCCTGCTCGTAATCGCGAAGGTAGCGCGCCGCGTCGGCCTCCGTCGTCGCGGCTTCCCCGAGCATGTCGTAGGAGTAGCGAAAGCCCTTCGCCTCCATCGCGCGGGCATTCGCCAGGGCCTCGGCGATGGTCTGCCCCGTGACGAACTGCTCCCCCATCATCCGCATGGCCATGTCCACGCCGCGACGGATCACCGGCTCGCCGCCCCGCGCGATCAGGCGAGTCAGCGCGCCCGTCAGCCCCTCCTCGCTGCTGGTGGAGGTGAGCTTGCCCGTGACCACCAGCCCCCAGGTCGCCGCATTCACGAAGAGCGACGGGGAGTGCCCGAGATGTGCGGCCCAATCCCCGTGCCGGATCTTGTCCCGGATCAAGGCGTCCCGCGTGGCCCGGTCGGGGATGCGGAGCAGGGCCTCCGCGAGGCACATCAGCGCCACCCCCTCCTGGGAGGAGAGGGAGAATTCCTGGATCAGCCCCTCCACCCCGCGCGGAGCGCCCTTCGCCCGCAGCGCCGTGACGAGGTTCTGCGCCAGACGGGTCGCGGCGGCCTGGACGGGGGGAGCCAGCGTCGCCTGTGCGATCAGGAGGGGAAGGCACTCCTCCTCCGGCCGACGATAGGCCTCGGTGATCCGGGCGCGGAGCACCGTCTGGGGTTGCACCCCCTGGGCGAAGGCCAGGAAGGGCGGCGCGGCGGTCGACCCACTGGTCGCTCCGTTTTCTCCGATAACGACGGGTAGTCCGCTATCCAGCGCGGACAGGATCGCGCCCTTCACCAGGGAGTGCGGCGATCGGCCCTGGGCTTCGGCGGCGGCCCTGATCCGGGCCCGGAGAGCCTCATCGACCTTGACGCCGATCGTCGTCGTTCCCATCGTGCCCTCCGTACCAGGCGGTGGTACTACCTTCCGCACAACGGGTGCAACCAAATCGGACGCTGGTTGCACCTAGAGGGTAGCGGGCGCTCGGGCCACGCCTTCGCACAGGGCTAGCCGGATGCTCGAATGCCCGCTCCCTGGAATGCGGCAGGGCGAGTTCGAACTCAGGGCAGGAGGATACGCGGGCTGGGCAGGTCCAGGTCGATGGCGAAGCCGGGTCCGAGCAACCTGCCGAGGGTTCGGGACAGCTCCGTCACGCGCCGGTTGTGCCGCACCCAGTCGAACCGCCGTGGATCGGCGCGGTCCACGCTGTTGACCTGCACATGTCCCTTCACATGGTCGGCGGCGATGCCGCGCCGGCGACGGATGTCATAGACCAGCATGGCGATCGTTTCGTACTGCCAGTCCGTCCAGTCGAGCTTCGATGCATCCCCGCCGAACATCGAGATGTCCCGCTGGTACATCTCGATCCCGATCGAGCGGGCGTTGTGGTCCTGCACGCCCGGATGGCGCTTCGGGTTCCCGGCATGGAACGCCTGCATCTCCTCCGGCACGACGCTGTACGCGACACCGAAGGTGCGGCCGATGAAGTAGTGGCTGCTGTTCGCCGCGCTCGCGACGTAGCTGGCGCTCTGCTCCTCCGTCCCCTTGCTCTCCGTGCCGTGCAGGATGATCTCGTCGATCTTCGTGTTCCCGCGCGAGGCGAAGGACTTGCTCGGTTTCGACTTGAACAGGAGAAGGTTGGGCAGCGCCGCCGCGTAGGCGGCCCGTCGCGCCACGTCGCGAATGTCGTCGAAGACACTCATGGCCGGCTCCGTTCGAGGGCGACACGAAGCTTGGCACCAGGTCTCGCACGCGGGGGATCAAAGCCACGGGAAGACCGTGCCGATCCGTGGAACGCCCGGATGGAACCGGGCGGCGCGCCTCAGGCGGGCGGCCAGGAGGCCTTGGGCATCACCTCCATCGCGTCGAGATCCGGCTCGATCCCGGCGCCCAGGCCCGGCACGTCCAGCGAGCCGATGGACAGCGCCCCATCGCGGATGCGCAGCCGCGGGAAGGGCGCCGTCTCGTAGAGGTCGGGATGCGCCGCGGCGAAGCGCGAGGCTTCCTCAGCCGGCCGACCGGAGAAGCCTGCGACGAAGTGGTGCCCGTTCCGCTCGACATGGGTGATGCCCATCAGCGCCACCAGCGCCAGATCCTGCTGCACGCAGACGCCGGCGAGCGTCGTCAGGTCCTCGGCCGACATGAAGAAGCGCTCGGCGCCGGCCTCGGCGTTCCAGGCCTGGCAGCGCGCGTGATTGATCAGGGACCGCCACACGCCCTTGCACGCCTTGCTGGACACGCCCGCATAGCCCATCCCGCGCGCGGTCACGAAGGCGTCCATCGGTCCGTCGCTCTCGTCCACGATGACGGGGCGGGAGGCAGCGAGCGCCGTCATCGGCACGGACAGCGCCTTCGCCCGCTTCACCGGCTGCTCGACGAACAGGATGGCGTCGCGCAGCGCCTCCAGCCGCGGCTCCTCCTCCATGGCGCGCCACAGGGCGGCCGCGCCCTCCCCATCCTCGTACTGCTCGTTGCCGTCGAGGGAGGCGCGGTAGCCCGGCCGCCGGTCCAGCACCGACGCGATGCGGCAGAGCCGGTCCACGTCGGCCGCGATGTCGCCGCCGACCTTCAGCTTCCAGAACCGGTGGCCGTAGGTCAGGGCCACCTCTTCCAGCGTCTCCGGCAGGCCGTCCCCGACGCGGTCCGTCTGGTCTGCCGCGGTGATCGGGTCCACCAGCCCGACGGTGTGACGCGCCTGGATCGTCGCCGCGGGCCGGGTCGCCGCCAGCATCGCGCCGAAGTCGAAGCCGCCGAGATCCGCCGCCACTGGGTGTGGCGCCATCCCGCCGATGTTCGCCCGCATCCCCGCGAAGAACGACGCTCCCTGCGCCTTCAGCAGCGCGTCCAGCATCGCGCGGTCCAGCAGCGCCCGGCCATAGGAGGCAACGAGCGGGTTCAGCCCCTCCGCCCCGCAGGCCGCCTCGTGCGGGGTCCAGGAATCCGCGAAGTGTCCGAAGGCCGTGTTGGCTCCCGCCGCCAGCGACGCCTCGGACGCGATCTCCAGGGACCGCCGGAGCTGGTCCTCGTTCTGTGCGTCGGTCCAGCGCGGGTCCTTGTCGAACCACTTCGCCGCCAGGGACTCCGCCGCGATCCCGCGCGCCTCCCGCCCGTCCTCCGTCAGGATGCGCGCGGTCACCACCGCTTGGCGCCCGTGCGTGACGGTGATGATGCCGAAGCGGAAGGGCAGGCGCAGCCGGAACGGCCATTCCCGCCGCTCCACCGCGATCAGCCGGAAGCGGGGCGCGCTCATGCGGTCGTCTCCTCGATCCCGCGCAGGTAGCCGATCGCGCGCGCGGCCGCACCGGGCCCGTCCGGCACATACTCGAAGGGCTCGACCGCGCACCAGCCGTCATAGGCATTGCGCCGCAGCGCCGCGATGATGGGCGCGAAGCGATCCGGCCCCTGTCCCGGCCCGCGCCGGTTGCGGTCGTTGAAGTGGATGTGCCGGATGAGCCCGGTCGGCAGCCACCGGTCCAGCAGGTCCGGCACCGGATCGGCCTCGCCATTCCCGGCGGCCGACACGTCCAGCATCGTCGCCAAGCCCGGAGACGCCGCGCGCCGCACGATCCCGGCCGCCTCTTCCACGGTGCGGGCCCAGCTCGTCTGCCCGGCATCCAGCGGCTCCAGGCAATAGGTCACGCCCGCCGCTGCCGCCCAGTCGCCTGCCAGCCGCATCGTCTCCTCCGCCCGCCGCGCATCGTCGTCGTCCCGCACGGGCCGCTGCCCCGGTGACCCGTGCACCAGCACCGCGGCGCCGAGGTCGGCCGCCAGCCCGACCAGCCGCTGGACGACATCCCGCGTGCGCACCAGCAGCGCCGGATCGGCCGCGCAGATCGACAGCCCCCCCGGCGCGACCAGCAGCCAGTGCAGCGACGTGATCGGCACTCCGGCCTCGGTCGCGATGCGCCGCAGCTCCGCCCGCCGCGACGCCGGGAGCAGGTGAGGGGCCTCCGCATCCAGCGTGAACGGCGCCACCTCCATCCCGTCATAGCCCAGCGCGGCGGCCAGCGCGCATTGCCGCTCGAAGGGCAGCTCCCGCACGACCTCGTTGCACAGCGCGACGCGCATCGCGTCCTCCCCCGATCGCCGGATGCTGTAACCCGATGCCGGCTTGACCCCCGGCCCGACGCGGTCGCAAGCTTCCGGTAACCAACGGGTTATCGGTGCGGGTCGCCGACGGCAAGGGCCGCCGCGCCGCTCGCACGGAACGGGGAACGAGCCATGAAGCGTCGCCACCTGCTCGGAGCCGCCACCGCCGGCCTCGCGCTGCCCGCGCTCGTGCAGGCGCAGACCTATCCCTGGCGGCCGGACCGCCCGGTGACGCTCATCGTCCCCTGGGCCGCCGGCGGCTCCACCGACCAGATGGCCCGCCTCGTGGCGGCGGAGCTGGAGTCGGCCATGGGGCAGCGCTGGGTCGTGGTGAACCAGCCCGGCGCCTCGGGCTCCATCGGCACGCGCAACGCGCTGGAGGCGGCGAAGGATGGCCTCACCTGGGCCGCAGGCGCAGCGGTGGACGTCGGCTGCTACAAGGTGCTCGGCCTGCTCGATACGATGCTGACGGACTGGAACCTCTTCTTCGCCGTCGCCAACGTGAACACGATCTGCGCTAACCCCGCCTCGGGCTACCGGGACTTCGGGCAGCTCCTGGACGCCTTGAAGGCCCGTGGAGCCTCCATCGCCGTCTCCACCGCCGGCGTATCCTCGGCCGGCCACAACTTCATGGAGGCGATCCGCGCCGCCACGGGCATCCAGTACCGCCACGCCACCTATGACGGTGGCAACCCGGCCACCATCGCCATCGTCTCGGGCGAGGTTCCCGTCGGCTCCATGCTGATGGTGGAGGCCGCCGAGATGATCAAGGCACGCCGCCTGATCCCGCTGGCGGTGCAGAGCGAGCGGCCCGTGACCCTCGCCGGCTTCGGCGAGATCCCCTCGGTCCAACGCTGGATCCCGAACGTACCGGCGCCGCTGAACTACTTCGGCGTCTGGGCGCCCAAGGGCATCCCGCAGCCCGCGGTGGACACGGTCGCCCAGATCTGGCGGGAGAAGATCGCCAGTTCCCAGCGCCTGAAGGACTACGCCGACCAGCGCGCCGCGCTGTTCACCCCGCTCGCCGGGCAGGAAGCGCATGACGAGGCCTGGAAGATGGTCCGCCAGACCGCCTGGCTCTACTTCGATGGTGGCAAGGCCCGCGTCTCGCCCGACACGCTCGGCATCCAGCGCCTCTAGGAGTTCCGGGCTTGAGCGAGGAGACCGTCGACACCGCCTCGCCCTTCGAGGGAGAGAAGGCCCCTCCCTCGAAGCGGGCGGATCTGATCACCTCCGCGGTGCTGATGGTGCTCGGCCTGACCGTCGTCGGGCTCGCGTGGCGGATGCCGACCTTCGTGGAGCAGTCGGGCACCGGGCTCACCGCGCCGGGGATCGTGCCCGGCTTCTACGGCGTCGCCATCGCCATCCTGGCGATGCTGCTCGCCCTGCGGACGCTTCGCCGGCCGGAGACGCCGGGCGTCGGTGATCCCGGCAACGACAATGGCCGCCTCGCGCTCGCCGCGGCGCTCGCGCTTGTCTACGCCGGCGGCCTCGTCGGGCGGCTGCCCTTCTGGCTCGCGACGTCGATCTTCGTCTTCGCCTTCGTCGCGGCCTTCGAGTGGTCACGCGGCCCCGCGGGCCGCCCGCGCCGGCTCATCGAGGCCCTGGCGATCGGCCTCGGCGCCGGCTGGGCCGTCACCCTGCTCTTCGAGGACCTTTTCCTCGTCCGCCTGCCCTAGGGACCGCCCGACCGCATGAACGACGCCCTTTCCATGCTTGGCGGCGGCTTCGCCAACATCCTCCAGGGCGGCATCCTGCTGCACGCGATCTGGGCGATGCTGGTGGGCATCATCATCGGCGCGCTGCCCGGGCTGACGGCCACGATGGGGGTCGCGCTGCTCACCACGCTGACCTTCAGCATGGGCCACAACACCGCGATCTTCGTCCTCATCTGCGTCTATGTCGGGGCGATCTACGGCGGCTCGCGCTCGGCCATCCTGCTGAACATCCCGGGCACCCCGGCCTCCGCCGCCTCCACGCTGGACGGCTTCCCGCTCGCCCGTCAGGGCCTCGCCGGCCGCGCCATGGGCATCTCCACCACCGGCTCCTGGCTCGGCACGCTCTTCGGCACGCTCTGCCTGGCCCTCTTCGCCCCGGCCTTCGGGGAGTTCGCCCTTCAGTTCGGCTCCTACGAGATGTTCTGGGTGGCGATGTTCGGCATCGTCATCGCCGGCTCCCTGTCCGGCGGCGACCCGCTGAAGGGCTACATCGCCGGCTTCCTCGGCCTGCTGATCGCGACTGTGGGGCAGGAGCCGAACCACGCCTACCCGCGCTTCGCCTTCGGCAACGTGGACCTCGCGGGTGGCCTCGGCCTGCTGCCGGTCCTCGTCGGCGTCTTCGGCGTGGCGGAGGTGCTGCAATCCATGCGCGGCCCTGCCGTGCGGGCGGTGGCGAACAAGCTGGACAGCATCTTCCCGCGCCCCTCGGACGTGGCGAAGTACTGGCGCACCATCCTCCGATCCGGCGGCATCGGCACCTTCATCGGCGCCATGCCCGGCCTCGGGGAGGATATCGCCGCCTGGACCTCCTACGCTGCCGCCCGGCGCGGCTCGAAGGAGGCGAACAAGTTCGGCAAGGGCAGCGTGGAGGGCCTGATGGCCGCCGAGACGGGCGAGAGCGCCTGCGTCCCCGGCGCCATCATCCCCGTCCTCACCCTTGCCGTCCCGGGGTCCGCGCCCGCCGCCGTGCTGATGGCGGCGATGATGATCCACGGCATCAACCCGGGCCCGATGCTCGCGATCTCCACGCCGGAGTTCATCTACAACATCGTCGCCATGCTCATCGTCGCCGATATGGTGAAGCTGCTCTACGGCCTCGTCCTCGTCCGCCCGCTCCTCTACGTCCTGCTCATCCCGCGAGAGCGGTTGATGCCAGTGGTCCTCGTGCTCTGCACCGTCGGGGCCTTCGCCATCACGCAGCGCCTGTTCGATGTCTGGGTGATGCTCGGCGCCGGCCTCCTCGGCTTCGTCCTGCGGGAATTGCGCTTCCCGATGGCGCCGCTGGTGCTGGGGATCGTGCTGGGCGACCTGCTGGACAAGAACCTCCTGCGCGGCCTCGTGCTCTCGGGCGGCGACGTCACGCCGTTCTTCACCCGGCCCATCAGCGCAGGGCTCTGCGCCCTGACGGTGCTGGCGGCGCTGTGGTCCGTCCCGGTGGTCGCGGATTGGGCCCGCGGTCTGCGCGGGCGGCGGCGGGCGGAGGCGGCGGGCTGACACGGTTCGGCCTCGCGGCTTGCGCCGTGGGGCCCGCCCGCCCGATCATCGCGACCGCTCAAGGGCTTCCGGGTCGCGGCGCGTGAGATGATGGGATTTCCTGGAACGGCTTCGCCGCCGCCAGCGGGCGCGACGGCGGCCGAGGCCATGCGGATCTGCGGCCGCGACGTGCGTCGGATCGGCTATGGCGCCGCGTTCCGCGTCGCCGGCCGTCCCGCCACGGCGACATGCCTCGGCGACCGCGGAGCCGCGCACCGCATCCTGCGCCGTGCGGTGGAACTCGGCGCCGACCTCCTGGATACCGCCGACAGCTACGGCCCCGCCCTGTCCGAGGAACTCGTCGCCGAGGCGCTGCGCCCCTATCCACCGGACCTGCTCATCGCCACCAAGGGCGGCGTGGTCCGCACCGACCGCGACCGCACCCGCTTCGACGGACGCCCGGACCGCCTGCGCGCGGCCTGCGAGGCCAGCCTGCGCCGCCTTGGCCTCGATGCCATTCCTCTCTACCAACTCCACTGGGCCGACCCGGCTGTGCCGTTCGCAGACCAGGTCGGCGCGCTGGCGGACCTCCGCACCACCGGCAAGATCCGGCATCTCGGCCTCTGCAACATCGGCGTGGCGGAGCTGGAGGCGGCCCTGGCCATCGCGCCGGTCGCCTCGGTCCAGTGCCGCTACGGCCCAGGGGAGCGGGATCGTGACGCGTTGATCGACGCCTGCACCCGCGCGGGCATTCCCTTCATCGCGTATGGCCCGCTCGCCGCGCTGCAAGATCCCCGCCGCCGGTGCGTGCTGCGCGGGATCGCGGACCGGCTGGGCGCCACGCCTGCTCAGGTGGCGCTCGCCTGGGTCCTCCAACGCGCCCCGAACAGCTTCGCCATCCCCGGCACGCTGAATCCTGTCCACCTGGCGGAGAACATGGAGGCCGCCCGCCTCCGGCTTCCCGACGACGACTGGGCGCGTCTCGCGGCATGAAGGTCGCCCTCGTCCTCGACCGCTTCGACCCGCACGGGGGCGGGCTGGAGGCCTGGACCATCCAGCTGGCCGCCCACCTCCTGGCCGAGGATCACGACGTCCACGTCCTCGCCTTCGAGGAAGGGGCCCACGGCCTGCCCGTCACGCTGCACCGCCTGCCGCCGCACCGCTCGCCCATCATGCGCGGCCGCCGGATCGCCGCGGCCCTCGCGACCCTCGGCGCCGACGTGGTGCACGACACCGGCACCGGCTGGTCCGCAGATGTCTTCCACCCCCAGACCGGCTCCCGCCTCGCGAGCCTTGACCGGGAGATTGCTTCTCATACCCCGGTGCGGCGCCTGAAAGCGGCCCTCTCCCCGCGCACGAACCTCCGCCGCTGGCGCATGGCCTGGCTGGAGGCGCGCCAGGCCGCGCGCGCCCGGCGCCTGATCGCCGTGTCCCGTCGCATCCGCCGCGACCTCGCGGCCCGGCACGGCGTGCCGGAATCGCGGATCGCGGTGATCCCCAACGGCGTGGACACGGCCCGCTTCGCGCCCGACGCGATTGCCCCCCTTCGCAGGGAGGCCCGGCGCGGCCTGGGCCTGCGGGAGGAGACACTCTTCCTCGGCTCCGCCCACAATCTCCGTCTGAAGGGGATGGACAACGCGATCCGGGCGCTCGCCGCGGTGGGTGGAGACGCGCGGCTGGCCCTGGCCGGCGGCGAGCCGGACGCCTTCTGGACCGGCCTCGTCGCCTCGCTTGGCCTCACGGAGCGGGTCCATTTCCTCGGCCCGGTGGCCGATATGCGCCCGCTCTTCGCCGCAGCCGACGCCTATGTGCACCCGACGCGCTGGGACGCCTGCAGCCTCTCCACCATCGAGGCCGGCGCCGCCGGCCTGCCCGTGATCACCACAGCGATGAACGGCGCCTCCGAACTGATCACCGACGGCACGACGGGCTTCGTCCTGCCCGATCCCGAGGACGTTCCCGCACTGACCACCCACATGCGCGCGCTGCTGGACCGCACGACGCGCCGCCGGATCGGTGACGCGGCGCTGGCCGCATCCCGCGGCCACGACATCCGCGACAACCTCCGCGCGGTGGAGGCCGTACTCGCCGAGGTCGCCGCCGAGCGCCGCGCGGCCACGTCCTGACCCTAGCCGGCGATCTCCGGATAGGCTGCGCGCAGCCGTGCCCGCAGCGGCTCCAGGTAACGCGCGCGGCTCACCTGCCCCTCCGTCTCCCGGATCACCTCCGCCTCGTTGTGCAGCAGCCTCGACGTGTACCAGGCGTGGAACACCCCGCCCGCGACGGTCGGCACGCGCGGATGCCCGACGTCGAAATCGGGGCAGAAGGCCATCTCGTGCACGGTGATGCCCTTGCCCGCTTCCAGCACGCGGATCGTCGCCTCCTCGCCGGTGTCGGTATCGTCGCCCCGGATCTTCCGCAGCACGACCAGTCCGCCCAGGTCCGACTTCCGGAAGGCCATGAAATGCGGGTGCACGTACCAGCCATGCGGGTTGCCGCGATGCGGGCTGCGGAAGATCGCGCCGGCCAGCCGCGTGTGGTCGTCCAGCCGGTCCGCGCTGTGGACCAGCCAGTCCGGGTCCAGCGGGTGCGCGTCCGAATCCAGCAGCACGATCCGCTCATGGCGCGCCTTCCGCACGCCGTACTCCGCGGCCTCGCCGTGCCGGTGGCCGCGATGCCAGGGCCAGACGCGGTGCGTCAGCAGCCGCGTATCCGGCTGCGCCCGCACCCATTCGCGCGTGCCGTCGCGGGACCCCCGGTCCACGACGATGATCTCGTAGTCCCGCGCCCCGACGGTTGCCCGCACGCGCTCGACCAGCAGCCGCACGAAGAACAGCCCGTCCGCCGCGACGGTGAGGATGCTCACCGGCGGCAACGCCGCATCTTCCGCCATGATCCCGACCCGCTCCGTTACGGCTCCGCCAACCTACACGGACGTGAGGAAGGGACCAGATGACGCCGCACGTCACCGTCCTGATGCCCGTCCGCGACGGCGCCGCCCATGTGGCTCAGGCCGTCCGCAGCATCCTTGGCCAGTCCTGGCGCGACCTCGAACTCCTGGTCGTGGATGACGGTTCCCGCGACGCGACGCCCCGTATCCTGTCCGAACTGGCCGCCGCCGATTCCCGGATGCGCGTCCTGCCCGGCCCGGCGCGGGGCATCGCGCCCGCCCTGAACCGCGGCCTGTCCGAGGCGCGCGGCTCGGTGCTCGCCCGCATGGACGCCGACGACGTGGCGCATCCTGACCGGCTGGCACGGCAGGTGGCCGCGCTGGACGCTGCGCCGGAAGTCGTGGTGGTCGGCAGCGCCTGGCGGGTGATCGGCCCCGACGGCGCCCCCCGCCGCACGGTCCACCCGCCGACCGATCCCGGCGCGATCCGAGCCGCCCTCGCGACGCACAACCCGATCGCTCATCCGGCCGCCACCATGCGCCTGGACGCCGTCCGCACGCTCGGCGGCTACCGCCCCGCCTTCCTCCTGGCTGAGGACTTCGACCTCTGGCTCCGCCTCTCCGAGCGCCACGCGCTGATGAACCTGCCGGACGCCCTGCTCGACTACCGAGAGCACGCCGCCCAATCGGCCTGGAAGAGCATCGAGCAGCGCGCGACCTCCGAGATGGCCGCCCTGGCCGCCGCCGCCCTCCGCCGGTCCGGCCTGCCGGACGGCGCGGATGGCCCGGAGCCCGCCGACCGAGCCATGCTGCACCGCCTGGGCCTGGACGACGCCGCGATCGAGGCCGGGCTCCTCGGCCGCGCGCTCGGCGCGGCGAAGGACGCGCTGGCGGCGGGGCAGGGGGCAGCCGCGCGCACCTTCATCGGCTATGCTCTCACGCGCCCTGGCCTGCGGCCGCGGACGCGCGTCCACCTCTGGCTATTGCGGCTTCGCGCGGCCCTGGGCTGACCCTGCGCTCGCGACCGCGTCCAGGATGCCGTTCGCCGCGGTCTCCCAGTCCGGATGGGTGAAGGCGATGCGAATGCACGCTTCCCAGGATTTCCGCACGCCGGGGTTCTCGATCCAGTCCGCCATCACCGCCTCCCAGGCCGCGGCGTCCCCCGGCGGCAGGCAGGGCGCGAGTCCCCCCGCCGTCTCCGGCACCGCCCCGCCCGCGGACGCGATCACCGCCTTGCCGCGCGCGAAGGCCTCGATGATCGGCAGCCCGAACCCCTCATAGGCCGAGGGGTAGAGGATGAAGGCTGCCCCCTCGTACAGCGTGTCCAGCGCCGCCTCCCCAATGCCCGTCAGGTGCAGCACGCTGCCCGCGAGCGCGGGCTCGGCCAGCTCCCGCAGGACGTCCTCCACCATCCAGCCCTCGCGCCCCACGAAGACGAGGCGGAAGCCGTTCCGCTGCGGAAGGCCGCGCGCGAGAAGGCCACGCCAGGCCTGCAGCAGCGTCGCGTGTCCCTTGCGCGGCTCGATCGTGCTGACGAACAGCGCGTAGCGCCCTGCCGCGAGCCCCGACGGCAGCGGCGCCGTGGCCGCCCGGCGCGGTGGCGGGTCGTAGCCCAGCGGCAGCACCGCCGTGTCGGGCGGCACGATCCCGTTCTCCGCGGAAAAGCGGCGCACATCCTCCGCGATGCATCGCGCATTCACGACCACCAGATCGGCTAGGGGCAGCGCCGCCAGCCAGTGCGCCCGCACCACCTCCACCGTCTTCGGAAACCAGAACCGAGGGTGGGTGAGGGGGATCAGGTCGTAGCAGAGCGTCGCGAAGCGGAACCCGTCCCGCGCCTTCATCCTGCCCAGCGCCGTCATGTCCAGGTGGGTCCACCCGGACCCCGCCGCGAAGACCACGTCAGCGGGACTCAGCCGCAGCACCTCCCCGATCGCGAGGTCCGGCGGGACGCGCGCGATCCGCTGCCCCGAGGCGTCCCGCAGGGGCGTGCCGTGGGACCGGACGGCCAGGATCGCCCGCTGCGCCGCGTCGGCGAGCGCGGCGAGGGGCCGCGGCCAGGTCAGCCGCCAGCGCTCCAGCCGCGTGACCGCCGGCTTGCGGCCGGGCAGGAGCGCCCGCCAGCCCCGGCGCGGCGGATCGTCGTCCGGGATCTCGACCAGCCCGGACCAACCGACCACCGTGGCCTGCCATTCCGGCCGCAGCGCCCGGAAGGACCCGGTCGCCCGATCATAGAAGGCGAGCACCGCGTCCGGCCGCCGCATCACCGCGGTCGCCAGCGCGTGCTCCACCCGCGCGATGCCCACCGGCGGACCGCTCCAGCGCGCGAGCGACGAGACGTCCAGCACCAGCCGTCCCACGGTGCCGCTACCGGTCCGTCAGCCGCAGCTCGATGCGGCGATTGCGGGCCCTCGCGGCCGGGGTGTCCGCGGTGTCCACGGGCTGGTTGTCGCCGAAGGCGGTGGCCGCCACGCGGTTCGCGGGCATGCCGCTGCTGATCATCAGCTGCGCCACCGCGATGGCCCGCGCGGCCGAGAGGTCCCAGTTCGTCGCGAAGCGCCCGCCCCGGATCGGGGAGTTGTCCGCGTGCCCGTCCACCCGCAGCACCCAGGGCACCTCGGGCGGGATGCGGGACGAGAGTTGCAGGAGCGTCGCCGTGACGGTGGCGATCTGCTCCCGCCCCGCCTCGGACAGCTCCGCGCTGCCCACGGGGAAGAGCACCTCGGATTGGAAGACGAAGCGGTCGCCGACGATCCGCACCTCCGGACGCTCGCCCACCACCTCCCGCAGCCGGCCGAAGAAGTCGGAGCGGTAGCGCTGCAGCTCCTCCACCCGCGCGGCGAGGGCCGCGTTCAGCCGCGTGCCGAGGTTCGCGATCTGCGCGTCCTTCTCCCGGTCCGCCGCCTCCTGCGTCTCCAGCGCGCCCGCCACGCGTCGCAGCTCCGTCCGCAGCGCGTCCAGCTGCTGGTTGAGCAGGGCTGCCTGGGCCCGCGCGCTCTCGGCCAGGCGGCCGAACTCCCCGGCCTGCGCCTCCGCGGCGCGGCGGGCCTCGCCCTCGCTGCGGGCGGTGCGCGTCGCTTCCTCCAGCAGCCCTTCGGTCGCCGCCCGGGCCCGATTGCCCTCGGCGAGCGCCGTCTCCGCCACGCCGCGCGCCCGGGCCGCCTCGGCCGCCCGCGCCTCCGCGGCCGTCGCCGCGCGCCCGGCCTCCGCCGTCCGGGCCTCCGCCGCCGCGCGTTGTCGCGCCGCCTCCGCGACCGCCGCCTCAGCCGATTGGCGCGCCCGCGCCGCCTCCGCCGCAGCCGCCTCCGCCAGTTGCCGGGCCCGAGCCGCCTCGGCCGCGGCGGCCTCGGCCGTCTCGCGCCCGCGCACGGCGTCCGCCGCCCGCGCCACCGCGGCGTCGCGCTGTCGCCCGGCCTCCAGCGTCGCTGCTTCCGCGGCCTGACGGGCGCGGGATGCTTCGGCGGCCGAGGCCTCCGCCTGCTCCCTTCCGCGAGTCGCCTCGCTCGCACGGGTCTCCGCCGCAGCACGCCGCCGCTCGGCCTCGGCAGCCACCGCTTCGGCCGACTGGCGGGCGCTCACTGCCTCGGCCGCCGTCACGGCGGCGGCAGCCCGCGCCTGAACGGCCGTCGCTGCGGCCGCCTCCGCCTGCTCGCGCGCCCGCACCGCGGCGGCGGCCCGCGCTTCCGCGGCGCCGCGTGCCGTCTCCGCCTCGTCCGAAGCGACCTCGGCCGAGCGGCGCCGGCGCTCCTCGTCGCCGGCGCGCGCCAGGGCGGCCGCGGCCTGCCGCTCCGCCTGATCCCGCAGGGCCGTCAACGCCCGGATCTGGTCCGTCAGCCGCGCCATATCGGCCAGGCGCGCCTCGATCGTCGCCCGGTCGGCCGAGACCTGCCGGTTGAGCCGCGCCTCCTCCTCCCGCAGCGACGCCAGCGTCTGCCGGGCGGCCTCCAGGGCCGCGCGCGTCTCGGCCAGCGTCCGCTCGGCGCCCTGGCGCGACGCCTGCTCGGTGGCGAGCTGGCGGCGCGTCTCAGTCAGGCCGCGAACCGTGCGGGCCGCATCGGTGCCCGCCTGTTCCGCCCCGCTCAGGGCCTCCGCCAGGCGCTGTTCCAGGCTGGTGATCCGCTCCGCATTGCCGCGGCCGGAGAGGTCGGCATCCGTCACCCGCGCGGCGAGCCGGTCGCGCTCCGCGCGCAGGGCGTCGCGCTCGCTGCCCGTGCGCCCGGCCTCCTCCCGCAGGGCCGTGAGCTGCTGCGCCAGCGCGTCGCGCGCCGCCACGGCGTCCCGCGCCTCCTGCTGCGCGCGTCCCAGCCCGGACCGCAACTCCTCCGCCTGCCCCCGTTCGAGCGCGAGCATGTCCGCGAGTTCCGCCACTTGCCGGTTCAGCCGATCCAGCGCCCGGTCGCGGGACGACAGCGCGACGGAGAGGAAGCCCTGCGCCAGCACGAAGACGAGCAGGACGAAGATGATGATGATGAGCAGCGTGGCGAGCGCGTCCACGTAGCCCGGCCAGGCATTCAGCCCGTCTCGGCTCCCGCGCCTCCGGCCGCCGGTCATCGCCATGGGGCGGGTCCCAAGTGTCGTTCGAGGCCGGGACTCCAACCCCGCTGGCGGAAGGGTCCAGGGGAAGCAGGGCCTCCCCCGGGGTGGCCGTGTCGGTTCACTGGCCGGGCGGCGCTTCCGCCAGCGCCGCGATGGTGCGGGCGAGCACCTTGATCTCGTTCCGGATCTCCTGCGTGGCCTGGGCCCGCCCCTCCCGCGTCTCCTCCAGCAGTCGCGCGATGTAGAGTTCCACGTTCCGCAGATGCGCGCGGGAAGCCGCGTCGTGCTCCCCCGCCTCCGCGAGGCGCTGCAGCGTCGGCCCAAGCTGCGCCTGGCTCTCGGCCACGCGCTGCATCACCACCTGGTTCGCCCGCATCTGATCCGACAGGACGGAGAGCCGCTCCGTCAGCACCTCCAGGGAACGGCTCGCGGAGGCGCGCCCTTCCTCCCCGCGGGCGAGGATGCGCTGCAGCCCCTCCAGGTTCTCCGCCGTCTGCTCCAGCAGGGCCTGGACATAGGCGGGCACCGATCCGCCTTCATTCCCGTCATTCCCCAGCACGCCCGAGGAGAGCCGCGTGAGTCCCGCCAGCCAGTCCTCCAGCTCGTTGAAGAAGCGGTTTCCCGCCTGACCCGCCGTCAGGTCGAGGAAGCCGAGCACGAGCGATCCCGCGAGCCCGAGCATGGAGGCGGAGAAGGCGACGCTCATTCCCCGCAGTGGCTGGGACAGTCCGGTCTTCAACTGGTTGAACAGCGCGGTGACGTCGCCGGCGCCGACGGACATGTTGTTGATCACGTCGGCCACCGATCCGATGGTCAGGATCAGTCCCCAGAAGGTGCCGAGCAGGCCGAGGAAGATCAGCAGCCCCGTCATGTAGCGGGACAGCTCCCGCTGCTCATCGAGCCGGGAGGAGATGCCGTCCAGCACGCTCCGCATCGAACTCGCCGAGAGCGACAGCCGGTCGCCGCGCCGCGCCGCGAGCATCGATGCCATGGGCGCCAGCAGCCGCGGCGGATCGCCCGGCGGCTGGCCTGCATCCGGCTTCCGGTAGGCCTCCAGCCACGCCACCTCCCGCTTGAGGGAGAGGACCGTGCGGATGTTCCAGGCGATGCCGATCAGCAGCACCGCCAGGATGACCGCATTCAGCACGGGATTCGCGGTGAAGGCGTGCTCCAGTTCCCCGAAGAGCAGCGCCGCCACCACCGCCACCGCGACGAGGAACAGCACCATGCGGAGAAGGAAGCGGTTGGGCTGCGTCATGACCGGCTATCGCCCCGCCGCGGCGGAACGCCGCGGGGGCGGCGCGAGGATGTCCACGCCATCGCGCGCCTCCTCCGTCCGGCCCATGGGGCGGAGGTCCACGCGCGTGCCCGGCAGCCCCGCCCGCGTCATGACCGTCTTGATCGCGATCGCGCGCGCGAGGCTCGTGCGCCGGGCAATGGAGGCATCGTCCGCCGGCCCGGAGACCTGCACGAGCACCGTCACCCGCCCCGTGGTGAACTCCGCGAGGTAGCGGCCGATCGTCTCGACCGCGCGCCGCACGTCGCCGTCGGGCTCGGCCCGCCCCGCGACGCCGGAGAGGCGCCAGCCGCCTTCCGGCAGCACCGCGAACTCCGCGGGCAGCGCCAGCGCCGGAATGACCGGCACGGCGGAAGGGCGGGGCCGCGCCGAGAGGTTCGGCGGCGCCGGCGCCTCGGAAGCCGGGCTCATCGGAGCCGGCAGGGGACGCACAATCTGCGCCATGACCGGCACCGGGACCGCGATCAGCGCGGCCGCGAGGGCGGCCATGGCGGATGCCCGCGGATCGGGCTTCGGAAGGCGCTGCATGACGCCGCGCAGGCTACAGTCCACCCGCCCGCGCGTCCAACGCGCGGACGCAAGCTTCACCGCCGTCAGCCGTCCGAACCGGCGGCGGCCTCCGCGCGGCGTCCGGCGACGAAGCTGATCCCCTCGACCACCGCCTCGCGCAGTTTGCCGTGCAGATGCGGGTTGCCCGCCACCACGTCGCCGCTGGCATAGGGATCGCCGTCCTCGGACGGCGCGGTCACGTAGCCGCCGGCTTCCTTCACCATGATCATGCCGGCCGCCATGTCCCAGCGGTTCAGGCCCAGCTCCCAGTAGCCTTCGTAGCGGCCCGCCGCGACCCAGGCGAGGTCGAGCGCGGCCGAGCCGAAGCGCCTGACGCCCGCGACCTGCGGCATCAGCCGAGCGAGCGTCGTGGAGAACTCGGCCCTCTGCCGCACTTTCGCGAAGGGGATGCCGGTCGCGAAGAGCGCCGCGTTCATGTCCCGCCGCCCCGACACGCGCAGCCGCTTGTCGTTCAGGAAGGCGCCGCGCCCCTTCTCCGCCCAGAACAGCTCGTCCGAGGCCGGGTTGTAGATCACGCCCGCCATGATCTCGGAAGTGGTCGGGCCCGTGCGCCTCTCGATGCCGACGGAGATGGCCCAGTGCGGGATGCCGTGCAGGAAGTTCGTGGTCCCGTCCAGCGGGTCCACCACCCAGCGCCACTCCCAGTCGGTCTCCGGGCTCTCGCCGCTCTCTTCCATCAGGAAGGCGAAGCCCGGGCGGGCGCGGCGCAGCTCCTCGCGCAGCGTCTCCTCCGCCCGCAGGTCGGCCTGGGAGACGAAATCGCCCGGCCCCTTGGACGAGACCTGGAGGTTCTCCACCTCCCCGAAGTCGCGCAGCAGGCGCCGCCCGGCCTTGCGGGCGGCGTTCACCACGACGGTCAGCGCCGGCGACAGCCGCGCCGAGGGCTGCGCGCCCGACATCGGATCAGCCCTTCGCGCGCTCGAGGTAGGAGGCGTCCTCCGTCCGCACGACGATCTTCTCGCCGGCGGTGATGAAGGGCGGCACCATCGTCTTCACGCCGTTCGACAGCACGGCGGGCTTGTAGGAGGAGGAGGCGGTCTGCCCCTTCACCACCGGATCGGCCTCCGTCACCTCCAGCACGACCGTGTCCGGCAGGTCCATGGAGACCGGCTCGCCCTCGATCAGGCGGACGTTGACGGTCATGTTCTCGACGAGGAAGGGCAGGCGGTCGCCGAGGATGTCCTTCGACACCGTCGTCTGCTCGAAGGTCTCCGGATCCATCAGCACGAGGTGGTCGCCCTCGGCGTAGGAGAAGGTGAACTCCTTGTCCTCGGTCGTCAGCCGCTCGACGGTGTCGGCCGTGCGCCAGCGCTGGTCCTTCTTCGCGCCGGTCTTGATGTTCCGCATGTCCACCTGGATGACCGCGGCGCCCTTGCCGGGGATCATGATGTTCTGCTTCAGGATCGTGTAGCGGGCGCCCTCGAACTCGATGACCATGCCCGCGCGCATCTGGTTGGCCTGCATCTTCGCCATGTCGGGCGTCCTGTCGTCGTCTGCGGTGGGAAAAAGATCGGGCCGGCCATTACACGCGGGGGGTGCCGCTGTCCACCGCGCCGGACACCGCCTTCGCAGGTGCAGCATAGCGGTGGATAAACGTTCGGCCCGGTTAGGGGGAAAAGCTCGGACTCGACTCCCGGACGAATTTGCAAGCGATTGAATTCTCCCGTGGATCCCGCGCCCAATCCTGTGGATAAGTTTGTGGGAAAGGCGCCGTCAAGAGCGTTGCTGCGGGCCGCTTCAACCGCGTCAGTCCGCGTACTGCCCTGTCGCCTGGATCACCGGCCGCCACTTCGCGATGTCCGCCGTCCAGAAGCGCTGATGCGCCGCTGGCGTCGCCTCATCCTGCGACACGGGAGCCGTCCCGATGCCCGCGAAGCGCTCGATCACCCGCGGATCGCGGAGCGAGGCCTGCAGCGACGCGGTGAGCCGCTCGATGATCGGCTGCGGCGTGGCCTTGGGAGCGTAGAGCCCGTGCCAGACGGTGATCTCGAAACCGGGCAACCCGGCCTCCGCGGTCGTGGGGATGTCCGGCAGCGTGGCGATACGGGTGCGGGACGGCGTGGCGAAGACCTTCACCTGCCCGGCCCGGATGTACTCGGTCGTCTGCGTCGTCTGGTCGCACAGCAGGTCCACCCGCCCGCCGAGGATCTCCTGCATCGCCGGCCCCGTGCCGCGGAAGGGGATCGTGGTCGGCCGCACCCCGATCGCGTGCGCCAGCAACGCCCCGCACAGCGCCGAGGAGGATCCGATCCCCGCATCCGCCAGGTTGAAGCGGTCCCCCTGCGCCCGCATGAAGGCGACCAGCTCCGTCAGGTTGTTCGCCGGCAGCTCCCGCCGGCCCACAAGGGTCATCTGCACCTCGGTCACCAGCCCGATCGGCTCGAAGCCGTTCACCGGGTCATAGGAGAGGCGCCGGTACATGCTGGGGATTACCCCCATGCCGATGTGGTGCAGCAGGATGGTGTGCCCGTCCGGCCGGGCCGTCGCCACGCGCTGCGCGCCGAGCGTGCCGCCCGCGCCGGTCACGTTCTCTACCACCACCTGCTGGCCGAGGTCCCGCGACATCGTCTCCGCCAGCAGCCGCCCGACGATGTCGGTCGGGCCGCCGGGGGCGAAGGGGATGACCATCGTCACGGGGCGGGTGGGGTAGGCGCCCTGGCCGAGCGCCGGCGCGGCCAGGACCGCGAGGCCGGCCGCGCCCAGCGCGCGGCGGGTGATGGTGCTCATCGGAACGCCTCCCTCCGGTTCCCTCTCGGAACCGGTCTTTGCGGGAAGTTTCGCCCACCGCACCGACCGGGGATAGGGGAGGCCGGACGTCGCGGCCTCCGGCTCAGTCGGCCTGCCAGTGACCTCCGCCGAGCGGCCCGCGCACCTGCCAGCCGCCATCCCCGCGCGTGGCGAAATCCGGCCCGATCGGCGCCTTGCCCTGGCCCTCCGGCAGATCCAGCGCGTAGGTCGGCCAGGCCAGCCCGGTGACCCGCCCGCGCAGAGACTCCAGCAGCGCGCGGCCCTCGGCGATGGGCACCTCGAACCGCGCCGTTCCCGGCGCCCGGTCGAGCTGGTGCAGGTAATAGGGCTTCACCCGCGCGGCGAGCATCGCCCGGAACAGGGCCTCCAGCGCCTCCGCCGTGTCGTTCACCCCGCGAAGCAGCACCGACTGGCCGAGCAGCGCCACGCCCGCCCGGTTCAGCCGCCGCAGCGCCGCCCGCGCAGGCTCCGCGAATTCCCGCGCATGGTTCGCGTGGACGCAGAGGAAGAGCGCCGTCTCTGTCTCCAGCGCCTCCGCCATCACGTCCGTCACCCGCCCCGGATCGGCCACCGGCACGCGGGAATGAAGGCGGATGATGCGGATATGCGGCATCGCGGACAGCCGCCCCACGATCCGCGCCAGCCGGCGCGGGGAGAGCATCAGCGGGTCGCCGCCCGTCAGGATCGCCTCCTGCACCCCCGGCGCGGCCGCGAACCAGTCGAGCGCCGCGTCCAGCTCCGCCTCGGACAGCACCCCGCCCGAAGGCCCCACCTGCTCCCGCCGGAAGCAGAAGCGGCAATAGACGGGGCAGGCGAGCAGCGGCTTCAGCAACGCCCGGTCGGGATAGCGGTGGACGACCCCCTTCACCGGGGAATGGGCCCCGTCGGCGATCGGGTCGCTCAGTTCCTGGGAGGAGGTATCCAGCTCCGCCCGGTGCGGGACGTACTGCGCCGCGATCGGGTCCGCCGGATCGGCCGCATCGATCAGCGAGGCGACATGCGGCGTGAGGGAGACGGCGTAGCGCGCCGCCACCGCCTGGATGACAGGGACCGCGTCGACCGGGATCAGTCCCGTCGCGGCAAGGTCGCCCGCGCTGCGCAGGGATCGGAGGGGAAGGGAGCCGTCGGGCATGGACCGGGGCTGGTAGCCCCGCCGGAGGAGCGGGGCAACCGTCGCCGTCAGCGGACCGGCGCGCGGGCCTGGACGACCGCGGAGAGAAGGGAGGCCGCCATCAGTCCCGCGGCCGTCGGCTCCTGCCTCTGGAAGGAACTCACCCGCACCTTCACGAAGGCGCCCCCCTGGATCGTCACGCAGACGCTGTCGCCGGTGATCACGCCGTCGCCGAGCCCGAGGCGGAAGTTCCGGCACCGCAGATCCGTCCCGCCACCGGGGCCGCTCATGGACATGGCGAGCTCGGGCGCGAAGGACCGGTAGCGCCCGAGCTGGACCAGAGCTTGCACCTCGCCCAGCGTGGAACGCAGCTCCGCATCCACATCCGGGCTGCTGCCGCCCTCCGGGGACCGCCTGACGCCGCGGTCATAGATGTAGACCGTCGCGATCACCCGCTCGCCGCTCATGGGAACGTAGCGGGCGCTCGCACCCAGCCCCGGGTTCCCGACCTGCCGCGCGTAGTCCACGACGAAGCCTTCCCGGCGGAATCCGGCCATCTCCCTCGGAAGCGCCTCCATGGACTGCACCGGGCTCTGGGCGGCCGTGATCGCATCCGGCGGCGCGGCACAGGCGCTGAGCAGCGCGAGCAGACCGAGGCATGCGAGGGACAGGTTGGTGCGAAAGCGGATCATGGTCGTGCCATACCGTTGAGGGGCCGTGCCGTCCATCGCACCGGTCCAGCGCCCGTCCCCGTGGCCGGACGGCACGCGTTGGACGAAGATGCGCGGCATCCCGCCGAGGACCCCTCCCTGCCTTCCCGCCCGATCCCCTGGCACCCCGCATCCCTCGCGGACCGCCTTCCGGCGTTGCGCCGCCGCGCCGACCTCACCCGCGCGACCCGCGCCTTCTGGGAGGCGCGCGGCTGCACAGAGGTCGAAACCCCCGCCCTCGTCCCCGTTCCGGGGATGGAGGTCCACCTGCACGGCTTCCCCACCCGCTTCACCCCGCATCTCGGCCGCGGAGAGGGGAGGGGGCTCTGGCTTCGCACATCCCCCGAGCTCGCCATCAAGCGCCTTCTCGTGGCCGGCTGCGGTGCCTGCTTTGAACTCGCACGCGTCTGGCGCAACGGCGAGGTCTCCACCCGCCACGCGCCCGAATTCACGATGCTGGAGGTCTACCTCCCCGGCGCCGGCCTCCCGGCCCTCATCGACGCGGTCGAGGAATTCCTCCGCGCGACGCTTCCGCCGCGCGTGGCCCATGCGGGCGTGGAGACCGACCTGACGCTCCCCTTCGAGCGCATCCCGGTCGCGGAAGCCTTCTGCCGCCACGCCAACGGCCTCGACATCCTCTCCACCGTCGCTCCCGAAACCGCCGAGGGCGACGCCGCCGCCCTGCACGCCGCCGCCCGCGCGGCCGGCCTCGAGGCCCCCATAGGCCTCGGCTGGGAGGACCTCTTCTTTCACCTGATGCTCGAACACGTGGAGCCGCATCTCGGTCGCGGCCGGGGCAGCTTCCTCACCCACTGGCCCGCCCCGCAGGCCGCGCTGGCGCGCCGCGACCCCGCCGATCCCCGCGCTGCGCTGCGCTTCGAGGTCTTCGCGGCCGGCCTTGAGCTCGGCAACGCCTTCGACGAGTTGACCGACCCCGACGAGCAGCGCACGCGCTTCGTGCGCGACGTGGCCGAACGCCGACGCCTCTACGGCGACGGGGAGGGGACCGCCTGGGCGTTGGACGAGGACTTTCTCGCCGCCCTCGAGCACGGGCTGCCCGCGACCTCCGGCATCGCGCTCGGCTTCGACCGGCTCGCCATGCTCGCGGCCGGCGTGCCGGACATCGATTCCGTCCGGTGGCTCGGAGCCTGGCCCTTCACCTGATCCGGGCGCAGCGATCCCACCCCTGCCGCGTTGAAGCGGGCTGAACCGGGGAGGCCCAGATGTTCGATACCAAACGGCTGCTGGAAGGATTCCTGGGCGGCAACGCCCCGCGCGGCAGCGCGCCCGGGGCCTCGCCCTGGGGCGCCTCGTCAGGGGGCTCCCTGCAGGACATGCTCGGCGGCCTGCTGCGGGGCGGTGGCGGGGGAATGAGTGGGGGCCTCGGCGGACTCCTGGGGGGCCTGCGTCCGCCGCTGGGCGGCGCGGTCGGCAGCGCGGCGGCGGGCGGGTTGCTCGGCTCCCTCCTGGGTGGGCGGCGCAGCGGAGCCGGCGGCGGGCTCCTCCGCATGGGCGGACTGGCCGTGCTCGGGATGCTGGCGCACCGGGCCTACACGCAGTGGCAACAGGGCCAGTCGGCCCAGCCCTCCGCCACCCCGGCCGCGACCCCGCAGGCCCAGAGCGCCTGGCAGAACCCGACCGGCTACGCCCGCCCGGCCTCCAGCCCCGCCCCCAGCCCGGCCAACGCCGCCGCGGCGGAGGCCGCCTTCGCCGACGACGAGTCGCCCGATCTGGACGGCCATCCCTTCGCGCTCACCCTCGTCCGGGCGATGGTCGCGGCCGCCAAGGCGGACGGGCATCTGGATCAGGAGGAGCGCGACCGAATCTTCCAGGAGGTGGAGCGCCTGAACCTCGATCCCGAGGCGAAGTCCTTCGTCTTTCAGGCGCTGGAAGGCCCCGCGGATCCGATCGCCATCGCGGCCGGCGCCCGGACCGAGGCGCAGAAGACGAAGCTCTACCTCGCCTCCCGCCTCGTCGCGGAGCCCGACACCGCGGCCGAGCGCGCCTATCTCGATGCCCTGGCGCACCATCTCGGACTCGACCCGGGCCTGCGCCGCTCGCTGGACGACCAGGCCGCCGAGGCCGCCCGTCTCGCGGCCGGGGGCTCCGCGCCTACGGCCTGAGGGCACCGGCCCCACCGCCCGCGCGGCGGGGCCTTACCCCTTCAGTAGTGCCCGCGCCTCGGCGTCCCGCTCCGCCGGCCAGGCGTAGAAGTTGAAGACGTAGGGGTCCGACGCCTCGAACACGCTCGGGTCCGGGGAGGCGCGCTGCATCGTCGGACGGTCCAGCGCCGCCATCGCGTGCCAGCGTCCTTGGAGCTCGAAGGCCACCTCGTAGCCCAGCGCGTCCAGGAAGGCCGGCACCGCCCAGGTGCAGCCCTCGGCGTGACGTTCCTCCAGCTCCAAGGTCAGGATCGGCCGGTCGCGCCGCAGGATCTCCCGGGCGCCGCGCAGCACGGCGTATTCCGCCCCTTCCGCGTCCAGCTTGATCGCCGTGACGCCCCGCGGTGCCACGTCGTCCAGCCGCAGCACCGGGACCTCTAACCGCCGCACCGTCACGCGCCCGCCCTCGTGCGCGGCATAGCCTTTCGCCGTGCTCGCCCACTGCCATTGCGGCACCCCGTCCAACAGGGGGACCGAGAGCGCGAGGCGCCCCGCCGCATCGCCCAGCGCCTCCGCCCGGATCGTCACGTTCGCGAGCCCCGCCGCGGCCCGCTCCAGCGTGGCCCGCGCCTCCGGCAACGGCTCGAAGGCGATCACCTCCGCGCGGGGCAGGGCGGCGAGCGGAAGCGTCAGCAGCCCCTCATGGGCGCCGACATCCACGATCGTACCGGGCCGGTGCAGCGCCGTGAGGAAGGTAATCTCGTCCATCAGGTTCCCGTCCCCACGCGACGCCGGCCGCCGAGCCGTCCCGTTCCGCGGAAGGAAAGGGGGCCGGACGCGCCGGCAACCCCCCGGTCCCGCCCGCGTTGGCCGGCTGCACGTCGCAAGAGGACCCCTCCATGCGCAAGATCGCTCTTATCGCCGCCATGGCCGCCCTGGTCGCGGCACCGGCCTTCGCCCAGGGCTATGGCTACGGTTACGGCAAGCCCGATCGCGGCTACAGCCGCACCGGCCGCTCCCCCGGCGCTCCGGTGGACCGGGGGCCGATGAGCCCGGACGCCAACCGCGCCTACATGGGCGGCGGCCTGGTGCTCGAGGGCCCGCCGGGCGCCCCGGCCCCGATGCCGCAGCCGACCGACCCGCGGGCCGCCCGCGGCGGCGTGATCTACACGCGCTGATCGGGGAACGGCCTCCATGCGCACGACCCTTCTCGCTGCCACGCTCGTCGCCCTCGCCGGCGCCGCCGTGGCGCAGACGCCGTCCTCCCTCAACGAGCCCGGAACGCGGGCGGACGGGACGCACGCCCCGTCCCGCGTCTCGCCCGGCCCGCCGCTCGACCGCGGCCCCACGCCCGGATCCGACGCCGCACATAACGGTGGCGCGGTGATCCTGCAGGGTGTGCCCGGCGCCCCGGCCCCCGCGCCGCAGCCGACGCCGTCCGTGATCCCGGCACGGTAGCGGCTCCGCATCGGTCCCGGCCTGGCGTCGGCCAGGCCGGGTGCCATGTCGATCAGGACGCGGCCGCGATGGCCGCGTTCATCGCGCGCACGCCGGCATCCGGACCTTCCGGATGTCCCCACACCGCGCCGACCACCGCCAGAAAATCTGCGCCCGCCCGCACCAGCGGCGCGCAATTGGCAGCGGTGATCCCCCCGATGGCCACGCAGGGGATCTCGAAGAGCGACGACCACCACTCCAGGATCTCCGGCTCCGCGTGGTGCACGACGTCCTTCGTGCCGGTCGGGAAGAAGGCACCGAAGGCCACGTAATCCGCGCCCAGCTCGCCCGCCTCCATCGCGAGGTGCCGGCTGGAATGGCAGGTGATGCCCAGCATCCCCTCCCGCAGCAGCGCCCGCGCCGCCGCGTGGTCCCCGTCCTCCTGACCGAGATGCGCGCCGTCGCACCCCGTTTGCGCCGCGAGTTCCGCGTCGTCGTTCAGCAGGAAGGCCACGCCGCGGGACTGGGCGACAGGCCGCAGCGCCTCGACCGCGCGCCTGACGTCATCGCGCGGCAGGTCCTTCAGCCGAAGCTGGACGCAGGCGACGTCCCCCGCGTCCAGCGCGCGCGCGAGGTCGTCCGCGAAGACCGGCAACTCGATCCGCGGCGGCGTCACAAGGTAGAGTCGGCACCCTTCCGGCGGAGCGCCACGATCCGATGAGCCAGACACCGACGATCATCCCCTGCCTGCGCTACCGCGACGCCGCGGCGGCCATTGCCTTCCTGAAGGACGCATTCGGCTTCGCGGAGCACGCCGTCTACGCCGGGGAGGGCGGGCGTATCGAGCACGCCGAGCTGTCCTTCGGCAACGGCATGGTCATGCTCGGCTCGACCAAGGCCGATGATCCGGATTGGCGCACCGTGGCCGAGGCCGGCGGCTACACGCAGACGAATTATCTGGTGGTGAATGACGTGGACGCCCATTGCACACGGGCGCGCGCCGCCGGGGCCCGCATCACGCAGGAACCACGCGACGAATCCTACGGTGGCCGCGGTTACGCCGCGCGCGATCCCGAGGACCATCTCTGGTACTTCGGTTCCTACCGCCCGCATACGCCGGCGGAATAGGAACCCACTGCCCACGCCACGGACCGTCCTTGGCGGAGCCGGACAGGAAGGGAAGCGGCCGGGGGAACAGCGCCCCCCGGCCGCCCGTCTCACGCCTTGTAGACGCTGATGATGTCGGACAGCAGCTTCAGCGCGTCCGCCTTCGGGCGCTGGAAGGTGTTGCGCCCGATGATGGAGCCGTTGCCGCCGCCCTGATGGATGCCGCGCGCCATGTCCATCATCGCGTCGTTCGTCCCGGCCTCGCCGCCCGAGAACACGACAAGGCGACGACCGCCGAAGCAGGCCTGCACCACATGCTTGATGCGGCCGGCCAGCGTCGCGATGTCCGGCACCGGCGCCTTCTCATAGGTCTTCTTCGCGGCGTCGAGGGAGATCGCCTCGGTCGGCGGCTTCACCTTGATGATGTGCGCGCCCATCAGCGCGGCCATGTGCGCGGCGTAGGCGCAGATGTCGAGCGCGGTCTCGCCCACCTTGTCCAGCATCGGCCCGCGCGGATAGGACCAGACGACGACGGCGAGACCGGCCGCCTTCGCCTCCTCGGCCAGCTCCCGCAGCTCCTCCATCATCTCGAACTGGTACTCGGAGCCCGGATAGATCGTGAACCCGATGGCCGAGCAGCCCAGCCGCAGCGCGTCCGACACTGACCCCGTCACCGCCTGGTCCTTGGTGGTGGAGAGCGAGTTGGAGGAGTTCACCTTCAGGATGGTCGGGATCGCGCCGGCATAGGTGGCGGCGCCGGCCTCGATCATGCCGAGCGGCGCGGCATAGGCGTTCAGCCCCGCCTCGACCGCCAGCTCGAAGTGGTAGCGCGGGTCATAGGCCGCGGGGTTCGGCGCGAAGGAGCGGGCCGGGCCGTGCTCGAAGCCCTGGTCCACCGGCAGGATCACCATGCGCCCCGTGCCGCCCAGCTGGCCCTCCATCAGGATGCGGGCGAGGTTGGCCTTCGTGCCGGGGTTGTCGCTCTCGTACCAGCCCAGGATTTCCTTGACCTTCGGCGTCAGCTGCATGGGCGGGTTCCCCCTCTCGGCGCGTGATTCGGATGGCGCGGTGACTACCCTGCCACGCCGCGCCTGTCACGCGAGCGAGACCCCTTTCCCGGCCAGCCAGCGCGCGAGAAGCGCCTTTCCACCGGGCCGCCGCAGGTCGATCCGCCGTAGCTCCAGGGCGACCGGTACCTGTCCCAGGACGACTGCGCCGACCGTCGCCCCGGCGGCCGCGACCTGGTCGAAGGCGGGCAGGGCGGGATCGAGGATCACGCGGCGCCATCCCTGCCGGATCGCGTCCAGCGCCAGACCGGGCGCCGACCCGCAGTCCAGCACCGCCTCGTGCGGCACGCCCGGCCAGCCTGCCGCGCCGCGTGCCACCATGGCCGCCACGACCCGCGCCCCCGGCCAAGCCGCCGCGCCCGGCGCCGAGAGCAGCGTCACGCCCCCCGGCCCGGTCAGGGAGAGCGCCGCCGCGACCTCCTCCGCGGAATGGAACCGTACCGCCGGCCGGCTCATGGTTGACCCCCGTGGCTTGCGCGGCCAAAAACCCTCACGGTTGCGTGCTTCCGGGCACATCCTTGGGGATCGGCATGGCGGTGAGCCTGGCAGAGGCGGCGGCAAGGCTGGAAGCGGCGGTGGAGCGTCTGGCGGTCGCTGCGGCGCGACCACGCGCGGCCGGCGTTCCGCCGGAGCAGGTTGCCGCCCTGTCGCGCCGCCTGGACGAAACCCTCGCCCGCCTCCGGCTCGCGCTGGGGGAGGGGGAGGACGAACTCCCCGACGAGGACGCCGAGGAAAGAGGGGCGTGATCCCGTTGCCGGCGGTCGCGCCTCAGGAGGGCTGAGCTTTGGGTCAGGTCACGGTCCGCGTCGGCGGCTACAGCCATCCCGTCTCCTGCGAGGACGGGCAGGAGGCGCATCTCGTCACCCTGGCGGGCGAGGTGGACCGCCGCGTCGCCTCGGTGAAGACCATGGGGGCGCAGTACGGCGAATCCCGCCTTCTCCTTCTCGCGGCGCTTCTCCTCGCGGACGAGGTTCACGACCTGAAGGTCGAACTGGCCCAGGCCCGTGCCGGCATCATCCCTCCGCAATCCCGCGTGCCGGTCGACCCGCGGCTGGCCGAGACCCTCTCCCGCGTCGCCGAGCGCATCGAGGGAATCGCCTCCAACCTCGAGAAGTCCTGAGTCCACCCTGGCGCCGGGGGCCCCGACGCCCTAGATAGGTCGGGCGGGGCTGCCTATCGCGCCAGGCACATCATCCCCAGGGCCAATAAGCATCCTCCGGGAGCTGGCTCTGCCCGGGCCCTGGTCCGGGTATCTGGCGCCCACCTGCATTAGCAGGCCTTGGGAGGACGATCGCCAGCGGTCATGGCGGCTCCGCACTTTTCCTCCGATCCCTTCTGCGACGTGCTGCTGCACGAGGCGAAGGCTGCCGCGCGCGGCGTCGCGCTCGCCCGCCGCGCCGCCGCCGCGCGGGATGGCGCGGCCGAGTCGCTGGCCGCCCATGTGCTGCGCCACGCCCCGCCGCCCGCCGGCGCCCGCGTCGCCGGCTTCTGGCCCATGGGCGAGGAGATCGACATCCGCCCCCTGCTGCGCGCCCTGGCCGAGCGCGGTCACCCCCTCTGTCTGCCGCGCACGCCGAAGCGCGGCGCCCCGCTCGCCTTCCACCACTGGACCTTCGGCGACCCGCTCGTCCGCGGTCCCTTCGGCACCTCCCAGCCCGCGCCCGAGGCCCCGCCGGTCACGCCGGACTGGCTGCTCGTCCCCCTCCTCGCCTTCGACCGCACCGGACGCCGCCTGGGCTACGGGGGCGGCTATTATGACCGCACCCTGTCGGCACTGCCCCAGGCCGGCCGGATCGGCGTCGCCTTCGCGTGCCAGGAACTGGACGCCGTCCCCGCCGGCCCGCACGACGCCCCGCTGGACGCGGTGGCGACGGAAGCGGGCGTGATCCGCTTCCCGAAAGCTGCCTCCGCTTGAAGATCCTCTTCCTCGGCGACGTGGTCGGCCGTGCCGGCCGCGACGCCATCGTCGCCCGCCTGCCCGGGTTGCGCCGCGACCTCGCCGCCGACCTCGTCGTCCTGAACGCGGAGAACGCGTCGCACGGCTTCGGCCTGGCCCCCGACATGGCCCGTGCCTTCCTGGAAGCGGGCGCGGACGTGCTGACGCTCGGCAACCACGCCTGGGACCGGAAGGAGATCGTCCCCTACATCGAGGGCGAGCCCCGCCTCATCCGCCCGATGAACTACCCGCCCGGCACCCCGGGCCGCGGCGCGACGGTGGTGGACCTGCCCGGCGGCCGCCGCGCCCTCGTGCTGCAGGTCATGGCGCGGCTCTTCATGGAGCCGCTGGACGACCCCTTCCGTGCCGCGCAGGCCGAGCTCGCCCGCCACACGCTCGGCGCCTCCGGCTCCGTCCAGGCGATCGTCGTGGACATCCACGGGGAGGCCACGAGCGAGAAGCAGGGCTTCGCCCACTCCTTCGACGGCCGCGTCTCGCTGGTCGCCGGCACCCACACCCACGTGCCGACCGCCGACCACCAGGTGCTGGAGGGCGGCACCGCCTTCATCAGCGATGCCGGCATGTGCGGGGACTACGACAGCGTCATCGGCATGCAGAAGGGCGGCGCGTCCATCCGCTTCTGGCGCAAGGTCCCGTCCGAGCGCCTCGCCCCGGCCGAAGGGGAAGCCACGATCTGCGGCGTGCTGGTGCAAACCGACGACGCGACCGGTCTCGCCACCGCGATCGCGCCGGTCCGGGTGGGCGGCCGACTGTCCCAGGCTCTCCCAAGCTGAGGCGCGGGCACGCTCCTCCGATCGCAGGGTCCGGGGGGCACGCCTGCCCCCCGGTGGAGGGGCCGGGAGGTGAAGTCTCCCGGATGCAGGTCAGAGGTGGATCAGTTCCGGCGCGAAAAAGCCCAGCCCGCTCAGCGCCAGCCCGATGACGCCGAGGAGCGCCCCGCCCACCGCCAGCAGCGGCACGCCCGTCACGATCGAGGCCGAGGCGACGACGATCGCCACCTGGAAGGCCGCCGAGCCGTACTCGTACATGTGGTAGGCCGACATCTTCCGGTCCCGCACCGCCTCGGCCGCGCGCGCCCGGGCGGACAGCTCCCGCCGTCCCTCGCCGGTGGCGGGCTCGCTCTCCCAGCGGTCGGCCGTCGAGCGCCAGGCGGCGATCTGCCGCTCCGTGGCGGCCCGGCGCGCCTCGTCCGCCCCGGCCATGCCGAGCGCCGCCTCTTCCGCCGCGGTGCGGACGTTCGTCTGGCGGATGGTGCGGGCCTGGAAGAAGGCCCAGAGGTTCGCCGCCTCGATATTGCGGTTCAGCGCCTCGGTCTGCGCGCTCTTCGCGCCGGTCTCGGCGAGCGCCAGGAACAGCGCGAGCACCGCGATCAGCAGCGCGACCCCCTTGTTCCCACCATGCCCGTCCACATGCCCGTGCCCAGCCATCCGATCATCCCCCGATGAAGCGGCGGGGTGGATGCCATTACCTCGCGTTCATGTGAAGGCCTCTCCGGCCGTCGCGGCGTGGCCTTGGGGCGCCTAGTCGTCCCGGACCCGGCCGCGCCGCTGCTTGATCCCGGACCGGACGCTCTTCGCCTCCAGCCGCCGCTCCTTGCTCGCCCTCGTGGGACGCGTCGGGCGGCGCACCACGGGTGCCACGAGCGCCTCCCGCAGAAGACCGGCCAGCCGCTCCCGCGCCGCCTCCCGGTTCCGCTCCTGCGTCCGGTGCTCCCGGGACACCAGCAGCAGCACGCCCTCCGACGTCATCCGCCGCCCGGCGAGCCGCCGCAGCCGCCCGAGCACCGCCTCGCTCAGCCCCGGCACGCGCGCCGGATCGAAGCGGAGCTGCACCGCGGTCGCGACCTTGTTCACGTTCTGCCCGCCGGGGCCGGAGGCGGCGACGAAGCTCTCCTCCAGCGCCTCCTCCGGGACGGTCAGGCGATGGCTGACCCGAAGATCCGGCACGTCAGTAGAGGTTGGCGGCGCAGGCCGGCGCGACCTCGTTGTCGTAGCCGTCCCGGTCGATCTTCCCGTCCGTGTGGGCGTGGATCAGCTCGCCACCGGTCGGCACGCCCGCCGGCTTCTCCTGGCCCTTCCAGACCTCGGCCCGCAGCAGGGCCCGCGGGCACTGCATGAAGACCTCCGTCACCGAGACCAGCATCACCGTCGCCGGCAGGGCCCGGCCCATGGCCAGCCTCTCCCGCAGCACCGGGTCCGTGGTGATCTGCGCCAGACCGTGGACCCGGAGCGTCTCGTTCATGCCGGGCACGAGGAAGAGCAGCGCCACCCGCGGGTCATCCAGCACGTCCCGCAGCGCGTCCAGCCGATTGTTCCCCCGCCGGTCCGGCAGCGCCAGCGTGCGCTCGTCCAGGAGGGCCACGAAACCCGGCGCATCCCCGCGCGGCGTGCAATGGACCCCTCGCGCCCCGACCGTCGAGAGGGTGAAGAAGGGGGAGGCGGCGATGAACGCCGCGCTCTTCGCGTCGATCCGGTCGGTGGACTTCGTCATCACCCGCTCCGACGGCGTCGGGTAGAGGGCGGCCAGCGCCTCAAGCGAGGTGACGGCATAGGGATCGGGGGCGTGGTTGGCGTCCATGGACCGCACCCTATTCCGCCGGTGCACCGCAACAGAAGCGGGAAAAGCGCCCCGGTTGGCGCTTCGGGGGTGCCACCGCTATAAGCGCCCCCCATCCGCCGCCGCGCGGGCCGGTCCTGCCCCTGGGAGGGGAGGGGGCGGGTCCCGGTAGGCGGCCCCAGCCCTTTGATCCGGGATCAGGACGCCGATGGCCGGCCACAGCCACGCCAAGAACATCGCCCACCGCAAGGCCGCGCAGAGCGCGAAGCGCTCCCAGGCCTGGGGCAAGCTCATCCGGGAGGTCACGGTCGCCGCCAAGACCGGCATGCCGGACCCGGCCCACAATCCCCGCCTGCGCGCCGCCGTGAAGGCCGCCCTGGTCGCCAACATGCCGCGCGACACGGTGGAGCGCGCGATCAAGCGCGTCGCCCAGGGGGCCGACACCGACAATTACGACGAGGTCCGCTACGAGGGCTACGCGCCCGGCGGCGTCGCCGTGATCGTCGAGGCGCTGACCGACAACCGCAACCGCACCGCGTCCGACCTCCGTTCCATCTTCTCGAAGAACGGCGGCGCGCTCGGCGAGTCGAACTCGGTCTCCTTCCAGTTCGCGCGGGAGGGCGTGGTCCGCTATCCCATGACGGCCGGCGACGCCGACACCGTGCTGGAGGCCGCGATCGAGGCCGGCGCGAGCGACGTCGAGAGCGACGAGGACGGCCACGCCATCCGCACCGCCATCGAGGACCTCTTCACCGTCCGCGACGCGCTGGAGGCGAAGCTCGGCCCGGCCGAGAGCGCGAAGCTGGAGTGGCGCCCCAACGCCTCTGTCCCCGTAGACGGCGACACGGCCCGCACCGTGCTGAAGCTGGTCGAGGCCCTGGACGATCACGACGACGTCCAGGAGGTCTATGCGAATTACGACATGCCCGACGAGGTGATGGAGGGCGCGGCGGCTTAGCCGCCGCAGCCCCGAAGATCAGCGCTTCTCCACGCCCCAGAACACGGGGATGGTGGTGGGCCGGATGCCCTCCACATTCGTGCGGAAGGCTGCCGGAGTGCGGAACTGCCCGGCATTGATGTAGGGCAGCACTTCCAGCGCCCGCGCCTGCACCTGGTCGAGGATCGCGCGCCGCCGCGCCACGTCCGGCTCCTCCCACCAGGACCGGCGCAGCGCTTCCAACTGCTGGTCGCAGGGCCAGCCCGGCAACCCGCCCTCGCACGGCGCCGCGAGGTAGAGGTTCGTGAGCGGGTTCTGCGCGTCGAGCACATTCGCGACCGTGACGAACATGTCCCAGCCATTGGCCGAGGGAGGCTCGCGCCGCGCGCGGCGCTGCGTCACCGTCGCCCAGTCCATGGACGGCGTGTCCACGTTCATCCCGATCCGCCGCAGCGCGTCGGCCATGACCAGCGTGACGGCGTTGTTGATCGTGCTGTCCGTCGCATTCAGGAAGACGACACGGCGCCCGTCATAGCCGGACTCCCGCAGCAGCGCCCGCGCCCGCTCGGGGTCGGGCCGCTCCAGCCCCTCGCTTCCGGCACGGCTCTCCAGCGGCGTTCCGCAAAGGAAGTAGGCGGCGCAGAACGCCACCCGGTCCTCCTCCCGCACGCCCGCGGCGGCCAGGTTATCCGGCTGGCTGATCGCCCGCAGCACCGCCTGCCTTGCGCGCGGGTCGTTGAAGGGCGGGTGCAGGTGGTTGATCCGCAGCCACACCACCGACCCCGCCGTGTTGATCGGCATCAGCCGGATGTTCCGGTCGCGCGCGAGGCGCGGCAGCATGTCGCCCGCCGGCTGCTCCCAGAAGTCGATCTCCCCGGTCGAGAGCGCCGCCGCCGCCGTCGCCGGATCGGGCAGGGAGAGCCATTCCAGCCGCTCGATCCGCACGACCTTGCCGCCCGCCAGCCCGTCCGGCGCCTCGCTCCGGGGACGGTAGTTCGGATTGCGCCGGTACACCGCCCGATTTCCCGGCTGCCACGCCGCCCGGTCGAAGATGAAGGGCCCGCTGCCCGTCGCCTCCGTGATCTGCGTCGTCGCGGGGGTGGAGGCGATTCGCTCCGGCATCACGAAGAGTGCGCTCGCCGTCGGGCGCGCGAGCGCCTCCGCCACCAGGGCGAAGGGCCGGTTCAGCCGGATCTCGAAGGTCTTGTCATCGACCACCTCCATGGCGCCGGTGGCGGCGGCGAGGGCGCGCCCCACCACGTCCCGCTCCGCCCAGCGCCGGATGGACTGCACCGCGTCCGCCGCCCGCACCGGCGTCCCGTCATGGAAGGCCAGCCCCTCCCGCAGCGTGAAGCGGTGCACCGTCCCGTCCGCCGAGGTCTCGTGCCGCTCCACCATCTGCGGCCGCGCATTCCCCTGCGAGTCGAGGGCCATGAGCTGGTCGTAGACCATGAACCCGTGGTTCCGGACGAAAGCGGCCGTGGACACCACGGGGTCGAGGCTGGCGAGATCATTCACCAGCACGACCCGCAGCGTGTCCCGCGGCGCCGGCTGTGCGGCAGCCGGCCCCGCCAGCAGCGCACCCAGACAGGCGATCGCCGCGCCCCACCGGTTGCGTGAAGCCCTCATCGCCAGTCCTCCATCCCCTGCGGGAACCCTGCCGCGCCGGCCCGCCGCCATGCAAGCCGCGCCATGCAAGCGGCGTGCGTGTCCTCCGTGCCCTATCCGTTCCCGCCCCCGCCGCGCTAAGCCTCTCGCCCATGTCCCCGGGCCCCGTCCTCCTCCTCGGCCTTGATCCCGGGCTCCAGCACACGGGCTGGGGCCTGATCGAGAGCCACGGTTCCCGGCTGCGCCACGTCGCGGACGGCGTCGTCAGCACGGAGGCCGACCTGCCCCTCGCCGAGCGCCTCTGCCAGATCCACCGCGCCCTGACGGAACTGCTCGAACGCCACCGGCCGCATGAGGCGGCCGTGGAGCACACCTACGTCAACAAGAACCCCGGGGCCGCGCTGAAGCTTGGCCAGGCCCGCGGGGTGGTGCTGCTGGCGCCGGCCCTGCTCGGCCTCGTCGTCGCGGAATACCAGGCGATGGAGGTGAAGCGCGCCGTCGTCGGCACGGGGCACGCGGACAAGGTGCAGGTGCAGGACATGGTTCGCCGCCTCCTCCCCGGCGCCGTCATCCGCCGCGCCGACGCCGCCGACGCGCTGGCCGTGGCGATCTGCCACGCCCACCACCGCGCCACGCACCGCGCCCTTGCCAAGGGCTACGTGCCGGCATGATCGGCAAGCTCACCGGCCGCCTGGATTCCGTGCACGAGGGCGGCTGTATCCTCGACGTGAACGGCGTCGGCTATCTCGTCTCCGCCTCCTCCCGCGCTGTCGCCGCTCTGCCCCAGGGCGCCCCCGGCACCCTCTGGATCGAGACCGTGGTGCGGGAGGACGCGATCACCCTCTACGGCTTCGCCGACGCGGCGGAGCGCGACTGGTTCCGCCTGCTCACCGGCATCCAGGGCGTCGGCCCGAAGGTCGCGCTCGGCCTGCTCTCCGCGCTGTCGCCGGGAGACCTCGCCGCCGCCATCGTGTCGGGCGACCGCGGCAGCCTCACCCGGGCGGCCGGCGTCGGCCCGAAGCTCGCCGTGCGCCTCCTCTCCGAATTGCGGGACAAGGTCGGCGGAATGCCCGTCGGCGACACGACCGTCGCCATCCCCGCCGCCCCCACGCCGAAGGGCGCCGCCGCCGACGCCGTCTCCGCCCTGCTGAACCTCGGCTGGAAGCGCCCGGAGGCCGCGTCCGTGGTGGCCAAGGTTCAGGACCGGCTGGGGGAAGGGGCCGACCTTTCGACGCTGATCCGGGAGAGCCTCAAGGAGATGGCGCCGCGATGAGCCGCCTCGCGCTCGCCGTTCTCGGTGCTGACGCGGCAGGGACCGGCGGCCGCATTTCGCATCGCATCGGCGCCTGACGCCCGTCGGGCGGAGAGCGCGTCAACCACGCCGGGCCTGCTGATCGGCTCTCGTCCGCCGGCCCGCTCTCCGGCTCGGTACGCCGCCCGTCGCGGAGCGCGGTTTGCACCGGGCGGAACGACCTAGGCGCGAGAAGCCGGCTTCTTGTTGCAACTCCGGAGCGAAACTGTTTCCCTTTTCGCAGCGAAAGGGGAACGGCCATGGGCGCGCTGATTCCGCTGGCCCTCTCACTCGTGCCGGAGATCGCCCGATGGCTTGGCGGCGCGCGGGCCGGCACCGTTGCGACGCAGGTGACGGACGTCGTCCGCAGCGTCACGGGAACCGACAACCCGGAGGCAGCCCGGGCCGTGCTGGCCGACCCGACGAAGGCCGCGGAGCTGCGCGTTCAGCTCGCGCGGATCGCCGCCGAGCAGGAGGCCGCGCAACGCCAGGCTGAGCTGGAGATGTTTCGCGCACAGCTCTCGGATGTCGCCAACGCGCGCGCGCAGACGACCAGCCTGGCGCAAGCGGGTAGCAGCATCGCGTGGGCACCGACGCTCGTCTCCGGGATCATCACCGTCGGATTTTTCTTCTGCGTGGTGCTGCTTTTCCGCCTCGACCGCCAGCTCGACGACATGCAGGCAGCCCTGATCAACACCCTCTTTGGGGCGCTGGTCATCGCATTCGGGCAGGTCTGCAACTACTGGCTGGGATCGTCGGCCGGCAGCAAGCGCAGCGGCGATGCGTTCCGGGACCTCGCCAACACGACGCTGGCACGGGCGGCGGCCCCTCCGCCGCCCGCGCCGCCGCAGCCCGCCGCCGCCCCGGCCGTTGCCATCGCCTCGACGGACCCGGTGACGATCAACCAGCCCGTAAGGCCGGCCGGCAATGCGGCCGCGGGCGGCAGCGTCATCGTGACCGGACCCTCGACGGCCGTCGCGAGCCCGTCCGGGCCGGATGCGACGGCTGACACCCTGAATGAGGCCTCTCTCCAGCAGGCCCGTGCTAACCGGCCCGGCGTCAGCGTGGTGGTTGCACCGCCGCCCACCACGCCGCAGGCGGAGCCGTCCGCCGCGGTCGCTGCCCCCGCACCCGCCGCGCCTCCTTCAGCGGCTGCGCCGGCCGCAGCGCCAGCTCCCGCCGCGCGACCGAAGGCGGCGAGGCTGACGCCGGAGGACATCGAGCGAACGGCCCAGAGCATCGGGCTTGAGCCCGCGCTGGTGAAGGCCGTGCTGACCTTGGAAACGGGCCGCAGCGGCGGCTTTCTGAGCGACGGCAGCGGCCGGCCCCGGATCCTGTTCGAGGCGCACCTGTTCCACCAGGCCACCGGCGGCCGCTTCACCGCCTCGCACCCCTCGATCTCCTCCCCCGTCTGGAACCGTGCCCTGTACAAGCTCGGAGCCGCAGAATACGCGCGGCTCGACCTCGCCAGCGCGCTGGACCGTCGGGCGGCGCTGTCGAGTGCGTCTTGGGGATTGTTGCAGATCCTGGGCTCGAATCACCGCAATTGCGGCTTTCCCGACGTCGAGTCCTTCGTGACCGCGATGCACGAGAGCGAGGCGCGGCACCTGGAAGCCTTCGCATCCTTCATCACGAAAGAGGGCATGACCCCGCTGCTTCGGGCGAAGGATTGGGCGGGTTTCGCCCGCCGCTACAACGGGCCGGGCTTTGCCGCGAACGCCTATGACGTGAAGCTCGCGGCGGCCTATGCCGCGGCTTCGGGCGCGCCGGAGCCGGATTCCCCGATCAAGGGCATGCTCCGCATCGGCTCGCACGGCGAGAAGGTGAAAGCGGTCCAGCAGGCGCTCGCGGGGCTCGGCCTTCTGGCCGTGGCGGATGGCGAGTTCGGGCAGGCCACGCAGATCGCGGTGCAGCAGTTCCAGGCGATGAAGGGGCTGGATCCGGACGGGGTGGTCGGGCCGCTCACCCTGGCGGCGCTCGGCCTGCCGGACTGACCGGGGCGCGCCGGCTGCGAGGGCGACGCCCGCCGCCGTTCACCCTATATTCCGCCGATGCCACCCATCGAACCGCTGGCCCGCCTTGCCTCCGGCACCCGCCAGGAGGAGGACGCGGCCGAGGCCACGCTGCGCCCGCAGACCCTGGACGACTTCACGGGCCAGGAGGCGCTGCGCCAGAACCTCTCCGTCTTCATCCAGGCCACCCGCGCCCGGGGGGACGCGCTGGACCACGTGCTGTTGTTCGGGCCGCCCGGCCTCGGCAAGACGACCCTCGCCCAGATCGTGGCACGCGAGCTCGGTGTCGGCTTCCGCGCGACCTCCGGCCCGGTGCTGCAAAGGGCCGGCGACCTCGCGGCCATTCTGACGAACCTCCAACCGCGTGACGTGCTCTTCGTGGACGAGATCCACCGTCTCCAGCCGGCCATCGAGGAGACCCTCTATCCGGCGATGGAGGATTTCCAGCTCGACCTCATCATCGGCGAGGGCCCGGCGGCCCGGACCGTCCGGATCGACCTGCCACCCTTCACCCTCGTGGGCGCCACGACGCGCGCCGGCCTGCTGGCCACGCCACTGCGCGACCGCTTCGGCATCCCGCTGCGCCTGCAATTCTATACGCCGGAGGAGCTGCAGCGGATCGTCGCCCGGGGCGCCGAGAAGCTCGGCTTCGTGCTGACCCCGGACGGCGCGCGGGAGATCGCGACCCGCGCCCGCGGCACCCCCCGCATCGCCGGCCGCCTGCTCCGCCGCATCCGCGACTTCGCCGCCGTCGCCGGAAAGCCCGCAGACCGGGCCCTGGCCGATGCCGCCCTGAAGCGCCTGGAGGTGGACAGCCTCGGCCTTGATGCCATGGACCGCCGCTACCTCCGCCGCCTGGCCGACCACCACGGCGGCGGCCCGGTGGGCGTGGAGACGCTGGCTGCCGCCCTTGCCGAGAGCCGCGACACGCTGGAGGAGGTGATCGAGCCCTATCTCATCCAGGAGGGCCTGATCCTCCGCACCCAGCGCGGCCGCGTCCTGGGTATGCCCGGCTGGAAGCATCTCGGCATGACCCCACCCAGAAACGCCCTCGCCGGCCAGCCGGACCTGCTGGACGACCCCCTGGCGTGACCGCCCCGATCGACCTCGTGCCCAGGCCCCATGCCGGGGGCGTTCATCGCTATCCCCTCCGCATCTACTTCGAGGACACCGACGCCGGCGGGGTGGCCTATCACGCCAATTACCTGCGTTGGGCGGAACGGGCGCGAACAGAGTCCTTGCGCGACATGGGTTTACCCCACAATCTTATGATGGAGCGTCACCATTCGTTGCTTGTCGTCCGAAGGCTGGAGGTGGCCTACATCCGCCCGGCTCGGCTGGACGACCTCGTCACGGTGGAAAGCCGCATCGTTAAGGCGGGTGCCGCCTCCCTGGAGGTGGCACAGGACGTCGTGGCTGCGGACGGCGCGGTCCTGGCGCGTCTGAAGGTGGGGCTGGTCTGCGTGTCCGCGGACACGCTCCGCCCGGTGCCGCTGCCGGAGCCCTGGCGCTCCGCCCTGCGGCCGGTGCCGGAGGATGGGACAGGACACTGACCCGGCGGGAACGCCGGGCAGGCATGAGGGTCCCGGGGTGACATCCGGGGCCGGGGAAGGGTAGGGGGCCTCGGGCGGGGGAGGTCCGTGGCTGCCCTCTTTTGGGCTTGGTGATCGGCCAGGCTCTTTCGGCGCGGGGGGACCACGACCCGGCGCATGGGGAACGAAGGAGACCGCCCGTGGGTGGTGTGACCGCACAGAACCTGGCCGCGGCCGGGCACGACCTCTCGCTCTGGGGCCTGTTCCTGCAGGCGGACTGGGTGGTGAAGGCCGTGATGCTTGGCCTGCTGCTCGCCAGCGTCTGGGTCTGGGCGATCGTGTTCCAGAAGGTCGCGGCCGTGCGCCGCGTGAACCGGGCCGCCGACGCCTTCGAGGACCGCTTCTGGTCCGGCGGCAACCTGGAGGACCTTCATCGCACGGAGGGCGAGCGCCCCACCCATCCCATGGCCGCTGTCTTCGGTGCCGGGATGCGGGAATGGCAGCGCAGCGCCGACATGGGCGCGGCCGGCGCCCGGGCGCTGACGAACATGCGGGAGCGCGCGGAGCGCGCCATGGGCGTCACCGCCACGCGGGAGATGGAAGGCCTGGAGCGCTGGATGACCTTCCTCGCCTCGGTCGGCTCGGTCGGTCCCTTCGTCGGCCTCTTTGGCACGGTCTGGGGCATCATGAACTCCTTCTCGGCCATCGCGGGGATGCAGAACACGAATCTCGCCGTCGTCGCGCCCGGCATCGCGGAGGCGCTCTTCGCGACCGCCATCGGCCTCGTCGCCGCCATCCCGGCCGTGCTCGCCTACAACAAGATCAACACCGATCTCTCCCGCTACGCCGCGCGCCTGGAGGCGTTCGCGACCGAGTTTGGCGCCATCCTGTCCCGCCAGGCGGACGAGGCCCCGCCCGCCGCTCCCCCGGCCCCCTCCGCGCGCGAGCCGGAGCGGGTCTGACATGGCCGTCTCCCTCAACCGCGGTGGCGGGAGCGGCCGCGGCCGCTACCGCCCGATGGCCGAGATCAATGTCACGCCCCTCGTGGACGTGATGCTCGTGCTGCTCATCATCTTCATGGTCGCGGCGCCGCTCATGACGGTCGGCGTGCCCGTGGACCTGCCCCGCACCCAGGCCGCGGCCCTGAACCAGGAGCAGGAGCCGCTGACCATCAGCGTGAACCCGGAAGGCAAGATCTACCTCCAGGAGACCGAGGTCCCGATCGAGAACCTCGTCGCCCAGCTTCAGGCCATCCTGCAGAACCAGCCCGCCGGCCAGCCGGAGCGCCGGATCTTCGTGCGCGGCGACCGCAGCATCAACTACGGCCGCGTGATGGAGGTGATGGGCACCATCTCCTCCGCCGGCTTCTCCCGCGTGGCGCTGCTGGCCGAGCAGCCGGCCGGACGTCCCGCGACCCCGCCCGCGCGCGGCGCCGCCGGCCGCCCCCAGGCGTCCAACGCGGCCCCGGCGGCGCGCCCGCCGGCGAGGTAAGTCCCGTGGCGGCCCGCACCGACCCCTCTGGCCGCCGTGACCTGCGGCCCGGCAGCCTGCGCCCCTGGGCGCTGGCCTCGCTGGGCGTGCACGCGCTTGTCTTCCTCGCGCTGCTGTTCCAGATGCCCGGCCGCGAGCTGCCGGAGCCGCTGGAGGCCGTGCCGGTCGAGATCGTCACGGCCGCGGCGCCGCAACTCGCCCAGGCCCCGCAGCCGCTGCCCACGCCGGCGCCGCCGGCGCCCACGCCCACACCGCCGACGCCGAACCCCACCCCGCCGCCGCCGGAGCCGCCGCGCAACGCGCCGCCCGAGCCCTTGCCGCCGCCTCCGCCGCCCGCGCCCGCCGCGCCGCCCCCGCCGGCGCCGCCCAGCCCGACGCCGCCGCAGCCGACCCCGCCCACCCCGCCGAGCCCGGCCCCGCAGCCGCCCGCGCCGCAGGCCCAGGCCGCGCCGCCGCAGCCCGCCCCGCCGCTGCCGCTGCCGCCGCCTCCCGCGCCGCCCGCACCCGACGCGATCCGCCAGGCCGCGCCCGCGCCGCCCACTCCCACGCCGCCGGCCCCGACCCCGCCCCGCCAGCAGGCCGCGACGCCGCCCCCGCCGACGCCCACACCGCCCCGCCAGCAGGCCGCGGCCCCGCCGCCCCCGCCCGCGCCGCCGCGCCCCAACCCGGTTCCGGACCAACGCCCCGTGCCGCCGGCCCAGCAGGCGACGAATCAGCCCGGCACCGGCCGCACCCCGCCGCCCCCGCGGCCCTCGCCGGAGCACAGCGACAGCGTCCAGAGCACGCTCGAACGCCTGCGCGCCCAGCAGGCGCAGAACCAGCCGCCCCGAGGCCGCCCCAATCCCGTGGCAGGATCGCCCGCGGCCGGCGGCGGCGCCCCGACCGGCACGGCCACGCTGACACAGGGCGAGATCCGCGGCATCGCCGAGCGCATCAGCGACTGCTGGTCCGTGGACCGTGGCACGCCTGGGATCGAGGGGATCACGGTGACGCTGCGCGTAGAGGTGGACGGGAGCGGCGTGATCCGGCGTGCCTTCGCCGCCGGCGCGGAGCCGAGTGACCCGCGCGCCCGCGCCGTGTACGAGGCGGCGCGCCGCGCCCTGCTCGATGCCCGCTGCGCCTCGCTTCCGATCTCGCGCGACAAGATCGCGGCGGTGAACGCCTCCACCTTCCGTTTCAACCCGCGCGGGCTGATGTGATGCACCGCACACATCGGCGTGACCTGCCCGGCTGTTGCGCATGGTTGCACCCCGCCGGGTTGCGCCACCCGCCCGCTTCGGGTTTCTCCCCCACCCTCAACTCCTGGGGCTCGACGACATGACCCTGCCGACGAACCGCCGTGGCCTGATCCTGGGCGGGGCCGCGCTGCTCACCGTGCCTGCGCTCGCCCGCGCCCAGGCGCCCGCGCCCTCGGGCGGCGCCGTGATCGACATCACCCGCGCGCGCACCGACCCGATCCCGATCGCGATCCCCGCGATGGCCGGCGGCGGCCGCGGCACGGACATCGCCCGCGTCATCACCGCCAACCTGCGCAACTCCGGCCTGTTCCGCCCGATCGAGAACGCCGCCTTCATCCAGAGCGCCGAGGCGGCCGCCGCGACTCCGCGCTTCCAGGACTGGCGGGTGATCGGCGCCAACGCCCTCGTCACGGGACGCGTGCTCGACCAGGGCGGCAACCTGCGCGTGGAGTTCCGCCTGTGGGACGTGCTGCCGGAGCAGCAGCTCCAGGGCACCGCCTTCACCGCCGCCGCCGCCAACTGGCGCCAGATCGCGCACCAGATCTCGGACGTGATCTACGAGCGCCTGCTCGGCGAGCGCGGCTATTTCGACACCCGCATCGTCTATGTCGCGGAGAGCGGCCCGCGCGACCGCCGCACGCGGCGCCTCGCGATCATGGACCAGGACGGCGAGAACAACCGCTTCCTGACGGACGGCTCCTTCCAGGTGCTGTCGCCGCGCTTCCACCCGAACGCGCGCCAGATCGTCTTCATGTCCTACAACCAGAACAACCCGCGGGTCTTCCTCTTCGACCTGAACTCGGGCCGGCAGGAGGTGCTGGGCAACTTCCCCGGCATGACGCTCTCGCCCCGCTTCTCGCCGGATGGCCGCACCGTCGTGCTCTCCTACGCGCGCGGCTCGGACGCGAACATCTTTGCGGTCGATGTCGGCTCGCGCGGCCAGCGCCAGCTCACCTCCGGCGGTGGCCTGGACGTCTCGCCCTGCTACTCGCCGGACGGATCGCAGATCGTCTTCAACTCCGACCGCGGCGGCGACCAGCAGCTCTACGTCATGGACGCGGGCGGGGGCGGCGCGCGGCGCATCTCCTTCGGCCGCGGCCGCTACGCGACGCCGGTCTGGTCGCCGCGCGGCGACCTCATCGCCTTCACCCGCATCTCCGGCGGCCAGTTCGGCATCGGCGTGATGCGCCCGGACGGCTCCGGCGAGCGCATCCTGTCCGAGGGCTGGCAGATGGAGGGCCCGACCTTCGCCCCGAACGGCCGGGTTCTTGCCTTCTACCGGGAGAGCCGCGCCGGCGCGCGCGGCGCCGGCTACTCCGCCCGCCTCGCGCAGATCGACGTCGCCGGCTTCAACGAGCGCCAGATGCTCACCCCCACCGACGCCACCGACCCCTCCTGGTCCCCGCTCCTCGCCTGACCCCCTCCATCCGAAGGAAGAAGACATGAACGCGAAGCTCCTTGGTGCCCTGGGCGCCGTCGCCCTCCTGGCCGCCGCCTGCTCCAGCGACGAGACGGCGAATGCCGGCGCGACCGGCGCGGGCGCGGGGGCCGGCGGCCTCGGCGCCGCCGGCGCCGGCAACGTCCGCCCGGGCAGCCAGGAGGACCTGGTCGCGAACGTGGGCGACCGCGTCTTCTTCGACACCGACAGCAGCCAGGTCCGCGGTGACGGCCGCGACACGCTCCAGCGCCAGGCCGCCTGGCTCCAGCGCTACCCGCAGGTGACCGTGTACATGGAAGGCCACGCCGACGAGCGCGGCACCCGCGAGTACAACCTCGCCCTCGGCCAGCGCCGCGCCAACGCGGCGCGCGACCTGCTCGTGGCGGGCGGCGTGTCCGGCCAGCGCGTCCAGACCATCTCCTACGGCAAGGACCGCCCCGCGGCCCTCGGCTCGGATGATAGCGCCTGGGCGCAGAACCGCCGCGCCGTCACCACGGTCCGCTGAACAGGCGGCGCGCCGGATGAGGGCCACCATGCTTCGACCTTCGGCGCGCCCCCTGGCGCGCGTCTCCGCCACCCTGCTGGCGGCCGCGCTCCTCGCGCTGCCCGCCACCCGCGCCCAGGCCCAGGCCGAGAGCCGGGAGGGCATCTACCTCCAGAACCAGATCCTCCAGCTCCGGCAGGAGATGTACGAGGCGCTGCGGCGTGGCGGCGGCGCCGCGCCGCAACTCCCCCCGCCCGGCCGCGGCGGCTATCAGGGCGGCGGCGCCGAGCTCATCCCGCAGCTCCTGGAGCGCATCGGCGCGCTGGAGGAGGAGGTCCGCCGCCAGCGCGGCCTCGCCGAGCAGGCCGAGTTCCGCAACCGCCGCCTGCAGGAGGACGTCGAGAAGCTTCGCGGCGACCTCGATTACCGCTTCTCTCAGCTCGAGCAGCGCGGGGGAGGGGCCCCGTCCGGCCCGCCGCCGGGTCCCGGACCCTCCGGGGGGCGACGCGAGGGCGGGCAGCAGCAGGGCACGCTGACCCCGCCGGACATTTCCTCGCCCGCCATCCCCGCGCCCCCGCCCGGCACGCCGTCCCAGCCCGCCCCCCGCACGCCGGAGGTCGCGCTGCGCGAGGGCCAGGCCGCCCTCGGCCGCGGCGACCACGCGGCGGCGGAGACGGCGGCGCGGGAGGTCCTGGCCGCCCGCAGCACCCCGCGCGCGCAGGACGCCGGCATCCTCCTGGGCGACGCCCTGATGGGGAAGCGCGACTTCCAGAACGCCGCGATCGCCTATGACGACGCCTATCGCCGCAACCGGAGCGCCGCGCGCGCGCCGGTCGCACTGGTCGGCCTCGCCAACGCCTTCGCCGGTTTCGGGGCGCGGCGGGAGGCTTGCGACACGCTTCAGACCCTGAACAGCGAGTTCCCGCGCCTGCCCGCGAACATCGCCGAGCGCGTCGGCGCCGCCCGCGCCCGCGCCGGCTGCCGCTGACGCACTCGCCCCTCTCCGGGGCGGAATTCGCGGCGGCCATGGCGCCGCTCGGTCCCTTCCCGCCGGCCCCCAGGCTGGCGGCGGGGGTCTCGGGCGGCCCGCACAGCCTCGCCGTCGCGCTTCTCGCCCGGGACTGGGTGGCGGCGCGCGGCGGCACCCTGGTTGCCCTGATCGCGGACCACGGGCTTCGCACGGGTAGCGACGCCGAGGCCCACGACGTAGCCGCCCGTCTCACGGCCCTCTCGATCCCTGCGCGCATTCTTCCGCTCGGCCTTTCGCCGGGACCCGCGCTGCACGAACGCGCCCGCGCCGCCCGCCTGTCCGCCCTGCTGGCCGCCGCCGCGGCGGAGGGCGCCCCCTGGCTGCTCCTGGGCCACCACCGCGCCGATCAGGCCGAGACGGTCGCCTTCCGAGCCCTCCGCGGCTCCGGCCCCTCCGGTCTGGCCGCCATGGCCCCAGCGCGCCCGGCGCCGGAGGCCCTCATCCTCCGCCCGTTGCTCGACATCCCGCCCGCCCGCCTCGAAGCCCTGGTCGCGGGGCTGCACCCCGTCCGCGATCCGTCCAACGACGATCCGCGCTTTGCCCGCGCGCGCCTTCGCCGCGCCCTGGATGACCCCGAGGGCACCGCGCCATCCACGGCGGCCCTGGCGGACGCCGCGGCGGCCTTCGCCGTCCGCCGCGACCGGCTGCGAACTGCCGTCGCTGACCGTCTCGCGGCCTGCTCGACCTTCCACCCGGAAGGCTGGGCCCGCCTCGACCGCGCCGCCCTCGGGGAGGACGACACGGCAGCGGTGGCCCTCGCCGCCATCCTCCGCAGCATCTCCGGTGCCGCCCACCCGCCGCCCCGGGCCGCCGTGGCCGCCCTGTTGCGCCGGGGTGGCGGCACCCTGGCGGGCGTGCTCTGGCGCGACACCCTCCTGTGCCGCGAACCCGCCGCCTGCGCACCATCGGTTCCCGCACGGCCCGGTGTTGTCTGGGATGGTCGCTGGCGGGTCCTCTCGGCCCCGGCGGGTGCGCTGATCGGCGCCCTCGAATCGGGCTCGTCGATTCCGCTCGCCTTCCGCCAGCTGCCCGCGGCCGTGCTCGCCACCCTCCCGGCTCTCCGCCGGGACGGGCTCCTGCTGGCGGTCCCACCGCTGGACTGGCCCGAGCCCGGCCTCGCCCGGCTGGCCTTCCACCCCGATTCGGGTGCGCCGGCGTGACAAATGACGACGGCGTCATGCCAGTGGTTCCTTAACCCCACCGGCCTCCCTATCTTGTTCCCTGAACCGGGCGGGGACCCGGCCCCCTCCAGTGGGATCGTGAAGTGAACAATTTCGGCCGCAACCTCGCGCTCTGGGTGATCGTCGCCCTGCTGCTCGTGGCGCTGTTCAACCTGTTCCAGCCCTCCAGCGGCGCCTCTTCGCGCGGGACCCAGGTCGCCTACTCCGACTTCGTGAACGAGGTGCAGGCCGGCCACGTCCGCGACGTGACCATCCAGGGCCGCATCGTCCAGGGCCAGCTGAATGACGGCCGGACCTTCCAGACCTACACCCCGGAAGACCCGCAGCTCGTCCAGCGCCTGACGGAGAAGGGCGTCCGCGTCGTCGCCCGCCCGGAGGAGTCGGACGTCAACCCGCTCTTCCAGATCCTGCTCTCCTGGTTCCCGATGCTGCTGCTGATCGGCGTCTGGGTCTTCTTCATGCGCCAGATGCAGGGCGGCGGTGGCCGCGCCATGGGGTTCGGCAAGTCCAAGGCGAAGCTCCTGACCGAGAAGCAGGGCCGCGTCACCTTCGACGACGTCGCCGGCATCGAGGAGGCGAAGGGCGAGCTGGAGGAGATCGTGGAGTTCCTCCGCGACCCGCAGAAGTACCAGCGCCTCGGCGGCAAGATCCCGAAGGGCGTTCTGCTGGTCGGCCCGCCCGGCACCGGCAAGACGCTGCTTGCCCGCTCCGTCGCCGGTGAGGCGAACGTGCCCTTCTTCACCATCTCCGGCTCCGACTTCGTGGAGATGTTCGTCGGCGTCGGCGCCAGCCGCGTGCGGGACATGTTCGAGCAGGGCAAGAAGAACGCCCCCTGCATCATCTTCATCGACGAGATCGACGCGGTGGGCCGCCATCGCGGCGCCGGCCTCGGCGGCGGCAACGACGAGCGCGAGCAGACCCTCAACCAGATGCTCGTGGAGATGGACGGCTTCGAGTCCAACGAGGGCGTCATCCTCATCGCCGCCACCAACCGTCCGGACGTGCTGGACCCCGCCCTGCTGCGCCCCGGCCGCTTCGACCGGCAGGTCGTGGTCCCGAACCCCGACGTGAACGGCCGCGAGAAGATCCTGCGCGTCCACATGCGGAAAGTCCCCCTGGCCTCCGACGTGGACCCGAAGACCATCGCCCGCGGCACCCCCGGCTTCTCCGGCGCCGACCTCGCGAACCTCGTGAACGAGGCCGCGCTGCTGGCCGCCCGCACCGGCCGCCGCACCGTCGGCATGCACGAGTTCGAGCAGGCGAAGGACAAGGTGCTGATGGGCACCGAGCGCCGGTCGCTCGTCATGTCCGAGGCCGAGAAGCGCATGACCGCCTATCACGAGGGCGGCCACGCCCTGGTGGCCATGAGCGAGGAGGAGTGCGACCCCGTCCACAAGGCCACCATCATCCCGCGCGGCCGCGCGCTGGGCTTGGTGATGTCCCTGCCGGAGGGCGACCGCTACTCCATGCACCGCTCCAAGCTGAAGGCGCAGCTCGCCATGGCCATGGGCGGTCGCGTCGCGGAGGAGCTGATCTTCGGACCGGACAAGGTCTCCAATGGCGCGTCCGGCGACATCAAGCAGGCGACCGACACCGCCCGCCGGATGGTCATGGAATGGGGCATGTCCGACAAGCTCGGCATGATCGCCTATGGTGCGAATAACGAGGAGGTCTTCCTGGGACATTCCGTGACCCAGACGAAGAACATCTCCGAGGAGACGGCGCGCGCGATCGATGGCGAGATCCGGTCCATCATCGACGCCGCCTATGCTCGCGCGAAGGCGACGCTGACCGACCGCATCGAGGATCTGCACATCATCGCCAAGGGCTTGCTGGAGTACGAGACCCTCTCGGGCGACGAGATCCGCACCCTCCTGCGCGGGGACCCGATCGTCCGCGCCCGTCCTGACGAGCCGGTGAACCAGGGGCGCGGAAGCGTCCCCACCTCCGGCCGCCCGAACCCGCGCCCGGACACGGGCATGGCGCCGGCGCCCTCGGGGGCCTGACGTCCTCCATCTGGCGCCGGCCTCACGGACCGGCTTGAATGCAACGGGGGCCTGACGGCCCCCGTTCTGCGTCCGGGAGGGGCATGGATGGCGCGCTGGGTCGAGCCCATGGGCCTGCTGCACGGCCGCGGCGCCTTCGCCGCCGTCCGCGCCAGCGCCGCGCTGCCCCTGGATGGTGGCAACGCCGCCTTCTCCCTCGTCCGACTGATCGAGAACGGCGAGACCCTCGGCATCATCCCCGCCGTGGAGACGCCGGAAGATTGGCAGGAAGCCGTTCTTGCCCTGACGCAGCCGCCCGCCCCCTTCGCCGGCCTGCCGGAGCCCGCGACCCTCGGCCGCCCCCTCGTGATGGGCGTGCTGAACGTCACCCCCGACAGCTTCTCCGATGGCGGCCGCCACCTCGACCCCCGTGCCGCCCTCGTGGCCGCCCACGCCATGCTGGAGGCCGGCGCCGACATGCTCGACATCGGGGGCGAGAGCACCCGCCCCGGCGCCCAGCCCGTGGATCCGCAGACCGAGATCGCCCGCATCCTTCCCGCGATCCGCGAGCTCTCTAAAGATGCCCCTGTCAGCGTCGACACGCGCCACGCCGCCACCATGCGCGCCGCGCTGGACGCCGGGGCCGAGGTGGTGAACGACGTTACCGCCCTCCGCCACGACCCCGAGGCCCTCTCCGTCGTCGCGGAGGCCGGCTGCCCCGTCATCCTCATGCACATGCCCGGCACCGATCCGCGCACGATGCAGGCCGGTGCCGACTACGCGGACGTGGCGCTGGAGGCCACCGAGTTCCTCGCCGCCCGCATCGCCGCCTGCGAGGCCGCCGGGATCCCCCGCCACCGGGTCGCGGTGGACCCCGGCATCGGCTTCGGCAAGACCATGGAGCACAACCTCGACCTGCTGGACCGCCTACCCCTGCTCCTCGGCCTGGGCTGCCCGGTGGTCGTCGGCGCCTCCCGCAAGCGCTTCATCGGAACCCTCTCCGGCACCCCGGAACCTTCGGACCGCCTGGCCGGCAGCCTCGGAGTCGCGGTCGCGGCCGCTGCCCGCGGCGCTACGATGCTCCGCGTACACGACGTGGCGGAGACGGTTGCCGCCCTCCGCCTCTGGCGGGCGGCGGCCAGCGGCGCCCCTCCGGGCTGAACCGGCGACTGCGCGACTCGGCACAATGCGTGTCCTGCGCGCCGGTTGCTCGCCAAAAAGAACAAATTTCGCCGCGCGGGCTTGTATCTCCCGCCCGGAACCGGGCGAAGTCCGCACTGGAACAGCCGCGCCGTGCGGCTGCCGACAGGAAGGCCCGGTCCATGAGCCAGCTTCGCAACCTTCTCCCCGCCGCCGCGATGGTGGCATCCCTCGGCCTCCTGGCCGCCTGCGCCGACACGACTCCGGCCCCGGCCTCCGCGCCGCCGCCCCCGGGCAGCAACGTCCAGGGTGAGATGGGCGGCGCCCCGGCCACCCGCGGCGGCGTGCCCGTCGGCGCCACCGGCACCACCGCGCCTGCCGGCAGCAATCAGCAGGGCGAGATGGGCGGCGCCCCGGCCACCCGCGGCGGCGCCCCGCTCGGCCGCACGGGCCGCCAGGCCCGCCCCGGCAGCAACGTGCAGGGCGAGATGGGCGGCGCTCCCGCCACCCGCTGAGGGCCCCGCCCGGGCGCAAGTCCGGGCACCGATGGACGGCGGGAACGCCGGGGGCTACGGATCGGTCATGCCGTCCGCCGCCTCCCCCGCCCGCCGTCTCTTCGGAACCGACGGCATCCGCGGCGTCGCGAATCGCACGCCGATGGATGCCGCCACCGCGCTTCGCCTGGGACAGGCGGCCGGTCGCTTCTTCAACCGCGGCCAGCACCGCCACCGCGTCGTCATCGGCAAGGACACGCGCCTGTCGGGCTACATGCTGGAGCCCGCGCTGACCGCCGGGTTCGTCGGCGCCGGCATGGACGCCGTGCTCGTCGGCCCGCTTCCCACCCCCGCCATCGCCCTGCTCACCCGCTCCCTCCGCGCCGACCTCGGCGTGATGATCAGCGCCTCCCACAACCCGTTTGAGGACAACGGGATCAAGCTCTTCGGCCCCGACGGGCTGAAGCTGTCAGACGCGCAGGAAGCCGAGATCGAGGCGATGATGGAGGGGGACCTCGCCTCCACCCTGGCCGCCCCCGCCCGCCTCGGCCGCGCCTCCCGCCTGGACGATGCCGCCGGCCGCTACATCGAAGCGGTGAAGGCCAGCTTTCCCCGCGGCCTGAGCCTGGAGGGGCTGCGCATCGTCGCCGATTGCGCGAACGGTGCCGCCTACAAGGTCGCCCCCACCGTCCTCTGGGAACTCGGCGCCGAGGTCGTGTCGATCGGCGTCGCCCCCGACGGGTTCAACATCAACAAGGGCTGCGGCAGCACCGCCCCCGGGCAGCTGGCCGGCATCGTGCGGGAGCGCCGCGCCGACCTGGGCATCGCGCTCGACGGCGACGCGGACCGCGTGGTGCTGGTGGACGAGGCCGGCACCGTCGTGGATGGCGACCAGATCCTTGCCCTCGTCGGCGCCTCCTGGGCCGCCTCGGGCCGTCTGCGCGGCGGCGCCGTCGCCGCCACCGTGATGTCCAACCTCGGGCTGGAACGCTACCTCGGCAGCCTCGGGCTGGGCCTGATCCGCACGAAGGTCGGCGACCGCTACGTGGGGGAGGCGATGCGCGAGCGCGGCCTGAACCTCGGCGGCGAGCAGTCCGGCCATCTCATCCTCTCCGACCACGGCACGACCGGGGACGGGCTCGTCGCCGCCCTCCAGGTCCTGGCCGTGCTGGTGGAGGAGCGCCGGCCTGCCAGCGCCGTGCTCCGCCGCTTCGAGCCGCTGCCGCAGAAGCTCGTGAACCTCCGCCACGCCGGCGGCGATCCGCTCTCCGACCCGCGCGTCACGGAGGCGGTGAAGGCCGCCGAGGCCGAACTCGGCGCGCGCGGCCGCGTCCTCATCCGCGCCAGCGGCACCGAGCCGCTGATCCGCGTCATGGTCGAGGCTGAGGACGAGGCGACGGTCGAGACGATGACCGAGCGCCTCTCGGACGCCATCGGCGCCGCGCTGAACGCGCCCCGCGCGGTCCGCCGCGCCGAGAAGGAGACCGCGGAGTGAAGGGCCGCGTCCTCATCGTCGCGGGATCGGATTCGGGGGGCGGCGCCGGCATCCAGGCGGACATCAAGTCCGTCACTGCCATGGGCGCCTATGCTGCCACCGCCATCACCGCCCTGACCGCCCAGGACACGGAGGGCGTGCGCGCCGTCCACCCGGTCCCGCTCGACTTCCTCCGCCTGCAGATCCGCATGTCCCTGGACGACATCGGCACGGACGCGATCAAGACCGGCATGCTCGCCGACAGCGCGACGATTGACACGGTCTGCAACGCGCTGGAGGGCTGCACGGCCCCGCTCGTCGCCGATCCCGTGATGGTGGCCAAGGGCGGCGCCCGCCTGCTCGCGCCGGACGCGATCGAGACGATGACGCGCCGCCTTCTCCCCCTGGCCGCCGTCCTCACGCCCAACATCCCGGAGGCCGAGGCCCTTTCCGGCCTGCACATCCCCGACCTCGACGGGATGCGCCGCGCCGCCGCCACGCTGCTGCGGAAGGGCGCCCGCGCCGTCTTGGTGAAGGGCGGCCATATGGAGGGCGCCACCCTTCACGATGTCCTCGCGACCGCCGAGGGCACGGAGGTCTTCGACAGCCCGCGAATCGAGACGCGCCACACCCACGGCACCGGCTGCACCCTCGCCTCCGCGATCGCCGCAGGCCTGGCGCAGGGCATGACGCTGCGCGACGCGGTGCTCCGCGCCCGCGCTTACGTCGCCGCCGCCATCCGCAACGCCCCCGGTTACGGCAAGGGCCACGGCCCCCTGGACCACGCCGTCACGCTGGACCCGTCGAGGCTCCCGACATGACCCGCGCCTATCCCTTCGTCACCGTGGACGTCTTCACGGACCGCCGCTTCGGTGGGAACCCGCTCGCCGTGTTCCCGGACGCGCAGGGCCTGACCGACGCCCAGATGCAGTCCCTCGCCACCGAGTTCAATCTCAGCGAGACGACCTTCGTTCTCCCGCCCTCCGACCCTGCCAACACCGCGCGCGTCCGCATTTTCAACCGCGTCGCCGAGATGCCCTTCGCCGGCCACCCGAATGTCGGCACGGGCTGGGTGCTCGCCCAGGCCGGCCGCGCCCCCGCCGGCACGCTGCGATTCGAGGAGATCGCGGGCCTCGTCGAGGTGCAGGTCGAGGCCGATGGCACCACCACCATCGCCGCCCCGCAGCCCCTCTCCCTCGGCCCGCAACTGGCGCCCGAGGCGGTCGCGGCCTGCGCCGGCCTCGCCTCGCAGGACATCCTGACGGCCGCCCACCAGCCGGTGATGGCCTCGGTCGGCAACTCCTTCGTCATCGCCGAGGTCACGCCGGACGCGCTGACCCGCGCCGCGCCGGATATCGGCCGCTTCCGGACGGCCCTGTCCGGGAACCCGACTCTCGCGTCGGCGCTCGGCCCGAACCGCCTGCCGCTCTACCTCTACGCCCGGGACGGCGGCGCCGTGCGTGCCCGCATGTTCTCGCCCCTCTCCGGCACGGTCGAGGACCCCGCGACCGGCAGCGCCGCCACGCCGCTCGCGGCGCTCCTCCTCTCCCTGACGGACGCGGCCGAGGCCCGCACCGACATCACCCAGGGCGTGGAGATGGGCCGCCCCAGCCTTCTCCGCACCACCGCCCGCCGCACCCCGGACGGCATCCGCGCCACGGTCGGCGGTGGCTGCGTCCCCGTCCTGCGCGGCGAAGCCCTGGTCTGACGGATCAGGACAGGGAGGGGGGCGGGACGCCGCCCTCAGGCTCCCGTTCCACCCAGCCCTCGACATAGGCGACCCGCACGGCGGCCACGACCGCCGCGGCCACGGGCGCCGCGAGCAGGATGCCGAGCACCCCGAGCGTCGTCCCGAATAGCGCCTGCGCGCCCAGCAGTACGGCCGCCGGCACGTCGGACGCCTCCTGCTGCACCAGCGGCGTGAGGACGTAGCCCTCCACGTTCTGCACCAGCAGGAACAGCCCGATCACCCAGACCAGCAGCGACGGGTCGTGGGAGAGCGTGATCAGCCCCGCCGGCACCATTCCGATGAAGGGTCCGAGATAGGGGATGAAGCCGAAGATCGCCGTCAGCACCGCCAGCAGCCCCGCTAGCGGAATGCCGAGTGCCCAGAGCCCGAGGAAGGTCAGCGTCCCCGAGACCACCATCGCGAAGAGCTGCCCGATGAGCCAGCCGCGCAACACATGCCCCATGGCCTCCAGCGTCCGCTCCCCGCAGGGCCGCAGGCTGGGCGCGAGGAGGGAGAGCGCCCCGCGGCGATAGGGCCCGGGATCGGTCGCCATGAAGATCGCCAGCAGCAGGATGAGGACGATGTTCGCCATCGCCCCGAGCGAGGTGGTCAGCCCCGCCCGCGCCACCCCGACCAGCCGCTCGGGGGAGGGCGGCGTCGCGGCCGGCTCCAGGATGCGGTCCAGCCATTCCGGCCCGGGCAGGTCGCGCAGCAGCGCGTTCAGCCGCTCCCACGCGCGGGGAAGGTCGCGCCCGGCCTGACGCGCCTGCTCCAGCAGGTTCTCCCCGACGCCCAGCCAGACACCGAGGCCGATCGACACGAAGAGCAGCAGCACGATGAGCAGCACCGCCCATCCCTCGCCGATGCCGAAGTAGCGGGCCATCGGCACCGCGCCCGCGCGCAACGCCACCGCCCCCAGCACCCCGGCGAAGAGGATGAGCGTGACATCCGGCCAGCGCCAAGCCAGCACCAACAGCCCGGCGAGGAGGATCAGGGCCGTGATGGGGGCGTGTCGCATCGGGGCGGCAACGGAAGGAGCCGCCCCGGGTTGCGCTCCCGCGCGGCCGGATCACTCCGCCCGGATGTTCCCCGCCCGCACCACCGCCGCGAAGCGGTCGGACTCCGTCCGCAGGAAGCTCCCGAAGCGCTCGCCCGTCAGGTCGGAGGCCGTGACGCCCAGCCCCTCGAAGCGCTGCAGCACCGCCGGCTCCTTCACGATCTCCTGGCACTCCCGCGCCAGCCGCGACAGGATCGCCGGATCGCTCCGCGTGTGTCCGAACAGCCCCTGCCACACGATCATCTCCGCGGCGGCGAAGGCAGGGTTGGACGGGAGGGTCGGCACATCCGGGATCGCCCGGTCCCGCTCTCGCGACGACACGCCGAGGATCTTGATCTGCCGGTCCCGGTACATCGGCGCGAGCGAGGGCGTCGGCAGGATTGCGAGATCGATCCGCCCGGCCGCGAGGTCCGACAGGATGTTCGCCCCCACGCGATAGGGCACGTGCTCCAGCGACAGCCCCGTCGCCTGCTTGATCATCTCCCCCAGCACGTGCAGCGACGTCCCGATGCCGGAGGTGGCGTAGGTCACGTCCCGCTGCGTCCGCCCCCAGCTCAGCAACTCGTCCAGAGAGTTCGCCGGCAGGTCCGGCCGTGCCCCGATGGCCAGCGGCTGCGTCGCCAGCAGGGCAATCGGCGCGAAGTCCGTCAGCGCGTACTTCGCCGTGTTCGGCGAGACGAGCGGCGCCACCATCACGTTGCTCTCGACGCCCAGCAGGATCGTGTAACCGTCGGGCGCCGCCCGCAGGAACCGGTCCGTCCCGATCACCCCGCCCGCGCCCGGGGCGTTCTCTACCACCACCTGCTGCCCCAGTCGGGTGGACAGCGCCCCCGCGACCACGCGGGCTACCCCGTCCACGTTCCCGCCCGCGCCATAAGGCACGACCATGGTGATCGGCCGCGCTGGCCAGGCCTGCGCCCAGGCCCCGCCGGCGGCGAGAAGGGCAGGGGAGGCGAGGGCGGCGCCCATCAGCCCGCGGCGGCTGGTGCTCACGATGTTGTCTCCTTGAATCGAAGCTGCACGGACGGTAGGCAAGCGGTGGGCCACGCCCCCCCACCGGGGCGCATTCGCTTCTGGAAGGGAGCACCTACCATGACGGCACCTGCCGCAAAGCCGGAACTGCGTCCGGCGAATCCCCAATTCTCCTCCGGCCCCTGCGCGAAGCGCCCCGGCTGGTCCCTGTCCGCTCTGGAGGGCGCGCTGCTCGGCCGCTCCCACCGCGCGAAGGAGCCGAAGGCCCGCCTTGCCGAGGTGATCACGCGCTCCAAGGCCGTCCTGGGCATGCCCGCCGACTGGCGCCTGGGCATCGTCCCGGCCTCCGATACCGGCGCGGTGGAGATGGCCCTCTGGTCCCTCCTCGGCCCGCGCGGCGTGGACGTGCTGGTCTGGGAGTCCTTCTCCAAGGAATGGGCGACCGACATCGCGAAGCAGCTGAAGCTGGCCGACGTCCGCACCCTCGAGGCCCCCTATGGCCGCCTGCCCGACCTCGCCCAGGCAGCCCCCGACCGCGACCTCGTCTTCGTCTGGAATGGCACGACCTCCGGCGTGCGCCTGCCGAATGCCGACTGGATCGCCGCGGACCGGGAAGGCTTGGCCATCTGCGATGCCACCAGCGCCGCTTTCGCCATGGACCTGCCCTGGGACAAGCTCGATGTGGTGACCTGGTCCTGGCAGAAGGTGTTGGGCGGCGAGGCCGCGCACGGCATGCTCGCCCTCTCCCCCCGCGCCGTCGCCCGGCTGGAATCCTTCAACCCCGACCGTCCGCTCCCGAAGATCTTCCGCCTGACCAAGGGCGGGAAGCTGATCGAGGGCATCTTTGCCGGCGAGACGATCAACACCCCCTCCATGCTCTGCGTGGAGGACGCGCTGGACGGCCTCCGCTGGGCCGAATCCATCGGCGGCCTGCGCGCCCTGATCGGCCGGTCCGAGGCCAATGTCGGCGCCATCGCCCACTGGGTGGAGCGCACGGACTGGGTGGACTTCCTGGCGAAGGACGCGGCCACCCGCTCCTGCACCTCGATCTGCCTGAAGATCGTGGCCCCCTGGTTCACCGCGCTGGACGCCGCCGGCCAGGCCGCCGCCGCCAAGTCCCTCGCCTCCATGCTGGAGAAGGAAGGCGTCGCCCTCGACGCCGGCGCCTACCGCGACGCGCCGCCCGGCCTGCGCATCTGGGGCGGCGCCACGGTGGAGACCGCCGACATCAGGGCGCTCCTTCCCTGGCTCGACTGGGCCTTCGCCCAGGTGGCCGCCAACCAGCAGAAGGCGGCGGCGTGATGGGACCCGATCGTGGAGCGGCGGAGTCGCGGAACGTGAATCGGGGGCCGGTTGCCGCGCCGGACGGCGCCAACCTCGTGGGGACACGCGCGCCGCGCGTCCTCATCGCCGACAAGCTCTCCCCCGCCGCCGTCCAGGTCTTCAAGGACCGCGGCCTGGACGTGGACCTGAAGCCCGGCCTCACGCCGGCGGAACAGCGCGCCATCATCGGCGAGTATGACGGCCTCGCCATCCGCAGCGCCACGAAGGTGACGCGGGAGATGTTGGACGCCGCCCCGCGCCTGCGCGTCGTGGGGCGCGCCGGCATCGGCGTGGACAACGTGGACGTCACCTCTGCCACGCAGCGCGGCGTGGTGGTGATGAACACGCCCTTCGGCAACGCCATCACCACGGCCGAGCACGCCATCGCCATGATGTTCGCGCTCGCCCGCCAGATCCCGGAGGCCAGCGCCAGCACCAAGGCCGGGAAGTGGGAGAAGAACCGCTTCATGGGCGTGGAGCTGACGGGCAAGACGCTCGGCCTGATCGGCGCCGGCAACATCGGCTCCATCGTCGCCGACCGCGCCAACGGCCTGCGAATGAAGGTGATCGCCTATGACCCCTTCCTCTCGGACAAGCGCGCCATGGAGATCGGCGCGGAGAAGGTTGAACTCGAGGAGGTGCTGACCCGCGCCGATTTCATCACGCTGCATGCCCCGCTGACCGACCGCACGCGCAACATCCTGTCGCGTGAGGCGATCGGCCGCATGAAGAAGGGCGCCCGCCTCATCAACTGCGCCCGCGGTGGGCTGGTGGACGAGGCCGCGCTCTACGACGCGCTGAAGTCTGGCCACCTCGCCGGCGCCGCGCTGGACGTCTTCGAGACGGAGCCCGCCACGGACTCCCCCCTCTTTACCCTCGACAACGTTGTCTGCACCCCGCATCTCGGCGCCGCCACGGCCGAGGCGCAGGAGAACGTCGCTTTGCAGGTCGCGGACCAGATGGCCGACTTCCTCCTGACCGGCGCCGTGACCAACGCGATCAACATGCCGAGCGTGACGGCTGAGGAGGCTCCGCGACTCCGCCCTTACATGGAGCTCGCCCGGCTCCTAGGCACGATGGCCGGACAACTCACCGCCGTCCGCATGCCCGGCGAGACCGGCGCCATCCGCTCCATCCGCGTGGAGTATGAGGGTGCCGCGGCCGAGCTGAACCGCCGTCCCGTGACCGCGGCGATGCTGGCCGGCGTGCTCGGCCCCCTGATGGGCTCGGTGAACATGGTCAATGCCCCGGTGATCGCGCGCGAGCGCGGCATCGAGGTGGCGGAAACGGTTCACGAGCGCAGCGGCGACCACAGCACCCTGCTCCGCGTCGTGGTCGAGACGGGCAGCTTCACCCGCACCCTTGCCGGCACGCTGCTCAGCGACCGCCCCCGTCTCGTCGAAGTGAAGGGCATTCCCATCGACGCGGAATTCGCGCCGAACATGCTCTACGTCACGAACGAGGACCGTCCGGGCTTCGTCGGCCGCTTCGGCACCGTCCTGGCGGAAGCGAGCATCAACATCGCGACCTTCCACATGGGCCGCTCCGCCGCGGGCGGGGAGGCGGTGTGCCTCGTCGCCATCGACACCGCCCTGCCGGACCCGGTCATGGCCGCCGTGCGCGCCATCCCGCTGGTGCGGCAGGCCACGCCGCTGGCCTTCTGACGCGGAAACGGCCCGGGGGTCTCACCCCGGGCCGCTCCATCCTGATCGCCCGAAGGCGTCAGCGCGTCAGAGAACGCCGCCCTGGCCCGCGTTCTGCGCGAGGGTCGGGTTGCCGGTGAAGGTGTTCACCACAGGGTTCGCGCCTTCACCTTGGTTCGCCTCGAAAGCGGGGGCGGCCGGGATCGGGGCCCGGGACAGCTGCGTCCGCGACGTCCCGACGAAGTCGGCGCCCTCGCCGCCATCGGTCTCGAAGGCCGGGGCCGCGCTCACGGCGCCCGCGGCGCCATAGGCGTAGCGCGCGCCCGTCGGAACGCCCGCGCCGTCGCCCGCCGCCATCGCCAGGGTCGGCAGCGCCGCCACGGCGGCGGCCATCAGGGCGGTGCGGAAGCTCGTACGGATGGACATGGTCTCATCTCTCTCAGTCACTGCGGCCGGGAAATACCGTCCGCGTTGACCCCCAGATGGACCTTCCCATCTATCTTCGGAACTGCTGAAATTTCGATCGTAACCATCAGCGGAGAAGATGGATGCTCGACCCCCTGACCCTCGACCAGCTCCGCGTCCTCGTGACCGTGGCGGAGACCGGCTCCTTCTCGGCCGCCGCCCGGCGGCTCCAGCGCGTCCAGTCCGCCGTCAGCCAGTCCGTCCAGGCGCTGGAGACGACGCTCCGCCTGCCCCTCTTCGACCGCACCACCCGAACCCCGCGCCCCACCGAGGCCGGCCGGATGATGATCGAGGATGCGCGCCGCGTCCTTGCCAGCGCCGAGGCCCTCCGCGACCGTGCCAAGGCGATCGTCGGCGGTCTGGAGCCGGAGCTGACCATTGCCGTGGACCACTTTCTCCCCCGAGGTCCCGGCAAGCAGGTCCTGCGCGAACTCAGCAAAACCTATCCCGACGTCTCCGTGAACCTCCTCACCGAGACCGCGAGCGCCGTGGAGCGCCATCTTCGCGACGGCATCGCCGACATCGCGATCTTCCCCTTCGAGATGGCCCGCGAGGCCGACTACGACGCCGAGTTCCTCGTGGATATCGAGATGGTTCCGGTGGTCGCGTCCGACCATCCCCTCGCGCGCCAGCGCGGCCCGCTCTCCCGTGAAGACCTGGCGCCGCACACCCAGCTCGTCCTCACCGACGGCAATACGGGCAGCTACTGGTCGCGCGGCATCCTCGGACGCAAGCTCTGGCGCTTCGCCGACCTGAACACCCGCCTGAACTTCCTGCTGGAGGGCTTCGGCTGGTGCTTCATGCCGGTGGACCTCATCCGGCAGCCCGTGACCGAGGGGAAGCTGAAGCGCCTGAACATCGCCCGCCAGGGCAGCTTCCACCTCGCGTTGCACGTCGTGCATCGCCGGGGACAGCAGCCCGGCATCGCCGCGCGCTGGGTGATCGACCACCTCCGCGCCGCTCTCTCGGCCTGCATGGCGGAGGGTTGCCCCGCCCTGGAACCTTCCGCCGCCTGAACGCTTCTCCCGGTCAGGAATGACCGGGACGAGCCAGGGGGGATGATGTCGCAGACGGCCACTTTCGAGACCCAGATTCCCAACCGGCTGGACCGTCTGCCCTGGGGCCGCTTCCACTGGCTCGTCGTCGTGGCCCTCGGCGTGACCTGGATCCTGGACGGGCTCGAGGTGACCCTCGTCGGCTCCCTCGCCGGCGCCATCCATCAGAGCCCCGCGCTTCGCCTGACCGAGACCCAGGTCGGCCTCACCGCCTCCGCCTACCTCATCGGTGCGGTGGGCGGTGCGCTCTTCTTCGGCTGGCTTACCGACCGGCTCGGCCGGAAGAAGCTCTTCACCCTCACGGTTCTCGTCTACCTGGTCGCCACCATCGCGACCGGCCTCTCCTGGGATTTCTGGAGCTTCGCCTTCTTCCGCTTCCTGACGGGGGCCGGCATCGGCGGGGAATACGCCGCGGTGAACTCCGCCATCCAGGAACTCATCCCGGCCCGCCGCCGCGGCACGACCGACCTTGCCGTGAACGGCACCTTCTGGGCCGGCGCCGGCATGGGCGCGGGCGCCTCCATCTTCCTGCTCAACCCGGCGGTCATCGACCCCGAACTCGGCTGGCGCCTCGCTTTCGGGATCGGCGGCGCGCTCTCCCTCTCTGTCCTCCTCCTCCGGCGCTGGATCCCGGAGAGCCCGCGCTGGCTCATGACCCACGGCCGCAAGGAGGAAGCGGAGAAGATCGTCGGCGACATCGAGGCCTGGGTGGCCCGCGACCGCGGCCCCCTCCCGCCCGTGGAAGGCGCACCGATCCGCCTCAACCCGCGCTCCCACACCACGCTCGGAGAGGTCGCCAGCACACTCTTCCGGACCTATCCCCGCCGCGCGGTGCTCGGGGTCGTGCTCATGGCCTGCCAGGCCTTTTGCTACAACGCCGTCTTCTTCACCTACGCCCTCGTCCTCACCCGCTTCTACGGGATCGAGGCCGCGCATATCGGCTGGTTCATGCTGCCCTTCGCGCTGGGCAACCTCGCCGGCCCGCTCCTCCTCGGCCCGCTCTTCGACAGCATCGGCCGGAAGCCGATGATCACGCTGACCTATGCGCTCGCCGGCCTCCTGATGGCACTCACCGGCTGGGCCTTCGCGGCCGGCCTTCTCTCCGCTTGGCAGCAGACCCTCGCCTGGACGGTGATCTTCTTCTTTGCCTCCGCCGCCGCGAGCGCGGCCTACCTCACGGTCGGCGAGAGCTTCCCCCTGGAGATGCGCGCCATGGGCATCGCGCTCTTCTACGCCATCGGCACCGGCGTCGGCGGCGTCGTCGGCCCCGCCCTCTTCGGATGGCTCATCCAGGGCGGGGACCGCACGCACATCATGTGGGGCTACCTTCTCGGCGCCGCGCTCATGCTCCTCGCGGCCTTCACCGAATGGACCCTCGGCTTCGCCGCCGAACGCCGCTCCCTGGAGGATGTCGCGCGCCCCTTGTCCCATGCGGGGGAGGACAGCACGCTCCGATAGGGGAGGACCTGGGATGCCGGTCTGCGAGATCAGCACCTGCCTGTGGTACGGCAAGGACGCCGAGACCGCCGTTCGCCGCTACGTCTCGCTCGTGCCCGGCTCGGCGATGGGCCGGATCACCCGCTCCCCGGCCGACTACCCCGGCGGCAAGGAAGGGGACGTTCTCACCGTGGAGTTCACCCTCGCCGGCGTTCCCTTCTTCGCCCTCAACGGCGGTGACAAGGCCGAATACACCCAGGCCATGTCCTTGGCCGCCACCTGCGAGGACTAGGCGACCCTCGACCGCATCTGGGACGGGCTGCTGGAGGGTGGCGGCGAGCCGATCCAGTGCGGCTGGCTGAAGGACCCCTGGGGCGTCCAGTGGCAGGTCTCGCCGAAGGCGCTGAACGAGATGATCGCCGCCCCCGACCGCGCGGCGGCCCGCCGCACGATGGAGGCGATGATGGAGATGGTGAAGCTCGACATCGCGGCCCTGGAAGCCGCGTTCCGCGGCGACTAGCCCCGCTCGGCCGAGACGGGCGGCGGTCGTGCCGCGGACGCGTTACGCCGCCAACCGCGCCCCTGCCGGCATCGCCGCCGCCACGCGCGCGATCACGTCGCCCCACGCCTCCCCGCGCGCCTGCCGGAACAGCCGCATGGACGGGTACCAGGGGCTGTCCTCCCGATCGAGCAGCCAGCGCCAGTCGGGCAGGGGCGGGACCAGCATCCAGGTCGGCCGCCCCAGCGCCCCGGCGAGATGCGCCACGCTCGTGTCCACGCAGACGATCAGGTCCAGGCAGGACAACGCCGCCGCCGTCTCGGAGAAGTCCCGCAGACGCGGCCGCAGGTCGGTGATGCCGGATCCATCGAGCATCCAGTCCGCATCCGCCGCCCGGACGTCGGTCTGCACGAGGAAAGCCGCCACATCGCGCCCCAGCAGCGGCGCGAAGGACGACAGCGGGATGGAACGGTGCCGATCCCCCACATGGTCCGGATTCCCCGAGCAGACGATGCCCAGCCGCAGCCGCCCACGCGGCAGGACCCGGCCCCAGGCGGCGATCCGCCCGGAATCCGCCGTGAGATACGGGGCCGCACCGGGGACCGTCTCCACCGTCGTCCCCAGCACCAGCGGAAGGCTCATCATCGGGCACTGCGCGTCATGCGCCGGCACCGGATCACCCTGTCCGATCACCGCGGCGATGCCAGGCATCCCGCGCAGCAGCGGCAGCAGGGGCCGCTGCACCTCCATCACCACGCGGCAGCCGCGCGCCGCGGCCAGGGGCGCGTAGCGCGCCATCTGGATCGTGTCGCCCAACCCCTGCTCCGCGTGCAGCAGCAGCGTCCCGCCGCGCAGGTCCTCCCCGCGCCAGCACCGCGCCTCGGTGTGGCGCCGCACCAGCCGCGCGCGCCTCGTCCAGCGCGCCTCATAGGCCGGCAGCCCCGCCGCGAAATCCCCGAGCGCCAGCAGCGACAGCGACTCGTTCCACCGCGCCTCCGCGAAGCCCGGATCGAGCTCCTGCGCCGCCCGGAAGGCCGCGATCGCCTCCGCGTGCCGCCCCATCCCGCGCAGCGCGTTGCCGCGGTTGTACGGGATGTTGGGGTTCCGCCCATGCGTCCCCGCCGCGCGGTCGAGGCAGACCAGCGCCTCCTCGAACCGCCCCAGCTCCGTCAGGGCATTGGCCCGCGCGTTCCACGCCTCCCCGGACCGCGCGTCGCGCTCCAGGCTCGCCCCCGCCGCCTCCGCCGCCTCCTCGTGCCGACCGAGATGCCCGAGCGCCACCGCCCGGTTCTGGTGCGCGCCCGCCCAGCCCGGCGCCGCGCGCACCGCCGCCTCGGCGGCGCCCAGCGCGTCCTCGTGGCGGCCGAGGTCGGACAGTGCCGCCGCCCGCGCCGCGAGCGTCTCGGCCGAGCCGGGCGCCTTCCTCAGCGCCCGGTCATGGCTGTCCAGCGCCAGCCCGGGCTGCCCGAGAAGGCGCAGCAACTGCCCCCGCACGTTCAGCATCCCCGGATGCTCGGGGGACAGCGCCAGCGCCACCTCCACATCCACCAGCGCCTCGCGCTCCCGGCCGAGATCGGCCAGCGCCACGCCGCGATTGAGATGCGCCGCCGCGAAGGTCGGCCGCCGCGCGATCGCCCGGTCGTAGCAGGGCAAAGCCTCCTCCGCCCGCCCGAGCGCCCGCAGCGCATTGCCCCGGCTGTTATGCGCTTCCGCCACGTCGGCGCCGGCCGCGATGACGCCGTCCAGCGCCGACAGCGCCTCCGCGGGCCGCCCGAGCGCCTGGAGCGCGTTCGCCCGCCCGACCCCGGCCTCGGCCATCCCGGGGTCCAGCGCCAGCGCCCGCCCAAAGGCGTCCAGCGCGGCGACCGCATCGCCCAGGTCCACCAGCACGTTGCCGAGCGTCGTCCAGGCGTGAGCGTGTTCCGGCGCGATCGCCACGGCTCGGCGGAGAAGCGGCAACGCCCCCTCCAGCCGGCCTGCGCCCGCGCGCAGCAGTCCGAGCAGGTGCATCGCGCCCGCATGGCGCGGTGCCGCGCGCAGGATGGCGCGGTAGATCGTCTCCGCCGCATCGGTGTTCCCGCCCCGATGCAGGGCCACCGCCTGGCCCATCCGCGCGGCGATCTTCTCCGGCCCCATGGCGCGACCTCTTCCCGTGTCGTGCCATCGTCCCGCGATGCGATGAAAGACGGCTTAAGGAACGCCGCCTTCCGAAATGCGGCGGCGCGCTACCCCCGCTCCCCGCCTCGTGGACCGTTCGCCTCGTTCGCCAGGGCCTGCGCCGCCTCCTCGACCCGCGGCAGCCGGGTCACCGACCCCAGCCGCGCGAGCGTCGCCGCGCCGCCCGGGAACCCCGGCGCGTCGAGCGCCGCCTCGGCCGCGCGGCGGTCGCCCCGCGCCAGGGCATCCGCCGCGCTGCCCAATGCCGCGATCGCCACGCGCGGCGGCACGCCGGGGGCGATCCCCAGCGCCTGCCGCACCTCCCGCCGCGCGATCTGGACCACCGGCTGCAGGGTCGCGTCCCGCGGCGTGGACCACAGCGGATCCGTCTCCAGCGCGTTCGCGAACCACTCAATCTCCGCCGCCGCCCAGGCCGCGCGAGCCGGGTTGCCCGCCACCGCCCCCGGCCGCCCATAGGCGAAGGGCGCGTCCTGCGCCGCCGCGCGCAGCGGGTCGCCAAGGCCGATCTCGCTGAGCACCGACACCCGCCCGCCGCAGGCGGACAGCAGAAGGGAGAAGCCGAGGGAAACGATAATCCGTGTGCGCATTCCCTCAGAACGCACCGATCCCAGCCGCGTTGGCAACCTTTCCGCCGCGCGGTTCGGCCCCATCTCCCGGGCGAGCGTAAGAAGGCGGGGCAGGGTGGAACGGAGAGGGACAGCCCGACGCGTCTGCCAAACCGCCGCGCGATGAGGCACCAAACCGGCGCCCTTCGCGTCATCCTCGGCGACCAGCTCACCCCCAGCGTCGCCGCGCTGCGCGACCTGGATCCCGCCCGCGACACTGTGCTGCTGGCTGAGGTCGAGGCGGAGTGCACCTATGTCCGCCACCACAAGCAGAAGATCGTCCTCGTCCTCTCCGCCATGCGCCACTTCTCCGCGGCGCTCGCGGCGAGGGGCGTGCGCGTGCGCCACATCCGCCTGGACGATCCCGACAACACCGGCACCCTCGCCGGAGAGGTGGCCCGCGCCGCGCGGGATCTGCGCCCGTCCCGCATCGTCGCGACCGAGCCGGGCGAGTGGCGCGTGCTGCAGGACATGCGCGGCTGGGAAGAGCTCTGCGCCATCCCCGTCGAGATCCGGGAGGATGACCGCTTCCTCTGCTCCATCCCGCGCTTCCGCGCCTGGGCCGCCGGCGAACGCGTCCTCCGCATGGAGTTCTTCTACCGCGAGATGCGGAAGGCCCACGGCGTGCTCCTCGAGCCCGACGGCACGCCCCTCGGCGGCGCCTGGAACTTCGACCGCGAGAACCGCGCCCCCTTCCGCGGCCGCCCGCTGACCCCCGCCCGCCCGATCTTCCCGCCGGACGAGACCACGCGCGACGTCATCGCCCTCGTCGGGCAGCGCTTCCCCGATCATTTCGGCACGCTCGACGCGTTCGCCTGGCCCGTCACCGCGGAAGAGGCCCGGCTCGCGCTGACCGATTTCCTCGTCTCCCGCCTGCCGGAGTTCGGCGCCCACCAGGACCAGATGTCGGCCGACGAGCCCTTCCTCCACCACGCTCTCGTCTCAACCAGCCTCAACCTCGGCCTGCTGACGCCGATCGAGGTCGTGCGCGCGGCGGAATCCGCCTACGCCACCGGTCGCGTCCCGCTGGCGGCCGCGGAGGGCTTCATCCGCCAGATCCTTGGCTGGCGCGAATACGTCCGCGGCATCTACTGGCTCCGCATGCCCGCATTCGCGGAGACGAACGCGCTCGACGCGCAACGCCCGCTCCCCGCCTTCTTCTGGACCGCCCGCACGCGGATGAACTGCGTCCGCCACGTTGTCGAGCAGGTGCGCGACCACGCCTACGGCCATCACATCCAGCGGCTCATGGTGACCGGCAACCTCGCGCTCCTGGCCGGCCTCGCGCCCGCCGGCGTGCATGACTGGTACATGACGGTCTTCGCGGACGCCTACGAGTGGGTGGAACTGCCCAACGTCCACGGCATGGCCCTGCACGCCGATGGCGGGACGATGGCCTCGAAGCCCTACGCCGCCTCCGGCGCCTATGTCGCGCGGATGAGCGACTACTGCCGCAGCTGCCCCTACGACGTGCGCGACGCGGCGGGCGAGGGGGCCTGTCCTCTCAACGCGCTCTACTGGGACTTCCTTGCGCGCCACCGCGACCGCTTCGCCGCCAACCCGCGCATGGCCGGCCCGATCCGCAGCCTCGACCGCATGGCGCCGCCGCACCTCGCCGCCATCCGGACCCGGGCCGCGCGGCTGCTCGCCAGCCTCGACCGCGCCGGTGATCCACCCGCTTCGGCCTGACCACAACCGCGGCCCGGCACCGTGCGTTCACTCTCCTTCGTGCGGGAGATCTCACATGCGCGCCGCACTCGCCACGGCCACGATGCTCCTCCTCGCCGCGAGCGGCGCGGCGGCGCAGACCGCGAGCCCTCCGGCCGCCACCGTCCCGGCGGAGATCCCGCCCAGCGGCGTCATCCGCCCGCCGCCGGTCGCGGCGCCGATGCCGCAGGCCGACGTGCCGGACGCGACGCCGGGCACGACGCCCGTGATCCGCCCGCCCCCGCCCACGGCGGCGCCACCACCGCAGCCCCCGTCGCCCTAGGCCGCGCGCCCGCTCTCCGGCAGGTCCCCCACGATTGAACCGCCCCGCGGGGCCGTCCCACCTCTTCACGGACCATGCCGACCCCTGACCCGCTCATCCTCCGCCCGGACCACTGGTACGGCTGGCAGACCCTTCCCTCCCGCCGGCCCGCTACAACCTCCACCCCTGCTCCCCGCCCTGGTGACGGAGGTCCGACCCCTCCGCACCGGCCGCGGCGTCCTTCGCCTGGCCCTCATCGAGGCGCTGCAACCCAGCGGCCCGCGCCGCCACATCCAACACCTGACGATCGTCCACCACGCGCCGGACCACCTCGTCGGGACCTTCAACGACGTTTACAGCGCGCCCAGCACCGCCCTGATCACCGCGATCTCCGAGCGCTGGCTGCAGGAGTTCCGCCCGGACTGGTGGCAGCGCTTCCCTGCCCACGCCTTCGCGGCGGAAGACCCCGCCGTGCTGACTGACCCGCAGCGCTACCTCCACGCCGCCTTCGCCGACCCGGCCTGCTGGACCGGCCGCGTCAAGGCGGCCGACTTCGGCCCGCCCGGCCGCCCGATGCAGGCCGCGATCACCCTGCCGATGGACCGGCTCTTCACCCCGCTCGAAGCCAACCTCCTCCGCGCGGGCTTCTTGCCCGAGGTGATGGAGGACCGCTGGTTCGCCTACATGCTCGACGACCGCCTGCACCTCCGCCGCTCCTGGACCGGCGAGCTCATCTATGTGGTGGAGCTGGTCGCGGAGGGGCGCGCGCTCCGCGCCCGCAGCGTCGCGGTCAATGCCGACAACAAGGCGTATCACATGGCTCCCGAGGCCGAGGAACGCGACCGCCTGAACCGCCTCATCAGCGGATTGCTGCTCTGCCGCTGGCCCTCGGCCGACGCCTGAAGCGACGCCGCGGCCGCACGGCAGGACCATTCCGCTTGACCCGCGCCCCGGCATTGACTATGAATAAATTCATATATTCCCGAAGTTGTGCCCGCCAAGGCCCTTCTCGCTTCAGCATCGGAGCGGGGTAAGGAAGTAAGGATGTAAGGGAGCAAGGCCACAAGCTTCGGAAAGCCTGATTGAACGGGCCCTGTGGCCCCATTCACCGATCCGACCACTGGTAGGGAAGTCAGGAGCGCGCCGGACGCCGTCCTGCGCCGTCCACGCCCGCCCCTTGCGGCGCCCGGCCCCCGCTGGCATCCACCGCCCGAAAAACCCGCGCGGACGATGACCGACGACCTTCCCAACCCGGCGCTGCTGCCCGCCGGCCTCTCCGACCTGCTGCCGCCCGAGGCCGCCCGGGAGGCCGCGCTGGTCGAGGCGATGATGGAGGTCTTCGCCACCCACGGCTACGAGCGCGTGAAGCCGCCCCTGCTGGAGTTCGAGGACGCGCTTCTCACCGGCTCCGGCGCCGCCCTCGCCGACCAGACCTTCCGCCTGATGGACCCGGTGTCCCAGCGCATGATGGGCCTGCGCGCCGACACCACGCCCCAGGTTGCCCGCATCGCCGCGACGCGGCTGCGCGACGTGCCCCGCCCTCTGCGCCTCTCCTACGCCGGCCAGGTCCTGCGCGTCCGCGGCACCCAGCTCGCGCCGGAACGGCAGCTTCCCCAGCTCGGCATCGAGATCATCGGCGCCAGCAGCGCCGAGGCCGACGCGGAGGCCGCCACCCTCGGCGTCGAGGCCCTGGCCGCCTGCGGCATCGCCGACGTCGCCCTGGACGTGACGCTCCCCGCCATGTCCCCCGCCCTGCTGGACGGCGCCGGCCTGCAGGGCGCCGCCCGCAACGCCCTCGCCCGTGCCCTGGACCGCAAGGACGCTGCTGAGGTCACCCGCCTCTCCGAGGAAGCCGGCCCCCCCGCCAACTTCCTCCCCGGCCTCCTCGCCGCCGCCGGCCCCGCCGACGGCGCCCTGGCCGCCCTGCAAGCGGCCAACCTGCCCTCGGCCGCCCGCGCCATCGCCGACAACGCCGCCGAGGTCATCGCCGCCATCCGCCGGCGCGCCCCGGCCCTGCGAATCACGCTCGATCCGGTGGAGTTCCGTGGCCTGCGCTATCACACCGGCGTCGCCTTCACGCTCTATGGTCCCGGCCGCACCGGCGAGCTCGGCCGCGGCGGCCGCTACATCAGCGGGGACGAACCGGCGACCGGCCTCTCCCTCTATCCCGACGCGGCCCTGCGCGCCGCGCCGCGCCCCGCCGCGGCGGAGCGTGTCTTCCTGCCGCACGGCAGCGATGCCGCGGCCGCGGCCGCGCTCCGGCGCCAGGGCAAGGTGACCGTCGCCGCTCTCTCGCCCACCGACACCGCGCGCGGCCTGCGCTGCACGCACGAACTCCGCGATGGCGTGGCCGTCGCGCTCGAAGGGAACTGACCCATGGCCAATGTCGCCATCATCGGCGCCCAGTGGGGCGACGAGGGCAAGGGCAAGGTGGTGGACTGGCTCGCCAGCCGCGCCGACATCGTCGTGCGCTTCCAGGGCGGCCACAACGCCGGTCATACCCTCGTCGTCGGCAACCAGACCTACAAGCTCTCGCTGCTGCCCTCCGGCGTCGTGCGCGGAAAGCTCGGCGTGATCGGCAACGGCGTCGTGCTCGATCCCAACGCGCTGCTGGAGGAGATCGCGCGCGTGAAGACGCAGGGCCTGGAGGTCGGCCCGCACAACCTTCGCATCGCCGAGAACGTGCCGCTCATCCTTCCCGTCCACCCCGCCATCGACAAGGCCCGGGAGGCGGCGCGCGGCAAGTCCGCCATCGGCACCACCGGCCGCGGCATCGGCCCGGCCTATGAGGACAAGGTGGCGCGCCGCGCCATCCGCCTCTGCGACCTCGCCGAGCCCGAGACCCTCTCGCACAAGCTCGATGAGCTGCTGTTGCACCACAACACGCTGCTGCGCGGCCTCGGCGCGGAAACCTTCGAGAAGGCGACTCTCCTCGACGGCCTTCTCGCCCTGGCGCCGAAGCTGCTGCCCTTCGCGGAGGCCGTGTGGGAGCGCCTCGACACCGCCCGCCAGGAAGGCCGCCGCGTGCTGTTCGAGGGCGCGCAGGCCGTCATGCTGGACGTGGACCACGGCACCTATCCCTACGTCACCTCGTCCAACACCGTCGCCGGCAATGCTGCCGCGGGCGCGGGCGTCAGCCCGCACGCGATCGGCACGATCCTCGGCATCGCCAAGGCCTACACCACGCGTGTCGGCGCCGGCCCCTTCCCGACGGAGCTCTTCGACGACACGGGCAAGCTGCTGGGACAGCGGGGCCACGAGTTCGGCACCGTCACGGGCCGCCCGCGCCGCTGCGGCTGGTTCGACGCCTGCCTCGTGCGCCAGGCCGTGAAGGTCGGCGGCGTCGGCGGCCTCGTGCTGACCAAGCTTGACGTGCTGGACGGACTGCCCGAGCTGAAGATCTGCACCGGCTACTCCATCCACGGCGAGACCTTCCGCCGCCTGCCCGCCGCCGCCGCCGCCCAGGCCGCGGCGACGCCCATCTACGAGACGATGGAGGGCTGGTCCGGCAGCACCCGCGGCGCCCGGTCCTGGGCCGAGCTGCCGGCCCAGGCGATCAAGTACGTCCGCCGGATCGAGGAGCTGGTCGAGGCGCCCGTCACCCTCCTCTCCACCAGCCCGGAGCGGGACGACACGATCACGGTGTCCGACCCCTTCGCGGGCTAGCGGACCGCGGCCCGATCGGGTCGCGGGTCGCGGGGCTGGCCGCCCCGGTCGCGCCGCCCGTCTCGTCTGTCGCGTTGACGGCTTTGTAAGGCCCGCACGGTCTGGCGGCCCGGGGCGCGCCCGGCCATGCTGGCCGGGCCTTCGCAACGGAGACACCCCCATGTTCGCCCCCACCCTACGCCGGGCCGTCCTGGCGCTGGCCCTCGTCGCTGCCGGCTTCGCCGGCGCGGGTCCCGCCGCCGCCCAGGGCAACCCGAGCTTCTCCCTCGTCAACCGCTCCGGCCAGACGATCATGGAGATCTACGCCTCCTCCGTGAGCGTGAACTCCTGGGGCCAGGACCTGCTCGGCGCCAACGTGCTGCCGAACGGCCAGTCCTTTCAGGTCAACCTGCCGCCGAACCAGTGCCAGAACGACATTCGCGTCGTCTACCAGGACCGCCGGTCCGAGGAGCGCCGCGGGGTCAACACCTGCCAGTTGACCGAGGTGGTGTTCGGCAACCAGCAGCAGCAGGCGACGCCGGCACCGGGCGGCAAGGGCGGCGGCGCGGCCCCGGCCGCGACGGGCAACCCGTCCTTCAACCTCGTGAACCGCACGAACAAGACGATCCAGGTGCTGCGCGCCTCCCCGTCGTCCGATCAGAACTGGGGCGAGGATCGCCTCGGCACGGCCGTCGTGCCGCCCGGCGGCACCTTCCAGATCCGCCTGCCCGCCGGCGAGTGCACCTACGACGTGCGCATCGAGTACGCCGACAACACCGCCGAGGAGCGGCGGGGAATCGACCTCTGCTCGATCTCCACGCTCACCGTCCCCTGAGCTGACACCGCCCGGCGCGTCGAAAGGCGCGCAGGAGAGGCGCCCTGCTCCCGGTGACGGGGGCAGGGCGTTTCCGTTCCGGCCAGTCCCGGTTGCGGGCCGCCCCTAGTCCAGCGGCACCTGCGCGATCTGCGCTGCCGTGGCCTCGTTGACCGAGGGCATGGTCTGGGCCTTCCGCGATCCGCCAGCAGGTCGCGTTCCGGGAGATGCTGCTGTCCGACGGCGTGCGCCAGCAAGGGCTGTCCCGTGTCGAGGCGCCGCGGATACAGGCACAGATCGACACCATGGCCGGGGCGTTCCACCTGAACGCCACGAAGCCAAGCGTCGCGGCCGCCTACACCGCCGAATTCCTCCTGCCCGCGGCCGCGCGGATGCTATGACGCGCCGGGAGGCGAGGGATCAGTCCTCCGCCTCGGCCAGCAGCGCCGGCAGGTCGAGGCGGCGGGTGAACATCGCGATGTTCCCCTCCGCGTCGCGCGGCCAGTCCGCGCGCGGCCGGTCCCGATAGAGCTCGACGCCGTTGCCGTCGGGGTCGCGCAGGTAGATCGCCTCCGACACGCCGTGGTCCGAGGCGCCTTCGAGCGAGATGCCGGCCTCCAGCACGGTCTTGACCGCGCGGGCCAGCGTTGCGCGATCCGGGTAGAGCAGCGCGACATGGTAGAGGCCGGTGGTGCCCGGCGCAGGCGGCTCTCCGCCGAGGCTGTCCCAGGTGTTGAGCGCGATGTGGTGATGGTAGCCGCCCGCCGAGAGGAAGGCCGCCCCGTTCCGGCGTGCCATCACCTCCAGCCCGAGCACGTCGCGCCAGAAGCCCAGCGCCCGGTCGAGTTCGGCGACCTTCAGGTGGACGTGGCCCACCGTGAGCCCGGCCGGCGCGGCGGCGCGGGCGGGTTGTGGGCGGGGCAGGGGGGCGTCGTCGGGCATGGTCGGGGTCTCCACCCCTCGATCTGCGCCTTGCGGGGTCGTGATTCCAATCGCCCGCGCGAATGGCGGGCATGGGCTTGGCGGATCGGGCAACGGGGCCAGTTCGGGGGCGTTCCCCGCACTCCCCGACATGGAGACCCGCATGGCCCAGGATCAGGATGGCGCGACCCGCCGCGGCCTGCTGCGCGCGACAGGGCTGACCGCGGCCGGCGTGGCGATCGGTGCCGCCGGCGCGCCTGGCTACCCGCCGCCATCGCCGATCGATGCCGGCGGCGTCCAGGACGGGCGCGTGCGCTTTCCAGAATGGCGCGGCGATGCGGAGCCGCCCTCCGCGCCCACGCCCAACCCGCTGCCGCCGGGGGAGCGGGTGGGCTACGCGATCATCGGCCTCGGCCGGATCAGCCTGGAGGAGACGCTGCCCGCCTTCGCGGAATCCCGCATGTCCCGCCCGGTGGCGCTGGTCAGCGGCAGCCCGGAGAAGGCTCGCACCGTCGCGCGACGTTACGGCATCGCGGAGGGCAGCATCTACTCCTACGAGGAGCTCGAGCGTCTGCGCGAGAACCGCGAGGTGCAGGCCGTCTACATCGGCCTGCCGAATGCGATGCACCGGGAATACGTGGTGCGCGTCGCCGGCATCGGCAAACATGTGCTGTGCGAGAAGCCGATGGCGACGTCGCCGGAGGAGGCGGCCGAGATGGTCACGTCCTGCGCCCGCGCGAATGTTCGCCTGATGATCGCCTATCGCTGCCAGTACGAGCCGTACAACCGCGCGGCCATCGAGATCGTACGGCGCGGGGAACTGGGGAAGCTGCGCTTCATCGAGGCGACGAACGTCCAGTCCTCCGGCCCGGCGCCGCAGTGGCGCTTCTCCCGCCGGCTGGCCGGTGGCGGGGCGTTGCCGGATATCGGGCTCTACTGCCTGAACGCGGCCCGCTACGTCACGGGGGAGGAGCCGGACCAGCTCTTCGCGTCCTCTTACAGCCCGCCCGGCGACCCGCGCTGGGCCGAGATCGAGGAGAGCGTCTCCTTCGGCCTGCGCTTTCCCTCCGGGGTCGTGGCGAACTGCCTCTGCGGCTACGACGCTTTCAACGACAAGACGCTGCGCCTGCACTTCGAGCGCGGCACGGTCGAGATGCCCGACGCCTTCTCCTATGAGGGGCAGCAGATGTACGTGTCCCGGCGCGAGGGGCAGATCGCCGTCCGGGAGCAGCGGCGCATCCCGCATAAGAACCAGTTCGCGCTCGAACTCGACCACTTCTCCGAATGCGTGCGGGCGAACCGCCAGCCCCACACGCCCGGCGAGGAGGGCGCGCATGACCAGGCGCTGATGGCGGCGATCTACCGCTCCGCCGCCGAGGGCCGGCCGATCCAGGCGCCGAAGCCGCCCGGGCCGACGCGCGGGCCGGCGCCGTCCTCCGAATCGTAACAGGCTGCGCGGGCGCCGCCGGTTGACTTGGCGGCGTCCGCGCGGGCATGAGGCCGCCGCCGGGACAGTCGGCCGTAAGCGTTCACGTCAACCAACGCGCCAACGGGCCGATCCGGCCCTCCTTGAGGCGCGCGCACCATGCAGCCATCCTCCGAGAACCCGTCCGCCTGGCGGCTCCTGCCGCTGTCGGCGATCATCTTCACCGGGTTCATCTCCATCGCCCTGCCGCTCCCGGTGCTGTCGCTGCACGTCCATGACGGGCTGGGCTTCAGCCTCGTCACCGCAGGATGGGTGGTCGGCCTCCAGTCGCTGGGGACCATTCTCACACGGCCCGTCGCGGGGGCGCTGACCGACCGGCACGGGGCGAAGCGCGCCGTGCTCATGGGGCTGCCGCTGGCAGCGGTATCCGGACTCGTCTACCTCGCCTCCACCTGGGTCGCTGATCCCTGGCTGTCCCTCGCCGTGCTGCTGGTTGGGCGGCTGATCATGGGCCCGGCGGAGAGCCTTTTCCTCATCGGCGCGATGAGCTGGGGCATCGCCCGGCTCGGACCGCGGCGGACGGGCGTGGTGATGACTTGGCAGGGCATTGCCATGTTCGTGGCCCTCGGGGTCGGCGCGCCGGTCGGGCTCTGGGTCATGGGGCGGTTCGGATTCCCGGGCGTCGCGATCGCCGCGATCCTCCTGCCGCTGATCGGCCTGCTGGTGGCGGTGGGGTTGAAGGCGGTGGCGCCCGCGGGCGGGGGAAAGCGCGCCTCCTTCCTCAGCGTGCTCGGCATCGTCTGGCGGTACGGCGCCGTCCTCTGCGCCGGCATCGCACCGCAGGCGATGCTCGGGAGCTTCGTCGCGCTCTACTTCGCGGCCCGGGGCTGGGAGGGGGCCGGGCTGGCGCTCACCGGCTTCGGCATCGGCTTCATCCTCGTCCGGCTCTTCTTCTCGCACCTGCCGGACCGGGTGGGCGGGCGGCTCGTGGCCGGCGTGTCGCTGGCGGTGGAGGCGGTCGGGCAGGCGCTGCTGCTCGTGGCGCCGACGTCGTTGGTGGCCCTGATGGGAGCGACGCTGACCGGGGCGGGCTTCTCACTCATCTACCCGGCCATGGGGGTGGAAGCGGTGCGGCGCGTGCCCGAGTCCAGCCGCGGCCTGGCGATCGGCAGCTTTTCCGCCTTCGTGGACCTCGCGGTAGGGCTGTCGGCGCCGCTGGCAGGGCTGCTCGTCCTGATCGGCGGCCATGGGGCCGTGTTCGCGGCCGGGGGGCTGGGGTGCCTCGCGGCCATCGCGCTTCTCCTCTTCTCCGACCGGCAAAGGGCATGAAAAAGGGGCGGCGGATTGCTCCGCCGCCCCGTTCGATCCAGAATCTGGTGCTGATCAGGCCACCGCGAGCCGCTTCTCGACGATCTGCTGCTTCATGTTCTTCTGCAGCTTCTCGAAGGCGCGAACCTCGATCTGGCGAACCCGCTCGCGCGAGATGTTGTACTGCTGGGACAGCTCCTCCAGCGTGGTGGGCTCGTCCTTCAGGCGCCGCTCGATCAGGATGTGACGCTCCCGGTCATTCAGCGATTTCAGCGCGTTGTCGAGCAGCGTGCGGCGGTTGGACATGTCCTCCCGGTCCGCGAGCTCGCTCTCTTGGCTCTCGCTCTCGTCCACCAGCCAGTCCTGCCACTCGCCCTCGGAGTCCGCGCGGATGGGCGCGTTCAGCGAGTTATCGGGGCTGGCCAGGCGCCGGTTCATGGACACCACGTCCTGCTCCGGAACCTGGAGCACGCGGGCGATCTTCTCGACCTGCTCGGGCTTCAGGTCGCCTTCCTCCAGCGCAGCCATCTGGCCCTTCAGCCGGCGCAGGTTGAAGAAGAGCTTCTTCTGCGCGGCCGTGGTGCCCATCTTCACCAGGGACCAGGAGTGCAGGATGTACTCCTGGATCGCGGCGCGGATCCACCACATGGCATAGGTCGCGAGGCGGAAGCCACGGTCCGGGTCGAACCGCTTCACCGCCTGCATCATGCCGACGTTGCCTTCGCTGATCAGCTCACCAACCGGGAGGCCGTAGCCGCGGTAGCCCATGGCGATCTTCGCCACGAGGCGGAGGTGGGAGGTGACGAGCTTGTGGGCCGCGCCCTCGTCCTGCACGTCGCGCCAGCGCTTGGCGAGATTCAGCTCTTCCTCCGGGGAGAGCATCGGAAACTTGCGGATCTCCTGCAGGTAGCGGGAGAGATTGCCCTCTGGGGCCATGGGAATCGTGGCAAGGGAAGCCATATACGCATCTGCCTCCTGAGCCGATCCGGCGCCCCCTGGAATTTGGCGGGCAGAGGATCGACCTTAGCGCACGGACGATCCGTGCATGACCTTCGCGGGACTGGGCCCTGGGCATCTAGAACGCCTGCGAGCCCCGAGGTTTTCGGTGCCTTCGCAGGGCCCGGTTGGGATGCCGTGTTTGGCGCCCTCTGCCGCGGAAGCTGGAGGGGTTGTAATCTGTTCCCGCCCCGTTTGCAAGGAAAACCCGACCGATACAGTCGGGTTACACGCCGTCGAGCGCCTGCAACAAGGCCGCCATGTCGGCCGGCAAAGGCGAGGAAAAGGAGAGTGCCTCGCCTGTCGTCGGGTGTCGGAAGGCCAGGGTGGCCGCGTGCAGGGCTTGGCGGGGGAACGACAGCAGGGCCTCCCGCGCCGTGTCCGGAAGGGATCTGGCTGTCGCGGGGGTGCGGCGCAGGTAGACCGGATCCCCGATCAGCGGATGGCCGATATGCGCCATGTGCACGCGGATCTGGTGGGTGCGGCCCGTGGCGAGACGGCAGCGGAGCAGGGAGCAGGCCGCATCCCAGGCCTGCTCGGTGGCGTAGTGGGTCAGGGCCGGCTTGCCGCCCCGCGTGACCACCGCCATGCGTTTGCGGTCCATGGGATGGCGGCCGACCGGCGCCTCCACGCTGCCCGAGGTGGGGGAGGGGACGCCCCAGGCGAGGGCGAGGTAACTCCGCTCCAGGTCGCGCTCGGCGAAGGCCGTGGAGAGGGCCTGGTGCGCGACCTCGGACTTTGCGACGACCATTACGCCGCTCGTGTCCTTGTCCAGCCGGTGGACGATGCCCGGCCGCTTCTCCCCGCCGATCCCGGACAGCTCCTCCCCGGCATGGGCCAGCACGGCGTTGACGAGCGTGCCGTCCTGGTGGCCGGGCGCCGGGTGGACTACCAGCCCGGCCGGCTTGTCGAGCACGAGGAGGTCACGATCCTCGTACAGGATCTTCAGGTCCATGGCCTGGGGCTGCGGCGCGGTCGGGGCAGGGGGTGGCACCGCGAGCGTGTACCGGCTGCCCGGCCGAAGCCCTTCCGAGGGATCGCGCGTCACCGCGCCGTCCCGCGCGGCGTGCCCCGCCTCGACCAGCGCCTTGACGCGGGAGCGGGAGAGGGGGCCCATGGCGGCGAAGGCCCGGTCCAGCCGCTCTCCGGCCTGGTTTGCGGCCGCGGTGAAATCCAGGGATTCGGGGGGCTCGTTGCGCGCGCTCAAGGTGCTCGTCGTGGGAATGGGGGTGCTGATCGTCGCCGGCACCGTGACGCTGGTGGCGCTGATCGTCCAGCGCGCCGGCGGCGTGCGGCCGGAGCTCCCGGCCGTCGTCGGCGCGCTCGGCCAGCCCGAGGGGGCGCGGATCGGCGGGATCGCGCCCGCGGCGGAGGGGCGGGTGGCCGTCTGGGTGCAGCGGCCGGACGGCGATCGTATCCTGCTGGTGGACGGGCGCAGCGGGCGCCCCGTGGGCGAGGTCCGGCTGGGGGAGTGATGGCGCACCGCAAGCCGTCCCTGCCGGAGAAGACCTGCGTGACCTGCGGCCGTCCCTTCGCGTGGCGGCGCAAATGGGCCCGCGACTGGGAGGCGGTGCGCCACTGCTCCGGCGCCTGCCGGACGGGCCGTCATCCAGCGGCGCAGGAAAAGCGCGCGGGGCGGCTTGATCGCCCCGCGGAGGGCGGCTAGAAGGCCGCCTCCGCAGGCTTAGTCCCCATCGTCTAGAGGCCTAGGACACCGCCCTCTCACGGCGGTAACAGGGGTTCGAATCCCCTTGGGGACGCCATTCGCGTCAGCAATACGGACGCATTCGGCCAGCACGGCCGACCTGCCGAATTATCCAGCGCTTGCTTCTGACGATCGCAGTGCGTCCTGCGACATGCGGTCCCGTACGCCGCTAGGAACGCCGGCCATGCCGAGGCGGCGTTTCGGCTTAACGAAATCTCCAAGTTGTTCCGCGACCATGGCGAACTGCGCGGCAACCGGTCATCCGCTGGCGATTGTCCGCGCGCAGGAAGGGCCCTGTGGGGACGAAACCATGAACGATCTCGCTCCCGCCAGGCGCGGCGCGCACAAGCTTCTTAAGGATCGCCGGGGCGTGACGGCGTTGGAGTACGGCCTGATCGCGGCGTTCCTCTCGGTCGTGCTGATCGCCGTGGTGCCGGGGCTCGCCGAAGGGCTGCGGACGACCTTCACGCGGATCACCGGTAGCCTGACCTAGCGCCGGCCTCGCCGAGGGGCGGGGCTGAACCGTCCTCTCCCCTTGGTTCGCGGATACGCGCCGGAAGCCGGACGGGGGCGTGTCAGCGCCAGCGAACCGCCACCGACAGGGTCTCCGGGCGACGCCGCCGGCCGAAGACGGTCAGCTCCAGCGTCCAACTCCGGGTGCCGGTGTCGTAGGTCGGCGGGGATTCGGCCCGGACCTCGCAGCGCAGGCGCGTGCCGACGCTCTGGGCGACGCAGTCCCAGCGGTCCTGACCGGACGGTACCCAGCTCCCGTGCTCCACGCCGTTGAGTGTGTAGAAGACCGCGGTGAGCGGCACCGGGCGATGCGCCTCGGCCGCGCTCAGGGTCATGGCGTCGACGCTGTACAACAGCACTCTCTCCCTCAGGGGAACGGGGCGTTCACCTCTGATGTCCCGACCCTGTGTGGAAAATGCGGCGAGGACGCCGTGGAGACTTCCCCAGCATGTTGGGTGCGCGTCGCGCAGCTAGTCCGCGCGCGTCTGGTGCGCACGGGATCGAGGCTCGGTCGGGGCGAAGCGGAAAATGAAAAGGGCGGCGCCGAAGCGCCGCCCCCATTCGGATCGCCCGGGCCCGAGGCTCAGACGGAGTAGTACATCTCGAACTCGACGGGGTGCGGCGTGTGCTCGAACTTGTACACGTCCTGCCACTTCAGCTCGATGTAGGACTCGATCTGGTCCTTGCCGAACACGTCGCCGGCCAGGAGGAACTCGTGGTCGGCCTCGAGGGACTGGAGCGCCTCCCGCAGCGATCCGCAGACGGTCGGGATGCCCTTCAGCTCCTCCGGCGGCAGGTCGTACAGGTCCTTGTCCATCGGGTCGCCCGGGTGGATCTTGTTCTTGATCCCGTCCAGCCCGGCCATGAGCATCGCCGCGAAGGCGAGGTAGGGGTTCGCGCCCGGATCCGGGAACCGCACCTCGACGCGCTTCGCCTTCGGGGAGGTCGCGTAGGGGATGCGGCAGGAGGCCGAGCGGTTGCGGGCGGAGTAGGCCAGCAGCACCGGCGCCTCGAAGCCCGGGATCAGCCGCTTGTAGGAGTTGGTCAGCGGGTTCGTGAAGGCGTTCAGCGCCTTCGCGTGCTTGATGATGCCGCCGATGTACCACAGCGCGTAGTCCGACAGGTCCGCGTAGCCGTTGCCGGCGAAGAGCGGCTTGCCGTCCTTCCAGATGGACTGGTGCACGTGCATGCCGGATCCGTTGTCGCCGTAGATCGGCTTCGGCATGAACGTCGCGGTCTTGCCGTAGCTGTGGGCGACGTTGTGGATGCAGTACTTGTAGATCTGCATGTGGTCGGCCTGCGTGATCAGCGGGCCGAACTTCGTGCCGAGCTCGTGCTGGGACTGCGCCACCTCGTGGTGGTGCTTCTCGCCCAGGACGCCCATCTCCATCATCGTGGAGAGCATCTCGGCGCGCAGGTCCTGCTCGGAGTCTACGGGGGCGACCGGGAAGTAGCCGCCCTTCACGCCGGGGCGGTGGCCCATGTTGCCCTCGGGGAAGTCCTTCATGGACGCGCCGGGGCCTTCGCCGCTCTCAAGCTTGTAGTGGCCGTAGTTGCCGCCGGTGCCGAACTTCACGTCGTCGAACACGAAGAACTCGGCCTCGGGGCCGAAGAAGGCGGTGTCGCCGATGCCGGTGGACTTCAGATACTCCTCGGCCTTCTTCGCCGTGCCGCGGGGGTCGCGGTTGTAGCGCTGGCCGGTGGAGGGCTCATAGATGTCGCAGAAGAGGATCAGCTGCGGCTTCGCGCTGAAGGGGTCCATGCAGGCGTTCAGCGTGTCCGGCATGAGGATCATGTCGGACTCGTTGATCGCCTTCCAGCCGGCGATCGAGGAGCCGTCGAACATGATGCCTTCGGCGAAGGTGTCTTCCTCGACCGTGGAGACATGCTGGGCGGTGTGCTGCCACTTGCCCTTCGGGTCCGTGAAGCGGAAGTCCACGTACTCGACAGAGTTCTCCTTGATCATCTCCATCACCCTGGAGACGCTGTCCTTGTCATTCGCCATCGCGTTCGTCCTGTTCCCCTTATGACGCGTTGATGGACGCCCGCGCGAGGCGGTGTCCCTACTCTCCTCCCGCGCCCGCCCCGATCCGGGAAGGGGGCGCGGACGGCAATTCCTACACGGCCTCCTCGCCGCGCTCGCCGGTGCGGATGCGCACGACGTCCTGCACGTCGGTGATGAAGATCTTCCCGTCCCCGATACGGCCGGTGCGGGCGGCCGCGGTGATCGCCTCAACCGCCCGCTCGCACAGGTCGTCCGAGCAGATCACCTCGATCTTCACCTTGGGCAGGAAGTCCACCACGTACTCGGCGCCTCGATAGAGCTCCGTGTGGCCCTTCTGGCGGCCGAAACCCTTCGCCTCCACGACGGTCAGGCCCTGCAGGCCGATCTCGTGCAGCGCGTCCTTCACCTCGTCGAGCTTGAAGGGCTTGATGATGGCTTCGATCTTCTTCATCGGCTCCGCATTCCCGCGGGACGGGGTGCGTCCCGCTCCTCCCGCGTCATTGGCCAGACCAGGCGGTCCGGCGGGGCGGACGTTGCACAACCCATGCCGGGGCTGCAATGCCGGCGCCTCCCGTTTTTCCCCTGCCTGCCTCCCGCGCCGACCAAGGCGCAGGCAGGATGCCCATTCCAGCGGCAGCCCGGGCGGGCCCGATTGCGCCCGGGCAGGTCCGTCCCCATCATCGGGCCTCGCCCGGGGCCGGGGCGGGGCTCGCTCGCCCGGATCGTCGGGCCGCCCCCGCCGCGAAGGCGCTGCTTGCCCATGACCGCTCCCGCCAAGTCCCAGAACGCGCTTCTCTCGGCCACCGGCACGACCGTCTTCACGGTGATGTCCGCGCTCGCCGTGCAGCACGGCGCCATCAACCTCGGCCAGGGCTTCCCGGATTATGAGGGGCCGGAGGATGTCGTACGGGCGGCCGCCGACGCCCTGATGGACGGGCGCAACCAGTACCCGCCCCTGACCGGCGTGCCGGAGCTGCGGACCGCCGTGGCCGAGGCGAACCGCCGTTTCTACGGGCTGGAGGTGGACCCGGCGAGCGAGGTGGTCGTGACCTCCGGCGCGACGGAGGCGATCACCGCCTGCCTCATGGCCGTGCTCGACGCCGGCGACGAGTGCGTGCTGATCGAGCCGCTCTACGACACCTACCTGCCCGTCGTGCGGATGCTCGGCGCGGTGCCGAAGCTCGTCCGGCTCACCCCGCCGAGGTGGGAGCTGCCGCGCGCGGAACTGGCCGCCGCCTTCGGGCCGAAGACGAAGGCCATCCTGCTGAATTCGCCGATGAACCCGGCCGGCAAGGTCTTCACGGCGGCGGAGCTGGCCTTCGTGGCCGACCTGGTCCAGCGACACGGCGCCTACGCGATCTGCGACGAGGTGTACGAGCACCTGACCTTCGACGGCTGGTCCCATATCCCGCTGATGACCCTGCCGGGCATGCGGGAGCGCTGCATGCGGATCGGCTCCGCCGGGAAGACCTTTTCCCTGACGGGGTGGAAGGTCGGGTACATCACAGCGGACCGGTCGTTGGCGCAGAACGTGATGAAGGCCCACCAGCTCCTGACCTTCACCACGCCGCCGAACCTCCAGCGGGCGGTCGCGGTCGGGCTGGCGAAGGGGGACGACTACTTCGCGGGTCTTTCGACCTCCTTGCAGGCGAGGCGGGATCGGCTGGGGGCCGGACTGGCCGCGCTCGGCTTCGGAGTGCTGCCGACCCAGGGCTCCTACTTCATCACGACCGACTTCCGGCCTCTTGGCTTCAACGGCGATGACGTCGCCTTCTGCCGGCACATCACGGAGACGGCGAAGGTGACGGCCATCCCGGTCTCCGCCTTCTACGCCGGGCCGGATGCCCCGACGCACTATGCCCGCTTCGCCTTCTGCAAGGGGGAGGCGGTTCTGGACGAGGCGCTGGCGCGCCTGGCCGCCTGGAAGGCGTCCCGCGGCGGCGAGGTCCGCGCCGCCGGATAGGCGACATCCGGTGAGGGCCGTGTTGACGGCGGCCCTGGCGCCGATCTAAACGGCCAGCCCGGCGGCGGTGCCGCCGGGCCATCCCGTTCTCGGATGGCGGGCCTGTGGCGGCCTTAGCTCAGTTGGTAGAGCGTCGGCTTGTGGTGCCGAATGTCACGGGTTCGAGCCCCGTAGGTCGCCCATCCCTCTCGCCGGTCCTGGCCTGTGCCTCAGTCCAGGAGGCACGCGACGCCCATGCCGATCAGGCCCCAGAGCAGCCCTGAAAGGCCGAAGACGATCGGCATCGAGAAGGAGAGCGGCAACCGCTCCTGCGGGGCAGGATCCGTTCGGAACGCCGGGGCGGCCGGCAACGTCCAGGTCAGGCTCATGACAAGGCCCCTCGGGGGTTAGCGGAAAAACGCAGCGCGTGATCGGGCGCGTCATCACACTACCGTGGGTTGTGTTAAAATCCAGTGTGAGTTGACAGCCCTGCGTACGGCCCTCGAATGCCGTCCCAGGACCCGACGGGATGCCGGGCCTCGTTCGAGGAAACATCATGAAGCTCTCGCTGGACGGTCGCCGCGCCCTCGTTACCGGGGGCTCGAAGGGGCTCGGCCTCGCCATGGCCCGCGCCTTCACCGAGGCAGGGGCGCGGGTGGCCCTGGTGGCGCGGGGCGAGGCGGCCCTGGCTGAGGCGGCGAAGGGCCTTCCGGGCAGCGTGCCCGTCTCGGCGGACATCGGCACCGCCGAGGGATGCGCGAGCGCCTTCGCGGCGGCGGAGGCCGCGCTCGGCGGGGTCGACATTCTGGTGAACAATGCCGGCACCTCGCGCCGCGGGCCGTTCCTCGGGATCTCCGATGCCGACTGGCAGGGCGACCTGGACCTGAAGCTCTTCGCAGCCATCCGGCTCGCGCGGCTCTGCTGGCCGGGGATGCAGGCCCGCGGCTTCGGGCGGATCATCAATGTGCTGAACACGGGCGCGAAGGCGCCGCCCGCGACCGGCGCGCCCACCGCGGTGTCCCGCGCCGCCGGCATGGCGCTCACGAAGGTGCTGGCGGGGGAGGGCGCCGCGATCGGGATCAACGTGAACGCGTTGCTGGTCGGCAAGATCGACAGCGATCAGTGGGTCCGTCGCCATGCCGCCGACCCGAAGGGGCAGACCTACGAGGAGTGGATGGCCGAATCGGGCAAGGCCATCCCCATGGGGCGCATGGGCAAGGCGGAGGAGTTCGCCGCCATGGCCCTCGCGCTCGTGTCCCAGGCCGGGGACTACGTGACAGGAACCGCCATCAACGTGGATGGCGGGCTCAGCCCGGTGGTCTGATCAGGTCCGCTCCACCCGGCAGAGCAGGCAGCCCGGCCGGGCGGTGTGGATGTTGACGTAGGCCGTGCGCGGATCGGCCAGGGCGGAGGCGAGCGGGGCATCTGCCGCATCGCCCGGCCCGACATGGCCGAGGTCGTACAGGCACATCCCCTCCGCGTCGTAGGAGCGGAGGGAGATGAGCGAATTGTCCCGCACGATCGGCGCGATGACGTTCTGCGCGTCGTATCGGGGGCATGTCTCCGCGTGCAGGAAGATCGGGCTCGGCGTCCAGTAGACCGAGCGCGGCAGCGGAAGGTCGTAGGAGGCAAGGAGCATCGCCTCGCCCAGCCGGCCGGACCGGAGGCAGTGGCGGCAGGGGAAGCCCGACCCGTTCACCACGCGGCGATGGACGGTGCCGCCGCGGTCATCCACGCCGGTGTGGCGGAAGCGATCGGCGGTTTCGGTGGCCATGGCGATGCAGCGGAAGCCGGGCATGGGATCACTCCAGGGAACCGGCGCAGACTGCGTTCGGCCGCCGCGCGGCCACCATCCGCGGATTGCTTCGGCATGGCGCGCGGGCGATAGGGGCGCGGCATACCGGAGGGGAAACGGATGACGAGGACGGTCGCCATCGCGGGGCTGGGCGCGATCGGGCTGGAGGTGGCACGGGCGCTCGATGCGGGCGTCGAGGGGCTGCGGCTGGTGGCCGTGGCGGCGCGGGACGCGGAGAAGGCGGCGCGCAACCTCGCGGGCCTCAGTGCGAAGCCGGCACTGGTGCCGCTGGAGGCGTTGGCCGACGAGGCGGACATCGTGGTCGAGGCCGCGCCCGCCGCGGTGTTCGAGGCCATCGCCGTCCCGGCGATCCGGCGGGGCCGGATCTTCATGCCCTCCTCGGTCGGCGCGCTGCTGCCGCGGATGCACCTGGTGGAGGAGGCGCGGCGGACCGGCGCGCGGATCGTCGTTCCGACCGGGGCGCTACTCGGGCTGGACGCGGTGCGCGCCGCCGCGGAGGGCAAGGTGGAGAGCGTCACGATCCAGACCCGCAAGCCGCCGCGCGGGCTGGAGGGCGCGCCCTACCTCATCGAGAAGGGGCTCGACATGGGCGCGGTGACGGAGCCCACGCTCATCTTCACCGGCAATGCCTTCGATGCCGCCCGGGGCTTCCCGGCGAACGTGAATGTCGCCGCCGCGCTCGGGCTGGCCGGGATCGGGCCGGAACGGACGATGGTGGAGATCTGGGCCGATCCCACCGTCACCCGCAACACCCACACCATCCGCGTGGAAGCCGAGACGGCCCGCCTGACCATGACGATCGAGAACGTGCCGAGCGAGAGCAACCCGCGCACGGGCAAGCTCACGCCGCTCTCGCTCATCGCCTGTCTGCGCGGGCTGGTTTCGACGCTGAAAGTTGGGAGCTGATGGGGTGGCTGCCCCGGGAAAGGCTTCGCCTTCCCCGGACCCCATCCACCAGGGGGTGAGCGCACCCCCTGCACCCGCGTTCTGTTAAGGGGCTGTCGCGAACACCAACGGGGCCGGCGCTGGGTGCGTGCTTCGAACGGGCCCTCCAGAATTCACCCGTGCCGCATCAGCCGAACGTGGCGCCAGAGGCGCGGACCACGGGTGCCCACCGCGCCGCCTCGACCCGCACGTGCTCCGTGTACTCGGCCGGCGTCATCTGGCCGACATCGCTGCCGATCTCTGCGAGCCGCGCCCGTACCCGGTCGGAGGCCAGCACCTGCCGCGTCTCCGCCGCCAGCCGCTCCACGATCGGCGCGGGCAGGTTGGCCGGGCCCGAAAGGCCGTACCAGGGCGCGTTCACCAGATCGACGCCGGACTCTCGCAACGTGGGCACGTCGGGGAAGAGCGGGCTCCGCGCCTCGCCGCTCACGGCCAGGGCACGCACGGACCGTGCCTGGATATGGGCGATGGAGGAGGGCAGCGTGTCCGCCATCACGGGCACGGTGCCCCCGATCACGTCCGTCATCGCCGGACCCGCCCCGCGATAGGGAACGTGGTTGAACCGCGCGCCGGTGATCTGCGCCAGCCGCACCATCAGCATGTGGTTGGAGGAGCCGGACCCGGACGTGGCGTAGTCCACCCCGTCCGGCCGGGACTTCGAGAGGGCGATCAGCTCTTGCAGCGTCTGCGCCTCGAAGCGGGGGTTCACCTCGATGACCGAGGGATTGGTCACGAGCAGGGCGACATGGGTGAAGTCGCGCACCGGGTCGTAGCCGGGGTTGGGATAGAGCGCGGGCGAGATGGCGTGGCTCGCGATGTTGGACAGCATCACCGTGGTGCCGTCCGGCCGCGACTGGGCGCAGAGCTGGGTGCCGAGCGTGGCACCGGCCCCGCCGCGATTCTCCACGATCACGGGCTGGCCGAGCCGCTCGCCCAGCCCCTCCGCGACCAGCCGGGCGATCAGGTCCGTGGAGCCGCCCGGCGCGAAGGGGACGATGAATCGGATCGGGCGGTCCGGCCAGGCCTGGGCGCGCGCGGCCCGGCCATCGGCGAGGAGGGCCGCCGCGGCCAGGGTGGCGCGGCGGGTCGGGCGATGGATCATGGCCGGCCCTTTCAGGCTTTCGCCGGGGCGGCTTGATAGCGGTTCTCCAGCGCCCGCCAGGTGCTGTTGTCGAAGAGCTGCCACAGCGCGCCGTGGCTGAGCATTCGATCCGCCATGGCGTTGGTGGAGCCGGTCTCCTTCAGCGAGGCCAGGAGGTCGAGACCCGCCTTGGCGAAGAGACGGGTCAGCGCGTTCGGGTAAATGGCGAAGCGGTAGCCGAGCTCCTGCAGGCGCGCGGCGGGCAGGATGGGCGTCTTCCCGCCCTCGACCATGTTGGCCATCAGCAGCGAGTCCGGCATCGCCTGGCCCACGGCCGCCAGCTCCGCCTCGCTCTCCGGGCTCTCCACGAAGATGATGTCGGCGCCGGCCTCCTGATAGGCCGCAGCGCGTTCGAGCGCGGCGTTCAGGCCGTCGGTGCTGCGGGCATCGGTGCGGGCGATGACAACGAAGTCCGGATCGCGGCGTCCCTCCGTCGCGGCCTTGATGCGTTGAACCATCTCCTGCACGGAGGCGAGGCGCCGGCCGGGCTCGTGGCCGCACTTCTTCGGCCACTCCTGGTCTTCCATCTGGATCGCGCTGACGCCCGCGCGCTCGTACTCGCGCACCGTGCGGATGACGTTCAGCGGCCCGCCATACCCGGTGTCGCCGTCGGCGATCACGGGGATGGAGACGACGTCGCAGATGCGACGGACGCGGTCTAGGATCTCGCCGAAGGACACGGCGCCCACATCCGGCGCGCCGAGGGTGCTCATCGAGACGCCGGAGCCGGTGATGTAGACGGCGTCGAAGCCCGCCGCCTCCACCAGCCGGGCGCTGACGCAGTCGAAGGAGCCGGGGGCGATCAGGATTTCCGGGCGGGCGAGACGCTGGCGCAGGCGGGCGTTGCGGCCCTCGGTCCAGGCCAGGCCCACGGGGAAGGCGGGCCGGCCGTCGCGCGGGGTCGGCAAGGAATGGTCGGGCATGGGGGCTCCTCCGGCTGCGCGGGTCCTATGGTCCTGCGGGAACCGGTCGTCCATGCCTGACCCGATCCGCGCGGAGCTGCGCACCCGGTATCGTGGTGCTCCGACGTCCTGCTGGCCCCGTGTCCGGGGCGTTGAGCGCGTTCGCCAGGGTCCCCTTGTTGGTGCCGGCGGCTGAACGGGGATCATCGGGCCGGCGGTGCCGGGCGCGCCTCGAACGCCCTTCCGCCGGGGGCCGTTATCCGCCTTTCGCGGTGAGGGACACACGTCCCGCGACCGACGCGACGTAACAGCGCTAACACGTCCGGTCGCACCGGACCTAATCCTGCTCCTCAGTCCGATAGAACCACGACGCGTTCGAGGAGGCGTCCATGGAGAGGGCATTCCCGGACCAGATCATCCTGAACATGGCCCGCACTTCCCCACTCGTCCGTCGCGAGTGGACGCGACGAGGACGCGCGCCCGTTGGGTACATCATGGGCATGTCCGCGGCCTTCGCCATGGTCTACCGCAAGCTCCGCTCGGCCGACCCGGTCGCGCGCGCCATGGCGATGGCCGAGACCGGCAATCCCGCCAAGGACGCGCTGACGTGGTGCCGACCGCTGTTCTTCCTCAACGGCATGTCGAATGGCGAGAGCGGCGCCGACACGCTGCGGCACCTCTTCGTCTTCATGGTCGGGCTGGGCATGAGGGAGAGCTCGGGATGGTCTGGGGCCGGGCTCGACAAGGACGCGAACAAGGACGGGAAGCATCCCCCGACCGCGCTGAACGCGGAGGCCGGGCTGTTCCAGGTGAGCTACAGCTCGATCGGAGCCAACAGCCTGCTCCGGAAGCTGTTTCAGGATTATCGCGGGCGGACGGACCTCCAGGCGGTCTTCTCGCGCGGCAACCGCCGCGCGGCCTCGCCCAACGTGGGCGCGGGGTCCGGCGCTGCGTTCCAGCACCTGATGAAGACCTGCCCGGCCTTCGCGGTGCAGTACACCGGCGTCGCCCTGCGCTGGAACCGGCGTCATTGGGGACCGGTCAACCGGCGGACGGTGGACGTGTCGCCGCACTGTGACGAGCTGCTTCATCGCGTGCAGGACCACGTGGACTGCTTCGGCTAGGGCCGCGCGGGCGAACTCAGCGGCGTCATCGAACCGGAGGGCGGGCGCGGCACAGGCCGCGCGCGTCTGGCCGCCGTGGTGGCCATCCGGCAAGCTCCAGCGCCAACGCGGCGGAATCGTCCGCCCGGCTGGACGGTGCTGGCCATTCCTGGCGGCCCGGGCCCTCAGGAGACACCGTCATGCCCCGCCCGAACCGTCGCAGCCTCCTCGGAGGAGCGCTTCTGGCCCTTGCGGCAATCGGGCCCGCGGCACGGGCGCAGGATGCCGTTCCGACCCGGCTGCGCGGCACCATCGTGGGCCTGGAGGGGAATGCGTTGACCGTGAACCTTCGAGCCGGCGGAACGGCGCGGGTGATGCTGGCCGAGGCGCTCACCGTCGCCTCGCTCCGGCGGGTCGCACTGGCCGACCTGGCGCCGGGCACCTCAGTCGGAGCGGTGGCGGAGCCGGGGCCGGACGGCGCGCTGCGCGCGGTGGCGATCACGGTGCTGCCGCCGGGGCAGCGGATCACCGAGCTTCAGGTGCCCTGGGACACCGGGCAGGACAGCTCGATGAACAACGGGCCGATCGGCGCGGTGGTGGAGAACGCCGGCGGGCGGGAGCTGACGCTGAGCATCCTCGGGCGAAGCGTGCGGCTTCTGGTCTCGCCGGACACGCCGCTGCTGCAGCCGGTTCCGGCATCGCGCGCCGACCTCGTGCCGGGGCGGGCGGTGTTCATCAACGGGACCCGCGCCGCGGACGGCCAGGTCTCGGCGACGCGGGTCACGGTCGAGAAGGACGGGGTCGCGCCGGTGATCTGACCGGCGGCTCAGTCCGGACGCGGAAGCTGCTGCTCGACGAGCGTTGCCCACCAGGAGGCGCCGACGGGCAGGATGTCGTCGTTGAAGTCGTAGCGGGGGTGGTGCACCTGCGGGTCGTCCGGTCCGCGCCCGGCGCCGAGCATGAGGTAGGCGCCGTCCTTCGCGTTCAGCATGAAGGAGAAATCCTCCCCGCCCATGGTGGGCTTCGGCAACTCGACCACGCGCGCGTCGCCCGCGACCGCGCGGGCGGCCTGGGCGGCCAGGGCGGTGCTCGAAGCCTCGTTGATCGTGGCGGGGTACATCCGGTCGAAGCGCACGGTGGCGGAGGCGCCGAAGGCGTCGGCGATGCCGGTGGCGAGCGAGCGGACCTTGCCCTCGAGGATGTCGCCGACCTCCGGCAGGAACCACCGGGCGGTGCCGCGCATGACGACCGTTTCCGGGATGACGTTGAAGGCGTTGCCGCCCTTGATCTCGCCGATCGTGATCACACCACCCTCCACCGGCTCCACGTTGCGGGCGATGATGGATTGCAGCGCGGTGACGATCTGCGCGGCGATGACGATCGGGTCGTTGCCCTGGTGCGGCATGGCGCCGTGCGCGCCCTTTCCGGTCACGGCGATCTGGATGTCGGCCACCGCCGCCATGATCGGCCCGACGCGCCAGAGAAAGGTGCCGGCCGGGGCGCCAGGCCAGTTGTGGAGTCCGTAGACGCGATCCATCGGGAAGCGGGTGAAGAGTCCCTCCTGCACCATCTTCTCGCCGCCGCCGCCCATCTCTTCGGCCGGCTGGAAGATGACATAGGCGGTGCCGGAGAAGTTCCGCGTTTCGGCCAGATAGCGCGCCGCGCCGAGCAGCATGGTGGTGTGCCCGTCATGGCCGCAGGCGTGCATGAGGCCCGGGGTCTTGGAGGCGTGCGGCAGGCCCGACATCTCCTCGATCGGCAGCGCGTCCATGTCGGCGCGCAGGCCGATCGCGCCGCCGGTGCCGTTGCCGCGGATGACGCCGACCACGCCCGTCCCGGCGATCCCTGTCACCACCTCGTCGCAGCCGAAGGCACGCAGCTTCTCCGCGACGATTCCGCTCGTACGCACCTCCTGGAAGTTCAGCTCCGGGTGCTCGTGGAAGTCGCGGCGCCAAGCCGTCATGTCGGCATGGAACTCGGCGATCCGGTTGATAATGGGCATCGGCCTGCTCGGACTGCGGGAGGGGACGGCTCCTGCGGATCAGGATCGCCCTATCCCAATCATTGAGATGGATTCCGCTAAACCGGATGGAAGGTGCGCGCCAGTCCCTCTTCGAGCGGAAGCGGCGTGAATCCGAGTTCCGCGTGCATCGGACCGATGTCGAAGGCCTTGTCTTCGGTCAGCCGTCGCAATTCCTGACTGCGGATGCGAGGCAGACGCGGCACCGTGCGCAGAATGGCCGCGCCGGCGAGCAGCAAAGGCAACGGGAGCGGCACCACGGGTGGCGGTTTGAAGCCGGCGGCGCGGCAGACGGCGCGCAGGAATTCTGCATAGCGCAACGGTGCGGGCCCCGCGATGACGAGGGCCTGGGCTGAACGCCACTCACGCTGCAACGCCGACAGCAGGGCCCGCGTCACGTCGGACTGGTGGATCGGCTGCACCAGCGCACGACCGCCGTCCGGCAGCGGCGCGATCGGCAATCGCCGGAGCAGCGCGGCGAGGCGTTGCACATTGTCCTCGCCCTCCGCGCCATAGATCATCGTGGGATGCAGGATGACGCCGCGGCGGCCGCTCTCCAGCAGCGCGGCCTCGCCGCGGCGCACGCCGTCGCCGTGCTCGTCCCGCCAGGCGGAGAACCGGCGCGTGCTGCCCATCAGAACGATCTGCGCCTCCGGCGTTGCCGCCGCGAGGATGGCCGGCGCGTGACGGGCGTGCGCGCAGGACACCACGCGACCCGCGCCCGCGAGAGCCGCCTGCAGCGCGAACGGATCGCGCAGGTCTGCCACGCGCGGCTCTCCCGGCAGCCCCGTTGAACGCCAGCGCTCGGGGTTCCGGACCACCGGACGGAACGGCAGGCCGTGCTCTGCCAGCGCGCGGCAGAGCGCGGCGCCGGAGCGGCCGGAGGCGCCGATCACGGCGATGTCCTGGGTCACTGGCACACGCGTGCGCCTCCTCGGTCGAGGTGGAAGTGGTCTCGATGCGCGGCGTTGTAGGCCGGGCCGAGGGTGGCGGCGAAAACGCGGCAGGCGCCGTCCCGCACCGCGGTCAGGAAGGCGCCGGCCGGTCCGTTCGCGCGCCAGTCCCGGGGCAGGCCGACGCTGCGCCCGTCGGCAAGGGTGAAGGCGGCGATGTCGAGCGCGTTGGCGGTGGCATGTTCCGACCGGACGCCGCGTCCCGGCCCGTTCACGTTGCGGCAGTTATAGGCGCCGAGATGCCGCACCGAGACGACGCGCTGGCCGAAGGCGGCGGTGGCGGCGGGCTGGAGGCCGTGGCGCTCGAAGATGGCCCAGGCGGCGGCCACGGGGCAGTTCACCACCGGGGCGAAGGGGGTGAAGGAGACCTCGCCGGCGAGGCGGACGGGGTTGCGGATGCCGCAGCCGTTCCGCTCGGGCTGAGGGGGCAGGCGCTGCACGGGCAGGCCGGCCCGGATCAGGGCCGCGATGCAGGCCTCCGGGTCGCGGTCCAACCCGCCCAGCTTCACCCGCGTCATCCAGTTCGGGGCATCGCGCAGGTCCAACGGTGCCGAGGGGTTCCAGGCCGGCGGCAGGACGATCGCGCGCAAGACCCAAAGGACCGATGCCACGAGGACCGGCAGCACGAGGAGGAGGAGCCAGCGGCGCATCGCAGGTCCAGATAGGGGCGGAAAGGGGCGCCGCGCCAGGGTCGGCTAAGGTGTGGTATGGTGTTACCACACAAGAAATCCTTGACCCGCGCGGCGGTCGCCGCCATACCCCGCCGACACTTCGCACCAGCATCCGAGATCATGCTTCAGACACAGACCCGTTCGATCAAGCCGGCGGAGGTCCAGAAGAACTGGATTCTCATCGACGCCGACGGCCTCGTGCTCGGCCGGCTCGCCTCCCTCGTGGCCAACCGGCTGCGCGGCAAGCACAAGCCGACCTTCACGCCGCACGTGGATTGCGGCGACCACGTCGTCATCATCAACGCCAAGCGCGTTCGGCTGACCGGCAACAAGGCCGAGCAGTCCGTCTTCTACTGGCACACCGGCTACGCCGGCGGGATCAAGGGCCGCACCGTCCGGGAGCGCCTGGACAGCCGCTTCCCCGAGCGGGTGATCGAGAAGGCGGTGGAGCGCATGATCACGCGCGGCCCCCTCGGCCGTCAGCAGATGCGCAACCTGCACGTCTATGCCGGGGCCGAGCACCCGCATGCCGGCCAGTCGCCTCAGCCCCTGGATGTCGGCGCCCTCAACCGCAAGAATGTCGCCGCGGCAAGCGGCGCCAGCAACAGCGCCGCCGCGGCGCAGGCAGCCTGATCATGAGCGAGACGCAGACCACCAACTCCCTCGCGGACCTGAAGAACCTCGTTGCCGGCACGCCGGCCGCGGTGGGTCCGACGGCCGCGCCCGTGCAGCCGAAGCGCGACGCGCTCGGCCGCTCTTACGCGACCGGCCGCCGGAAGAACGCGATCGCCCGCGTGTGGATCAAGCCGGGCAAGGGCACCGTCACCATCAACGACAAGCCGGCGGCGAAGTACTTCGCCCGCCCGGTGCTGCGGATGCTGATCGCCCAGCCCTTCCTGGTGGCGGACCGCTACCAGCAGTTCGACGTGACCTGCACGGTCGTCGGCGGGGGCCTGTCCGGCCAGGCCGGCGCGGTGCGCCACGGCCTGTCCCGCGCCCTGACCTACTTCGAGCCGGGCCTGCGCCCGATCCTGAAGAAGGCCGGCTTCCTGACCCGTGACCCGCGCGTGGTCGAGCGCAAGAAGTACGGCAAGCCGAAGGCCCGACGTTCCTTCCAGTTCAGCAAGCGCTGACGCCACCGGGCTGGCGTCACGCCAGTCCGCACATGGACTGTACATCAGGAGGGGCGGGCCCGGCGGGCCCGCCCCTCTTGCGTTTCCGCAACCCCCAACCCCCAAATGCCACCCCAGAGGAGAGCCAGATGGCCAAGGGTAGCGTCCCGAGCGTCTTCATCGACGGCGAGTCCGGCACGACCGGCCTGCAGATCCTGGAGCGCCTCCAGGCGCTGCCCGGGATCGCCCTGCGCTCCCTTCCCGCCGAGCGCCGCAAGGACCCAATCGCCAAGCGTGACCTCTATGCCGAGGTGGACGCGGTGGTGCTCTGCCTTCCCGATGACGCGGCGAAGGAGGCAGCCGCCCTGGCCGAGGGCCTGGGCGCCCAGGCGCCGAAGCTGCTCGACGCGTCCACGGCGCATCGGGTGAACCCGGACTGGGTCTACGGCTTCGCGGAGATGGCGCCGGGGCAGGAGGCGGCGATCGCCGGCGCGACGCGGGTCTCGAACCCGGGCTGCTACCCCACGGGCGGCATCGCCCTGCTGCGGCCGCTGATCGAGGCGGGGATCATCCCGAAGGACCATCCGATCACCGTGAATGCCATCTCCGGCTATTCCGGCGGCGGCAAGGCGATGATCGCGACCTTCGAGGCGCCGGGCCACAACGCCTTCGAACTTTACGGCCTCGGGCTTGAGCACAAGCACCTGCCGGAGCTGCAGCTCTATTCCGGATTGACGCGGCGGCCGATCTTCGTCCCGAGCGTCGGCGACTATCGGCAGGGCATGCTCGTCTCCGTCCCGCTGCACCTCGACACGTTGCCCGGGACCCCGAAGCCGGCCGACCTTCAGGCGGCGCTGGAGGCGAGCTACCGCCGCTCCTCCTATGTGCGGGTGGTCCCGGGCAACGCGACCGACAAGCTGGAGCCGGAAGGCCTGAACGGCAGCAACCTGCTGGAACTGCGCGTCTATGGGAACGAGAAGCGGCAGCAGGCGGTGCTCGTCGCGAAGCTCGACAACCTCGGGAAGGGCGCGTCGGGAGCCGCGGTGCAGAATCTCGGCCTGATGCTCGGCGTGGACGTGGCCGGCAGGCTGGAGAAGGCCGCGTGAGCGGCCCGCTCTATCCCTTCGACGGGCAGTGGCCGCGGCTGCACGCCACGGCTTTCGTCGCGCCCTCCGCCTCGGTTATCGGGGATGTCGAGATCGGGGAAGCGTCCAGCGTCTGGTACGGCTGCGTGCTGCGGGCGGACACGAACTTCATCCGCATCGGCGCGCGCTCCAACATTCAGGACGGCACCATCGTGCATGTGGCCCGTGGCACCATCCCCGCGATCATTGGGGACGAGGTGACGGTCGGCCATGCCTGCATCGTCCACGCCTGCACGCTGAAGGACCGTGCCTTCGTCGGCATGGGCGCGACCGTGCTGGACGGCGCAGTGATCGAGGAGGGCGGGATGCTCGGCGCCGGCGGGCTGCTGCCGCCGGGAAAGAAAATCGGCCCGAACGAACTCTGGCTCGGATCACCCGCGAAGCTCGTGCGCGTTATGTCGGCGGAGGAGCGCGCCGGCTGGGATCGCACGGCGCACCACTATGCCGAGCTCGCGCAGCGACACCGCGCGAGCCTAGAGGATCGAAAGGCCGCCGAATGAGAAAGCACGCCGCTCTCGCTGCCGCCCTGCTGCTCTCCGCCTGTGGGGCCTATCCCGACAGCCCGGTGCAGCTTCCGCCCGGAGCCGGGGTGGGGCGCTATTCTCCCACTGCCAACGCGATCTCCGGGGCCGCGGAGGCCTTCGGCAACCCGGCCGCGCTTGCCGGCCGGCCGGCAGAGGCGGCGGTGGCGGTGGAGCGGTTGGAATGGCTCGCCGAGGCGGTGCCGCGGAACCTGGAGTTCACCAACTACAGCCCGCTGACCGCGCCCGCCCTGCAAGCGGCGCGCGCCGAGGTCCGCGCGGCGCTCGGCATCGCGCCGGACGCGCCGCCTTCCCTGGTGATCGGCGCGCTGGACCAAGCCTCGTCGGCGCTCGCCCGCGGTGACGCGGCGTCGGCCGACGCCTCCCTCGCCCCGCCGGCCTTCGCGCCGGGCATGGTGGCGCGGCTGTCGCGTCTCCCCTTCTTGCCCCAGGCGAGTTTCGCGACCTCCCGCGCGCGCCGCGACCTCGAATTCGGCCGCGACGAGTACGAGATGGGGTTCCTGATGCGCCGCTGAGGCCGGGCTGGGGTGACGTCGCGGCCCGGACGGGCGATCCTGCCGACACCATGGATCGGACTGTCCTGATGCCGCGCCGCCGCGCCCTGCTTCTCCTCGCCGCCGCGCTGCCCGCCTGCGCGGAGCTGCGCCGCCCCGTCATCGCGGCGCCGCCCCCGCCCGGCCTGCTACCGGAGAACAGCGATCCCGGACGCGCGGCCGTCGCCGTGTTGGCGGAGGATTTCCGGGGTGCCGGGGCCGGCATCGCGAATGACCCGGCCCGGATCGCCCGCGGATCGGCGCTGCTCGAATGGATGGCGACCGAGATCAACGCCCAGCCGCGTTGGGCGCCCCTGTCCCGGGACGTTCGGAACCGGATGCAGGCGGCGCGATCGGAGATGCGGGCCGCGCTCGGGGTCGACCCGCTGGCGCCCACGCCGCGCGTTGCGGCCGCCCTCGGCGCGGCTCACCTAGCCCTCGCGCGTAGCGATCGTGCGGCCGGGGCGGCGGCGCTGTCGGAGACCCTTTTCCCGCGCGGCGGGGAGGTGGCGCTGGCCCGCCTGTCCAACCCCGGTCCGCTGGGTGAGGCGGAGATCGCGACGGGCCTGCTGGCGGAGGAGGTCCGGGTGCTGGACGCGACCGGTGGCTGGACGCCGGGGAGCGGCACGCCGGTCCCGGCGGAGCTGGGCGGCATGGGCGGGCGCCCGGGCTTCTGACACGAAAAGGGCGCCACCCGGGGGTGGCGCCCTGTCCCGCTTTCGGGAATGGCGGCGTCAGTCGCCCGCCATCACCTTCACATAGGCGCCCGGCGCGTCCTCGATCGCCGGCAGGCCGCCGGTCCCGGGAACGCGGGCCGGCACCTTCTCGCTGTCCTGCCCGGACACCCAACGCTGCCAATCCGGCCACCAGGAGCCCGAGAATTCGGTGGAGGCGGTGAACCACTCGTCCGAGGTCGGGGAGGGGGTGTCATTGATCCAGTGGGAGTACTTCCCGGCCTCCGGCGGGTTCACCACGCCCGCAATGTGCCCGGAGGCGGCCAGGACGAAGCGCACCGGCCCGGAGAGGAGGCGACTGCCCTTGTAGCTGCTCTTCCAGGGCGCGATGTGGTCTTCCCGCGTCGCGAGGAAGTAGGACGGGACCTTGATGTCGCGCAGGTCGAGCGCGACGCCGTCCAGCTCGACGCCGCCCGGCTTCACCAGGTCGTTCTGCTGGTACATGCGGCGAAGATAGAAGGAGTGCATCCGCGCGGGCATGCGGGTGCTGTCGCCGTTCCAGAAGAGCAGGTCGAAGGGGAACGGTTCCTGCCCCAGCAGGTAGTTCTGCACCACGAAGGACCAGATGAGGTCGTTCGCGCGCAGCATGTTGAAGGTGGTCGCCATCTCCGACCCCTCCAGATAGCCGCGCTGGCTCATCTTCGCCTCGATGGCCTGGAGCTGCTCCTCGTCGATGAAGACGCCGAGCTCGCCGGCCTCCTCGAAGTCGAGCATGGTGGTGAAGAAGGTCGCCGAGGCGATGCGGTCGTCGCCCTTCTTCGCCATGTGCGCGAGGGTGGAGGCGAGCAGTGTGCCGCCGAGGCAGTAGCCGATCGCGTTCACCTGCCGCTCCCCCGTCGCCTCCTTGATGGCGTCGAGCGCGGCATAGGGGCCGAGGCGCATGTAGTCGTCGAAGCCCATCTCGGCGAGGGACTCATCCGGGTTCACCCAGGAGCAGATGAACACCGTGTGGCCCTGGGAGACGGCCCAGCGGACGAAGGAGTTCTTCGGCCGGAGGTCGAGGATGTAGTACTTGTTGATCCAGGGCGGCAGGATCAGAAGCGGCCGCTTCAGCACCGTCTCGGTCGTCGGGCTGTACTGGATAAGCTGCATCAGCGCGTTCTGGTAAACCACCTTGCCCGGCGTCACGGCGATGTTCTCGCCGATTTTGAACTTGGTGGCGTCCGTCATGCTGATGCGCAGGCTGCCCTTGCCCCGCTCCAGGTCGGAGAGGAGGTTGGACAGGCCCTTCAGCAGGTTCTCGCCGCCGGTCTCGGCGGTCTTCCGCAGGACCTCCGGATTGGTCATCCAGAAGTTCGTCGGGCTCATCGCGTCCACGAACTGGCGGGTGTAGAAATCGACCTTCTGCGCCGTCTTGCTGTCCAGCCCCTCCGCCCCGTGCACGACGTTCGTCACGTAGCGGGAGGAGAGGAGATAGGACTGCTTGATGAAGTCGAAGACCTCGCTCTCGCGCCAGGCATCGTCCTTGAAGCGCTTGTCGCCCTTCGCCTCGGCGATGACGGGATCGACCTGCACGCCCATCATCCGGCGCGCGGTGTTCTGCCAGAGCGTCAGGTAATCCTGCCAGAAACCGATCTGCGCCTGCACGAGCCGCGCCGGGTTCGCCATCAGTCGCGCCGTCATCTCCAGGAAGGCGTTGCCGATGTTGAGCGGGTCGGGGTTGGCCATCGTGCCGCCCTCCGCCTGCTGGCGGCGGAGGAACTCAGAGACGATGCGCTGCCCGCGCTCGGCCACGTCCGACATGGTGCGCGTCACGACGGCTGGATCGGGAAGGCGGAAGGCGGGGGCGTCCTCCTTCTCCTCGGCCTGCCTAGAGGGCTGCGCCGCGGCCTTCAGCGTCGCTGCCGGCGCGGGAGTGGCGGCCGGCGGAGCCGCCGGGGCCGATGCCGGTGCGGCCGGGGCGGTGGCGGCCGGCTGGGCGATGTGCACCCGCGCGACGTTGTCCTGCGCCGTCGCGGCCGCGAGGGCGACCGGGGAGGCCATGGGCTCGGGCGGCGGGGCCGGCGGGTCCGCCAGCACCATGGGCGCTGCCTGCGCCACCTCCTCATCGGCGAGCGTGACGGCCTTGGGCGTAGGCTTCGCCTTCGACACGGCGGCCTTCGCGGCAGCAAGCTTGGCCTTGGTGGGCTGGGGCGGCGCGCCTTCGTTGGGCCCGCCGAGCGCGGCGGCACCGTCCTTCGCCACCTCCGGCGGGGTGCGGCCGCTTTCCGGATGGTCCGTGCCGGTCCGGCCGGTCTCTGCGTCCTGGCTCATTGGCCTTGATGCCTCCTTGGCCCGCCCAGCCGGCGGTGCGGGATCGTCCCACGCTTGGTGCGTCCCCGCTTCCGCCAGGGCGCGTTCTGCGGCAAACCCGTCCCGAAGAGGAGCGCGACATGCAGCAGCGTGCGGCGCCGCCCCGGATGAACCCCGGGCGACGCCTGGAAACTAGGCAGCACAAGGGGGTGGCACAAGCGCGCGCCGGGCACGCGGCCCATGCGCCGCGCGCGTTGGTGTTGCTCGCGACGATGCTGTTGCCCGCCTGCGTCGGCTCTCCGGCCGAGGGCCCCTTCGAGTTCTATCGCCAGCTGACCGGGGAAGCGCTGGAAGGCCGCCAGATGCCGCCGGGGCTGGGGGCGCGTTCCCCGAACCTGTCCGTGGTGCCGGCGCGGCCCGAGCGGGGGCCGGCCGGCGTCCGGGCCGATCTGTCGGCGACGCTGGCCGCCAACCGCGCCGCGGCCGCCAATCCGGCGCCCGTGGGCGCCCCGGTGCCCGATCGCCCGGCGACCGAGGGGGGGGCTGTCGTCCCGGCCGCGCCGCCGCCGCCGCCGCGCATCGTGCCGGCTCCGCCGATCGGGGCCGGACCGGCCACGCTGCTGGTTCCCGGCGCAGCCAGCGGCGCCCAGCCCGCCGCGCCGTCGATGCCCTCGGCACCGCCCGCACCGCCACCGGCCGAGCTGCTGGCGCCCCCGCCGCCGGACCTGTCCGGCCCGCCTCCGCCGCCTCGCGGCCTGTAGCTGCCCCCGCTATCCTCTCACGTTCCTCAACGGACTTCCGCTCATGACCGAAGAGTTCCACCGCATTCGCCGCCTGCCGCCCTATGTTTTCGCGGAGGTGAACGCCGCCAAGGCCAAGGCCCGTGCCGCCGCCGAGGACGTGGTGGACCTGGGCATGGGCAATCCGGACAGCCCGACCCCGCCGCACATCGTCGCGAAGCTGATCGAGGCGGTTCAGGACCCGCGCACGCACCGCTACTCCGCATCGAAGGGGATTCCCGGGCTGCGTAAGGCTCTGGCCGGCTATTACGACCGCCGCTTCGGCGTGAAGCTTGATCCGGAGACGGAGGTGGTGGCGACGCTCGGCAGCAAGGAGGGGCTGGCGAACCTCGCCCAGGCCATCGCCTCCCCGGGCGACACGATCCTCGTGCCGAACCCGTCCTATCCGATCCACCAGTTCGGCTTCCTGATCGCCGGCGCCTCTGTCCGCAGCCTGCCCTACACGCCGGATGACGAGATGCTGCGCGCGATCGACCGCGCCGTCCGCCATTCCGTGCCGAAACCGACCGCTGTCATCGTGAACTACCCGTCCAACCCGACGGCGCTGGTGGCGAGCCTCGACTTCTACCGGGAACTGGTGGCGCTCTGCCGGCAGCACGAGCTCTTCATCCTGTCGGACCTCGCCTATGCGGAGCTCTATTTCGACGGCAAGCCGCCGCCCTCCGTGCTGGAGGTGCCGGGCGCGAAGGAGGTGACGGTCGAGTTCACCTCGCTCTCCAAAACCTACAACATGCCGGGCTGGCGCATGGGTTTCGCCGCGGGCAATCCGCGGCTCATCGCGGCGCTCACGCGCGTGAAGTCCTACCTCGACTACGGCGCCTTCACGCCGATCCAGGTGGCGGCGACCGCGGCGCTGAACGGCCCGCAGGACTGCATCGAGGAGATGCGCACCCTGTATCGCGAGCGCCGCGACGTGCTGGTGAAGGGGCTGCATCAGGCGGGCTGGGACGTGCCGTCCCCGGAGGCCTCGATGTTCCTCTGGGCCCCGATCCCCGACCGGTTCCGCAACCTCGGCTCCGTCGAGTTCTCGAAGCTGCTGCTGGCGCGGGCGAAGGTCGCGGTGGCGCCCGGCATCGGCTTCGGCGAGCACGGGGACGACCACGTCCGCATCGCGCTGGTGGAGAACACCCACCGCATCCGCCAGGCGCTGCGCGGCATCCGCAGCTTCCTGCAGGGTGACAATGCCGGCCCGGCCATCGAAGAAGCCGCTCCGCTGGTGCGCGCGTGAGCAAACCGCTTTCCGTTGCGGTGGCCGGCCTGGGCACCGTCGGCGCCGGTGTGCTGGGCCTCCTGCGGGCCAATGCCGATCTCATCTCCGCACGGGCCGGGCGCCCGATCGCCGTCACAGCCGTCTCGGCCCGCGACCGCACGCGGGATCGCGGCGTCTCCATCTCCGGGCTGCGCTGGTACGACGATCCGGTGGCGCTGGCGTCCGATCCCGGCGTGGACGTGGTGGTCGAGACGATCGGCGGCAGCGAGGGGCCGGCGCGCGACCTGATCGGCGCGGCCCTGGCCGCAGGCAAGCCCGTGGTCACGGCGAACAAGGCGCTGCTGGCGATCCACGGCGCTGAGCTTGCCCAGGCCGCGGAGCGCGCCCGCGTGCCCCTGGCCTTCGAGGCGGCGGTCGCCGGCGGCATCCCCGCGATCAAGGCGATCCGCGAGGGTCTGGCCGGCAACCGCATCCTGCGCGTGACCGGTATCCTGAACGGCACCTGCAACTACATCCTGACCCAGATGCGCGAGCGCGGTCGTGAGTTCGCCGAGGCGCTGGCCGACGCGCAGCGTCTGGGCTACGCGGAGGCCGATCCATCTTTCGACGTGGACGGGGTGGATGCCGCGCACAAGCTGGCGATCCTGGCGGCGCTCGCCTTCGGGCGGCCGGTGGATTTCGGCGCCGTGCACGTGGAGGGGATCCGCGGTGTGTCCGCCCTCGACATCAAGCTGGCCGAGGAGCTGGGCTACCGGATCAAGCTCCTCGGCCTCGCGACCTGTTCGGAGGCTGGCGTGGAAGCGCGGGTGCATCCCTGCATGGTCCCGGTGGCGCATCCCATCGCGACGGTGGACGGCGTCTTCAACGCCATCGTCGCAGAAGGCGACCATGTCGGCCGCGTGGTCCTGGAGGGACGCGGCGCGGGCGCCGGGCCGACCGCCAGCGCCGTGGTCGCTGATCTCGTCGACATCGCGCGCGGCCGGCACACGCCGGTCTGGGGCGCGGAATCCCTCTCGGCCATGCCCTCCGTCGGGATGGAGGGGCGCAGCGGCGCCTATTACCTCCGCTTGATGGTGGTGGACCGCCCCGGCGTGATCGCCGACGTGACCGGCGCGCTCCGCGACGCCGGCATCTCCCTCGAATCCATGCTCCAGCGCGGCCGTTCCCCGGGGGAGGCTGTGCCCGTCGTGCTGACGACGCACGACGCGTCCGAGGTCGCGATGCGCGAGGCCGTGCGCCGGATCGCCGCGCTCGACGCCGTGCTGGAACCCCCCGCCCTCATCCGGATCGAGAACCCATGAGCGAGAACCGTTCCTCCATCGACCCCAACGCGCCGCTGCGGAGCGATCGCAACCTCGCCCTGGAGCTGGTGCGCGTGACGGAGGCGGCCGCCATCGCCTCCTCCCGCTGGATCGGGCGTGGGGACAAGAACGCCGCGGACGGCGCGGCCGTCGACGCCATGCGCCGCGCCTTCGATTCGGTCGCCATCGCCGGGACCGTGGTGATCGGCGAGGGCGAGATGGACGAGGCGCCGATGCTCTACATCGGCGAGAAGGTCGGCTCCGGCGGGCCGGAGGTGGACATCGCGGTGGACCCGCTGGAGGGCACCTCCATCTGCGCGCGAGGCATGCCCAATGCCATCGCCACCGTGGCCGTGGCGGAGAAGGGCGGCTTCCTGCACGCGCCCGACATCTACATGGACAAGATCGCGGTTGGTCCCGGCCTGCCCGCGGGCGTTGTCCACCTGGATGCCGGCCCGAAGGAGAATCTGCGGGAACTGGCGCGCGCGAAGAAGGCGGAGATCGAGGACCTCGTCGTCTGCATCCTCGACCGCGACCGGCACAAGGAGATCATCCGAGCCTGCCGCGAGGCCGGCGCGCGGATCATGCTGATTCCGGACGGCGACGTGGCGGGCGTGGTGGCCTGCTCCCAGCCCGGCGCGGGGGTGGACATGTATCTCGGCTGGGGCGGCGCGCCGGAGGGCGTGCTGGCGGCGGCGGCGCTGCGCTGCATCGGCGGGCAGATGCAGGGCCGCCTGATCTACGAGGACGACACGCAGCGCGAGCGGGCGAAGTCCATGGGCATCGCCGACCCGAACCGCATCTTCAACGTGGAAGACATGGCGCGAGGCGACGTGATGTTCTCCGCGACCGGCGTCACCACGGGCGCGATGCTGCGCGGCGTGCAGCGCACCACCACCTCCGCCGTGACGCACTCCATCGTCATGCGCAGCAAGACGGGCACGGTGCGCTACGTGGAGGGCCACCACAACTTTGCCGTCAAGCACGGCTTTGCCTGACGTCATCCAGCCCGACGCCGTCCTCGGCGTCACGCGCTCCGTCACCGGCCGGCGCTGGGTGTGGCGGCAGCATGACGCGCGCGCGGGGCTCGCCATCGCGCAGCGGCTGGACGTGCCGGAGGTGGTGGGCCGCCTCCTCTCGGCCCGCGGGGTCGGGGTGGAGGAAGCGGGGATCTTCCTGGAGCCCCGCCTTCGCGCGCTGATGCCGGACCCGTCCTGCCTGAAGGACATGGACCTGGCGGCGGAGCGTCTGGCGGCCGCGGTCCGGTCGGGCGAGAGCGTGGTGGTCTACAGCGACTACGACGCGGACGGCGCCTGCGCGGGCGCGCTGATGGTGCGCGTGCTGCGGGACCTCGGCCTCTCGGCCACGCATTACGTGCCCGACCGCATCAAGGAGGGCTACGGGCCGAACGCCCCGGCGGTCGCGGCGCTCTGCGAGGCGGGGGCCTCCCTCATCCTCTGCGTGGACTGCGGCATCTCGGCGCACGCTGCCCTGGCCGTGGCGGAGGGCCGGGCGGACGTCATCGTCCTGGACCATCACAAGGCGGAGGGGCCGCCGCCGCCGGTGCTGGCCACGGTGAATCCGAACCGGCTGGACTGCGAGTCCGGCCTGCGTCACCTCTGCGCGGCGGCCGTCTGCTTCATGGCCGCGGTGGCGCTGCACCGGAACTTGCGCCGGATCGGCTGGTTCGAGACGCGGCCCGAGCCGCCTCTGCTGGACCTTCTCGACCTCGTCGCGCTGGCCACAGTGTGCGACGTGATGCCGCTGACCGGGCTGAACCGGGCCCTGGTCGCGCAGGGCCTGCGCGTGATGGCCCGGCGGGGACGCCAGGGCATCGCCGCGCTGCTGGAGGTCGCGGGCGTGCGGGAAGCGCCGACCGCCCATTCTCTCGGCTTCGGGCTGGGGCCGCGGATCAACGCGTCCGGCCGGATCGGCGAGAGCGACCTCGCTCTGCGGCTGCTGCTGGAGGCGGATTCGATCGAGGCGCGAGCGATGGCCGAGCGCCTGGACACGATCAATCGCCGCCGCCAGGAGGTGGAGGCCGAGGTCATGGGTGCCGCCATGAGCATGGCCGAGGCCGGCGTCGCTGCCGGGCACCCCGTCCTGGTCATCTGCGGCGACGGCTGGCACCCGGGCGTGGTCGGCATCGTGGCCGGGCGGGTGAAGGAGCGGTTCAACCGGCCGGCCCTCGTCGCCGGGGTAGCGGACGGGATGGCGAAGGGCTCGGGCCGGTCCATCCCCGGCCTCGATCTCGGCGCCGCGGTCATCGCGGCGCGACAGGCCGGCCTGCTGGACACCGGGGGAGGGCACCCCATGGCCGCGGGCTTCACCTTCCGTGCGGACCGCCGCGGCGAGCTGCAGGATTTTCTCAACGCGCGCCTGATCCGCGACTCCGGGCTGACGGACGCGGCGGACCTCGTGGTGGACGGGACGCTCTCCGTCGCCGCGGCGACCACGGCGCTGGCCCAGCAGGTTGCGCGGCTGGCGCCGTTCGGGGCCGGGAACGAAGAGCCGGTTTTCACGATCCGCCACGCCCGGATCGCTCGCGCCGACCGCGTGGGGAAGGAGGGCGGCACCGTCCGGGCCTTCCTGGAAGGGGAGGACGGCGCGCGGCTGAAGGCGGTCTGCTTCCGCGCGAAGGAGGGGCCTCTCGCGCAGCTTCTGCTAACCGCGCGCGGCGCCCCGGTGCATCTCTGCGGGCTGCTGCGGGCCGAGAGCTGGAATGGCGACGTCACCACCAGCTTGCATGTGCTGGACGCCGCACCGGCCTGAACCGTGCGGCCCGCGCGGCCGTGGCATGCCGGCCGCAACCTTGCCCCGGGCGGCGGCACGGCCTACCTCGCCCCGCTGATCGCCACCGCGGAGGCGCCCGTGCCCCCCAGACCTGCTTTCCTGTCCATTCTTCTCCTGCTCGGCGCCTGCGGCGAGCGGTATTCGGCCGACACCTACTCGACCCGCGCCGTGCAGCAGGCGAACCAGGTGCAGCAGGGAGTCATCGTCGGCGCCCGGCCCGTGCAGATCTCCGCGGACGGGACGACCGGCGCGGGGGTCGGCGCGGCCGCCGGCGGCATCGTGGGCGGGGCGGCGCCGGCGGGGAGCAACATCGGCACGGCCCTCGGCGCCGTAGGCGGCGGGCTGATCGGCGGCCTGTTCGGGAGCGCGACGGAGCGGGTTGTGAACGACAGCGCGGCCACCGAGTACGTCGTGCGCCGGGCCAATGGCGAGCTCGTCTCCGTGACGCAGCGGGACGTCCCGCCGCTTCCGGTAGGCCAGAAGGTGCTGGTCATCGCCGGCGCCCAGGCACGGATCGTGCCTGACTACACCGTGGAGGAGCGCCCGACCGCGCCCGCCGAAGCGCCCGGGCGCGCGGAGCCGCCCCGGCAGGAGCCCGGGGCACCGACGCCCCTGGTCCCGCCGGAGGTCCCGCTGGCCCTTTAGGATCAGGACGCTGGACGCTGCCCGCCCCGCGTTGTAGTGACCCGCGGCGCCTCCCTGTCCCGTTCGTCTAGAGGCCTAGGACGCGGCCCTTTCAAGGCTGCAACACGGGTTCGAATCCCGTACGGGACGCCAACTCCCCCTCTGAGTGGGAGGTGGAGAACGGTCGTCTTTTCCCGGCGCCCGGTGGTCGGCGCGCGCGCCATCCAGACGCCGCGTGAAACCGACGCGACAGCAGGCGACATTCGCACGTGACAGGGTTCCGCTAGCCTCTCATGTGCTGCGCCTGGGTGGGCCTGGAGGCGGGCTTGGCAACCTCATTCCCCATGGGGCCGCTCCCCTTACGAAGAGGCCCAGGCGTCAGAACATCGCGGGTCCGGACCTCGTGGCTCCGCGGCACCGCCCGCGTCAATGGCGTCGCCCGCTGCTGTGATGCACCAAGGGCCCGCCGAGGATCACGGCGGTCAGGGCACATGTCCTGTGACCGCCGGCCCCGATCCATCGCACGCGCTGGGTGGACGGCAGGTAAGGTCTGGGTGTGGCCCTGATGCGTGTGTCTTGTGACGTGCCGTCAATTCGGAAAAGAGCGTTCTGGCACCCACCCCGCCCGGAGGCGCGCACCAGACGCGGCGGAGTCTGCACGGGCCTCCTCGCCATGGTGCCACACACAACCAGCGTCCAGTTCCTCCGACCTCGAGATCAGGCATACCGTGCCGTCTCTGCCGTCAGACCGAATGGCCGGATGCGCGGAAGCTGTCGCGCCGCATTCTAACGCAACCTTGTCTAGAGGGACTCGGAGCGGCCCGGCTAAGTTTCGATTCGTGAGGATGAAGGGAGAACGCCTAATGCCGAAATTTGGCGGTTTCAAACGCCCCGTGGGCGCTCTGCTCCGCGGGGGCCTGCTCGCCTTCGCGCTGTTTGCGGCGCTCGGTTTCGTCGGCCGCGCCGAGGCGGCGCCGCGCCCGATCCTGCCCGAGGCCGCGATGACGGTCATGGGCCAGGAGGGGGCCGTCGAGCCGGTGCAATACTACTATCGCCGGTACCGCCGTCCGTATTACGCGCGGCCCTATTACCGCCGGTACTACTACCGCCCGGCCCCGCGCTACTACCGTCGCTACTATCGGCCCCGCTACTACCGGTACTGAGGTCGTGGCGCGACCGGGTCGGGATCTCCCGACCCGGATCGCTGGATCATCCGCGCGGCTGATGTGGCTCGGTCGGAGATGGGCCGAAGAACCAGCCGCATTCCGCGCTCTGGCCGCAGTGTCAGGCGGAAGCGAGGAAGGGGCGATGTCCCCGGCGCGACGTCGAAGCGCCGGATCAGCAACGCCAGCAGCGTCGTCATCTCTGCCATGCCGAAGGCTGCGCCGGCGCACACACGCGGGCCGAGGCCGAAGGGCAGGTAAGCGAAGCGCGGAATGCGCTTCGCGTTCTCGGGCAGGAATCGCTCGGGCCGGAAGGCGTGGGGCGCCTCCCAGATCTCCTCGTGCCGGTGCAGCAGCCAGGGAATGCAGAGCAGTGTGTCGCCGGGCTTAAGGGTCCAGCGCCGGATCCGGTCGGCGGCCGCCGGCTGGCGGGACAGCACGGCCACCGGCGGATAGAGCCGCATCGCTTCCTGGATCACGGCGCGCGTGTTCACGAGCGAGGTCAACTGAGCCACCTCGGGGGCCGCCGGGCCGAGAACGGCATCCAACTCCTCACGGACCAGCCGGATCCAGTCCGGATGCGAGGCGAGGAGGAAGAAGGTCCAGGCGAGCGCGTTCGCGGCCGTCTCGCTGCCCGCGAGGAGCAGCATTGCCACCTCGTCCAGCACGCCGGTCTCGTCGAGCAACGACCCACCGCCCTCGCGACGTGCCTGCCGCAGGCCCGCCAGATAGCCCTCCTCGCCGGCATGGGAGGCGATCAGGCGAGCGATCCTCTCCCGGATATCCGCCGCGGCCCGGAGTGTCCCGCGCTTCTGGCGCCCGGATGCCCAGTTCGGCAGGCCGAGCAGATGCGGCAGGTCGATGACCTGCACGCGCGACTGATAGACGGTGAAGGCGTCCGCGATGCCGCGTGCCTCCTCCTCCGGCACGTTGTCGCCGAAGACGGCGCGCAGCATGACAGTCAGCGTCGCGGTGGCGAGGTCCGGGGCGACGTCCACGATGCCGCCATCGGGCCCGGCCAGCCCGGACCAGCGCGCGGCGAGATCCTCTGCCACCGCCTGGAACACGGGCTGGAAGCGGCCGACGCCCGAGGGATGAAGCATCCGCGCGACAGGGGCCCGCCGCGTGGACCAGATCTCCCCGTGATTGGCGAAGAGGCTGCCGCCGATCACCGGACGAAGGGCCTGCTCCTTGAAGTGGCTCTTGCGCTCGTAGATGGCGTGGCGGGCGACGAAAACCTCGCGCACGACATCCGGGCTGTTCACGATGACGATCTGCCGGCGCAGCACGCGCACGGCCATGACCTGTCGGCGGTAGGCAACGCGGGGCAGGATGGCCAGCACGTCGCCCCGATAAGCCAGCAAGCCGCGCAGCAGCCCCGGAGCGTGCTCGGGCGGCATAGGGCGCGGGGGCAACGATGGGTCGTCTGGCAGGGGCACGCCGGATCGGGGAGGGGGACACTGGTCCCGGGACAATCAGGGCGACGCCGGCGGCGTCCGTGTTCACCATGGCACCCGGCGCACCGAGCGGCAACGCCGCGAGTTCCGCGCGCGTTGGCGTGCGAGGGCCGGCAGGACCGCGGCGTCCCGATCCCCGCAACGGATCGTTTGCGCCCCTCGCAATCGGGTCTAGCCTTCCCTCCCCAAGGGGAGGAGAGCATGGATCAGCCAACGTCCCTCTCCGTGCCCGGTCCGCAGACGCGCCGACCGGGCGTCGTGGCCTCCATCGCCTATGCGGGCGGGCGGCCGGTGGCAGAGGTGCCGATCGCCGAGGCCGGCACCTGGTCCCGCACGCCGGGACACGTGGTCTGGATCGGCCTGCTGGAGCCCGACGAGCCGCTTCTGGCGGAGGTCCAGGCCCAGTTCGCCCTCCATGACCTCGCGATCGAGGACGCGCACAAGGCGCACCAGCGCCCGAAGGTGGAGCGTTACGGGGAGGCGCTCTTCATCGTCGCCCGCACCGCCCAGATGGTGGAAGGGCGCGTGGCCTTCGGGGAGACGCACCTCTTTGTCGGTCGCGGTTACGTCGTCTCGGTGCGGCACGGCGCCTCCACCTCCTACGCTGCCGTTCGGGCACGCAGCGAGGCCTGCCCGATCACCCTCTCCCACGGGGAGGTCTACATTCTCTACGCCATCCTCGACTTCATCGTGGACGAGCACCTGCCCGTGTTGGAGACGATCACGGCGGAGGTGGAGGGGATCGAGGATCGGGTGCTCGACGGCAGCCTCGATCAGTCCGGGGTGGAGAGACTCTACACCCTGCGGCGGGATCTGCTGCGCCTCCGCAACGGCGTGGTTCCGCTGGCGGAGGTCTGCAAGCGGCTGGAGCATCCGGAGGTCCTGCCCCACGACCCGGCGATGCAGCCCTTTCTCCGCGACGTCACCGACCACGTCCGGCGCGTGCAGGAAGAGATCGAGTCGCTCCGCGAGGTCCTCGCCTTCGCCTTCGAGGCGAGCCTGCTCACGGGGCAGGCGCAGCAGACGCAGATCACCCGTCGGCTCGCCTCCTGGGCCGCCATCCTCGCGGTGCCGACCGCCATCGCCGGCATCTACGGCATGAACTTCGAGCACATGCCGGAGCTGAAATGGGAGGGCGCCTACTACGTCGTCCTGCTGGTGATCGGAGGAATCTGCGCAGGTCTGTGGTGGCGCCTGCGGCGGATGGGCTGGCTGTAGGGAGCGCGGAAGCTGGCCGCGGCGGACCTTCCGTCAGCCAGGGCTGCGCGGGGACATCCGCTCCAGCCGCCGCGTATCGCGGCCCTGGTACCAGATGAGCGGCCGCGTGGCCCGCTCGGCTTCCGGCAACTCCATCACGGCCGCGAACTCCCGCAGCACGCGGCCGGTGATCTGAGCGAGCTCGTGCGGCGGCGTCTCGCCGACCTTGTACCAGCCCAGGTGCTCCAGCTCGCCGGAGCCGCCCATCATACCCGTCACCGCCTCGGCCGGAGCCATGAGGAACCTGGCATTGAAGCGGACGGGGCTCATCGCCGGCGTCAGGGCGCGGCAGAGGTAGCGCATCGGCGCGAGATCGGCCTGGAGCCGCCCCGCTTCCATCCGGCCGAGCAGGAGACCCGTCTCCTCCTCCAGCTCCCGGGCGGCCGCGATGCCGATGGCGCGCGCCAGTCGTGGGGCGGCGCGCAGCTCCAGGGCGCGGCGCGTGTGATCCTCCAGCTCGGACAGGGCAGGGGCCTTGCGGTCCTCCGGGTCCACGCGTCCGCCGGGGAAGACCAGGCGCTGCGGCATGAAGCGGTGCTTCGCGCTCCGCACGCCCATCAGCACCTCGTAGCCATTCCCGGCACGGCGCCAGAGAAGGAGGGTCGCCGCGTCGCGGGGGCGCGCCACCTTCTCCGGCTTGGCCTCGCCGGCCGCGGTGAAGTCGGTGGCCAGCATCGGCCGGGGCGGGCTGTCCGTCACGGGATCAGATCGGGTCCCACGAAAACACGTCCGGCGAGCGGTCCAGCGGCAGGAAGTGGGACCGCAGCGCGGGCAGGGCCTGCTCCGCGATGGCCTCGGGCGTCCAGCCCTCTCCGCGGTGGACGGAGCGGACGGGGCGCGGCTGGCTGAAGAGGAAGATCTCGTTCATCCGCGGGGCGAAGACCTGGCCCGTGACCTCCCTCGCCGCGTCGGAGGCCAGAAAAACAGCGAGCGGCGCGTTCTTCTCCGGCCCCATGGCCTGGAGCTTCGCGACCCGCGCCTTCTGCTCCGGCGTCTCCGCCGGGATGGAGGAGGTCATGCGGCTCCAGGCGAAAGGAGCGATGCAGTTCGACCGCACCCCGAAGCGCTGCATGTCCAGCGCGATGGACTTCGACAGCGCGAGGATGCCGAGCTTCGCCGCGGAGTAGTTCGCCTGCCCGAAATTGCCGATCAGGCCGGAGGTCGAGGTCATGTGCACGAAGGCGCCCGAGCCCTGCGCCCGGAAGGGCTCCGCCGCGGCCCGGGAGACGAAGAAGGAGCCGTGAAGGTGGACATCCACCACGGCCCGCCACTCGGTCTCGCTCATCTTGTGGAAGATCTGGTCCCGCAGGATGCCGGCGTTGTTCACCACAATGTCGAGCCGCCCGAAGCTGTCCATTGCCGACTGCACGATCCGCCGGGCACTGTCCCAGCCGGCCACGCTGTCGGTATTGGCCACCGCCTGCCCGCCGCGCTGCTGGATGATGGCGACGGTCTGCTGGCCCGGCGTGGCGGAGGTCTCGCCCTCACCGGTCAGGGAGGCGCCGATGTCGTTTACCACGACCTTCGCTCCGGCCATCGCCATGGCGAGGGCGATCTCCCGCCCGATCCCGCCCCCAGCACCCGTGATGATCGCGACCTTGCCGTCCAGCATCATGCCGGCCTCTCCTCCTGGGCTGCGGCACCCCTTCTAGGCTCGGGCGTCCGGCGCCGGAAGCCGGGCAGCCGCGAATCACTCGCAAGTCGTTGTTTTAGCCGGGGCCGCCTTGACTTCGGGGGGGCGGCAACGCATTTCGGCTCCATACCGGACCGCAGCGGTCCGGTATCCCAACGACCGGACCAAACCCCGTGCTTCGCCTGTCCAAGCTCGCGGATTACGCCGTCGTCCTCCTCGCCCGCATGGGCACGGAGGGCGGGCTGCACACCGCCCCGGCCCTCGCCACCGCGACCGGCCTCGCCGAGCCCACCGTGGCCAAGGTGCTCCGCATGCTCTCCGGCGCCGGGCTGGTGGAGGCGCAGCGGGGGGCCCGAGGCGGCCATCGCCTGACCCGCGCCACCGCCGCCATCCCGCTGGCGGAGGTGATCGTCGCCATGGACGGCCCGATCGCGCTGACGGCCTGCGTGGACGGCGCCAGCGGCGGCTGCGAGGCCGAGGGTCACTGCCCCGTCCGCGGCCGCTGGGACCCGGTGAACGCCGCCGTTCGCGCCGCGCTCACTGCCGTGACCATCGCCGATCTCGCGCGCCCCTCCTGCGCCGAGCTTCACCACCGCCCCGCCGTCGCGCCCCACCACGCCGCCGCCGAGTAGGAACCCCTGATGCCTGCCGTCGAAGAGACCATCGAGACCGTCCGGGATGCCACGCAGGGCACCTACAAATGGGGTTTCGAGACCGACATCGAGATGGAGTTCGCCCCCAAGGGGCTGAACGAGGACATCGTCCGCTTCATCTCCGCGAAGAAGAACGAGCCCGCCTGGCTGCTCGAGTGGCGCCTGCGCGCCTTCGCCATGTGGCAGGAGATGGAGGAGCCGCGCTGGCCCGCCGTCACCTACCCGCCGATCGACTACCAGGATGCCTATTACTATGCGGCGCCGAAGACGAAGGCAGGCCCGAAGTCCCTCGACGAGGTGGACCCGGAGCTGCTGAAGACCTACGCGAAGCTCGGCATCCCGCTGAAGGAGCAGGCGATCCTCGCGGGCGTCGAGGGCGCGGGCGAAACGCCCGCTGCCGGGCGCATGCCGATCGCCGTGGACGCCGTGTTCGACAGCGTCTCCGTCGCCACCTCCTACAAGGAGCGGCTGGCGAAGGAGGGAATTATCTTCTGCGCCATCTCCGAGGCGGTGCAGGAACACCCGGAGCTCGTGCGCAAGTACCTGGGCAGCGTCGTGCCGCAGGGCGACAACTTCTTCGCGGCACTGAACAGCGCGGTCTTCACCGATGGCTCCTTCGTCTACATCCCGAAGGGCGTGCGCTGCCCGATGGAGCTGTCCACCTATTTCCGCATCAATGCGAAGAGCACGGGCCAGTTCGAGCGCACCCTGATCATCGCGGATGAGGGCAGTATGGTGTCGTACCTGGAGGGCTGCACGGCCCCGCAACGGGACGAGAACCAGCTTCACGCCGCCGTGGTGGAGCTCGTCGCTCTCGACGATGCGTCCATCAAGTACTCCACCGTCCAGAACTGGTATCCCGGCGACGAGAACGGGAAGGGCGGCATCTATAACTTCGTCACCAAGCGCGCGGCCTGCCGCGGCAAGCGCAGCAAGGTGTCCTGGACGCAGGTGGAGACCGGTTCCGCCATTACCTGGAAGTACCCGTCCTGTATCCTGCAGGGCGAGGAGTCGGTGGGCGAGTTCTACTCCGTCGCCATCACCAACAACTTCCAGCAGGCCGACACCGGCACGAAGATGATCCACCTCGGCGCGAACACGAAGTCAACCATCGTGTCCAAGGGCATCTCGGCGGGGCAGGGGCAGAACACCTATCGCGGGCTCGTCCGGATCAGCCCGAAGGCGAAGAACGCGCGCAACTTCACCCAGTGCGATTCCCTGCTGATCGGGGATCGCTGCGGGGCGCACACGGTTCCTTACATCGAGAACCGTTGCCTCTCGGCCAAGGTGGAGCACGAGGCGACGACCTCCCGCATCGCCGAGGACCAGCTGTTCTACTGCCGCCAGCGCGGCCTCTCGCAGGAGGACGCGGTCGGACTGATCGTGAACGGCTTCTGCCGCGAGGTGCTGAAGGAACTCCCGATGGAGTTCGCGGTGGAGGCGCAGAAACTCTTGCAGATCTCCCTTGAGGGGAGCGTGGGCTGAGATGCTGAAGATCGAGAACCTGCACGCCGAGGTCGATGGCAAGCCCATCCTGAAGGGCATCAGCCTGGAGGTCCCCACGGGCGAGGTGCACGCCGTGATGGGCCCGAACGGCTCCGGCAAGTCCACGCTCTCCTACGCCCTGGCGGGCCGGGAGGGCTACGAGATCACCGAGGGCTCCGTCACCTTCGACGGCCAGGACCTGCTCGCGATGGAGCCGGAGGAGCGCGCCGCGACCGGCCTCTTCCTGGCGTTCCAGTACCCGGTGGAGCTGCCCGGCGTCGGCAACGCGAATTTCCTTCGCACGGCGCTGAATGCCATTCGCCGCAACCGCGGCGAGGCGGAGCTGGACGCGATGCAGTTCCTGAAGGTGGCGCGCGCCCGCATGAAGGACCTCTCCATGCCGGAGGACATGCTGAAGCGCGGCGTGAATGTCGGCTTCTCCGGTGGCGAGAAGAAGCGCAATGAGGTGCTGCAGATGGCGTTGCTGGCCCCGAAGCTGGCGATCCTCGACGAGACGGACAGCGGCCTCGACATCGACGCGCTGAAGATCGTGGCCGATGGCGTCAACGCGCTCCGTGGCCCGAACTTCTCCGCCCTGGTCATCACCCACTACCAGCGCCTGCTGAACCACATCGTGCCGGACCGCGTGCACGTGCTGGCGGCGGGCCGGATCGTGACCTCCGGCGGCCCCGAGCTGGCGCACCGGCTGGAGGCCGAGGGCTACGCCGGCGTGCTGGGGGAGGCCGCATGAACGCCGCCCCCGAGAGCAACGCGGCCGCCTTCGTCGCGCGCTACCGCGCCACCGCCGACCAACTGTGCGGCGATGACCGCGTCCGTGCCCTACGCGAGGCCGCGGCCGAGACCCTCTCCGCCGGGGGCCTGCCGTCCCGCCGCGTCGAGGCCTGGCGCTACACGGACCTGAACCCGATGCTCCGCGCCGGCTTCAGCGAGGCGCTGACCGTGATCGCCACCACCCCCGACCTGCCCGTCGCGCGCGCGCCGCATCGGGCTGTTTTCGTGGATGGACGCTACCGGGCCGATCTCTCGACGCTCGGCGAACTGCCGGCGCGGTCCCTTGCGGAGGTCATCCCGCACGCGTCGCCTTTCCTGAACACGGTGGCGGCCGCGTCCCAGCCGATGGTGACGCTGAACACCCTTCTCTTCGAGGACGGGCTGGTACTGGACCTGCCGGAAGGTGAGGATGCCGGCCGGCTGGAACTGCTCGCCGTCTCCACGGGCGCCACGCCGACCAGCCACCATCCCCGCCACCTCATCCGCCTCGCCCGCCGCGCCCGGCTGACGCTCATCGAGACGGCGCTGTCGCCCGCGGGTGCGCGTCACCTGCACAACCCGGTCTTCGAGATCGAGGTCGCGGAGGACGCGCATCTCGCCCATGTCCGCGTGCAGCGGGAGGCGGAGACCGCCTACCACCTCGCTCATCTCGGCGTGCGTGTGGCGGAGGGGGGCACCTATGACGGCTTCGTCCTGAACGCCGGCGGCCGCCTGTCCCGGTCCGAGACCCATCTCCAGCTGAACGGCCCTAAGGCGGCCGCGCATCTGAACGGTGCGCAGCTGGTCGCCGATGGTCAGGTCGCGGACACGACGACCGCGCTGGACCACGCCGCGCCGAACTGCGCGTCCCGCCAGACGGTCAAGACCGTGCTCGCCGGACGGGCCCGCGGTGTCTTCCAGGGCAAGATCCTGGTGCGGCGCGAGGCGCAGAAGACCGACGGCTACCAGATGAACCAAACCCTCCTGCTGAGCGAGGAGGCCGAGATCGATAGCAAGCCACAGCTGGAGATCTACGCCGACGACGTGAAGTGCTCGCACGGCGCGACGGCGGGTGCCCTGGACCCGGACAGCCTCTTCTACCTCCGCGCCCGCGGCATCCCGGCGGATGTCGCCCGCTCCATGCTCGTCCGCGCCTTTCTGCAGGAGGCGGTGGAGATCGTGGAGGACGAGGCCGCGCGCGAGGCGCTGGAAGAAGCTGTGCAGGGCTGGTGGTCGCTGCACGGGGAGGCCGCGTGATGGACGGCTCCCTCCGCCCCGCCTTCGACGTGCAGCGCATCCGGCAGGATTTCCCGATCCTGTCCACCACGGTGCGCGGCAAGCCGCTCGTCTTCCTGGATTCCGGCGCCTCCGCCCAGAAGCCGCGCCAGGTGATCGAGGCGATGGTGCGGATGATGGAGACGTCCTACGCCAACGTGCACCGCGGCGCCTACCACCTGAGCGAGGCCTCTACCGCCGCCTATGAGGCGGCGCGGGAGGCCGTGGCGCGCTTCATCAACGCCGCAGACAGCCGCGAGGTCGTCTTCAGCTATAGCAGCACGGCCGCGATCAACCTCGTCGCTCATTCCTACGGACGTGGCGTGCTGCGTCCCGGGCAGGCGGTGGTCGTGTCCCAGATGGAGCACCACGCCAACTTCGTCCCCTGGCAGATGCTCCGGGAGGCGCACGGGATCGAGTTGCGCGTCGCCCGCATCACCGATGCCGGGGAACTGGACTTGGCGGACCTCGAGGCCAAGCTGGCCGACGGGAAGGTCGGACTGGTCACCGTCACACACATGTCCAACGTGTTGGGCACGGTGACCCCGGCCGCACGGATCGCGGCGCTGGCGCACGCGCACGGCGCTAAGGTGCTGTTCGACGGCTCCCAGGCCGCCGTGCACCGGCGCGTAGATGTGCAGGCACTGGACGCCGACTTCTACGTCTTCACCGGCCACAAGCTTTACGGCCCGACCGGCATCGGCGTGCTCTGGGCGCGGCGGGAGCTGCTGGAGCGGATGCCGCCCTTCCTCGGCGGCGGCGACATGATCGCGGAGGTGACGGAGGACGGCTTCCTTCCCGCGCCCGTTCCCGCGAAGTTCGAGGCCGGGACGCCACCGATCGTGGAAGCGATCGGTCTGCACGCCGCGATCAATTACGTCACCGCCATCGGCATGGACGCGGTGGAGGCGCATGAGCGGTCGCTGGTGGACCACGCCATGACCCGCCTCTCCGCCGTGGACGGCCTGACCGTCCTCGGCCGCGCCCAGGACCGCGGCGGCGTCTTCTCCTTCGCGCTCGACGGGGCGCACGCTCACGACCTCTCCACCCTGCTGGATCGCGTCGGCATCGCGGTGCGCGCCGGCCGCCACTGCGCGGAGCCGCTGCACGCCCGCATCGGCCATGACAGCACCTGCCGCGCCTCCTTCGGCCTCTACACCACGCATGAGGAGGTGGATTTCCTGGCCGATGCGCTGACCAGCGCAAGAAAGTTCTTCTCCTGATGTTCGACGACCTGCGCGACCTCTATCAGGAGGTCATCCTGGACCACGGACGGAAGCCCCGGAACTTTCGGCGGCTCGACTCGGCCGACCTCTCCGCCCGCGGCGACAATCCGATGTGCGGCGACCGGATGGAGCTGTGGCTCGACATGGAGGGCGACCGCATCAAGGACGCCGCCTTCCAGGGGCGCGGCTGCGCTATCTCCATGGCCAGTGCCTCGCTGATGACGGAGACGGTGCGGGACAAGACGGCCGAGGAGGCGCGCATCCTCGCAACGCGCTTCCGCGAGCTCGCCATGACCGGCACCTGCCCGGAATGCGGCGGCGCGCTGGAGGAGGAGATGGAGCGTCTTCAGCCCCTCGCTGGCGTGCACGAGTTCCCGAGCCGGGTGAAGTGCGCCACCCTCGCCTGGCACACGCTGAACACCGCCCTGGACGGCGGCAAGGAGGCCTCCAGTGAGTGAGGGCGCGACCCGGCACGAAGCCTGGACCCCTGACGGCCCCGTCCCGCCCGCCCCGCAGAAGGTGGACGAGAACGCGGTGCTCGACGCGATCAAGACGGTCTACGATCCCGAGATCCCCGTGGACATCTACGAGCTCGGCCTCGTCTACTCCGTGGACATCACGGACGAGGGCGCGGTGAAGGTGGAGATGACGCTCACCACGCCGTCCTGCCCCTCGGCCCAGGAATTGCCGGGGATGGTTGAAGAGGCGGTGCGCACCGTTCCCGGCGTGACCGACGCGAAGACCGAGATCGTGTGGGACCCCCCCTGGGACCCGTCCCGCATGAGCGACGACGCGAAGCTCGCGTTGAACATGTACTGACGACGGCGCACATGGAGACGACCATGAGCACGACCACCACGACCCCCGCCAAGCCCCGCCGCGCCCTGCCGCCCCTGATGACCCTTTCGGACGGGGCCGCGGACCGCCTGCGCGCGCTGTACGACAAGGCCGAGGGGAACAAGCTGCTGCGCGTCTCCGTCTCCACCAAGGGCTGTTCCGGCCTATCCTATAAGCTGGACTGGGTAGACGCGGCGGGCCCGGGCGACGAGACGGTGACCGACAAGGGCCTGACCGTCCTGGTCGATCGCAAGGCCAGCCTGTTCCTGATCGGCACGGTCATGGATTACGAGCAGAAGGCGATGTCCGCCGGCTTCACCTTCACCAATCCGAACGAGAAGGGTCGCTGCGGCTGCGGCGAATCCTTCCACGTCTGACCCCTTCGCGCTGAACAGCCCGCGGGGTCCAGGGGCGACGCCTGGCCCCGGCGGAGGGTCCGGGAGGCGGAGCCACCCGGAGTGCGGCTTCAGGGGTCGCCCGGCACCAGCCGGTAGCCCGACCCGGCCCGCTCCACCTGCCCCGTCGCGGGCAGGGGGAAGTGGTAGCCGATGATCGGCACGCGGTCCGCTGCCACCCGGTCCAGCAGGGCCTTGCGCGTGGCCACCGCCTGGGTCGGGTCCATGTCCACCGGCGGGTACCACTCTGGATTGGCCATGAAGACCGGCGGGGCCGTCACGACGTCCCCGATCACCATCAGCTGCGCCGGCCCGTCCGACACGAGGAAGCTCGTATGCCCGGGGCTGTGGCCGGGCGTGCTGACGGCCGTGATCCCCGACGCCACCTCCGCGCCCGCCCCGAACTGCTCGACCTTGGCGGCATAGGGCGCGAACCGTCGGCGGGCGTTCGCGAAGTTCGGACGCCGGAACTCCGTGGCGCGCGATTCCTCGCCCGAGTCATTCCAGTAGGCCCATTCCCGCGCCGGAACCTTGATCGCCGCGTTCGGGAAGGCCGCGGACCCATCCGCATTCAAAAGCCCGCCGACATGGTCGGGGTGGAAATGGGTGAACAGCACGGTGGTCACGGCCGAGGGGTCGAGACCCGCCGCCCGCAGGGCCGCGAACATCTGCCCGGTGCCAGGCGCGCCGCCCTGGCCGTTGCCCGTGTCGATCAGCACCAGCCCCGACCGAGTCCCGACCACCGTCTGGTTGTATGGGTTGTCGTACCGCGTGCCCTGCACGCCACCGGCGGAGAGCGCGGCTGCCACCTGTTCCGGCTGAGCGTTCACCACCAGCCCGCGCGTCACGTCCGGCCTGAGGACGGTGCCGTCCTGCACGATCGTGACGGGGAGCGCGCCCACCCGGAGAGCGTGGAAGCGCGGTGCTGCCTCGCTGCCCTGCGCGCGCGCCACGGCCGGCAACGCGGCGCTCGCGGCAGCCGCGGCCAGCATGTCCCGGCGATGGATCATGACCATGCCCCCTACAGTCCGGTGGACCAGTCGGCGGCGACGAAGCGGTATCCGTTCCCCTCCTTGGCCAAGTATCCGTTCGCAGGGAAGGGGAAGTGGTACCCCGTCACGCGGATGCGGTCCGTGGCGACGCGGTCATAGAGGCGGCGCCGCGACGCTTCGGCCATGGCGGGATCGAAGTCGAAGACGATGTGGAAGTCGGGCCGGCGGGCCAGGAGCTCCGGCCGGTTCGTCGCGTCCGCCACGAACATCGCCTGCGCGTTCCCGTCGGCGATCAGGTACGCCGTATGCCCGGGCGTATGGCCATGCGCCGCGACGGCGCGGATGCCCGGCGCCACCTCCGCCCCATCCTCGACCTGCCGGATCTTGCCGGCATACGGCGCGAAGCGCCGAGCCGAGTTCGCGAAGTTCGGCCGTTGCCCCTCGGGCGAGCGGGACTCGTTGGTGGCGTCGTTCCACCAGCGCCACTCGGCGGCGGGCACCACCACCTCGGCATTCGGGAAAGCGGCGGCCCCCTCGGCATTCAGCAGGCCGTTCACGTGGTCGCCGTGAAAGTGGCTCATCACGACCAGGTTCACCCGCGCATGATCCAGGCCGGCCGCGCGCATGTTCTCGATCATCTTGCCGTTGGTCGCGTTCGCCGGCGTCACGCCGTTGCCCGTGTCGAACACGATCAGCTGCCGGCCCGTGTCCACGAAGGTGATCGTGAAGGGAATGGCGATCTGGTCGGTCGGCAGAAAGCTCTCGGCCAGGACGCGCTGCACTTCCTCCAAGGGGGCGTTCTGCACGAAGCCGGCGACGGGGCGGCGGAAGAAGCCGTCATGGACCGTCGTGACCGTGTAGCTGCCGACCTTGAAGCGGTAGAAGCCTGGCGCCTGGGTGACGGGGGTGGCGGGCGGCGCCGCTTGCGCCAGGACGGGCCGGGCGGACAGCAGGGCAGGGGCGGCCAGCCCGGCCGCCATTATCACGCGTCGTTGCATCGCTCGTCGCCTCCTCGGGGCGCCGATGGTGCCACCGTTCCGGCGCCGATCAAGCGCGAAGGAAGGTGACCACCGCCTCGACCTGAGACGACCAAAGGAACTGGTCCACCGCCACGACCCGCTCCACGCGCCAGCCCGGCGCGCGGGCGAGGAGGGCGGCATCCCGCGCCAGCGCGGCCGGGTTGCAGGAGACGTAGATCACCCGCGGAACCGCGGCGCGTGCCAGTACCCCAACCTGCTCCACCGCCCCGGCAAAAGGCGGGTCCAGCACCACCGCCGCGGCTCCGTTCAACTCCGCCGGCAGCAGCGGCTGGCGGGCCAGGTCGCGCCGCGTGGCCCGGATCCGCGCGCCCGCGCGTCCGGCCGCTGCCTGGAGGGCCGTCACGGCCGGCGCTGAACTCTCATAGGCCTCCACGCGCCCGCGCGCCGAGAGGGCGAAGGACAGCGTGCCAAGCCCCGCATGGAGCTCGATGATTCGTGCCTTCGCGGGAAGGCGCTTGCCCAGCCCGCCGAGCACTCCGTCGATGATCGCCGCCTCGCCCTGCGGCGTCGCCTGCAGGAAGGCGCCGGGCGGGGGCACCACCGACGCGCCGGAGAGCACCACGGAGACCGGGCCGGACCCGGCGGCGATCTCCGCCTCGCCACCGCGTCCCTCGGGTGCCCAGGCGATGCGCGGGATCTCCTGTGCGACGCCGAAGTCGGCGAGCCTCGCGCGGTCCGCGGCGGAGAGCGGCGCGTCGGTTCGGAGCAGCAGATCAGGGCCGGTGTCCAGCAGGTTCACCATCGCCGAACCGACCCGCTTCAGCGCCGTTAATCCGGCCAGCATCGCCCGCAGCGGCGCCACCAGTCCGAGCAGCCTGGGGTGGATGACGTAGCAGACCGCCATGTCGAAGGGCTCGGCCGCGCCGCGTGCATGAAAGCCGACCACGATTCCCCCGGCCGTGCGCCGCAGCGCAAAGTCGGCGCGGCGGCGGCTGTTCGGCGGGCTGGTCAGGGCCGGCGGGACGTCGACACCGGGAAATCCCGCGCGGGCCAGCGCCTCCGCCACGCGGCCCGCCTTCCAGGCGGCCTGGGGCGGCATGGCCCAGTGCTGCAAGGCACATCCGCCGCAGGTGCCGAAATGCGGACAGGGCGGTTCCACTCGGTCGGGACTGGCGGACAGGATCGCGTCCACCATGGCCGCGGAGCCGTCGCCGCGGCGTCCGGTGATCGAGGCCTGCACCGTCTCGCCCGGCAGGGTGAACGGGATGAAGGCCGGGCTGCCGTCCGGCAGCGCGGCTACCCCGTCCCCCGCGGCACCCATGCCGCGGATGGTCAGCTCAGCGGCTGGTGCCGTCATCGAGCGGCAGGTGGTCGGAGGCGACGCGCACCTCAGCGAGGAACAGCGTGAGCGAGGTGATGAGGGCCAGCATCGCGCAGACGAGCAGGGCCGCCAGCACCCAGGCGACCGGCACGCCGAGGAAGCCGCCGACGAAGGCCCAGACGATCAGCCCGCACAGCAGGATCGCCGCCGTGACAGCGAAGGCGATCGCGCGATGGACGTAGCGCGCCCGCCTGGCCAGGCGGGACCGCTCCCCTTCGAGGGCCAGCGAACGGCCCTCGCGAATGGACCGCTCCCGGTCGATCAACCGCCCCAGCCGTCCCGTCAGCACGTTCAGGATGCTGAAGATGCCGGTCAGCAGGAAGGCGGGCGCGATGGCCGACTGGATCGCCTGTTCGACGCCCGCGATGTCCCCCGGCCCGGTGATCACCCGCCCGGATTCACCCGAAGGCGTTCAGCCCCGTCTGCGCGCGCCCGAGGATGAGGGCGTGCACGTCGTGCGTGCCCTCATAGGTGTTCACCGTCTCCAGGTTCATGACGTGGCGGATGACGTGGTACTCGTCCACGATCCCGTTGCCGCCGTGCATGTCCCGGGCCACGCGCGCGATGTCGAGCGCCTTGCCGCAGTTGTTGCGCTTCATCAGGGAGATCATCTCCGGCGCCGCCTTGTGCTCGTCGAAGAGGCGCCCGAGCCGCAGCACGCCTTGCAGGCCGAGCGTGATCTCCGTCTGCATGTCCGCCAGCTTCTTCTGAATGAGCTGGGTCTGGGCGAGCGGCCGGCCGAACATCTTGCGGCCCATCGTGTACTCCCGGGCGCGGTGCCAGCAGTCCTCGGCGGCGCCGAGCACGCCCCAGGAGATGCCGTAGCGGGCGCGGTTGAGGCAGGAGAAGGGACCGGCCAGCGACTTCACGCCGGGCATCCGGTTCTCCTCCGGCACGAAGACCTCGTCCATCATGATCATGCCGGTGACCGAAGCGCGGAGGGACATCTTGCCCTCGATCTTCGGCGCGGTGAGGCCCTTCATGCCCTTCTCGAGGATAAAGCCGCGCAGCACGCCCTCGTCGTCCTTCGCCCAGACCACGAAGACGTCGGCGATCGGGGAGTTGGAGATCCAGGTCTTGGAGCCGCTCACGAGGTAGCCGCCATCCACCTTCTTCGCCCGCGTCCGCATGGAGTTGGGGTCGGAACCGGCGTCGGGCTCGGTCAGGCCGAAGCAGCCGACCCATTCGCCGGTGCGGAGCTTCGGCAGGAACTTGTCCTTCTGCGCCTCGGACCCGAAGGCGTGGATCGGGAACATGACGAGCGAGGACTGCACCGAGAAGGCGGAGCGGTAGCCGCTATCCACCCGCTCCACCTCACGGGACATCAGCCCGTAGGAGACGTAGCCCACGCCCGCGCAACCATGGCTGTCCAGCGTTGCGCCGAGGAAGCCCATCTCCCCGAACTCGTTCATGATCTCGCGGTCGAAATGCTCGCGCCGGTTCCCCTCGAGGATGCGGGGCATTAGGCGGGATTGGCAGAACTCGCGGGCGGCGTCGCGGATCATCCGCTCGTCCTCGGTGAGCTGCTCCTCGAGCAGCAACGGGTCCTCCCAGGAGAAAGGCCCCATCTTGGCGGCGGACGAGGCGGTCTTCTGGCCGATCGGCGTGACGACGTTCATGGAAATCCTCCCGAAAGGGCCCGAGCACGGGCACCCCTTAGCACGGATCAGGGCGGGGGAGGGGAGAGTGCCCCGCCCCCGCCGGTGCTCAGGCCGCCTCGGCCTCGCTGTTCGCCGGCCGCTTCGGGCGCGGGACCGGGATCAGCATGAAGGCCGGCGTCGCATCGCCGAAGCCGACCACCGACGGACCGAGGTCGTCGGAGCGATGGCGGTATCCACCCTCCCGCCGGCCGCCACGGCCCTCGTCGCGGTAGCGGTCGCGGCCGCGATCGTCGCGCGGGGCCTCGTCGCGCTCCCCGCCGCGGGCCTCGCGCGGCCGGTCATCACGGGGGCGCTCATCACGGGGCCGCTCGTCGCGCCCCCGGCTCCGATCCTCGCGGCGGGGCTCGTCGCGGTTGCGGGCGGCGTCGCGCGTCACCTCCTCCAGCACACGGTCGCTGCCCCGGATGCCGCGCGGCGCCTCGTCGCGCCGGCCGCGGGCCTCGCGCCGCGGACCCTCCGAGGGGCGCGCCTCGCGTTCACGCCCGGGCTCGGCCCGGCCGGCCTCTGTGCGCGCCGCATCACCCCGGCCCCGCTCGCCACGGCCCCGGTCGCGCTCGCCGCGGCCGCGATCCCGGCCACCGCGCCCGGCGTCGCGGGACGGCGCCCCGCGCCCTCGGCCACGACCGCGCGTGGCCTTCATGCCCTCCTGGATCTCCTCGGCGGAGACGGGGTCCAGCCCCTCGATCGGCATGGGCGGGATGGGGCGGGCCGTCAGCGTCTCGATGGCCGCCACCGCCCGGGCCTCATCGGCTGTGGCGATGGTATAGGCGTGGCCCTCACGCCCTGCCCGGCCGGTGCGCCCGATGCGGTGGACGTAGTCCTCGGCGTGGAAAGGCACGTCGAAGTTGAAGACGTGCGACAGCCCGCCGATGTCGATGCCCCGCGCCGCCACGTCGGAGCAGACGAGGAGCTGGAGCTCCCCGGCCTTGAACTTCTCCAGCGTCGCGAAGCGCATGGACTGCGCGAGGTCGCCGTGCAGGGCGCCCACGCTGAAGCCGTGCTTCTTGAGGCTCTTGTAGAGGATGTCGACGTCCACCTTCCGGTTGCAGAAGATCAGGGCGTTCTGCACGGACTCCCGCCGGATCAGCCGGCGCAGAGCCTCGCGCTTGTCGAACTCCCTCACCCAGACCAGGCCGGCGGTGATCGTGGTGGCGACCGAGGCCGGGGCGGAGACGGTGATCTCCTTCGGGTTCTGCAGGAAGGCGTCCGCCAGGCGCCGGATCTCCGGCGCCATGGTGGCGGAGAAGAACAGCGTCTGCCGCAGCTTCGGCAGCAGCGACACGATCCGCTCCACATCGGGGATGAACCCCATGTCGAGCATCCGGTCCGCCTCGTCGATCACCAGCACCTTGCAGTCGGCCAGCAGGATGCGGCCGCGATCAAACAGGTCCAGCAGTCGGCCCGGCGTGGCGATCAGGACGTCCACGCCCTTCTCCAGCACCGCCCGCTGCTCATCCATGCTCTCCCCGCCGATCAGCAGGGCGTGGGTGAGAGAGAGGTGCTTGCCGTACTTCACGAAGTTCTCGGCAACCTGAAGCGCGAGCTCCCGGGTCGGCTCCAGGATGAGCGAGCGAGGCATCCGGGCCTTGGCGCGCGAGCCCGCCAGGATATCCAGCATCGGCAGGGTGAAGCCCGCCGTCTTGCCGGTGCCGGTCTGGGCGCAGCCGAGCACGTCCCGACCCATGAGCACGACCGGGATGGCCTGCTCCTGGATCGGGGTGGGGTGGACGTAGCCGGACTCGGCCACCGCCTTCAGGATCGGCTCGGACAGCCCGAGGTCGGCGAAGGTGGTCGGCGCCGGAGCGTCCGCTTCGGCGGAGGCGGCCTCCTCCTCGTCGTCCTCGTCCTCATCATCCTCGTCGTCGGAGTCGTCCTCCTCATCCGGGGACGCGTCGTCCTCGTCCTCGTCGTCCTCATCGGAGTCGGACAGGTCGCGGCCGTCCGCCCCGGTTTCGCCGGCGTCGCCTTCCGCGTCCGGGCCCTCGCCGCCCTCGGCCAGGGCTTCCACCGGATGGGCGGCCTCGAAGGCCGGCGTCCCCTCGGCGAAACCGTCAGAGCTGCCCTCGCCGACGGGATCGCCGTCGGCGGCGCCGGAACGCGGGCCGAGCTGCGCCTCGTCCGGGCCGAGCTTCGCCTCGTCCGGGGTGTTGGCGTCCGGGGTGGACTGGTCGTGAATGTTCAAGCGGTCTGTGTTCCTGTGCCGCCGTCCGGCCGGATGGGCAGGGGCGGCGAGTGGTGGGGCTACGTGCGAAGGGGTCGGGCGCTGGCGGCGTGCCGGTGGCGCCCGCCGGAACTCCCGGCGCGGCGCGGCCGAAGCCGCGCATCGCGCAGCCGCTCGCGCGCGATATGCTCCTGCAACGTCAGGGTTGCAAGGCTTCCGCGCGTCCCGCCCCGGTTGCGCGGGGGGGCGTCGCACGAATACCACGGCCACATGGCGCCGATCCCCCTGCTGCTTCTCCCCGGCCTCCTCTGCGATGCGCGCCTCTGGCGCGATCCCGCGGCGGGCCTGTCAGACCTCGTGCAACCTCTGGTCGCCGACCTCACCCTGGACAGCAGCGTGGCCGAGATGGCAGCCCGCGCCCTCAGCCAGGCGCCGCCGCGCTTCGCGCTCGCCGGGCTATCGATGGGCGGCTACGTGGCGCTCGAGGTTCTGCGCCAGGCACCGGATCGGGTCTTGCGGCTCGCCCTCTTCGACACCTCCGCCCGGCCGGACACGCCCGAACAGTCGCGGCGGCGTCGCGGTCTGATGTCCCTCACGCGGTCCGGCCAGTTCCGCGGAGTGACGCCGCGGCTGCTACCACAGCTCGTCCACCCGCGCTTCCTCGACACACCCCTGGCGACAGAGGTGATGGAGATGGCGGAGCGCGTGGGGAAGGACGCCTTCCTCCGCCAGCAGGCGGCCATTCTGTCCCGGCCCGACTCCCGGCCGGACCTGCCGGGAATCGCCGTGCCCACCCTCGTCGGCGTCGGGGCCGAGGATATCCTGACGCCACCGGACCTCGCCCGTGAGATCGCCGCCGGCATCCCCGGAGCCGCCCTGCACGTCATCCCCGACTCCGGGCACCTCCCGAGCATGGAGGTGCCGGAGATCGTCACAAACCTGATGCGGGGCTGGCTGACCGCCTGACCTTTCGGGATGCGGGGCGCCACCCCAGATCCACGGCATGACGCAAGCCCGACGCCTGCTCCTCGCGGTCGCGCTTCTCGCCACGCCGCTCCTGAGTCCGCGTCCCGCCGAGGCGCGTCTGTTCTTCGGCTTCGGCTTCTATGGAGTGGGCATCGGAGTGCCGCTCTACCCGGCTTACCCCGTCTACCCGGCCTACCCTTACGATCCCTACGCCTATTACCCGGCTTATCCGGTGCCGCCGCCGGCCTTCTACCCGCCTATCCCGCCCGCCTATGCGGCCCCGCCGACGGCCGGAATGCCCGCGGCGCCACCACCCTACGCGTCCGCGCCGGGCGCCCTGCCTCGGCCCACCGTGCCGCCGACCGGATCGTCGGTGCCCGGCGGGCTACCTGTCTCCCCGACGTGCCGTGCCGGCGCGCTCTCCTGCCCGGTGCCGGGCCCGGCCACGAGCGGTGACGCTTGTTCCTGCCCGTCCTCGAACAGCCAGCGCGCCTGGGGCCGCGTGGGCTGAAGCGGATGTCGCGTTCGCCGCGCTGAAACCCCGGTCGTGGCGCCTTGTTCCTTCACCTGAAGGAATCCGGTCCATGTCCCAGACCACGCCAGCAACCGATGACAGCGGCCTCATCGTTGATCCGAAGGAGGCCGCCCGCGCCGCGGGGCTCCGCTACGTCACTGACAGCAGGCCAGGCATCACCCGCCGACCGAAGGGCGACGGCTTCGCCTTCCTCGACACCGACGGGAAGGCGATCACGGATGAGGCGACGCTGGCCCGCATCCGCTCCCTCGCCATCCCGCCGGCCTACACGGATGTCTGGATCTGTCCCTCTCCGAACGGCCATATCCAGGCGACCGGCCGCGACGCGCGCGGGCGCAAGCAGTACCGCTACCACCCGCGCTGGCGGGAGACCCGGGACGCCACGAAGTACGAGCACATGGCCGCCTTCGCCGAGGCGCTTCCCGCGATCCGCGCCCGTGTCGCCGCCGACCTCGCGCGCAAGGGCCTGCCGCGGGAGAAGGTGCTGGCCACCATCGTCCGCCTGCTTGAGACCACGCTCATCCGCGTGGGCAACGACGACTACGCGAAGGAGAACGGCTCCTACGGACTGACGACGCTGCGTAACCGGCATGTCGCCGTGGAGGGCAGCGAATTGCGCTTCGCCTTCAAGGGCAAGAGCGGCAAGACCTGGAAGCTGCGGCATTCCGACCGCCGCGTCGCGAAGGTCGTGAAGGCCTGTCAGGACCTGCCGGGACAGGAGCTCTTCGCTTATCTCGATGAGGATGGAGAGCCGCGTCACGTGTCCTCGGGCGACGTGAACGACTACCTGCGGGAGATCACGGGACAGGACATCACCGCGAAAGACTTCCGCACCTGGGCCGGCACTGTCATGGCCGCGCTGGCGTTGCGGGAGTTCGAGGCTTTCGACAGCCAGGCGGCCGCGAAGAAGAACCTGCGCGCCGCGATCGAGCAGGTCTCGGCCCGCCTAGGCAACACCCCGACCGTCTGTCGCAAGTGCTACATCCACCCCGACGTGATGGAGGGCTATATGTCCGGCCAGCTCGTCCTCGAGATCGCGGAGCGGGCCGAGGCGGAGCTGCGCGAGGAGCTTTCCGACCTGCGGCCGGAGGAGGCCGCGGTGCTAGCGCTGCTGGCCCGCCTGAAGGCGGCGAGGCCAGCGCCCGCCGCCGCACCTGTGCGCCGACGGAGCGGCGCCTCGGCCGGCCGGCGCAAGAAGGCGGCGAACCTGGCGGTGGCCGCCTGACTGCGGGGCGCTACTCGACGCGGGTGCCGGAGACGCGGACCACCTCCGCCCACTTTGCCGTCTCGGATCGGATGAAGGCGGCGAACTCGGCCGCCGTCGTCGGCTGCGCCACCGTGCCGATGGTCTCCAGTCGCGCCCGGACCTCGGGCTCCCGCAGCGTCGCCGTGAAGGCGGCGTTCAGCGCCTCCAGGATCGCGGGGGGCGTTCGGGATGGTGCGACGAGGCCGAACCAGCCGACGGACTCGTATCCCGGCAGCCCGGCCTCCGCGACCGTGGGTGTGTCGCGCAGGCTGGATACCCGCTCCGCCGTGGTGACCGCCACCGGAACCACCTGTCCCCCCTGGGCCGGGCCGGCCGCCGAGGTCAGATCCGCCACCGCAAGGTCCGTCTGCCCCGCCACCACCGCCGTCATCGCCGGCGCGCTGCCGCGGAACGGAATCGGTTCCATCCGGACGCCCGCCATCTGCCGGAACAGCTCCGCCGAGAGATGCATCGCCGTCCCGTTGCCGCCATGGGCGACGGTCAGCGGCTCCGCCCGCGTCCGCGCCAGGGCGAGAAGGTCCGCGAGCGTCCGCACGCCGAGCCGGTTGGCCGCGGCGAGCACGAAGGGAATCCCCGCCAGCAGCGTGACCGGCGCGAGGTCCCGCAGCACGTCGTAGGGCATGTTCGGATAGAGGCTCGGGTTTACGGCCAGCGCGCCCGCCGCCCCGATCCCGAGCGTGTGCCCGTCCGGCGATGCCTTCGCGACAAGATCCATGCCGATATTGCCGCCCGCGCCGGGGCGGTTTTCGATGATCAGCGGCTGTCCGAGCCGCGCCTCGACGCGCGGCGCGAGGATGCGGCCGATCACGTCGCTGCTGCCGCCCGGCGGAAAGGTGACGACGAGACGGATCGGGCGCGTCGGGAAGGCCGGTTGCGCGGCCGTCGGCCCCGACACCGCGGCCAGACCCGCAGCACCGAGGGCCCGCAACACCGCGCGCCGGGGGTGACGGAGGTTCATGCTGTTCGCTCCAGTACCTCGGCTCAGGCGGCGAGGCTGCGGGATGCGGCGGTCCCCGCGCCGCGCAGGCGGTCCATCAGCGCGGATGGATCGGCGGGCGGCGCGTCCCCCCGCCAGGCCACGTGCCAGTCCGGCCGCGACAGGACGAGCTTGTGGTCGTAGCCCGCCGCCCGCGCGTCCTCCGCATTGAGGTCCAGCACGGTGAAGGGCATCCCGACGCGCGCAGCGGCCTCTTCCAGCCCCGTGGTGTCCAGCGCGGGGTCGAGGCGGAGCAGAGTATAGCCCGGTCCCACAGCGTCGAGCAGGGACCGCCCGTCCTTCAGCCAGAGATGCGGCGTCCGGCAGCCCGGCACGGTGGAGGGGGTGAAGTCGTACATCGTGTAGGCGGGCGCCTCCGCCCCATCGCCCGCGATGACAGGTGAGTCGGGGTAGAAGTAGCCGAAGTTCAGCCCGCCGCAGCAGTATTGCTGCACGTTCAGGTCGTAGGCTTCCTGGCCGAGCTTCGCGCGCGCCGCGTCGCCCTCCGGGCCTGGTTCCTCGATGTTCGCGGGCACGCCGCCGCGCTGGCGCATCATCGCCAGCGCATGACCCATCGCGAAGCGCGACACCTGCTCCGTGATCGGGCGGCGCTCGGCCTCGTAGGCGTCCAGGATGCCTTCTGGAGCCCAGCCGCGGATGGCGGCGGCCATCTGCCAGGACAGCGTCACCGCATCCGCGATGCCGGCATTCATCCCGTAGCCGGCATAGGGGATCCAGAGATGCGCCGCGTCGCCGGCGATGAAGGCGCGCCGGTCCCGGAAGCGGTCCGCGACGAGGCGGCGGCCCACCCAGTCCTCCTGGCTGATCACCTCGTACCGGAACTCCGGCCCGACGCCGAGAATGGTGCGGATTGCCCAGTCCCGGTCCACGGAGTCGAACTCCGTCTCGTGCTCGTGCAGGTGGTTGTGGACGAGCCACTCGTCCCTCCCATTGATGGCGACGACCGTGCCAGAGCGGCGCGGGTTCAGCGAGAGCGTCATCCAGGCCGGGTCGCCCATCATGCTCAGCAGCTCGGGCGCGCGGATGAGGGTGGATTGCACGCGCTGCACGACGGGCGTGCCCTCCAGCTTCGCGCCGATGGCGCGGCGCACGGTGGAGCGGCCGCCGTCACAGCCCACGATATAGCGCGACGCCGCCGTCGGGGTCTCGCCGCCGTCGAGGTTGCGGAGCGTCGCGCGAACGCCGTCGCGATCCTGCTCGAAGCCCTCCACCACCGTCCGGTTCAGCACGCGCACACCGGGGGTGCGGACGAGGTGGTCGAACAGCACCGGCTCCAGGAAGGTCTGGTTGATCCGGTGCGGCGGCTCCGGCGTCGGCCACCAGGTGTCCGGGCCGCCCGTGGCGGTGTAGCGGTCCCGCCGGCAGGGGATGGGGATACGCGACAGCTCGATCCCGGTGGAGGTCGTGCGGTAGGCGCAGTCATTCGGGAAGTCCGCCGGCAGGCCCGCATCGCGGAGCGCCTGCGCGACGCCGAGCCGCCGGAACACTTCCATCGAGCGCGCCGAAACGTGGTTGCACTTCACGCTGGGCGGCTCACCGGGGCCGCGCATCTCCGCCAGCAGGACCTGAACGCCGCGTGAGGCCAGGTCCATCGCGAGCGTCATGCCCACCGGGCCGCCGCCCACCACCAGCACGTCCGTGTGCAGTTCCTGCATCTCTTGTCCGTCTCACCCCGGTAAGGGCCATATCTATGGCCCTACCGGGGCGAGCGGCAAGCGGCCGGCGGTCAGCCGTGGGCGCGCTCGCTGTCCATGTGCGCCAGCTGCGCCTCCGGATAGCGGGCGCCGGCCGCGGCTCCGGCGGGCATTGCCTCCTCGATCCGGCGCAGCGCCGCCGGATCGAGGCGAATGTCGAGCGCGCCAAGGGCCTCCACCAGCCGGTCCCGGCGGCGGGCGCCGACGAGGGGCAGGATGTCGTCGCCGCGTGAAGCCACCCAGGCAATGGCCAGCTGGGCCACGCTCGCGCCCGTCTCGGACGCCACGGCGCGAAGTGCCTCCACCAGAGCGAGGTTGCGGTCCAGGTTCTCGCCCTGGAAGCGCGGGCTGATGGCGCGGAAGTCGCGGCCCGCGCCGCCGCTGCCGCGGGTGCAGTGGCCGCTGATCAATCCGCGCGACAGGACGCCGTAGGCGGTGATTCCGATGCCCAGCTCCCGGCAGGTCGGAAGGATCTCGTCCTCGATCCCGCGGGAGAGGAGCGAGTACTCGATCTGCAGGTTGCTGATCGGGTGCACGGCATGAGCGCGGCGGATCGTCTCCGCGCCGACCTCAGAGAGCCCGATGTGGCGGATGTGACCCTCCTCCACCAGGCGCGCCATGGCGCCGATGCTCTCCTCGATCGGCACGGCCGGGTCCAGGCGAGCGGGGCGGTAGATGTCGATGTGGTCGGTGCCGAGCCGCCGCAGCGAATAGGCCACGAAATTGCGGATCGCGGCCGGGCGGGAGTCGTAGCCGCTCCACTCGCCGGTCGGGCCGCGCAGGGCGCCGAACTTCACGCTGATCGTCAACCGGTCCCGCGGCAGGGTCTTCAGGGCCTGGCCGATCAGCATCTCGTTGTGGCCCATGCCGTAAAAGTCGCCGGTATCGAGAAGGGTGATCCCGCGCTCCACGGCGGCGGCGATGGTGGCGAGGCTCTCGGCCTCGTCCGCCGGGCCGTAGAAGTCCGGTGACATGCCCATGCAGCCGAGGCCGAGGGCGGAGACGGTGGGACCGGTGCGGCCGAGTTGGCGCTGTTCCATGGGGAGGTTCCTCTCAACGGGGTGGCGCCGATATGCACCTGCACGCCGAGGCTCTGAATGCCGTATGATGCGTATGGTCTGTTCGGGATTCACGAATGATCCGGCCCTCGCTGGAGGACCTATCCCTCCTGGCCGCGGTGTCACGCCACGGCAGCTTCCGCCGCGCGGCCCGGGACGCCGGGATCTCGCCGTCCAGCGCGACGGAACGCATCCGCTCCGTCGAGGACCGGGTCGGCGTGCGCCTGCTGAACCGCACCACGCGGAGCGTTTCGCTGACCGAGGCCGGTGCAGCACTACTGGCCCGGCTGGCGCCAGCGTTGGAGGAGATCACCGCGGCCCTCGAGGCGGCGGGCGAGGCTGGAAGTGCCGTCTCGGGAACGCTTCGGATCAACGCGCCGCCCCCGGCCGCCCAGCTTGTCCTCGCCCCGCTTCTCGCGCCGTTCCTCGCGCGGCACCCCCGCGTGGTCGTCGAGATCCGGTCGGAGAGCGGCTTCGCCGACATCGTGCGGGAGGGCTTCGACGCGGGCGTGCGGTATGGCGAGAGCCTCGCGCAGGACATGATCGCGGTCCGGCTTGGGGGACCGCAGCGCTACGTCGTCGTCGCGTCGCCCGGGCTCATCGCGCGGGTGGGGGCGCCCACCGAGCCGCGGGCGTTGCTCGGGCTGCCCTGCATCCGCACACGCTTCAGCAGCGGTACGATGCTGCCCTGGGAATTCGAGCGCGAGGGGGAGGTGCTGACGATCCGGCCCGAAGGACCGGTGATCGTGGGGGATGGGCAGACCGGGCTGATCGCCGCGATGGACGGCCTCGGCTTCTACGCGACCTTCGAGGGCTGGGCGCGCCCGGCCATCGAGGCCGGGCGGCTCGTCCCCGTGCTGGACGACTGGTTGCCGCCCTTCGAAGGACCGTTCCTCTACTACCCGTCCCGCCGGCACATGCCGGCGCCGCTTCGGGCCTTCGTGGACTTCCTGAAGGAGACCGTCCGGGCCTGACGGCTCAGACGTCCACCTCTGCCTCGTCCAGCTTACCCGCGTTCTCCTGGATGAACTTGAAGCGCAGCTCGGGCTTGCGGCCCATCAGGGCTTCGATCAGCTCGGCGGTCTGGGCCCGCTCCTCCTGCGGCAGCACGACCCGGAGCAGTGTGCGCTTGCGCGGGTCCATGGTGGTCTCCTTCAGCGACATGGGCGGCATCTCGCCCAGGCCTTTGAAGCGGCTGACCTCGACCTTCTGGTTCGCCTTGAACTCGCGCTTCAGGATGCGCTCGCGGTCCGCGTCATCCCGCGCATAGACCGACTTGCCGCCGTGCTGCAGGCGGTACAGCGGCGGCTGCGCGAGAAAGACGCGCCCCTCCCGCACCAGGGCGGGCAGCTCCTTGTAGAAGAAGGTCATCAGCAGGGCGGCGATGTGGGCGCCGTCCACGTCCGCATCCGTCATGATGATAATGCGGCCGTAGCGCAGCCGAGCGAGGTCGAACCGGTCGCCGATGCCGCAGCCCAGCGCCTCCACAAGGTCCCGGAGCTCCTGGTTCGCGCGCAGCTTCTCCGTGCTGGCCGAGGCCACATTCAGGATCTTGCCGCGCAGCGGCAGCACTGCCTGGGTCTCGCGGCTGCGCGCCTGCTTCGCGGATCCGCCGGCCGAATCGCCCTCGACGAGGAAGATCTCGGTGCTCGCCGCGTTCTCGCTGGAGCAGTCGGCCAGCTTGCCGGGCAGGCGCAGCTTGCGGGTTGCCGTCTTGCGCGGCGTGTCCTTCTGCTCGCGCCGGCGAATGCGGTCCTCGGCGCGCTCGATCGCCCAGGCGAGGAGGTTATCGGCCGTGCGCGTGTCGCCGGTCAGCCAGTGATCGAAATGATCGCGCAGACCGCCCTCGACGAGGCGCGCGGCCTCCGCGCTGGTCAGCTTGTCCTTGGTCTGCCCCTGGAACTGCGGATCGCGAATGAAGACGGAGAGCATCCCGGCGAGTCCGCCGAACAGGTCCTCCGCCGTCACGTTGGCGGCGCGCTTCTCCTTCTTCAGCTCGCCGTAGGCACGCAGGCCCTTCACCAGGGCGTTGCGGAAGCCCGTCTCATGCGTGCCGCCTTGCGGCGTCGGAATGGTGTTGGCGTAGGTGCTGACAAAGCCCTCGCCGCCCTCCAGCCAGGTCGCGGCCCATTCGGCGCGGCCGGCGCCGCCGGGGAAGCTCACCTCGCCGGCCCAGGGGGCGGGGACGACGGTCGGCTTTCCCTCCACCGCGGCGGCCAGGTAGTCGGTCAGGCCTCCGGGAAAATGCAGGCTGGCGGAGGCGGGCGTATCGTCCTTGATCAGCGCCGGATCGCACGACCAGCGGATCTCCACGCCTTTGTAAAGATAGGCCTTGGATCGGCAGAAGCGGTACAGCCGGGCCGGCGAGAAGATCAGCTTCCCGAAGATGTCGGGGTCCGGGTGGAACCGGATCGTCGTGCCGCGGCGGTTGTGCACGGGGCCCGCGTTCTTCAGCTTCCCGAGCGGCTTGCCGCGCGAATAGGCCTGGGTGAATAAGGTGCGGTCCTTCGCGACCTCCACCTCCATGCGCTCGGACAGCGCGTTCACCACGGACGACCCCACGCCGTGCAGACCGCCGGAGGTCTCGTACGCCTTGCCCGAGAACTTTCCACCCGAGTGCAGGGTCGTGAAGATGACCTCCAGCGCCGAGAGCTTCGGGAACTTCGGGTGCGGGTCCACCGGGATGCCGCGGCCGTTGTCGCGCACAGAGAGCCAGTTGCCCGGCTCCAGCGTCACCTCAATCCGGTCAGCATGGCCGGCCACCGCCTCGTCCATCGCGTTGTCGATGATCTCGGACGCCAGATGGTGCAGCGCGTTCTCGTCCGTGCCGCCGATGTACATGCCGGGGCGGCGGCGGACGGGCTCCAGCCCTTCCAGGACCTCGATGTCGGCCGCGGAATACGAGGCGTTGGCCGGGCCGCGCTGGTTGCGGTTGAAGAGGTCGTTCATGCTCTGTTCCGGGTCCTCAGTCACACTTAGTCCTCCCCGGCCGGGGTTGCAACCACGAACTGACCGAGGGGCAAGCGGGCCCGGAACGGCATAAGCCGTTGAAAATAATCATTCATAACCTGAGAAGTCCCCCGGCCGCCCCCCAGCGGCCAGGGTCAGGTCTAGCGCCGGGCCCCGCCCCGCGGGAAGGGCCGGCGGAAGAGGCTCAATCCTTGCCCTGCAGGTGGGCCTCGATCATCCACAGGGCCTTGTCCACCTCGCGGGACACGTCGGTGATCAGGTCGGCCGTGTCGGCGTCCCCGGCCTCGTCCGTCTTGTCGATGCCCTCGCGCAGGTTGTGGGCGAGCTGCGCATAGCGATCGGCTAGCTGCTTGCAGTGGTCCAGCCCGTCCAGCGTGTCCGCGGGATAAGGGGAGATGCGGGTCTTCGCGCCCACGGCCTGGGTGGTGCCGTCCGGGATGCCACCCAGCTGCACCGCGCGCTCGGCCAGCTCGTCCGTCTGCTCACCGAGCATGTCGTAGAACTTCTCGAACATCAGGTGCAGGCCGTAGAAGTGGCTGCCCTTGACGTTCCAGTGCGCCTGGCGCGTGGCGTTGGTCACGTCGATCATGTCGGCCAGCACGGCGTTCAGCACAGCCACGCTCTCGGCCTTCGCGTTGCCGGGGGTGTCGTTTCGGGTCTGGTTCCGGGGCTTGTCGCTCGCGGCTCGGGCCATGATGGCTCCTCTCTCGGTGGAAGGTTGCGGCCCGGCACTTCGCCCGGGTTCGGCAAGCCCAATGTGGGAGGGGTGCGGAAGGTTGCAGCCCATCGGGCATGAGGGCGGCGCATGACGGTCGCGCCGCTCAGGCCAGGGCCAGCGGCACTTGCAGGAAGCGTTCGGCCTGCGGCCCCGGTTCGGCCCGATGGAAGGCGGCGGCGCGGATCAGGGCGGCATGGTCGGCCTCGCTGAGCCTCCCCTGTTCCCGCAGGTGATCCGTCCAGGAGGGAACGGCCCAGATCTCCAGATAGCGCTCCGGCCGGGCCACATCCTCGTACAGTCGCCAGAGAAGCGCGCCGGCGCGGAGACGCACGCCCCGCACCTCGGCCATGGCGGACAGGAAGGCGGCGCGGTCGGCGGCGGGCACCTCGTAGCGCACGCTTTCCAGCACGCGGTCTCGCGACTCGTCGAACAGCGCGAGCAGGTCAGGCGAGGCGGCGGCCGGCATCGGCTCAGCCCGCGCCGCCGTGCCGGAGTCGGGGACGGCCGGTGGTGCCTCCAGCGGCAGGTGCCGGACGAGAACCGACAGGACGGCGCAGGCGATCCCGAAGGCGGTCAGTGCGACGGGAATGCCGTAGGCGCTCCCCAGCACTCCGCCGGTGGCGGAGCCCGCCGCCAGGCCGCCGAAGGTTGCGACCTGGAACAGCCCGATGGCCCGCGCCCGCACCCAGGGGCGGGCCGCCATCTGCGCCGCGGCCGATAGGGTGCTCGCCACCGCCAGCCAGGACGCGCCATAGGCCAGCATCGCCAGAACCGCCGGCAGCCAATGCGTGGACAGGCCCAGAAGGATGATCGAGGCCCCGCAGGCGATGCTGCCCCAGACCACCATGGCGGAGGGCGAGACGCGCGCCCGCAGCCCCGGCAGGGCGAAGCCCGCGGAGACCGCGCCGATGCCCATGCAGCCGAGCAGCAGCCCGAAGGCTTCCGGCCCGAGCCCCAGACGCTGCCGCACGAGGAGCGGCAGCAACCCCCACACCGCCGAGGCCGAGAAGAAGGCGACCACCCCTCGGACGATCACGCCGCGCATGGCCGGACTGGCCGCGACATAGCGGAGCCCGGCCCGCATGGCGTCGAGCAGTCCCTCGCTGGGCAGCGCGTCGGATCGGGGCGCCCGCTTCCAGGCGAGGATTGCCGCGATGAGCACGAGGAAGGACAGGGCGTTGAAGGCGAAGGCCGCTCCGGCTCCGACCCAGCCGATCAGCAGCCCGCCGAAGGCCGGCCCGACGGCGCGCGCGAGATTGAAGGCCATGCCGTTCAGGACGATCGCCTGGGCGAGGTCCGCGCGTGGCACCAGTTCCGGCGTGGTCGCGGCCCAGGCCGGGAAGTTCGCGGCGGCGCCCACCCCAATCAGGAAGGTCAGCGCCAGCAGCCCCCAGGGGCCCAGCGCCCCGAGGGAGGTCAGGACGCAGAGCAGGCAGGCCACCGCACAGACCCAGACCTGCGTCCCCAGGAGGAAGCGCCGCCGGTCCACGATATCCGCCAGCGCCCCCGCGGGCAGGGCGAGCAGGAACACCGGCAGAAGCGAGGCCACCTGCACGAGGCTGACCATGAGCGGGGAGGGGGAGAGGGAGGTCATCACCCATCCCGCCGCCGTGCTCTGCACCCAACCCCCGATGTTGCTCACCAGCGTGGCGACCCAGAGCATCCGGAAGACCGGGTGACGGAGGGGGACGAAGGCGGCGGGGAGTCGCATCGGAGGGGAAGGTGGCACGTCCGGCCCCGGTTGCACCAAGGTCATCCGCGGCGAAGAGACGGCGCGAATGGCCGAGGCGGGATCACCGGCGCGCTGCCAGCCAGGACTCCCGCCGCTCTACGGAGCAACGGGGCCGTAGGCCGGTGGCCGGCCGTTATTCCAGCCGGATATCCGCTTCCCGCACCACCGTCCCCCATTTGTTGGACTCGGCCTGGACGAAGCGCTCGAACTCCGCGGGGCTCATGGGGCTGGGCTGGGCGGCGGTCCCGATCAGCCGGGCCGCGACCTCGGGGTCCCGCAGCACCGCGCCGATCTCGGCGGAGAGGCGTTCCACGATCTCCATCGGCGTGCCGCGCCGGACGAAAACGCCCTGCCAGTCCACGGCCTCGTAGCCCGGCAGGGTTTCGGCGATGGCCGGCACGTCCGGCAGCGCCGGCAGGCGCCCGGTCCCAGTGTGGCCGAGAGCGCGCACTGTCCCTGCCTGCACATGGGTGGTCGTGCCGCTCGCGCTTCCGAAGACGAAGGGCACCTGGCCCGCGATCACGTCCGCCACCGCCGGCCCGCCGCCGCGATAGGGCACGTGGTTCACAGAGATCCCCGCCGCCCGCGTGAACAGCGCCAATGACAGGTGCTGGTTCGAGCCGTTGCCCGAGGACGCCCAGGCCACGTTGCCCGGCGCCGCCTTCGCCATGGCGATCACGTCGGCGACCGTCCGCGCCTGGACCGAGGGATGCGCCAGCAACAGGTTCGGGAAGGTGACCGCCAGCGTGACCGGCTGGAAGTCGCGGATCGGGTCGAAGGGCAGGTTGCGGAACAGCGCCGGGTTCACCACGACCGCGCCCGCATCGTGCATGAAGGTGTAGCCATCCGGGTCGGTGCGGGCGAGCGCGGCCTCCCCGATCGAGCCGGTGGCACCGCCGCGGTTCTCAATGACGATCGGCTGCCCGAGCCGCGCCGACACGCGCGGGTAGATGAGCCGGGCCACCGTGTCCGACCCGCCGCCGGGCGGGTAGGGGACGATCACCCGCAACGGCCGGTTCGGCCAGGCGCCCTGGGCCGAGGCGCGGATCGCCGGCAGGGCCAGCGCCGCGCCCACGAGAGCGCGGCGGGTCGTTCTGTTCATTCTCGTTCCTCCCCGGCGCGAAGGGCGGTCAGCCCGGCGCGTCCTCGATGAAGCGGCAGAGCGCGTCCGCCACCGCCTCCGTGCCGGCCGTCCCGCCCATGTCGCCCGTGCGGGTCTCCGGCCGGGCCACCGCGCGATCCACCGCCCGGTTCACCGCCTCCGCTGCCGCTGCAAAGGCATTGCTGCCGCCCTTCGTCCCGAGATGCTCCAGCAGGAGCGCGGCGGAGAGGATAAGGCCGAGCGGATTCGCGATGCCCCGCCCGGCGATGTCGGGCGCCGACCCGTGGCCCGCATTGGCGGCCGCGTGTCCTTCCCCGAGGTTCAGCGCCGACGCGATGCCGAGACTTCCCGCAAGTGCATTCGCCAGGTTCGACAGGATGTCGCCGAACATGTTCGTCGTCAGGATGACGTCGAAGGCCTCCGGGCGCGTGTAGATCTCGGCGGCCATCGCATCCACGTCGATCTCGCGGAGCGTAATGTCCGGGTGCTGCTCCGCGACCGCGTTCACCTCCCGCATGAAGAGCCCGTCCGTGACCTGCAGCACGTGTCGCTTGCCGACCATGGTGACGTGCTTGCGGCGGGTGGCGGCGATGCGGAAAGCGGCCTCCGCGATGCGGCGGGAGGCGCGAGCGGTGATCAGGCGCACGGACATCGCGACGTCGGGCGTCGGCATGAACTCGCCATAGCCCTGGAAGAGAGAGCGGTCCGCGTAGAAGCCCTCCGTGTTCTCCCGGACGATGACGCAATCCAGGCCCGGATGCGCCTTTGGCACGCCGGGACGGGAGCGGGCCGGGCGGATGTTGGCGTAGAGCTCCAGCTTCTTGCGGATGGTGCCGGGAATGTTGATCCCGCCCTCCGACACCGGCGGGTAGAGCGTCATGCCGCCCGGGCCGAGGAGGATGCCGTCCGCCCGACGCACCGCCTCCATCGCGGCCTCGGGCAGGGTGGTGCCAAGGCGGCGATGCGCCGCCATGCCGACCTCGTGCTCGTCGAACTCCAGCCCGAGGGCGTAGCGGGCATCGGCCGCCCGCAGCACGCGCAGCGCGGCCGCGGTGATCTCGGGGCCGATATCGTCCCCCGGCAGCACGGCGATCCTCATCCATTTCCCCCTTCAAGGCGGCGCAGGCTATGGCGCGGGGAAGGGCCCGGCAATCTCCGTCCAACCGGCCGTCGATGCGCCCGGCGCGCCCTAACGGAGCGAAGCTCCGGCATTGACCGCAATAAGCGCCACCATGCCGGCTCCTTCTGGCATGGCGGACCGAACTGCCGGCGCTGGATCACCGCGGCGAATGAAGGCCGGCGCCGCCTCGGGGCGGGCGTGGCGCCGCGGGCCGTGATAAGGGCCAGCGCATGCTCCGGTCCTTCCTCACCTACTATCGCCCGCATCGGCGGCTCTTCCTGCTCGATTTCGGCTGCGCCGTGCTGTCCGGGGTACTCGAACTCGGCTTTCCGGTCGCCGTGCAGGCCTTCGTGGATCGCCTGCTCCCGGGCGGCGACTCTGGGCTGATCGTGCTGGCCGCCGCCGCGCTCCTCGCGGCCTACCTCCTGAACACCGTCCTGATGGCGGTCGTGACTTACTGGGGCCACATGCTCGGCATCAACATCGAGACGGAGATGCGACGCCGGGCTTTCGCGCATCTCCAGAAGCTCTCCTTCTCCTTCTACGATAACCAGAAAACGGGCCACCTAGTCGGCCGCCTGACAAAGGACCTGGAGGAGATCGGGGAGGTGGCCCATCACGGGCCGGAGGACCTCTTCATCGCGGTCATGACCTTCCTGGGCGCCTTCGCCCTGATGTGGATGGTCAGCCCGAACCTCGCCCTGCTGGCCATGCTGGTCCTGCCCCTCACGGTTTTCATCACCGCCCGCTACGGCACGCGGATGACCGAGAACTGGCGCGCCCTCTTCGGCCGCGTCGGCCGCTTCAATGCCCGGATCGAGGAGAATGTCGGCGGCATCCGCGTCGTCCAGGCCTTCGCGAACGAGGCGCATGAGAGGGATCTCTTCGCCGAGGACAACCAGCGCTACCGCCGAACGAAGCTCGACGCCTACCGGATCATGGCCGCCAGCATCTCCCTCAACTACCTGGGGATGCGACTGACGCAGATGGTGGTCATGGTGGCCGGCGCCTGGCTCGTCCTGCGCGGGGAGCTGACGGCGGGCGGCTTCGTCGGCTTCCTCCTGCTCATCAACGTCTCCTTCCGCCCGGTGGAGAAGATCAACGCGGTCATCGAGACCTATCCGAAGGGCATCGCCGGCTTCCGCCGCTACCTCGAGCTCCTCGCGACCGAGCCGGACATCGTGGACCGCCCCGACGCCCGCTCAGTCGGACGCCTGCGCGGCGAGATCCGCTACGATGGGGTCGCCTTCGGCTACGCGCCGGACCGGCCGGTGCTGCGCGGGGTGGCGCTGACGATCCGAGCGGGCGAGACGGTCGCCTTCGTCGGCCCCTCCGGCGCGGGCAAGACGACGCTCCTCTCCCTGCTGCCCCGCTTCTACGAGGTGACGGAGGGGCGGATCACCGTGGACGGATTGGACATCCGCGACATGACCCTCGCCTCCCTGCGCGGGAATATCGGGATCGTGCAGCAGGACGTGTTCCTCTTCGGTGGCACGATGCGGGAGAACATCGCCTATGGCCGCCTCGGCGCGTCCGACGCGGAGATCGAGGATGCGGCGCGCCGCGCCCGGCTGGACGCGGTGATCGCGGCGCTGCCGGATGGGCTGGACACGGTGGTCGGGGAGCGCGGCGTGAAGCTCTCCGGCGGGCAGAAGCAGCGCCTGGCCATCGCCCGCATCTTCCTGCGCAACCCGCCCATCCTCATCCTCGACGAGGCGACGAGCGCCCTGGACACCGAGACGGAGCGGGCGATCCAGGCTTCCCTCGCGGAGCTGTCCCTGGGCCGGACCACGCTCGTCATCGCCCACCGGCTGGCGACGATCCGGGACGCCGACCGCATCGTGGTGGTGGATGCCGGCGGCATTGTGGAGCAGGGACGTCACGCCGAACTCGTCACGGCCGGCGGCGCCTATGGGCGGCTCCACGCCGCCCAGGCGGCGGTCTGACGCGCTGGACAGCCCGTCCGGCGGGTGGTTGTGTGGCCGGGAAGGGGACGTTCGCGATGCGCTGGACGCGACGATCAACCGCTGCGGCGCTGGCGGCAGGGCTGTTACGGCCCGCCGCGGCCCAGGACGCCGGCCGCTTCCCGGACCGGCCCATCCGCATGGTCGTGCCCTTCGCGGCCGGTGGCGCGGCGGACCTCGTCGCGCGGCTGGTGGCGCAGGGCATGTCCGACAACCTCCGGCAGCCGGTCGTGGTGGACAACCGGGGCGGCAGCGGCGGCGTGATCGGCTCCGATCTCGTCGCCAAGGCGGCGCCGGACGGGCACACGATCGTCTTCCACACCCTGTCCTCGGCGGTGCTCAACGCCGCGCTCTACCGCTCCATGCCCTTCGACACGCGGCGCGCCTTCGCGCCGGTCTCTCTCGTGGGGACGGTGCCGAACCTCGTCGTCGTGGGGGCGCGCTTCCCGGCCCGGACCCTGGCGGAATTCCTCGCGCTGCTGCGCGCGAATCCCGGACGACACACCTATGCCTCCTCCGGCGCTGGCACGATCCTTCATCTGTCCGCGCACATGCTCTGCACCCAGGCCGGGGTGAACGCGACGCACGTGCCATACCGGGGCGCCGGTCCGGCCCTCAACGACCTGGTGGCGGGCGTGGTGGACTTCATGGTGGACACCATGCCGACGGACCTGCCCTTCGTGCGGGACGGCACGCTCCGGGCGCTGGCCATCTCCACCCGCGCGCGCAGCCCGGCCCTGCCGGAGGTGCCGACCGCGGCCGAGGCCGGCCTGCCGGGCTTCGAGACCTACAACTGGCACGCCGTCTACGGCGTGGCCGGAACGCCCCCCGCCATCCTGGCCCGGCTGGAGCGCGCGGCGCGGGAGGCCGTGTCGTCCGAGGCCCTGGGTGGGCGTCTACGCGAGCTCGGCGTGGACACGGCCGGATCGACGGCCGCCGAGCTGGAGCGGTTCTGGGACGAGCAGATTGCGCAATGGGTGCCGGTGGTCCGGTCCTCCGGCGCCACGGCGGAGTGAGAGCATGTTCGCGAGGGAAAGCGACGCGGTGATGGCGCGGCTGACGCCGGCCCTGCGGGAGCAGGTGCGGGCCGAGCTGCCAGAGGTGGCGGAGATCCGAGACCCCGACCTTCAGGAGAGGGTCGTCAGCGCCTGGTGCCTCGCCCTCGCGCGCAGCAGCTACAATTCGATCAAGGAGATCCCGCCGGAGGGCAACCCGGGCTCCATGCGGCGGATCCGCGGTGACCAGACGGACCACATTCGCGGCGTTACGCGGCTGGCCATCGTGATGGCCGACGAGCTGGCCGCCTCCAACCCCGACCTGACCGTGGACCGGGACATCGTGGTGGCGGGCGGGCTCTGTCACGACGTTGGCAAGCCCTGGGAATTCGACCCGGAGAACCGCAAGCGGTGGGAGGGCGCGCCGCGCGCCAACGGCCTTCCTTCCATGCGGCATCCGGCCTACGGCGCCCATCTCTGCCTGATGGTCGGCCTGCCGGAGGCCGTGGCGCATATCGCCGCCGCCCACTCCGGAGAGGGTGAGCTGCTGGTGCGCAGCCTGGAGAACACGATCGTGCACACCGCCGATATCGGCTACTGGTCCATGATGCTGGCGGGCGGGGTGATCGATCCCGGAACGGTGGCCGGCAAGTACAAGCGCCCCCTGAGCCTCTGACCCCGCCATGGCCCAGCGCATCGCGACGTACGAGGAGTTCTGGCCCTATTACCTTCGGGAGCACGCGGACCCGCTGACCCGGCGCGTCCATGTGCTGGGTACGCTGCTGGGGATCGGCCTGTTCCTGGCCGGGCTCGTGACGATGCGGTGGTGGCTGATGCCCGCGGGGATCGTCTCCGGCTACCTCTTCGCCTGGGTCAGCCACATGACGATCGAGCGGAACCGGCCCGCCACCTTCAGCCACCCGCTCTGGTCGCTCGGCTCCGACCTTCGGATGGCCTGGCTGTTCCTCACCGGCCGTCTGGAGGAGGAACTGCGCCGCGCCGGGGTGGACCCCACCGCCCGGCGCTGAGACGAAGGGGATCGGGGCGCACCGCCCGGGCGGTCAGCCCAGCGCGAACTTGATCGCGGAGAGAGCGGCGATCAGCCAGACCGCCCCGTGCACCTCGCCCGCGCGTCCGGCCACGGTCTTGATGGCCGCAAAGGCGATGAAGCCCAGCCCGATCCCCGTCGCGATGGAGAAGGTGAAGGGCATCGCGATGGCGCCGAGGATGGCCGGCAGGTACTCGGTCGAGTCCTCCCACGCCAGGTCCTTCAGGGAGTGCGCCATGAGGCAAGCGACGAAGATCAGGGCCGGCGCCGTCGCGAAGGCCGGGATCGAGGTCGCCAGCGGGGCCAGGAACAGCGCCAGCAGGAAAAGCACCGCGACCGTCAGCGCGGTGAGCCCCGTCCGCCCGCCGGCCTGGATGCCCGCCGCGCTCTCGATGTAGCTGACGGTCGTGGAGGTGCCGAGCGTCGCGCCGATCATTGCGCCGCCGCTGTCGGCCATCAGCGCCCGCCCGAGCCGCGGGACCGAACCGTCCGGCCGCATCAGCCCGGCCCGGTGCGTGGTGGCGATCAGCGTGCCCGCATTGTCCAGCAGGTCCACCATGAAGAAGGTGAAGACGATGCTGGCGACCCCCAGTGAGAGGGCGCCGGCGATGTCCATCTGCAGGAAGGTGGGCGCGAGGGAGGGCGGGACGGAGACGATCCCGGTGAACCGCGTCAGCCCGAAGGGGATTCCCGCCAGAGCCGTCACCAGGATGCCGATCACAATCGCTCCTGGCATGTTCCGCGCCACCAGCCCCGCGATCAGCACGAAGCCCGCGCAGCCCAGCAGCACCGGCGCGGAGGCGATCGGCCCCATCGCCACGAAGGTCGCGGGATGCGCCACCACCAGCCCGAGGTTCTTCAGCCCGATCAGCCCGAGGAAGAGGCCGATCCCCGCCGCGATCCCGAGCTTGAGGGAGAGCGGGATGCCATTGATCAGCCACTCCCGGAACCCGACGAGCGACACGAGGAAGAAGATCACGCCCGAGAGGAACACCGCCCCCAGCGCCACCTGCCAGGAGATGCCCATGCCGCCGACCACGGCGAAGGCGAAGAAGGCGTTCAGCCCCATCCCCGGCGCGAGCGCGATGGGGTAGTTCGCTAGGAAGGCCATCAGCGCCGATCCGATCGCCGCCGCGAGGCAGGTGGCCACGAAGGCCGCGCCCTGGTCGATTCCTGCGGCCGCCATCATCCCCGGGTTCACCGCGACGATGTAGGCCATCGTCAGGAAGGTGGTCAGGCCCGCCAGGATTTCCGTGCGGATCGTCGTGCCGTTCTCGGTCAGCCGGAAGAATTGGTCCAAGACGGGGTCTCCTCTCGCCGCGCCGGAAGGTTCCCGTGGCGTGGCGATGGAGGCAAGATCCGGACCGGCCCCTCAGCGCGGCAGCAGCTCCACGAAGTACTCGTAGTTATCGGCATTCGCGACCGCCCGCTCCGGCCGCTCCCGCGCCAGCTGGCGGGAGGCGTTCGGCCCATAGGCCACGTCTCCCGTGCCCGCCGTGAGGTGGGACACCTCGTGCACCACCACGCCGAAGCGCGCGTCCCGGCCGGCCGTGCGGCTGCGGAAGAAGGCCGGGCAGAAGTTGATCTCGCGCGTCCTCCGGTTGGCGGTCGCGAAGGCCGTGCGGCAGCGCGTGGCGGTGGCGTCGCAGCCCATCGGCGGCCGGGTGTCCAGCCGCAGCCCGACCAGGATCAGCCGCAGTCGCTTGTGCACGACCCGGCGCTTGCCCTCGCCAAACCAGGTGCGGACATGGGGATCGAGCGGCCGGGTGTTCAGGAAGTCGATCGCATCCCGCGTGCGGCGCTCCGCCTCCTCGAAGGCCTCCCGCACGACCTGCCGTTGGTCCGCGGTGCAGACGCCCGGCGCGCCGCCCTGGGCCTGCGCATCCCGGGGCGTGGCCACGGCGAAGAGGGCGAGACCCAGCAGCAAGCCAGGGGGGAGGGAGCGTCGCCCGGTCGTCATGGGCTTCCTTTCGGCCGTTTCGGACGCGCCAGCATCCTCGCGCCGGCCGCTCTCCGCCACCCCGCCCGGCCGTTGCGCCCCCTGCCGAGAGGTGGTGTCCTGCCCCCCGACGTCCTGAGCCCTGGAGGAAACGCATGCCTGATCCCAACCTGCCTCCCCAGGGGCTGGAGGCCGGCCACGGCGACTCCGCCCCTAGCCGGAAGACCGCCGCCGAGTTCCGCTCCGCCCGCTGGTTCGGCCCCGCCGACCTCCGCTCCTTCGGCCACCGCTCCCGCGCCATGCAGATGGGCTACGCGCCAGAGGAGTGGACGGGGCGGCCGGTCATCGCGATCGTGAACACCTGGTCCGACCTCCAGCCCTGCCACATGCACTTCAAGAGCCGGGTGGACGACGTGAAGCGCGGCATCCTGATGGCCGGCGGCTTCCCGGTGGAGCTGCCCGCCATCTCGGTGAGCGAGAGCTACGTCAAGCCGACCACCATGATGTACCGCAACATGCTCGCCATGGAGACGGAGGAGCTGCTGCGCTCCCACCCCGTGGACGGCGCTGTGCTGATGGGCGGCTGTGACAAGTCCACCCCCGGCTTGCTGCTGGGCGCGACCAGCATGAACATCCCCGCGATCTTCCTGCCCGCCGGCCCGATGCTGCGCGGCAACTGGCAGGGCAAGACGCTCGGCTCCGGCTCCGACGCGTGGAAGTACTGGGACGAGCTGCGCGCCGGGAAGATCACCGACCAGGACTGGCTGGGCGTGGAGGGCGGCATCGCCCGCTCCTACGGCACCTGCATGACCATGGGCACCGCCAGCACCATGACCGCCATCGCGGAGGCGGTGGGCATGGTCCTGCCCGGTGGCTCTTCCGTCCCCGCCGCCGATGCGGGGCATATCCGGCTGGCCTCTGAATCCGGCCGCCGCATCGTCGAGATGGTCTGGGAGGACCTGACGCCGCGGAAGATCCAGACGAAGGCGGCCTATGGCAACGCGATCGCCGTCGCCATGGCGATGGGCTGCTCCACCAACGCCATCATCCACCTGATCGCGATGGCCCGCCGCGCCGGCCAGGACATCGGCCTGGACGACTTCGAGCGCTATTCCCGCAAGGTGCCGGTGATCGGCAATGTCCGCCCCTCCGGTAACCAGTACCTGATGGAGGACTTCTTCTACGCCGGCGGCATCAAGGGCCTGATGGGCCGCATCCGCGAGCACCTCGACCTCTCCTGCGTCACCGTCACCGGCAAGACCATCGGCGAGAACATCGAGGGCGCCCGCGTCTTCAACGACGACGTGATCCGCAGCACCGAGAACCCGATCTACGGGGAGGGTTCGCTGGCCGTGCTGAAGGGCAACCTCGCGCCCGATGGCTGCGTCATCAAGCCCGCCGCGATGGACCAGAAGTTCCTGAAGCACACGGGCCCCGCCGTCGTCTTCGACAGCTACCCCGAGATGAAGAAGGCAGTGGACAACGAGGACTGGGACATCACCGCGGACCACGTGATGGTGCTCCGCAACGCCGGGCCGCAGGGCGGGCCGGGGATGCCGGAATGGGGCATGCTGCCCATGCCGAAGAAGCTGCTGAAGGAGGGGCATCGCGACATGCTCCGCATGTCCGATGCCCGCATGTCGGGCACCTCCTACGGCGCCTGCGTGCTGCACGTCGCGCCGGAATCCTGGGTCGGCGGCCCGCTCGCCCTGCTGAAGAACGGCGACATGGTCACGATCGACGTGGACGCCCGCACCATCAACATGGACGTGTCCGAGGAGGAGCTGGCCGCCCGCCGCGCCGCCTGGAAGGCGCCCGAGCCCCGCTACGAGCGCGGCTACGGCTTCATGTTCACGAAGCACATCCAGCAGGCGAACGAGGGCTGCGACTTCGACTTCCTGCGCACCGAGTTCGGCGCGCCTGTCCCCGAGCCCGCGATCTACTAGGAGGCACGCCAAGATGCCGATGAACCCCGACACCCGTGAGAAGCTGAAGGGCGTCTCCACGGCGACGCTCGCCACCGCCCTCTACAAGCGCGGCTTCCGCAACCAGTTCATCCAGAACGTGCAGCCCCTGCGCGTCCGTTCGGAGAGCATGGTGGGGGAGGCCTTCACCCTCCGCTACATGCCGGCGCGGGAGGACCTGAACAAGCTGGACGTCTTCCGCGACCCCTCCCACCCGCAGCGAAAGGCGGTGGAGGAATGCCCGCCCGGCGCGGTCATGGTGATGGACAGCCGCAAGGACGCGCGCGCCGCCTCGGCCGGTGGCATCCTCGTCACCCGGCTGATGGTGCGCGGCGTGGCGGGGGTGGTGACGGATGGCGGATTCCGCGACGCAGCCGACATCGCGGCGATGGACATCCCAGCGTACCACCAGCGCCCCTCCGCCCCCACCAATCTGACGCTGAACCAGGCCATCGACATCAACGTCCCGATCGGCTGCGGTGACGCCCCGGTGTTCCCCGGGGACGTGGTGGTGGGCGACGGCGACGGCGTCATCATCATCCCCGCCCACCTGGCCGACGAGATCGCGGCCGAGGCGGTCGAGATGACGGCCTATGAGGATTTCGTGCAGGAGCGCGTGCGCGGCGGGCAGTCCATCCGCGGACTCTATCCCGCCACCGACGAAACCAACCTCGCCACCTTCGCCGCCTGGCGGAAGGAAAAGGGTCGGTGATGCCCACCTAGCAGCAACACGGGCGGGAGCACCCCGCCCAGAGGGAGGAACGAGAGAGCATGGCGACCACACGACGTGGGCTGCTGGCGGCAGGCGCCGCCGGCGGCCTTCTTGCGGCCGGCGGGGCAGGCGCGCAGTCCTTCCCCTTCACGCCGAACCAGCGCTACCCCGATCCGGCGGTGCAGATCCTCGATCCCGCCTTCGCCCGCTACCGAATCTACAGCAGCACGGTGGAGCAGGTGGGCACGGGCTACCGCTGGGCCGAGGGACCGGCCTATTTCCCGGACGGCGGCTACCTCCTGTTCAGCGACATCCCGAACAACCGCATCATGAAGTACGACGAGCGCACGAATACGGTCAGCGTGTTCCGGGAGGGCGCGAACTACGCCAACGGCAACGCGCGTGACCGCCAGGGCCGGCTGGTGACCTGCGAGCACTCCGTCACCCGCCGCATCACCCGCACCGAGCGCGATGGTTCCATCACGGTGCTGGCGGATCGGTTCGAGGGGAAGCGGCTGAACGCCCCGAACGACATCGTGGTGCGCTCCGACGACACGATCTGGTTCACGGACCCCACCTTCGGCATCGGCGGAGAGTGGGAGGGCAGCCGCGCCACGCCGGAACAGGCCACCACCAACGTCTATCGCCTGACGCCGGACGGCCGCCTGAGCGCCGTCATCACCGACCTCCTCAACCCCAACGGCCTCGCCTTCTCCCCGGATGAGCGGAAGCTCTATGTCGTGGAATGGCGCGGCACGCCCAACCGCAGCATCTGGAGCTACGACGTGGCCCAGGACGGCACGGTCGGGAACAAGACGAAGGTCATCGACGCCGCCGACCAGGGCGCGCTGGACGGCTTTCGCGTGGACCGGGACGGCAACCTCTGGTGCGGCTGGGGCAGCAACGGCGCGCTGGAGTCAGAGCCGCGCGAGGTGAACGGACGCCGCGTCTATCACTTGCGCGGCCGGTCCGAGGACCTGGACGGCGTGATGGTCTTCAACCCGCAGGGACGGCCGCTCGCCCATATCCGCCTGCCCGAGCGGTGCGCCAATCTCTGCTTCGGCGGACCGAAGGGCAATCGCCTCTACATGACCGCCTGCCACTCGCTTTACGCCTTCTACGTGGAGGCGCACGGGGCGGTGTAGGGCCGCTCCGTGGTCCCCAGGCCCTCGCGGGACCTGGGGACCATCTCCGAGGCCGCGGCGTGGTCGACCGCGGGCCCGGGTACACCTCGTTCAGCTCAGATCGACCACGCACTCGATCTCGATCAGCATCTCGGGATTTGGCAGGGCCGCGACGACGCAGGTCGTGCGGGCCGGATAAGGTGCCGGCCCGAGCGCCTCGCCATAGAGGCGGTTCATCTCCGCCACGTCGTCCGCGCGGATGAGGTAGACGTTGGCCTTCACGATCCGCCGCGTGTCCGCCCCGGCTGCGGCCAGGACCTCGTGAAGGGTGCGGATCACCTCGCGGAACTGGGCCGGGAAATCCCCCAGCGCCAGCTTCCCCTCCGTGTCGTAGCCCGGCAGCCCAGACACGAAGAGCAGGTTCCCGACCCGCGCCGCGTAGGACAGCGGCGGGATCGTCCGCGGCCCCGGGGGCGCGGGAAAGTGCTGGATCGCCATTACTGCGCGGGCGGCGGGGCGACGGGCAGGGCGGCCGTGTAGGGCTCGATCCGCAGGGAGTCCGCCCGCAGGATCGCGACCCGGCGCGTGGTGCCGAAGCGGGTGGAGCCGTCCGGCGCCCGGCCCACGACGTACTGCCACGCCGTCACCTGCCCGTCGGCGACGAGCTTGCGCGCGACACGCTCCGCAGGGTCGCCGCTGCCGAGCGCGTCCAGCTCGGCGCGGGTGAAGCCGATCGTCACCTCGTCGCGCGCGGTGACCACGCGGAAGAGGCGAACCGGCGCCTCCTGCGCCACGGCCGTGGCGACCCGCAACAGGGGCGCGCCGAGGACGGCGGACAGCGCGAAGCGCCGGGGAAGGGGGGACATGATTCTCTCCTGTCTTGTATGGTCGTGGGTGCGGGTCAGGATGACGGACGCAGCCAGGGTCCTCCGGCCGCCACTGGCGCGCCCCAGGGGCCGCCTGCCGTCACGGGTCCAGAGGTTGCGGCGCGGGGCGCCGCCGCCGGGACGGTGGCCGGACTCTCGGGAAGCACGCCGGCAACACGGCCGCCGGCATGGCGGACGAGCGCCTCGATGCGCTGCTCCACGCGGGGATGCGTGGCGTGAAGGCGGAACCAGCCCTCCTCCTCCGGCCAGTCGAGCATCATCGCTTGCACCTGTCCGGGAAGTCCGTGCATCTCCGACCGCCCCGACACCTTGCGAAGGGCCGAGATCATCGCGTCGGGATCGCGCGTCATCTGCACGGCCCCCGCGTCCGCCAGGAATTCCCGCTGCCGCGACAGGGCGAAGCGCAGCGCGACCGCCAGCACGCCGGAGAGCACCACCAGCAGGAGGCCGAGCAGCATCGCCGGCCCGTTGCCGCGCGAATCCCGGGCCGAGAAGCGCACCCGTCCGAAGAGATCGGCCACCAGCGACAGGATGCCGGCAAAGATCGCGGCGATCACGCCGAGACGCGCATCACCGTTGCGGATGTGGGACAGCTCATGCGCGAGCACCGCGGAGAGCTCCCGGTCATCCAGCGCGTCCATCAGCCCGCGGGTGACCGTCACCGCCCCCGTGTCACGCGACAGCCCCGATGCGTAGGCGTTCAGCGCCTCGCTCTCGATGATACCGAGGCGCGGCACGCTCATCCCGCGCGAGATGCACAACTCTTCCGCCAGCCGCCAGAGCCGCGGCTCCTCCTCCCGCGCCGCCGCGCCGCCACCCGTCGCGCGGTCGAGGATGCGCTGGTGAAAGATCCAGGCGATCAGGAACCAGGTCGCGCTGAGAACTGAGGCAAGCCCGACGATTACCGGCAGATTGCGCGCCGCGCGCTGCACCGAGTCCGTAAGGTCATAGCCGTCGGCGAAGATCAGCGCGATGCCGAAGCACATCATGCCGAGCAGGACGGGAAAGCCGAGAAGCAGCAGCACCGACCGGAGCGCCGTGTTCCAGGCATGGGTGCTGAGACCCTTCGTGCCGAGCGCCACGACACGCCTCCCTAGAAGGACACGGCCGGGACGGCGTGCGCCGCTGCGCGCTCACGGTCCTCCAGCTCGAAGAAGCCGCGCTCATGGAAGCCGACCGCGCCGGCGAAGAAGACGTTCGGGATCGACTGGATAGCCGCGTTGTACTCGGCCACGGCGTTGTTGAAGAAGCGCCGGGCTGCCGCGATCTTGTCCTCGATCGTGCCGAGCTGTCCTTGCAGGTTCAGGAAGTTCGCGTTGGCCTTCAGCTCGGGATAGGATTCCGAGAGGGCGAAGAGTCGCCCGAGCGCACCGGAGAGCTGCGCCTCCGCACCCGCGGCCGCCTCGGGTCCTCGCGCCGACAGCGCGGCGTTCCGCGCGCGGATGACATCGTCGAAGGTCCCGCGCTCATGCGTCGCGTAGCCCTTCACCGTCTCGACGAGGTTGGGCACGAGGTCGTGGCGCTGCTTCAACTGCACGTCCACGTCCGACCACGCCTGACCCGCGGTCTGCCGCAGGGCCACCATGCGGTTGTAGGCGACGATCAGCCACAGCAGGATCAACGCGGCGATCCCGAGCAGAACCCAGAGCATGCAATCACCTCTCGAACGCCGCGGACGCTAGCGCGGCGCGGGGAGGTGGCCCAAGGATCAGCGTGTCACGTCCGTCACACCCGACGGCATACGGTGCAGTCTCGCTTCGAAGCGCGCGTCGTTCCCGGTGCATTCGTGCCGGCGACGGCGGCAGAGAAGGCAGCGAGCGCTCGCCCGGCCCCGACGATGGGCAGGGCCCTCAGTCACGCCGGATGAACCCCACTGCCCTCGATGACCGGATCGTTCAGCGCCAGCGCACGGGCACCATCACGTCCTGCTCGCGGCCCCAACGCCCCTTCAGGGTCACGGTGAGCGCCCACTGGCGCGTGCCGGTATCGTAGCTCGGCGGGTCCTCGGCGCGCCCCGTGGCACGCAACTGCTGACCGACGGCCTCGGCCACCACGTCCCAGCGATCCCGGCCCGGCGACACGAGCACCGCGTGCTCCTGGCCCTTCAGGATGTACCAGACCGGCACCGCATCCAGGCGGCCGGCCGTGACCGGCGGGCGGATGGAGGCGATCTCAACGCCGTGCATCGCAGACATCATCGCGCGGGCTCCTCTTGATGAAGCGGAGTATCCGCGCACCAGCTTACGAAAACGTGAAAAGTATTAAGTGCACGCCCTCCACCAGTCCGGGGCCTGAACCGACCGCCGATGGACGACGATCGGTGCTAGCGGCGAGTCCTGCGAGACGGCGGTGCAGCAGGCCCAGGCGGCATGACGAACCCCAGGCGTGCTACTCGCCCAACAAGGCGTCGAGCGCCTGGTCCGCCAGACGGTAATAGGTCCGCCCGATCACCTGCCCGCCGCACCGTCCGTACAGCCGCAGCGCGGTGAGGTTCTCTGAGTCGGCCGTCCAGTCGAGCGCGCAGAACCCGCCCTCCCGAACCATCTCCGCTGCGGCCTTCACGAGGGCCTGCCCGACGCCCCGTCGCCGGGACCGGGAGGAAACATAGAGATCGCGAATGTAGAGGGACCGCCGCAGTTCGGCTGCCGGCAGCATCACGTTCAGGATGCATGACCCGGCCAGGGCTCCTCCGCTGAAGGCCAGAAGCGTTCGCGGATTGAAGCCCTCCGGTGGCAGCGAGCAGAGCAACCGCGCCGTATCGAGCGCGACGGAGGGCGTAACGGGCGCGCCGTAATGACCCTGCATCTCGGAGAGAAGAAGCGCGAGCGCCGTCTCATCCGGTGGAGCCGCCGCACGAACCGAGACGGCCACCTCAGCCTCTCCCGCCAGCAGCCCGGCCCGAACGCCCTTGTTCTCGGCGCCGCGGATCGAACTCATTCCTGAATGCCTCCTGCCTGACGTGCACGGCCTCACCAGTGAAGCAACGCATCTCAAGGCCACCCGTATCGCGTGTGACTACTCCGTCGTCTCGCGCCCAGCGGGCAAAAATTTTACGGGTGTCAATCTTTAGAGAGCTGTGATGTATCAGGCGCACACCCGACCAGGTCCGCGGCCATGGCCAGCGCGATCTCCACCGTTGCCGCGCGCACGGCACCGCGGTCACCGGGCAGCACCACACGTCGGACCTGTCTCGGACCGTCACGCCGGGCCGCACCGATGAAGACCAGCCCGACCGGCTTGTCCGCCGTTCCGCCGCCAGGTCCCGCGATTCCCGTGGTGGACAGGGCCAGATCGCTACCGGAGGCGCGCAGCGCGCCGTCGGCCATCGCCCGCGCGCACTCCTCGGAAACGGCACCGACCCGGGAAAGAACGCTTTCCGGCACGCCCAGGACCGCCGTCTTCGTCGCGTTCGCGTAGGTGACGAATCCGCCCAACACGCAGTCGGACGAGCCGGGAACAGCGGTCAGCGCCGCGGCGACGAGGCCGCCGGTGCAGGATTCCGCCGTGGCCACCGTCAGGTGACGGGCGCGGAGCGCGTCCAGCAGCGCCGCCGCCTGGGCAAGGACCTCATCGCTCAGCACGGATCACCCTGCCCAGCCGGCCGCACGCGCCGCCAGCAGCACGATCCCGGCAAAGAACCCGGCCAGCACGTCGTCGAGCATCACGCCGAGCGCTCCTCCCATCCGGTCGGCACGGCCCACCGGTCCGGGCTTCAGGATATCCATCGCGCGGAACAGCGCGAAAGCCGCCAGCACCGAAACAACCCCCGCCCCTGCGGGGAGGCAGGCCAGGGCGAGGCACTGCCCGGCCGCCTCGTCCACCACCACCCAGCCCGGATCGTCCTGCGCCGCCGGGAGCCGCGACAGCGCCCAGAGCCCGGCCAGGGTGAAGGCGATCGCGAGGGCGAGGCACCACCAGGGTCCGAGCAGGACCGCCGGCAGCACGACGGCCGATCCCACCGTGCCCGGTGCCGGCCGCAGCCGCCCGACCCCGCCGAGGGTCGCGACCAGCCAGGCCAGCCGGGTCAAGGGATCGCGCCGAGGAAGGCGTCCATCCGCGCCGCCACCGCGGGTTCGCCCAGCGTCGGCGCGTGGCCCGCACCGGGCAGGGTGACCACCTCCAGATCCGGCTTGTCCCGCACCATGGCGCGCATGGTCGCGGCGGAGAGGATCTCGCTCCTCTCCCCCCAGACGAGCATCGTCGGCACCGGGCGCAGGCCGCGGAAGACGGGCCCGAAGTCGCCGCCGGCGCCGTCTCCCTCCATCGCCTGGACGATGCGCGTGTCCCAGCGCGGGTGGAATCGACCATCCTCCCCGCGGCGGTAGGTGAGGTCCGCGAAGCGAAGCCACGCCGCCTCGTCCGGCAACGGCAGCCGCGGCATGACGCTCCGGATGTAGGGCACTGCGTCATCGAGAGAGGCGAAGCCCGGATCGTTCCCGGCGAACCGGGTCACGACATCCAGCCCGTCTGATTCCACCCGCGGCCCGATGTCGTTCAGCACGACGCCCCGCAGCATCGACGGCCGCGCCAGCGACAGGAACATCGCCATCAGCCCGCCGAAGGAGGTGCCGACCACCACAGCACGCGGGAGGTGCAGCGCGGCGCAGGCGTCCAGGATGTCCGCCAGCGCCCGCTCCGGCCGGTAGCGCGACACGTCGGGTGCGCGCGCGCTGTCGCCATGGCCCATGTAATCCAGCGCCACGACGCGGCGGCGCCCGGCATGACGCTCCGCCAGCCCCTCGTAGTCCCGCGCCGTCCGGCAGATGCCGGTCAGGCAGAGGATCGGCGTACGGGACGGATCGCCAGCCCAGTCCAGCGCCGCCAGAATCAGCCCGTCCCGAGCGGGGACGCGGCGCTCCATCACGCTGATCACGGGCGGCTCAGCGCGCCGTCATCCAGCGGGCCAGCGGATAGTCCAGCCCCGCCGCCGCATCGTCCCGCGCGCGATAGACCATCATGTTCTCCACCACCCGCTGCACGTAGTTCCGCGTCTCGGTGAAGGGGATCAGCTCGATCCAGTCGATCATGTCCACCCCCCCCTCTCCGGGCTGCCCATAGGTGGACAACCACTCCTGCACCCGGTTCGGCCCGGCGTTGTAGGCCGCCGCCGCGAGCGCGACATTCCCGCCGAAGCGAGTCATCTGGTCCGCCAGGTACTGCGAGCCCAGACGGATGTTGTGGATGGGGTCGGTGGTCAGCCAGCCCGGCTGATGCGCCACGCCGACCCGCCGCGCGACCATCGCCGCGGTCGCGGGCAACAGCTGCATCAGCCCCCGCGCATTCGCGGACGACACGGCTTCAGGGTCGAAGTTGCTCTCCTGCCGGGAGATCGCGTTGACGATCGCCGGCTCCAGCACCGAAGCCGGGGTGGGGTAGGGGGTGGGCCAGCCCTCCGGCAGCAGCATCACGCCATCCGCCCCAGCCCGCCGCGCCACCCAAACCGCGTTGTCCGGCCGCCCGAGGGTCGTCGCGAGGCGCGCGATCAGCACCCGGTCTTGCGGATCGGGCGAGAGGTCCTCCATCCGCAGCAGGAAGATCCGCGCCCGCCGGTTGTCGCCGAGGTCGTTCAGCGCCACCACCGCCATCACGAGTTCCCGGTCGAGGAAAAGCCGCGTCGCCTCGGCGGTGGGCTGGGGCGGCACGATGGCGCGGATGCGCGCCGAGAGCCGCGCCGTGTCCTCTCCCAGCGCCAGCGCCCCGAGTTGCCCGTAGAAGGCGGTGCCGAGCAGCGCCGCCTCGCCGTAATGCTGCCTCGCCCGGGCGCCGTCCCCGGCGGCGCGCCCCTGCCAATAGGCGGAGCGCGCGCGGGTGATGACGCTGGCGGCGTTGTCGCCCACCAGGGCGAAGTGCCGCGCCGCGGTGGAGGGCTCGTTCAGCCGCCGCAGCGCGATCCAGCCGGCCAGGAACTCCGCCTCCTGCCGCGCCTCGCCGCCGGTGGCGCCGTGCCCGGCCGCCACCTCGTAGGCCAGCCGATCCTCGCCTTGGCGCAGCAGCTTCCGGACAAGGATCTGCCGCTCCGTCCAGATTGCCCGCTGCGCCTCGGCCGGAAGGTCCCGCTGGAGGGGCGTCGCGCGGGCCCAGGCCGCCGCCGCGTCACGGTCCTGCTCCCGCCGCCGGAACTGCCGCGCGCTCTCCGCCAACAGCCCGAGGTCGTCGGTGCCGGCCCCCGGCGATGCCTGCTCCGAGGCCAGCGCCAGCCGCGCATCCGCCAGCCCCCGCCGGCTCGGGTCCACCCAGGGCGCCGCGCGGGACGCCCCGGCCATGTCTCGCGCCAGGAAGAGGCGATCGAAGCGGCGCCAGCGGTCCTCGGGCGTCAGGACGGCCGCGTTGCGCTCGGCGAAGCCCGACTCAGCCCCCGCATCCCCCAGCCCGCCGGCCCAGGCAGCCCGCAGGACCGTCGCCGCCTGGGATGCGGCATTGCCGCGGTTCAGCGCGTCCGCGTGGCGTTGCGCCCCGTCCAGGGTGCGCGCCGGGTTGAGGGCGAAATGCGCCAGCACCCGCTGGTCGTCCGGATCGGAGGCCAGCGCCTCCTCCGCCCGGCGGGCCATGGTCTCGGGCAGCGGCCAGTCAGGGTTCGCGGCCAGCCAGGCCACCAGCTCCGCCGAGCTCCCCTGGCCCCGCGCCTGCAACCGCAGCCAGGTCACGATCTTCCGGACCAGCGGATCGGCCCGCTCGGCCGCCGCCGCCGCCTCCGCGTGGCGCTGCCCGTTGGCGAAGCCGAGCGCCGCGCGCCCGGCCTGCTTCATGGCATCCCCGGCCCAGGGCTGCGCCCGGGCCGGCTGGGCCGCGGCGATCGGCGCCGCGAGGAGGACGATCAGGCCCGCCAGGGCGGGGAGGGGAAGCCGTCGCATGGGCGCTGGTTCTACCCCAGCCTTGGCGACCTGTCCCGCCGCCCTTGTTCCGGCGCCGCCCACCGCGTAAGCGGGGCGGTGCTGGCACCCGGGGCATCCGCACCCCACATCAGCCCGCCCCGCCCACAGGAACCGCCCGATGTTCAAGGGTTCGCTCGTCGCCCTCATCACCCCCATGACCCAGGACGGCGCCCTCGACGAGCGCGCGTTCCAGGATTTCGTCGCGTGGCAGGTGAAAGAGGGCACGCAGGGCCTGATCCCCGTCGGCACCACCGGCGAGAGCCCGACCCTGTCCCACGCGGAGCACCACCGCGTCGTGGAGCTCTGCGTCGAGGCCGCGGGGGGCAAGGTGCCGGTCATCGCCGGCACCGGCTCGAACAGCACCTCCGAGGCGATCGAGCTGACCCGCCACGCGAAGGCCGCCGGGGCCGACGCCGCGCTGGTCGTCACGCCCTACTACAACAAGCCGACGCAGGAGGGGCTCTACCTCCATTTCACCGCCATCGCGGACGCCGTGGACCTGCCGGTCATCATCTACAACATCCCCCCGCGCTCCGTGATCGACATGAGCGTGGAGACGATGGCGCGGCTCGCGAAGCACCCGAACATCGTCGGCGTGAAGGACGCGACCGCGAACCTGACGCGCCCGCTGCATACCCGCGCGGCCTGCGGCACGGATTTCTGCCAGTTGAGCGGCGAGGACCACACCGCGCTCGCCTTCCTCGCGGCCGGCGGCGTCGGCTGCATCTCCGTCACCGCCAACATCGCCCCGCGCCTCTGCCGGGACATGCATGATGCCTGGGCCGATGGTCGCGTGGCCGATGCGATGGCCGTGCAGGACCGTCTCGTCCCCGTGCACGACGCGATGTTCTGCGAGACGTCCCCCGGGCCGGTGAAGTATGCCGCCTCCCTCCTCGGCAAGGCGAGCGACCATTGCCGCCTGCCCATGGCCCCCATCTCCGCTGCCAGCAAGGACCGCGTCCGCGCCGCCCTGACCGGCGCGGGACTGCTGAACTGAGACCATGGCCGAACCCCGCAAGAAGGGCCTCATCAGCCACGGCGTCGCCAGCCAGAATCGCAAGGCCCGCTTCGATTACAAGATCAACGAGACGGTCGAGGCCGGCATCGTGCTCGTGGGCCCGGAGGTGAAGTCCCTCCGCGCCGGCCGCGCCACCCTGGCGGAAGCCTGGGCCGGCGAGCGCGACGGCGAGATGTGGATCTTCAACCTCTACATCCCGGAATGGCAGGCCGGCAGCGTCGTCGCGAAGTTCGAGCCGCGCCGTCCCCGCAAGCTCCTGCTCCACCGCAAACAGGCGGAAGCCCTGGCCGGCGCCGTCTCGCGGGAGGGCGCGACCCTCGTGCCGCTCGACATTCACTTCAACGAGCGCGGCGTGGCCAAGGTCACGCTCGGCCTGGCCGAAGGCAAGACGAAGGCCGACAAGCGCCAGGCGATCGCGGAGCGCGACTGGAAGCGGGACAAGGCCCGGGTCATGCGAGACAAGGGCTGACGCCGAAACCACCGGCGCCCGCCCGAGTTGACGGTTCGAAACCGGAGGACCGCCCGATGACCGGCCGCGCCGCCCTTCTTGCCGCCCTTGCCGCCGTTCCCCTCCTGGCCGCGCCGGCGCGCGCCCAGCCGGAGCCCGGCCTGAACTTCGTCCAACCCTTGGGAACGGCCGGGATCACCATCGTCCAGGACCGTCTGCGCGGCGCCGGCGCCTATACCGGCCGTGTGGACGGAATCTGGGGTCCTGACAGCCAGCAGGCGCTGGAGCGCTTCCAGCAGCGCAACGGGTTGCAGGTCACCGGCCAACTCAACCCCGCCACCGCCGCGACCCTGCGGGTCAGCCCGGCCGACCTGCTCGGCGCCCCGCCAGCCCCGCCCGCCGCTGTGGCAGTCCCCGTCCCGGCGCCCCCGCCGCCCGAGGCGCCGCTCAGCATCGTCGCCGTCCGCAACATTCAGGAATCGCTCCGGGTCCTCGGCTTCTACCGGGAAGGGGTGGACGGCATCTGGGGTCCCTCCACCCAGGCCGCCATCGAGCGGTTCCAGCAGGGCAGGGGCCTGCAGGTGAACGGCCAGATCACGCCGGCCACTGCCCAGGCCCTCGGCCTCGACCCCAACAACCTGGAAGTGCCCCGTCGCTGAACGACGCGGCCGCGGCGCCCCCACCCCGCCCAGGGATGGCCATGCTTCGGCCGCAAGCCGGCGACATCAGGCCGTCCTGATCTGCCGGACACGGAGAAGGCCCTCTATGATGATCTCGCGCGCTGCCCTGCTGGCTGGCCTGGCGATCGCCGGCCTCGCATTCCCCGCCGCGGCCCAGCCGGGCCCGAACCTTACCTACACTCACGTCCTCACCCCGTCCGCCATCGCCGTGGTGCAGGAGCGCCTGCGCAGCACGGGCGACTACACGGGCAGCGCCGACGGAGTCTGGAGCGCGGACAGCCAGCAGGCTCTGGAGCGCTTCCAGCAGCGCAGCGGCCTTCAGACGACCGGCCAGATCAACCCGGCCACGGCCGCGACGCTGCGACTGAACCCGCAGGACCTGCTCGGCGTACCGGGGCCCACCTCCGCCGCGATCCCGAGCATGCCGCCGCTTCCGCCGGTCAGCCTCTCGACGCCGTCCACGGCGCTGCCGTCAGCCCCGAGCCCGGTCACACCCGCCGTGACGACTCTCAGCGCGGCCGCGATCCGCAACATCCAGTGGCGTCTGCGCGGCCTCGGCCTCTATGGCGGCTTCGTGGACGGCGTCTGGGGGCCGGCCACCCAGGGCGCGATCCTGCGGCTGCAGCAGGCGCGAGGCCTTCAGGTGACAGGCCAGCTGAACATCAGCACGGCGCAGGCCCTCGGCCTCGACCCGGACAATCTCGAGCGCACGGGCGGCTGAGGGGCCGTATCCTCCGCGCCGGGTGGCGCGAATTGGGCGGGAGAGGACCCGCCCATGCCCGCGCTGCCCGCCACCTTCATCCAGTCCCGCCTCGACCTCCACCTGATCCGGTGGAGCCTCGTCGGCATCTTCCTCGGCTTCGGCTTCACCAAGTGGTTCGAGTACGAGGCCCGCGCCCTCGTGCCCCTGATCGCAAACAGCCCGCTCCTCTCCTGGCTGCACGGTGCCTTCGGCATCCGCGGCGCGTCCTACGCCCTCGGCATCGCGGAGACGGCAACGGGACTGCTGCTGGCCGCCGGCTCCGCGTCCGCGCGCGCCGGACTGGCCGGCGCGCTGCTCTCCTGCGCCACCTTCGCCGTGACCAGCTCGCTGCTGCTGACCACGCCCGGGGTCTTCGAGGGGAGCGTCGGCCCGCCGGCCCTCGGCGGAGCCGGAGCCTTCCTCGTCAAGGACATCGTCCTCCTCGCGGCCTCCTTCACGCTGCTGCGCGAAGCGGCGGAGCGGTTCGCCCGCACTTGACCGCTCCTATTCCGCGGGGACGGGCACGGCGGCCGGCGTATCGCGCCAGCGCAGCCGGTCGAGCGCCAGGTAGATCACCGGCGTCGTGTAGAGGGTGAGGAGCTGTGACACGATCAGCCCGCCGATGATCGTGATTCCGAGCGGCGCCCGCAGCTCCGCCCCCGTCCCGCTGCCGATCGCGAGTGGGATTGCGCCGAACAGCGCCGCCAGCGTCGTCATCAGGATCGGCCGGAACCGTTCCCGGCACGCCGCAAGGATCGACTCCTCGCTCGATCCGCCCTCCGTCCGCTCGTGGTCGAGCGCGAAGTCCACCATCATGATGGCGTTCTTCTTCACGATGCCCAGCAGCAGGATCAGCCCGATCAGCGCGATGATGGAGAGCGGCGTGTTCGTCACGAGCATCGCGAGCAGCCCGCCCAGCCCCGCCGTGGGCAGGGTGGAAATGATCGTCAGCGGGTGGATGTAGCTCTCGTACAGAACGCCCAGCACGACGTAGATCGCGATGAAGGCACCGAGGATCAGGAGCGGCATGTCACGCGTGAAGTCCCTCGCCGCGGCCGCGTTCCCGCCGAAGGTCGGACGGATCGAGGGCGGCAGCCCGACCTCACGCTCAACATCCTGGATCAGCTCCCGCGCCTCGTTGAGCTGCATCCCCTCGGCCAGATTGAAGGAGATGGCCGCGGCCGGCGACCCGCCCTGGTGCGTGACGGAGAGCGGGGCCGCCGTGGCCTCCACCCGCGCGACGGCCGAGAGCGGAACCTGCGTCGGCCCCGCGCCCGGCAGGAAGATGCGCGACAGATCAGGCGGTCCCGTCTGCAACTCCGGCGAGATCTCCAGCACCACCCGGTACTGGTTCCGCGCCCCGTAGATCGTCGAGACCTGCCGCTGGGAGAAGGCGTTGTTCAGCGTCGCGTTCACCTCGGTGATGTCCACACCCAGCCGCGCCGCCGCCGCGCGGTCCACCACCACCCGCGTTACCAGTCCCGACCGGTCCTGGTCGGATGACACGTCGTTGATCCCCGGTACGTTCCGCAGCGCGTCCGTCATCGTCTGCGACCACTGGCGCATCTCGTCCAGGTCGTTCGCCAGCAGCACATAGGTGAAGCGCCCGCCGCCGGAGCGTCCGCCGATGAACACGTCCTCCATCGGCCGCAGGAAGACCGCCGCACCCGGAATTTGATTCAACGGTCGCCGAAGGCGGTCGATGAGCCCGGACGCCGAGACGTCGCGCTCCTCCCGTGGCTTGAGGGCGATCCAGAGCTGCCCCCGGTTCGCCGCCCCCTGTCCGCCGCCGCTGCCGACCGAGGCGCCGACGCTCGCCACCGCCGGATCGGCCGCGACGATCCGAACGACCTCCTGCTGTAACCGCGACATGGTGGCGAAGGAGGTGTCCGGCGCCGCCTGCGTGCTGCCCGCCACCATTCCCGTGTCCTGGGACGGCAGGAACCCCTTCGGCACCACGACGTAGAGCCACACCGTCAACCCGACGAGCCCGAGGGTGAGCAGCAGCATCGTCCGCCGCCAGCGCAGCGCCACCGCCAGGGTGCGGAGATAGCCGCGGATCGTCGAATCCATCCCCGCCTCGAACCACCGCGCCAGCCGTCCCGGTGGCCTGGGCTCCCGCCCCCGCCCGATCCAGGCCGCCATCATCGGCGTGAGCGTCAGCGAGACGACGCCGGAGATGGCGACCGCCACCGCCAGCGTGACCGAGAACTCCCGGAAGATCCGCCCGACCACCCCGCCCATGGCCAGCAGCGGGATGAACACCGCGATCAGGGAGATGGTGATGGACAGGACGGTGAAGCCGATCTCCCGCGCGCCCTCGAAGGCCGCTTTCAAGGGGGAAAGCCCGCGCTCCCGGTGCCGCGCCATGTTCTCGATCATGACGATGGCGTCGTCCACGACGAACCCCACCGAGATCGTCAGCGCCATCAGGGAGAGGTTGTTGAGCGAGTATCCCAGCCACCACATCGCCGCGAGCGTGCCGAGCAGTGACAGCGGCACCGCCGCCGCCGAGGCGAGGATCGGCGCCAGCCGGCGCAGGAACAGCGCCACCACCATCACGACGAGCGCGATGCTGACCATCAGCGTGAACTGCACCTCGTGCACGCTGGCCCGGATCGTCGCGGAGCGGTCCGACACGACCTGCACCCGCACGCCGGAAGGCACCCAGGAGGAGACGAGCGGCAGCGCCGCGCGGATGCCGTCCACCACCTCCAGCACATTCGCGTCCTGCTGCTTGAAGACGGTCAGCAGGATCGCTGGGCGGCCGTTGAACAGGCCGGCCTGCCGCCGACTGCGCGTGGCGTCCGTCACCTCCGCGATGTCGCCCAGGCGAACGATGCCGGCCTCGGTGCTCTTCACCACGATCCCGGCATAGCCGGCGGCGCGGTTCATCCGGTCGTTCACCCGGATGATCCCCGCCTGGTCCGGCCCCTCGATCATGCCGAGCGGCTGGGTCACGTTGGAGCGCGTGATGGCCAGCCGGATCTGGTCCATCGAGAGCTGTGCCGCCGCCGCGGCCGCCGGGTCGACCGCCACCCGCACCGCCGGCTGGTCGCCGCCGCTCACCTGCACCTGCGCGACGCCCGCCACCTGGGCCAGCCGCTGCGCCACGATGGTATCGGCCGCGTCGTACACGTCCGGCCCGGACATGGTGTCCGACATCATGGCCAAGATCATGACCGGCGCGTCCGCAGGGTTGATCTTGCGGATGTTCGGCGGGTTCGGCAGGCCGGAAGGCAGGTCCGGCCGGGCTGCGTTCACGGCCGCCTGCACGTCCCGCGCGACGCTCCGCTGCGTGCGGGACAGGTCGAACTGGATGACGATGGTGGATGAGCCGAGCGAGGAGAAGGAGGTCATCTCCGTCACCCCCGGAATGGTACCGATCCGCCGCTCCAGGGGCGCCGCCACCGTGCTCGCCATCGTCTCCGGCGCCGCCCCGGGCTGGCTGGTCGAGACGACGATGGTCGGGATGTCCACCCGCGGCATGGAGGCGACGGGCAGCCGTAGCAGCGCCACAAGCCCCACCAGCGCCAACCCGATCGCGAGGAGCGAGGTAGCGATCGGTCGCGCGATGAACGGGCCGGAGATGCTCACGGGACGATGCTCATTCCGCCGGCGCCGTCTCCGGCCCCGCGAAGTAGAGCCGGATCCGCTCCAGGAAGAGGTAGACCGCCGGCGTCGTGAACAGCGTCACGAACTGGCTCAGGATCAGACCGCCGACGATGGACACGCCCAGCGGCAACCGGAGCTCAGACCCCGCCCCGTGCCCGAAGACGAGGGGCAGGGCGCCCAGCAGCGCCGCCAGCGTCGTCATCGTGATCGGCCGGAAGCGGAGCAGCGCCGCCTCCACGATGGCGTGCTCCGGGGACATGCCGCGCTCGCGCTGCGCCTCCAGCGCGAAGTCGATCATCATGATCGCGTTCTTCTTCACGATCCCCATCAGCAGCAGGATGCCGATGATCCCGACGACCGTCAGATCGAGGTCGAAGAGCCGGAGCGCCAGCAACGCCCCGATGCCCGCGGAGGGGAGGGTCGAGAGAATGGTCAGCGGATGGACCACGCTCTCGTAGAGTACCCCGAGCGTGATGTAGATCACGATCACCGCCGCCAGGATCAGCCAGGGCTGGCTCTGGAGTGACGCGTTGAACTCCGCCGCGTCCCCGGCATACCGCCCGGTGATGGTGCCCGGCACCCCGATCCGCTGCTGCGCCGCGCCCACCGCCGCCACCGCGCGGTCCAGGGACACGCCCTCCGCGAGGTTGAAGTTGAAGGTCACCGCCGGGAACTGGTTCTCCCGGTTCACCAGCAGGGGCCCGTTCACCCGCGTGATGCTGGCAATCTCGGACAGCGGCACGAGCGTCGCCGTCCCGTCCGAGCTGCCGACCACTCGCAGCAGCCCGAGCCGCGTTGGATCCGCCAGGAAGTCCGTCGAGGCCTCCAGGATCACCCGGTACTGGTTGTTGGCGGCGTAGATCGTGCTGATCTGCCGCTGGCCGAAGGCGTCGTACAGCGCGTCATCCACCGCCTGCATGGTCACGCCCAGCCGACCGGCGCGGGGGCGGTCCACCTGCACGGAGATGGTCAGTCCCTCCTGCCGCTGGTCGGTCGAGAGGTCCCGCAACTCCGGCAGCGCCGCCAGCGCCTGCTGCACCCGCGGCGCCCAGGCGTTCAGCTCCGCGGCGTCGGCGTCCACCAGCGTGTACTGGAACTGGGTCGGGCTGGCGCGCGCCCCGATCTGGATGTCCTGCACCGGCTGCAGCGTGCTGACGATGCCCGCGATCTCCGCCAGCCTCGGCGCCAGCCGCGCGGCGATCGCCTGGGCCGTGTCGGACCGCGCGTCGCGGTCCCGCAGCACCGCCGTCACGCGCCCGGTGTTCAGCGTGGCGTTCACCGTGCCGGCCCCCACCACGGAGGTCACCGCCTCCACCGCCGGATCGGCGCGGACCACCTCCGCCACCTGCCGCTGCAGCGCGGACATGCGGGCGAAGGACACGTCCTGCGGCGCCTCCGTCGTGATCTGGATCAGCCCGGTGTCCTGCGGCGGCAGGAAGCCCTTCGGCATGACGAGGTAGAGCCATCCCGTCACCGCCACCGTCCCGAGCGTGATCAGCAGCGTCAGCCACCGCACTCGCATGGAGGCGAGCAGCGCAACCTTGTACCCCGCCACCAACACCCCGAAGAGCCGGTCCCAGGACCGTGCGACCCAACCCTTCCTGTCATGGGTGGACCGCAGCAGCAGGGCGCACATCATCGGCGTGAGCGTCAGCGACACCACCATGGACACCAGCACGGTGAAGGTCAGCGTCTCCGCGAACTGCCGGAACAGCCGGCCCACCACCCCCTCCATGAACAGGAGCGGGATGAACACCGCGATCAGCGACACCGTCAGGGACACGATGGTGAAGGCGATGGTCCGCGCGCCCTCATACGCGGCCTGGAGGGGCTTCATGCCCTCCTCCATCAGGCGCACGATGTTCTCGATCATGACGATCGCGTCGTCCACGACGAAGCCCGTCGCGATCACCAGCGCCATCAGGGACAGGTTGTCCAGCGAGTAGCCCATCCAGGACATGACCGCGAAGGTGCCGATCAGTGACAGGGGCAGCGAGACCGCCGGCACGATCGTCGCCCGCCCGGAGTGCAGGAACAGCCAGATCACCGCCACGACGAGCACCGTGGACAGCACCAGCGTCATCTGCACCTCGAAGACGGAGGCCCGGATGGTCTCCGTCCGGTCCGCCACCACCTCCATCCGCACCCCGGCCGGCAGGCCGCGCGTCAGGTCGGGAAGCTGCTGGCGGATACGGGCCACCGTATCGACGATGTTGGCGCCGGGCTGGCGCTGCACCTCCACGATCACGGCCGGCCGGCCGTCATGCCAGGCACCGTTGCGGTCGTTCTCCAGCCCCTCCACCGCCTCGCCCAGGTCCCGCAGCCGCACCGGCGCGTTCTGCCGCCAGGCGATGATCGTCTCGGCGAAGTCCGCGGGCGTGCCGATCTGGTCGTTCGCCATGATGGTGCTGGCCTGCCGCGCCCCGTCCAGCGACCCCTTCGGCGTGTTCGCGTTCGCCCCCGCGATGGCGGTCCGCACATCCGCCATGGAGATGCCGTAGGCCGCCAGCCGCGCCGGGTCCACGCGCAGACGCACCGCCGGCCGCATGTTCCCCTGGATCGTCACCCGGCCCACGCCCGTGGACTGCGCCAGCTTCTGCGCCAGGATCGTGTCCGCCACGTCGGACAGCCGCGCGATCGGCAACGTGTCCGAGGTGAGTGACAGGATGATGATCGCCGGATCCGCCGGGTTCACCTTCGAGTAGACGGGCGGGTAGGGCAGGGTGGAGGGCAGCGTTCCCCGGGCCGCGTCCAGCGCCGATTGCACGTCCTGCGCCGCGTCGTCGAGGTCCTTGTCCAGCCGGAACTGCAGCGCGATGCGGCTCGTCCCCGGCCCGGAGGTGGAGGTCATGACCGCCAGCCCCGCGATCTGCCCGAGCTGCCGCTCCAGCGGCGCCGTCACCAGCACCGCCACCGTGTCGGGCGACGCGCCGGGAAGCTGCGTTGTCACCTCGATCGTCGGGAAATCGACCTCCGGAAGGGACGAAACCGGCAGCCGCAGATAGCCCCAGATCCCCAGCAGCAGCACCGCGATGGACAGCAGCGTCGTCGCCACCGGCCGCGCGATGAAGGGGGCGGAGATGTTCACTCCCGCGCCCTCGGCGTCTCGTTCTGCGCCTGCCGCCGCCGTCGTTGCTGGGGCTGGTCCGTCCCACCGGGCGGGGCCTGCCGGTTCTCGTCCGCCACCGCCACCGCCGTGTTGTTGCTCAGCCGCAACCCGCCGGAGGTCACGACGCGCTCACCCGGCCGGATGCCCTGGCGGATCACGGCATCGGTCTGCGTCATCGGCCCGACCGTCACGTTCCGCTGCTCGACCGTCTGGTCCTCCTTCAGCACGAAGGTGAAGGGCCCCTCCGGCCCGCGCTGGACGGACACCAGCGGGATCACCGTCGCGTCGGGCACCACCTCGATCCGCAGGCGCAGGTTGACGAAGGCGCCGGGCCAGAGCGCGCGGTCCTCGTTCGGGAAGGTCGCCTTCGCCCGGATTGTGCCGGTGGTCGCGTCCACCGCATTGTCCACCGTCAGCACCGTGCCGCGCAGCACCGGCATGTTTCCGCCCGGTCCCGGCAGTGTCTCGATCGGCACCGGTCCTTGGGCCAGCGCCCGCATCAGCCGCGGCAGCTCCTGCTGGGGCAGGGTGAAGGTGACGCCGATCGGCGCCATCTGCGTCACCGTCACGATGCCGTTCGTGTCCGATCCCCGAACGATGTTCCCGGGATCGACCTGCCGGATACCCACCCGGCCCGCCAGCGGCGCCCGGATCGTGGCGAAGGACACCTGCGTCCGCGCCTGCTCGATCGCCGCCTCGTCCTGCCGCACCTGCGCCTCGAACTGCGCCACCGTCGCCCGCTGGGTGTCGAGCTGCTGCTGCGTCGCGCCGCTTGCCCGCACGAGCCCCTCGTAGCGCCGCAGGTCCACGCGCGCGTTGTTCAGCTGCGCCACGTCCAGCGCCCGCTTGGCCTCCGCCTGGGCGAGCGCCGCGGCCACGGTCCGGTCATCCACCCGCGCGAGGATCTGGCCCTTCTCGACCTCCTGCCCCTCCCGGAACAGCACCTCGGTCAACTGCCCGTCGAGTTGCGTGCGGACCACCACGCTCTCCAGCGGCTGCACCGTGCCCAGCGCGTCCACCGTCAGCGCGACCTCGCGCCGCGCGGCCTCGGCAACCGTCACGGGAATGCGGACGCCCCCGGCCCCGCCCGGACCGCGCCGGCCGCGGCCACCCCCGCCGCCTGCCTGTCCGCCACCGGGCGCGCCGCCGGTCCGCTCGGCATTCGCCTGCGTCTGCGACGCCTGCCGCTGCTCCCACCACCACCAGCCGCCGTAGCCGGCGCCGGCCAGCACGACCAGGATCAGCAGCCATCGGAACGCGCGTCTCATCGGCTGCCCTCCGCCCGGGCGACGGGGACACCCGGCCCCCAACCGCCGCCCAGCGCCCGGAAGAGCCCGACCGCTGCCTGCAAACGCTGCAGCTGGCCCCGGGTCACGTTCCGCCGCGCGGTGAAGAGCGTCTGTTGCACATTGAGCAGGGTGATCAGGTTGATCACGCCCCCGCGGAGCTGCCCTTCCGCGATGGAATAGGCCCTCTCCGCGCGCGAGGCGGCCTCTCGCAGCAGCCGGTCCTGGTCCGTCGTCTCCCGCAGCCCGGCCAGCGCGGAATCCACCTCCTCGAAGGCGGTCAGGATCGCCAGCCGGTAATTCGCCAGAAGCTCCTCCGCCTGCGCGCGGGACAGGGCGACGCGCCCGCGCAACTCCCCGCCGTCGAACACGGTCTGCACCAGAGATGCCGCGATCGAGTAGAACAGCGCTTCCGGCCGCAGCAGCGTCCCCAGCAGCGCCGCCTGGTACCCGCCCTGGGCCGAGAGCGTGATTGAGGGCAGCAGCGCCGCCCGCGCCGCCGCGATGTTCGCGTTCGCCCCCGCCAGATCGGCCTCGGCGGACAGCACGTCCGGCCGCCGCGCGAGCAACTCGGAGGGAAGGCCCGGGGACACGTCCGGCACCCGGATCCGCTCCAGCCCCTGTCCCGCGATCTCCAGATCCACCGGCGGCACCCCCACCAGCGTCGCCAGCGCCGCGATGTTCTGCGCGACGGTCTGGCGCAAAGGCGGCACCGCCGCCTCCTGCTGCGCCACCACCGTCTCCTGCTGCGCCAGGTCCAGGCCGGTCGCCGTGCCCCCCGTCACCTGGGAGCGGATGACCGTCAGGATTTGCCGCGCGGCGCGGAGGTTCGCCTCCTGCACCCGCAGCTCCTCCTGCGCCTCAAGGATAGTGAAATAGGTGTTGGCGACGGACGCCTCGGTCGTCAGCAACACCGTCCCGAGGTCGAATTCCCGGGCCCGCAGGCTCTGCCGCGCCGCCTCCGTGGCGTTGCGGTTGCGTCCCCAGAAATCCACCTCGTAGCTGGCGCCGAGCGAAATCTGGAAGGAGTTCCGCCCCTGGCCGCGCACGCCGTTCGCCCCGGCCGGCCGGCTTCGTCCCGCGTCCCCACCGGTGGTGATGCTCGGGAAGAGCGACGCGCCGGTGATCCGGAGATTGGCATCCGCCTGCCGCACCCGCGCCGCGGCTGCGGCCAGGTCCAGGTTCTGCGCCGCTGCCCGCGCCATCAGCCGGTCCAGCTCCGGCGCATTGAAGCCGCGCCACCAGTCGGGGTCGGGCCAGCGGGCGGGCGCATCGGTCCCCTCCCGGAATCGTCCGGGCGCGGTCAGGCCGGAAGACGTGGGTTCGGGACGGGGGCCGCAGCCGATCGGCAGCGCGCCGCCCAGGAGCAGCGCGCCCATCGCGCGGCGGGGGAGACCCGTCGCGGGGCGTTCGGATTCGAGAGGGTGCACCGTCCTATTGTAGAGCCCCGCGCGCCCAGGCCCATGCCCCGTTACGCTTTGCCATCGCCGGACGCCCGGGGGTCACGGACCCGCGACGCCCCGCCACAGCAGCTGCCCGCCGAGCACCAGCAGGGCGAGGAAGAACCAGCGCCGGAACGTCTCCGGCCGCACGCGCCGGCGCACCGCGTTCCCCAGCCCCATGCCCACGAGCGCCGGCAGGAGGGCCAGAGCCGATCCCCAGGCGATCCCGCCCGCCATGGCCCCCTCGGCCCCGAGCACGGTGGCCAGGGCGACCGTGGAAGCGAGAAAGGACATGCCCATCGCCCCCACCAGAGCATCCCGCGACAGGCCGAGCGTCCCGAGATACGGAACGGCAGGGATCACGAAAACGTCGGTCGCCGCCGTGATCAGGCCCGTGGCCGCCCCGGTGGTAGCCCCGAGCCACCATTCGTGCCGGGCGGGAACCCGCGGCAGGGTCACCGCCGCCAGCCCGAATCCGGCATAGGCGACCAGCGCGGCCCCGAGCGCGGCCATGGCCATGCCCGTCCCCGCTCCCGTCAGCCACCCGCTGCCGAGCCAGGTTCCGACGAACACGCTCAGCAGCAGCGGCAGAAGCCGCCGTGCCAAGGCGCCGAGGCTGGGTACCCCGACCATCTGCCAGACATTCGTCACGAACGACGGCACGACCAGCAGCGCCGCTGCCTGGGCAGGCGGCATCAGGGAACCGAGAATACCCATGGAAACGGTGGGCATCCCCACCCCGATGACCCCCTTCACGAACCCGGCGAGCAGGAACGTCATCGCGGAGACAAGAAATCTGGTCGTATCCAAGGCGGCATTCCCGAAATCCCGCCGCACCCTGGCCGCCACGTCCCGCGGGATGGTACGGCCCGGACCGAAGCGTCGGGCGAGCCGGGCGCCCCATCTTCGCGATGACAGGCAAGGGGAGGGCACCATGACCGGCATCGCGGCCCTGGCGGAAACGGCAGCGGCGCTGGGCGATCCGGCACGGCTGAACATGCTGGCCGCCCTGATGGACGGCCGCGCCCTGACCGCGGGCGAGTTGTCCGAGGCGGCCGGCGTGGCCCGGAGCACCGCGAGTGGCCACCTCGCGACCCTGACCTCCGCCGGCCTCCTCGCGGTCGAGCGCCAGGGCCGGCACCGCTACCACCGCCTCGCCTCGCCCGAGGTCGCGCGCGTGCTGGAGGGCCTCATGGCCCTGTCCGCCGAGCGGACCGCCGCCCGCCGGCCCCTCGTCACCGGCCCGCGCGACGCCGCGATGCGGGAGGCCCGAACCTGCTACGACCACCTGGCCGGGCGGATCGCCGTCGGTCTCGCCGACGCCCTCGTGGCCGGCGGCCACCTCGCCCTCTCCCCGGACGGCGGAACCCTGACTCCGTCCGGCGCGGATTTCCTCGCCAGCCTCGGCGTCGTCATCCCGACCTCCGGCACCCGCCCGGTCTGCCGCCCCTGCCTCGACTGGAGCGAGCGTCGCCCGCACCTCGCCGGCCGGCTCGGCGCCGCGCTGTGCGACCACTGCCTGAACCTCGGCTGGGTGCGCCGGGTGGAGGGCTCCCGCGCTCTCCGCGTCACGCCCGCCGGCCGCCTCGGCTTCCGGGACGCCTTCGGGATCCGTCAGGAGTCGGAGGCGATCTCCGCCGCGCGGTAGCCCTGGGCATAGAGCAGCGCCCGCAGGTCCGCGTGATCCACCCGCGCCCGTGCCGCATTCGCCACCACCGGCTTTGCGCGGTAGGCCACGCCCAGGCCCGCCGCCCCGATCATCGCCAGGTCATTCGCCCCGTCCCCGACGGCCATGGTCGCGGACAGGGGCAGGCCGTTCGACGCCGCCAGGGACTTCAACGTGGCCAGCTTGGAATCCCGGTCGAAGACGGGTTCCTCCACGGACCCCGTCAGGGCCGCCCCGTCGTCCAGCAGGACGTTGGAGTGGTGGCTGTGGAACCCGCACAGTTCCGCCACCCGCCCCGTGAAGAAGGTGAACCCCCCGGACGCGAGCGCGCAGTATGCCCCGTTCGCCGCCATCGTCCGCACCAGCGCCCGCGCGCCCGGCATCAGCTCCGTGCGCTTCCAGGTCCCCTCGAGCGCCTCAAGCGAGAGCCCCTTCAGCATTCCCACGCGCTCCCGCAGCGCGGCGGCGAAGTCGAGTTCGCCGTTCATGCTGCGCCGGGTGATCTCCGCCACCCGTTCCTTCAGCCCGGCATAGGCGGCCAGCTCGTCCAGCGTCTCGGACGTCACGATGGTGCTGTCCATGTCCGCGATCAGCAGCGCCTTGCGCCGCCCCTCCGGCCCCTGCGCGATCGCGTCCACCGGCTGGGCCTGCAGCGCCGCCCGCGCCACCGCCGTCGCCTGGTCCGGATCGAGGCCCGAGAAGGGCAGGTCTGCCGCCTCGTTCGGAGCTAGCCAATCTGCCGCATCGACATGGGCGCCAAGCGCTGCCAGCGCGTCCCTCACCTCCGCGGCGATGTTGCGCGACAGGGCGCCGGGGGGTGCGATGAGGGTGAGGACATGCGACATGGCCGCGCCTCATGCCCGGGGACGCATGACCGATCAACCGCCCGCCCTGCTGATCGCCGGCCCGACCGCCTCCGGCAAGTCCGCCCTCGCGGTTGCCCTCGCGCGCGCCGCGAACGGCGTGGTGATCAACGCCGACTCCATGCAGGTTTATCGCGAGCTCCGCATCCTCACCGCCCGCCCGTCGCCGGAGGAGGAAGCCCTCGCCCCCCACGCCCTCTACGGCGTCCGCCCCGCCGCGGAGGCCGCCTCCGTCGCCTGGTGGCGCGACGCGGCGCTCGCCGAGATGGCCCGGGCCACCGCACAGGGCCGCCTGCCGATCCTCTGCGGCGGGACCGGCCTATATTTCAATGCCCTGACCACCGGCCTTTCGGAACTTCCGCCCATCTCCGAGACCGCCCGCACGGAAGCCCGCGCCCTGCTCGCGGAGGAAGGTTCCGCCGCCCTCCACGCCCGGCTGACCCAGGCCGACCCCGACACCGCCCGGACACTCCGCCCCTCCGACCGGCAGCGCCTCGCCCGCGCCTGGGAGGTCTGGCGCGGCACCGGCCGTGGCCTCGCGGCCTGGAAGGCCGACGCGCCGACGACCGGTCCGGCGCCGTATGCGTTCCGCGCCATTCTCCTGGACCCGCCGCGGGACGCCCTCCGTGCCGCCATCACCAGTCGCTGGGACGCCATGCTCCACGCCGGTGCCATCGAGGAGGTCCGCGCCCTACTCACTCAAGGGCTCGATCCATCGCTCCCCGCCATGCGGGCCCACGGCGTGCCCGAGCTCTCCGCCGTTCTCGCCGGGCACATTACCCTGGCCGAGGCTGGCCGCCGCGCCACCCTGGCGATGGGCCAGTACACCAAGCGCCAGGCCACCTGGTTCCGCCACCACAATCTGGCGGCCCCGACCGCAACGCATAGGATCAATGCGCGCATCGCAGATCTGACGCAATTTTCGGAAAGTCATCTGCGCGAAATCTTATCTATTCTGAATTTCCCGCATTGACGCGCCGCAGCGTGGCCCCTAGATCGGCCGCCCGCGTTCACGAGGAACCGACAGCACCATGTCCGCCACCCCCGCCGCCACGACCGATGCCGACCTGATGACCGGCGCCGAGCTCGTCCTGCGCGCGCTGAAGGAGCAGGGCGTAGAGGTCATCTTCGGCTACCCCGGCGGCGCTGTCCTGCCGATCTACGACGCGCTGTTCCAGCAGAACGCCATCCGCCACATCCTCGTCCGCCACGAGCAGGCCGCCGTCCACGCCGCCGAGGGCTACGCCCGCTCCACCGGCAAGGTGGGCTGCGTGCTCGTCACCTCCGGCCCCGGCGCCACCAACGCCGTGACGGGCCTCGTGGACGCGCTGATGGATTCCATCCCCGTCGTCTGCCTGACGGGGCAGGTCCCCACGCACCTGATCGGCAATGATGCCTTCCAGGAAGCCGACACGACGGGCATCACCCGCCCGGCCACGAAGCACAACTACCTCGTGAAGAAGATCGGCGACCTTTCCCGGGTCGTGCACGATGCCTTCTACGTCGCCCGCTCCGGCCGCCCCGGCCCGGTGGTGATCGACCTGCCGAAGGACATTCTCCTGGCGCGCGGCCCATACACGGAGGCCCCGAAGGAGGAGCACCGCTCCTACCGACCGACGACCCGCCCCGACGCCGGCCAGATCCGCAAGGCGGTCGCGCTGCTCAAGGGCGCCCGCCGCCCGATCGTCTATGCCGGCGGCGGCGTCATCAACGCCGGCCCGGAGGCGAGCACGCTCCTGACGGAGCTCGTCCGCCGCGCCAACCTGCCGTGCACGAACACGCTGATGGGCCTCGGCGTCTTCCCCGCCAGCGACCCGCGCTTCCTCGGGATGCTCGGCATGCACGGCACCGTCGAGGCGAACCTCGCGATGCATGGCTGCGACGTCATGTTCAACATCGGCGCCCGCTTCGACGACCGTGTGACCGGCCGGCTGAACGCCTTCTCCCCCGGATCGAAGAAGATTCACGCCGACATCGATCCGTCGAACATCAACAAGAACGTCAAGGTGGACGTGCCGATCGTCGGCGACGCCGGCGAGGTCCTGCGCGCCATCCTGGCGGCGTGGGACGAGGTGCCCGGCGAGCAGGACCGCGAGGCCGTCGCCGCCTGGTGGCGCCAGATCGATGGCTGGCGCGCGCGGGACTGCCTGCGCTACGAGCAGAAGGGCAATATCATCAAGCCCCAGCACGCCGTCCGCCGCCTCTACGAGATCACCCAGGAACTGGGCCGCGAGACCTTCATCACGACCGAGGTCGGCCAGCACCAGATGTGGGCCGCCCAGTACTTCAAGTTCGAGAAGCCGAACCACTGGATGACCTCCGGCGGCCTCGGCACCATGGGCTACGGCCTGCCCGCCGCCTCCGGCGTCCAGATCGCGCATCCCGACGCGCTGGTGATCGACATTGCCGGCGAGGCGTCGATCCTGATGAACATCCAGGAGATGGGCACGCTCGCGCAGTACCGCCTGCCCGTGAAGGTCTTCATCCTGAACAACGAGTACATGGGCATGGTGCGCCAGTGGCAGGAACTCCTGCACGGCGGCCGCTACTCCGAATCCTACTCGGACGCGCTCCCCGACTTCGTGAAGCTGGCCGAAAGCTTCCACGCCCGCGGCCTGCGCGCCACCGACGCGTCCCAGCTCGATGACGTGATCCGCGAGATGATCGCACACCCCGGCCCCGTCATCGCTGACATCGCCGTCGACCAGAAAGAGAACTGCTTCCCCATGATCCCCTCCGGCGCCGCCCATAACGAGATGATCCTCGGCCCGGGCCAGCAGGGGGGTGTCGCGGGCGTCACCGACGAGGGGAAGGTCCTGGTCTGAGGACCGTCCCATGTCCGACAGCATGCAGCGCACGGCGACCATCGCCGTGCTGGTCGAGAACGAGGCCGGCATCCTGGCCCGCGTCGTCGGCCTCTTCTCCGGCCGCGGCTACAACATCGAGAGCCTGACCGTCGCCCCGGTGGACGAGGAGCGGCGCCTCTCCCGCATCACCGTCGTCACATCCGGCAGCGACATGATCATCGAGCAGATCAAGGCCCAGCTCGACCGCCTCGTGCCCGTGCACAAGGTCGCCGACCTGTCGCTGGAGGGCCCGCACCTCACGCGGGAGCTCGCGCTGATCAAGGTGATCGGCCGCGGCGAGAACCGCATGGAGGCCCTTCGCCTCGCGGATGCCTTTCGCGCCCGCGTGGTGGACGCCACCACAGAGAGCCTCGTCTTCGAGATGACCGGCAGCGCCGACAAGATCGACGCCTATGTCGCGCTCATGCGCCCGCTGGGGCTTGCCGAGGTGTCCCGCACCGGTGCCGTCGGCATCGCGCGCGGCCCGCGGCGCCTCAGCGCCTGAACAGATCCGACCGAATAGGGGGAGAGAGCTAGAGATGCGCGTTTACTACGACCGCGACGCGGACGTGAACCTGATCAAGGCCCGCAAGGTCGCGGTCATCGGCTTCGGCAGCCAGGGCCACGCCCACGCGATGAACATGCGCGATTCCGGCGTGAAGGACGTCGTCATCGGCCTCCGCCCCGGCGCGTCCGCGAAGAAGGCCGAGGCCGCCGGCTTCCAGGTGATGTCCCCGGCGGACGCCGCGAAGTGGGCCGACGTGGTGATGGTCCTCACGCCAGACGAGGGCCAGGGCGACCTCTACCGCGAGCACCTGCACGCCAACATGAAGGAGGGCGCGGCCCTCGCCTTCGCGCACGGGCTGAACGTCCACTTCAACCTGCTGGACCCGCGCGAGGACATCGACGTCTTCATGATCGCGCCGAAGGGCCCCGGCCACACTGTGCGGGGCGAGTACCAGAAGGGCGGCGGCGTCCCCTGCCTCGTGGCCGTGCACCAGAACCCCTCGGGCAACGCCCTGGAGATCGCGCTCTCCTACGCCTCCGCCATCGGCGGCGGCCGCTCCGGCGTCATCGAGACGACCTTCAAGGAGGAGTGCGAGACCGACCTTTTCGGCGAGCAGGTGGTCCTCTGCGGCGGCCTCGTGGAGCTCATCAAGGGCGGCTTCGAGACGCTGGTCGAGGCCGGCTACGCCCCAGAGATGGCCTATTTCGAGTGCCTGCACGAGGTGAAGCTCATCGTGGACCTGATCTACGAGGGCGGCATCGCGAACATGAACTACTCCATCTCCAACACCGCCGAGTACGGCGAGTACGTCACCGGCCCCCGGATCGTTACCTCGGAGACGAAGGCCGAGATGAAGCGCGTGCTGAACGACATCCAGTCCGGCAAGTTCGCCCGCGACTGGATGCTGGAGAACAAGGTGAACCAGGCCAGCTTCAAGGCCACCCGCCGTCGCCTGGCCGAGCACCCGATCGAGCAGGTGGGCGAGAAGCTCCGCGGCATGATGCCGTGGATCAAGAAGAACCAGCTCGTCGATAAGGCCCGCAACTAGCGGAAGAGGGCAGGGGGCCGGCTTCACGCTTGCCCCCTGCCACCGGTTTCGTTACCCTGTTGCCCGCATGAACGCGCCCGTCGCCCGTTTCGCGACCCTCCGCCCTGGCCTCCCGGCCGGCGTGCCCGCGCTCGCCCTCCTTCTTCTTCGACTTCGCCGCCCCTGGGCGTGACGCCCGGCTGACCGCCGGCATCGCTCAGGGGATCACCCCGGGGCGCCGCGCGTCCCATCCGAGAAGCACCGAAGACGCGCCGGCCCGGCGCCACGAACGACGGACACGCCACCATGGCCCTGAACCATCCCAGCTTCGGCAACCTGGCCGACGACCGCATCATCATCTTCGACACCACGCTTCGCGACGGCGAGCAGTCCCCCGGCTTCTCCATGAACTTGGAGGAGAAGCTGCGGATGGCCGAGAGCCTGGCCGAACTCGGTGCCGACGTGCTGGAGGCCGGCTTCGCCATCGCCAGCCGCGGCGACTTTGAGAGCGTGGAGTCCATCGCCCGCCGCTTCGCCAAGGACGGCCCGGTCGTGGCCAGCCTCAGCCGCGCCAGCACCGCCGATATCATGTCCTCGATCGAGGCGACCCGGCCCGCCGCCCGTCCCCGCGTCCACATCGTGCTCGCCACCTCGGACCTGCACATGCGGGTGAAGCTCCGCATGACGCGGGACGAGGTGCTGGAGCGCATCACCGAGAGCGTCACCCTCGCCCGCAACCACGTCGCCGACGTCGAATGGTCCGCGGAGGACGGCTCGCGCTCCGACCTGGAATTCCTCTGCCGCTGCGTGGAGACGGCGATCAAGGCCGGCGCCACCACCATCAACATCCCGGACACCGTCGGTTACGCGCTGCCCGCCGACATGGGCCTCATCTTCTCCACCCTGATGAACAAGGTCCCGGGGGCGGAGCGCGCGATCTTCTCCACCCACAACCACAACGACCTCGGCCTGGCCGTCGCCAACACGCTGGCCGCCATCCAGGCCGGCGCGCGCCAGGTGGAATGCACCATCAACGGAATCGGGGAGCGCGCCGGCAACGCGAGCCTGGAAGAGGTCGCCATGGCCGTCCGCACCCGCCAGAACGCCCTCAATCGCTCCACCGGCATTCGCACGCCGAACATCCTGAAGACCTCGCGCCTGCTGGCAACCATCACCGGCTTCGACGTGCAGCCGAACAAGGCGATCGTCGGCCGCAACGCCTTCGCCCATGAGTCCGGCATCCACCAGGATGGCGTGCTGAAGGACGCCTCCACCTACGAGATCATGACGCCGGAGAGCGTCGGCTGGACCACCAACTCCCTCGTCCTCGGGAAGCACTCGGGGCGGGCCGCCTTCCGCGACAAGCTGAAGGCTTTGGGCTATGAGCTGGGCGACAACGCCCTGAACGACGCCTTCCGCCGCTTCAAGGACCTCGCCGACCGCAAGAAGGTCGTCTACGACGAGGACGTCATGGCCCTCGTGGACGACGAGGTCCTGCGTCAGCACGATCGCGTGAAGCTGACCGCGCTGACCGTCACCTCCGGCCTCCACACCCGGCCCATGGCGACCCTGAAGCTGGAGATCGACGGGGAGGAGAAGGAGGGCATGGCGGTCGGAGACGGCCCGGTGGACGCGGTGTTCAACGCCATCCGCAACGTCTACCCGCACGATGTCGCCCTGAAGCTCTACGCGGTGCAGTCGGTCACCGGCGGGACCGACGCCCAGGCCCGCGTGACCGTTCGGTTCGAGGAGAAGGGCAAGCTCGTGGACGGGCAGGGGGCGGACACCGACACGATCGTCGCCTCGGCTCGGGCCTACATTCACGCCCTCAATAAGCTGCTGGTGAAGCGGGAGCGCACGGCTCCGGCCGACCTTCACCCCGCCGCTTAGCCCGGAAGGCCATGAATCAAGAGGGGCGCCCCGGACATGGCCGGGACGCCCCTCCGCACGCCCGGACCGCTGGGGCCCGGACGGTCAGCCGATCACCTCAGCGCCACACTGGCCGGCCGAGGTTGATGTCGCGGCCGCTGGTGACCGCACCACCGACCGCGCCCACGCCGGCGCCGATCAGCGCGCCCGTGCCCGCATTGCCGCCCGTGATGGCCGCAACACCCGCGCCGGCGCCGGCGCCGAGCAGACCGCCCGACAGCGCCCGGTCGCCGGGGCTGTAGCCGCAGGCGCCGAGCCCGAGGCCGGCAACCGCGAGAAGGGCGAGGGTGGTCTTGCGCATGGTCTGGGCTCCTGAAGGGTTTGAAGACGCCGGAAAAACGCCACTTCCCGCTTCAGGTTGCCGACCTGTCATACCGCCATGGAATGGCCGCAAACCGTCCCGACTGGCCTTAAAGACTTGAGCGCCCGGCCAAGCGCCGCTAGTCACACGACGCGCGCCCTGCCCTCGGGCTTCCCCGCACCCCCTCCAAGGCTGTCCCCCGCATGTTCTCCCGCCTGTTCGGCTTCCTCTCCGCCGACATGGCCATCGACCTCGGCACCGCGAACACCCTGGTCTACGTGAAGTCCCGGGGCATCGTCCTGAACGAGCCGTCCGTCGTCGCCATCGCCGACATTCGCGGCCGCAAGCAGGTGCTCGCGGTGGGGGAGGAGGCGAAGCAGATGCTCGGCCGCACCCCCGGCAACATCGCCGCCATCCGGCCCTTGCGGGACGGCGTGATCGCCGACTTCGAGGTGGCCGAGGAGATGATCAAGCACTTCATCCGGAAGGTGCACAACCGCCGCTCCTTCGCCTCTCCGATGATCATCGTCTGCGTCCCGTCGGGCTCCACGGCCGTCGAGCGACGCGCGATCCAGGAGAGCGCTGAGTCGGCCGGCGCCCGCAAGGTCCTGCTCATCGAGGAGCCGATGGCCGCGGCGATCGGCGCCGGACTGCCCGTGACCGAGCCCTCCGGCTCCATGATCGTGGACGTCGGCGGCGGCACGACGGAGGTGGCGGTCATCTCCCTCGGCGGCATCGTCTACGCGCGCTCCGTGCGGGTCGGCGGTGACAAGATGGATGAGGCGATCATCTCCTACATCCGCCGTCAGTTTAACCTGCTGATCGGCGAATCGACGGCCGAGCGGATCAAGATGGAGATCGGCGCCGCCGCCCCGCCCGAGGACGGCGAAGAGGGCCCGGTCACCGAGGTGAAGGGTCGCGACCTTATGAACGGCGTTCCGCGGGAGGTCTATGTTTCCCAGCGTCAGGTCAGCGAGAGCCTCTACGAGCCCGTCTCGCAGATCACCGAGGCGGTAAAGGTCGCGCTAGAGAACTGCCCGCCCGAGCTGGCGGCCGACATTGTGGACAAGGGCATCGTACTCACCGGCGGCGGTGCCCTGCTGCACCGGCTGGACGGGGTGCTCAGGGAAGCGACCGGCCTGCCCGTCTCCGTCGCAGAAGGACCCCTCAACTGTGTCGCGCTGGGCACAGGCCGGGCCCTTGAGGAGATGAAGCGGCTTCGCCACGTGCTCTCCTCGATGTACTAATAGGCGCGGCCCGCGCTCACGCTGGGGGAGGGGGGATGATCCGGCTCAGCATCCCGCTCCGTCAGGCGCTGGCGCGGCTCTCCGTGCCCGTCCTGATCGCGGCGGCTTTCGGGACCATGCTGCTCGGCAAGGCGGACACCGTGCTGGTGGAACGCACCCGCATGGCCCTGGCCGATGCTCTCGCCCCGCTCTACGCCGCCGCCGCCGAGCCCATCGCCGCCGTCCGCCACGCGGTCGAGGAGGCGCAGTCCCTTCTCAACCTCCGCGAGGAAGCCGCCCGGCTCCGGGAGGAGAACGAGCGCCTGCACCGTTGGCAGGCGGCCGCCCTCGCGTTGGAGGCGGAGAACACCCTTCTCCGCCGCCAGCTCGCCTTCGTGCCGGAGCCGGCCCCGCAGTTCCGCACCGCGCGCGTGGTGGCCGATGCCGGCGGTGTCTATGCCCGTGCGGTCCTGCTGGCCACCGGGCCTCAGCTCCAGCTCCAGAAGGGCCAAGTCGCCCTCGACGAGCGCGGCCTTGCCGGCCGCGTGACGGAACTCGGCGCCCGCTCCGCCCGCGTCCTGCTCGTCACCGACATGAACTCCCGCATTCCGGTGGTGCTGGAGGGCTCGCGCGCCCGCGCCATGATGATCGGCACCAACGGCGCGCGCCCGCGCCTCCAGCACTGGCCCGCCGGCCTCCAGCCGCAGGACGGCGACCGCGTGGTGACCGGCTCCGAATCCAACGCCTTCCCCTCCGGCCTGCCGGTCGGCGTCGTCCGCATCAGCGAGACCGGATGGCCAGAGGTGGAGCTTTACGCCCGGCTCGACCAGCTCGACATGCTCCGCATCTTCGAGTTCGGCCTCGCCGGCATCCTCCCGCCCGAGGCGGTCGCGCGCCCCGACCCCGCGGCCGGCACGCGCGCGCGCCGGTAGGGGGGGCACGCCATGCCCGTCACCGGCCGTCCCGAGCCCGCCCCTGGCCTCCTGCGCCGCCTCGATGCGACGGCGCGCGGGGCCGCGCCCGGCGTCTCCACCGCCCTGCTGATGATTGGCTCCACCGCGCCGGTGGGCCTGCCCTCGCTCCTGCCGGCCATCGGCCTCGCCTGCGTCTTCTTCTGGAGCGTCTTCCGGCCGGCGGCGATGCCGGCCCCGGCGGTCTTCGGCCTCGGCCTGATGCAGGACCTGCTCGGCTTCGCCCCGCTCGGCGTCGGCGTCCTGACCCTGCTTCTTGTGCACGGCTCAGCGCTGAAGCTCCGGCGGTTCCTCGCCAAGCGCTCCTTCGTCGTCGTCTGGCTCGCGCATTGCGGCTTCGCCCTCGGCGCCGTCGCCCTGGGCTACGTCCTGCAGGCGCTGCTGAACTGGCAGATGCCGCCGCGCGTTCCCGCGCTGGTGCAGCTCGGCTTCTGTGCCGGGCTCTACCCGCCGCTCGCCTGGTTCCTCACCCGCGCCCACCGCGGCATGCAGCGCGCCGAGGATCTCGCATGACCGCGACCCGCAAGGAGGAGGAGGAGCGCCGCTCCGTCTTCACCCGCCGGGCGCTGCTGCTCGGTGCCGGGCAGCTCGGCGCGCTCGGCTTCCTCGGCTACCGCCTGAACAAGCTCCAGGTGGAAGAGGGCGACCGCTACGCGACCCTCGCGGAGGAGAACCGCATCTCCGCCCGCCTCATCGCCCCGCCCCGCGGCCGCATCGTGGACCGGGAGGGCAAGGTGGTCGCCGGCAACCAGCTCAACTGGCGCGCCGTGATCGTGGCGGAGCACGCGCGGGACGTGAATGCCGTCCTCACCACCTTCAACCAGCTCGTCCCCCTGACCGATACGGAGCGGGCCCGGGTGGACCGCGACGTCCGCCGCCGCCGCCGCTTCGTGCCCGTCATCGTCCGGGAGTTCCTCTCCTGGGACGAGATGGCGCTGATCGAGATGAACGCGCCCGACCTTCCCGGCGTCTCCGTGGACGTCGGCCAGACCCGGGAATACCCGGAGCGCGAGCACATGGCCCATATCGTCGGCTACGTCGCGCCGCCGGCCGAGGCCGACATCGGCGACGACCCGCTCCTCGAACTCCCCGGCATCCGCGTGGGGCGGGCGGGCATCGAGCGCTTCCATGATCGCTCCCTGCGGGGGCGCGCGGGCACCGTGCGGCTCGAGGTGAACGCGGTCGGCCGCGTGATCCGCGAGCTTGACCGCCGCGAGGGCCAGCCCGGCCAGGACGTCCAGATCTCGCTCGATGCGGAGCTGCAGCGCACCGTCCGCGCCCGTTGCGAGGAGGGCACCACCGCCGTCGTCATGGATTGCCGTAACGGGGAGCTGTTGGCCATGGCCACTCAGCCCTCCTTCGACCCGCACGTTTTCAACGCCGGCGTCTCCCAGGCCCAGTGGCGGGAATGGACCTCCCAGCGCGTCACCCCGCTGATCAACAAGGCCACCAACGGCCTCTACGCCCCCGGCTCCACCTTCAAGATGGTCGTCGCCCTCGCTGCGCTGGAGGCGAAGGTCTGCACCCCCTACGACCGCGTCCCGTGCCCCGGCTACTACGACCTCGGCGATACCCGCTTCCACTGCCACGCCCGATACGGCCACGGCGCGCTCGACATGCGGACCGGCATCAAGCTGTCCTGCGACTGCTACTTCTACGAGATGGCCAAGCGCACCGGCATCGACCGGATCGCCGCCATGGCAAACCGCCTCGGCCTCGGCGTGGACCTGGAGATCGAGCTGCCCGGCACCCGCCGCGGCCTCGTCCCCACCCGTGCCTGGCGCCAGGCGCAGGGAAAGCCCTGGAACCTTGGGGACACCGTGGTCCACGGCATCGGCCAGGGCTTCTACCAGCTCACCCCGCTTTCGCTCGCCACCATGGCCGCCCGGATCGCCTCTGGCCGGGCGGTCCAGCCGCACCTCACGCGTGGGCTCGCCGGGCGCCAGGTCCGCGGCGTGCGGCCGGAGGACTGGCCCTCCCTCGGTCTGCCGGACCGCGACCTGCGCCTGATCCGGGAAGCCATGTGGGCCGTGGTGAACGAGGAGGGCGGCACCGCCCGCACCGCGCGCCTGCCGCAGGGGATGGGCCAGATGGCCGGCAAGACCGGCACCACCCAGGTCCGACGTGTCTCCCGCGAGCAGCGCGAGCGGGGCTTCCGGGTGGAATCCATGCCCCGCGAGTGGCGTCCGCACGCGCTCTTCGTCGCCTTCGCCCCGATGGAGAACCCGCAATACGCGGTCTCCGTCATCGTGGAGCATGGCACTTCCGGCTCCGGCGCGGCCGCTCCGCTGGCCCGCGACATCATGGCCGATACGATCAACCGCTTCCGCAACCCGCCGGCCGCCCCGGCCCGGGTGGCCGAGGCTCTGCCGCCTCAGCGCCTCCTCGCGCCGGGACCCGCCCGATGATCCTCGTCCGATGATTTACGAACGCCGCCTCCTGATGAAGGAGCGGAGCTTCGGGGTGCTGGAGAAGCTCTGGCTCATCCCGTGGAGCTTCCTCATTCTCCTCTGCCTCATCGCCGCGGTGGGCTACGTCGCCCTCTACTCCGCCGGCGGCGGGGCCCCGGAGCCCTACGCCTCGAAGCACGCGATCCGCTTCGGCTTCGGCCTCGTGCTCATGCTCTCCCTGGCCCTGGTGGACATCCGCCTGATCGCCCGCTTCGCCTGGGTCGGATACGCGATCGGGATCGTGCTCCTGGTCGCCGTGCTGACGGTCGGGAATGTGGGGAAGGGGGCCCAACGATGGATCGACATCGGCCCGCTCCAGCTCCAGCCGTCCGAGCTGATGAAGATCATGCTCGTGCTCGCGCTCGCCGCCTGGTTCCACCGCGCGTCGTGGGAGCGGATGGGCAATCCCCTCTTTCTCATCCCGCCCGCCGTGGCGGTCGTCCTCCCGATGGGCCTCATCCTCAAGCAACCCAATCTCGGCACCGCTGCCATCACGGGTATGATCGGACTGTCGATGTTCTGGGCGGCCGGCGTCCGCTGGTGGAAGTTCGCCCTGATCGGCGCCGCCGCCGCGGTTGCGGCCCCGATCGCCTATGAATCGCTCCACGACTACCAGCGCGCCCGGATCACCACCTTCCTGGACCCTGAGAGCGATCCGCTCGGCGCGGGCTACAACATCATCCAGTCAAAGATCGCGCTCGGCTCCGGCGGCATGTGGGGGAAGGGCTTCCTCCAGGGCACCCAGGGCCACCTGAACTTCCTGCCGGAAAAGCAGACCGACTTCATCTTCACCATGATCGCGGAGGAGTTCGGCCTCGTCGGTGCGCTCGGCACCCTCGGCCTCTTCGTCCTTGTCCTCCTCTTCGCCATGCTCACGGCGCTGCGTTGCCGGCATCAGTTCGGACGGCTGATGGCCATCGGGCTGGGGACCAATATCTTCCTCTACGTTTTCGTGAACGTGGCCATGGTGACCGGCAGCATTCCGGTGGGTGGCGTGCCGCTTCCCCTGATCAGCCATGGCGGTTCCGCCATGATCACGGTCATGCTCGGCTTCGGCCTGCTGGCCAGCGCCTATGTCCATCGGGACGCTGAATTTCAGGCCGCGCGCGACTAGGGCTTGACCTCCCGGCTCCAAGCGCTAGAACCCGCCGCCCAGGCACGGTTTGACCGTGCCCTTCGGTGGTGCGGGCGCTTAGCTCAGTTGGTAGAGCAGCTGACTCTTAATCAGCGGGTCCACGGTTCGAGCCCGTGAGCGCCCACCACCTTCAAACCTCTGAATTCTTTTGCCTTTCAGCCAGCATCGCTGAGTGGCTGTTTGTCGGCCGTCCAGCGTTGCCCGGACATTGCCCGGACATTCGATCCTGACTGCTTCCAACTGGAGTGAAGCCAGGATCTGGCGAGCCTATCTAATGAGAGCCTGTGCGGGCTTCTGTGCAGAGCTGTTGTCGATCCTCCGGGTGGCCGAGGGCGGAGGATCATCATCGACACGCCGGTCGGGACGCTGGCCTACATTTCCGCTTTGAACGCCTCGGCCTCTGCAACGTCCAACCCCGGGGGCGCGACGATCAGCCGCAGCGGTAGCGGGAGGGTCATGGCCTTCAAGCGGGAGAGCCGGGGCTAGGTCGTGGCGTGTTAACGGGAATCTCAGTTGCGCTGTGCGGCTTCCAAGGCAGCCAAGCGTGCTTCGAGTTCGTGTGTTTCAATAGCTCGACGGTGCGCCTCAATGACGCCGACCACTGCCGCTCCTTCGTCCGGTGTGACCTCACCAGCGGCAACCGCCTCCGCGACAGCAGCGGTCGCACGGACGACATCTGCGGGCCGTTCCAGCCTCGGGAGGTCCAACATGACGGAGCGTCCCTTCCGCTCAGGCCATACCCGTCGCAACAGGATCTCGGCGGAGCGCGCGTCCCCAGCCTTTGCCTGCTCCACGATCTTCTCTAGCACCGCCCCGGCGCCCTCCTGACCGATGAGGTCGAGCGCCTGTAGAGCAGCGTGGCGGCTCCCCCTTGGACGTCCAGCTGGGTTCCCGGACTGTCCAGGCTTGAACCGATGGGGAGCTTGCTTCCCCTCTGTAGGATCAGACGACGACACGGTCGGCACCTCCGATACGATGCGCTTCTACAACTCAGTGACCCTGTGCCCTACGCACGAGCCGCGGTGGGATGCGAAGCCCCGTCCCAGTCCTCCCGCGAGACGATCGGGGCCACCCAATCCTTCAGGGGAGAAGTCGGGATCGAAGTAGTCGCCGGGCTCAGCGGCTGGGGTCGCGTAGAAGTCCCGCATGGCTTCCTCCTCCGCCGCGTCATGGTCCATCGGCGGGGGCTCGGGCAGGTACGACGGGCGCGGGGAGGGGGGTGTCCTCTCCGCCGACCGGGCTTCGAGCTCGGTCGCGGTCCACCACCGGGCAGCGAGGTCCGAGAGCAAACTTCGTTTCTCAGAACACCCCTGCACTTCGTGGTCGGGCAGGTCGGGCAGGTCGGGCGAGGCCCGTAGGATGGGCCTTTTCTGCTGCCCGACCACGTCACGGGAAGTCGGGCAGGTCGGGCAGGCAGTGGCGTTCATGCTGCCCTCCTGGCCGTCATCGGCGCTTCGCCGAGCAGATCAGGGGCGACAACATAGACCCGCGCGCGCCCGACGCCGGGGATGCTCTCTTTTCGAGCGAGGTTCTTCTCATCCCCGGCCGTGATGAAGCCCTGGGCTTTCAGCGTACGCCCCGCCTCGACCGGGTCGACCCCTGCGTCCTGGCACAGCTCCCGCCAAGCCTCTGGAGCAATCAGGTACTCGTCGCGGCCGTCGGTCAGCCGTCGCCGCCAGCCTGCCCGATTGATGACCGGGCGGTCAGGATGGCTTTCGACCCAACCCCGTTCCTCTTGCATGCTGGAAAAGTGCAGGGCGACGAAGCGCGACGCGCCATGCTGGGTCAGGAACAACCGGACCGCGCGGACATGCTGCGCCTCTTCGGTCGCGCCGCCGCCGCCCCGCTTCTCAATCCAGCGCAGTAGCATTGCCCGAGCTGCCCGGAACGCCTCGTCCTCCGGCCAGGGCAGCACGCCCCATTCCCGGGCCAGCTCGCCCGCCAGGGCGACCAGGGCACATCGGCGGGCCACGTCCTTCACCTGGGGATCGGCGTCCGCCGGGAGGCACTGCGCCATCCGCGCGCGCATGGCAGACGCTGCTAGTTCCAATCCGCTCGGGTCGTCGCGGCGCACCTGCCCCAGTCGGGCGATGAAGGCCCTGCAGGCAGTGCCGTGCTCACGACGGACGGCGCCATGCAGGTCCGCCATGAGCGCCTCGGAGGAGGCGCGTCCGTGCTGCTGCGGCCAAGCGCCGACGGCATCTACCGAGATCGAGGGAAGTCGGACCTCGGCGCCGGCCGGGAGCGTCTGACCGGCTTTGGCCACGGTGGTAGCAATATCCACCTCTCCGCTGGACAAGACGAAGCAGCGCCAGGTCCGGCGACGCTGGGCGGTTGTGTCGCGCCGGAGGCGGCCTTTCCCGCTTTCGTTCGCAAACATGTAAGCGGCTGACGCGACTTCACGCGGGTCTGCCTGATGCACCTCATCTAGGAGGAGGAGCCCGTCCCCGTGCTCCTCCGCGGCAGCTTCGGCGCTGTTCGTCGTGCCGCGCCAGTCGCGCAACATCGCCCCCTTCACGGGTGGACCCCACACCGAAGCGGCCATTCGCAGAGCAGCGGTTTTCCCGACCTTCGACCGCCCCACGATGTGGAAGCCGCCCGACGGCTCGCCGCAGGGGTCCAGAAGCGGGCCGGCGAAGGCAGCGGCGACGCAGAACACGGCTAGCGGGTTCCCAACCGCGAGTGCAGCAACCTGCGTCTTCCAGACCTCCAGGGTGCCGGCCACTGCCACCATCTGCGCGGCGTTTTCTGGCGGAGCGCGCATTACTAGCTTCTCCGTCACCTCGCCGACGACCGAGCCATCCGGAAGCACGAAGGCGGCATCCTCGGCGCTGTGGGCATGCCAGCCGGCCCGAGACACCAGTGTGACGCGGGAGCCAGCCTGGACGCCGCTCAGCGCCTCCCGAAGGTGAAGGCGGGCACCGGGGTGGGGTGACAGACGCAGCCCCCGTTCCAGAAGCGCAGCCTCCAACTCGCCGGGCTGAGTGACGAGCAGGCGGGCCGGCATGGGCCAGGTGTGCGGCCGGCCATCGCGATCCTTCCAGCGCAGCCAGAGGCTCCAGCCTTCCCCAGCCGCATCGCGCGCCTCGCCGAGCACCTCGAAGGGGGCAGCGAGCCAAACCATCCCCTCTTCGCCAGCGTCCACATGCAATCCGTCCGGCCTCATCGAGAATCCGAAGGGCCATCGCACTTCGCCGGGCTTCGGCGGAGGCATCTTGCGAGCATTCTCAGCGTCGTCTCGGCGCCGCTCGGTGCGACAACGCTTAACCTCCGCGTCCACCGCCGCGAGCGTCAGCCCGAGACGCTGTGCAGCGGCTTTCCGTTCGCTCTGGTAGGCAAGACGCGAGAGACAGGCCAGCCTCTCGATCTCCTCTTCTGCACTGAGGGGCGGACCCACGTCCTCCGCCCCATCCGCTTCGTCCTGATCCTCGTCATCTGCGGCGTCATCGTCGCCGCCGGCCCCGACATCCCGCGCAAGGTGGTACGTGGTCCCGGTTCCCACATCATGCAGGAAGGGGTTACCGTCCGGGCCAATCCGGATGAACGCCGCCTCCGACACGGACGCGCGGAATGGCGTCTCGCACCGCATGGACCATCCCACCTTCCGCTTCCAGCACCACTGAGCCAAGGTCTTCACCTTACCTCTGGCCTCAATCTCCGTGTCTTCCGTCAGCGCGCCTCACTCATCCGTCGTGATCCCGGTCGCGCCGTGCCGGATGCGGAGTTTCCGGCCTGTGGCCTCCCGGTACGCTGCGAGATCAGATGCAACCGGGATGGTGAAGTGGCCATTGTTGAAGGCGCCGGCGCCAGCGTTGACGACTTCCACCGCGGCGTCTGTGACGACCAACCCGGTGTCGGCGGCCACCTCCGGCCGGGCGCAGAACACCAGCCGCCCTCGATCCCAGGTGGCGAGGTCGACCACGGTCCGGGGCTCGTACCCGATAACCTTGCCCGGCTCCGTTCGGCTGTACCGAGGGGACGGGAAGGAGAGCTTGTTGTTGACCATGGCCACGCGCGTGGCGGCCCGCATCGTCTCGATCAGATCGGGGTGCGACACTCGGACCCAGGCGTGCGAGGCGGGGCCGGGCGCCTCGCCGGGCCTGTGGACCCGTGCCGAAGAGGACCGCAGCTCGATCCGTTCGCATGCCGAGATGCCCTGCAGGACCGGCTCCAGGAGCTTGACCCGATCCTCGATACCCATGGCGCGCCAGTCATCGGGAATGCCGAGCGGGTTATCGCAGTCCAGCAGGAGCCACGCGGACGGCGCGACGCCGCGCTTGAGGCGGGCCGCCACCCGCTGCCCTTCCACGGTCTGCACGCCGCCGGGCGCTTGTCCAACGGAGGTGCCCGTCACCTTTGCCAGGGTGGATTCGGCAACGAGGCGGAAATCCACCGCCCCAGCTCCGTCGAAGGTACCGTTGCAGAGGACGAGGTTGCGGCTCTCCGTCACCTCACGCAGCAGGGCGGCCATCGCTTCCGCGTCGCCGACGGAGACAGTGCGACCTGTCCCCTCCGTGACGTGTGCGACCGCTGCCTTGTGGATCTCGCCGTCGGCCGACCGCCTATAGGTTTTACAGACAACCGACGGACGGGTTGACTGGATGAGGGTGAGCGCGCTCATACCCGCGCCTCCATGTTGGCGAGGGCGGCGAGCGCCGCGGGGAGAGAGGGGAACAGCACCGGGAGGCGCGCGCCGGGGTGCATCAGACCTGCACGAGGCAAACCGTCGGGCGCGGCAGCATCGGGCAGAAGGATCACGCGGGGCGACGCAGGCCGCGGGGCGGACTGTGGCTGGCGGGGAAGGGGGCGCTTCACTGGCCGGCCTCCCGGTGCAGGCGGCGCAGGCATGCCAGCGCGTCGGCGATGGAAGCAAACGCCATCGCGACGACGCCGCCCCGCTCCAGCGTTGCCCTCGCCAGCGCGATGCCGTCCGCATCCGGCCAGGAGAAGCCGTCATCGAAGGTCAGCAGCGCCGAGAGCTGACCCGGCACGACCAGGGCGTCGGGGGTGGCCCGGTCAGCCTCGCCGGCCAGCATCACGGTCCAGGCCGCCGAATAGCCCGCAATCTCGTAATTCCGGTGCAGGCGCGCGTGGGCGCCGGGGAAGGTCCTATCGTTGGATGGCATCTCGCCGTCCTCCATGTGCTGGAGGCGCGAAAGGCGTTGTCGGCGCGGTCTTGCTGCGCTACATGCGGAGTTGTCAGACCACCACATTTCACGCGTCACGAACCGCCCCGGTGCCTCATGCGCCGGGGTTTTTCGTGTCTAGGCCGCCTTCGAGGCGCTGCCGCTCATGATGACAGGGGCGGCGTTCATTTTCCCCCTCGCGTAGGCCAGCAGCGCGGCGGTGCTGTAGATCGCTTTTCCGCCCACGACGCGGGACGGAAGACGCCACCGCTCAATGGTGCGAGGGCTGACGGGGAAATAGAAGCGCGTGACCAGCTCGGCGCCCTTCCGCCGGTCAGCGTTGACCGGCAGGGCGGAGAGGTCGGGCTCGACCGGCTCCGGGGCGGGCAAGGCGTTGGTGGAAAGGAGATGGTTCAAGGTGTCCTCCATTGGTGCCGCTGCGGCGGCACGCGGTGAAGGACACCCATTGAACACAGAGGCAGCAGCTTCGCGACAAGAGAGAAATGCCCTCTCCGGGGCAGCGATTATTCTGCCCTGCCTTTGTCTAGCAGCGCCCGTAAGGCGACCACGGCACGGCGGAGTTCGGTCAGGTACCCCTCCCAACTCTTGAAAGGGAGAGGCACTCCCCGCCGCTTGCATTCGGCCACAATTACGCGGGCGCAGTCTGCAACGGTAAGTTCTGGATTGCCACGTTGGAGGCGGAGCACAAGTTCGGCCTGCCCTCGAATATTTCTCGTCGACGGACGTCCACGTTTGCGAGCCGACGACGGGAACACACCGCTCAGAAGCCCTTGAGGCTCCGACTTGGCGGGTCTGGTTCGAGCAGCCTTGTTCGCTAAGCGCCGCAGGATTGTGGCGGCACCCTTCGGGCCTTCCGTGGCAATCAGAGTTCCAACGGCGTGCCGAAGCAGGGGGTCGGGACAATCTTGTTCCGACGGCATGCACGCCCAGCGCGCCATCGATAAGAAGTCGTATGCAGCGGCTGTGCCGTGCAGATCGGCCGTGTCCACCGCCCCTATGGTGTTGGGCGCCAGCAAGCCTGAAAGCAGCCCTTGCGGTGCGGGTCGTCCGCCCTCTTCGTCCGCCATCACCGCGCCTCCGCAGCGCACCCCGCATGGTGGTCGGCGGGGCAGCCGGCGCGGAGAGCCGGCGTTCGGGGATCAGCCTAGCCCCGCCGTAGAGGAATATAGCGGGTGGTCCGCCGGTCCACCCAGCGCCAAATGGGGAAAGACTGACCGACTGAAGGCCAGTCTGGCCTCGAAATGAGGCCGGGCCTAGCATCCAGTTATGCCGGCAAACCTGATCCCGTTCCCGCCCATTCGACAGCGGCGTAGACCGGTCGAGAAAGTCGTCCTCCCGCGGTGGAACGGCTGGACCCGCATTCGGCGTACCGATGCACTGATAGGGAGCTTCGAAACGGAGCTGCGCAATGCCTACCACCGGGCATACCCGCAGCGGCTGGTCGTCGGACCGAAAGACGCTCCCATCTGCTACCTGGCCTATCACCTCAGCCCGAAGTCTTGGCTGACGGAGAACGAGGTCGTCGCCCATCGCCGGCTGATGGGCTGGATCGAGCAGAATGGAGACAGGGTAGGCGCCATTCACCTTGATGAATGGCACCCAGTTCCGGGCATCGATAACGACAGTTTCTTGGAGGAGATGGATACCTGGTCCCAAGCTTCCTACGACCTCGGCGTCGCGCTCTCTGAGACGTGGGATATGGAGGAGCTGAGCGAAGCCGGTCCGATCCTCGATTTCCATCTTCTCTGGATGCATCCCGCCTACGCGAAGGCGAGCCTCTGGCGTGATGTCATCCAGGAGTTGATCCGCCGTCGGTATGCCAAACAGTTTTCCGTCCTCGTCCAGCAGGTGTTTCCGCTCGAATACGAAGGGGCGGGGGACGCATGTATCGGAAGGGGCTCCCCCTTTGAGCGGCGGCGCCGCGCTATGGTCCGGCTCTCCCAGCGAACCTTGGGTGTGATGCCGTTTCCAGGCGAACCGGCAAACGACGGCTGGATGTGGAAGCCGCTTAGCCACGAAGCGCCAAAGCCCAAGGCGAGGGGAGAGCAGGGGAGTTGAAAGCGATAGGATGCTGCGCGCCTCCAGCGCGGTGTTAGAAGTCCTTGACGAGGATGCGGTCATACCGCCACCGCCTGCGGCATCAGCCGCGCCAGATCCGCCTCCAGACTGCGGACCACCGCCACATCATCGGCCGTCATACAGGATTCTGCGCTGGCCTCGGCCGCGATGATCCCGGCCTTTATCGCCAGCCCCACCACGCCCTCCACAGGCGTCGCCGCGATCCGTCGCAGCACGTCGTGCCAGGCGCGCACGGCGGACGCGTGAGCGGCGGCAACACGGGACCAGGACGGGTCTGAAGAGGCAGTCCCGTTCCAGTCGGAGCGCGTGGCTTTCTCCCATGCCTGCGCCCGCCGGAACGCGGCCAGCAGCCCGAGGAGAGCGGCGTCGGGAAGGGTATCGGCATTGCCGACACCCTCCGCCGTGGTGGTGGCACTCACGACGCCGGAACCCCGCCCGTCAGGGTCAGCACATACTCAGCGAAGTTGAAGGCCATCACGTCCTCAGTCGAGGACGGGGAGTGCTCATGGTAGGCGAGTACGATGCGCGCCTGGACACGCAGCCCGTCCAGCGTCTTCGGCTGCATCTGGAACGCGTCGTCTAGCATCTGACACCAGAGCCCAGTCTCGGATTGCTCTAGCGCCTCCAGGCGTTCGGCCTCGGCCGTGTCGCCGCGCCTCTCGGCGGCGCCTCTTCTCTCCAGCATGTCCGTGTGGCTGCGGTCCAGCGCCAGCCACCGCTCCGCCAGCTCGATCAGAGCGGCGTCGGGGTGCGGCCCGTCTTCGACGGGCGGGATGGGGCCGCTCCAGTCGAGTTGCGCCCAGCGCAGGGCCGGCGTGCCAAGCTCCGCCGCCGAAGCGGGAAGGATGGCGCCGAGGGCGGCGATGCCACCCAGGACGCCGCGACGGGTCGGGGCGCTCATGCCGCACCCCCGAGCCGCAGGATGTCGTGCACGAGGTCCCAGGCCCAATCTTCGGCCGGGCAGTTAGACGGGCTCTCCGTGCCGTCCGGGTTCCGGGCCTCGGCCTTCGCTGCCCTCGCCTTCGCCACCATGCCGGCCAACGTCACCGGCTCGAAGTCGTGAATGGCGTTCTTGGAACGCTCGTAGGCCAGCCAGATCGGGTCATCGTCATCCACGCCGGTTCGGTGCTCGTTCACCGCACGGATGGCGTCGTGATGGGCGAGGCAAACGCGGATGCCCTCGTCGTCTGGGTTCGAGGCGATCGGCGTCCGGGCCGCAGCGGCAGCACGGCGCCGCTCGATCTCCTCGGGAGGCAGCCACTCGTCGGACACGGGCAGCAGCGGGTCCACGGAGACGTTGTGGAGGCGCCGCAGGATGGGGATGGGGGCGGCGACGGCCGGAGCGGCGGCCAGGAGGGAAACGGCGGCCATGAGGCTGCGCCTTCTTCTCGGCCCGCCGCTCATGCCCGCCCCCTCCGCAGGTTCCGCGGCACCCGCCCGCCGGTCGCGCGGTAGGCGGTGCGCATCGTCGCGGGGCTGGGCTGGTAGGCGATCGGGCGCACGCTCGGCGCCAAGGCGATCGGCTGGAGACTGAACTCGGCGGGCTCGGCCTCGCCGTCAACGTCGGGCTCCATGTCCAGGGTCGGGGCGTCGGCCGCGTCGAGGGCGGCGATGATGCGCGCTGCCAGGGCCTCCAGCCTGGAGCGGATGGTGGGATCGCGGGCGGCGTCCGCGAGCGGGTCAAAGCCGCCTCTTCTTCTTCTGCCGATGGTCAGGGTAGAAATCGCGCTAGCCATGGTCTCAGCCTCGTAGGGGCTTGCGGTTGTGGTTAGGCCGGTCGGTGGGGGCTCCAGGTCCCACCGCTCGGCCGCTCTGCCCGGATGCGTGCCGCCGGGCCGCGGGATCTGTCAGAGCGAGCCGTCCGCCCGCCGCCGGGCCTGGAAGGCGGCCACCGCCTCCGCGAACGGCACGGCGCTGGGCGCCGCGACCCGGATCTCCTCCAGCCGCACGGCGCGCTGCCGGTGCCAGTAATCACCCCGCATCCGCGCCACCCAGCCGCCCAGGCCGGCCCGCGTGAGGCTGGCGGCGATGCTCTCCAGCTCGGCCTCGTCGGGCTCGGCGTGGCGGCCGAGGAGGACGTGCCGACCGTCGCTCCCCAGCAGGATCAGGGTCGTCGTGGTGGCCATGTTCAGGAGGCCAGGGCGGCCAGCGCCGCGCGGGCGGCGGTGAGGCGCTTCTCCGCCTTCCGCATCTCCGCTCGGGCCTTGTTGAGCGCGCCCATCGCCTTCCGCTGGGCAGCGCGGCGGTCCACCGGAGCGGCGGCATTCGCGAAGCCCAGGCAACGGCAGGCGGCGCGGTAGAGGCTGGCCGTGATGCGGGCGTTGGACGTGGTGCCCACCAGCTCGCGCTCGACAGCGGCGGTGCGGTCGATGGCGGAACCGGCCTCCACGAATAGCGGCAGCCCCTTCATTGCCGCCACGTCCCACAGCAGGGCATCCGTCACGACCCGATCGGTCATCAGGTCGGCGGCGTCGCGGACGGCGGGGTTGAGGTGGAGACTTGGCTGGAGCATCTGCGGAAACCCTTGAAGCGTCTCACGTGATGTGTGAGACATAATGGGCGCCGCATGAGGCGTCAAGCACCACATATCGCGGATGATGCCTGAAACATGATTTCGGCTAAACAGATTAGGGCGGCGCGGGTCTTTCTGACCTGGGAGCAGCGCGATCTGGCGGAGAAATCCGGGCTCTCGCTCCCTACCATCCAGCGAATGGAGAAGCTGGGCGTGGAGCGCAGTTCGGCTGGCAATGCTCAGAAGGTTCAGCGCGCGCTAGAGGATGGCGGCGTCGAGTTCATCGCGGAGAACGGCGGCGGGGCCGGCGTCAGGATGCGGAAGCCCAGCGCGTGACGCCCGCACAGTGCCGCGCCGCCCGTCAACTCCTAGGCTGGACTGAGCAGGATCTGGGTGAGCGGGCCGGGCGACAGCCACAAACCATCATGCTCCTGGAGCGCGGCAAAGGCCGGTCTAGGCCGTCCACAATGAAGGCCGTGCGCGACGCATTAGCGGCCGCCGGGGTCGAGTTCATCGCCAAGAGTGGTGAAGGACCGCGGGTGCGTCTTAGGCCCATGGTGGAGTGACGATGCCCGCTTCCCGTCCGTCCGCACACCGCTTGGTCATTGTGGCCGCCGGAAGCTGCATTGAGATCGTGCGTGGCGGTACACGGCTCCCCTTGTTGGGAGAGCACGCCGGGCGGATTGCCGCTGAGTACGCCCGACTGACGACCGTCAGTGAGGAAGCGGCCGACGCGTTCCTGGCTGGTGTAATAGCCGGGCTCAAGTACGCGCACGCCGAGTGGACGGCGGATCTGGAAAGGCTGCAGCGGGAAGTAAGAAGCCAAGCGCCTCCAACCCCTCCACCGCCTGCGACGCCGGTGGCAGTCGGGCCTCCTCCACCTCCTCCACGACGCAGTGAAAGTCTGGCCGAGGCAGCGGCAGCGTTCACCGCCCGAAAGCGAGCGGAGAGAGGCCGAGAATGAGGCTTAGTAGGGTTTTAACGCCGGATGGCGCCAAGCCTGGACGCCATAAAAGGCGACGGGTTCCTGATCACCGCCCTCACCCGCGCGTTACGGTGGCCCGGCATGGATGCGAGCCCGTCGCCGCAATCATTCTGCAATGCCTGCGGCGGGCAACGGTGGTCGAGTGACGCCGAGGGCTGGATCTGCGCCAGATACAACCTGACTATCAAGTGCTTCAGGCGTGAAGCACAGTCCGATGAAGCAGAACTTTGCGGGGACCGCTCTGATGCCGAATTACACGTTCCAGGTGCGCGGGGCCGAGGGGCCAATCTCCGTCGGCCCCGGCGAGGTCGCGACAGTTAACAACTATGTCTTCTTTAATGGAGAAGATACCGTGACGGGCGGGAGTGTCGCAGGGAATCCCGCTGAACTACGGTTTGACCTCAGGGGGCCATCTTGGCCTTGGCTGTATGGACAAGACTTTCCCAGCATCACAGGCTTTAGCCTGATCAGCGTGAGCAACGCTGGAATCGCTGATGTGCGGATGAATCAGGCTTTCTTCGATGCTAACGCGGTTGGTGGCAGCCTGACCCTGCGTATCATTGAGAGCGGAACGCTAAGAGGTGGGAGCGTCGGCGCCTACGACCTGAATTCTGAGAGCAATCTGGTCCTGCAGGGCGCTGGAGGCCCTGATACTCTGTTCGGATGGCTCGGAGATGATCAGCTCTTCGGCGGGGGCGGCGACGACCTTCTCGTCACATTCGCAGGAACGGACAGCCTCGACGGCGGCGACGGAATCGACACCCTGCGCTTCACCTACACGGCGGATGGCGTGGAAGTGAATCTTGCCACCGGACGAGGCGGTGGGGCGGCGGCTGGACAAACTTACACGGGAATCGAGCGGGTCGAGGGAACGGTTTACGACGACGCCCTGACCGGTGATGAGGCAGACAACACGCTGCTCGGCGGAGAGGGCAACGACACCATCAGGGGCGGGGCGGGCAATGATTCGCTCGACGGCGGAGCTGGCGCGCACGACGTGGTGGATTACAGCTATTACAGCGACTACGGCAGGCCAGGACGGACCATTGCCAACTATCTCATTGTGGACCTGACGGCTGGAGCCGCCCGGTTCGGGGGTTCTTCGAGTTCTGCCTATTCGGAGAGCGACGTCCTCTCGAACGTCGAGGATGTCATCGGCTCGATCGTGGACGACGACATCACCGGCAGCGGCGTCGCCAACATCCTTCTCGGTGCCGCGGGGAACGAGCTGCTGCGCGGGATGGACGGAAATGACACGCTGGACGGCGGCGCCGACAACGACACGCTCATGGGCGGCGCGGGCGCGGACAGCCTCATCGATGGCGACGGCATCGACGTCGCGCGCTACGACATGGCGCCCGGCGGCGTACGGGTCTCGCTCGCGGAGGGGCGGGGCACGGGCGGCGAGGCGGCTGGCGATACCCTCGTCGGGATCGAGCACCTGGTGGGCAGCGCCTTCGACGACGTGCTGCTGGGGGATGCCGGCGGGAACATCCTGAACGCCGGGGCCGGGGACGACTTCCTGCGCGGCGGCGCCGGGGCGGACACGCTGGACGGCGGGGCGGGGCCGGACACGGCGGATTACGCGACCTCCGTCTCGGGCGTCTTCGTCGACCTGCGCTTCGGCGTCGGCTACGCCGGCGACGCTGCCGGGGACGTGCTGGCCAACATCGAGCGGGTGGTGGGCAGCGCCCTCAACGACACGCTGCTGGGGGACGGGGCCGACAACCTGCTGCTGGGCGGGGATGGGGCGGACCTGCTGCGCGGGGGCGGCGGCGCGGACCTGCTGATCGGCGGCGCGGGCTTCGACACGGTGGACTACCTCACCTCCGACGCCGGCGTGACCGCCTTCCTCGGCGGGGCCGCCGCGGGCGCGGGCGCGGACGCCGCGGGCGACGTGCTGCTGGAAGTGGAGGGCCTGACCGGCTCCGCCTTCGACGACGTGCTGGTGGGCGATGGCGGGGCCAACATCCTGATCGGCGGGGCAGGCAACGACTACGTGCTCGGCCGCGGCGGGTCGGACCTGCTAGTGGGCGGTGCCGGGACGGACCGCTTCGTCTTCGCGACCTTCGGGGACAGCACGCCCGGGCCAGGGGGGGACCTGATCGCCGACTTCTCCCGTGGGGAGGGCGACCTGATCGACTTCTCACCGCTGTTCGGCGGGCTAGGGTACCGCTTCATCGGCAATGTCGGCTTCAGCGCCACAGGGCCGGAACTGCGATCCGAGGTGCTGGGCGGCGGCCGATTCCTTGTGGAGGCGGATGCCGGGGAGGGAAGGGCGGTTCTGCAGATCGTCGTGCAGGCCGTGGACGTCTTCGGCAATCTCATCGCCTCCGACTTCATCGTCTAAGGCCCGTCTCCTGCACCACGTTCCGGGAGACCGGGCCGGGGTGTCGGCCGACGCCGAACGACTAGGCGGAGGGTAGATGCCCTATCTTCTCCACAACGAGCGGGTGAAGCTCCGGGCTAATGCACTGGACCGTGCCTCGACCGCTTGCCTGACAGGCGGGGTCATTACGCCGGTTGCCGCCGTAGTCTTCGCGGAAAGTCGACCCTACCTCCTCGTCGCGGTCCTAGTGCTTATCGCTTCCCTGGTGATCGCCCGCGCCCTACATACTCTCGCAGATCGAACCCTGGGCCAGTTGAAGGAGGACCCATGACCGGCCTCGAAGTCGCTGCCCTGATAGCCGTTCCGCTAGCCTTCCTGGCTTTCGGCTTGTCCATTTACCTGCCGGGCCGTCGACGGGGGTGATGGCCGCCTCCCAGATCTGTTGAATTTCTCGGCTTCCCAGTCGGCGGGCTAGCCGGCTTTTCAATGGTTCAGCGGGGCTGAGCCTGCCGCCACCATGACGTAGAGCGTTCCCGCTCCTCCATCGGCAAGGGTGGTGCCGGGCTTGGAAGCCTGGGGCAACCCAGGCCGGCCCCGGGGTCAGGCGATGACAAGCCTCCTGGGACCGTAAGAGCCCCGCCCTCACCGGCGGGGCTTTGTCGTTTCAGAACGGCGGCGCTCCTGGCCCACGGACTGTGTTGACCAACCTGGCTGAGTTCGGGCCGTTTCTACGGAATGGTCGAGCACCAAAACAAAGCCTCAGCCTGGCCACCGAGCGAGGGCGAAATGGCCCGGCGCATCGGGGCGCATGACTGGGCCATAACGCCGCTCGGCCCCATCGACGGCTGGCCGGACCGGCTGCTGGGGGCCGTGGAGACCATCCTAGCGATGCCCGGCCCCGCCACGGTCCTGTGGGGACCGGCGCACGTCCAGATCTACAACGATGCCTACGTGACCATCGCCCGCGACCGCCACCCAGCCCTCCTCGGCCGCCCCGTCGCGGAGGGCTGGCCGGAAGCCTACGCGGAGGTAATCGCACCATTGCTGGATGCCGTCCGTGCGGGGCGGACGACGCAACTCGCCGGCTTCGTCATCACGCTCCGCAATCCGGACGGCGGGTCGGAGGAGCGGGTCTTCGACACCGCCTGGGTGCCGCTGCGCGACGAGGCGGGCGGGGTCGCGGGGACGTTGCAGACACTGGCGGAGGTCACCGGCCGCCATCGGGCCGAGGCGACGCTGCGCGAGAGCGAGCGGGCGCTTGCCGCCGACCTCGCGGACACGACGCTCCTGCGCGACCTCGCGGTGCGCCTCGTGACGGAGGAGGACGCGGGCACCATCCACGAGGAGGTCCTGACCGCCGCCATCGCACTCACGCGCGCCGATGCTGGGACCGTCCAGATCTACGATCCCGGCACGCGCTCGCTAGTGCTGCTCGCAACCCGCAACCTCGACCGGAGGATGACGGACCACTTCCAGCGCGTGGACGCGGACAGCCGCACCGCCTGTGGCATGGCGCTGCGCTCGGGCCGCCGCACCTTTATGGACTTCGACGACGAGGCGGACGAGGCGTGCCGGATGCACGTCGCAGCCGGCTACCACTCGGCCCAGGCCACGCCACTGCTGTCGCGCTCGGGTCGGCCGCTCGGGATGCTGAACACCCACTGGCGCGTGTCGGGGCACCGCCCGACGGAGCGGGAACTGCGGTTTCTCGACCTCCTGGCGCGGCAGGCGGCCGACCTGATCGAGGGGCGGGAGGCCCAGCGGGTGCTGCGGGAGAGTGAGGCGCGGTTCCGGGGCTTCGCGGAGAACTCGGCCGACGTGCTCTGGATCGCGGATGCCCGCCGACGCCGCTTGGAATATCTCTCCCCCGCCTTCGAGCGGATCTTCGGCGCGCCACGCGCCCCTATCCTCGAAGGCCACGCGCTGATGCGCGACCTCGTCCACCCCGACGACCACGCAACGTTCGAAGCGGCATGGCCCCGCGCCGTCGCCGACCAGCCGACCGTCGTTCACTATCGGCGCGTCCGCCCGAGTGGCGAGACTATCCACCTCCGCGATACCCTTTTCACCATCCGTGACGAGGCCGGTACGATCCGGCAGGTTGCTGGCGTCGTGCAGGACGTGACGGACATGGTCGCTGCTCAGGATGCGCTGGAGGGCGAGAAGGAGCGGTTCCGCTCGCTCGCCGAGGGCATCCCGCAGCTCGTCTGGCGGTCCTGCGACGAAGGCCTTTGGACTTGGGCTTCCCCGCAGTGGTGCGGCTACACGGGACAGCGGGAGGAGGAGAGCCACGGCTGGGGATGGCTGGAGGCGGTCCACCCCGACGATCAGGAGCGGACGATGCAGGCTTGGCACGAGGCGCGGTCGCACGGTCGGCTCGATGTGGAATGCCGGGTCCGGCGGGCCGCCGACGGCACTTACCGGTGGCACCAGACACGGTCCGTCCCGGTTCGGAACGGCCTGACGGCGGAGCAGCCCGAGGGGCGCATCGTCGAGTGGCTCGGCACGACGACGGATATCGAGGATCTGAAGCGCCTCCAGGGCCAGCAGGAGGTCCTCGTAGCCGAACTCCAGCACCGCACGCGGAACCTGCTGGGGGTGGTCCGCAACGTTGCGCGCCGTTCCATCGCGCCCTCGCCAGGACGCGACGAGTACGATGATCGCCTGGCGACCCTCGGGCGGGTGCAGGGGTTCCTGACACGCTCAACGGCCTGGTCGGTGGCGCTGGAGGAACTGGTACAGGCTGAGCTGAAGGCGGTGGGGGATGGCCACTCCGCCAAGGTCACCGTCTCCGGCCCACCGGTGGAGCTGCCCGGCAATAAGGTGGAGCCGGTCGCGCTGGCGCTGCACGAGCTGGCGACCAATGCCATGAAGTACGGGGCGTTGATGCAGGATAGTGCGCGCTTGTCCGTCACGTGGCACTTCGAGAAGCACAGCGGCGCCGACGTGCAACTCGTGCTGGAATGGCGGGAGAGTGGGGTGGAGATGCCTCCGGGTCGTCCATCCCGCCGCGGCTATGGGAGCGAGCTGATCGAGCGCGCGCTGCCGTACCAGCTCAAGGCTGAGACGTGGCGGGAGTTCACCCCGGATGGGGTTCATTGCGTGATCACCCTGCCGGTGAACGCGATCCGGATGCCGGAGCAGCTAGCATGAGCCGAAGCGCAAGAGCGAACCTCCAGGGCTGCCGCATTCTGGTGGTGGAGGACGAGTACTTTCTGGCCGACGAGGTGGCGCAGGCGTTGCAGGGCGATGGAGCCGAGGTTCTGGGACCGGTTGCCCGCGTGGCGGAGGCGGTGTCGCTCACGCGGGATGAGGAGCGGATCGACGGCGCCTTGCTGGACGTGAACCTGGCGGGCGAGATGGTCTGGCCGGCGGTGGACGCGTTGCTGGCGCGCGGTGTGCCGATTACACTCGCGACGGGGTACGACAACAAGGCTATTCCTCAGGCCTACGCCCATCTGCCACGGGTGGAGAAGCCTTTAGAGATGCGCGCCCTTCTACGCGCGCTCCGGCATGAGATGAACCCGGGGTAAGGGCAACCTGCCCTCATCATCTGCCGTTACGGCACAGTCCCCACCCGATCGGGACATCCTTTGTGGTCCAGTAGCAGTAGCCGCCCGCCTGGTCCCCTCCGAGGCGGGCGGTTGTGCGTTCGGGGCATGTCCGTCGTACGGCGTGCTGGCCGCTGCCCTCAGCCAAATAATCCATTCTGCATGCGGGCCGTTCTAGGCTTAGGATCGTCCGAGGGCAGCATGACCAACCCACTCATCCGGAAATTGGAGCAGTTCACCAAGCTCTCGGAGGACGACAAGAGGGTCCTGGAGCAGGTATCGGCGCAGGATGTTCGCCGCTTGGGCGCGCGTGAGGACATCATTCGGGAGGGCGAGCAGCCCAAAGCAGTAAACTTGGTGCTCTCGGGATGGGCCTGCCGCCACAAGACGCTAGAGGACGGGCGCCGGCAGATCATCGCCTTCTTCGTGCCAGGCGACCTTTGTGACAGCCACGTCTTCGTCCTGCGCCAGATGGATCACTCCATCAGCACCCTCACTCCCGTGACGTTCACTCGCATCTCGCGCACCGTGATGGAGGAGATCACGCTGAACCATCCCCGCATTACCCAGGCTCTATGGTGGGAAAGCTTGGTGAGTGCCTCGATCCAGCGGGAATGGACGGTCAACCTTGGCCAACGCAGTGCGACCGAGCGGATGGGGCACCTGCTTTGCGAGCTGTTCCTACGGCTACGCGAGGTGGGGCTGACCGCGGGAAATCGCTGCGAGATGCCGATGACCCAGACGGTACTTGGCGAAGCAATGGGCCTGTCCAACGTGCATGTGAACCGCACCTTGCAGGAACTGAGGTCGGCGGGGCTGATTGTTTTGAAAGGGCGCGAGCTAACTATTCCGGACCTTCAGGCGCTGATGGCTGCCGCGCAGTTCAACCCGAACTACATGCACTTGGACCACGACGGCCGGCATCTCGACGCGAATGGCTGAGTTCGCATCCGTGTTGGCCTGTTGAGAAGAGAGGCGAACAGTCTCCGTCACTTGCCCGCAATGTCCCGGCTATGCCCAAGCTCACGGGATTGGGAGGAGCGGGATACCGGTCTGATAACGTCATCCTCCTGGGGACGCTCCCCTCACGATGACGCCCGAGCATCCGACGTGAGCGACAGCCAGTGGGACCGCTCCATCTGCTCGAAGGTGGATCGGCTTAGGCGTAACGAGAGCTTTAGAGCCTTCACCACCTCGCTTCCCACCAGTAGGCCGTCGGCAAAGCCGGTGGCCTCGAAGACTTGCAGGGCAGCTTCATGGCGAGCGATGCGATCCTCCAGATCGAGGATGTGTGCCTTTGCCCGTTCGCGCCCGGCACCGATCCACTCCATTCGCCCGCCTCCTGATTCCGGTCCACTTCGGCGGGGCAGGGCTCGGCAGACAACTTCCTGGGTTAAGCTGCAGGATTTTTGTCGCTACCCGGTTCCAGCCACTTCTCCCGCATCTCTTCCCACTCGGACCGGCTGTCACAGGCCAGCCGGAGTAGGTCCGTCGGCATCTCCTCGTCAGCAACAGCGCCCCACCGTTCGGTGAGGCTGTGCCGAAGCCAAAGGTCGAAGGGGTCGCCGGACTTGCCCGGCCTGACCATCGACGGTGACAACATCGCGGAGCCTCCGAAGGTGGCTCCCCCCGCCTCCTAACGCCCTGTTGTCGGTCAGGCTGCCGCTTCGTCGAAGGAGCCGCGGCTACGCCACCGTAGGAGGCATTCCCCCACCTGGTGCGGGCGGCATGGCCGGGATTTCCGGCCCCGGAGGCGAGCTGGGTCCGACCGGATCGCTGACCGGGATCTCTGGCCCCGGCGCAGGCGGTGGAGCAACAGGGCCAGGGGCCGGGATCTCCGGAGTGGGCGCAGGCGTGCCGCCGGGCACTTCGGGAGACGGTGGCGGCGGGGCGGGGTCCTGGTCGGGCATCGGACGATCCTTCTTGGCCGATCATCAACGCCCTCCAAGCGAAAGCGGCGGCGGCTCCATCGCGCCCCGGCTCATTAACCTGCGATGTTGCCCGGCGAGCGACAGTGCAGTCTCTGAAGCAGTGTCCAACAGCCCACCCCGAGCGCGCATCTATCTCAGCCATGCCCAAGACATTCGACAGATTGTCCAGCGGTCAGCCGCACTCATAGAAGAGAGCCGGCGCTTGCTCGCCAGCGTTCCGGCCCCGGCCGGCAACCCGCTCAATCCGCCGAAGACACAGGACGACGAGCCGCAGTCGCCGCCTTCACCGCTTCCCCACCCACGGCCCGACCAGCTCTAGCCGAAGATCCGACTGCGACAGCCCGCCGTGCAGGCCGCGCGCGTGGCATTCTATCCTCGCCGCCACCCCCCCCCACCCCTCACTGGAGCAACAGCCAGGTCCCTTCCATGCCCGGCACCTTCGGCGGCCCCGCCAACCCCACGATGTCGGCGGGCGCGCCGCAGCGGACGCAACGCAGCTTCGGCTAGCTGACACTAGGGCGGACTGCTCCGCGATCGTGCTGGCCGTCTCGACGTCGCGGCTGCCCGCATCGCAGCTGCGGCTGTCCTCACCTCTGCCGAGGAACATCGCGGCGATGTCGCACCAGGGTATCTGGCTCTTGGCTTCACGGCGGTTCGCCGGGGACGCTATCGCGTCGGCCAGGACATGGCTGTGAAGCTGGAGACCCCGGCACCGACCCTGACACAGGGCAGCCTGCATCTGGCGCTATCCGTTACGACATGGTCCCACCTAGTCGGGGCGCATCGGAGTTCTCCCAGTAGCCGGCCGCTTGATTCCCCCTTGGCGGGCAGTTCTGCGCCCAGGAGCTCGGCGGCTCGCTGCATCAGTTAAGATGCATACCGCCTTCGCCCAAGCTTTCAGCATGGAAACCAGCCTGACGCTGCTCCAGCAGGTCAGACGCGATCTCTCAGAAAGAGATATGCCCGGCGGTAACGGAAAGTTACGGGCTCGTGTGAGCGGGCTGATTAACTAAGCTGCCCCCTGTCCTCCTGCCTTTCCATGTGTCTCAAGGCGGCTCCTAGTTCACCCCGGAGATGGAAGTGACCTCCGACCCGCCTACGCAATGGATGAGGAGTGCAATCGGATCACTAAGGTCCTGGGTTCGTGAGACCGAGCCAGGGCTGGTTGCGCTGGCGATCGGAATTGGGATCACGAGCGGACTGGTAGCCGCGTCCATGAGCGGTATTGCCGGATGGATGCATGAGATGCTGTTTGGCCAGGAGAGTGCTCATGGGCTGAGCAGGCTGCGTGAGGCCGAGCATCTTCAGTTCCTTCTCCCAGCCATCGGTGGGCTGGTGCTCGGTCTGATGAACCCTGTCTTGGCGTACTGGTCTCGGCGTACGCCAGTAGATCCGATTGAGGCCAATGCGCTGCATGGCGGCCGTATGACGCTCGGTGATGGCGCCGTGGTAGCCGCGCAAAACCTCGTTTCCAATGGCTTCGGCGCTTCGGTCGGGCTGGAGGCTGGTTACACCCAGGTCGCGTCCGGCATCTCGTCGCGCCTCGGGCTCCTCTTAGGTCTGCGGCGCGGCGACCTGCGAGTGCTGGTGGGGTGCGGCGCGGCAGGCGCCATCGCCGCCGCGTTCGACGCACCACTAACAGGCGCTTTCTACGCTTTTGAGCTGGTGATCGGCACATACGCGATCGCGAGCCTCGCGCCTGTGGTCGCCAGTTCCGTCACGGCGACGCTCGTCGCGCGAGCACTGCACGGACAAACCTATCTCGTCGAACCTGGGGGCGTAGCACCACCGGACTGGGGAGGTTACGCCACAGCCCTCCTCCTGGGCGCGATCTGCGCGCTCGCGGCGATCGGGCTGATGCGCGGTGTCGGGGTTGTGGAAACAGCGATCCGCAAGGGTGTGCCCTGGGCCATGATTCGGCCCGCCGTGGGGGGCTTCGTGGTCGGTCTACTCGCCCTTCTCTCGCCCGGCGTGCTCTCGGCCGGTCACGGCGCCCTGCATGTCGCTTTCAGCACGGAGGGACCGGTACGGGCGGCGCTCCTCTTACTGGTGCTCAAGGCTGTCGCCTCCGCCGTCTCAATCGGAGCTGGCTTTCGGGGCGGCTTGTTCTTCGCCTCCCTTCTCCTGGGCGCTCTGCTGGGGAAGGTGGCTGCTGCCGGCCTCAACCTGATCGGCACGTCCATGGTGGACCCGCTCTTCCTGGCCGTTGTCGGGATGAGCGCATTCGGCACGGCGGTAATCGGGGCACCTCTGGCCATGACATTCCTTGCCCTTGAGACCACCGGGAGCTTCGAGGTTGCCGGTGCCGTGCTGACAGCCGTAACCATCTCCGGAATCACGGTACGCCGCCTCTTCGGCTACTCCTTCGCCACGTGGCGCTTTCACCTGCGCGGCGAGGCGATCCGCTCGGCCCATGATGTGGGCTGGCTACGGGAGCTCACCGTGCGGCGGATGATGCGTCGGGACGTGCGGACCGTACCTGCGGACACGAAGCTTGCTGTCTTCCGGCGGGCTGTTCCTCTCGGCTCGACTGAGCGCGTTCTGGCAGTGGATGCAGGTGACCGATACGTGGGGACAATCCTGGTAGCTGAGGCACACACCGCCGGTCCGGAGGTCGAGACCATTGGCCCTCTGCTACGCTACAGCGAGCACACACTCCTCCCCACGATGAACGCCAAAGAGGCCATGGCCGTCTTCGATGCTGCGGAGACGGAGGCGTTGGCCGTGATCAACGGCCAAGAGGACCGCAAAGTTCTTGGCCTCCTGACGGCCAGTCATGTTCTGCGCCGATATGGCGAGGAGGTCGACAAGCGGCGAAAGGAAGAAGTGGGAGCTCCGTGATGCTCACATCTCTGCTGAAGCGGCACGAACACCGGAACGGACGTGGACGGCTATGTGCCTCTCCGAGGCGCTGAGGAACCAACACGCCGTCCTGCTGCGGGCGGGCATTCGCGGCTAATGGCGTTGTAGGCAGCGGAGAACCCGGACAGAGAGTAGGTGTTGCTGACGGTGCCCCGACCATTGGCGGCCGGGCTCCTGACAACCACGTTCTGCCCTCTGCGGAACGCGGCGATGGCAGCATTGCCGTCGCGAGCGAAGGCGGTCCCTTGAGCCGTATAAAAGCGAAGGCTGGTGCTTCCAGCCGTAACGATGACATCAGCGTTGCGACGAACACGACGATCAAGGCGGACCGCGACTTGGTTGCGTCCGTCAGGCCGATGGGAGACGGTCAAAATACTATTCGGAGATCGGCCGCCTGCGAGCTGAGTAAAAGCGTAGCACATTTTTCCGCTACTCTCCTGATGAGTGGCAGCCGACCACGATCGGAAGCGACCTACCAACTGCTGAGCAACGGCTGTCGTTGTAATCAGGGCCAGGGCCGCGGCGTAGAGCATGGAGCGGGTCATGATAGGGGTTCTATTCACCTGTTTCTCTCAGTTCGGCCAGGAGCTTCGGCAGGCCACTTGGCGGGATCACTCTCCGCATACTCAGCACGAACGGCCGCCATCCCGTCAGCAATCGCGTCTGCGTAGGCGCTGACAATCTGACTGTGGAGCGAGATGTCGCGCGCGTCTCCACCACTTGCCCTCCTCCAATCATCAAAACCGCAGGGAGAGGATGGGAAAGCCAGAAACAAGATTGCTGTCCCAACCCTCCACCATGACATGGTCCTGCCCTTTCAGTGATCCGGCTCTCGCCATGACATCTCGGGATGTATTGGACGGTGACCGCCTCTAGAGGTCAATGTTAGCTTACAAGGTCCCTTCCCTAGCAATCCGGATTGCCGGTCCTCGCGGGCTGTGCTCGACCTGTCCGTTAGGTGCCACTCCAGACAAGCTAGCAGTTCGCCGTCCAACCGGTCGTGACCTCAGCATTGAGGGAGGCTGGGCACCTACTCGCGATCCCTGACCAACCACCGACAACATGTTTGCTAGCAACAACTGAAGTAGCTGGCATAAGCTAAGGCCGCTGCGGCAGCTTGGAGGGACACGCGGGCCGCGTTCGCTAACCTTTCAGAGGGCCGCATCAGCCGGTGTCGAAGCCGGCCCGCAGCACAGAGCTGCCCAGGAGAGATCCTGGAGCGGCTCTTTCACTAGCTGGCCGATTGAACCTGCGTCTGCCGCAGGATGTGCCTGATCAGTTGGATCTGTTCATCCAAGCCGCATGCCCGTTGGACGCGGCCCCCGTCGCGAAGAGATTGCGACAGGCGGGCAGCATGCTCTTGCAGTTTGGTACACACGCTCGCTCGTGCCTGGTCAGAGCACTCACCGCTGAGCTTCGACCGAGCCAAGCTCAACTCTACCGCGAGAACTGAGACCGCAAGGGTCAGCGCATCGCACCGCCCCGCGAGGGCCTCTTGGTCGCCAGCAGCCAATGACCTTCTCCGTGCTTAGGGTGAGACCAGAGCCCCACTCGTGAGCGCGGCACGATCACCGGCCGAACGGCGACAGCACCTTAGACTTAGATGACAGCCAGATGACACGGATGCAAGACAGAAGCGTTGTCTTAAACGGAGAGGGAGGCCGCCGCTGGCCTGGTGCCGGCAGTATCCAGGTCCCCTCGCACACGACGTGCCTCTCCGCCGCGAGCAGCCGCTCCAGCGCCACGCCGGCGGCTTATGTCTGCCCCGCTGATGGTGTCACACAGCAGGGCTGCCTCCTCGCCACTGATGAAAAGGAGGCGCATGTTGATCGCTCGAAGTGAGCAATGCTTCATAACGAGCGAACTCGGCATCGCAGATGGCGGCTAGGCGAGCACGAAACGCGACCTGATCTCCTTTGCCGTCGCTTGCTGGAGCATGCGTCAAAACGTGTTCCAGCTCCTGTCGTAGGCCGCCGACCAAGGCAAGACGATCGTGAGGATGCGGGCGCTGGACGACCAACGTCGCGACGGAGGCTGCGACAAACGATCGCAGATCCTCGACAGAGGGGTCCGAAATCGGGCCGTTCTCGTGCGCCATCAATCAGCTCTGCTCAACTGAGACCGAATGTGGATCAGCGCACCAAAGGTGTGGACAAGGCATTAACGTCGGATCCGGTACCGAAGTGTTCGGTCTTCATTACATCCTGAACAGTGCGATTATTTCATTCCCTGGAAGCGTGTTTTGAGGCCCGTCAGTAGCTTGCCTGATCTTCCTCCTACGCTGGTTAACTTGTAACTTCTGTTCATCTTCTTAGGCGCGCCGTCATTGATAGAACGAGCAGTCAGGAAAGGTCGACTACCATGCCGAGCATCGGCGGTGAGCAGTATCGTCAGAGTGGTGGCTTGGATCGGACCATCGATGCGGTCCACGACCTCGCCGACTATGCGCAGGCCCGTGGCCTGGATACGGCCAACGAACTGCTGACGGACTTGCTCGCAGTTCTCTACAGCCGGTCCGACGCTGTGGGGTGTCTCAGGCAGCTGGCCTCTGAGAACCGAGCGATGAACGTGCTGCGCCTCATGTGCCTACCTGACACCAAGGTGGTTCCACACTCGCAGAGCTCCGTCAGCAAACAGCAGACCATGGGCAAATAGGCGGCGCGTTCGTACCCCAGGACAACCCTGCCGTGCGTCCCGCCAAAACATGAAATCGCAGTTGGCAGATCGGAGCGCGATTATGGCGAGGCGTGCCAGACGTAGTCTCCAATGGTGGCGTGCACCGATGGGATCGGGTCAATATACCCCGTGATCCGGTGCATCGTAATGAAGACACGGATGAAGAGGCCGGACTGACACAAGGCCGACCTCTCGTGCCGATGTCACACCAGGCCGAGAATTCCGTCGGCGTCGAGCAAGGCTGCTTCGCAGCGTACCACCGTCTTTCCGGTGGCTGCAGAACATAGAGGTTGCAGCTACATCTCTCGATAAAGCTTGAGCGAGCTCTGAATTGCGGGCACGGGCGTACCATGACGCTTGATCACCTTTCCACGCGGAACAGCGACACGGACATTGACCGAATCACCGCTTTTCAGGATGCATCTGACCAAGGCGCTCTGACGCTCTATGACATTCCTGCCCTGTACGATGCCATCGTTCAGCCGGGTCCCTGCGAGGCGTTCTACCTCGACGAAGCCCGCCGCAACGGCGGACCGGTCCTTGAACTGGCTTGCGGTACCGGGCGCCTGACGCTTCCGCTCGCACGAGCCGGTTGCGATGTGGTGGGCCTGGATTCCTCGTCTGCCATGCTGGCCGCCGCGCGACGGAAGGCAGGCGAGGAAAGCCTGTCCATGCACTTCATCGCTGGCGACATGCGCGACTTCGACCTCAGACAGCAGTTTGCCCTCGTGGTGGTCTCCTGCAACTCGCTGGCCCACCTCCTGACCGCGGAGGAGGTCCAAGCTTGCCTGACCTGCGTGCGCCGTCATCTCGCGCCCGGCGGTGTCCTCGCTTTCGACGTCGTGCTCCCAAAGCCCGAGGCCCTGATCCGGCCTGCTGATGGCTGGGTCCGGCTCGACACCGGCCCGAACCCCTCGCCCGCGGTCCGGGCGGAGGAGAGAGCGAGCTATGACCCGGTCGCGCAGATCCGCACATCGAATTGGCGCATCCGCGTCCCCGACGCGGCGGATTGCGTCGTTGCGCCCCTCTCGCTGCGGCAATTCTTCCCGCAGGAGCTTCCGCTCGCCCTCGCCGCTGCCGGCCTCCAGCTCGTTGCCCGCTATGGAGACTTCGCCCGCAACCCGCTTAACGCGGAGAGCCTCAACCAGATCTGCCTCGCATCAGTCGATACACGGAAGTCTGCCCCGCACCTTTAGTGGCATCCTGCGGTGCGCCCCGGGTCCGATCGTCCGTGCTGGCTCCCACACGGGCCCATTCAGGCGTCCCAGGGCAGGCTGGCGTGACGGTCCGTCAGATCGGGGAGTGCTCCAGGGTCTCTCAATCCCTTCCGACCCGCGGCAAGGCCGAGATCGGCATGATGGAGGAGCGCGACGCGGCGGGCCGGGTCGCACTCCACTGATAGGACCGCCGCGAGAACCTCCATCAGACGCACGAGCACAGCGGCCGATTCCGCGCCGTTCTGCCGGATCATGCGGAACATGGCGTCGAGGAGGCCGGCATAGTCGGTGGCGCGACGGAAGAGAACGGCGCGACCGTCCCGTAGGACCGCCGGCCCTGGAAGATGCCGCCCCGCCATGCCGCAGAGCACGTCGCCGAAGCGGTCCAGCACCGCGATGGCGGTGAAGGGATCGTTGATGCCGGGCGAGAGCGCGCGGATAGCCACCTCCGCAAGCTGTCGCACGGCGAACTCCAGGTCCTGTGCCGCCGCTTGGCGAGATCCCACGGCCATGGCGCCCCTTAGCCGCTCCTCGGCGTCCCCGGGAGCCGCCGGGGACAGATCCGCCACGGGCACGCCGGGAAACACGTAGTCCCCCGGTCGGACAAGGAGGACCACAGTCACTCCCGCCTCAGCCGCCCAGTCCGCCAGCCCCGCTTCATCGAGCGCCCGCAGGTAGCCTCCCTCCGCTGCACGGACGGGCTGTCCTTTCAGAGGCGCGGAGCGGGGCTCCGGGTCCGGATGGTCGAGGGTGAGCCGGGCCACAGCTTCCCGCAGGTCCCGGTGGACGAGGTCGATCACCGTCTCGACGTTGATGCCAGACGCGATGTGGTGGACGAACCAGACGAGGGTGGCGACGCAGAGGAGGGCCAGGACGAGGGCGCCGGTGACCGCGAGATGAGGCACAAAGGCGCCCTCGTCGGTCGCGCGCACAGTGCGAAGAACGACGAGGGCGTAGGCAAAGGTGCCGAGAAAGATCCCGAGGGCGGCCTGGTTGCCGGCGTCACGGACGAAGTTGCGCAGTAGCCGCGGTCCCATCTGGCCCGAAGCAAGGGACAGCGCGGCCACGGTGATCGAGAAAGTCGTGCCCGCGACCCCGATAGTCGAACTCGCGACGGCACCGAGGAGAGAGCGGGCTCCCGCCTCGCCCCCGGCATAGACCCAACCGGACCGCAGGAATGCGTCTGACCAGCCTGTCCCCTCAAGCCAGACACCGCCCTGGCCGAGGAGGACACCGGCCAGCACGAGCAGAGCCGGGCGGACCCAGAAGGCATCGCCCAGCGCCTCCAGCCGCTCGCGAAGCGCGGCGTTCACGGCGGGGGTGGCCGGGGCGTACTCCCCTCCTCCGCCCGCCGTTGCTCCGCCTCGTGCCGCGCGGCGAAGCGGGAACGGGGGACCGCGCGGCCCGCGGCGGGCCAGCCCTCGCGCTGGCGGGCACGGTCGCCGTCGGTCTCCTCGGTTTGGTCGTGGAAGAGCAGCTGGGAGGTCGGGAAGGGCAGGTCTATGCCCGCCTCAGTCAGCGCCACCTTCACTGCCTCCACCGCGCCGTCGAGGGCGTCCACCGCCTCGCGCCGCCGGGGCGGGTCGATCCAGAAGCGGGCGACGAGGTCCACCCCGGACTGCCCGAGGCCGGTAACGAGGGCCTCGGGTGGCGGATCGGCCAGCACGCCTCGCGTGCCGCGCAGCGCCCGCTCGATCGTCTCTCGCGCCAGGGCAATGTCGTCGCCGTTGCCGATGGTGAGCGGGAACTGGAGGCGCCGCTTCTCGTAGGCGGTGATGACCTCGATCTGGCTCGTGAAAAGGGAGGCGTTCGGAATGAGGATCCGGCGGTTGTCGTAGGTCCGGAGCACCGTTGCCCGCACCCAGACGTCCTCGACCGTGCCTTCCACGTCGCCCTGGCGGATCTGATCACCGATGCGAAAGGGGCGGGTAAGGAGGATGAGGATCCCGGCGAGGAGGTTCTGCAGCACGTCGCGAAAGGCAAAGCCGATGGCGACGCCGCCGATGCCGAGGAGGTTGAAGAGGTCAGCGGCCGAGACGGAGGGAAAGGCGACGGAGGCTGCGATGAGGAAGGCGAGGAGGATCGTCACGCCCCCTGCGATACGCCCGAGCACCCCCGCTACGTCGGCGGAGGCCTGCCGCAACGCGAGCGCCCGCCGCACCCCGGCCCGCACGCCGCGCGCGATCAGCAGCCCGATGCCGAAGACGAGGAGGCCGATAAGAAGCCCCGGCAGGACCGCCAGAGCCGAGGCGCCGAGGTCCGAGAGCCGGCTCGTCGCCTCAGCGAACACGCGAGGGCTCTCCCAGCGGCACCGCCGCTCGCCCCGGGCCAGGCCGATAGCGAAGCGCGAGGAGGGCGGCAGCGAAGGAGCCAACTGTGTCCATGATTACGTCGATGAGGGTGTCGTCCTTACCCTTGATCACGTTCCCCGGCGCGACCGCGTCGAAGGCCCACTCGGCCACCTCCCAGAGGGCGCCGGCCGCGATGCCGACCGAAGCGATCAGGAGGAGAACCAGCAGGTGATGCCCATCTCTTAGGGCTTTGTGGAAGACGAGGATCGCGAGCCAGAAGGTGAGCGCGAGAATGGTGCCAGCGTGCAGCACCCGATCGAACCACCAGAAGGCGCTGTAAAGGTCGAAGACGTAGCCGGCGATATTCAGCGCGGCCAGGAGGGCTGCGAGCACCCAGGCAAGAAGCCGCCCGTCCGCACTCCGCATCGCCGTCCTCCACACCGCCCTCTACGGGAGGGGGGGCGGGCAAAACCCCCTGAGCAGCAACGGGCGGAGCCCCTGATGGTTCATGCAATCAAGAGTGGTGGAGAGTTGGCCGTGTTCTTCGACAGTTGGTTCGGGCTGCTCCGAGTGGCCGTGGTTGGCACCCTCGCTTACGCTGCCCTCGTCCTTCTCCTGCGTGTCACGGGCAAGCGGACGCTCACGAAGATGAGCGCCTTCGATCTCATCGTGACGGTGGCGCTCGGCTCAACGCTGGCGACCGTGCTCCTGACCAAGGACGTGGTGCTCGCCGAAGGTGTCCTGGCCTTCGCGCTCCTCGCGCTGCTGCAGTACGCCATCACCTGGACATCCGTCCGTTCGGCGGCTGTGCGTCGGCTGGTAAAGGCGGAGCCTCGATTGCTCCTACACCGCGGTGCCTTCCTCGAAGGCGCTATGCGGGCAGAGCGGGTGACGGAGGAGGAAGTGCGCGCCGCCATTCGGGGCGAAGGGATCGGCGACATCAGCGTGATCAGCGCCGTGGTGCTTGAGACGGATGGCTCTCTGTCCGTCATTCCACAGGAGCAGGCTGGCCAGTGGTCCACGCTCACGGACGTGAGCGGCGCTGTCGCGGACAGTGCGGCGGGACCGAAAGCTTGACCGTGAACAGCCCGGATCCAATCGCATCCAACAAAGTGCAGCGGACTGAACTACCGGTTACCGTCCCGCAACACTTCGCGTCAACTAGACACTAGGTTCGAGGTCCAAGGCCCCCCAGGTTAAATTGCGTCAAATTTGTGGCGCGGGAGGAAGTCCGGGAGACCAACCGCATGCATGCCTTGTTCAGCCTTTTGATCCGCTCCACGGCACCCGTCTGGGATCTCATCGCGAAGCGCCCGTGGGCCTCGGCCGGCATCCTTGGCCTGTTGTCCATAATCTGTTTTGCTCTCGGAGTACCGTACCTGCGCGCCATCCTCGGCATGGCAGCCGGTGCTGTTCTCATCTTCAAGTCGGAGCGAGATCAGCGTGCCGAGCGGGCCCGGCAATACGCCCTGCATTCGCCTGCCTAGCAGGCTGCATCTCGAAGCGCCCGGAGGTTCTGGATCTCCGGGCGCAAAGGCGAGCCTCCAGGGTGCTGAAGGTGTTGGCGATTGTAGAACCTTTGGGACGAACTCCCCTTCAAGCGGCCATTTTGTAGCAGGTTGCCGCGCACCGGCGACACGCGTCCACGCAAGTCTCCATCTCGCCTACAGCCAAGCAGCTCGCGGCACAGGCCTCGCAAATTTCGGCACAGGCGCGGCAGGTGATCTTATGCTCGGGGAGGCCGATCAGCATGAAGTGGGCCGATGTCCGGCAGATCTCGGCGCACGCCATCATGAGCCGGAAGTGCTCCGGCTCAACATGCTTGCCGCCCATAGGCAAGCAGTGTTGCGACGCCATGCTGAGGCAGGTCTCGTAGCAGTTCAGGCATGCGTCGATGCACGACTGCATCTCAGGTGAAACGGGATGCTGCATGGTCGCTCCTGCCAAATGGATCACTGATCTGAAGAGCATTTGGCAAAGCCAAACTATCACCTGGGTTAGTGCCCGACCGGAGAATGGGCACTAAGCCCAACTCGCCATGCAAGCTCATCGGACCAGCGGGAGCTACCTCGATATCAGCAGAATGATCCGCCGCCGACGAACTGCTGAGGCCGTCTGCATCCTTGCACTGATTGTCGTGCTTTACAGCGTGCTCTTTTGGGCGGCCTTCATTGCTTTGGGCCGATCGGGTCTTCTGATCCTCTAAACTTCATTACCGGCACCACCACACCCCATCTCACCGCGTGCAATACCGCCGATCCCACTCCTCCGTCGTCTCGCACGGGATCGGCCCGACCAGCACCTTCCCTGTCCATCCTGTCCGGCGCCGGTTCTCCTCGATCGCCGCCATGGTGACAGCCTCCAGATGCTCCTCGCCGTGGTCCCACGCGTCGTGCGGCAGCAGGACGCAGTAGGAGGGCGCAGGCCTCCGCGTGGCCTCGACCTTTTCCAGCCTCGACATCAGGGCGCGGAGCATCGGTGGAACTCCTCGACCATGGCGACGATCTGCGCCTGGCTCGCCGTGTCCGCCCAGGTGTGGATCTGTTTTATCACCTCTGACGCCTGCGCGAGACCGCGCGCCAGCAGCCAGTCCAGATCTTCGTCGGAGATGCCTCGCAGCGTCTCGCCAGCCAGCGGGTCACGGAGATTGCTCGACCGATCAAACGCCTCCAGCACGCTCTCCGGCCATTCCCGCACCGGGGTCTCGCGCCAGGACCACCACCCCTCTCGATGAGGCAGCATGACAGCCTTCGCGTTGCCTCCGTCGAGCTTCTGCAGACGGCGATGCAGGTCCCGGATCACGCGTGCCCAGCCCTCAGCGTGCCGCCATGCCGCGGGGTGACGAACCGGACGAGGAGCACCCGGTCGCCCGCCGGGTGGCGCGCCCGCGCCTCTGCGGCCCAGGCCGGCCACTCGGCCTCTGCCATGCCATCGGGCGGCAGCTCGACGTGGATGGTCTGCCCAGACGCCTGGATAGCACCCTCCAGCCGCTCCAGCCGCGTCATCAGTGTGCGGAGCATGGCGTCCCCTCCTCCCTAGCCGTGACGATCAGCGCCTCCAGCTCCGCGTCCGGCAGCCACGCCACCAAGTCAGCCCCGGGCGGCGGCAACGGTCGGCCGGAATCCTTGCAGATCAGACCAACCAGGGCCTCGTCGGGCCAGCGGTCCAGCGGCACCCCCAGCCAGGCGCGCCAGACCCCGCCGCGGCCCTCCTCCAGCCGAGAGAGGCGAGTGTTCAATCGGGCGATCATCGGTCCCTCGGCTCCAGGAAGCGGAACACCTTCACGCGCACCCCGGCGGGGAGAGCGGCCCGCGCCTCGTCCTCCCATGCCTTGGCTTCGGCAGCGGTCAGCCCAGGCGGCGCGACGATGAGCCGCAGCGGCGGAGGGAGGGTGATGGCCTCCAGCCGGGCCAGCCTCATTCTAAGCCGCATGGTCATCTCCTCGCGGGACACCGGTTCGGATCAGCAGGGGCCGGACTTGGCACGGGAGGTTCGCTAGGCGCTGCGCGGCCCAGGCATCGCGCGCGGTGAGGTCCATCTCCTCGGGGACGACGATGACCTGCACGACCGGTGCCTCCGCGGCCTCAAGCCGGGCTAGGCGGGTAGCGAAATGGGGGCTGCTCACCGACGGGCCCCGTTCCTCTGCTCAGCATCAGCGGCGACCCAAGGCCAGCCCTGGTAGGCAACGTCAGAAAAGGGGGCTGGCCAACGCGTCGCGCTCATCGCAGACCTATCACGCCGCGCTCATCGCCAATCCGGATAGTCTGGCAGCGGCCGTCTTCCCAAGCATCGCAATGCACTTCTCGCGCGGCGTATCGGGGTCCTCCGGGTCAAAGCCCCCGTGGCGCCAATCGGAACTGAACTGGCGCAACAATCCTTGCGGCTGAAGCAGCCCCAGCAGGGCAGGGGAGCTGAGGCGCTGCACCATCTCCGCCGGAATGACGATCTCCCCCTCATGCACGGTTCCCGCCGGTCGGTCGGGCTGCACCACGCCGTCGTCCCCCGCGCCCGTGTAGCCGCCGCGGCGGAACCCGTCTCCGTCGGTGCCGAAGCCACCCGTTGAGGTGTCCCCCAGCCCGACGCCTGCGCTGCCGACTGCCCCTGAGGTCCCGACGCCGCCGCTGTAGGGGTCCGTCGAGAGGTCGGCCGCATAGCCCAGGCCAGCCATCCCGGCGGTCGCGTTCTGCGCGTAACCACCGAAGCCCGACGCGACCGGCTGCCCCATGGGGTCGTGCGTGGTCATGTCGATCGCCGGAGGCCCGAACTGCGCGCGGCCGGCGGTGATGTCACCACGCAACGCCTGCTCCAGCGCGGTGGCAGTCGGGCCGATGTAGCCGAGGGCAATCTCGTTGATCGCCTTCTCCCGCGCGTCCGCGATACTGGTCCCCAGCAGGCCGAAGCTCATGCCGTTGAGGGCGGCGCTGGCGACGGCGGACGGGCCGAGGGTCGGGGCGCCGATGTTGGCCAGCTCCGGGTTTGTCGTGGCCGCCTGGAGACCGACACCCACCGCCCCGCCGAGGATGCTGCCAGGCATCCCGCCCAGCAGTCCGCCGACCCGGCCGGACAGATCGGCCGCGATGTTGGCCGCGGTCGTCGGCGTGAAGCCGCCCAGGCTGTTCGGGCCGCCAATCTGGCCGGGGTTGCTGCCCAACGAGGTGTCGCTCGTCTGCCCGCTGCCGCCGTTCAGCACGCCGTGCGGATCGTAGAAGCCAGGGGTCTCCTGCTGCTTCTGTGGCTGCTGGCGCCGCTGCGAGTAGCCCAAGAGCCCGTTGGAGGGCATCAGGGAGAAGCCGCCCAGCAGTCCACGGGGATACGGGTTCAAGCCGCCCCAGAGTGCACCATTCGATCCGACCATTACTGTGCCCGCCCCGTCTCTGGTATCGCGTGCAGCGGGTAGAGGTATTGCGCCACGAACTGCGACGCCGCCATGCGAGCCTGCGGCTCCGGGTTCCCGAGCGCGACGTTATAGGCTGTCACCGCGTCATGGACGGAGACGTGGCGGTCCAGGTTCTCGATCAGCGCGGCACAGGCCGCAGCGCGCATCTCCGCCCAGCGGCGCAGTGCATCCCGTGCGTTGATCTGCAGCGGATCTGCGGCCTCCATGTGGGGATCTGCAGACTGCGGCGACGATATTCCCGACTGCGGACCCGAAGCTGCCTCCCTCATTCTGGCCAGCCCTTTTAGACCTGCACGAATATAGCCCCATGCCCTTCGTCGCCCTAGCGTGACGACTTCCGCAGAACTCCGCAGCGCCAAATATTTCGTTGCGACGGTGTCGCCTGTTCGCCGACCGGCGGGACCGAACTCCCCGCCATGCAATAGTAGTGTGGAACCGATCGATATCGCTCCGCGCCGCTAGGCCACGCGTCCGGTCGCCTTATGTGCGTCTCCGGGGTGAGATTGGTTCGAGCTGATCTGGCGGTGCCGCTACTTCGGCCGCTCTCGCCAATGTGGCCGGAGATGCCTGGGTGCCCGTAGCCACAGGGCTGCATGTCGGAGCAGGGTCGCCAACCACAGCAAGCGCCGCCTCCCAGGGATGTGGGTCGGTCGACCTTGTGCCGGCCTATGAAACGAATTTGGGACCCTTCCGAAATCGATACAAGCGACCAGGGGTTGATGGCGGGGACGTGAAAGCACTACTGCAGGTAGTGCCGCCGCAAGCACCTTTGACCAACCTGGACCAAAGGGGCGCGCTGCGGGCCGAATTCGGGATCGGCTTAATCAGCGGATAGTTCCATCCATCAACCGACAAACCTTCAGGACCATCCGAGAGCGTGTGAAGCACAGACCAGCACCGAGAGCCGCGTGTCCCATCCACGCCGCCGCAGTCCCTCGACCTTAGCTTCGCCTGCTTCGGTGGGCTCGACACGTTTCCGCACCCGATCGGCACGCCGCTCTACGTAAGACACGCCTGTATTGAGATGAGCACTCCTGCCATCAGAATGCTCCCTGCCACGATCGCGACCAGCTCGGAACGACGCATTTCACGTCTCCGCAGATAGGCAATCCTCTAAGCGAATGGGTATCGGATGGCGATTAGGGGAGGGGCTGGTAGTACGGCGTGCATTCAAGGAAGCGGGAGGTAAGTGTAAGCACGCCCTTTGCTCGCTAAACCCGAGGAAGCACCCATCCGGCGAACCAATCGATAAGCCGCACGATCAGCGTCATAGTCGCTATGCCACCCGCAGCAATTGCAGCGATCTGCACCCTTCGCACCACCGATGCTCGTTTCATCTGGGTCATCCGGCGCTGCGCTTACACGAGTGAACGCAGTCCTGCGTGATACCAACGTTGCGCAGCCTGCACTCAGGGTTTGAATACCCGCGCGCCGCCAAGTAGGCGTCCTCAGATCGAACGCAAGTAGAAGCGATCGGAAGGGCTCATCCAGCCAGTAGGACTGCAAGCGCCGTCGCTACGAGCCCTGCTGCCGCGAGGCCGGCCAGTTCTAGCCAATGCATCGTAATCTCCGGGCCGGCACTGCTTCGGGCAGAGGTCGAGGGCGGTCTGCCTCATCTACGCCGTTCGGGCTTCATACACAACCAGGAGTTGTATCATGGCACCCTGCTGGCGGGGGTGTTCCCGCTCACCATGGAGTGCGGGCCGTCGCTAGTCCGGCACATCGTGGGCGATTAGCTGGCGCACCCGGCCGCCGTCATGGCGCTGGCGCGTGCTGGTGAGACCCCGCCGGAGCACCACGCGGTAGAGCTTTAGCTCCCGGCTCTGCGCAAACGTTGGGCGTAACAGGAGCCAGCGCCGCCGACCGACGCTGATAAGCAGGCCCCGGCGTGGGGGGCGGCCTGACGATCTGCTAGGGCCGGCCTGACTTCAGCGGCATCCAATGGGTTGCCCGCAAGTATTCCGGGTACCCACTGGGCGCAGTTCCACTCGTCTCGAAGAAGTTCACACCGCTGTTGGTAGACCCAACCGCCTCCTTTTCCGGGCCGAACCACAGATCGCTCTCGTTCGGGTAGTCATCATCTCCGTACTGCCCCGCCCAGGTCGGGCCTTTCACCCTGACGTTCTCGTAATACCGCACGCCGGGGCTGGCCGGTGAAGTCCAGTAGGGCGTGTCGCCCGGGAACGTCTCGATCGGCAGCCAGCCCGCAGCCTCGTCACTCATCAGATCCTCCACGCGTCCTCGCACCATTCCACAGCCGCGCCCGGCCGGCACGCCGGGCACCCCTGGCATCCGGAGCACACCCACGAGCGTCAGCGCGCCCGCGCTGTCGGCCGCCGCCGTGCGCGCGGCCACTGTCCTGCGCCCTCTGCCAACCGGCCCCGATGGGCGGCCCCGCCTCGGACCAGACGACTTCCGGCGCGCTGCCGCCCTGTCCGGCGCCACCGAGATCCAGATCAGCGCCGTCGTGCTGACCGAGATCGGCCTGGCCTGATCCTCGGGACCAACTACGCCCGCTGTGGGTTCGCCGACGTCTACTCCTTCGTCGCCGCTCAGCAGGTCAGCGAGTTGGAGCAGCTGAAGACCTTCGTGGCCTTCCTCGGCGGCTCTGGCCTGGCGGACGAGCCGCGCGCCGTCAGCGCCGACCTTGCCACCTGCGCGCGCCTGGCCCGAGGCTACAACGGCGCGGGCTACGCGGTGCACGGCTGCCATATCAAGCTGGCCGCCAACTTCGCCACCCTCGCCGGCGCCAGTGTGCCTCCCTCAATCGCCGGCATGGTCCGCATCGGGCAGGCGGGCGAGGCGGTGCGGCGCGTGCAGAAGGCGCTGAACCTGCAGTCCGGCGGGGCGCCGATCCTGGTGGGCGGCATCTTCGGCCGCAGCACCGAGGTCGCGGTCCAGAAGTTTTAGGCGGCCCGCGACCTGCGGCCTGTAGGTGTGCTGCGGGTTCCGCCAGTCGATCCCGTCCAGCATGTAGGCCAGCTGCGCCGAGGAGATGGACACGGTACCGCCGGTGGTCGCGGGCCACAGAAAGCGCCCCCGTTCCAGACGCTTGGCATAGAGGGACATGCCGAGCCCGTCATGCCAGAGGATCTTGACCAGGTCGCCGCGCCTGCCGCGGAACACGTAGAGGTCACCCGCGTGCGGATCGCGCCCGAGCGCCTCCTGCACCTGCAGCGCCAGCCCGTTCATGCCGCGGCGCATGTCCGTGTGGCCCACCGCCAGCCACACCCGCACACCGGAGGGGACAGGGATCACCGCCGCAAGGCGGCCAGCACGCGCCGCAACGCCGCTGCATCCACCTCCGCACCCACCCGCACGAGGGTGCCGTCCGGCAACGCGATCTCGATCCGTGGATCCACGATCGCCACGGCGGGTGCCGCAGGCCCGGGCGGGACCGGGTCGCTCACCTGCACCGGCAGGAACACCGGCTCGGGGGCACCGGGAACCACCAGGCGCCCCTGCCGCAGCTGACGCCGCCAGTACCAGAGCAGGCCGCGGCTGATGTCGTGCCGCCGCGCCACCTCGGACGTCCGTGCTCCCGGCTGCTCCGTCTCGGCCAGCACGCGCAACTTGTCCTCGTCGCGCCAGCGACGCCGACGCTCCACGCCGGTGATGATCTCCATCCCGCCCCCGTCCTTAGCGTCGCCCTTACGAGCGTCACTAAGGTCAGAAAGCATCATCCCTCACAGAAGGCGGCCCTCGCCGGACGGGTACGACGAACACTGCGGTGCCCTCAGAGCTCGAATCGTCGAGATGATTGACACTTTTCGTATTGATGCTGGCTAACGCTGTCTAAGTGATTGATTGTTAGTCCGTACCGTTCTGGGCACAAGAATTGCCCTCGCACCTTTGGCGGCGGTCCCGCTCAACGAGATCAGAGGAAAAGCGTCTGCATGAACAAGCTGTTTGCACTTGCCGCGATCGCGGCGGTCATCTCATCACCCGTTCTCGCTGCGCCCATCGGGGTCGACGGGACGAACTCGCCGGGAGAGTACGGCGCCCCTCGTGCGACCGTCGCTTTCAACCCTCTCGCTCCAGATAGCAACTTTGCTGCCCCGACGAATGAGAGCAGGTACGTGGCCTACGACATCTATGCGCGTGCTTCTGGCGACTACTACTATGGCTTTTTCCAAGCGCGTCCGGATCTCGGCGGATCTTCGGTAGCGCCTTTCGCCAATGTCTATTTCGACATTGATCCCGCGAACAACAATGGCTCGGATCTTGGCTTTGAAATCGGTTCGAATGGTGTGAACGCTTTCGTGCCTGGTATGTCGGGCTCAGTAATGGCAACTGGGGTGGCGGTTGCGATCGCTGCATCCATGCTTGCAGTCGAGTTTGCGATCCCTGTCGAGTATTTCACCGGGCCTATTGCTGGCCTGAACTACTACCCTGGTCAGGAATTCGTATCGAGCACCAACACTGACGTGGTTCTGCGGCTCTCGCAGAGCTTCGGCTATTCTGTGGCAGGCGGCGCGTCCTACGGTCCTGACCGCCTCGGGCGGGTGACACTCGTAGATGCTACCGCGGTGCCGGAGCCTGCTTCACTGGCGCTGTTTGGTGCTGGCCTGGTTGGTCTGGGTCTGCTTCGCCGCCGCCGGGTGAGCTTGGCCTAGCAGCACCGCCGCCGGCTGGGTCGGGACGCGTCCTGGATCCGGTCGGCGGCGAGTTGGCTCAGCTGTGCATCTTGGCAACGACCGACGTCCGTGCTTCGTTCCGCTCCGGGCAACGCTGCCTTCAGGAACCTCGCCGTGATCCTTCGTCGCGTCGTCTTCGCGGCCGTGTTCGCTGTCGCCTGCACGCCCGCCGCCATGTCGCAGCAGCCTCTCCCGCAGCCGGTACCGTGGACACGAGCAGTGCTGGGAGGTGGGACGGTCGTGTTCCACCAGGATGCCGTCCAGGCTCGGGTGGATGACCCGGTAAGCGGCCGGCTGCTCTCCGCCGACGAACTCCCGACACTGATCGTGGCGTGCGACGCTGCGCAGGCTGCAGCCACGATTGAGTGGCCCACGGATGTCGCACCGGCGCCTTCGCCGGGCACGAGGGCTTTCGTCTTGGTCGATATCGGGTCGTCGTTGCAAACCCTGTCAGCTTCAACTTGGGTCGGCGAGGACAGGCACACCGTGCTGATGACCAATGGTCCCGCTCAGGTGGCGAGTTGGACCCGGCAACTATCACTCGTGGCCAAGGTCACGGGCACGGCGGGCCGACTGGTTGTGGCGAACTTCGACACCCGTGGGTTAGGGGACGCTCTGCGTTCTGAAGGCGCTGCTTGCGCTCATCTGCTGCGCTAGTTTAGCGCGGTCACGACCGTATCGTCCCATCGCTCGATACTCGCCCGGAGGCCCGTGCTGGAGTGCTCCCCATCAAACCGGACAGGTGACTGGGGTGGACGATTGGTGGGCAATGAACTCACGGGGTGAGAGCATGCGCAAGCCGGAGTGGGGATGGGCGGCGTTGTAATCCTCGAACCAAGCAGGGAGCTGCTGGAGGACGGTGATGGCGTCGGGCCTTGGGTTCACCCGGGCGTAGTCGCGCTTGAGGGTCTTCACGAACGCCTCACAGACGCCGTTGCTCTCGGGGCTGCGGGGCGGAGTAAAGCAGGCGACGAGATCCAGGGCGGCGGCGAAGTCGACGGTGTCCTTGGCCGTGTAGGGCGAGCCGTTGTCGGCCAGCCACTGGACGGGATGGGGTGCACGGACATTGCCGAACCGGCCCTCGACGCAGGCCAGCATCATGTCGCGTATCATCTCGCCGCTGATGCCCCCACCCGCCGTGGCAACCCAGGCCATGACCTCGCGGTCGTGAGTGTCGATGGCGAACGCGACATGGACCACCTCACCGTTCCAGCAGGAGATGGCCAGGCCGTCGGACGCCCAGCGCTGGTTCGACGCTGGGGCGACAACCTTGCCCTCGTGCGCCCGGATGGCGCGCCTTGCGGTGCTGGGCTGTAGCGTGAGCGAGGCACGCCGCATAAGGCGCAGGACGCGCTTGCGGTTGACCGGCGGCTCTCCACCGGCCCGCCTTGCCCGGTTCAGCAGGGCGGCGACGCGCCGGTAACCGTAGGTGGGCCGGGCATCGGTGACGGCGCGGATCTCGGCCAGGAGCGCATCGTCGCCCTCGCGCTGATAGGGGCCGCGGCGGCGTCCAGGCCCCTTCAGCTGCTCGACCAGGTTGGATCGGGCAACGCCCAGGGTGTCGGCCACCGCCTTCACCGGGAACCGGCCGGAGGAGGCGACGGCAGCCGCAAGCCGGGCTTTTTCCCCCGGGCAGCGTCCAACGCTTCCCGCAGGATCTCGGCCTCCATGGTCTTGCGCCCGAGCAGGCGCTCCAGGTCGCGGACCTTGGCCTCGAGCTCGCGAACACGGTTTGCGGCCACCACGTCGTCGTCCGCCCGCACCGCCTCCAGGCCCCCCTCGGCCATGCGACGCCTCCACCCGAACAGCAGGCTGGGGGAGACGCCGTGGAGCCGGGCAACGGCCGAGACCGTCATGCCCGGCTGGGTCGTCTCCTCCACCAGCCGGACCTTCTCGGCGGCACTGTATCGCCTGCGGCGCTCGCGGCCGGTGATGATTTCGACGCGCTCAACGGGATTGGACATAGCCGTATGTCTAGGCTCAGGCCTAGGCCCTCAGGTTACGCCACCTGTCCGGTCGAAATGGGGGGCGCTCCACGTGCCATACTCGCGGCCGTCGAATTCGCCGGTGCCGTAACCTACATGACCGGAGCGCGCCACCACGGTGGAGCGCGAGTTGGGGTGGTGCTGATCAGCGGAGGCGCGGCGTAGGTTCTCGCCAGCGGCCGCCCCGCAGGGAAACTGGGGCGGCCTCTTCTACATCCGCAGCAGCACCAGCCCGCCGGCCCGATCCGGCTAGACCGGTGCGAAGATCGAGAGGTCGCTCGCGGCGAGGGCAGGTGCCCCCGTAAGTGCCGCGATTTGGATCCGCGCCCCCGAGCCCGTGCCATCGCCATCGAAGAAGAGCTGGCCGGTCGCGGTGTTGTAGACGAAGCGGTCGTCGGCATCGCCCGCCAGCCCCGTTCCGTTGGCCAGGAATTGCTCCGGGGCGAGGACACCTGGCGGGAGGCCACCAGCGCCATTCGTCATCACCAGGAGCCGGTCGGTCCCACTCACGAAGTCGTTGACCACGTCGCGATCGGCGGCGGCGATGCTCAGCATGAAGGTGTCCGCCCCGGCCCCGCCAACTAGGACGTCGACGCCGTCGCCTCCGTTGAGCGTATCGGCGCCCAGGCCGCCGACGAGCACGTCACCGCCCCCGCCTCCGTTCAGCGAATCGCCGCCGGATGCGCCATAGAGCTGGTTGGCCAGATCATTCCCGGCCAGCGTCAGTCCTGCCGAGCCCGCGACGGCCCGGACCATCTCCACTTCCTCGCCCGCCGCCAGGGCGAAGCTTGCGGCGGCATAGACGACATCGAAGCCGCCCCCCAACGTTTCGTGCACGGCATCGAGCCCGTCCACGTAGAAGACATCGTCTCCTGCACCGCCCGTCAGGTCGTCCGCCCCGCCATTGCCGGTCAGGATGTCTGCGCCACCACCGCCGTTCAGCGTGTCGTTTCCGGCATCGCCGTAGATCCGGTTGACCAACTCGTTGCCGGTCAGCGCCGCGCCCGTAGAGCCAGATAAGACGCGGAGAGCCTCGACCTCCTCGCCTGCGCCCAGCGTGAAGCCGAAGGCCGCGTAGACCGTGTCGAAGCCGCCACCCGCAGCCTCATGCACCAAATCGAGTGCGTCCACGTAGAAGACGTCGTTGCCGGACCCACCGGTCAGGTCGTCGGCGCCGTCTCGCCCGATCAGAACGTCGCTCCCATCTCCACCATCCAGCGTGTCGTCGCCCGACGCGCCATAGATTTCGTTAGCTAGCTCATTGCCCGTCAGCGTAACGCCGGACACTCCCGCCTGGGCCCGGAATTGTTCAATCTCCAGCCCATCCGCAAGCGTGAAGTTGCCGGATGCGAAGACGACATCGTAGCCACCACCGGTACTCTCGACCACTTGGTCGGCCGCGTCGTCCACGTAGTAGAAATCGTCGCCGGATCCGCCTTCCATAACGTCGGCGCCGACACCTCCGTTCAAGACGTTCGCGTTGCTGTCGCCGGTCAGAACGTCGTTGAAATCTGACCCGATCAGGTTCTCGATGCCCGAAAGGGTGTCGCCCTGCGCGTCACCGAACTCGCTCAACCCCAGGGCAAGGTTGACACTGACGCGACTGGCCGATGCGGCGTAGGAAGCAGTGTCCGTGCCGTCGCCGCCAACTAGGCTGTCCGACCCGGCACCACCAGTCAGAGTGTCGTCCCCTAGGAATCCGTACAGTACATCGTTGCCGCCACCACCACTGAACTCATCCCCATAATTGAACCCGATGAACGTCTCGCCGACAGCGGTTCCGTTAGATGACCCTGACGCTAGTACGGGTTGCGCAGTCACAAGTAGCGCATACGAGCCAGTATCATCGTCGAGCTCACCCGCATCTACGAAGTACGTGCCGGTGTACGTCGCCGTGTAGACGATCCCCGAATCTAGTCCATGAAAGTCGTCGTTTGATCGTAACCCGGCGCCATTCTGGTCGCGAAGGAAGAGATATGCGTCCGAAATCGAGCCTGCCCCTGACGCGGAGCCGAGTTCAAGGAAAGTGTAACTCTGCCCGGCTGTGAGTTCGATCCGATACCAGTCTCGGTCGCCGGAAGTCTCAAGCGCGCCGAAGGTCAGAGTGTCGAGTTGCAACGCTGCCAAGGTCGAGACATTGGCGGGAATCGTGTCGCTCATATTCAACCTTGGGTTGCTGCTCCCAAGCGACTACGGCAGGGCAGGCCATTCTGTCAACAAGAACGCTACAATGTTCCGTAAGCGGCCGGAGGCTTAACCGGCTTCATCGCAGCGTTTGAGCCGCGATCTCTGGACCGCTGCCAAACGCGTGCAACCCGCGGTGTTCTCACCCTTTGCCTAGCGACGCGTCGGGAATGCAGAGCGTCAGATCGGACTTTGGAGGGCTAACTTTTGCTCGCGAGGTGCCGAACGGCGAGCACGGCAGCGCGCGAGATGAACTGGAAGCAGCCCCACAGTGCAAGCGAGGTGGCCATGATCTCAGGTCAGCGGCCTCAGACTGCGGCACGGAACGAGCGAGCCGAGCTTTCCCGGTTACGCCGCTGCCCGACCTGCCCGACCGACCAAAGGAAGGTCGGACAGCAAAAAAGGCCTATAGAATAAGGCTTGTCCGACCTGTCCGACCTGTCCGACCGAAAATGACAGGGGTGGACTGAAAATGAAGATCAGCGTCGCCCCGTGAAGGACACCACCGCTGACACCGTGTCTGGCCGGCCCTTGATGGCGGCGGTCAGCAGCTCGTCCCAGCGTCGCATAGCAGCCTCCTGCTCCGGCACTCGCCGGGCCTGCTGATAAACACCCAGGACGCCGCCGCGGGTCGCCGCTTGTCGATGGTTGAGCATGGCGTCGGCGACAGCCTCTGCGACGCCGTGTTCTGCGAGAACGGTGACGAAGGACCGGCGGAAATCGTGCCAGCGCCAACCGGATAGGCCCGCCGCCTTGTCCAGGCCGGTCTTGATATCGCTGAACGTCGAAATTGCTCTTCCGGCTCTCGGGGAGGGGAACACGAGCCCGGCCGCCGGGCAGCCTGCCGCAGCGTGGCGCTCCTTCAAGATGTCCAGGGCTAAGGAGGGGAGGGGGAGGCGGTGGGGGTCGCCGGTCTTCGTCAACTTGCCCGGCAGATTCCAGATACCGGCCGTGACGTTGAGGTGTGCCCAGTCGAGCGAGGCCGCTTCACCGCGCCGGCAGGGGACTGCGATCAGGAAGCGGGCGAAGTCGCGGTGGACCGGCCCGAACCCGGATCCCTCAGCGTCAGCTTCAGCCTTGCCTGCCGCATGCCAAAGCTGAGCCAACTGGATGACGGACAGATGGTGCGAGCGAGCGTCGACTGTACGCGGCCGCCGGCTCTTAGGGACCGTGAGGCACGGGTTAAGCGGGATAAGTTCCTCATCTTGACACCAGTCCAGGAACCGGGAGACCGCACCGAACCTCTGCCGCGCCGTTGCTGGCCGCTTTGCCTCTGCCGTGAGGAGCGCGCGCAGTTCTCTCCCTCCAATGGCGGACACGGAAAGTTTGCCGACCTTCATCGTCGTCACGGCAGCCCGAAGGTTGGCGATCTCGTCCGAGATGAACCCGGGTCTCAGCGAGCCCTTACCGCGAAGCTTTGGACGTAGGGGAAGCGCCTCCGCATAGTCGTCGACAAGTTGTTCGACGATGGCGGCGCGGTCCCGTGCGGCCTTCTCGATCGCGGTCCGTCGGTTGCTGGAGGGATCACCGCCGGCTTTGGCGTCTCCCTTCACCTTTCCGGCTGCTGCCCGTGCTTGCTCAGGCGAGTGTGTGGCGGGCGTGCCGACGACAAGTTCCCGCATCGCTGGGCGACGTCCCGTCTTCGGGTCCATTCCCCGCGGGCGCCAGGAAATCGCCCAAGCCATACCCGTCGGATTCACAACCAGAGCAAGACCTCGACATTCGGTGTCCCGGATCGTCAACCGTAGGTCTGGTCGTCGACGGCGCCAGGCAGCGTCAATCGTCGCCTTGGTGATCCGGGCCGTCTCCGATACGCGCTCCATGCCGCGATGCTCCTGCCCGGACACGAATCAGCGGGCCCGCTCTGCCCGGACACTACCCGGACATTCGCTGCGGAAACAAGCGAGAAGAAGCGGAGGTATGCGGAGGTCAGTTTACCCATTCTAGGCGCGAATTCTCTGCGCTTGCGTGAGCATGCGGAAAGTGGCGGAACATTGCGGAACATGCGACGCGGTGTCTCTTAATCAGCGGGTCCACGGTTCGAGCCCGTGAGCGCCCACCACCCCTACCCCTTGGCTCGTTGACGTCTGGGCTGAGCAGTGTTTGCTCGACGCGGTCTGCGGCCCCCGTCACTCGATCATCCGCAGTCCCGAAACCGAACACAGACCACTCTGGCCGGTGATTCTGGCCACCATACGGTTTCCCTTGGAGCTCGGCGGCGTAGAGCCTTTCGAAGCCACGCGCGGCGGGGGCAGACTGTTGATCAAGACAGCCGCTGAGACACGACATACACCAGCAACACCCGAACCAAGCTGCCGAAGAACGCTGCAGCGAACAGGTGGCAGGATATATGTGTCGCCCCTCGCCTAAGCGGCCCCGCCACCATTCCCTGTTTGCCCGGAGTGGCCGTCTTCCAGGCTTGAAGCGGGTGAGATGGCGGGATGCGATACCCCGACCCAACGGTCGCGAAACCCTTGCCACCAACGCGTCCTCGACTTGGCGATGAACGAGGAAAATCAAGGAAAAAATCCATTCATCAGTTGAAGAACATTCCACAGGTTCGGGGTTCACCCTCGTGAGACCCAAGATGTGCACCTTCTTCCGATGGCTCATGTCGGGATTGAAGAACTGTCCACCTGGGCTTGAGTGGCACACCGGACAGGCAGCAACGTTCGGCCGTCCCGAGAACCCGGGAGCAGATGTCGTCCTGTGTTATCGCACCAGAGCAGTTTCTCGCGAGCACCACTGGTTTGGCGAGGGATGCAGACGATAGCTGCTTCCACAACACCGCGAGCGGGGTCCTGTCCTTCGACAAGACGGCGACGGTGCGGGGTCCGACGTCCTGATCGCGACGCTCACAGGACCGCCGACGTTCATCACAGGCCACATCCTTGTTTCGGCAGAGCGTGACCTGCTAGTCCCGCCGCACCGGGAATGTCCGGCCGCTGCTGCTTCGGGTGCCGCGCCGGTCGCCACCACCACGGCCGTCTCTCGCCGACGACGAGTTCGAGAACATCGGCGACTTGCCTCGTGCCCGCAGTTTGGCAGCGATTCGGTCCCCAAGAGCAGTTGCGGTGCCTGTGTCGGACCGTTGCGCAGACAAATGCGGCTGGGCTGAGCGATACAGGCTAAGCTAGGCCAGCCGCCGCCCCCGCTGCCCTGCTACTTCGGGGGTGCGGTTAGGCCGGGGACCGGGTGTCAGGGAACCCACCCCGGCCGACAGGAACATGTCGACAGAGTGCGAGCCACCCACGGCTATCGCTGTACATCATCCGAAGCAGAATGACTGGCGTTCTATGAGACAAAACACGACTTCTATGCAACTGAGGATTGTGTTAGCGCCCCGGGATGCCCAAGCGCCGGTATCTGCTCACGGTCCTCATCATTGTCACCGCCATGTCGCTTGCAGCCCTGGTGTTAGTCGGAACTTGGATGTGGCACCGCGGGACGATCGCCTCGGAGTTGGCCTCTCCCCCCACTGGCTGTTGCTAAGTGGCCGATGCGACCCAGCGGGCAGAATGGATCAGCTCGGCCGCGAAACTTGCCTGCCGTCCTCCTCGGTGGGCCTCAAGCTCGCCTGATCTTCATGGGGCGGAGCTGATGCGCCCCGTCCCATCTTGTCGATCGTCTTCTTTCGGCCTGGCACGCAGCCCCCGCTTCGTATTGACAAGACCTTTTTTCATCCCAAGTGATCGAGCCGTGGCAGCAGGCGGAAAGAAGAGCTTCTGCATGCGGCTCACTGCGCCGTCGCGGCGACGCAGAGCAATCCATCCGCATCACACCGGGCCGCGTACAGCGATCAGCCGGTCTTCTTAGGATCACTCATGGTCCCTTGTTCCGGGAGCTGCAGCGTCATTTCGAAGTGCTTGCTCCGGCGATAACCCCTTAGGATCAGCGCAGCAAAGGCGGCCCTTCCGGCAGGTTCTTAGCCCCTGCTTTTTGGTGCCGGACGCTTCGTTGCGGCCGCCGAGCGTTGAACAATGCCGGGCGTCGCGTTCCATCTCGTTCACCCAGAAGGAATTACCCTTCCAGAATAACGCGGGTCTCGCAGGCGAACCGGCCCGACCGTCGGCGTGGGCTGCCCATGCCAGCTAGAGCATCCGAGATCGTCCCGTACGCAATGATCTGCATGTCAGAGACATTTATTTCTTGCAGGCCGATGAAACGATCGGTGCCGCGTGTCGCGCCTCCATGCACCGCCATACCAAGCGGGTCGTTGATGTCCGCCGGCGCGGGTCGACGTACAGCAGTCTCATGAGTGGCCGCTCTTCCGCCAGCAGCGGCAATCGGCCGAACGATGCCACACTCGATCTGCATCTTGTGCGACGAGCCCATCAATCGCTGGTAAATGCCCGGCCCGGTGCCGAGCCGTAAGGACCACGGCCCGCTCCCTCCGGCGACCACTTGCAGACGGCCCTCTCCCGATCGTGCTCGCGGTGCACCTTCGCGCCCGCGCCGCGCCGGACCACAAATCCCGCCACAAAATCCGGAGAGATCGCGTGATCCGCTTCCTGGCCAGCACGACCGCCCTCGTCCTCGTTACCCTGCCTGCCCTGGCTCAGCCCACGAACCTCCAACCCACCCGCGATGTCACGGTCACCTACCGAATGAGCGGCATGCCGGGTGTAGCGCCGCGGGAGATGCGGATGGCTTTCTCGCCGAGCACAGGCAAGCAGCGCGTTGATCCGGGTGGCGGCGTGGGCTGGATGCTGATCGACCGCCGGGCCAACACCGCCGTGATGGTGATGGACGCCCAGCGCGCCACCATGGCAATGCCGCCCGCAACGGTCGCCGCGATGACCCAGTCGGTCCCGCCCGGCGCCACCTTCACCCGGCGTGGGGGCGGAACCGTGGCGGGCAACACCTGCACTGAATGGGAGATGACCGCCGGCGGGGCCCGCGGCACCAGCTGCATCACCGACGACGGCGTGCTGCTGCGAGCCGTCACCACCGGGCCGAACGGCGCCGCGGTGACCATGGAGGCCACGCAGGTCGCTTATGGCCCGATCGATGCGGCGCAGCTGACCGTCCCCCAGGGCTACACGGTGATGCCGACACCGGGCGGCCTTTCCGGCGCTCCCGGAGCGGCTCCGGCTCGCTGACCTCCCACGGCCGGCGCGGTGACGCCGGCCGTCCACGTCGGGGGCTCCCCGAACTTCCCCCTTCGACATCCAGCGTTGCCGAGCGGCTTACCCATGGAACGGCGGAACTGTGGGCCACGTCAGCACCGGGTCATCTTGGCGCCGAGCGTCACCTCTCCGGTCTTCCTACCGGCTTGAGCCGTCTTGTCCGGATCACTTTACCCATCGGCTCAGCCCCACGGAGAGGGACCCTTGGCCATGCCTGATGAGGAGTCGACCGGCGCCTCTAATCGAATCGTCCTGTCCCGCGCCGAACGGGATCTCGAGGCCGCACGGCGCGACGCGGGGCCACTGTAGCCTGATCCTCGACCTTGTGAGAACCGCTTCGGGCTGATGGTTCGCGGCTTTCGCGTCCGCGATCTGTCACCCCGTCTTGCAGCAGGAGCCAGATCCAGGCGGTGCCGGATACGGCCGGCGGCCCCGCGAGTGCCACCGTGGCAGCCGGTGCACCGCACCGGATGCAGTGCAGCGCCGGCACCACCTCACCCCAGGTGAGGCCCGCAGGGATCGACGGAACCAAGTCCGCGACGAGGCGGCGTTGCCGGGCACAGCCCTGCCCACACCGCACGACAAGCTCCCACCCGGTGGCCGGGTCCGCGTATTTTTCGACTTGCCGAGCCAAGGCTCCCCGGCCCCGGCGCACCGGTTCGGGGTCGTCGCTCATCACCGAATGGCATTCCGGAGCGCCCATCACGAGAGCGTGGTCGTGCTGCGCTTCGCGGGTGGAACGCCACGGGTTTCTGCCAGGGCGCGTAGGTGAGCCAGGGCCAGGCGCCGCCCCTCGCGGTCCAAGCCATTCCACAGCGCGAGCAACTCGTCGCGTGCGGGCTTGGCCCGCATGGGCTCCGGTCGGGTCGGGAGAAGGGTCAGCATCGGCGGTACCCCTGAATCGGGTTCGCAAGCACCATAGCGCACCGAACAAAATAAGAACAGAATAAGTGCGGCCAAGCCCCGACTTGCGATCTCTCTCGCATTTTCCAGCGATGAAGTCGTCCGCCGCTACCCTCTCCGTAGAGGAGAGCGAGGTGATCCAGTCTCTCAGTTTCGCGCGGCCGGTGCCGCGCCACAACGGCCTCGTCGTCATGGCTGGCCACCGCTTCGGAGGGGGAACAGCGCCGGCCTCTCTGCTCGCCCGCGTGAGCCGGATCCTGCAGGCCGGCCGTGACCGGCGCGCCGGCTTCGTTCCTACTCCGGCGGGGACATCAGGTCAGCATCGGGGATCAAGGTGCTCCCGGCTGCCGCTGGTGCCCAGTCGAGAGAGGGAGCAGACCGCGCCCTCACATCGGGCTCGGCCAGCAATCTCAGGACATTGACGGTCCGGTCCTCCGGGGAGGGAAGAGACCAGCGGCTGACCACATCCATGCGGCTGTAGAGCTTGGCCAGCAGTTCGGTCAGCAACTCATCGGCCAGATCGAGCCTCCGGGCCTGCGCATAATCCGAGATGGCCTGGATGGCTCCGACGGCCCGAACGAGGCGTTCGTTCGTGGTCGACTCGTCCCCGCCAGATGTCAGCATCGAGCGATCCTCTCTGCAATTTTGGCGCACCGGCCGCGATCGACACCGTTTTGTCGTTCGAATTCTCAATTCTGGTCTTCAGTTACTACCCTAGAACGAACGCGAGAGACGATTTCAACCTGGGTGCGAATCTGCGGAAGGCACTAGCCCACTAAGTGCAAGCGGTATCGGCTTTTCAGACAATTCAACAGCCGGTGAGGGAGGACGAAATCCTTAGTTATCTAAGGGCAACCGTTTGAGACCCGACTAGACTACAGGCTTGCAGACCTACCTCTCGCCCAGAGAAAACGCGGTGCATGGTGAACGCTGGACCTCTCGACCCGCCGCCCCTCAGCGACGCCGACCTTCGAGCCTTGGTGCGTGCGGCGTTGGAAACGCTGCTCAGTCGGCGCTCGTCAGCAGGTGATCGCTTCGGGATGCTGCGCGACCTGCGACTGGAGCTCGGCCAAGCCTTCGTTCACGCCACCCACCAGGGCGTCGAAGGCGTCGCGTTCCGGGCACGCCTGAACGCGATCTGTGATGCGGAGATCGCCCGCCTGGAGGAGACCATCACGGCGGGTTCGCAGCATCTGCCGGGCGTCAGGCGCGAAACGCGATAGGCGAGATGCGTCCCGAGCCGGCGATGGTGGGCACGCCTCCTCGCGAGCCCTGACTCCGGAGAGCACGCATTCACCCCCGCCCCTGGTTCGGCAACAAAGCCATCCCGGTCTCAACCGGCGCACGCGGCGTCAGCATCGCCGGCGCACAGACCCCGGCTGGGCCGACCTGATCGCAGCGGTGCCGACCGTGATCGGACGCCCAGCGCCGCGCTACGCCATCACGCCCATCCACACCGGCCGGCTCGGGTCGCCTCCCTCGAACATGACCCAGGCCGCCGCGCCGATCTGGGGGGTAGGGGGCTGGCGTCCGGCCTGTGGCGGGCGGCAAGGAAGTGCCCACTGGCCTCCTCCGCCCGATACCGAGGGGACGGACACCTGAACCCGGCCTTGGGACAGTGGGTCGGCGTTGTTGACGACCGAGGCGCGGTAAAGGCCGTTGAACGAGCCCATCGCTGAGATCCCTGGATCCATGCACGGGCAGCTTAGACGGCATCGCATCGGGATGCGGGCCTTTTTGTTGCGGTGGCCGACGTCCGCCGGTTCCGGCGACGCGAAGGCCAGCGTCCAGCCGCACCGTCCTTTTCCTCCGCGCTCGTCGAGATCCAATCCCGGCGAATTCCGAGGAAGTCCGCCCCACCGGGACGGCGCCACACCGCCCATTCGCCTGCCCACGAAGCGAACAGGCCAGGGCCGGGCAAACAACGCCCGCCCCCGCCCAGCTTGGTCCGCTTGGCGTGCGTCCAAACCTCGGCTCCCTTGTCAACGGCCAACACGGACGCCGATAGAGGCACACCCTTCGGAATAGCCCAGCCTCCGTGACGCCGCGGCGCTGCAACGGAGGTCCGCGCCGACTCTCTCCGGACAGGTTAACCAGCGCGACACACGCGACCGGCGAGAGCCGGCGACCTGCTTGATCCCCGCGGGACCGAGTGGGACATCCGCGACCGCCGCAGCGCACTCCAGCGTGGACGCGGCGACATCAATCGAGGCCCTCAGCAGGGCCGCACCGGATCACACCAGGAATCTTCGACGATGGCACTGCCCGGCATTAACGAGCACCGTAAGCAGGCCCTCGCGCGCGACCTAGCCGCCCGGGTCTCCGGGCTCGCCGGAAACTGGATGCTCGCCGGCACCGCCGCGATGTCGGCCGTGCGACAGAGGCTGCCGCACGGGGCCAGCAACCGGTTCATGTCCGATCCCGGGGCCTTCAAGAAGGACGATGACGCCCTCGGCCTCGGCTCCTTCACCGGCGAGATCAAGCGGGCGTGCGCGGCGCTCGCCGCCAACCGTGCGATCGACGCCGTCATGGACCGCTGGGACGTCGGCAACATCGGCGGCCAGGCCTCTACGAACCCCCTTCGCATCGAGATGGTGGAGGGCATGGGCTACCTCGCCCTGACCCACGGGGGCGGCAACTGCCAGTACCAGGCCGGCGCGACCTTCCTCGCACTCCGCGCGGCCGGGGTGCGGCCGCTCGACGTGATCTACATCTTCTCGCGCAACTCGATCTTCGGTGACGACAAGCCGCGGCACGCCAGCGTCGTGATCGGCATCCAGGGCGGCTTCCGCAACCAGAACGAGCCCGAGGTCGCCGGTTGGCAGCCGCGGGCCGTGGCGGCGGACACCTGGGAGTTGGACCGCTCCGAGCCAGCCTCAGCCCTGGCCGACCGGTACTCCCCGGCCGAGCACCGCTTCATCTCCTTCGCGCGCTGCCCCTGAGGCCTCTCTGAACGCGGGGCGAACCAGGGCGGCGTTCGACCGCACCCACCGCCGTCCTCCACCCCCGCCCCCAGCATTCAGCGCGTTGCTCGGTGCCGGTTCAGGCCGGAGCCGGCGACCAAACTCTCAGGTCGTCGGGGACGTCCTGGGCGTCGGCCCGGGTGTCCCAGCCGTGGTGTCCCGTGCTTCCGCTCCGGATGTGATCGATGGCGGTGATGGGGCTGTCCCAGCTTCCCATCGTCTCTCGCCGGTAGGTGAACACCCACCGCCCGTCCGGCCGCTGGCTCAGGACGAGGAGATCGGTGCCGTGCCGGTAATGCAGCCTGCCCATCCGTCATCCCCTGCGGCCGACGACTCTACCCATCGTGGCGCCGCTCGTCACCTCGGCTGCGCATCGATCGGCGCCTCCTCCATCCGTGCGGGGCTCCGGAGCGTCCTCCCCGCTCGAAGGCCGCCATACGCAGTTGGCGCATGCGACCGATGCGGCACCGGGCGGCGCGGCGCGTTCGCTCGCACGATGCAGCGCCCCGAGCGAAGAAAGCCGAGCCCACCTCCGTCGCTAACCGCGCAGTGACCGTCCCGCGCCAGCGCCACGGCCCGTTCGACGACGTCGTTCGCAGATAAGGTGCTGCTCCGCCCGAGCGTGACGACGCCCCGTTCGCGACCGCAACAGCGTTCGTCTTCCCCTATGGATCGACGACGATCTCGGTGACCCATCGCAGCGGCGAATTTGCGATGCAGATGCCCGCGGTTCCAGCAGTGCTGCCGACGCGACGAGCAGAACAGCAACACCTTCAACAGTCCCGCCTCGTCCTGGCGCACCAAGTCCGCGGCGAGTTCGGCGCCTGGATTCGCGTCACAAACTCACTCACCCTGCCTCGACAGACATTCGGGCCGCTGGGCGTGGTGACCGGACGAGGGCAGGGGGAGACGGTCCTGTGTGCCTCCCCAGGCCAGCTGGTGGGAAGTTCTCGCGAAGCGTCTCGATCCCGATCTGCGCCGCCCCGACCTGCCTTTCTGGTCTGCGACCTGTCGAGCCGGACATGCTGCGCCAGATCACCGTCGCCACCCTTCTCCTCCACCGCGGGACCGGTGTGGACACCGTCGTCCAAGTGTCGCGCTCGCGCTGCGCCATGAGATGCGCGACGCCAGCCCGGCATCATCGCGCCGCCACTCTCCTATGCCGCAGCGCACAGCCACACCGGCCATGCCTGCGCTGGACGACGCGGCCCCGTCCCGCCAACCTCCGGGCCGAACGACCGGGAGGAATCACGATGAACCGACGCGACGTCCTGAACGGGGCCCTTGGCAGCCTCGCCGCCGCGCTCCCGCTCGCGGCCCGCGCCCAGGGCGGCCCGGCGGCCTATCCCACGCGCCCCGTCACCATGCTCGTCGGCTTCGCCCCGGGCGGCGGCACCGACATCGTCGCCCGGCTTCTCGGGGCGAAGGTGCAGGACGACCTCGGCCAGCCCATCACGATCGAGAACCGCGCGGGCGCCAGCGGCACCGTCGCGGCCGCCGCCACGGCCCGCGCCCGCCCGGACGGGTACACGCTGCTCACCGGCACCGTCAGCACCCAGGCCGCCGTCGCGCCGCTGATGAATCCGCCGCCCTACGACCAATTGCGGGACTTCACCCCCATCCTCCTCGTCGGCACCCTGCCGCTGGTCGTCGTCGTCCGGGCCGATCACCCCGCGCGCGACATCCCCTCCCTCATCGCCCTCGCGCGGGACCGGCCGGGCGCGCTGAACTACGGTTCGTCCGGCGTCGCAAGCCAGCAGCACCTGGCGGCCGAGCTGCTCTCCCAGACCGCCGGCGTGCGGATGACCCACATCCCCTACCGCGGCACCGGCCAGACGGTGAACGACCTCCTTGGTGGCGCGCTCGACGTGAACATCGACACGCTGGCCACCTACCTCCCGCACATCCAGGCTGGCCGCCTCCGCGCCCTCGCCACCACGCTGCCCGAGCGCTCCCGCGCCCTGCCGGACGTGCCGACCGTCGCCGAGAGCGGCTTCCCCGGCTACGACATGAGCGTCTGGTACATGGTCCTCGGCCCCGCTGGCCTGCCCGAGCCGATCGTGAAGCGGTGGGAGGGCGCGCTGAACCGGGCGATCTCCGACCCCGTGATCAACCAGCGCCTCATCGACACGGGCTACATCCCCGGCGGCGGCACCGCCGAGTCGGCCGCGGCCCTCGTCCGCCGGGACGCGGAACGCCTGGGCCGGCTGATCCGGGAGGCGGGCATCCGCCTCGAATGACCGGGTCGGGCCACCACCGCTCGCGTCCCGATTGCGTTCATTAACCTCGCCCGGGCTATGATGCCTTGTGGGCCGGGTGTGCCGGCCCGCCCGGGTCGCCGTCGCGCCGCGGGCCCCCCGCTCGGAGTTGGCATGGGACGAACCGGGAAGTCGCCCCAGAACCCGAAGACACGGAGCGGACCTGCCGCGCTGACCGCTCTGCTCGTCCGCGTCCTGCTCGGTTTCGGTCTGCTGACCGGGCTTCCGGCCGCGCCGGCCTCGGCGGAGGCCGACCTGCCGCGCACCCGCCTGCAGGTGATGGGCGGCCTCGCCGGCGTCAGCCAGTACACCCGCTTCGAGCAGCCCTTCTGGGCTCAGCGCCTGCCGGAGCTGACCGGTGGCCGCGTCACCGCGGACATCGCCCCTTTCGACCGCAGCGGGATCCGTGGGCAGGAGGCGCTCCGCCTCCTGCGCCTCGGTGTGACGCCCTTCGGGACGGCGCTTTCCGCCGTCGTCGCGCCGGAGGAGCCGGAGCTCTCCGCGCTGGAGCTTCCTGGCGCCGCCCCCGACATCGCGGCCCACCGCGCCGTCCAGGCCGCCCACCGCCCCTGGCTCGAATCGCTGCTCCGGGAACGGCACGGGACGGAGCTGCTGGCCGTCTACACCTACCCCGCGCAGGTCATCTTCTGCGCCCGCCCCTTCGCCAGCCTGGCGGATCTGCGGGGACGGCGCATCCGCACCTCCGCCGCCGCCCAGTCGGAATGGGTCGCGGCCATCGGCGCCGTGCCGGTGGTCACGCCCTTCGCGGAGATCGTTTCCGCCATCCGCAACGGCGTGGTCGAGTGCGCGATCACCGGCACCATGTCCGGCTGGCAGATCGGCCTGAACGAGGTGACGACGCACGTCCACGCCATGGCGATCAGCTGGGGGCTCTCGCTCTTCGGCGCGAACACCACGGCCTGGGAGAACCTGCCTGCCGCGCTGCGCGACCTCCTGCGGCGGGAGCTGCGCGACCTGGAGGCCCGGATCTGGGAGGCGGCGGACACGGAGACGGGAACCGGCTTCGCCTGTCTCACCGGCACCGACCGCTGCACCCCCGACCTGATGGAGACCCCTGGAGGTGCCCGCCGCACGCGCGGCCGGATGACCCTCGTCGCCGTCTCCCCGGCGGACGAGGCGCTCCGCCGGCGCGTCATCGAGGACGTGGTGCTGCCCCGCTGGGCGGACCGCTGCGGCGTCGGCTGCGTCGAGGAGTGGAACGCCCGGGTCGGCGCCGCCCTCGGCCTGTCCGCCCCGCGGCCGCGCTGAGGGGAAGGCGGTGACCCAGCTCGGCCCGAGCCGTCCCTTCCTCCTCACCCGCGTCGCGCTCGGCGTGATCCTCGGGGCAGCCATCCTCCTCGCGCTCCAGGCCGCCGCCACGCTCGCCGTCCTGCGCGCGGGGGAGCGCTCCGCCATCGCCTATTCCGAGGAGGCAGTGACGGCCACCGCGGAGGCCGCCGCCGCCTCCGTCAACCGCGCCTTCCTGGCGGTGGACAGCGCCCTGGCCGGCCTGCCCAACCTGCTGAACGCCGCCCTCGGGCCCGCGGCGATAGACCCGCAGGCGCCGGATCGCGGCCTCGCCCTGTCCCGCGTCCTCATGAGTGTCAGCGACAGCAGCCTCGGCTTCCGCGACCTCATCCTCCTGCCGCTGGAAGGCGGAGCCCCCATCGCCGCGGCCCTCCCGGCCTCCCGCCGCCGCCCGCCGCCGCTGCCGCACGCCTCGCTCCGCGCCGCGCCGGCCGGCACCACGGGCGGTCCCGGCGCCGGCATGACGATCGCCGGGCCGGTGCCGAACCCCTCCACCGGGGAATGGGCCCTCTTCTTCGCCCGGCCCGTCACCCTCCGCGGCCTGCCCCCCGCCCTCGCGGTGGCGGAGGTGCCGGTCCCGATCGCTGCCAACGCGCTCGTCGCCCCCGGCATGCTGGAGGAGGCGGGGCGCGGCCTCCTGATCCGCACGGAGGACCGGGTCCTCCTCGCCAGCGCGCCGCATGACGAGGCCCGGATCGGCCGCCCCATTCCCCGCGCCCTCGCGGAGGGCACGGAGCCCGAGCGGATCGCCGCCCTGCGCCGGACGATCTACCCCTCCCTGACGATCATCTCGAGCCAGAGCCGGGACGCCGCGCTCGCGGGCTGGCGGCGCGACCAGACGAAGGTGCTCGCCGCCTCGGCCGGCTTCGCCGTGCTCACCGTGCTCCTCGCCGCCGTGCTCCTCCTGATGCTCCGGCAGCGGGAGAAGGCTGAGCGCGAACGCGCCCGCGGCCGGCAGCTCCTGGAGGCCGCCATCGAGGCGATGGGCGACGGCTTCGTCATGTGGGACGAGAACGACCGCCTGCTCGTCTGCAACGAGCGCTACCGCGACTTCTACCGGGAGAGCGCGCCCTTCATCCGCCCCGGCGTCACCCTGCCCGAGCTGATGCGCCTGGGCGCCGCCCGCGGCCAGTACCCCCAGGCCGGCCCGGACACCGAGGCCTTCGTGGCCGAGACGGTCGCCCATGTCCGTGCCGCCTGGAACACGGACCCGGTGGAGCGCCTGCTCCCCGACGGCCGCTGGATCCTCATCACCGAGCGCCGCGTGCCGGGCGGTGGCTCCGTCGGCATCCGCACGGACATCACGCAGCAGAAGCGCGCCGCCGCGGACCTCGCCCATGCCCGCGACGAGGCCGCCGCCGCGGCCGCGGCCAAGTCCCGCTTCCTCGCCCGCATGAGCCACGAGCTCCGCACCCCGCTGAACGGCGTGCTCGGCATGGCCCAGGCGCTGGCCCGCGACCCCAGCCTCGGGCCGATCCAGCGGGAGCGGGCCGAGGTGCTGGAGGAGGCCGGACGGCACCTCCTCGCCGTCGCGAACGACGTGCTCGACCTCGCCCATGTCGAGGCGGGCCGGATCCCCCTGCGGGAACGGGCCATCCGGATCGGGCCGCTGCTCCAGGCCGGCGCGGAGCTCGCGCGCGCCAGCGCCGCCGCCAAAGGGATCGAGCTGACCGTGCAGCACGACCCCTCGCTGCCGGATGGCGTGACGCTCGACCCCATGCGGCTGCGCCAGCTCCTGCTGAACCTGCTCTCCAACGCGATCAAGTTCACCCCACCGGGCGGCCGCGTGACGCTGCGCAGCCTCCGGGCGGAGTCGGACGGCGCCTCGCGCCTGCGGCTGGAGGTGCTGGACACCGGCCCCGGCATCCCGGTGGAGATGCGCGCCTCCGTCTTCCGCGACTTCGTGCGCCTCGAGCGGGCCGGCGATGCCGGTGCGGGAGACACCGGTGCGGGCGAGACCGGTGCCGGCCTCGGCCTCGCGATCGCCTCCGGCATCGTCGACGCGATGGGCGGCCGGATGGACGTGGACGACAACCCGGAGGCCCAGGCCCGCGGCGCGACCGGCGCCCGCTTCTGGATCGAGTTGCCGCTGCGGGAAGCGGTGCTGGACGCCGAGCCCGTCGCGGCGCCGCTGGCGATCGGCCAGTCCGAACGCCCGCTGAAGATCCTGGTGGTGGACGACGTCGCCACGAACCGCCTCGTCGCCCGCGCCCTCGTCCAGCGGCTCGGACACCGGGCGGAGCTCGCGAATGGCGGCGCCGAGGCCCTCGCGGCCGTGGAGCGCGCGGCGGAGACGGATGAGCCCTTCGACCTCGTGCTGATGGACCTCGCCATGCCCGAGATGGACGGGCTGGAGGCCACCCGCCGCATCCGTGCCCTGCCGCCGGAGAAGGGCGGCGGTGTGGCGGTCGTGGCCCTCACCGCCGGCGTCTTCGACCGCGACAGCGCCGCCTGCCGGGAGGCGGGGATGAACGGCTACCTCGCCAAGCCCGTGACGCTGGAGGCGCTGGAGGCGGAGCTCGCCGTCGCCCGCCTCCTGCCCACGGCCTGACGGGCCGTCAGAACCCCTCGGCCGCCACCTCTTCCGCCCGGCGCCAGACCCGCAGGAAGTTCCCGGCCCAGAGCAGCCCGATCGCTTCCCGGTCGTAGCCGCGGCGGTGCAGCGCTTCGGTCAGCCCGCCCGTCTCGCCCGCGTGGCGCCACCCCGTCACCCCGCCGCCCCCGTCGAAGTCCGAGGACAGCCCGACATGCGCCAGACCGATCCGGCGCACCGCGTGATCCACGTGATCGGCGATGTCCTCCACCGACGCGCTGTACGTCCCCTCCGGCCCCGGATCGCGCAGGAAGGCCGGGACGGCGGTGATCTGGATCAGCCCGTCCGTGTCCCGCAACGCGTCGAGCTGCCCGTCATCCAGGTTCCGCGGATGCTGCCGCAGCGCCGCGCAGCAGGCATGGGTCGCGACGACGGGCGCGCGCGACATCTCCACCGCCTGCATCATCGAGCTCCTGGAGGCGTGGGACACGTCCACCAGCATCCCCAGCCGGTTCAGCTCCTCCATCGCCTGTCGTCCCAGCGGCGACAGCCCGCCATGCAATGTCGGTCCGTCGCCGAGTTCCGGCTTCGGCCGCGCGGCGTCCGCCAGGTCGTTGTGCCCGTCATGGGTGAGCGTCAGGTAGATCGCGCCCAGCCCCCGCCAAAGCGCGAGCCGCGAGAGGTCGTGTCCCATCGCGTTGCCGTTCTCCACCGCCAGCAACACGCCGGTCGCGCCCGCCGCGTGCGCCGCCTCCAACTCCGCGACCCGCGTCACGATCCGCCGTCCCTCGCCATGGGCGGTGTTGCGGATGGCGCGCAGCATCGCCTCCGCCCGCGTCCCGGCGGTCGTATGTCCCTCCGGCGTGCGCGGCCCCTGCGGCGTGTAGGCGATGAACACCACCGCCCGTAGCCCGCCCGCCTTCATCCGCGCGAAGTCCACGTTGCGCTGCGTCGTCCCGCGCGGATCGGGCGTGTCCGGCCAGGGGATATCGACATGCGTGTCGAGCGTCAGCGTGCTCGCATGGATCTCCGCATGGTCGACCGTCTTCGGCACCGCATCGTTCATGCCAGCGCTCCCTTCACCCGCGCGATCATGCCCGGCAGCGCCGCCGGGTCCAGCCATCGGAACACCGCGACGATCCGCGTCGCCGGCTCCACCCAGATCGTGTTCCCACCGGCGCCGACCGCCAGCAGGCTTGCCCGGTCCGCCTCCGGGAAGCGACCGCTCCGGTTCAGCCACCAGAGCAGCCCGTAATCGGGGTTGAGCGGCGTCGGCACGCCACTCGCCGCGATCCAGCCCTCCGGGATCAGGCGCCGCCCGTCCCACACGCCGTCATGCAGCACCAGCAGCCCGAGACGCGCCTGATCCTCGGCATGGGTGAAGATGCCGCCGCCCCAATGGCCGCCGCCGGGCACCGAGGCCACCTTCCGCCCGCCGATCTCCACCTCGGCCGTGCGATACCCCTCCCACCGCCAGTCCGGGGAGGCCCCGATCGGGTCCATCACCCGCTCCCGCCAGACCTCCGGCAGGGCCCGCCCGAAGCGGTGCAGCAGCGCGAGCGACAGCGCGTTCACCCGGACGTCATTGTATTCCCAATGCGTCCCGGGCGCCTCGAGCGGCCGCTCCCACCCCTTCGGCGCCTTGCCCTCCCGCTGCAGGTCGCGCCCCCGGTCGATCCGGTCCGCCTTGCCGAACAGCGTTCCCTCCCACTCGGAGGTCTGGGTCAGCAGCATCCGCCAGGTCACCGCGCCATTCCGCTCGCCCGAGAAGGCGGGGTCGCGGACGGTCGCGGCCACCGGCTCGTCCAGATCCCGGATCAGCCCGTCCCCCATCGCGATCCCCGCGAGCAGCGACAGGCAGGACTTCGCGACGGAGAAGGTCATGTCCACGCGGCGCGTGTCGCCCCAGCGCGCGATGACCGCGCCGTCCCGCGTGATCAGCCCGTTCGGGTCCCCGCGCGGCGCGGTCGGCCCCAGCACCTCGTTGTCGGGCGGCTGCTCGAATTGCCCGTTCTCCAGATGGGAGAGCAGGTCGCGGGGAAAGGGCGTCTCATGCGCCACCGCGTGGGCGACAGCCCCCTGCAGCCGGCCGGCGTCGAAGCCGAGCGCGGCGGGCTGCGCGACGGGAAAGGGAAGGGGGTGGGGCGGGGGAAACGGCATGGCGCCGCAAGGTGGACCGCCCCGCCGCGCTGGAGAAGGGGCCAGGCAAGCGGTCAGAGAAGCGGCCGGAGAAGGGGAGGGCGCCCGAGCCTTGGTTGCAGCCGCCGGCGACCCCACATCCCGGCCCATGAGCGAAACAACGAGAACCGAGACCGCCCTCCTCGGAGGCGGCTGCTTCTGGTGCCTGGACGCGGTGTACCGGAACCTCAACGGCGTGAAGGAGGTCGTGTCCGGCTACGCCGGCGGACACGTCCCGAACCCCTCCTACGAGCAGGTCTGCGGCAAGGGCACCGGCCATGCCGAGGTGGTGCGCGTCGTCTTCGACCCGGCCGTGATCTCCTATGCGGACATTCTCCGCATCTTCTTCACCATCCACGACCCGACCACGAAGGATCGGCAGGGCGCGGATGTCGGCCCCCAGTACCGCAGCGCGATCTTCACCGCCGGGGCGGAGCAGGAGCGCACCGCGCGGCAGGTGATGGAGGAGATCGCGAGGGAGGGCCTCTACGCCGGCCCGATCGTCACGGAACTCGCCCCGATGCCCGAGTTCTGGCCCGCCGAGCCGGAGCATCAGGACTACTTCGCCCGGAACCCCTGGTCCGGCTACTGCCGCGCGGTGGTGGCGCCGAAGGTCGCCAAGTTCCGCAAGAGCTTCGCCCACCGCCTGAAGGAGCGCGCCGCATGAGCACGGACACGACGAAGGCCGAGCCCGTGGTGCAGCGCAGCGAGGAGGAGTGGAAGAAGGTCCTTCCGCCCGATGCCTTCCGCGTCCTCCGCCAGCACGGCACGGAGCGCCCGGGCTCCTCGCCGTTGAACGTGGAGAAGCGGGAAGGGGTGTTCCACTGCGCCGGCTGCGCCGCCCCGCTCTTCACCAGCGACACGAAGTACGAGAGCCATTCCGGTTGGCCCTCCTTCTGGAAGCCGATCGAGGGCGCGGTCGCGACCACCACCGACCGCTCCCACTTCATGACCCGCACGGAGGTCCATTGCGCGACCTGCGGCGGCCATCTCGGCCACGTCTTCCCGGACGGCCCCCGCCCGACGGGGGAGCGCTACTGCATGAACGGCGTGGCCCTCGCCTTCCACCCGAACACCGAGGACGGCCCGGCCGTCGAGTGACGGCCCGCCCAGGCACGTCGAGCCGGGAGAGGCGACATGGCGGCAACGCCGCCATGCGCCCGCCACCATCCCCTGTGCATTCTCCTTGACGCCGGACGTGGCGGGGGAGCAAGGCTCCGCCACCCTTTCCCGGCAGTCGCAACACATGGGCCCATCGATGCGCCGCCTCGCCCTCGCCACGCTTCTCGCAGCCACCGCCCTCGGCGGCGCGGCCCACGCGGACATCCTCTTCGTCCTCAACTCCATGGATCCTGGAATCCAGGTGGTGGACGCCGCCACGCGCCAGGAGGTCCGCCGCATCCCCGCGCTGCGGGAGCCGCACCACCTCGCCCTTTCCCCCGCCCGCGACGTGCTGCTGATCGCCGATTCCGGCGCGAACGAGATCATCTTCGTGGACCCGTCCACCGGTGAGGTCCGCAAGCGCGAGCGCGTCGCGAATCCCTACAACCTCGAATTCTCCCCGAACGGGAAGATGCTCGTCGTCACCGGCCTGCGCCGGGACCAGGTGGACCTCTACGACTGGGACGGCCAAGGCCTGACGCTCCGCACGCGCCTGCGCCCGGGCGACATGCCGAGCCACATCGCCTTCCGCCCCGACAACCGCGTCGTCTACGTCACGCTCCAGGGCAGCCGCGCCATCGCCGCCATCGACACGGAGGAGCGCCGCATCCTCTGGCATATGGAGGTCGGGAGGGAGCCCGCCGGCATCATCTGGCACAACGGCAAGCTGCTGATCGGCATCATGGGCTCCGACCACGTCGCCGTGGTGGACCCGGAGGGCCGGCGCGTCGAGCGAATCATCCGCGTCGGCCGCGGCGCCCACGCCCTGTTCCCGTCCCCGGGCGGCGGCCCGATCTACGTGACCAGCCGCGTGGACAGCCGCATCACCGCCCTGGACCCGGAGACGCTGGACGTCATGCGGATCTACGACGTGCCCGGTGGCCCGGACTGCATCTCCTTCGACCGGGAGGGCCGGATCTGGACGACGCTGCGCTGGAACCGCCAGCTCGCCCTGGTCGACCCCGCCACGGGCGCCGTCACCACCTCGCCCGTGGGCCGCTCGCCCCACGGCGTCCTGTTCCAATCCCGCACCGTCGAGGCCGCCGCCCGCCCGCCCGCGCGATGAGGCGCCTCGTTGCGGCCTTCCTCGCCGCCCTCGCCCTGATCCAGCCCGCGGCGGCCCAGCAGGCCTGCCGCGGCACCCTCTACCTCACGATCGACACCGGCTGGTCCCGGGAGGCGGAGGAGATCGCCGCCATCCTCCGCCGCCGGAACATCCGTGCCACGCTCTTCGTCGCGGATGAGCCGACCTACCGCGGGGACCGCACCCTCGGCCCTGAATGGGCCACCTTCTGGCGCACCCGCGCCGCCGAGGGCCATGTGTTCGCCTCCCACACCTGGCGCCACTGGTACTTCAGCGGCGACCCAGGGCCGGGGCGCGTCCGCTACGCATCCCGCTCCGGCGGCGGGTCCGAGGTCCTGGACGGACCCGCCCTCTGCGCCGAGCTCCAGCGCCCCATCCAGGCCCTCCGCGCCGCGGTTCCGGACGCCCAGCTCCTGCCCCTCTGGCGCGCCCCCGGCGGCCGGACCACGCCGAACGCCGTGTCCCTCGCCCGCGCCTGCGGCCTCACGCACCAGGGCTGGACCGCCAACGGGTTCCTCGGTGACGAGCTGGACGCCGCATCCCACCCGAACGCGTCGCTCCTCACCCGCAACCTGAACACCATCCGAGACGGCGAGGTGCTGGTCATGCATTGGGGGGTCCGCAGCCGTCGCGAGCCCTTCGCCCGCATCCTCGAACCGCTCCTCGCCGGCCTGCAGGAACGCGGCTTCTGCTTCGCTACCCTGCCCCCCGAGGGCCGCCGCTGATTCCCGGTGCATCCGGGACCCAACCGCCATAAGAAGCGCCCATGGAAGCCCTGACGGACGCCTACGTCGCCCTTCTCGCCTGGATCCACACGAACGCGGTGATCCCGGCCCTCTACGCGGCCGGCCTCATGGAGTGGGAGGAGGACGCCTTCACCTGGGTCGAGTTCTCGGTCCTCGGCGTCGTCCAGATCGCCCTCATCTGGACGGTCTGCCGTCCCCTGGAGAACTGGCGCCCGGTGGAGCGCTGGGACGACCGCCGCGTCGTCGTCACGGACATCCTCTACACCCTGCTGACGCGGCTCGGCCTGCTGCCGCTCATCGTCTTCGTCCTCTTCCAGCCGATCCAGACCTGGTTCCAGGGCGCCTTCGCCGATGCCGGCCTCACCCCGCCCACGCTGGAGGGCTGGATCCCCTGGCTGCGCGACCACCCCGTCCTCGCCTTCCTGGCCTATGTCGTCATCCTCGACTTCAGCGACTACTGGCGGCACCGGCTCCAGCACGCGCTGCCCTGGTGGTACGCGCTGCACTCCGTCCACCACGCCCAGCGCCAGATGACCTTCTGGACGGATGACCGGAACCACCTGCTCGACGACCTGCTGGCCGGGATCTGGTTCGGCAGCCTTGCCCTGCTCCTCGGCGTGCCGCCCGCGCAGTTCCCGCTGATCATCCTCCTCCTCCGCTTCGTGGAGGCGCTGAGCCACGCCAACATCCGCATGTCCTTCGGCGCGCTCGGTGAACGGCTGGTTGTCTCCCCCCGCTTCCACCGTCTCCACCACGGCGAGCTTTCGGCCGGAGAGGACGGCCGCAACTACGCCGTGCTCCTGCCGATCTGGGACATCCTCTTCCGCACCGCCGACTTCCGGCGCGATCACTATCCGCGCACCGGCGACCCCGAGGCCCCGGAAAGCCTCGCCACCGGCTCCTGGTGGCGCCAGCAGGTGGACGGCACGCGCGGCCTCCTCCGCGCCCTGCGCCGCCGGCGTCCCGCTTCGCCGCCCGCCCCGGCCGAGTGACCCGCGCCGCCACCGCCCCCGCCTGACACGGGGCGGTGACGGCCCCTTGCCCAGCAGGGCGCGCGTCGCGATCTCCGGTCCATGGCGCCCCAGGACCTCATCGCCCCGCCGCAGCCGGCCCCCGACGTGCCGGTCGCACCGCGCGTCCACATCCCCTTCGACAACAGCTACGCCCGCCTCCCCGAGCGGTTCTATGCGCGCCTGGACCCGACTCGGGTTGCGTCGCCGCGCCTGATCCGGGTGAACCGCGACCTCGCGACGCTGCTCGGCATTGACCCCGACGCCCTGGAAACCCCGGAAGGGGTGGAGATCCTCGCCGGCAACCGCGTGGCTCAGGGCTCCGAGCCCATCGCCCAGGCCTATGCCGGCCACCAGTTCGGCGGCTTCAGCCCGCAGCTCGGCGACGGCCGCGCCATCCTGCTCGGCGAGGTGGTGGGCCGGGACGGCCAGCGGCGCGACATCCAGCTGAAGGGCAGCGGCCCCACCCCCTTCTCCCGCCGCGGCGACGGGCGGGCGGCCCTCGGCCCCGTCCTGCGCGAATACCTGATCTCCGAGGCTATGCACGCCCTCGGCCTCCCGACCACCCGCGCCCTGGCCGCCGTCACCACCGGGGAGACGGTCCTGCGCGACCGCCCGCTGCCCGGCGCGGTCTTCACCCGCGTGGCCGCCAGCCACATCCGCGTCGGCACCTTCCAGTACTTCGCCGCGCGCCGCGACATGGACGCCGTCCGCACGCTGCTGGACCACGCCATCGCCCGCCACGACCCGGCCGCGGCGACGGCGGAGAACCCTGCCCGCGCCTTCCTCGACGGCGTCGTCGCCCGCCAGGCCGAGCTGATCGCCCGCTGGCTCCTCATCGGCTTCATCCACGGCGTGATGAACACCGACAACACGACGGTGAGCGGCGAGACCATCGACTTCGGCCCCTGTGCCTTCATGGACGCCTACAGCCCCGGCACCGTCTTCTCCTCGATCGACATTCAGGGCCGCTACGCCTACGCGAACCAGCCGCGCATCATGCAGTGGAACCTCGCGCGCCTCGCCGAATGCCTCCTGCCCCTCCTGTCGGAGGACGCGGATGTCGGCATGGCCTCAGCCCAGGAAGCCCTCGCCGGCTTCGTGCCGCGCTTCCAGGCCGCCTACCTGAACGGATTGCGCCGCAAGATCGGCCTCACCACCGAGGAGGAGGCCGACACAGCGCTCGTCGAGGATCTTCTGGAACGGATGGCGGAGAACCGCGCCGACTTCACCCTGACCTTCCGCCGCCTGGCGGACGCCGCGGCCGACCCCGCCGCCGACCCGGCCGTGCGAACCCTTTTCCAAGACCCGGCCGCCTACGATGGATGGGTGGAAAACTGGCGCAGCCGCCTCGCGCGCGATCCCGCGCCGCCCGCCGCCCGTCGCGCCGCCATGCGCGCCACGAACCCCGCCTTCATCCCGCGCAACCACCGCGTCGAAGCGGCCCTGTCCGCGGCCGTGGACCGCGACGACCTCGCTCCGTTCGAGGAACTGCTCGCGATCCTCGCCCGCCCCTATGACGACCAGCCCGGCCGGGAGGCCTTCACCCACCCGCCCGAGACGGTCGACCCGACCTACCAGACCTTCTGCGGGACCTGACGCGCGGCGGCTACCGCGCCGCCGGCGCCACCTGCGCGTCGGGCTGGTTGCTATCCGCCAGCGCCCGCGCCACCAGCCCCGACGACTTCGCCTCCTCGACGAAGCGGCGGAGATAGGCCAGCGCGTGCTCCCGCCCGCGCGGCGTGGCCATCGCCTGCTCGATCACCATGAAGCGGCCCGGCAGCACCCGCACGTCCGGCCGCGTCGCCGCGAAGCCCCGGATCGGCTGCCCGACCCCGGCGAGGACATCGAGCCCACCCGCCGGTCCCTGCGACGCGAAATCCGTGATCGCGCTCGCGGACGTCCCGCTCCGCACCAGCGTCGCCCGCTGCAGTGCCCGCGTGAGGTACAGATCATAGGCGCTGCCGCGCCCCACCGAGACCCGCACCCCCTCCCGGTCCACCTCCTCGTTCGAGCGGATCGGGGAATTCGCCATCACCGCGTAGATGCCCTCGATGATGACATAGGGCGAGGTGAACCCGATCTCCTCGCCCCGAACCGGGTCCACCGCGAGGAAGGCCACGTCCCAGGCATGTCCGCCCGAGGCCTTGTTCGCGTCCGTCACCGCCCCCGCCGCGTCGAAGGGAATGAGGGTGAGCGGCACGTTCAGGCGCTCCGCCAGCGCCCGCGCCAGCGCGACGGATACCCCTCCGGCCCCGCCGCCCGCTCGGTCCCGCTGCGCGAGGACGGGGTTGCCGAAGTTGATCGCCGCCCGCAGCGTTCCGGTGGGCGTCAGCTCCGCGCGGGCCTCCGGCGGCACGGTCTGGGCGCTCACGATCCCCGCCCCCGCCAGGAGGAGCCCGAGCAGAAGAAGGCTGCGTCGCATCGCGGCATTTCCGGTTCCATGCCGCAACCATCCACTCCCCGGCGGCCCCGCGCAACCGCCGGCACCGGGCGTCAGGCGGCCGTCAGCTTCGCGGCACTGGGCGACCAGTGGGACGCCGGGCCGCCCGTCTCCGCCGCGCCGCCCGGCAGACTACCCCACCAGGAAGCACTGGCCGATGGACTCGCCCAGCCGCGCATTGCCGTCCACGATCTCGGTCAGAAGCCCCTTCAGCCCGGAATCCAGCACCCGGGCCGCGCTGTGTTCCGTGCACCGCCCGCGCAATCCCGCCGCGAGCCTCCGGCACGCCGTCCGGTCCTCCCCGTCCGACGACACCGCCAGCACGGACAGGATGGCGTTCACCTCCTCGTAGCAGGCCCCGATGGACCGCGGGTGCTCCGGCCGCATCACCAGCAGCTCCACCACCCGTGCCGGCCGCAGTCGCTCCCGGAACAGGTGCTGGTAGGCCCGCAGCGCCGAGACCGACCGCAGCGTCGTCGTCCACTGCGCCCGGTTCCCCGGCTCATCTTCCGCCCCGGGATCGAAGGCCCCCGCGCGCGCGGAGAGCAGCCGCGCCGTGTTGTCCGCCCGTTCCAGCATCACGCCCAGGCGCACGAAGCGCCAGGCGTCGTCGCGCAGCATCGTGTCCATCGCCGCGCCGTTGAACAGCACGGTGCGCGAGATCACCCAGTCGTTGAACCCCATGAGCTTGTCGCCGCCGGCGCTGCCGGGATCGAGCTTCCGCAGGTCAATCCAGGTGTCGTTGACCGCCTCCCACATGTCCACGGTCAGCGCCGTCCGCACCGCCCGCGCGTTCCGCCGCGCCGCGTCGAAACAGGTCGCGACGGAGGATGGATTGAGCGTGTCCAGCGTGAGCCACCGCGCCGCCTGCCCCGGTGTCGGCTCCCCGTACAGCTTCAGGTACTGGGGGAATCCGCCGCTGGCCTCGAGCAGGCTCGCCCACTCCGACACCTCAGCCCCGCGCGGCGCCGCGAGCGACGCCATCCGTAGCGTCGCGTTCAGCCCGCGCGCCACATTCCCCGCGCGCTCCATGTAGCGCCCGAGCCAGAAGAGGCTGTCCGCCGTCCGCGCCAGCATCAGAGCGACCCCTCGGGCTTGCCGAAGCTCTGCGTCATCCCGCCCATGCTCTGCGTCATGCCGTCCCCGGTCATGGACTGCGTCATCGGCGGCGGGTCCTCCTCCAGCACCCAGGTGTCCTTCGTTCCCCCGCCCTGGGAGGAGTTCACCACCAGCGATCCCTCCCGCAGCGCCACGCGTGTCAGCCCGCCCGGTACGATCCGCACTTCCTGCCCGAACAGGATGAAGGGCCGGAGGTCCACGTGCCGCGGCGCCAGCCCCGTGTCGCTGAGCGTCGGCACCGTCGAGAGCGCGAGGGTCGGCTGCGCGATGTAGTCGTCCGGGTTCGCCCGGATGCGTTCCGCGAAGGTCGCGCGCTGCTCCGGTGTCGCGTGCGGCCCCACGAGCATCCCGTACCCGCCGGACCCGCGCGCGAGCTTCACGACCAGCTTGTCGAGATTCGCCAGCACGTGGTCCCGGTCCTCCGGCCGTCCGCAATCATAGGTCGGCACGTTCTGCAGGATCGGCTCCTCGCCGAGGTAGAAGCGGATCATCGCCGGCACGAACGGATAGACCGCCTTGTCGTCCGCCACGCCCGCACCGGGCGCATTCGCCAGCGTCACCCGGCCCGCCTTGTAGGCGCGCATCAGCCCGGGCACGCCGAGCATCGAATCCGGCCGGAACACCTCGGGGTCCAGAAACTCGTCGTCCACGCGACGATAGATCACGTCCACACGCCGCGGCCCCGCCGTCGTCCGCATGAACACCGTGTCGTCGCGAACGAAGAGGTCCGCGCCTTCCACCAGCTCCACCCCCATCTCATCGGCCAGGAAGGAGTGCTCGTAATACGCCGAGTTGAACGGCCCCGGCGTCAGCACCGCGATCGTCGGCTCACCCGTGCAGGCCGGCGGCGCGAGCGACTTCAGCGTCTCCAGCAACTCCTCCGGATACTGCGACACCGGCGCGATCCGGTGCGCCGCGCAGAGCTGCGGCAGCAGCCGCAGCATCGCCTCCCGGTTCTCGATCATGTATGAGACGCCGGAGGGAACGCGGCAGTTGTCCTCCAGCACGAAGAACTCGTCCGGCCCCGTCCGCACGAGGTCCGTGCCGGAGATCACCGTGTACACGCCGCCCGGCGGCGTGAAGCCCTCCATGATCGCGCGATAGCCCTCGTTCTTCAGCACGAGGTCCGCCGGCACCAGCCCCTCGGCGAGGATGCGGCGCGGCCCGTAGATGTCGCCCAGGAAGGCGTTCAGCGCCCGCGTTCGCTGCTCCAGCCCGGCGCGCAGCCGCTCCCATTCCTGCCGCGACAGGATGCGCGGCACCACGTCGAAGGGAATGAGCCGCTCCGGATCGCCGCCTTCTGTGTAGACCGCGAAGGTCACGCCGATCCGGCGGAACAAGACCTCCGCCTCGCGCCGCTTCGCCTCCAGCGCGTCACGCCCGGCGCTCGCCAGCGCCTGCGCGACGCCGGCATAGGGGGCACGGATATTGGTTCCGTCGCCCATCTCGTCGAAGGCCGCCAACCCTGTCTCCCTCCGGCCTGGTCCGTCTCAACCCACGATGCAGCAAGCGCCATGCCGTGCCACGGGTTGCGCTTCCGCGCCTTCGCCGCCATGCAGGCACGGCCATATCGGGCCGGGCAGGGCAGGGAGGGACGCATGCGCATCGGGATGGTGGGCCTCGGCCGCATGGGCGGCAACCTCGTCCGGCGCCTGCTCCGAGCCGGGCACGAGGCCGTGGTCTTCGACCGCGACCCCGCCGCCGCCGCACCCCTGGTCGCGGAGGGCGCCACCGCCGCCGACGGCCTCGAGACCCTGGTCGCCTCGCTCGACGCGCCCCGCGCGGTCTGGGTGATGCTCCCTTCGGGCGCCATCACGGAGGACGCGGTCACCACCCTCACGGGGCTCCTGTCCCCCGGCGACACGCTCATCGAGGGCGGCAACTCCTTCTGGAAGGACAGCGCCCGCCGCGCCGCCGCCGCCGCCGAGCGCGGCGTGGACTACCTGGACATCGGCACCTCGGGCGGCGTCTGGGGGCTGGAGCGCGGCTACTGCCTCATGATCGGCGGCCCCGCCGAGGCCGTGCGCCGCCTCGACCCGATCCTCTCGGCCCTCGTCCCGGGCGAATCGGCTGCCCCGCCCACGCCGGGCTGGGCAGGAGACGAGCGCGCCCCGCGCGGCCTCGTCCATGCGGGCCCCAGCGGCGCAGGCCACTACGCCAAGATGGTCCACAACGGCATCGAGTACGGCATGATGCAGGCCATGGCGGAGGGCTTCGAGCTCCTCCGCGCCGGCCGGGCCCAGCACGGCCTCGACCTGCCGCTGCCCGAGATCGCCGAGGCCTGGCGCCGCGGCTCCGTCGTCGCCTCCTGGCTGCTGGACCTGACCGCCCAGGCGCTGAACGCCGACCCCGACCTGACCGCCTATACCGGCCGCGTCGGCGATTCCGGGGAGGGGCGCTGGACCGTGCAGACCGCGGTGGAGACGGCTACCCCCGCACCGGTTCTCACCGCCGCGCTCTACGCGCGTTTCCGCTCCCGCCAGGACGCGCCGCTGGCCGACCGGATGCTCTCCGCCATGCGCCACGCCTTCGGCGGCCACCTCGAGCCCCCGCCGGCCGAGTGATCCCGTTGGACCAGAACGCCAGATCCGAGAGGCGCGCCAATTCCCCGGCCGGGCAGCCGGACTTGGACGGCCGCGCCCAGCTGAGATGTCGCGGCAAAGCGGGACATGATCGAGGGGATCGGACCGCATGATCCCCCGCCACCTCTGCCTCATGGGTGTCTCGGGCGCCGGCAAGTCCACGGTCGGTGCCATGCTGGCCGCCCGCCTCGGCCGCCCCTTCGCCGACGCCGATGATTTCCACCCGCCCGCCAACATCGCGAAGATGTCCGCTGGCACGCCACTGACCGACGCGGACCGGATCCCCTGGCTCGAAGGGATCGGCGCCTATCTCGCCGGCCATCCGGGCGCGGTGGTGGGCTGCTCCGCCCTGAAGCGCGCCTACCGGGACCGGCTGCGCGCCGCCTGCCCGGACCTCGCCTTCCTGCACCTGACCGGAGACCCCGCCCTCATCGCCGCGCGCCAGGCCTCCCGGCCCGGCCACTTCATGCCGGCCAGCCTGCTGGCGAGCCAGTTGGCCACGCTCGAAGCGCCCGATGCCGACGAGGGCATCATCGCCCTCGACATCGCCCAGCCTCCCGCGCGGATCGTCGACGCCGCGCTCGCCGCCCTCGGCGGAAGCTGAGAAGGTCGGACAAAGAAAAGCGGCGCGCGGGCTCTCCCGCACGCCGCGTCATTCTCTCGGATCGCGGGGCGCGACCGCCCCCTTCCGTCAGAAACCGCGGCGCCCGCGTCCCGCACCGTCGCTCGGATCGCTGTCCGTCAGGCCGGACCGGCCACGGTATCCGCCGCGCCCATTGCCCGCGCCGTCGTTCGGGTCGCTGTCCGTGATCCCCGTGCCGCGCGGCCGGTATCCGCCGCGGCCGTTGCCCGCGCCGTCATTCGGATCGCTGTCCGTGATCCCGGTCCCGCGCGGCCGATATCCGCCGCGTCCATTCCCGGCGCCGTCATTCGGGTCGCTGTCGGTGATCCCGGTGCCACGGCCCTTGTAGCCCTGCGCCGCCGCGGGCGCGGCCGGCGCAACGGCCGCCGCGCCACCCACCGCGGCCAGCTTCAGCACCAGGAGGCGCCGCTTCAATCGGGGCTGATCGTCCATGACTGCTTCTCCTCCTGTGGCAACGATCCTGCGGGGACCGTTCGGCCTTGGCAAGAAGCACTTGCCAAATCTGTTCCCGTTTTGTTCAATAACGCCATGGACGCGACAATCACCTTCCGCCCCTCTCGCCGCCGCAGGAGCGCCGTCTCCGAAGCGATGATCGCCTTCACCCTGGCGCTGCCGATCGCCTGGGCCCTCGTCGAGGTCGCCGCCGTGCTGAGCCTCTGACACCGCCGCCAACAAACCTCAGGAGAATGGAAGCTCCTGCCCTTCTCGGGGCGGCACCGGGCGGACGGGCGCCGCGCTAACCCCGCGGCCCTACCCGCAGCACCCGCTCCAGCCGTCGGCTAGCGAGGCTAAGCGGCCAGCACAGCACGAAGTACAGCGCCGACACCGTCAGGAAGACGGAGAAGGGCTGGAACGTCACGTTGTTCATCAACACCCCGGCCCGTGCGAGTTCCACGAAGCCGATGATGGACGCCACGGAAGTGTTCTTGATGATCTGCACCGAGAACCCGACCGTCGGCGGCACCGCCAGCCGCACCGCCTGCGGCAGCACCACCAGCCGCATCCGCTGCCACCGCGAGAGCGCCAGGGCGGAGGCCCCCTCCCACTGTCCCTTCGGCACCGCCTCGATGCAGCCGCGCCAGATGTCCCCCAGAAAGGCGGAGGCGTAGATCGTCATCCCCAGCCCCGCGGCGACAATCGGCGGCAGCCGCGTGCCGAGCAGCGGCAGTCCGTAGAAGGTGAGGAACAGCAGGATCAGCACCGGCGTGCCCTGCACCACCTCGATCCACCCGGCCGCGATCCAGCGCACGACCCGGTTCTCCGAAATCCGCGCGAGCGCCACCACCGCCCCCAGCAGCCCGCCGCCGAGGAAGGCCAGCACCGACAGCGCCACCGTCCAGCGCAGCGCCTCCACCAGGAACAGCGCCTCGTTGGGCCCGAAGGTCCGGATCACCGCGTCAACGCTTCCCCGCCCGCCGCGCCGGGAAGAGCAGGAACCCCGCCGCCGCGAAGGCCGCCCGGAAGGCGAAGGTCAGCACGAGGTAGAACCCCGCCGCGACGAGATACACCTCGAAGGACCGGTAGGTCCGGCTGTCCACCAGCGCGGCGACCGACGTCAACTCCTCCACCGACACGGCCGACAGGATCGAGGACGCGAGCATCGTCAGCACGAACTGCGACGACAGCGCCGGCCACACCCGTTGCAGCGCCGGCATCAGCACCACCAGCCGGATCACCTGACCGCGCCGAAGCCCCAGCGCCATCCCGGCCTCGACCTGCCCGGAATGCGTGGCCTCGATCCCCGCCCGCACGATCTCCGTCGCATAGGCGCCGAGGTTCAGCGTGAGCGCCAGCAGCCCTGCCTGCACTGCGCTGATCTGCACCCCCGCCCCCGGCAGCCCGAAGAAGATGAGGAAAAGCTGGACGAGGAAGGGCGTGTTTCGCACCGCCTCCACATAGACGGTGGACCCCCAGCGCAGTGCCGCGTGCCGCGACCCGCGCGCCACGGCCCCCAGCACCCCGATGCCGCCCCCCAGCAGGATGGCGGCCGTCGAGATCCAGAGCGTCTGCACCGCCCCGAGGAGCAGGGCTTCCCACTGCGCGAGGACGTCCCGGAAGACGAGCGTGTAGCCCATCGGCTTGCCGGCGGCCGCGGTTCAGAAGACGGGCAGTTCCGGCAGCGGCGCGTTCAGCCACTTCTGGGACAGCTGGTCCAGCTCGCCCGAGATCTTCATCCAGTAGATCGTGTTGTTCAGCCACTGGTGCAGCTCCATCTGGTCCTTGCGGACCGCCATGGAATTCGGCTGGAGCGAGAAGGCGAATTTCAGCTCCGCATTCGCGGACCGGTTCTGCGCCAGTATCTGGTTGATCGTCGTGTCCGGCAGCGCCGCCGCATCCACCTGGCGGGAGAAGACGGCCTGCGCACAGGTCGCGTCGTCGTCGAAGCGGACAACGTTCGTGCCCGGCATGGCCAGACGCGTCACCGTCGTGTCCTGCGGGCTTCCCCGCGGCACCGCGATCCGCTTGCCCGCCAGATCCCGCAGATTGGCCGCCTGCAGCTCCCGGGGCGCCATGATAGAGAGCCGGAACGCGGAATAGGGCATCGGGAAGACGATCGTCTTCGCCCGCTCCGGCGTCGGCCCCAGCGTCGCCACCAGCACGTCGATCCGCCGCGATTGCAGCGCCGGGATTCGCGCCACCGGCGTCAGCGGCACCAGCTCCGCCCGCACCCCCATGAAGCGCGCCAGCGCATTCGCCACGTCCACGTCGTAGCCGGACGGATTCCCCCGCTCATCCACGATCCCGAAGGGCGGCACGCCCGAGACCACGCCGATGATCATGGACCCGCGTTGCGTGATCACCTCGGTCGTCACCGGCCCCGATTGCGCGGCGGCCTGCTTCGAGGTGACGAGCGCGGCCGCGGTGACGGCGCCGGCGGCCGCCGCCGCGAAGGCGGTGCGTCGGCTGGGGGTATCGGTCATGGACATGCCTCCGTGGCGTGGCCGTGCCGGCCCTTCGCCGCCGCGACCGTCCGCCCGGACGCCGCCCCGGTCAAGCGCGCCCGGAGGCGCCGCGCGCGGGCCTAGCCGTCATCCTCCGGATCGGTCCCCGGCCGCCCCGTCGCATGGCGCCAGTGGTGCCACAGCAGCCGAGCCGCCAATGACCGCCATGGCCGCCAGACCTCCGCCAGCACCACGAGCTCCCGCTGGGTGGGCCGCGCTGCGAGCCCGCGCAGATGCGCCAGCGACGCCGCCAGCGCGAGATCCCCGTCCGGGAAGACGTCCGCGCGCTCCTCCGCGAAGAGCAGGTGCACCTGCGCCGTCCAGCGCCCCAGCCCCCGCACGGCGCAGAGATGCGCCACCGCCTCGTCGTCGGTCATCGCGGGCAGCGCGTCCAGCCGCAGCCGCCCTTCGACGATCGCGGTCGCGAGGCTCCGGGCATGCGATGCCTTCGGACGCGAGAGACCCGCCACCCCGCACAGCACCGAATCGTCGAGAGTCAGCAGCCCCGCCGGCTCCAGCGCGCCCGGCACGGCTCGCAGCCGCGCCCAGATTGCCCCCGCCGCTCGGTTACTGATCTGCTGCCCGCAGATGGCCCGCAACAGTCCCGGGAATCCGCGCGGGCGCCGGCGCCAGGGCAGGGGCCCCGCGCGCTCGGTGACGGCGGCCAGCGGCGGATCGGCCGCGGCGATCGCCCGCAGCCCATCCGCCACCCAGTCGGGCGAGGAGGAGGTCACGCCTCCATAGAGCCGATCTCGGCGGGGAAGGGGAGGGGACGGCGGCAGGGCGTTGCCGTGAGGGGGAGTGCAGCCGCCCCGCCGCCGCGCCGGAGCGGCGCCCGGGGATTTGGGGGATCGGGCGCCGTCCGTGCCCCCTAACTGGGGCGTCTCCGCCCGGACGCCAACCCGCCGGACGCGCCCGCTGCAACGCCGGGCAACGCACGCCCGTTCCGACATGGAATGTAACAAGCGCCCCCGGCGCATCCCGGCCGCCCCGCGCTATGTAACACCGCATGGAACCCGCCCCCCACATCCTCGTCGTGGACGACGACCGGGAGATCCGCGATCTCCTCGCCCGCTTCCTCGAGAAGCAGGGCTTCCGCGTCACCACGGCGCGGGAGGCGCGGGAGGCGCGCAAGCAGTGGCCCCTCGGCCGCTACCATCTCGTGGTCCTGGACCTGATGATGCCGGGCGAATCCGGCCTCGACTTCGCCCGCTGGCTGCGCGGACAATCGGACGTGCCGATCGTCATGCTCACCGCGATGGGGGAGGAGACCGACCGCATCGTCGGCCTGGAACTCGGCGCGGACGACTACGTCGCCAAGCCCTTCAACCCCCGCGAACTCCTCGCCCGGATCCGCGCCGTGATGCGCCGCGTCCACGGGGAGGGCACCCGCCGCGACCCGCTCCCCTCCGCCATCCGCTTCGCCGGCTGGATGCTGGAGCCGCAGCGCCGCCGCCTGCTGAACCCGGACGGCGTGGAGGTCCCGCTCACCGGCGGCGAGTACGAACTCCTGACCGTGCTCGTCGAGCGCCCGAACCGCGTGCTCACCCGCGACATGCTGATGGACCTGCTCCGCGGCCGCCAGGCCGGGCCCTTCGACCGCGCGATCGACGTCGCCGTCTCTCGCCTCCGCCGCAAGCTGGAGGATGACGGCCGCAACCCCTCCCTCATCAAGACCGTCCGCGGCGGCGGCTACGTCCTCGCCGCGGATGTGGAGCGCGCCGCCTGAGCCACATCCCGCCCCCCGCCGACACGCCCGGGCCCGAGGCACCTCCGGGCAGCCGCGCGCAGGCCGCCGCCCGCTGGTCCCCGCCGGTCCGGAGCAGGGCCCCCGCTGCACCGCCCAGCATGTCCGTCCGCCCCCCGCCCGGCCGGGTGCACTGCCTCATCCGCCGCGTGCTCCCGGCCTCCCTCGCGGCCCGCACGGCCCTCTTCCTTCTCGTCGCCCTGATGGGCGTCCAGGCCGCCGGCCTCACCATCCACGCCTTCGACCGGGTGGACCTCCAGCGCGCCGCCGCCGAGCGCGAGATGTCCTCCCGCGCCTTCACGGTCTGGCGGACAGCCCTGATGACCCCGCCGGACCGCCGCGCCGCCGCGGTGAACGACCTCGACCTGCCGCCCGGCCTCGACGCCACGGTGGACGACGCCCCGGCCGTGCGCGCGAACATGGGCCCGCCCCCGCCACCCTTCCTCCGCCTCGCCCGCCCCGAGGTCCTGCTCGCCGCCCCCCCGCGCTTCCGCCCGCGGGAGGTTCAGGCCGGCATGCGGCAAGGCACCCTCTTCGTCTCCCTCCGGACGCCGGACGGGGACTGGGTGAACTTCCGCATCCACATGCCGCCGCTGCGGCCCTGGCACTCGGACACCTTCCTCGCCGCGTTCCTGCTGATGACCGCCGCCGCGGCCACCCTCATCCTCTGGGCAACCCGCCGCCTCACGCGGCCCGTGCGTGACCTCGCCGCTGCCGCGAACGCGCTGGGACGCGACGTGAACGCGCCGCCCCTGCCGGAGGACGGTCCGCTGGAGGTCGCGACCGCCGCCCACGCCTTCAACACGATGGCCGAGCGCATCCGCCGCTTCGTCGGCGACCGCACGCAGATGCTCGCCGCCATCGGCCACGACCTGCGCACGCCGATCACCCGTCTGAAGCTCCGCGCCGAGTTCATGGACGACGACGAGCAGCGCGCGAAGATGCTCGCCGACCTCGAGGAGATGGAGGCGATGGTCACCGCGACCCTCGCTTTCGCCCGCGACGACGCCGCCACCGAGCCCTCGGTCCCGCTGGATCTCGCGGCCCTCTGCCGCACCGTGCTCGACGAGGCGGCCGATGCCCGCCCAGACGCGGAGCCGGACACGTTCGTCTACGCCGGCCCCGAGCGCCTGCCCGTCCGCGGGCGCCCCATCGCGCTCAAGCGCGCCCTCGCGAACCTCGTCGCCAACGCCGCGAATTACGGCGGCGCCGCGCGCCTCACCCTCGATCCACCGCAGGCCGGCCAGATCGCCCTCCGCATCGAGGATGACGGTCCCGGCATCCCGGAGGAGTCGCAGGAGGCCGTCTTCCAACCCTTCCGGCGCCTGGAGACGAGCCGCAACCGCGAGACCGGCGGCGTCGGCCTCGGCCTGCCGATCGCGCGCAACATCCTGCGCGCGCATGGCGGAGACGTGACGCTCCGCAACCGCCCCGATGGCGGCCTCACCGCCCTGGTGACGCTTCCGGCCTGACACACGCGACGCGTCGCCGGACAGACGCGACACATCTCCGTCCCGTCGCGGCTTGCGCGCCGCTACCGTCCCTTCCGCGACCAAAGGGCCGGAGGCCCGGCCCCGTTGGAGGGACGGCCATGGACTGGACGGATCTGCAGAACACCGCGAAGACGCGCGGACAGCTCGTCTTCGCCATGCGGCAGAGCCAGACGCCGGCGATGACGCAGCCCGGCCCCTGGGGCACCTCGACGGACGGATACTGCATCGGCCTCGCCGCCACCTGGATCTCCTGGTGCTACGCCGGCAAGACCTTTCCGGTGGACGCGAGCAAGGTCTGCGACAACCCGCCCTGGCAATCCACCATGTCGCAGACCCTGTCCGACGCGATGAACGCGGCCGTCTGGACGGATTTCTGGGTCGCGGCGACCAAGCCCTTCCAGATGGGCCTCTCGGACGGCCTGCGCGCGCGGCGGGAGACGAAGCCGAGCGCCTCCTTCATCCACTCCATCGTGACGCAGGCCTATGGCTGCTACGGCGTGACGCTTCAGCGCAGCGGCGGCGCCCACGCCATCGCCCTCCGCCACGGCCGCGACAACCGCATGCACGTCTTCGACGCGAACCAGGGCCATTTCGCCGTGCGCGACCACACGCTGCTGAAGCCCTTCCTTCGCTGGTACTTCGAGAAGACGGGCTACGGCGACCGCTACGACAAGGGCCACGGCGTGGTCGGCGTCAGGCCCCCGATCACCTGACGCACGGAGACACGCCGGGCGATGCCGGCAGGCTCCGCGTCCCCGGCCTTCCGGAGTCCGCCGCGCCTCGAACGGGGCGGGCGACGAGCCTGGGCGCGTTGCCGGACGACCTCTTCGTCCCTGTCCCGGAGCGACGGAGCACGACCCGCTCCGCGCCACGTCCTCCCTCCGCTAAGCTGTCCCGCAGCGGCGGAGGGATTTGCACATGGCACGCAGCACCGGCAGGCAGGGTATCGCAGCACTCGGGCTTCTCGCCCTCGCCGCGACGCTCGCCGCCCCCGCCGCCGCCCAGACCGACTGCACGGCCCTGGCAAACGCGACCATCCCCGCCGCCGAGATCGCCCTCCCGACCTCCGGCGCCACGATCACCGAGGCGCGCTTTCACCCACCCGGCCCATCCCCGGTCCCCGGCAACGCCACCCTGCCGGCCCGCTGCGAGATCCTCGGCCGCATCGCCCCCGTGGACCCGGCCGCCCCGCCCATCCTCTTCCAGGTGAACATCCCGGAGGACTGGAACGGCAAGGCCGTCCAGTACGGCGGCGGGGGCTTCAACGGCGTGCTCATCACCGGCCTCGCCCAGCTCCGCGAGAACCTGACCGAATCCCCCCACCCGCTCGAGCGCGGCTTCGTCACCTTCGGCACCGACAGCGGGCACCAGAACGCGCCCGGCGTGGAGATCCAGGCCTTCGCCCTGAATGACGAGGCGCTGGAGAACTTCGCCCACGCCGCCTACCCGAAGGTGCGGGATACCGCGATCGCCGTGATCCGCGCCGCCACCGGCCGTTCGCCCTACCGGATCTACTACTACGGCTCGTCGGAGGGCGGCCGGGAGGGCCTGATGCTCGCCCAGCGCTACCCCACCCTCTACGACGGCATCGTCTCCTCGGTGCCGGTCATCAACTGGACCGGCCTTCAGGTCTTCGGCACGCGCGGCGGCCAGATGCAGCGGGAGGGCGCCTGGCTCTCCCCGGAGACGGTGCGCCTGCTCCACGACGCCACGCTGCGGGCCTGCGACGCGCTCGACGGGCTGGAGGACGGCATCGTGTCGAACCAGCCCGCCTGCCGCGCGGCCTTCTCGCCGCGCGCGCTCCTCTGCACCGGCAACACGACCACGGACTGCCTGACCGAACCCCAGCTCGCCTTCATCGAGACGCATCGCAGCCCGCTGCGCTACGATTCCCCGCTCCCGACCGGGCTCACCGAATACCCCGGCGCGCCCGTCGGCGGCGAAGCCCAGCCGGACGGCCTCATCGCCTGGACGACCGGCCCACAGGCCCCCCGCTTCCCCTTACCGGACCCTGCCACCCAGGCCCGCCAGTGGTCCTACGGGAACGGCGCGATCCGGTACTTCCTCGCCCGCGACCCGGCCTACGACCCCGCCCGCTTCCGCCTGTCCGACTTCCCCGCCCAGGCCGCCCGGATCTCCGCGCTGATGGACGCGACCAGCCCCGACCTCTCGGCCTTCGCCGCCCGCGGCGGCCGCCTGATCCTGAAGGAGCACACCGCCGACTACGCCCAATCCCCCGGCGCCGGCATAGCTTGGTGGGAATCCGTCCGCGGCCGCCTCGGCGACGCCACCCTGGACGGCTTCGCCCGCTTCTACCTGCACCACGGCGCGAACCACACCGGCGTCGCGACGAACGTCGCCACCGGCCAGCCGCTGCCGGGGCATGTGGACCTTCTCGGCGCCCTGGACGCCTGGGTCGAGCGCGACGCACCGCCCCCCGAGCCCATGATCCACTTCACCCGCGACCGCCGCGCGACCCGCCCCCTCTGCCGTTACCCGGCCTATCCCCACTTCACCGGCAACGACCCGGCCCGCGCGAGCAGCTTCACCTGTCGAATTCCTTGATCCCGCTCGCCCCCGGCCGGTATAGGAATAAGATCAAGCCGCGACGTCTACCGAATAGCTCGGCGCGACCACGCCCGGGCACGACCAGGAAGTAAGAGGGTAAGGAAGTAAGGAAAATTGCTTCATAGGCCGTTGTTCTCGAAGCATGTCCGCCGACGGTGCGGGGTAAGGAAGTAAGGCGGCGCTACCGAACGACCCGCAGCGGGGGCGCCACAACCTCCGCCGGGATCGGGCACTCATAGGCCCGCCCGCCGCGCCGCTCGGTCAACTCCGCCTTCGCGCGCGCCAGCAACTCCGGATCGCGGAAGGCGTCGAGCGCCGTCGCGGCCATCGCCTTCGCCGCCTGCACCATGCCCTTGTGCGCTTGGCCCGACTTGCCCTGGGCCACCGCCTGCCAGGTGTGGAACGGCGTCCCCACCGCCCAGCAACCGCCCCAGGCCTGCACCGTCGGCACGATCTGCGACACGTCCCCCACATCCGTGGACCCGTGCTGGATGATCGAGGTTCCGTCGAAGGGCAGCACCCCGTCATGCAGCGCCGCCCCGCCCAGCGCCGCCTCCGCTCCGAAGGAGGCGAGCGACGACGACACGTCCTCCTCGCTCAGCGTGCCCTTGATCGCCGCCGCGAAGTCCCGGTCCGCCGCGTCATAGGCCGGCGCCCCGATGTTCAGCAGGTTGCCGTGCAGCGCCATCTCCAGCGTCGTGTTCGGCAGCGTCTCCGAACACGCCTTGTCCACCTCCATCGTCATGGTGGTGCCCGTCATGATCGCCGCGCCTCGCGCGCACTCCACCACCCGGTCGAACAGCGCCTTCGCCTGCTCCACCCGCGGCGCGCGGATGAGGTAGAGCACCTCCGCCCGCGCCTGCACCACGTTCGGCGAGACGCCCCCGGAATCGGTGATGGCGTAATGCACGCGCGAGTCCTGCGGCACGTGCTCCCGCAAGTAGTTCACGCCGACATTCATCAGCTCCACCGCATCCAGCGCCGAACGCCCGAGATGCGGCGACCCTGCCGCGTGCGAGGCCTTGCCCCTGAAGCGGAAGTACACCTGGAAATTTGCCAGGCTCTTCACGGACATGACGCCGTTGAGCGGGCCAGGATGCCAGGTCACCGCCGCATCCAGCCCGTCGAACACGCCCTCCCGCGCCATGAAAGTCTTGCCGCTTCCGCCTTCCTCGCCCGGGCAGCCGTAGTAGCGGACCGTCCCGGGAAGCCCCTGCGTCCGCAGCGCGTCCCGCGCCGTCACCGCCGCCAGCATCGCCCCCGCGCCGAGCAGGTTGTGCCCGCAGCCATGCCCGCTGCCGCCTGGAACCTCCGCCCGCGGCTCCGCCACGCCTGCCTCCTGGGAAAGCCCCGCGAGCGCGTCAAACTCGCCGAGAAAGCCGATCACCGGCCCGCCGTCGCCACTCTCCGCCACGAAGGCCGTCGGGATGCCCGCCACGTCGCGCGTCACGGTGAACCCCTCCGCCTCCAGCTGCGCGATCTGCGCCTCGACCGAGCGGTGCTCGGCGAAGCGCAGCTCCGGCATGCCCCAGATCCGGTCGGACAGTTCGGTATAGACAGGCGCCTTCGCCTCCACCTCGGCGGACAGGCGGCTCAGCTCGATCGGGTCATTGCGCATGACGCGATCTATAGGCCCGGCCGTCCTCCCGGTCACCCGCGGCGCGCGGACCTACCGGTAATACCGGTACGGGTCTCGCGCCCGCCCGCGCCCGGCGCTGTCCCGCGGGTCGCTGTCCGTCCGCCCGGTATGCGGTCGCCCGAAGCCGGCGCCATCGCGCGGATCGCTGTCGGAATAGCCGGTCCGCGGCCGGCCCCGCCCGGCCCCGTCCCGCGGGTCGCTGTCCGAATACCCCGTCCGCGGCCGCCCGCGCCCTGCTCCGTCCCGCGGATCGCTGTCGCTCTGCCCGGTATAGGGCCGCCCGCGCCCGGGACGGTCGCGCGGGTCGCTGTCGGTCTGGGCCGCGGCCGGTGCGGACAGGGCGGAGACCAGCCCCGCCACCTGCACGACCAGCAGCCGGCGCCGCACCGGTTTCGGTTCATCGGCCATCACGCAGCCTAGACCGGGGCGGCGAACGAATGCCAGTCCGCAACGACCGCCGGGCGGAACGCCCGCCGCATCAGGTGATCTCGACGATCCGCTTCCCGAAGTTCTCGCCCCGCAGCATGCCGAGGAACGCCTCCGGCGCCCGGTCGAGCCCCTTCACCACGTCCTCGCGATACCGCAGTGCCCCCTCGCGCAACCATCGCCCGCCGGTGGAGCGCCACTCCGTAAAGGCGGCGGGGTGCTGGGACACGATGAACCCGCGCAGCCGGAGGCTCTTGCGGACCACCTGCGCGAGGTTCGGCCCCGGCGCCGGCTCGGCGTTCTGGTACTCCGCGACCATGCCGCAGAAGGCCACGCGCCCGAACTGGTTCAGCAGCGGCCAGACTGCCTTCTGCACGGCGCCGCCGACATTCTCGAAATACACGTCGATCCCGCGCGGGCAGGCCGCTGCCAGAAGGTCCGGGAAGTCCGCCGCCCGATGGTCCACGCATTCGTCGAAGCCCAACTCGTCCCGCACGAAGCGGCACTTCTCGAAGCCGCCCGCGACACCCACGACCCGCGCGCCCATCCGCTTCGCGATCTGTCCCGCGACGCTCCCCACCGCGCCGGATGCCGCGGAGACGACGAAGGTCTCCCCCGGCTTCGGCACGGCGATCTCCGTCACCCCCACCCAGGCCGTCGTCCCCGGCATGCCCAGCACGCCGAGCGCCGTCGTGACCGGCGCCGCATCGGGATCGAGCTTCACCAGCCCCGACACCGGCTGGGCGGAGAAGCGCTGCCACCCCTTGCCGCCCAGCACCCAGTCGCCGGGCTTGAACCGCCCCGTCGGGTCCTCCGCCACCTGGGCGACGGACTGCCCCTCCATCACGTCGCCCACCGCGACGGGCGCGGCATAGGACTTCGCCCCGCTCATCCGCCCGCGCATGTAGGGATCGAGCGAGAGGAAGCGGTGCCGCAGCAGCGCCTCGCCCGGACGCGGCGAGGGCGGCGCTTCCTCGACGGCCTGGAAGTGTTCGGCGGTCGCGGCGCCTTCCGGACGGGCGCGGAGCAGGATGCGAAGGTTGGTCTCGTTCACCGGGCGGGTTCCCTCAAGCGGGCGCGGAGCATCGCACCGCCCGCCGCCGCGGTCATCCGGGGGCTACTCGACCCGGCGCCGCGCCCGCTGCGACTCTTCCTGCCGCATGGCGTTGCTCCACTCCTGCTGCGCCATCGCCTCGGACGACCCGGCCCGCCGCATCGCCTCGGTCTCGTTCTCCCGCCCGGCCTCCAGGTCCAGGGCGATGCGCTCCAGCCGGTTCGCGTGCTGGATCGCGCCGTGCCGGCCGGCATGGCTCTCCGGCACCAGGCGCATCGCGTCCGCCGCGCAGCGCAACTTCACGACCATCGGCGCCCCGGCCTGCGCCGCGCATGCGTCGAGCGCTGCCCGCATGGGCTGGAGCGGATCGGCCTGCGCCACCGCCGGCGCGGCCGCCGACAGCCCCGACAGCACCACGACCGCCAGCAGGGAACCGCGCATCCACCACGCCATGACGTGCCCTCTCGGGCGGCCCGCAGCCGTGCGGCCCGCTTCGGCGCCCTTCATGGCTTTCGCCCGCCGCCCTGTATAGGGGCGGCGGGCGGCAGGAGCTCAGGGCAGGACGGACCCACCCGCCGTGCCGGCCAGTCCCCCGGCGACCCCCAGGCCGATCGCGCCCGACATCTGCTCCGCCTGGGCTCCGCCCATCGGCGGCGGCGGCGCGAGCACCGGCACCTCGCCGAGCGGCTTGGAGATCATGGGCTCGAACTGCCCCTTGCCGTCCAGCGACGGCCCTGCCGTCCAGCGGCCGGCCGGCACCTCCTCGTTCGCGGCGTGTACGAAGAAGGCATAGGCGAAGCGCCCGTCCTCCTGCGCCTGCGGGAAGGAGTTCGGGATCGGAAGCTGCTCCGTCGGCCCGCCCAGTTCCTCGATCACCGCCAGCCATTGCTGCTGGTGCATCGTGTCTCGCGCGATGAGGAAGGCCAGCATCTCCTTCATGCCCGCGTCGTCCGTCATGTTGTAGAGACGTGTCGCGAGCACGCGCCCGGACGCCTCGGCGGTGGCATTGGCCAGCATGTCGGCCGCGATGTTGCCGCTCGCATAGACATGGCTCGCATTGAAGGGCACGCCGTTAGCGTTCTCCGCCGTCGCGGCCAGGCCGGTCGAGAGGATGTGCCGCAGGTTCATCCCGCCGAGCACCGCGCCCGCGATCGGATCGGCCGCCGCCTGCTCCTGCAGCGAGAGCGGAGCGCCCTCCAGGTTCAGTGCCACGGCCGTGGAGAGCATCTCCACATGGCCGATCTCCTCCGTGCCGGTATTCAGCAGCATGTCGCGGTATTTCATCGGCCCGCGCGAGCCCCAAGCCTGGAAAAGGTACTGGAGCATCACGCGGATCTCGCCCTCGACGCCCCCGATCGCCTGCTGGAGTGCACGCGCGAAGATCGGATTCGGGCGCTCCACGCGCACGGGGAACTGCAGGCGCTTGTCGGCCAGGAACATGCGGTGGTCTTCCTTCGGGTGATGGCACGCAACGCCGCTCCGGTCGGAAGCTCCGCCTCCCGGCGCCGCGCAAGGCCTGCCGTTCGCACCGCGCGGCACGACGCGGGTTAACCTGAGATGGCAATGCCGCGTTCGTGCGTCGGCCTCCTCCAGCCGTGATGCCTCGGGCCGTTCAAGCCCGCGCGGCGTGCCGCTCAGGACCGCGCCGAGCCTGCCGGACGCGCGACCGGCTGGCGCGGCCGAAGCGGCCGGATTATCACGGCGCATGCGCGTGATCGGCCTCGCCGGCTGGAGCGGGGCCGGCAAGACGACCCTCCTGACAAAACTGATCCCCGTTCTCGCGGGAAGGGGCCTCTCCGTCTCGACGATCAAGCACGCCCACCACGGCTTCGACGTGGACCGGCCGGGAAAGGACAGCTACCTCCACCGGGAGGCCGGCGCGTCGCAGGTGCTGGTCGCCTCCTCACTCCGCTGGGCGCTGATGACGGAGCATCGCGGCGCGCCCGAGCCGGCAATGTCCGAGCTGCTCAGTCACCTCTCGCCCGTCGATCTCGTGATCGTGGAGGGGTTCAAGCGAGACTCCCATCCGAAGATCGAGGTGCATCGCGCCGCGAACGGCAAGCCCTGGCTGCACCCGGAGGATCCGGCCATCCACGCCGTCGCCGCCGATAGCGCTCCGCCGGGCGATCTTCCCCACGCCCCGCTCGACGACATCGAGCGCATCGCCTCCCTCGTGCTGGAGCATGCGGCGCCGTGGCCCGGCTGAACGACGACGGATCCTGTGCCTGCAGAACGCGCATCCTGGTGACTGCACGGCCGCCCTGATTGCGGCACGGCGCGGCACGCGGCCAGATGCTGACCGTGCCGATGCGTGCGTCGCTCGCCAAGACTCGAAAGGAGCCGCGGCGATGGCGCCGGACGATGCCGTGCAAGTCGTCTGAACGGCTGACCCGCGGCCGACCGTATACGGCCTATCCCACTTGGTCCGAAGGCGGCGCGCTTCGCCGGGATCGCGCAATGGACACCTCCGCCGCCGCCAGTTCCTCCGGCGTGTTCGCGTTGAAGAAGGGATCGGGATCGTCCGACCATTCCACCGTCGCGCCGCCGTGCCGGGCGGCCCAGCGCCCGACGCTGCGTTCCCCCGACAGCAGGGCCGCGCGCAGGTCGTCCCGCAGCGATACCGGCCAGAGGCCGATCGGCGGATGGGCTCGCCCGCCGGACGCGGCCCAGGCAAGCGGTACGCCTGCCGCCCGCCGCGCCGCGTGCAGCCGGGTGGCGAGGTCCGCGGGGATGAAGGGGGTGTCACCGGGCACGGTGATGACCCAAGGCAGGTCCGGCCGCTCTGCGACCGCGTGGTCGAGCGCCGCGAGGATGCCGGCCATCGGACCGGGATGACCCGCGATCCCGTCCGCCACCACGGGGAGGCCTGGCGCAACCGCGCCGAACCGGGCGGGATCGCCATTGGCGTTCAGGACCAGGGCCCGGACCTGCGGCCGAAGCCGGTCCAGCACGTGAACGAGCAGCGGTGTGCCGCAGAGCATCCGCAGCGGCTTGTCGCCGCCGCCCATCCGCCGGCCCAGTCCACCGGCCAGCACCGCACCGAGGGTCGCCTCAGACATGCATCGGATCCACCGCGTCGGTCCTCACCACGGCCGCCCGTGACGCTGTCTTCCGAGCGGCGGCGCCCCGCGCGGCGGCTGATGGGACGACGGGCCCATTCTGCCCTTGTCCTGCTCGCAGTTGGAACCGATCCGGAACATGGATCAGGCACGGTCCCGAAGCCGGGACCTGTTTCCCGTGGGTTGAAGGACGATTGCCCGGCGCACGTTACTGGAAAAAGACGTGTTCTTCCGACTGAAATGCTGGATCATGGAGGACGCCGCATCTCATATTCGGACCCATGACGCAGACGATGAGCACTGAACACTTTCGCCTGGACGTGGTTGAAGGGGCGAAGGACCTGCTGATGATCGGCCCGGGCCTGACCGAGGGCCGGGTGCGGGACATCTATCTGCGGAAGGCCAACGATCCGGCCGCGAGTCGTCTGGTCTACGGCTTCGACGCGGACGTCTGGCGCGCGGGCGGGGTGGCCGCCCTGTTGGCCGACCTCCCGCGCATGGCGGAGGAGGTGCTCTCCCTCGCACGGCAGGCCGGAGCGGAGCGGATCTTCGCTTATGGCCACTCCTTCGGCGGCTTCGGTGCCCTGGCCCTTGGGCTTCTGGTCGGGGCGGAGCGGATCGTCGTCACCTCCGCCGAGACGCGCCTGAACGACCCGTACGGGCGCGGCGCCCTGATGCTTCGCGGCGCCGCGGCCGAGGGCCCGCATGTAGACCTTCGCGAGGTGGCGCTCCGCCTGCCGCCGCGGGAGGTGCACCTCATCTTCGGGGAGCGCGACTGGTCGGACACCGGTTCCGCGCTGCACATGGCGGATGTCCCGAACGTCTCGCTGCACCCGGTCCGCGGGGCGGACCACCGCATCGGGGCGCTTCTGAAGCCGTCGCGCTCCATCAGCCACCTTCTCCGCAGCGTGCTGAAGCCGCGCTTCGATCCCGAGACTTTCATGGGACCGCCGGCGCCGGCGCTACCGTTGGCGGTCGGCCGCGCGCTCCAGTCCGGCCGGCGGGCGCTGGCCGCCGGGGACGGCGACGTGGCCGAGACCGCGTTCCGGGAAATCACGGCGATGATCCCGGACGCATTGATCGGGTGGCACGCGCTGGCGATCGGCTTCGTGAAGCATCGGCAACCGGCGAAGGCCCTGGAAGCGCTGGAGGTCGCGCTCTCGCTCGATCCGGAGAATCCCTACCTGTTCCGGACCGCGGCGCAAGCGCATCAGCTCGCCGGGCGGGTGAGGGAGGCCCAGGCCGCCTGCCAGAGGGGCCTCGCGGTGCTGCCGACGGATTCCGGCCTTCTGCGCCTTCGGGCGACGCTGCGGGTGGCGCCCGCCGCCCGCAGTGCCGCCCCCGTCCCGTCAGAACCGGCCGCGTAGCGCCAGCGGCCGCAGCAGGAAGGCGGTTCCCCAGCCCCAGGCGGCGCCGGTCAGCCACGGCACCCAGTCCGGGGTGCTCCGCGGCAGGTATTGTGGGACGAGGAACCCCGCCGCCAGCCCGAGCACCGCGCCGCAGATGAGGTCCGGCAGGAAGATCAGCCGGAGAAAGAGGGCGATGAAGAAGCCCCCCGCCGCGCCGAGCACCATGAACCACGCCACCCAGGGCAGGCCGTGCCAGCCCGGCGTGGTGATCAGCGCCGCGAGCGGCATCACCTTCGCGACGTAGTGCAACAGCCAGAGCGTGCCCTCCCGGAAGATCAGGGAGGCGAGCGCCCCGCAGGGCATGCCGTAGAGGATGGCGCGGCGGAGGTCCTCGCTCATGCCGCCCGTTCCGCCACGCACTCCCGCAGCGCCTCGCCCAGCCGGTCCATCCCCTCATTGACCAGGGCGTGGGACGTGGTCAGCGGGCAGAGGAAGCGGATGACGTTCGCGCGCACTCCGCAGGAGAGAAGGACAAGGCCCTTCTCCGCCGCCTTGGCGACGAGGGCGCGGGTCAGGTCGGGGTCCGGCCGGTCCGCATCGCCGCCGGCGACGAGCTCCATCGCCACCATCGCGCCGACCGCGCGGATGTCGCCAATCACGCCCTCCAGCGTGTTGCTGCGCTGAAGCTCCTTGATCCGGGCGACGAGGATCTCCCCGATCTCGTTCGCGCGGGTGCAGAGGTCCTCTTCCTCGATCACGTCCAGCACGGCGTTGCCGGCCGCGCAGCCCAGCGGCGAGCCGCCATAGGTGCCGCCCAGCCCGCCAGGCCCCGGCGCGTCCATGATCTTCGCCGAGCCCGTCACGGCGGAGAGCGGGAAGCCGCCGGCCAGCGACTTGGCCATGGTGATGAGGTCCGCCTGCACGCCGGAATGCTCCATGGCGAACATCTTGCCGGTGCGGGCGAAGCCGGTCTGGACCTCGTCCGCGATCATCAGGATGCCGTACTTGTCGCAGATCTCGCGGATGCCGCGCAGCAGCTCGGGCTGCGCCTGGTAGAAGCCGCCCTCGCCCTGCACCGGCTCGATGATCATGGCAGCGATGCGGTTGGGGTCGATATCCGCCTTGAACAGCGTCTCGATGGCGTCGAGAGTCTGCGCGACCTCCTTGCCGTGATAGGTCACGGGGAAGGGCAGGTGATAGATGTCCGCGGGCATCGGGCCGAAGCCGACCTTGTAGGGCACGACCTTCCCGGTCAGCGCCATGCCCAGCAGCGTGCGGCCGTGGAAGGCGCCGGAGAAGGCGATGACGCCGGGGCGGCCGGTATAGGCGCGGGCGATCTTCACCGCGTTCTCCACCGCCTCGGCGCCCGTGGTCAGGAACACGGTCTTGGCGGGGCCGCGGACCGGGACGATCGCGTTCAGCCGCTCCGCCAGCCGGATGTAGCTCTCATACGGCGTCACCTGGATGCAGGTGTGGGAGAAGTTCTCCAGCTGCGCCTGCACCGCCGCCTTCACCTTCGGGTGCAGGTGGCCGGTGTTCACCACGGCGATTCCGCCGGCGAAGTCGATGTACTTCCGGCCCTCCACGTCCGTGATCTCGGACCCCTCCGCCTTCGCGGCGAAAACGGGCAGGGAGGACGACAGGCCGCGCGGTACGGCCGCCTCCTTGCGGGCCTGGAGCTTCGCGTTGCGCGGACCTTCCTCGATCGGGGCGGTCGCGTCGCCTGAAATGGTGGTGCCCATCGGTCCGGAATCCTTCGCTGCGGCGCGGGAAATTGCGCCGCGCGGGAGGGGTTGGGCAAGGGTCCGGGTGGCCGGTCCGCGCGATCCGGCCTGTTCCCCACGGGACCGCATCCCCCGGCCGGACCGGGCATCAGGAGCGCACGCGATCACGCGGCACGAGGAACAGCTGATATGACGACCACTGAATGGAATCCGTCCCTGGCGGCCGGGGCGGGGATCACCGGGGGCTTCCGGACCCGGGCCCGGTCGCTCCACCAGGCCCTGATCGCCTGGCACGAGGCCCGGCGGACCCAGCGCCTGATCGCCGAGATGGACGACCGGATGCGGTCCGATATCGGCCTATCGCCCCGCTCCGCCGGCCCGGAGACGCCGTCCGGCCTGATGCGGAGCTGACCCCCGGCCGGACCTTCTGGAAGGACCCACCTTGCGGCGCGGGCCCGCCCCGCGCACCTTGCGGCGCCTTTCAGGGGGAACGGAACGACGTGAACGGTGCCCACAGCCTCGTCCACACGCTGTTGAAGAGCGGCGTGGACACCTGCTTCTCCAACCCTGGTACCAGCGAGATGCACTTCGTCGCGGCGCTGGACCAGATCCCGGGGATGCGCTGCGTGCTGGGGCTGCAGGAGAACGTCGTCACCGGCATGGCGGACGGCTACTACCGGATGGCCGGCAAGCCCGCCTGCACCCTGCTGCACTGCGGCCCGGGCCTGGCGAACGGCCTGGGCAACCTGCACAACGCCCGCCGCGCCCGGTCCTCGATCGTGAACATCGTGGGCGACCAGGCGACCTATCACCGCCCCTATGACGCGCAGCTCACCGCGGACACCGAGGGCTGGGCGCGGCCCGTCTCGGTCTGGACGCGCACCAGCATGTCGTCGGACGCGGTCGGCCGCGACGCCGCCGTCGCGGTGCAGGCATCCCGCGCCGCGCCGGGCGGGATCGCGACCCTGATCCTGCCCTCCGACTCCTCTTGGAACGAGGGCGGCGTGGTGGCGGACCCGCTCCCCGTGACGCCCGCCCTGCCGCCCGATCCGCACGCCGTCCGCGCCGCCGCGAAGGTGCTGCGGGAGGGCCGGAACGTGCTCATCCTGATCGGCGGCACCGCGATGCGGGAGGGGCCGCAGGCCCTGGCCTGGCGCGTGGCGCAGGCAACCGGGGCGAAGATCCTCGGCGAGATGTCCAACGCCCGCGTCGCCCGCGGCCGCGGCCGCCAGCAGCTGGAGCGGGTGCCCTACGTCGCGAACGTCGCGATCGACGCGCTGAAGGATTTCGAGCACCTGATCCTGGTGAACTCGAAGGCGCCGGTCGGCTTCTTCGCCTATCCGGGCAAGCCGTCCAAGCATTACCCGGAATCGGCCCAGGTCCATGTGCTCTCCCGCGTGGAGCAGGACGCGGAGGCGGCGCTCCAGGCCCTGGTGGACGAGCTGGGCGCGCCCCAGGCCGCCATCCCCGACCCCGGTCCGCGCCCCGAGCGCGGCCGCGGTGCCCCGACGCCGGAAGGGCTGGCCCGCACCGTCGCGGCGCTGATGCCGGACAACGCCATCATCTCGGACGAGAGCGTGTCCTTCGGCCGCGGCTTCTACAAGGAGACGCACGCCGCCCCGGCGCATGACTGGCTGCAGCTAACGGGCGGCGCCATCGGCGACGGGATGCCGGTCGCGACCGGCGCCGCCATCGGCGCCGGCGGGCAGCGGCGGGTGATCAGCCTGCAGGCGGACGGCTCCGCCATGTACTCCCTGCAGTCCCTCTGGACCCAGGCGCGGGAGAAACTTCCCGTGACGACCATCATCCTGGCGAACCGGAAGTACCAGATCCTGATCGGGGAGTACCGGGATGTCGGCGCCAATCCGGGCCGCACGGCCATGGACATGCTTGATCTCGGCAATCCCGACCTGAACTGGGTCAAGCTGGCCGAGGGCATGGGCGTGGAGGCCGCGCAGGCCACCACGCTGGAGGCCTGCGGCGACCTGCTGGCGCAGAGCGTGAGCCGCAACGGCCCCTTCCTCATCGAACTCGTGATCTGACGGAGAGAACGCGCATGGCGAACTACCCGAACGTCCAGCTCCACATCGACGGCGAGTGGCGCGACAGCCGCTCCGGCCGGAAGCTGGAGGTGCTGAACCCCGCGAGCGAGGAGATCATCGGCACCGTCGCGCACGCGGAGAAGGTGGACCTCGACGAGGCCCTGGCCGCCGCCGAGCGCGGCTTCGCCACCTGGCGCAAGGTCGCGGCCTTCGAGCGCAGCAAGATCATGCGCAAGGCCGCCGACCTGCTCCGCAGCCGCGCCGACGCCATCGCGCCGCTGATGACGCAGGAGCAGGGCAAGCCGCTGCCCGAGGCGAAGATGGAGGTGCTGGCCGGCGCCGACGTCATCGACTGGTTCGCCGAGGAGACGCGTCGCGCCTATGGCCGCGTGATCCCGGCCCGCGCCGAGGGCGTGTACCAGCTCTCCCTCCGTGAGCCGGTCGGGCCGGTCGCGGCCTTCACGCCCTGGAACTTCCCGATCAACCAGGTGGTGCGGAAGCTCTCGGCGGCGCTGTCCACCGGCTGCTCCATCATCGTGAAGGCGCCGGAGGAGACGCCGGCGTCGCCCGCCGAGCTGATCCGCTGCTTCGTGGACGCGGGCGTGCCGAAGGGCGTGATCGGCCTCGTCTACGGCGTGCCGTCGGAGATCAGCAGCTACCTAATCCCGCACCCCGTCATCCGGAAGGTGACCTTCACCGGCTCCACCCCGGTCGGGAAGATGCTGGCGGCGATGGCCGGGCAGCACATGAAGCGCGCGACGATGGAGCTGGGCGGCCACGCCCCCGCTATCGTGTTCGACGACGCGGACGTGACGAAGGCGGCGAAGACGCTGGCGGCGGCGAAGTTCCGCAACGCCGGCCAGGTCTGCGTCTCGCCCACGCGCTTCCTGATCCAGGAGCGGTCCTTCGACCAGTTCATGGAGACCTTCGTCACCGCCGCGAAGGCGGTGAAGGTCGGGGATGGCATGGTGGAGGGCACCACCATGGGCCCGCTGGCCAATGACCGCCGCATCCCCGCCATCGAGGCGCTGGTGCAGGACGCGCAGCAGCGCGGAGCGAAGCTGCACACCGGCGGCAAGCGCATCGGCAACAAGGGCTACTTCTACGAGCCGACGGTCATGTCCGACCTGCCGCTCGACTCCCGCGCCATGAACGAGGAGCCCTTCGGCCCGCTCGCCCTGGTGAACCGCTTCTCCGACCTGGACGAGGTGGTGACGGAGTCCAACCGCCTTCCCTTCGGCCTCGCGGCCTACGCCTTCACCGGCTCGGCCACCACGGCCCAGGCGGTCGGCGCGCGGGTGGAGACGGGGATGATGACGATCAACCACCTCGGCCTGGCCCTGCCGGAGGTTCCCTTTGGCGGCGTGAAGGACAGCGGCTACGGCTCCGAGGGCGGGTCGGAGGCGATTGAGGCCTACCTCGTCACGAAGTTCGTCACCCAGGCCGGGCTCTAAGGCCCGGCCCTCGGCCGCGTCCTCGTTCAGGGGGACGCGGCCCTTCAGCCCGCGGCGCGTCGCGCGGGGATCACCGGCAGCACCGCGTGGGACGCGCGCCCGGCATCCACGAAGATCGTGTTCACCGCGCGGCGGGTCCTGCGGGACGCGCCGTCCGGCTCTCCCGTGTTCGGGTTCACGTCGTAATGGGGGAAGTTCGCGGAGGCGATGTCCACGCGGATCCGGTGTCCGGCCTTGAAGAGGTTGGAGGTGGGGAAGAGCTCGACCGTGATCTTCTCCGGCACGCCTGGCGTCATCGGGACCGGGTTGCGCCAGTCGCGCCGGTAGCGCGCGCGGATGATCCCGTCCGTGATGTTCAGCGCGAAGCCCTGGGGGTAGTCCGCATTCGGCGGGTACACGTCCACGAGCTTCGCCGTGAAGTCCGTGTCCGGCCCGTCCGTCGCCGCCCAAAGGTGCACCGTGACCGGCCCGGTGATCTCCACATCCTCCGTCAGCGGCTCGGTCTGGAAGGCGAGCACGTCCGTTCGCGCGGCGAGCGGAATGTAGGGCGGCGCGCAGCCGAAGAAGCGCGGCCCCTCCACCTGGTCGAAGCCTCCGCCGACCATCACCGGCTCGCCGGAGGTGATGGAGCCGCCGATGCTCGGCACGGGGCGCGCGGGGTCCACGTCATAGGAGAGCGGCGCGGCTCCCTCCTCCGGCGGCGCCTCGGACAGGGTGCCGTCGCCGTGCAGGAAGAAGCGGGTGAACTCGGTGCCGGGCAGGGGCCAGTCGCGCTCGGCGCGCCAGCGGCCGCCATGCTCCAGCCGGCCCTCGCCGTTGCGCCGCCCGCTGCCGCCGCCCATGATGAAGATTCGGACGGGCGGGTCCTCCTCCACGCCGTTCGACACGTCCCGCACCCAGCGGTCCAGGAAGCGCAGGCGGAAGGCGCGCCAGTCGCCGGCCCAGGAATCGACCGTGGCGTCGGGGCCGAAATCCGCGTCGCCCGCGAAGGTCACGCTGCGGTCACCATGCGTCCAGGGTCCGAGGATCAGCCATTGCGGCCCGCGCCCCGCCGCCTTGAGGCCGAGGTAGTTCTCCGTCGCCGTGCGGGGATAGGGATCGTACCAGGACGACATGTGGACCACCGGCACGGGCGCGTAGCGGTCGTGCCAGCCCTTGGCGTAGATGCCCAGCCGCTCCCAGAAAGGCCCGAAGGCCCCCTCGCGCCACTGCTCGAAAAGATAGGCTTCGTAGTCCGGCGCGTGGCGCAGGGGGGAGTGGCCGGGCTTCCAGGGCATCCGCGCCATCCAGCCCGCGATGTCCTCCGCCTCCAGCGCCGCCCGGCGGACTGGGTCGGCGAGGGTCTCCGGTGACTTCAGCGCCTGGGTGTAGGCCCAGGTCGCCTGCTTCAGCTCGAAGGCACCGCCGTAGCGGATGCCGCCCTGGTAGCTGTCGAAGAAGCCCCCGGAATCGAGCACCTGCGCCCGCAGCCCCGGCGGGTTGAGGCACCCGAGCGCGGCCTGGGTATGGGCGGCGTAGGACAGGCCCATCGTCCCGATCCGCCCGTCGCACCAGGGCTGGGCGAGGATCCAGGCCATCGTGTCGAAGCCGTCCTCGCCCTCCGACAGGTACTTGGTGAAAACGCCCTCGCTCGCGTGGCGGCCGCGGCAGTCCTGGTAAACCACGGCATAGCCGGCCGCGAGGAAGGTGGCGGCGACCTCCTCACGCGTCGCGGGGTCGGGCTTCGCGGCGGTGCGCTCGGAGCGGCTGGCCTCCCGCTTGCCGTAAGGGGTCCGCTCCAGCACCACGGGGAAGGGACCCGGGCCGGGCGGCAGGTGCACGTCGGTCGCCAGACGCACGCCGTCCCGCATCGGCACCATCGCCTCGCGGTCGTTCAGGGGCCAGCTCATCGGGCGGCGGGACGGAGATGGTGGGCCAGGGTCGCCTCCTCCTGGGCCGCGGCGTAGGTGAAAGCCGCGCGGGTGGCCCAGATGTTCAGGGGAAAGTGCAGGGGCAGGATGCCAAAGTCCTGTCCGAAGGCGATGCGCTGCGCCGCCCGCAGCGCGGCGTCCCGCTCTGCGGCGTCGGCGATCGGGCGGGCGCGCTCCAGCGCCGCGTCGAAGAGCGGATTGCTGTAGCGCCCGCGGTTCAGGCTGCCGAGGCCGCGTGCCGAATCGAACGTCGCCACCACTTGCGAGAGGCCCGGATAGGCATCGCCCGCCGTGTTGCCCCAGCCGATCAGGAAGGCGGAGAATTCTCGCCGTCCCGCGCGGGTGAAGAACATGTTGGAGGGCATGACCTCCACCCGCGCATCGAGGCCGATGCGCGACCACATCTGCGCCACGGCCTGGGCCGTCTTGTCATCCTCCACATAGCGGTTGTTGGGAGAATGAAGGGTGATGCGGAAGCCGTCCGGGTAGCCGGCCTCCCGCAGCAGGGCGCGGGCGCGGTCGGGGTCGAAGGCCGGCGCCGCCAGGTCGGGGTCATGGCCGACCGACCCCCTCGGCACGAGCTGCGCGGCGGGCACGCCGCCGCCCTGCAGGACGCGCTCCACGATCGCGGCGCGGTTGATCCCGAGGGACAATGCCTCCCGCACGCGGCGGTCCTGCAACGGGTTCCGGTCCAGCGGGCGGCCGTCCTTCGCCGTGACGAAGGGCGAGACCGCGTTGGCCTGGTCCAGCCCGAGATAGATGAGCCGGGAGGATCCCTCCGACACCACGCGGACCTCCGCGCGCCCGCGCAGGCGGGCGGCGTCGCCGGGCGGCACCGCCTCGATCAGGTCCACGTCGCCGGACAGCAGCGCCGCGAGCCGGCCGGCATCGTTCGGGATGGGGCGGAGCGTCGCCCGCTCGAAGGCCGGCCGGTCGCCCCAGAAGGCGTCGTTGCGGCGGAGCAGGAGGCGGTTGCCGGGGGTCCATTCCACGAAGCGCCAGGGGCCGGACCCGATCGCCGCGCGCCCGGCATTGAAATCGGCGCTCGACGCGTTCGCGGCGGCGCGGGCCGAGACGATGTAGGCGGTCATCGCGTGCAGCGGGATCGCCGGATCGGGCCCGTGGGAGCGCAGCCGGAGCGTGCGGGAATCCACCACCTCCAGCGTGGCCGTCGCGGCCGCCAGCCGCAGGAAGGGCGCCGGGCTGTTCGGCACGCGCGGCATCCGTTCCAGGGAGAAGCGCAGGTCCTCCGCGGTGACGGGCGATCCGTCGTGGAAGGTCGCGCCCTGTCGCACGGTGAACTCCCACAGGTCGGGCTCGACCTGCCGGAAGCTCGTCAGGCCGGGGACGGGCCGGAGACTCGCGTCGCTGCCTACCAGGGGATCGAAGACGTGCTGCGCGGCCGACTGGTTCGCGCCGACGAGCGCGAAGTGCGGGTCCATCGAGGAGGTCTCGGTCTGGAGCCCGATCCGCGCCTCCTGCGCCACCGCCCCGGCGGCGGAGAGAACCAGCGCGAGAAGGGCCGGCAGGGTGCGGCGTCGGGCCATGTCCGGAGGTCCATCCTGGGGCCGCCAGCCTGCCGCCGAGGGAAGGGGCCGCCAAGGGGCGGGGATCAGGACGCCCAGGCGATCGGCGGGTCGTAGCGGACGGCGGTGAAGAAGAGCCCCTCGGCCGGTGCTGTCTGGCCGGCGCGGCTCCGGTCGCCCGATTCCAGCACCGCTCGAGGCCAGGACACCGGCCGCCGGCCCAGCCCGACCTGAACCAGCGTCCCCACCATGTTGCGGACCTGGTGGTGCAGGAAGGATCGTGCTTCCACCGTGACCTCGATCGTGTCGCCGAGGCGGGACACGTCCAGCCGGTCCAGTGTCCGGAGCGCATCCCGTGCCTGGCAGGTGCTGGCGCGGTAGGCGGAGAAGTCGTGGTGCCCGAGCAGCCCCTGGGCCGCGGCGTGCATGGCCGCCGCGTCCAGCCGCTGCGGCACATGCCAGACCCGCCCGGCCTCCAGCGCCGGCCGCGCCCGGCGGTTGCTGATCCGGTAGCGATAAGCCCGGCCGGTGGCGGAGAAGCGGGCGCTCCATCCCTCCGGCGCGCGGGCGGCGGCGACCACGGAGACGGGATGCGGGCGGCTTCGGGCGTTCAGAGCCTCCCGCAAGCGGTCCGGAGGGAGGTCGGCCCGGACCGGCAACCCGACCACCTGGCCCTCGGCATGGACGCCGGCATCGGTGCGGCCGGCGGCGCCGGCGGTGGGGACGGTGTCGCCGTTCAGCGGGGCGGCCGCCTCCTCGATCACCTGTTGAACGGACAGGCCGTTCTCCTGCCGCTGCCAGCCGACGAAGGGGGTGCCGTCATACTCCACCAGTAGCGCGTAGAGCGGCATCTCAGCCCAGGCGGGTCCCGGCCGGGATGGCATGGCCGCGCAGGAAGGTTTCCGCCTCCATCGCGGCGCGTCCGGCCTTCTGCACGCGGGTCAGCCGAAGGGCGTTGCCGTCGCCGCAGGCCACGCGCAGCGAGCCGTCCAGCACCGTGCCCGGCTCGGCGCCGGCCGTGCCCGGGAGGGGCTCCGCCGCCAGGATGCGCAGAGGGGCGCCTTCCAGGGCGGTGAAGGCCCCGGGCCAGGGGTGCATGGCGCGCACGCGCCGGTCCAGCGCCGCCGCCGGCTCCGACCAGTCGAGGCGGCCATCCTCCTTCGCCAGCTTCGGAGCGTAGGTGGCACCGACCTCGGGCTGCGGCGCGGCGGGCGGGTCCTCGTCCAGCGCGCGAAGGATGAGTTCCGCGCCGATCGCGGAGAGCCGGTCGTGCAGGTCGGCCGCCGTGTCCGCGGGACCGATCGGCGTCGCGGATTTCAGCAGCATCGGGCCGGTGTCCAGGCCCTCGTCCATCCGCATGATGGTGATACCGGTCTCCGAGTCGCCGGCCAGGATCGCCGCCTGGATCGGCGCGGCTCCACGGTGGCGCGGCAGAAGAGAGGCGTGGATGTTCAGGCAGCCGCGCCGCGGTGCGTCCAGCATCGGCGCCGGCAGGATCAGCCCGTAGGCCACCACCACGGCCGCATCCAGGCCGAGCGCCGCGAAGGCCGCGTGCTCCGCCGCGTCCTTCCGCAGCCCTGCGGGGGTGCGGACCGGCAGGCCAAGCTCCAGCGCGGCCTGGTGGACGGGGCAGGGGGTCTCCCTCTGGCCACGCCCGGCGGGGCGGGGAGGCTGGGCGTAGACGGCGGCGATCTCGTGCCCCGCCGCGTGCAGCGCCCGCAGGGCCGGGACGGAGAAGGCCGGGCTACCCATGAAGGCCAGACGGAGCGGCCGCGTGGCCGTCCGGACCGGAGCGTCGGGGACGTCGCCCGCCCGGCCCCCGGGCCCGGTCACATCGCCTCCCGCTGCTTCAGCTTCTGCTCCTTCTGAAAGCGCTTCAGCAGCATGTTCCGCTTCAGGGGGCTGAGCCGGTCGGTGAACAGGACCCCGTCCAGGTGGTCGATCTCGTGCTGGAGGCAGGTCGCCAGGAGGTCGTCGGCCTCGATCTCGCGCCGCGTGCCGTCCAGGTCGCGCCAGCGGACCTTCACCCGGAACGGCCGCTCCACATCGGCATACTGGCCGGGAATGGACAGGCAGCCCTCCTCCCGCACCGCCCGCTCGTCGCTGACAGCCACGATCTCCGGATTCACCAGCACCATCGGCCCGGCGCTGTCCTCCTTCTGAAGGTCCAGCACGACCATCCGCAGCGATTCGCCCACCTGCGGTGCGGCCAGCCCGATGCCCGGCGCGGCGTACATCGTCGCCAGCATCCGAGGCGCCAGGGCCCTTACCTTGTCACCGTCACCTTCCGCCACGGCGCGGGCGCGGGCGCGCAGCACCGGCGCGGGGTGGAGGAGGATGGGGAGGAGTTCGGGCTCGGGCATGGCGGTGCCGGCGCATGTAGGACGGAACGGCGCCCGGCGGAATGCGCCACCGCTTGCATTACGGGCCGGCGGGAACAATATCGGGCGCAGCGGACCGGTGCTTCGGGCCGGGCCGCGTGGCTTCGCTTCCTCAAGGATGCCGCACGCATGACCCGGACCTCGGTCTTCGGATCGCCGCTGCTACTCGGCTTCGACCACCTCGAGCAGATGCTCGACCGGGTGCAGAAGACCGCGGACGGCTATCCCCCCTACAACATCGAGCAGACCGCGCCCGACCGGCTGCGCATTACCCTGGCCGTGGCCGGCTTCGCCATGGACGATCTGCAGATCACGCTGGAGGACAACCAACTGGTGCTGCGGGGCCGGCAGAAGGACGACTCGGAAGGTCGCATCTTCCTGCACCGGGGCATCGCGGCCCGCCAGTTCCAGCGCGCCTTCGTCCTCGCTGAGGGCATGGAGGTGGAGGGCGCCTGGATGGACAACGGCCTGCTGCACGTGGAGCTACGACGGCCCCGTCCCGAAACCCGCGTCCGCACGATTCGCATCAACGGCAACGGCCGCGCGCTGCCCGCCGAACAGACCTGAACCTTCCGCCCGCGCGATCCTGCCGAACCGGGGGGCCGCAACGGCGTTATCAGCCCGCAGGCCATTCCGGCTGCGGGCGAGGAGTGACCGATGAACCCGACCCCGACTTTTGGTCTCCGCCAGCTTTCGCCCGTGGATTGGGCGCGCTTCGGGCTGGAACAACTCGCCTACATCCGCCCCGTGAACGTGAACGGCACGGCGGCGGTGGCCATCCACGCGGCCGATGGAACTCCGATCGGAGCCGCCCCGAACGAGGCGCTGGCCATCGCCGCGATCCTCCAGCACGAGTTGGCCCCGGCGCTGGTGCACTGACGATCCGCTCGGGGGACTAGGGGAGGGCGGCAACACTCTCCCCTCGGTTCCCGATCGCGTCTGGCCTTCCGGCTATCGCCGAGGGCGAACGAGACGGAGCCGATCTTCGCCGGCCGCCAGAGTCGAAGAGCGGCCGATCTCTCGACCACGATTCGGTGGGAAAGGTGGCTGACTTGCTGCCTCTTCCCTTCCCTCTCCGTTGCCCGGGCCGCGGAAATGCCCGCCGGCCAGTCAGCCGATCCGGCGCTCGCTCGCGGGCGGCAGGAAGCGGTCGGTGAACATCTCGGCCGGGTTCGGCGGGTTCGTCACGCCGTAGGCCTCGGAGTTCACGCGGACGAGCGTCGCGCTGCGCGCCGCGTCCAGCACCCCGGTGCCGCCTTCGCGAACATTCGGCGTCAGGATGCCGCGGTCCCGGGTCATGAACCAGCGGCGCTTCTCCAGCGCCTCGTCGAAGAGCGGCTCGCGGCGCTTGAGCAAGGCCATGCCGGCATCCGGCTCGGCCAGAAGCAGCTTGAGGCCTTCCACGGAGGCGCGGACGAAGCCCGCGGCCTGCTGGGCGTTCCGCTCCAGCCACTCGGCGCGCGCGACAATCGCGGAGCCGTAGATATCGAGCCCGTTTTCGGCATAGGGCCAGGACACGATGTCCGCCTCCGGCATGCCGACCCCGACCAGATTGAAATGCGTGGTGAAGAGGAAGCCCGTCACCGCGTCCACCTGCCCCTGCGCGAGCATCGTGTCCCGCAGGTTGGCGGCCATGCTCGTCCAACGGACGGCCGAGGCGTCGATGCCCTGGGCGCGGGCGAAGGCCGGGAACAGCATCCGGCTGGCCTCGCCCTCCGGCGCGCCCAGGCGCTTCCCGACCACGCCCTTCGGCTCCGTGATCCGGCTGCGGCGAAGGGTGGTCAGGGCGGCGGCCGTGCGGTCCAGCACCTGGTAGATGGAGACGAGACGCTTGTCCGGGTTCTCCGCGTTGAACTTCACCATGGTGGAGGGATCGGTGTAGCCGATGTCGTAGGCGCCGGAGGCGACCTTCACCGCCGTGTCGCCCGAGCCGAATCCGCGGTCCATGCGGATCGCCAGCCCCTCGCGCCGGAACAGGCCGCGCTCCTCGGCCAGGGCGAACATCCCGTGGTTCCCCTGCAGCGCCCAATCCAGGCAAAACCGGATTGGCGCCTGGGCACGGGCGGTGCGGATATGCGGGGCGCCCAGCGCGGCGGCGCCGGCAGCCAGGACGAGGCGGCGGGAGGGCATGGTCGGCGTTCTCCGGGACGTTGCGCGAACGGGTGTATGGCGCGGTGGACGCCGACGGTCCATGCAGGAACGGGGCCGGACCGAAAGCGGTTCCGCGGCCGGCCCGACGCGCGGCTCCGCTGGCACCGGGATTGCCTATCGCTGTGATCGGCGGGCGGCGCTGGCGCGGTCCGGGGGCGCCGTGGCATCACGACGGGCGCCGCGGGCCGGCAGTGGCAGGAGAGGAGGCGGGGATGGGCACGCGTTACCGGATCGAGCGGCGCAGCCTTCTGACGGGCGGAACGGCCCTTGCGCTCGTTCCCTTCGGAGCCTCCCGTCCGAGGGCGCAGGCCCTGGACCGCGTCATCTTCCAGACGGACTGGCGCGCCCAGGCCGAGCACGGGGGCTACTACCAGGCCCTGTCCAACGGCATCTACCGCCGCCACGGGATCGAGTGCGACCTGCGTCAGGGCGGTCCGCAGCAGAACCCGGCGCAGCTCCTTCTGGCCGGCCGGGTGGACATGATCATGTCCAACGCCTTCCAGGCCCTGAATTACGCGCGGGAAGGTCTGCCCTTCCTCTGCATTGGCGCCGTGTTCCAGAAGGACCCGCAGATTCTCATGGCGCATGAGGGCGCGGGCCACGACAGCTTCGAGCAGATGCGCGGCAAGCCGATCATGATCGGCGCCGCCACCCGCGTGACCTCCTGGCCCTTCCTCCGACGGCGCTTCGGTTACACGGATGACCAGATCCGGCCCTACACCTTTAACATCCAGCCCTTCGTCGCGAACCGCCTGGCGATCCAGCAGGGCTTCGTCACCAGCGAGCCCTACACGGCCATGACGGCGGGGGCGCGGCCGAAGGTGCACCTGATCGCCGATGCCGGCTTCGACGGCTACAGCGAGACGATCGACATCTCCGCCCGCATGATCGCCGAGCGTCGAGACGTGGTGCAGCGCTTCATCAACGCCACCATCGAGGGCTGGGTGCAGTACATGGCCGGCCGCGACACCGAGCCCGCGAACGCCCGCATCAAGCGTGACAATCCGGAGATGGATGACGACCGGATCGACTTTGCCGTGCGGGAGATGAACGCGCGCGGCATCGTCCGCTCCGGGGCGGCGGAGACGCTCGGGCTGCTGGCGATGACCGAGGCCAAATGGACCTCCTTCTACGAGACGATGCGGGATTCAGGCGTCTATCCCCCCGGCCTCGACTTCCGCCGCGCCTATAGCCTGGACTTCGTGAACAAGCGGGTCGGGGTTGGCTGACGGCAGCGCCGCCGCGGGGTCGGGGACAGGGCAGGGGGCGCGGCCCGTCGCGACCCTCCAGGGCGTGGCGAAGCGATACCCGGACGGAACCCTCGCCGTGCAGGGCGTCGATCTGACCGTGCGGGAGGGCGAGTTCCTCTCCCTTCTCGGCCCTTCGGGCTGCGGCAAGTCCACGCTGCTGCGGATGATCGCCGGCCTGATCCCGCCCAGCGAGGGACGGTTGGCGGTGGAGCGCGGCGACATCGGCTTCGTCTTCCAGGAGCCGACGCTGATGCCCTGGGCCAGCGCGTTGGCGAACGTGATGCTCCCCCTGCGCCTCGGCGGAATGCGACGGCAGGAGGCCTCCTCCCGCGCGGCGGCGGCGCTGGCGAGCGTCGGCCTCTCCGGCTTCGAGCGCGCCTATCCCCGCGCCCTGTCCGGCGGGATGCGGATGCGCGTCTCCATCGCCCGCGCCCTGGTCACGCAGCCCCGGCTGCTGCTGATGGACGAACCCTTCGCCGCGCTGGACGAGATCACCCGCCACCGGCTGAACGCCGACCTCCTGGCCCTCTGGGAGGAGCGCCGCTTCACCGCCGTCTTCGTGACCCACTCCGTGTTCGAGAGCGTCTTTCTCTCCGAGCGCATCGTCGTCATGGCGAACCGCCCAGGACGGATCGCCGAGGACCTGGCCGTGCCCGCGCCCCATCCGCGCGGCGAGGAGTTCCGCACCTCCGCCGAATACGCCGCGATCTGCCGCGCGGCGTCGCGCGCGCTCCACCGGGCCATGGCCGCGTGAGCGGGGGCGGGTGGCTGCGCGTGGCCGCGCCGGTGCTGATCGGCCTGATCGTGCTCGGCGCCTGGGAGTGGGCCGTGCGGGCGAACGGGGTGCCGAGCTACATCCTGCCCGGTCCGGTGGAGATCGGGGCGACGCTGATCCGCGACTGGCGGACGCTCGCCGGGTCGCTCTGGATCACCCTTCAGATCACCTTCGCGGCGCTGGCCCTGGCGTCGTCGCTCGGTCTGATCCTGGCCATCCTCTTCGCCCAGTCCCGGATCATAGAGCTGTCCTTCTACCCCTATGCGGTAATCCTGCAGGTCACGCCCATCGTCGCGATCGCGCCGCTCATCATCATCTGGGTGGACGACATCCGCCTCGTGCTGCTCGTCTGCGCCTGGATCGTCGCCTTCTTTCCCATCCTGTCGAACACGACGCTCGGGCTGAACAGCGCGGACCGGAACCTGCTGGACCTGTTCCGCCTCTACCGTGCCAGCCGCTGGCAGGTGCTCACGCGGCTCCGGCTGCCGACGGCGCTGCCCTTCTTCCTGGCCGGGCTTCGTATTTCCGGCGGGTTGTCGCTGATCGGTGCGATCGTCGCGGAGTTCGTGGCCGGCACGGGCGGCCGGGAATCCGGCCTCGCCTACCGGATCCTCGAAGCGGGCTACCAGCTCCAGATCTCGCGCATGTTCGCGGCGCTCGTCCTCATCTCCGTCACGGGCATCGCCATCTTCGGCGCCACCTCGCTCCTCTCCCACCTTCTCCTTCGGGCCTGGCACGAGAGCGAGATGGGGCGGGAATCGCGCTGACCCGTCCTCACCAGCGGGCGAAGGCGTGCTCGACCCGTCGCAGGAAGGCGGCGCACTCGGCGGGGCTGCGCCCGTCCATCCGGGTCAGCGCGTGCCAGTCCAGCCGGCAGCCCGGCGCGCAGAGCCGGCGAAGCCCGCGACCGATCAGCTTCCGGTCCGGCCGGCCGAAATACAGCAGCAGCCACCAGGGCGAGCCGTAGGTCGTCACCACCGCGAGCCGCCGGATGTTCTTCAGCCCCGGCTCGATCGCCCCCGCGCCGAGGTGGAAGGCGACGCCGGGTGCCCAGACCCGGTCGAGCCAGCCCTTCAGCATCGCGGGCAGACCGTACCACCAGGTCGGGTAGACCAGCACCAGCGCCTCCGCCGCGCGCAGGCTGGCGGCGTGATCTTCCAGGCCCAGCAGGTTCCCGGGCACGTCGTGATAGCGGCCGCGCTCCTCCGCGCCGAGCACGGGATCGAAGCCCTCGGCGTAGAGGTCGCGCCAGTCCACCTCATGACCCGCCCCTTCCAGCGCCGCCCGGACAGCGCTGGCGAGCGCGGCGCTCAGGCTGTCCGGGCGCGGATGGCAATGGACGAGGAGGACGCGCATCGGCCAGGCCCCAGCGGGGTCAGCCCGCCAGTTCCTCGCGCCGCATCTCCAGCTCCAGCCAGCGTTCCTCGGCCTCGGAGAGCGCCGCCTGCTTCTCAGCCAGCAGCGCGCCCGCCTTGGTGAAGCGCGCGGGGTCGCGGGCATAGAGTCCGGGGTCGGCCAGGATCTCGTTCAGCCGAGCGATTTCCGCGTTCAGGCGCTCCATGCTCGCGGGAAGCGTCTTTAGCGCCTGCATCTCCGCCATCGTCAGGCGCGGCGCGGCGGGGGCAGCGGCCGGACGGGGCGCGGTGACGTCCCGCTTCGGGGCAGGCACGGCACCAGCGCTGGCCGCCCTCACGCCGTGCCCGCGCTGCGTCACCATGTCGGAGTAGCCGCCCGCGTATTCCTGCCAACGTCCATCGCCCTCGGACGCGATGACGCTCGTCGTCACCCGGTCCAGGAAGTCGCGATCGTGGCTGACCACGATGACCGTGCCCGGATATTCCGCGATCATCTCCTGCAGGAGGTCGAGCGTCTCCAGGTCGAGGTCGTTCGTCGGCTCGTCCAGCACGAGCAGGTTGCTCGGCCGGGCCATGGCGCGGGCCAGCATCACCCGAGCCCGCTCCCCGCCGGACAGCACGCCGAGCGGCGTTCGCGCCTGCTCCGGCGTGAAGAGAAACTCCTTCATGTAGCCGATGACGTGGCGCGGGCTGGCGCCGACATGCACCATGTCGCCGCGCCCCTCCGTCAGCGCATCGGACAGCGTCAGGTTGTCGTCGAGGCTCGCGCGCCGCTGGTCGAGCGCGACCATCTCCAGCCCCGTGCCGATCCGGACCTCCCCGAAATCGGGGGCGAGCGCGCCCGTGAGCATGTTCAGCAGCGTCGTCTTGCCCGCGCCGTTCGGCCCGACGATGCCGATCCGGTCCCCACGCAGCACGCGGGTGGAGAAGTCCCGCACCACGGTGCGCCCGTCATAGGACTTGGCGATCCGCTCCGCGGAGACGACGAGGGTGCCGGACCCCTCTGCCTCGGACGCCGCGAGCCGGACCCCCCCCTGGGGCCCGCGCCGCTGCCGACGCCGCTCCCGCAGGGCGGCCAGCTCCGCCACCCGGCGGACGTTGCGCTTGCGCCGGGCGGTGACGCCGTAGCGGAGCCAGTGCTCCTCCCGCACGATCTGGCGGGAGAGCTTGTGGGCGTCGCGCTCCTCCTCTTCCAGCACCTGGTCGCGCCAGACCTCGAATTCGCCGAAGCCCCGGTCGAGCCGCCGCGTCGTCCCGCGGTCCAGCCAGACCATGGCCCGCGACAGCGACTCCAGGAAGCGACGGTCATGGCTGATGAGCACGAGCGCGGAGCGCAGCCCCGAGAGTTCGCCTTCCAGCCACTCGATCGCCGGCAGGTCCAAGTGATTGGTCGGCTCGTCGAGCAGGAGGATGTCGGGCGAAGGCGCGAGGGTCCGCGCCAGCGCCGCCCGCCGCGCCTCGCCGCCCGAGAGGTGGGCCGGCGCTTCCTCTCCGGTCAGGCCGAGAGCCTCCAGCAACTGCCGCGCGCGGTGCGGATCATCGCCGGGCCCGAGGCCGGCTTCGACATAGGCCAGGGTGGTGGCGTGCCCGGCGAGGTCCGGCTCCTGGGGCAGGTAGCGGATCGTGCAGCCCGGCTGGGCGAATCGGGTGCCGGCTTCCGGCTGAATGAGGCCGGCGGCGATCCGAAGGAGGGTCGACTTGCCGGACCCGTTCCGCCCGACCAGGGCAAGACGCTCCCCCGCGCCGACGGAGAGAGTCGCGTCGCGGAGGAGAGGCGTGGTGCCGAAGCCCTGGCGAATGCCCTGGAGCAACAGAAGGGGAGGGGCCATGGGCGCTGCTTAGCCCCGATCGAGGCCGCGCGGAAACGGCAGCCCTTCCATCGGACTCAAGCCGTAACCTGCCGCCGGTGCTGCCTCTGCAGAAACCGGGTCGGGACATGCGCCATGCGTGACGCGCAGGGCTCATCTGTTCTCGTTGACCCGCAGTGCCGTTCAGGTGCATCTCGCAGTTGTGATCGGCTCGCCCGACCCCTCCCGGGGATGTGCGGTCCGTAAACCGAACTGCAACCGCGCGGGTGCATCCTGGGCCCATGCCAGCTTCTCTCCCTCGCCGCCGCGTCTTCGGGATCATCGGCGCCGCGGCCGGGTGGCTGACGGCCCCGCGCCTTGCGCACGCGGACGGCACCGCCGCCGAGTGGGGCCGCTACAAGTCCCGCTTCCTCTTGCCCGAGGGCCGGGTCGTGGACACCGGCAACAACAACCAGTCCCACTCCGAGGGGCAGGGCTGGGGCCTGATGCTGGCCGAGCACCACGACGACCGGCCTGCCTTCGACGCCATCCTTCGCTGGACCCGCGCGAACCTGCGGCGGGAGGGCGACATGCTGCACGCCTGGCGGTTCCAGCCGAACGCCCCGGTCGCCGTGCAGGACCGCAACAACGCGACCGACGGCGACCTCTTCATCGCGGCCGCCTTGCTGCGCGGGGGGCAGCGCTGGAACGAGCCCGCCTTCACGGAGGAAGGCACCGCGATCGCCCGCGATGTACTGCGCCTGCTCGTCCGCCGGACGGCCAACATGCTCGTCCTGCTGCCCGGATCACGTGGGTTCGAGCACCGGGACCGGGTGGTCATCAACCCGTCCTACTACTCCTTCCCCGCCATCGCCGTGGTGGCGGAGGCCGTGCCGGACCCGGCCTGGCTCCGGGTGGCCTCGGACGGGCTCCGCCTGCTGCGGAGCGCCCGATTCGGGCGTTGGGGCCTGGCACCGGACTGGCTCTCGGTGTCCCGCGTCGACGGGCGCACGGCGCCGGCCGAGGGCTGGCCGGCGCGATTTGCCTACGACGCAGTTCGCGTGCCACTGTGGTTGTGCTGGGCCGGCCTGGGGGACGAGCCGTCCGTTGGGCGCGCGCTGGATTTCTGGAATGACGGCGCACACCGTCATCTGCCCGCCTGGGCGGATCTGGCGACCGACGTGACCTCACCTTATCCCGCCGGCGTGGGCATCGCCGAGATTGGGCGCCTGGCGGGTAGCCAGCGGAACACGCCCTGGCGGCGTCCGCTCTCGGAGTCACGGCCACAGGGCCGTGACTATTATGACACATCCCTGGCGATATTGGCACGCGTGGCCGCGCAGCAGGTCGGAAGGCCTCTCTCACCAGCGTGAAAAAATTTCAAAATTAAGATATTCCGGACCGAGGTTCGACGCGGCATGATGCGCTGCGTCACGGGTTCGGGAGTTTGCTCGCATGCGCCAGGACAACGACGTCGCACGCATGGCGGCGGCGCTGCGCACCCCGGCGCTGCGCTACCGCAGCTTCGGCAACGAGCCGGTGCGGAACGACGCCCCGCGTAGCCCGGCTCCCGCACCCGATTCTTTCCCCCTGCTCGGGGAGGCACTCGCCGGCATCGAGGCCCTGCCGCCGGACGTCCGGATGGCCGAGCCGGTCCAGCCGCCGCCGCCGCCCATCCCCGAGCCGATGCCCTATGTTCCCGCGGCACCGGCCGTGCAGCCCGCGCCTGTGATCCAGCCGGCGCCCCCCGCCCTGTCCGCGACGGCGGTGGTCCCTCAGCAGGAACCCCTCCCGCCTCCGCCGTCGGTCGTCGAGCCGGTCATCCGGAGCGTCGCCCCGCCGCCTCCAGCGCCGGTACTGGCGCCCACCTTGCCGTCCGCACCGTCGTCGCCTCCCGTCCCGTCGCTCCTCCAGACGCTGCTCGCGCAGCCGCCGATGAACCCGGCGGAGATGCCGCCGCTGGTGGTCGGCCGCTACCCGCCGCAGGACCCCGTCCCGACGCCCCCGCCGGCGCCCACTCCGCCTCCGCCCGCGCCCCCGGTGGCAACAGCGCGACCGGTCCTGCCGATAGCGCCGGCAAGCGACACGCCCATCATGGCCCCGCCCGGCTGGACCCGCCCGCCGGAGCCGGTGCTTCCCTCGGCGCCCCCGCTCTTCCCGGGGCGGGCCGCCGCCCCTCCGCCGCCGCCCCTGCCGCGTGTCCCGGAGGACACGCGTGGCCGCGCAGCACCGCGACCCACGGGGGGAAGTGGGTCCTCCCTCCTGGACACCCTGTTCGGGAGCGGTGGATCATCCGACTCCTCGGCCCATTACCCACTTCTGGATGCCTTGAGCGTGGCGATGCGAACGGACAGCGCCGAATCCTCGGCCCGGCTGTGGCCGGCGGCGCGGGTTGAGATGGCCCTTCCGGAACTCTTGCGGCGCGTCGCTGCCGGTGTCCGCTCTCATCGCGGCATGGTCTGAGCGAGAAGGAGCCGGCATGTCGCTCATCTGCTTTGCCTCCCCCAAGGGCGGGGTCGGCAAGACCACCCTCGCCGCCAACGTGGCCGATGGTCTTCACCGGCTCGGCCACCGGGTGCTGGCCATCGACCTGGATCCGCAGAACGCGCTGCGGCTGCATTTCGGCGTGCCCCTGATGGACCGGGCCGGCTTTGTCGCGGAATTGCAGAGCAAGCCTGACTGGCGGAGCCATGTCCGGCAGACCGCGTCCGGCGTGCAACTCCTCGCGCATGGCGCGATGGATCTTCGCGCCTCGCTCCAGCTCGCCGTGGCGCTCGACGGCGATCCTGACCTGCTGGCGCAGCCGGTGCGGGAGATGCTCGCCGATCCCGGGCTGGTCGTGGTGGCCGACCTCCCGCCCGGACCGTCCCAGGCCCTGGCGCTCCTCGCGCCGATGGCAACGATGGTGATCGGAGTCCTGCAGGCGGAAGCGATCTCCGCCGCACTTGTCCCGGAGATCGAGAGCGGCCGCTTCCTCGGCACCGGGACCATGGCGGCGCTGCTCGCCGGGCGGTTGCGCATCGTGCTGAACGCGGTGGACCTAAACTCCCGCCTCTCCCGTGCCTCGGCAGAGGCCGTGGCGCGGCATCTCGGCTTCCGGATGCTCGGCGCGATGAGCCGGGAGGAGACGGTGGCCGAGGCGCTCGCCTGCCAGCGTCTGCTGCTCGACCACGCGCCGGAGAGCCGCGCCGCCTCCGACCTGCGGGAGGTGTCGCGCCTCGTCTCGAGTGCCCTGCCGCCGCCCGCCGCGGGCGAGGCCGTGCCGGAGCACGCGGTGCCGCCGCCGCCGGTGATGCAGCGGACGGAAATGGGAACCGCGCCATGACGCCTCGCCGTATCCGGGCGGCCACCGCGAATCCCTGGATCGCGCGTATCCTCGTCGTTCTCGGTTTCCTCGTATCATTGCCCTTCGTCGTCGCGCCGCTGGAGGCGGAGCAGCAGGCCTGGATCGCGATCGGCGGCTTCGTCGTCTTCGCGATCGTCTCGTTGATCCCCGGGCGCGGATCGCTCGTTTTCCTCGCGCTTCTCTCGGGCATCATCTCCGCGCGCTACATCTACTGGCGCATCACGGACACGCTCGACTACACGAACTTCTTCTCGACCTTCCTCGGCACCGGCCTTCTGCTCGCCGAGATCTACGCGATCGTCGCGCTGTTCCTCTCCTACCTCCAGTCGCTCTGGCCGCTGGAGCGGCGGCCGCTGCCGCTGCCGGAAGACCCGGAGCTGTGGCCGTCGGTCGACGTGTTCATCCCGACCTACAACGAGCCGCTGGCGGTGGTGAAGCCGACCATCTTCGGTGCCATGGCCATGGACTGGCCGCGGCACAAGATGAACGTCATCCTGCTGGATGACGGCCGTCGCGAGGAGTTCCGCGCCTTCTGCGAGGAGGTGGGCTGCGGCTACATGACGCGCCCGGACAACAAGGGCGCCAAGGCCGGCAACATCAACCACGCGCTGAGCCAGACGACCTCGGAGTACGTGGTCATCTTCGACAGCGACCACGTCGCCACCCGCGCCTTCCTGCAGATGACCATCGGCTGGATGATGCGCGACGCCGGCCTGGCCATGGTCCAGACGCCGCACCACTTCTACTCGCCCGATCCGTTCGAGCGGAACCTCGCCTCCGGCACGCGCGTCCCGAACGAGGGCCTTCTCTTCTACGGCCTGATCCAGCAGGGCAACGACCTCTGGAACGCGACCTTCTTCTGCGGCTCCTGCGCGGTCATCCGGCGCACGGCGCTGGAGCAGGTGGGCGGCGTGCCGACCCAGACCGTGACCGAGGACTGCCACTGCTCGCTCAAGATGCAGCGGCTGGGCTGGCGCACGGCGTATCTGCGGCTGCCGCTCGCGGCGGGCCTCGCGACGGACCGCCTGATCGCGCATATCGGCCAGCGTATGCGCTGGGCGCGCGGGATGGTGCAGATCTTCCGCGTGGAGAACCCGCTCCTCGGCCCCGGCCTGCGGATCACGCAGCGGCTCTGCTACGTGGCCTCGATGTGGCACTTCCTCTTCCCGCTGCCGCGCTTTATCTTCCTCACGGCCCCGCTCGCCTTCCTGCTCTTCGGGCAGAACATCATCGCGGCCTCGCCGCTCGCGATCGTGGCCTATGCGGGACCGCACGTGGTCCACGCGATCATGACGAACTCGAAGCTGCAGGCGCGGGTCCGGCACTCCTTCTGGTCTGAGATCTACGAGACGACCCTCTCCCTCTTTCTCCTGCCTGTCGTGCTCACGACGCTGCTCGACCCGAAGCGCGGCAAGTTCAACGTGACGGACAAGGGCGGCACGCTGCAGGAGGGCTACTTCGACATCCGCGCCACCCTGCCGAACTTCATCCTCGCCGTCGTGCTCGTGCTGGGACTGCTGTCCGGCATCTACGGTATGGCGGCCAACTCGCCGGAATCCCTCGAATTCCAGGCGAATGCGCTCAACACGGTCTGGGTCGTGCTGTCGCTGCTGACGGTGCTGGCCGGCCTGGCGGTGGGGCGCGAGCGGCGGCAGGTGCGTGAGCGCGCCCGCGTCGGCGCCATCATGCCCGCCACCGTGATCCTTCCGGATGGCCGTCTGGTCGCCGGCGAAACCCTCGACCTCTCTCTTGGCGGCGCCGCGATCGCCGCCCCGCGGCCCGACGGGCTGCCGGAGGATGCTCTCGTGACACTTGAGATTGACATCGGGCCCGAGCGCGTCGGCATCCCCTCTGAGGTGCTGCGCTGGCAGGAAGGCCGTCTTCAGGTGCGCTTCGCGCCGGAGGACCTGCGCGACGAGGGCAACGTGACCCGGGTGGTGCTCGGCCGCGCCGACGCCTGGGTGGATTGGGATGACGTGCGCCACGACCGTCCGCTCCGCTCCCTCGGCGAGGTGGCCCGGTCCATCGGCGGTCTCTTCCGCGGGGACAGCCAGTTCTCGCTTCGCGCCCGCCGCGCCCGACGCCAGGCGGCCGCCCGTGCCCGGGCCGCGGCGGCGCCGCAGACCGCGCGCGCCGCAGCGCCGATCCCGCCCACCGGCGTGGTCACCACGGTCCGGGCGGCAGAGCCCGGCTCGGCCCGCGGCGCGGAGGCCGCGCAGCGCCGCGCCGCCGAGCGCGCCCGCCGCGCCGGCACGCTCGGGGCCGCGCTCGGCCTGATCATCCTGGCCGTGCCGTCGCAGGCGCAGACCCCGCCGCGACCGCCCGCCGCGACCGGTGCGCCCGTCGTCCCTGGGCAGCCGCCGGGCCTCCCGCCGGCGCCGAGCTTCGGGGGGCCGATCGGGGCCCAACCGGGCGCCGCGCCGGTCGCCGCCCCCTCGGCCCTGCCGCCCGCGGGCGTTCCCGGGGCGCCGGGCGTGGGCTCCGTTCCCGTCGCACCGAGCACGCCGCTGATCTTCGGCAGCGATGCGCCGCCGGCCGCCGGTGCGCGGACCGAGACCCGGACCCTTCGCCAGCTCGGCCTGCGCAGCCCGATGCAGCTTCGCGGCCTCGCGGACCTGCAGGGCATCCTCTTCGGCGTGCGATCGGACGAGGTGGTGACGGGCGCCCGGCTGACGCTGCAGGGCGCGACCTCGCCCGCGCTGATCCCGGAGCTCTCCCAGATCGCGGTGACGCTGAACGAGCAGTTCGTGGGCACCATCACGCCGGACCGCGCGCGCCCGGCCTTCGGGCCGGTGGAGTTCCAGATCAACCCGGTTTTCTTCGCGGACGCGAACCGGCTGAACTTCCGCTTCACCGGCCGCTACGCGGTGGAGTGCAACGACCCGCTCTCCGGCCTGCTCTGGTCCACGGTCTCGGACCTCTCGACCATCCAGCTCAACCTGGAGCGCCTGCCGCTGACGCGCGACCTCGCGCGCCTGCCCGAGCCCTTCTTCGACCCGCGCCTGCTGCGTGAGCCGCTGCTCCTGCCGGTGGTGATGGCGGAGGGGGCCGGCAATGACGTGGTCCGCGCCTCCATCATCGTCTCCTCCTGGTTCGCGGTGCAGGCCGACTACCGGGGCGCGACCTTCCCGGTCTCCTCCTCGCTGCCGGCGCGCGGCAACGCGATCGTCATCGCGACCGGCACGGAATCCCTTCCCGGCGTGACGCTGCCGCGGATGGAGGGGCCGACCCTGGCCATCGTGAACAACCCGAACGATCCGAACGGGCTGTTGCTGGTGATCGGCGGTCGCTCCGGCGCCGAGGCGGCGACCGCCGCGCAGGCGCTGGCGACCAACAAGGAAGCGCTGAGCGGCGAGATCGCGACGGTGCAGCAGCAGGACCTGCCCGCCCGCGCCGCCTACGACGCGCCCCGCTGGATCCGCAACGACCGCCCTGTGCGCTTCGGCGAGCTGGTGGACCCGAGCGAGCTGCAATCCTACGGCTTCGCGCCGGGCCCGATCTCCGTGCCCTTCCGCACGGCGCCGGACCTCTACACCTTCCGCGACCGCGCCCTGCCGGTCGAGATCCGCTTCCGCTCCCCGCCCGGTCCGATCATGGACGTGGCCGTGTCTCGCCTCGACGTCGCGCTGAACGACGTCTACCTCAAGTCCTTCCCGCTGCGGGAAGGGGACCCGACCTGGGGCTTCTCCTGGATCGCGCGCCAGGTGGGCTCCTCCACCTCGGCCGACCGGGGCGAGGGACGCGTGGGCCTGCCGCCCTACCTCGTCTTCGGGCTGAACGAGCTGCAGATGCGCTTCGACATGCGCCCGCTGCATCGCGGCGATTGCGTGTCCATCCCGGCCGACGTCCGCGCCTCGGTGGACCCGGACAGCACGATCGACCTCTCGACCGCCTATCGCTTCACGGAGCTGCCGAACCTCGCGTACTTCGCGGGCTCGGGCTTCCCCTACACGAGGATGGCCGACTTCTCCGAGACGGCGGTGGTGCTGCCGGACCGGGCCAATGCGCTGGAGATCGCCTCCACGCTGACGCTGATCGGCAAGCTCGCCGCGATCGTCGGCTATCCCGCGACGAAGATCGACGTGGTGCGGCCGGGCGGGCTCGACGCGGCGGCGAACCGGGACCTGATCGTGATGGGCTCGCTCCAGCGCCAGCCGGCGCTGCAGCGGCTGCTCCAGGACAGCCCGATCCAGCTGGAGGGGAACCGCATCACGGTGGCCCTGCCGGACACGCTGGACAACTTCCGCAACATCTTTCTCTCCGATGACCGGCGGCTGCAGCGGGAGCGACTGACCGCGACTCTCGGTGGAAGCGGGGATGGTGGCGGCCTGCTGATCGGCGCCCGTAGCCCGCTGAACTCCGACCGGTCGGTGGTGGCCGTCACCGGCTCCACCCCGCAGGGGATGGAGGCGATGGTGGGCGCGCTGCGCGACCCGCAGCTGCTGCCGCAGATCCAGGGCGATGTCGCCTTCCTGTCCAACGGGCGGATGGAGTCCTTCAAGGTCTCCCGCAACTTCGGCGTCGGCAGCCTGCCGGTCACGCTGATGCCGCAGCGCCTGCTCGCGACGCGCCCCGACCTGATGCTTATTCTGCTGGTGGTCGCGGCGCTGATCGTGGCGGTGCCGCTCTACTGGACCCTGCGCCGTCGCGCCGCCATCCGCCTGAGGACCCGCACATGAGCCGGACCCTCCATCGCTTCGGAGGCCATCGCGCCCGGGGACGGAGCGGCCGGGGGGGACGGCTCCTGGCCGCCGCAGTCCTCACCTCGCTCGGTGCCGTTGGGGCGCCGGCGATGGCGCAGGACCGCGCGACGCAGGCGCTGATGGACCAGGCGAATCACTGGCGGACGCAGAACCAGCCTTCCCAGGCCATGCGGGCGCTGGAGCGGGTGCTCTTCTCCAGCCCGAACCACCCGGAGGCGCTCGCCGCGGCGGTGGAACTGCGGCTTGAGTTCGGCGACCGCGCCGGAGCGGAGGGTTATCTGACCCGGCTGCGCCAAGCCGCGCCCGAGCACGCCAGGGTCGCGGAGCTGGAGCGGTCCCTGCGAGCCCCGGTGCTGGATCCGGCCGCGCGGGAAGCGGCGCGTCTCGCTGCCGCCGGTCGGGAGCGCGGCTTCGCCGCCCTTGCTGCCAACCGTCTGGCCGAGGCGGCGTCCGAGTTCGAGCGGCTCGCGGCGCGTGAACCCCGCGATGGCGATTCGCTCGGCGGCCTCGGCCTCGTGCGGCTGCGCCAGGGCCGCTCCGCAGAGGCGGCGCGTCTGCTGACCCAGGCGATCGCGGCGGACCCGGTGAAGGGGCCGCGGGCCTGGGGCGTCGCGCTCGACAGCGCCGCCTTCGCGACCGAGTTGGCCGCGGGACGCCAGCAGCTGTCGGCCGGCACGCTGGACGCGGCGGAGGCCCTCCTCCTGCGTGCGGCACGCCGCGACACGCCCGAGCGGGCCGAGGCCGAGCTGCTCCTCGCCGAGGTGGCACTGCGGCGCGGTGACGCCACCGCGGCGGAAGGGCACTTCCGCGGCGCGCTTTATATCCGGCCAGCGCTCGGTCCGGCCCTGTCCGGGCTCCACGGCGTGCTGCGCGGTGCCGGGCGCTTCGCCGAGGCCGAGGCGGTGATTGCCACCGCCGTCGCCCTCGGGAACGGCCGTGCCGACTCCTTGCGGAACGAGGCGGCCCGCACCGAGGATCCCGAGGCGGCTCTCGTCCTGCTGCGCGCCGCGATGGACGCGGCGCCCGGCAATCCCTGGGTGCGCCTGGACCTCGCCCGCCAGCTCGCGCGGACCGGACGGATCGAGGAGGGAAGGGCTCTCGTCGCGACCGGCGGAGAGGGCTCCGATGCCCTGCACGCCGCCGCCCTCTACGCCGTCGGCACGGGCCAGCCGACCGAGGCCGTGCGACTGCTTGAGCGGATGCCCGACCGCCTCCGCTCGGTGGACCAGGCGCGGTTGCTCCGCGCTGCGCGTCTCGCAGTGTCGGTGGCCTCTCTCGCGGAGGGGAGGCCGGATGAGGCGCGCCGAAAGCTCGTGGCCCTCGCCGCGCGCCCCGACCCTGGCGCGGAGACCGTGGCAACGGTGGTGCGGGCCCTGCTGCTCGCGGGGGATCCCACGGGGGCTGTGGAGGCTGCTCGCGCCGCCGCGGGGATGAACCGGACGGCCACGCCGGGTTGGCGGCTCACGGTCGCCGCCTTGCTGAAGGATGCCGGGCTGGACGCGGAATCCGCAGCCTTCACGGCGACCCTTTCCGCCGACCGCGCGATGACGCCGCGCGAGGGACGGGTCCTCGCCGCTCTCGGTGGTGCGCCGGTCCGAGCGGCGGAGTCCGCGACGCAGCTCGCCGCCGCGCCGCGTCCCCAGCCGATCGAGCGGGAGGAGGCGCCCACCGCCCGCGATCCGCGCGAGATCCGGCGGATCGCGGAGGCCGTGCTGCGGCGTGATCCCCGAAATTCGGAGGCGCGGCTCGGCGCGGTGGAGGCGGCGCTCGCGATGGGCGACCCGAACGGCGCGGAGACGCTTCTCTCCGGTGCCCGGGTCCACATGCCGAACGACCCGCGCGTCTCGGTGCTGGACGCGCGGATCGCCCGCGGTTCCGGCGACGTGCGCCGCGCTCAGACCGCCCTCCAGATGGCCGCAGAGCAGCGCCGGGCGCAGATCGGCATGGATCGCGGCGTGACCTATGCGGCGGCCGAAGGCCCCTATCGCCGCGTCCCCCTGGCGGGCGACGGGCAGGGATCCTCTTTCGTGCCGGTCGGCGCCAATCCGGCCAGCGCCTCGAGCGGGACACCGGCGCCGCTCTCCTCCGATCCGCTGCTGAACGAGATCGGGCGCCAGCTCGCCGAGGTGAACGAACAGGCGGCCGTCCGCCTGATGGCGAACGGCACCTTCCGCAGCCGCTCGGGCTCGGAGGGGCTGGAGCGACTGCGGGAGTACGGTGGCGGCGCCGAGGTGACCGCGCCCCTTCCCGGCGTCGGCGGCCAGCTCGCCGTGCGCGCCCAGGGTGTGGGCCTCGACACCGGGCGGCTGAACTCGAACAACGCCTTCGATCTCCGCCGCTTCGGCACGAACGCGACGGTCGTCACCAACACGGGCATCGCCGGCACCACGGCAGAGGCGATCCGGCCGCGTGACCGGGACGCGGCCGGCGTCGCGGTCGGCGCGGCCTATCTGCGCGAGGGGATCACCGCGGATATCGGGTCCACCCCACTCGGCTTCCGGGAGCAGAACATCGTCGGCGGTCTGGAGCTGTCGCCGCAGCTGGGCGAGAATCTTCGTCTGCGGCTGCGCGGCGAACGGCGCGCGGTGACGGACAGCCTGCTCTCTTGGGCGGGCATGCGGGACAACCTGTCCGGGCGGACCTTCGGTGGCGTCACGCGCACCACCGGCTACGGCCAGATCGAGTACCAGGCTGGCGACTTCGGCCTGTATGCCGGCGGCGGCTACTCCTCCTTTGACGGCCGGAACGTCGCGGACAACCATCGGTGGGAGGCTGCGGCCGGCGTGAACTACGCCATCTTCCGCCGGCCTGAGCAGGAACTCGTGACGGGGCTCGACCTGCTCTACCTGACCTATGACCGGAATCTCCGGCTCTTCAGCTTCGGCCATGGCGGCTACTTCAGCCCGCAGAACTACTTCGCCGCCTCTGTCCCGCTCGATTACCGGGCGCGCTCCGGGAACCTGGCCTACCGGGTCGGGATCAGCGCTGGCGTGTCCACCTTCCGTGAGGGTCGGGCACCGTTCTTCCCGACGGATTCGGGACTGCAGGCGATCGTGGAGTCGCAGGCCGCGACCGATCCGACTCTGACGGCCTTCTACCCTGCGCAGAGCCGCACCGAGTTCGCCGGCGGCGTGCGCGGCGACATCGAATATGCCATCACCCCGTCGCTACGGGTCGGGGCTCTCGCGCGTTACGACCGCTCTGCCGATTACAACGAGTTCCGCGGGATGATCTATGCGCGCTACCGCTTCGACTGAGGGAGGAGGCTGTTGAGCGATCTGCACGACAACGCCTCCGTTCCGGCCGGGAGCGGCCCGGATTGGAGCGGCTTCCTCCGCGCCCTGCTGGAGATCCTGGAGGCGCATCTGGAGGCCGAGGAGCGCGCGGTGCTGCTGCGTGCGATCGGCGCGCGGCTGGCCGCGACCTCGCCTTTGCCGCCCGAGGACACGCTCGCCGGGCTGGAAGCGCGGATGAACGAGCGGCTGGCGATCACCCGCTGGGGTTCGGTCAGCATCGCGCTCGACTCCACCGGGCCGTCGCTCGTCCTGACGCATGCGACCCCGCCTTCCATTCCCGTGGCGAAGGGTGTGGAGGACCATCCGCTTGGGCCGGTGCTCGCGGGGCTGCATGCAGGCTGGATCGCTGCCCAGCCGGGCGCAGAACCGGATATCGAGGCGAGCCTCGTCAGCGCGGCCGAGGATCGCGTGGTTCTGCGCTACGGCGTTTGAGACGGGCCGCACGATCCGGTGCTGTCGCGAGTCCGGGGAGCCGTCATGCGCCCCGGATGGCGCCGGGCCCAGCCCGCAGGGATGCTTCGCCGTTGCGGTGAGGCAGCATCGCCATCACGCGGCGCGCCGCACGAGCCCTTCCTTGGCCGCCACGGCGCCACTGCCGGGAAAGGCCCGTTCCAACGCGGCGTCCGGCAGCCCGAGGTGATCGCGCAGCAGCCCCTTCGCGACCGCGCGAAGGTCCAGCGTCGGCCGCAGATCGCGCCCCTCGAAGAGCCGGGAGGGCGCCAGCCCCGGCCAATCAGCCAGCACCCGTCCGCCCGCGACGGCTCCCCCCAGCAGGAAGGCTGCGGTTCCCGTCCCATGGTCGGTGCCGTCGCTGCCGTTCACCCGAACGGTCCGGCCGAACTCGGTCATGACCAGCACGGCCGTCCGCTCCCAGGCCGTCCCCAATCGGACACGAAGCGCGTCGAGGCCGTTGTCGAGTTGCCCGAGCACCCCGGCAAGTCGGTTTGGCTGCGCCTGGTGCGTGTCCCAGCCGCCCATCTCCAGGGCGGCGATCCGCGGGCCGTCCGGCACCGCCATCAGCCGCCCGGCCGCGGAGGCCAGCTCCACGAAGCCGTTCCGCTGCTCGGCCTGCGGCACCACGCCGCCGGTGAAGCCGCGGGCCCGGAGGCCCTCCGCCAGGGCAGGCCCGATCACCGGGTCCGCGTGGTTCAGCTCCAACAGTCGGTGGTACAGATCCGCCTCCGGCCGCGCCGCGCCGGCCGGCGCGTACATCCCGACCGGTTCCGGCCCGCGCAGCAGCAAGGGGAGGGAGGGGCCGATGGCGAAGCCGGCCCGCACGCCGCCGTCGCGGCCACCGCTCTCGGGCAGCCCGGCCAGAGCCCGGTTCAGCCAGCCGGACGTGAGGCGCTGCTCTGCGCCGCTCTCGAGCAGGTCCTGCGCCTCGAAATGGGAGCGCGTGCGGACCGGCCCCGCCACCGCATGGATCGGCAGCGCCTCTCCGGCAGCGAACATCGCGTGCAGCCTCGCGAGGCGGGGGTGCAGCCCGAAGAAGCCGCCGAGATCGAGCACCCCGCCGTCCTGTCCCGGCTCGGGAAGGATCAGCGGACCGCGAAGCTCGGCGAGGTCGGGCTCTCCGTAGGGCTGCACGGCGGCCAGCCCGTCCAGCGCGCCCCGCAGGATCACGACCACCAGCCGCGCCTCGCCCCCCGTTCCCGTCCCGAGTGCCAGCCGCGCACCGCCGAGCGTGGCGCCGGCCGCGAGGCCCAGAAGCAGCCCGCGCCGGCCGATTCGGGGGAGGTGCCGAGTCATCGCCGCTGAAACTCCGGGCTGCCGAGCAGGAGGGTGAGCGCGTCCCGGTTTGACCCTGCCCGCTCGACGGCCCGGCGCGTCTCGGGGGAGGCCAGGGGACCGAGGACGAGCTCCAGCGTGGCCTTCGAGTCCTGGCGGGCGAAGCGCCCGCTGATGGCGTGAACCCGGTCCAGCCGTTGCACCATGCCCTCCGGATTCGCCCAGGCCGAGGCCACGTCCGGCCACCCGATGGGGGCCGGCGCGGTCCAGAGCGGCTGGCCGAGGCTGGTGACGCTGCCGAACGCCATTTCCCCGATCTCCGGCCCCGCTCCGACGGCCCGGAATGCGGCGGTGATGAGCTCGACCGGGCTTCGGAGCTTCGACAGCGGTGCGTGCCAGGCGGCGGGGAGCTCGACGAGGGTCCGTGCCGCCGCGCCCAGGTCCGTGCCGGTGTCCCGCAGCACGCCGAAGAGTGCCTCGACCGCGGCCGCGGGCGGCTCGTCGGCCACGAAGTGCCGCGCGAGCTTCCGCGCGAGGTGCCTCTGCGTGGCGGGATGCTCCGCCAGCCATTCCAGCGCCGCATCAATCGCCGCCTCGCCCGGCGGGAAGATCCGGCCCATGACGATCTTGCCGCCGGGTTCATGCATCTCCGGGCGGAAAACGGTGCCATAGGGCTCCCGTCGCAGCTCCGTGCTCAACCCGGTGAGAAGGCGCGCGAACTCCGTCACGTCGGCCTGGGTGTAGCCGGCCTCCGGAGAGAGGGTGTGCAGCTCCAGCACCTCGCGGGCGAGATTCTCGTTCAGCCCCCGCCGGGCCCGGGCCCCGAAGGCGCTGTCCGGCCCGACGGAGGCGGACTGGTTCAGGTAGAGCAGCATCGCCGGATGCCGCACCGCCGCCTTCAGCATCGCCGCGAAACGCCCGGTGACGTGGGGCCGGATCGCCTCTCGCACATAGGCCCCGGTGAGGCCGGTGACGCCGCCCTCGCGCCGGCTGACGGTCAGGTGGTTCGTCCAGAACAGCACCAGCCGCTCCCGGAACGGCGCCGACGTGGTGACGAGATGCGCGTGGAAAGCCTGCGCCTCGGCGGCGAAGAGGGCGGCCTGCCGGCTGGGCGGCGGGTTGGGCATCCGGGCCGTGCGGGCATCCGCGGCCCGGATCGCGAGTCCATCCCAGGTGGTGGGATAGGCCTCCCAATCCCGAGGTGGCGGGCCGGGGTCGTCGGGCGAAGCGAGCTGGGCGAGAAGCCAGGCCGGCACATCCTCGGGCGCCGGCAGATCGGGCCGGGGCCCGAGGCCGAAGCGCAGCTCCGCGATGTGGCGCGCGGCGTCCATCACGCGCAGCCTAGCACGGCGCTCGCCGCCGCCTCCAAACCTGCCCCGCAACGAAGCGTGACGTCCCGCAGCGCGCGCAGACCCGCCCCCCGCGGGTGTCACGCCCGCGACGCTTGCAAAATCGGCCGCTACGGCGCACATGTCCGCCCGCAGCAGGGGCGCGGCAGCGGCGCCCGGCGGCATCAGGCAGTCCGGATGGAAGCGGGCGGGGTGGCAGGGCCATCCGCGGCCCGCGAACCCGTATCCGGGCCTGCCGGGCCGAGGGCTGCTTTCCCCATCGCGGGGGCGGGCGCGGCGCTTCCGCGAGAGCGTCCGGCGCTGCCGCCGGAAGACCAACCGCACGGCTTCGGCCGTGACCATCCCACGGCCCCGGCCGTGTCCACCCCACGGCCCGTCCGTGACCCCGCGCGGCATCGCCGCGACCCACAGGCGGCCGCGGCCGCAGATCAGACACGCGGCCCTGCCGCGGATGAAACCCCGCGGCCCGGCCGCGATACGGAGGCCCACGTGGCGCGCACCACCCTCGATCGAATCCGCAACATCGGCATCACCGCGCATATCGACGCGGGCAAGACCACCACGACCGAGCGGATCCTCTACTACACCGGCAAGTCCCATAAGATCGGCGAGGTGCATGAGGGCAACACCACGACCGACTACATGGAGCAGGAGCGTGAGCGCGGCATCACCATCACCTCCGCGGCCGTGACCGCCGAGTGGAAGGACTACCGCATCAACGTCATCGACACGCCCGGCCACATCGACTTCAACATCGAGGTGAACCGTTCGCTGCGCGTGCTCGACGGCGCCGTCTTCATCATCGAGGGCGTGGCCGGCGTGCAGCCGCAGTCCGAGACGAACTGGCGCCTCGCCGACCGCTATAACGTCCCGCGCATCATCTTCATCAACAAGCTCGACCGGACCGGCGCCGACTTCTATCGCGCCGCGGCGACGCTGACCGAGAAGCTCGGCATCAACTGGGTCGCGCTCCAGCTCCCGATCGGCATCGAGGACACGCTGAAGGGCGTGGTCGACCTCGTCGAGATGAAGGCGCTGATCTGGGAAGGCGACGAGCTCGGCGCGAAGTACCACGAGGCCCCGATCCCCGCCGACCTGGGCGACAAGGCCGCCGAGTACCGCCAGATCCTTCTCGACGCCGTGCTCGGCGCCGATGACGCGGCGATGGAGGAATACTTCGAGAAGGGCGACGTCTCGGTCGAGTCCCTCAAGCGCGCCATCAAGAAGGGCACCATCTCCGGCGAGTTCCGGCCGGTGTTCTGCGGCTCCGCCTTCAAGAACAAGGGCGTGCAGCCGCTGCTGGACGGCGTGATCGACTACCTGCCGAGCCCGGTGGACATCCCCGGCATCAAGGTCGCGCCCGAGGAGGGCGAGGACGAGACCGCCGACCGCCGCAGCATCCCGGCCGACGAGAACGCGCCCTTCGCGGGCCTCGCGTTCAAGATCGTCAATGACAAGTACGGCAACCTGACCTTCGTCCGCGTCTACCGGGGCGTGCTGAAGTCCGGCGACACGGTGATGAACACCACCAAGGGCAACCGCGAGCGCATCGGCCGCATGTTCCAGATGCACGCCGACAAGCGGGAAGAGATCAAGGAGGTCATCGCCGGCGACATCGCAGCCTTCGTCGGCCTGAAGGACACTGGCACCGGCGACACCCTGGCCTCCCAGGATGATCCGGTGGTGCTGGAGCGCATGGCCTTCCCGGTGCCCGTGATCGACATCTCGGTGGAGCCGAAGACGAAGGAGGGCGTCGAGAAGATGACCCTCGGGCTGCAGAAGCTGGCCGGCGAGGACCCCTCGCTGCGCCTGAAGACCGACCAGGAGACCGGCCAGACCATCCTGTCCGGCATGGGCGAGCTGCACCTCGAGATTATCATCGACCGCCTGAAGCGCGAGTACGGCGTGGACGCCAACATCGGCGCCCCGCAGGTCGCGTACCGCGAGACGATCACCAAGGCGCACACCGAGACCTACACCCACAAGAAGCAGTCGGGTGGCTCGGGCCAGTACGCCGAGGTGAAGATCGTCTTCGAGCCGAAGGAGCGGAACACGGGGATCGAGTTCCACAACGGCGTCGTCGGCGGCGCGGTGCCGAAGGAGTACATTCCCGCGGTCGAGAAGGGCATCAAGGTCCAGGCCGACACGGGCGTGCTCGCCGGCTTCCCGACGGTGGACTTCAAGTACTCCCTGGTGGACGGCAAGTACCACGACGTCGACTCGTCGGCCCTGGCCTTCGAGATCGCCGCGAAGGCCTGCTTCCGGGAAGGCATGAAGAAGGCCGCGCCGGTCATTCTCGAGCCGATCATGGACGTCGAGGTGACCACCCCGCAGGACCACGTGGGCGACGTCGTCGGCGACCTGAACCGCCGCCGCGGCGTGATCCAGTCCCAGGACATGGCCAGCACCTCGGTCATCATCCGGGCCCACGTCCCGCTGAAGGAGATGTTCGGCTACATCTCCAACCTGCGCGGCATGACGAAGGGGCGCGCTTCCTTCTCCATGCAGTTCCATCACTACGACCCCGTCCCGCGGAACGTCGCGGACGAGATCATGAAGGCCTCGGCCTGATCGTCGGAACGGCCCCGCCCAGCGGCGGGGCCTCCCGAGCGTCCGGGAACCCCGGGCCGGCCTCATGGGCTGGCCCGGGGTTTTCTCTTACCGGCGCAGGTGGTGCAGCCCCACCGCGTCCAGGACGATCACCCCGTCTTCGACGCGAGTCGCCACGTAGCGCAGCCGCGCCGATCCCCGGTCCTTGCGGGCGCGGGACCGCTTCACCTCCACCACCTCGACGCGGACGTTCACCTCCTCGCCGGGGCGGAGCGGTGCCGGCCAGCGGATCTCCATCGCCGATCCCGCCAGACTGATGTCCCGTAGCAGCGGGCCGCCCATGAGCATTCCGAAACAGGCCGACAGGGTGTGCAGGCCAGGCACCACCACCGTGCCGAAGATCGAGTCCTGGGCCGCCTCCTCGTCCAGGTGGAAGGGCTGCGGGTCGAAGCGCCGGGCGAAGCCCACGACCTCGTCCAGGGATAGGCTCAGCCGGCCGAGTTCATAGGCATCCCCCACATGCAGGTCATCCAGGGAGCGGAGCCGCGGCACGTCCATGGCGCCGGGATAAACCGACGTGGCGCCGGAGGCATCCCCCCTTACAGAATGGACATCTTGAACCCGGCGCCCCGCAGGGCGACATCCGTCCCATGCTCCAGGACCCGCGCCGTCCTCCCGTCCTCGACATGACGCCGGAGGGCGAGTTCCGAGACCCCGCGCCACCGCCGCACCTCCTGCGGGGCGGAAGCTGGCTTGACCGCGCCCTGCTGCGCCTGGGCGGCCTGTCCATCCTGGCCGCTGTCGTGGTGGGCGGGCTGGTCATGGCCGCCTCGGCCGTGCTCATTCTCGGCCTGCTCATCCCCGTCGCCCTCGTGATGGGGCTGGTGGCCTTCGGCACCCTGTGGTGGCGCGCCCGCCGTGCCGGACGGGGCGGCCCCGCCACCTTCATCGTGCTGCGCCGCTGATCTTCACGCCCGATCCGGATCGCCTCTACGAGGTCGGCCGGGACGGTTCCCCCTACACGCTGGACCCTCGGGCCCCGGGGGCCGACACGGAATTGGAGACGCGGGCCAGACGGTGGTGGATCGCCGCCGTGCTGGTGAACAGCGCGTCCATGGGCTTCGCGGCCGCTGCGGCCATGCTGGGCGGACAGGCGGTCGCGGCCTGGGTCGGACTGGTGCCGATCCTCACCGCGCCGCTGTTGCTGATGCCCTACCTTGTGCGGCGTCGCGGAGGCCGCCGGGCGCGGCACGTCCACCGAACCCGGCCTACGCACTTCCCACCGCCCCCGGAGCACGGGCTGTAACGCCCGCTCCCCGGAAACGACGGGTCGCTACCCCTTCAGCGGCCGGCCATCCCGGTCCAAGGCATTGAAGCCGCCCGCGCCGGGGACGGTCCGCTGCGCGTTGCCTTGCAGCTCGTGTCCCTTGGGGCGGCTATGCTGCTCGCGATCCTCCTGCCCGAGCTGCCGGCCGGCATCAGGGTCGAGCGAAAGACGCTCCTTCATCACCGTCTCGGTGACCAGCGCCTGCGCCGCCTGCCCGGAGGGCATGGAGAGCCGGACGACCCCGCCATCCAGCCCAGCCACGGTGGTGAGCGGGATATAGCGATGCTCGCCGCCGGAGGCCGGGTCCGTCTTCGTCAGCTTGATGAAGTCGCCCTCGACCCCGTCCACGGTACCGATGGGCTGCCCGTCACTGGCAATGACGGGCATGTGGTCCTGGATCTCGCCGGCCGCGATCCGCGCTGCGTTGACCATGCCGTGCTCCCCTACCGGCGCCCGGTTCGGGCGTTGTTGGCGTCGGAGCTCGCCGTCTCGCCCCGCCCGCGATTATCGGGCGACGGGTCCTCTCCCCGCAGCTTCGCGTTGCCGACGATGTCGACTTCAGCGCCACCGGAGGCGCCCTTTCCGCCGCCCCCGCCGCTGCTCTTCCCGTTTCCTGCGCCGGTCTGCGCGTCGGAGTTCTTCTTGTCCGCCATGCCTGGCCCTCCTGTCCTGCGGTAAAACGCGGACAGAAGGGCGATGTTACGAGCTTGAGCGGCCCGTCAGGCCGCCTTCCCGGCCTCGAAGGAGGCACGCCGGTCGAAGCGCGCCACGCGGGACAGAAGGTAGTCCACCTCCGCCCGCGCCGTGGCGGTCAGCGATGCGCCGGGCCGCCGCTGCGCGTCGCTGGCCAGCAGCCCGCGCCGCATCAGCACGTATTTCCGCACCGCCAGCCCGACGCCGGGCTGCTGCTCGTAGCGGATCAGCGGGAGGTGCGCGTCGAACAGGTCGTGCGCCTGATCGCGCTCCCCCGCCGCCTGCATCCGCACCACGTCCACGAGCATGTCCGGAAACGCGTAGCCGGTCATGGCGCCGTCCGCCCCGCGCTCGCACTCGAAGTCAAGGAAGAGCCCGCCATTGCCGCAAAGGATGGAGATCGGCCGCAGCGAGCCATCCTTCTGGAAGCCGCGCAGCGCCGAGATCTTCTCCAGCCCCGGCCAGTCCTCATGCTTCAGCATCACGCAGGACGGATTCTCCTGCACGATCCGCCGGATCACCGCCGGCGTCATCTGCACGGAGAAGGAGAGAGGATAGTCCTGGATGACGAAGGGGACCTCCGTCCCGATCGCCTCCGCCGCCTGCCGGTAATAGGTGGCGATCTGGTCGTCCGTGCGCAGCGTGTTCGGCGGCGCGATCATCACGCCGGCCGCGCCCGCATCCATCACGGCCCGAGTCAGGGACCGCATGGCGGCGAAGCCCGGCGCGGAGACGCCGACGACGATCGGGATTCCCGCCCGCCGGATCATCCGCGCGGCGATGGCCACGCTCTCCTCCGCGTCCAGCTTCGGCGCCTCGCCCATCTGGCCGAGAACGGTGATCCCCGTGGCGCCGGCCTCCACGAAGAAGTCGGTCAGCCGGTCGTTCGACGCCTCGTCCACCCGCCCGTCCGGATGGAAGGCGGTGGGGGCGATGACATAGACGCCCTTCGCCGTGGTCAGGTCGGTCATGCCGCGCCGCCCTTCTTCCAGGCCTCGTAGCGCGCCTTGTTCTCGGCGTTCGGGGGATACAGGCCGGGCAGGGCGGCGCCCTTCTCGACCTCGCCCATGATCCAGGTCTCCTGCCGCTCCTGCTCCACCGCGGCCTCGACCACGGCGTCGAGCAGCGCCTGCGGGATCAGCACCGCGCCGTCCTGGTCCACCACCACCACGTCATCGGGGAAGACGGCCACGCCGCCGCAGCCGATCGGCTGCTGCCAGGCCACGAAGGTCAGCCCGGCCACGGAGGGCGGGGCCGCCGCCCCGTTGCACCACACCGGCAGCCCGGTCCCGAGCACGCCGGCGAGGTCCCGCACCACGCCATCGGTGATCAGCGCCGCCACGCCCTTCTTCGCCATCCGCGCGCAGAGAATGTCCCCGAAGATCCCGGCATCCTGCACGCCCATGGAATCGACCACGGTGATGCAGCCCTCCGGCATCGCCTCGATCGCCGCACGGGTGGAGATCGGCGATCCCCAGCTTTCCGGCGTGGCCAGGTCCTCGCGCGCCGGGACGAAGCGCAGCGTGAAGGCCCGGCCGACGAGGCGCGGCTGCCCCTCCCGGATCGGCTTCGTGCCGCGCATCCAGACGTTGCGCAGTCCCTTCTTCAGCAGCACCGTCGTGAGGGTGGCGGTCGAGACGCCCGACAGCGCCTCCCGAATCTTCGGATCGAGGTCCAAGCGCCGTCTCCTGCCCGGTGTCACAAACGGCCCGGCCTTCGCGCGGCAGGGCGGCCGCGTCAAGCGTGACTTCCGGCGGGGCAGGCCCCATCTCCCGGCGGCCCCGAAGGAGTCCGCATGGGTTCGCCCCGACTTGCCGCGTCGCTCGCCCTTCTCGCGGCCTTGGCCGCCGGGCCCTCCGAGGCGCAGACGGGGCCGCGCCGCTTCTTCCAGGTGGCGCCCGGGCCGCCCCTTGCCGCAGCCCCGACCCCGCCACCCGCCCCCGCACTGAACCAGCGGGAGGCGATCCGCCGCTGGCTCTGCCCGAATGGCGGCACCCCGATGCGCGGCCGCCCCGGGCGCTGTGACGGCCGAGGACGCGTGCCGATGCCGCGCGGCGGCGGGGGAGGCGGCACCGATCCGGATTCGGAGGTGGCCGGCTGGCACAACGACCTGCCGCCCCCGTCCCGCCGCCAAATCCCGTGTCCCCCGGGCACCGTCGCGTCCGAGGCCCGGGCGAACCCCGGCACGGTCCGCTGCGTGCCCGGCTGAGACGCGGCCGGCTAACCGGCCTCCTTGACCACGCGGCGTCGCCGGGGCGCCGGTTCCGGCGCGGGCCGCATCCGCCGCACCAGCGCCCAGCCCGCGGCGAGGACGGCGACGGCCAGCCCGGCGAGCAGCATCCAGGCGGCCGGCCGCAACTCGATCCCGAACTCGAAGTCGAGCTCGAAGATGGAGGCGAAGATCGCGCCTGCCGGCGCCCGCGTCTGCGTCGCGTACCAGAGATACTCCAGCCCCGCCGCCCCGGCCGCCGCGAGCAGCGCGAGGGGGAACAGCGGCCACACGGAACCCCGCCACCGCGCTGGCACCAGCCGCCAGAACATGAGCCACAGGAAGAATCCGGTCATCAGTACGGGCTGCGACACGTTGATCTTCGACTGCATGTAGAAGTGAAGGATGCCCATCGCCGTCAGCAGGTAGGTCAGGCGATGAAGGAGCTTCCACTCCCGCCCCAGCCGCCGCAGTGAGGAGTCGGTGGACGTCCACCCCAGCACGCAGAGCCCGATGAGCGCCGTGAACCCCAGCGTGAGATAAGACCGCTTCAGAATTTCCAGCAGCACGTGGAACAGCCGGAAATGCTCGTTGCCGACATAGAGCAGCAGGTGCACGACCGCGTAGCCCAGCGCCGCCAGCCCGAGCATCCGCCGAACCTGCAACACCTTCTGCCAGTCGAAGATCCAGCGTGCCGGCGTGACCGCCAGACCGATCAGCAGGAAGTAGATGGCCCAGTCGCCCGTCTGATGCGTGGCGAGCGTCAGCGGCTCCGCCCCCATCTCGTCGTTGACCCACCACCAGCCCAGGAAGAGCAGCGGCAGGAAGCAGCCGAGCAGCACCGCGGCCTTGAAAGCCGAGAAGCGGCCGCCGCGGTCCAGCCAGGGCCACGGGCCCGGCTTCGCCGGCGGCGGACCGTCGGACACCGCGCGCCGACGCCGGCGCGCCTCGGAGGCGGGGAGGGCGGCTTCGCTCAACGACACCTCACATCGGCGGGACGACGCCATCCCGCGCCACGGTGATCCGCGCCGCGGAGAGCTGCCCGCCCGCATTCGGGGCTGCCGACAGGAACACCTGAGCGCCCGGCTTCAGATCCTCCAACGCGGCGGGGATGAAGGTGACGACAGGCGCATCCGCCGGAACGCGCACCCGGATCTCCTGCCCGCGGGGGTGCAGCACCAGCTCCCGCCCATTCGTGCCATCCACCGCGGCCGTGACGTTCGCGTTCGTCATGCTGCTGGACGGTGTCAGATCCCAGGCGAAATGGCCCTCGCCGGTGCCGCGCATCGCCTCGGGGAAGACGAGCACCTCCAGCGCGCGCCAGCCGCCGTCGCCGTCTGGCTCGGCCGCGGTGCCGATGAAGCTGCCCGGCCGCACCTCCGACAGCTCCAGCCGACGCAGCGCCACGACCGTCACGTTGTCGGCGAGGAGAACCGTCACGCTCTCCCCTTCGCGCGTCCGGATGAGGAGGTTACGCCCCTCCAGCCCGGTGATGACGCCGCGAATACGCCGCGACGGCGCGCCCTGGGCGACCGCTTGCCCTGCGATCGCCAGGCCCGCCAGGGCCAGCAGCATCGAACGCCTGTTCATCATGGTCCCTCGTTTCCTTCCTCGCCGCAGACGACCCGCTGCGCCATCAACGCCGCCAGGCGCTGCGCGCCCAGCAGCGGGCCGAGAACCTCGCCATTATGCTCGCCCAGCCGGGGCGCCGGCCGCGCGAAGAGGCCGGGCGTCCCGGAAAGCCGCGGCACCTCCCCGTGCATGGGCACCCAGCCCATCTCCGCGTCGGGCACCTCGATCAAGCTCTCATGCTCCGCGACGTAGGAGTCCGTCTCCAGCGCCGGCGCGTCCATGATCGGGCCGATCGTCACCCCGGCCGCATCGAAATGCGCCAGGTTCTCCGCCATCGTCCGCTCCGCCACGAAGCCGCCGACGATCGCGTCCAGGTCGGCATAGTTTTTCAGCCGCTCCACGTTGGTGGCGTAGCGCGGGTCCTGCAGCAGCTCCGGCCGACCGATCGAGGCGAAGAGCTTCGCCGTCATCCCCTGCGTCGAGGAGGACAGCCCCACCCAGCCACCATCCTTCGTGCGGTAGGCGTTGCGCGGCGCCGTATTCGTGCTGCGGCTGCCGGTGCGGGGCTTCCGCCGCCCTGTCAGGCGCCAGTTGGCGATCTGCGGTTCCATCACCGCGAAGATCGGGTCGAACAGGGAAACGTCCACCACCTGACCCTGCCCCGTCGCTTCGGCATGGCGCAGGGCGATCAGGGTCCCCGCCGAGCCGTAGAGCCCGGCATAGGCGTCCCCCATGAACATCGGCGGCAGGACCGGCTCCCGGTCCGCGAAGCCGTTCACGGCGGCGAAGCCCGAATAGCCCTCCACCAGCGTCCCGAAGCCGGGCTTGTGCCGGAAGGGCCCCGTCTGCCCCCAGCCTGAAACCCGCACGATCACCAGCGCCGGGTTGGCCGCCAGCAGGACCTCCGGCCCCAGCCCCATCTTCTCCAGCACGCCGGGGCGGAAGCTCTCGACGAAGACCTTCGCCCCCGCGGCCATCTCCCGCACCACCGCCTGGCCCTCGGCGCTCTTGAGGTTCAGGCAGACGCTCTTCTTGTTCCGGCACCAGGTCTTCCAGGAGGTGGACACCCCCTCCACCCGCCACGCGCGCAGCGTGTCACCTTCCGGCGGCTCGACCTTCACCACCTCCGCGCCGTGGTCGGCCAAGACCTTCGTCAGCAGGTTTCCCGCGACCAACCGGGACAGGTCCACCACCCGCACCCCGTCCAGCGCGCCCGTCGCGGCCGGGTCGAACTCCCGCCGCCGCAGCTTGGACGCCCCGCTCATTCGACGCGGATGTCCGCCTTCTGCGCCACCTCCCGCCACCGCCGGAGGTCGGCCGTCAGGAACTCCGTGCCCTGCGCGGCGGATCGCGGCGTCGGCGTCGCTCCCTCGCCCGCCAGGTAGGACGCCAAGCGTCCCCCCGAGAGCGCCTCGTTCGCGGCCGCGTTGATCGCATCCCGGATCTCCGGCGGGATGCCGCGCCGGGCGAGCAGGCCCCACCAGATCGTCGCCTCATAATTCGGCAACGCGCTCTCCCGCGGTGTCGGCGCCTGGGGTCCGCTGGCCGGCCGGTTCTCCGCCGTCCAGCCGATCACCTTCACCCGCCCGCCGCTGATCACGCCGCCCGCCGAGGGCACGGTCGTGAACAACAACTGGATCGTCCCCGCCGCGAGATCAGTGGTCGCCGGTCCCATGCCGCGATAGGGCACGTGCTGCATCTGCAGCCCCCCCGCGCTCTGCGCGAAGAGCTCGGCCGAGAGCTGGTTGATGCTCCCCGGCCCGGCCGACCCGTAATCCACCTTCCCCGGATTCGCCCGAAGATAGGCCACGAGTTCCGACAGGTTGTTCGGCGGGAAGGACGGCGCGGCCAGCACCAGCAGCGGCGCCGAGGCCAGCATCGCCACCGCCTCGAAGTCCCGCTCCGCGTCATAAGGCGTGCGCTGCACCGCCGCCGAGGTCGCGAAGGTGGAGGAGGTGACCATGAGCACGTAGCCGTCCGCTGGGGCCCGCGCGACCTCCGCCGAGCCGATCGCGCTGCCCGCGCCCGGCTTGTTCTCCACCACGAACGGCTGGCCGAACTTCGTCTGCAGGTGCTCCGCCAGAGGCCGCGCCACGGCGTCGTTCGACCCGCCGGGCGGGAAGGGGACGATCACCCGCACCGGCCGGTTCGGCCAAGCACCTTGGGCCCGTGCCACCGCCGGCATCGCCAGGAGCGCCGTCCCGGCCAGGGCCTCGCGTCGCGTCAGCCGCATCCTGTTCTCCTCCCTAACCCTCGGTCCCCGGCAGCCCCAGCCGCCGCGCGAGCGCCAGCAACGCCCTGGCGCTCTCGATGAAGGGCGCATCCACCATGTCGCCATCCACCAGGAACGCCCCCGTGCCGCCGGCGATCTGCGTCTCCGCCGCCGCCACGACCTTCCGGGCCTTGGCGATGGCGGCCTCGCTCGGCCTGAACACCTCGTTCGCGAGCGCGATCTGCGTCGGGTGGATGCAGCTCTTCCCCGCGAAGCCCATGCGCCGCGCCGCCTCCGCCTCGGCACGATAGGCGTCCGGCTCCGCGACCTTCGCCCAGGCCCCGTCATAGGCCGCGACCCCGGCCTCCGCCGCTGCCAGCCGCACGGCCATCCGCACATGGGCGAGCGCGGCGGGATCGGTCCGGTCGATCCCCGCCGGCTCGAACAGATCCGCGTAACCGATCTGCAGCCCGACCACGCGCGGATCGGCCCCGGCGATCTCCGCCGCGAGCCGCAGCCCGCGCGGCGTTTCGATGTTGCAGAGGATGCCGATCGGCCGAGCGACGCCGTTCGCTGCCTCTGCCCGCGCGAGCGCCGCGGCGGCCTCCCGCACCTCCTCCGCGCCCTCCACCATCGGCAGGTTCAGCAGGTGCAGCCCCGGCACGGCCACGGCGGCCACGTCCTCGGCGAAGAGTGGCGTCGCGAGGCCGTTCACCCGCACCACCATGGCCTGGTTCGCCGGCAGGTCGCCGCGCAGGAAACCGGCCACCGCCTCACGCGCCTCTGCCTTGCGGGACGGCGCCACCGCATCCTCCAGATCGAAGGACAGCGCGTCGGCGGCCGAGGCCGCCGCCTTGGCGAAGAGCTCCGGCCGCGATCCCGGCACGAAGAGCTTGCTGCGCATGACGGGCGCGACGGGGCGTTCCATGCGGGGCAGGCTACCTCCCCATCCCGTCCCTGTCTGCCGGCCCGAGCTTCACGAAGGGGGTGGCCCGGCGGACCCGTCAGGCCGGCGTTCGGTCCCGCGGGATGATCGAGATGCCCCCGCTCACCTCCAGCACCGCCAGCCGGATCTCGTCCATCCGCAGGATGCCCTGCGTGGCGCGCGCGCTCTGCAGGATGTCCGCCTCGCTCACCCGGGATTTCGCCAGCCGGTCCCGCAGCGGCACGCCATCGGCCACCAGGATCGTCGGCAGCCCCTCCAGCACCCGTTCGGCGCGCGGGTTCCCGCGCTTGTAGAGGGACAGCGCGACATCCAGCCCCATCAGCGTGACGATCACGATGATTGCGTTCGTCACGGAGAAGTCCTCCCCGAGCAGCGCCTGCTGCGTCGCCTCGCCGACGATGAGGAGGAGCACGAAGTCGAAGGTCGTCACCTGCGCGAGACTCCGCCGCCCGCTGATGCGGAACAGCAGCAGCAGCGCGACGTAGACGGCGACGGCGCGCAGCACCGTGTCCATGGCCGGGCCTCCTCAGGGCAGCACGAGAATGCGGGCGCGCACCGCGGCCCCGTCGGCAGTGACATTCCCGGAGATCAGGCCGGGGGCGCGGGACCGGGTCCGCAGCACCATCCGGGCGGGCCGGCCCTCCGCCGCCGCGGTGACAAGGTGCAGCAGGCCCGCCGCCCGGGATGACCGGAGCGGGATCGGCTCCACCCCGACGAGGTCCATCGCATCGGCCAGTTCGCCCTCCACGCGGACGGCCAGCTCGGGGCCGGCGGAGGCATCGAGGGTCACGACCAGCCGGGCTTCGTTCCCGGCCCGCTGCACCCGCTCCCAATCCAGCGTGAAGCCGCCCGACTCCGGCCGCGCCGTGGCCGAGGCGACCGGACCGTTGCCGAGACCGCCGATCAGCCCCAGCAGGACGATGCCCGCCATCACGCCCCAGCCGATCCGCTGGAAGCGCCAGTTCCGCCGCTGGAAGGGGACATCCTCCCCCACCGCGCGCGCGGCATCGTGCAGGTCCGGTCCGGTCATGCGGGGGCAACGCAGCCTGGGCTTGACCGTTGCGGCCTTCCACCGCGGGCCGGAGCATGCGAGAGCGGGTCGATGCGCCTGCACGTCCAGAACCCGCCCGGAGTCGCCCACCCCGTCACGGAGGAGCAGGTCAGCGCCGCCCTCGCGCGCCATCCCGACATGGCGCATCTCCGCCCGAGCTACGGGGACGATGACGCCGCCTTCGCCGCGGGTATCGCGGACGCCGAGATCCTGCTGACCTTCACGCGGGAGGGCCGCAAGCGCTTCCCCGTCGGCACGCCGCGCAGCCTGGCGCCGAAGCTCCGGCTGATCGCCTTCACCTCCGCCGGCCTCGACGCGCTCCAGCCCTTCGACTGGGTGCCCGACGGCGTGACGATCCTGAACAACCGCGGCACCCACGGGGACAAGGCCGGGGAATACGGCATCATGGCGATCCTGATGCTCCAGACCCGCATGCCCGCCTTCGCCGACGCGCAGCGGGAGGGCCGCTGGCAGCCGCTCTTCGCGACGACGCTGGAGGGACGGACCGTCGTCATCCTCGGCATCGGCACCCTCGGCGGCGGCGTCGCCCGCCGCTGCAAGGGGTTCGGCATGCGTGTCATCGGAATCCGCAGCGGCGCCGACCCGCACCCCGATTGCGACGAGACCCATCCGGCGACCGCGCTGGACGAGATCCTGCCGCGCGCCGACTTCCTCGTCCTCACCTGCCCGCTGACGCCGCAGACCCGCAACATCCTCTCGCGGGAGCGGATCGGCCTCCTGCCCAGGGGCGCGCGGGTCGTGAACATGGCCCGCGGCGCCGTGTGGGATCAGGACGCGATCATGGACGCGCTCGATTCCGGCCACCTGGACGGCTGCGTTACGGACGTCGCGGTGCCGGAGCCCCTGCCGGCGGATCACCGCCTCTGGCGCACGCCGCGCATGATCATCACGCCCCACGTCTCCTCGGACGACGACGCCCGCTACAACGAGCGGACGCTTGATATCCTGTTCGAGAACCTGCGGGCCGACCGCGAGGGCCGGCCCCTGCCGAACCGGGTCGACCCGGCCCGCGGCTACTGAGGCGTCCCGCGGCGCTGTCCGCTCGGACGTGACCGGGGCCGGTGGGCGCCGTGATGGCGCCCCGCCGGTCCCGCCGGCTCGGTCACGCCCGCCCGCGTTTTCCCCGCAGCACCCGCACCACCTTGCGGCCGGCGGCCCGAACGGCGCTGCCCGCGCTCCGCCGGTGCCGCACCACCTGCGGCTGGTGCAGCCGCGTCTCCAGGCGCGCGCCGTCCGGCGACCGGATCAGCCGCAGGGTCCGGTCGTGGAAGGCGTCCAGCCCCGGCCGATGCCCGATGGAGACGAGCGCGCTGTCGGCCAGCTCCTCGCTGAACAGACCCATCATCGCGTCCTGGTTGTCCTCGTCGAGGGCGGCGGTCGCCTCGTCCATGAAGACCCAGCGCGGCTTGTGCAGGATCAGCCGCGCGAAGGCGAGGCGCTGCTGTTCTCCCAGTGAGAGCACGCGGTCCCAGCGCTCCTCCTCGTCCAGCCGGTCCGTCAGGTGCGCCAGCCCGCAGCGCTCCAGCGCGGCTCTCACCGCCGCATCCGGGAAGCGGCCGGATTGGGCGGGGTAGGCGATGGCCGCCCGCAGCGTGCCCAGCGGCAAGTAGGGCCGCTGCGGCATGAACATCATGTGGTCGCGGGGAGGAACCCGGATCTCCCCGGATCCCCACGGCCAGACGCCGGAGATGGCGCGGAAGAGCGTCGACTTGCCCGTGCCGCTCTCCCCGACGATCAGCACCTTCTCGCCGGCACGGATCTCCGCATTCGCCTCGCCGACGAGGACGTTGCCGTCCGCCTGCCCGATCTGGAGGTTGTTGAAGGCCAGCACCTCGCTGCCATCGTCCAGCGGCCCCTCGATCACGTTGATCCGGGTCTCCCCCTCCATCACCTGCGCAGCGTTCAGGCTGTCCTCCAGCGCCACCACGCGCTCCACATGGGACCGCCAGTCCGCCAGGCGCGGGAAGTTGTCCACGAACCAGTTCAGCGCCCGCGTCACCTCCCCGAAGGCGGAGCCGATCTGCATCAGCACGCCAAGGGTGATCGCGCCCGCGAAGTAGCGCGGGCTGGCGACGAGGATCGGGAAGACCCCCGCGATCATCCCATAGGCCGAGGTGAGCCACATCAGCCGCCGCTCGGACCGCATCAGGTCCTTCATCACCGTCACGACGTGCCCGAAGGACTTGCGGAGGCCGCGCTCCTCATCCGCCTCGCCACGGATGAGTGCGACACCCTCGCTGCTCTCGCGAAGGCGGATGAGCGCGAAGCGGTGATCGGATTCCGCCGCGTTCCGGCGCTGGTTGATCTCCACCATCGGCCGGCCGATGAAATAGGTCAGCCCGGAGCCGATGATCGCGTAGATCAGCGCCGCGAAGACCATGTAGCCCGGGATCTCGAACTCGTTGCTCCCGAACGCCACCATCAGCGGCCCCGACAGCGTCCAGAGGATCCCGACGAAGGAGATCAGCATCACCACGGACTGGAAGAGCCCGACCGCCATATCCACCGCCATCGCGGTCGCCCAGCGCGTGTTCTCGCTGATGCGCTGGTCCGGGTTGTCGGCGCTGCCGGGCAGGAAGTTCATCTGGTAGTGCCGGCTGTTCTCCAGCCACCGGGACTGGAGCCGGAATACGAGCCAGCGCCGCCAGTTCAACTGCAGCAGCTGCCGCACGTAGAGCTGGAACACCGCCACGACCATGCTGGCGATGCAGAGGATGAGGAAGGTCCCCATCTGCCCGAAGAAGGCCGCGCGGTCGCGGCTCTCCAGCGCATTGAAGAAGTCGCGATTCCACAGGTTGAAGCGGACCTGGATGTAGATCTGCAGCAGCGTCAGCCCGATTACCCCAGCGGTCAGCATCCAGGCCGAGCGCTTCTCCTCCCCGGCATAGTAGCCCTTCGCCAAGCGCCAGAACCGGCGCATGAACCCCTCGGTCGGCACGTCGTCGGCCAGCGCGGCGTCGTTCGTCGCGGGCATCGTTCAGCGGCTCCGCGCGGGCTGGTTGGGTTGCTGTGCTGGCGCCTCCGGTCTTGGGACCGGCCTCATCGAGTCAGGGGCCTCGCCAAGCTGCTCGGCGGCAACGGCGCGGCCGTCATCGCCCTGGTAGCCCATGCCTTCGGCCGAGATGCGGGCGCCGGGCTTGAGCAGGTCCCGGAGCGCGTCGCTCGCCGCGGCGCCGCGCGGCAGCATGATCACCGCCCCGTCCTCCAGCACGGCGCCGGCCACCTCGCCTTGCGGCGCGAAATAGGGGGTCCTCACGACCCCCTGCACCGTGATCCGCGCGGCCCGGTCGCCCTGTCCGCGGCCCCAGATGCGCCAGTAGAAGCGGTCCACCACCACCGGGGTCGTTTCTCCGTTCGGGGCGAAGGCGAGCATCGTCACGACCGGCGCCCGCCGGGACCGGATGCCCCATATGGTCAGGGGCCGGCCGGCCGGCGCCGCCTCCCGCACCCCCTGGGCGATGTCGGGCGGGAACGACACCTGCACCCCCTCCCGGAAGAGCAGCGCGTCCGTCTCGCCCCGCGGATTCACGAGATAGCGCTCCACTGTTCCCGTGAAAGACGGAAGCTGGGTCGGGTCGAACCAGAGGTCCGGCGCGTCCTGCCGGTTGGGCTGGGGCGCCTGGGGCGGCGCTCCCTGTGCCAGGCCCGGCCCGGCGAGGGCCAGGGCGCCCAGGAGCACGAGCACCGTGCCGCGATGCAGGTTGCTGGAGAGGGGGCGGGGGATCGTCACATCGGGCATCCGGATGGTCGGCACGGCACGGCAACGCCGCCGCGCCGGCCAAGTTGATGCCCGGTCACGAAATGTGGCGCCGGCGTGGCACGCCGGCCAGGGCGACTCAAGAAGTGGGGGAGGGCGGGGTCCGTTCACAGCCCCGGCGCGTCGGCGCGGGGGTGGTCTGCGCCGATCCGGAGGGAGACGGGGCCACCACCGGCGGCGTGGGCGCCGGCAAGGAACCCCCGGTCTGAGACAGCACGATGCCGCTGCCTGCCGCTATCAGGGCGACCAGCACACCGACCCGAAACACCACGATCCTCCGGCCCCCCGAAGGCCGCGGCCAGCCTGCCCCAGGCGGGTCCGCGGCTCGAGCGGGTTCGGGCCTCAGGCCGTCTCGAGCGCCGCCACGCCCGGCAGGGTCTTACCCTCGAGCCACTCCAGGAACGCGCCCCCGGCGGCCGAGACATAGGTCATCCGCTCCGCCACGCCGGCGTGGCGCAGGGCGGCCACGGTGTCGCCGCCGCCGCCGATCGACTTCAGCCCGGCGGACTGGGTCAGCCCGGCCACGCTCTCGGCCACCGCCACGGTCGCCGCGTCGAAGGGCGGCGTCTCGAAGGCGCCGAGCGGCCCGTTCCAGACAAGGGTGGACGCCTTCCGGAGCCGGTCCTCGATCACGTCCACCGTCTCCGGCCCGACATCCAGCGCCATCATGTCGGAGGGCACGCGGTCCACCGTCACGGTGCGGGTGGCCGGATGCGGTTTGAACTCGGCAGCCACAACGAGGTCCCGTGGCAGCAGCACCTCGCAATTCGCGGTCCGCGCCTCTTCCAGGATGCGACGGGCCGTGTCGTGCATCTCCGCCTCCTGCAGCGACTTGCCCATGTCGTGTCCCTGGGCCGCGAGGAAGGTATTGGCCATGGCCCCGCCGATCACGAGGACATCGACCTTCCGGGAGAGATTGCCCAGCAGGTCAAGCTTCGTGGACACCTTCGCCCCGCCGACGATCGCCACCACCGGCCGCGCGGGATTGCCGAGCGCCGCCTCCAGCGCCTTCAGTTCCTGCTCCATGAGCCGCCCGGCATAGGACGGCAGCAGCCGCGCCACGCCCTCGGTGCTGGAATGGGCCCGGTGCGCCGCGGAGAAGGCATCGTTCACATAGGCATCGCCGAGCTTCGCCAGCTCGGCCGAGAGCGCCGGGTCGTTCTTCTCCTCCCCGGCGTGATACCGCGTGTTCTCCAGCAGCAGCACGTCGCCATCCGCCAGCTTCGCGACCGCCGCCTCCGCCTCCGGCCCGACGCAGTCCTCCGCGAAGGCCACCGGCCGTCCGATCGCGGAGCCGATCGCCTCCGCCAACGGCCGCAGCGACATCTCCGGTACCCGCTTCCCCTTGGGACGGTCGAAGTGGGACAGGAGGACCACCCGCGCCCCCTTGTCCGACAGTTCCCGGATGGTGGGGCAGAGCCGCTCGATCCGCGTGCGGTCGGTGATCTGCCCGTCCCGCACCGGCACGTTCAGGTCGGCGCGCAGCAGCACGCGCTTCCCCCTGGCGTCCAGCTCGTCGAGGGTGCGGAACTTGGCCATTTTCGGTCCTTCAGGGGCGGTCAGGCGGGCAGGGTAGGGGGCGTTCGCCGCCCCCCACCCATCTCAGAGCTTGCCGTAATAGGCGGCGGTGTCGCTCATGCGATTCGAGAAGCCCCACTCGTTGTCGTACCAGGCCATCACCCGCACGAGCCCGCCATCCACCACCTGCGTCTGCGTGGCATCGAAGGTGGAGGAATGCGGGTCGTGGTTGAAGTCTACCGACACCAGCGGGGCCGTGTTGTAGCCGAGGATGCCCTTCAGAGGCCCGCTCTCGGACGCCGCCTTCATCACGGCGTTGATGGCCTCCTTGGTCAGCCCCTCCGTCTTCGCCGGCACGAAGTCGAGCGAGACGAGCGAGACGTTCGGCGTCGGGATGCGGATGGCGGTTCCGTCCAGCTTGCCCTTCAGCTCCGGCAGCACGAGCCCGACGGCCTTCGCCGCGCCGGTGGAGGTCGGGATCGCCGAGACGGCCGCGGCCCGCGCCCGGTGCAGGTCCTTGTGCAGCGTATCCACCGTGTTCTGGTCACCCGTATAGGCGTGGATGGTGACCATGTAGCCGCGCAGGATGCCGTAGGTGTCGTGCAGCACCTTCGCGATGGGCGCGAGGCAGTTGGTGGTGCAGGAGGCGTTGGAGACGATCTGGTGGCTCGGCTTCAGAGTCTCATGGTTCACGCCATAGACGATCGTGGCCTGGGCCGAGCTGTCGGAATGCGCCTCGGCCCAGGTCACCGGCGCGGAGACCAGCACCTTGCGGGCTCCGGACTGCAGCAGCAGCGCCGCCTTGTCGGAGTTGGTGAAGATGCCGGTGCACTCGGCCGCGACGTCCACCCCCTGCCAGGGCAGCTTCGTCGGGTCGCGCTCGGCCGTCACCTTGATCGGCGCGTGGGTGCGGCCGTTCGCGGAGATGATGATCGTGTCGCCCTCGACGCGCACCTCGCCGGGGAAGCGGCCGTGGACGCTATCATAGCGGAAGAGGTGCGCGTTCGCCTCGACGGAGCCGAGGTCGTTGATGTGGGTGAACTCGACGTCGTCGCGTCCGCTCTCCATCGCCGCCCGCAGCACCAGGCGGCCGATGCGCCCGAACCCGTTGATCGCGACCTTGACGGCCATGTCTCTCATCCCCTCGGTTGGATCAGTTGGCGCGAAGCGAATCCGCCCCGCAGCGGTGCCATTGGTGGGCGGCGGCGACCTGGCCGCGCCGACCGAAGCACCAGTTCATCATGTTCAGCACGCGGGCATAGGCGTCCCGCTCGCCGCACGACTTCTGCGTCTCCGGCTGGTCGCCGGAGCCGCCGCGGCAGCGGGTGTTCGCCTCCCGCTCCATCCGCATGATCTGGGGCGCGGTCGGCTGCGCGGCGGCCGGCGCCGCGGCCAACAGGACCAGCAGCGCCGCCGCGGCCCTCAAGCCGCCACTCCCGGTGCGTTACTCCCGAGCCGTCGCCGCACCGCCGCCGCAACGGCATCCGCGGTGATGCCGAAGTGCTTGTACAGGTCGTCCGCCGGTGCGCTGGCGCCGAAGCCGGACATGCCGACGAAGATCCCGTCGCTGCCGATCCAGCGTTCCCAGCCGAAGGGCAGCGCGGCCTCGATCCCGACCCGCAATGCCGTCCCCAGCACCGAGTCATGCCAGGACGGGTCCTGCAGCGCGAAGAGCTCCCAGCAGGGGAGGGACACCACGGCGGTCGGCACGCCCTCCGCCTCCAGCATCTCCCGTGCGGCCATCGCGATCATCACCTCGGAGCCGGTCGCGATCAGCGTCGCGCGACGCTCGCCCGAGGCTTCCGCCAGCACGTAGCCGCCGCGGGCGGAACGGTTCTCCCCCGCCTCGTCCCGCAGCGTCGGCAGGTTCTGGCGGGACAGTGCCAGCACGCTCGGACCGTCCGCGCGGCGCAGCGCCAGCTCCCAGGCCTCGGCCGTCTCCATCGCGTCCGCCGGGCGGAAGACGTGCAGGTTCGGGATGACCCGCAGCGCCGCCAGGTGCTCCACCGGCTGGTGCGTCGGCCCATCCTCGCCCAGGCCGATGCTGTCATGCGTCAGGACGTGCACCACCCGCTGCCGCATCAGCGCGGCCAGCCGGATCGACGGCCGCATATAGTCGGAGAAGACGAGGAAGGTGCCGGAGTAGGGGATGATGCCCCCGTGCAGCGCCATGCCGTTCATGGCGGCCGCCATGCCGTGCTCCCGGATTCCCCAGTGGACGAAGCGCCCGCCGAAGGAATCGGGCGCCACCGCCGGCACGCCCTTGACGTTGGTGTTGTTGGACCCCGTCAGGTCGGCCGAGCCGCCGATCATCTCCGGCACGGCCGGCACGAGGGCCTCCAACGCCTTCTGGCCCGCCACCCGGGTCGCGATCTTCGGCCGGTCCGCGGCGATCTTCGCCCGCCACTCCGCGAGCGGGGCGGCCCAGTTCTCCGGCAGCCTGCCGGCCATCGCGCGCTCGAAGTCGGCCCGTTGCGGGTGCTTCGCCAGCCGCTTCAGCCAGGACCGCCGCGTGCCGCCCCCGCGTTTGCCGGCGGTCTCCCACATCTCGCGGATGTCGTCCGGCACCTCGAAGGCCGGGGAGTCCCAGCCCAGCGCCGCCTTGGCCGCCGCGGCCTCCTCCGGCCCGAGCGGCGCGCCGTGGCTCCCCGCCGTTCCCGCCTTCTTCGGCGCGGAGAAGCCGATGATGGTGCGGCAGGCGATGATGGTCGGCTTGCGGGACTTCGTGGCGGCCAGCAGCGCGGCCGCCACCGCCTCGTGGTCGTGCCCGTCCACCGAACGGGTCGCCCAGCCATAGGCGCGGAAGCGGGCGAGCGTGTCCTCGCTGACCGAGAGCGCCGTGTCTCCGTCGATCGAGATGTGGTTGTCGTCCCACAGAACCGTCAGCCGGTTCAGCTGCAGATGGCCGGCGATGGCGGCCGCCTCGTGGGAGATCCCCTCCTGCAGGTCGCCGTCGCTGGCGATGACCCAGGTCCGGTGGTCGACGAGGCTCTTGCCGAAGCGCGCCGCGAGGTGCCGCTCCGCGAGCGCCATGCCCACCGCGGTCGAGATGCCCTGGCCGAGCGGCCCGGTCGTCATCTCGATGCCCGGGTGCTCCGTCACCTCCGGGTGACCGGCGGCGGGGGAGTGGAGCTGCCGGAACCGGCGGATCTCCTCGATCCCCATCCCCGCATGGCCGGACAGGTGCAGCCATGCGTAGAGCAGCATGGACCCGTGCCCCGCGCTCAGCACGAAGCGGTCCCGGTCCGGCCAGCGGGGGTCGGAGACGTCGTGCTTCAGGAAACGGCTGAACAGAACCGTGGCCGCGTCGGCCATGCCCATCGGCATGCCGGGGTGGCCGGACTTCGCCGCCTCGACCGCGTCGATCGCCAGGGCCCGGATCGCGTCGGCCATCCGCCGCGCCGGGGTCACCGGCCGCGCGAGCAGCGCCTCCTGCGCGATCAGCGCGGGACTGCGGCTGGGAGAGGGCGGCGTGCTGTCGGGTTCCGTGGTGGCCAATTGGATCTCCGGAAGGGCGCCCGAGCGGGTCCGATGCGGCGCGCTATAGAGGCACCCCCTTTCGGTGCCAACCCTTCGCCCTCTCCCGCGTTCGGTTGTGCATGGAACGAAAACGCGTCTATAAAAACGAGACTTGTCACACATACCGGACTCAACTTATCTTTCCGGTTAATGGCCGAGTCGTGAGCAAGGTTTTGGATTGACCTCCCGACACCCGTCGGGCCCCTTCCCGGTCCCACGCATCCCCGCGCCGTCGCCATAAGGGACAGACACGCGGGCGACATGGAGGCAACGCCTTTTTGACGCCGCCCTCACCATCTCAGAGCCGCCTCGGACGCTCCGTCCTTCGCGCCGCGCTGCCGGTGATGACGTGCGTGCTGATGGCGGGCGCAGCGGCGGTTCTGCTTCCCCCGGCGCAGGCGCTGCCCGTCGCCCTGGCGCTTCTCCTCTTGCTCGGAGCGGGCGTCGTCGTCACGGTCCTCCGGCGCCAGCCCGCGCTGCATCAGGCCGACCTGCTGCGGGAGGCCGTGGAGAAGACGAGCCTTGCCTACGCCATCTACGGCCCCGATCGCACCCTTCTGGACCACAGCCCGGCCTATGCCGCGATCCACCGCTCCGGCCTGCCCGGCGGCATCCCCCGCCTCGACGACGTGCTCGCGCGCGCCCATGCGGGTGAGCCGGACGCGGCCGGGCTGGTCGCCCGCCGCCTCGCGGTGCACGAGGACGATGATCTCGGCGAGTTCGACGTCACGGTCCCCGGCGGCCGCGCCCTTCGCGTCACCAAGCGGCGACTGGCGGGCGGCGAGGTCGCGCGCTTCGCGCTCGACGTGACCGAGGCCCGCGCCCGGGATATGCGCGCCCGCGCCATCTTCGATAACGTGCCCGCCGGGATCTGGCACCTGGACGCCGGCGGCCGGACGCTGGCCGGCAACCAGCGCCTGGCCGCGATGTTCGGCGGAACACTGCCCGCGAACCTGCTGGGGTCCGGCCTCTATCAGCTCGGCCAGACCCATGATGGCGGCCCCTTCGGCCTGCCCCCGGGCCAGGAGGTGGAAGCCGTGCTGCCGATGCCCGACGGCTCGGGCAGCGAGCGCCGGGTGATCCTCGTGGCCTCGCCCTGGCTGACCGGGGAATCGGGCGGCAAGGAAGCGGTGCTGACCCTCATGGACGTCTCCGGCCTGCATGTCGCGCAGGCCCAGGCGGCGCACTTCGCCTGGCACGACCCGCTGACCGGCCTGCCCAACCGGTTCCGCTTCCAGCAGGCCCTTTCCCAGCTCACCACCTCGACGGAAGGCGGGTCGCTCCTCCTTCTCGACATGATGGGCGTGCGCGCGATCAACGACCGCCTCGGCCAGACGGCCGGCGACAATCTCCTACGGGAGGCGGCGCGCCGGATGCGCGGCCAGACCCGCCCGGGCGACGAGGTCTTCCGCATCGGCGGTGACGAGTTCGCGGTGATCGCTCCCGGCGCTCGAACGGCGCCCTCCGCCGGTGCCGTCGCGGGACGCATGAAGCGCGCCCTCGCCGCGCCGCTCGACCTCGGCGCCGGACCCTCGCCGATCCAGGCGAGCATCGGCCATGCCCAGGCGCCGGCCGACGGGAAGGACCCGGAGCACCTCCACCGCGCCGCCGCGCTCGCCCTCGCGCAGTCGAAGCGGGAGGGCGGCAACTCGATCATTCCCTACACCGCCGCGCTCGGGGAGCGCGTCGCCCGCCGCCTCGCCCTTCGCAGCCAGCTCGTCGAGGCGGTGGGGAAGGGGGCCTTCCAGCTCGTCTGGCAGCCACAGGTGGATGCGCGGACCCGAAAGCTTCGTGGCGCGGAGGCCCTGCTCCGCTGGCCCGGCGGCCCCGGCGGCAGCGCCGTCTCCCCGGCCGAGTTCCTGCCGGAGGCGATGGAGGCCGGCCTGATGCCCCAGATCGACGCCTGGGTGCTCGATACCGCCTTGCGCCAGAAGCGTGCCTGGCACGGCAAGGCTGACAGCCCTGCTGTGGTCGGCGTGAACATCTCGCCCGCCACGCTGAAGGATCAGGCCTTCCCGGCCCAGGTGATGGCGACCCTCGCGCGCCACTCCGTCCACCCGGACGAGCTGGAGGTGGAGATCCCCGAGGACGTCGCGGCCCGCGACCTCGACGCCATCGCCCCGGTCCTGCACGAGCTGATCGGGGAGGGGGTCCGGCTTTCGCTCGACGACTTCGGCGGCGGCCTCTCCGCGCTCGCCCACTTGTTGCGGCTTCCCGTGGACCAGGTGAAGCTCGACCGCTCCATCGTCGCCGGCCTGCCCGGTGGCGCGCGGGAGCGCGCCATCCTCAAGGCCGTCGCCGCGCTCGCCCACGGCATGGAGATCCCCCTGCTCGCAGAGGGCGTCGAGACCGAGGAGCAGGCCGAGGCGCTGATCCAGGAGGGCTGCACGGTGATGCAGGGCTGGCTCTTCGGCCGCGCCGTGCCGGCCGATGTCCTCGTTCCCAGCGACTAGCCCGGGAGCCCGAGCCCGATGCACGTGGATGCCTACGTGTCCCTCAACTCCCCCTGGGCGCATCTCGGCGCCGCGCGGATCGAGGCGTTGACTGCCCGGCACGGCGCCACGCTGCGGCTCTGGCCCGTGGATTTCGGCGGCACGATCTTCCCGGCTTCCGGCGGGCTACCGCTTCCGCGCCGATCTCCGCAGCGCCAGGCCTACCGGATGCAGGAACTCGCCCGCTGGCGCGACCACCTCGGCATCCCGATCAACCTCCGCCCCCGCTTCTCTCCGTTCGACGAGTCGCGGGCGGCGGCCTGCGTCATCGCCCTGCGCGAGACCGTCGGCGACGCGCCCGCGATCGCGCTGGCCCACCGGCTGATGCGCGCCGTCTGGCAGGAGGAGGAGGACGTCGCCGACCCCGCGACCCTCGCCCGCCTCATGACCGGGCTGGGCCTCGAGGCTGACTCGCTGCTCGCCCTCGGCGCCGAACCCCGCTGGGCCGCCATGCGCACGGCCGACAGCGAGGCCGCCCTCACCCGCGGCGTCTTCGGCGCGCCGACCTACGTCATCGGCGAGGACCTCTTCTGGGGCCAGGACCGGCTCGAATTCGTGGAGCGCCGCCTCGCGGCCGGTTGAGGGGCGCCGGGGAGAGTTCCCGGCGCCGAAGGCTCCCTCGCCGGTGGCCCGGTCCGCCGCCGGCCGGCTCCGGCGTCAGCGCGGCGCGTTCGCCCGCGCCACCACGGCCTCGAGCAGCACTTGGCACCCGGCCTCCGCCTCCTCCGGCAGGATGCTCTCCGCCTCGTTATGCGAGAGCCCGTCCTTGCACGGCGTGAAGATCATCGCCGTCGGCACGCGGCGCGCGACATAGACCGCGTCATGCCCCGCGCCGGAGATGATCTCCCGCGCCGGCAGGCCCAGCCGCGCCGCCGCCTCCCGCACCAGCCGCACGCAATCAGGGTCGAAGGGCTGGGCGGGGATGCGGAACAGCTCCGTCAGTTCCAGGGTCAGGCCTAGTTCGTGCGCGATGCGCGAGGCCTGCACCGGGAAGCTCTCCGCGATTCCCTCGATCTCGGCGCCGGAGGGATGGCGGAACTCCACGGAGAACCGCACCTCCCCGGGGATCACGTTGCAGGAGTTCGGCAGCACGGAGAGGCGCCCGACCGTCCCGCGCCCATCCTCTCCCCGCGACCGCATGATCGAATCGACCAGCTCCACGATCCGCGCCGCGCCCAGCAGCGCGTCTCGCCGCGTCGAGGGAGGCGTCGTCCCGGCATGGGCGTCCTGGCCCGTGATGACGGCGTCGTACCAGACCTGCGCCTGCGCCCCGGTGACGATGCCGATGCTCTTCCCCTCGCGCTCGAGAATCGGCCCCTGCTCGATGTGCAGCTCGAAGTAGGAATCGGCGGGGAAGGGGGCGGCGGGGTGCTCGCCCTTGTACCCGATTCCGTCCAGCGCCTCGGACACCGTCACCCCGTCGCCGTCCCGCAGCGCATAGGCCTTGTCCTGCTCGTAGACCCCCGCCCAGACGCCGCTGCCCATCAGCGAGTGCCCGAAGCGGCTGCCCTCCTCGTCCGTCCAGTTCACCAATTCCAGCGGCGCCTCGGTCTCGATGCCCAGCCCGTGCAGTGTCCGCATCACCTCCAGCCCCGCGATGACGCCGAGCGCGCCGTCGAACTTCCCGCCGGTGGGCTGGCTGTCCAGGTGGCTGCCAAACAGCACCGGCAGCCGGGACGGATCGCGCCCCGGCCGGCGCGCGAACATGTTCCCCATCGCGTCCACCCGCACCGTCAGGCCCACGGCCTGGCAGAGCTCCGTGAACCGATCCCGGCCGGCCCGGTCCACCTCGGTCAGGGTCAGCCGCTTCACGCCGCCCTTCGGGGTGGCGCCGATGGCCGCCATCTCCATCAGCGCGTCCCAAAGGCGCTGCCCGTCAATGCGCTGGTTGGTCCCCGACATGTCCCTGGCCCGATGCTGTGGGGCGATCTTGCGCGGTGCGGCCCGCCCGGCAACCCCGGCGCCGCGCGCCGTCAGCGCGGCAGGGACAAGCGCCCGCCCCGCTCAATCGCGCGCTGCCAGGCCGGGCGCGCCCGCATCCGCGCGAGCCAGTCCCACAGCCGGGGCCGGGATTCGCTCAACCCGCCCCGCGCCGCGCTCGCCTCCATCGGGTACCCCATCTGGATATCCGCTGCCGAGAACGCCTCTCCGGCGAAGAATGGCGCCTCGGCCAGAACCGCCTCCATGTAGTCGAGGTTGTCGGCGATCTGCCCGTCCACCCGCGGCAGCGCGGCCGCCCCCGCCGGCCCCAGCCGCGAGAGATACAGCTTCACCAGCAGGGGCGGCATGACCGACCCCTCCGCGAAGTGCATCCAGTGCAGATAGCGGCGGTGCGCCGCGCTCCCCGCCGCCGGCCGCAGCCTGCCCGTCAGGTCATGGCGGTCGAGCAGCGTCTCCAGGATGGCCCCGGACTCGGCCAGCACCTCCCCGCCATCCTCCACCACCGGCGACTTGCCGAGCGGGTGGACCGCGCGCAGCGAGGGTGGCGCCGCCATCGTCACCGGGTCCCGCGCGTAGCGGATGACCTCGTAGGGCAGGCCGAGCTCCTCCAGCAGCCAGAGCACCCGGTGCGACCGCGAGGCTTCGAGGTGGTGGACGCGGATCACGCGATCCTCCTGCGACCGAGAGAGCGCGGATTCTTCCACCGAGGCCGGCCCCGACCAAGCCCGCTCATCCCGCAAGCTCCGCCTGCACGGCCGCGAGCATCTCCTCGCCCAATGGGTCGTCGCCGACCGCGCGGGCGAGCAGCACGGCACCGACCAGCGTGGCGAGCGCCGCCAGCGCCCGCTGCCGCCGCCTGCGCCGGGCCACCGAGCCCGGCAGCATCCGCTCCAGCCCCGCCGCCATCCCGCGCATCCCGAGGGTGAAGGCCCGCCGCAACGGACCATCTGGCGCATCCCGGGCGGCCTCCGCCGCCAGGGCCGGCGCCGGGCAACCACGGCCCGGCTCGCGGCAGTTGGCCGCGCCGAGATAGTGGCGGACCGCCTCCTGCAGCGCCCCGGGCGTGTCGCCCAGCGCCTCCCATCGCGCCGCCACACGCGCGAAGGACTGCTCGCAGGCCTCCGCTGCCAGCGCCTCCTTCGAGGGGAAATGCCCGTAGAACCCGCCATGGGTCAGGCCCGCCGCGCCCATCACCTCGGCCACGCTCACGCCCTCGATCCCGCGCTCCTTGAACAGGCGGGACGCCGTCTCCAGCACCGCCTGCCGGTTCTGCGCCACCTGCTCCCGCGAGGATCGCGCCATGTCCGGAGACTCCCATTGACTTTAGATGACGCGCGTCATCTATTCCGATGACGATCATCATCAAACATGGCCCCGACGCGCCCCGCCCGCAACCGGCGGCGTCCCGGCCCGGAGATCCGTGCATGCTGGCCGCCTCCCTTTCCGCACGTCTCGCCCGGCGCGGCATCCACTACGGCTGGGTGATGGTCGCGCTCACCTTCCTCGTCTCCCTCGCCTCGGCAGGGGCCCTGGGCATCCTCGGCGCGCTTCTCCTGCCCGTGCAGCGCGAGTTCGGCTGGGAGACCGGCAGCATCTCCGGCGCCCTCGCGCTCCGCCTCCTCCTCTTCGGGCTGATGGCGCCCTTCGCCGCCGCGATCCTTCAGCGCTACGGCCTGCGCCGCGCGGTCGCCATCGCGCTGTCCCTCGTCGTCGCCGGGATCCTCCTCTCCGCGGTCATGACGGAGGTCTGGCAGCTCTGGCTCACCTGGGGCGTGCTGACCGGCCTCGGCACGGGCATGACCGCCCTCGTCCTCGGCGCCACCGTCGCCAACCGATGGTTCGCGGAGCGCCGCGGCCTCGTCCTCGGGATGCTCACGGCGGCGAACGCCACGGGCCAGCTCGCCTTCCTGCCGCTCGCCGCCTGGCTTGCCCAGAACGAGGGCTGGCGGACCGCGATGGTCCCCGGCCTCCTCGCCTGCGCCGCGGGCGGCGTCCTGATGCTCCTCCTCGGCCGCGACCGCCCGGAGGAGCTGGGCCTCGCCCCCTATGGCGCCGCCCCCGGCACGAAGCCGGCCGTCCCGCCGACCCCGGCCGCGAACCCCGTCCGCACCGCCTTCGCCACCCTCTCCGAGGCGTCGCAATCCCCGGCCTTCTGGATCCTCTTCGCCACCTTCTTCATCTGCGGCCTCTCGACGAACGGCCTCATCCAGACCCACTTCATCCCGCTCTGCAGCGACTTCGGCATGGCGGAGGTCCAGGCCGCGTCGGTGCTGGCGATGATGGGCATCTTCGACTTCGTCGGCACCATCGCCTCCGGCTGGCTGTCCGACCGCTACGACAACCGCAAGCTGCTCTTCTGGTACTACGGCCTGCGGGGCCTCTCGCTCCTCTTCCTGCCGATGAGCACCTTCTCCCTCTACGGCTTGTCCGTCTTCGCGATCTTCTATGGCCTGGATTGGATTGCCACGGTCCCGCCGACCGTGAAGCTCGCCGGCCAGTCCTTCGGGCGGGAGAAGGCGCCGCTCGTCTTCGGCTGGGTCTTCACCGGCCACCAGCTCGGCGCCGCCACCGCGGCCCTTGGCGCCGGCCTCAGCCGCGATGCGCTGGCGAGCTACCTTCCGGCCTTCTACACGGCCGGCGCGGCCTGCCTCATCGCAGCGCTCCTTGCCCTCGCCATCAACCGTGGGCGTGCGCTGGCACCACGCCCGGCCTGAACCATGCGGCCCCGGGCCTCGCGCCGGGGGCGAGTGCCTTGCGATCCGCGCGCCACGGGGCGACCCTGCGACTCTCCCCGCCGGAACGCCACGATGGCCCAGTCCCTTTCCTCCGCCCCGCCGATCCTGCGCAACAGCGACCTGGACACGGACGCGATCCGCCAGGCGCGCGTGGACCTCGCGGCCTGCTTCCGCATGGCCGCCCGGCTCGGCCTGCAGGAGGGCATCTGCAACCACTTCTCCGCCCTCGTCCCCGGCCGGCCGGACCTGATGCTGGTGAATCCCTACGGCTGGTCCTTCGCCGAGATCACCGCGTCCCGCCTGCTCATCACCGATTTCGACGGCCAGGTCCTGGCGGGGGAGGGCGTGCCTGAGGCGACCGCCTTCTACATCCACGCCCGCCTGCACCTGCGGCATCCCCGCGCCGCCGCCGCCTTCCACACGCACATGCCGAACGCGACCGCGCTCTCGATGCTGGAAGGCCCGCCGCTCGTCTGGGCCGGCCAGACCGCGCTGAAGTTCTACGGCCGCACCGCCGTGGACGAGGACTACAACGGCCTTGCCCTGGACAGCGCGGAGGGTGACCGCATTGCCGCCGCCATGGGGGAGGCGGACGTGGTCTTCCTGAAGAACCACGGCGTGATGGTCGTCGGCCCCTCCATCGCGGAGGCCTGGGACGATCTCTACTACCTCGAGCGCGCGGCCGAGGTGCAGCGCCTGGCCTTCGCCACCGGCCGGCCACTGAAGCCCGTCGCGACGGACGTCGCGGAGCGCACCTACGCCCAGATGCGGGGCGGCGGCGACGAGAGCGCGCGCCTCCACCTCGAGAGCGTCAAGCGCATCCTCGCCCGCGAGGAGCCGGACTATCTCGATTGACGGATCCTCGGCCGCCCGCGGACATCGGCGCCTCGGTCTCTTCTACCTCTCGGTCACCGCGATTGGCTGGGGGCTGAACTGGCCGATCCTGAAGTCGCTCCTGACCGAGATGCCGCCTCTCGCGGCGCGGGGCTACGCCGGGGTGCTGGCGGCCCTGGCCCTGGCCACCTTCGCGGCCTCCCGCGGCCGCCCGCTGGCGGTCCCGGCGGGCCAGTTCGGCCGGCTCGTCATCGCCTCCCTCCTCAACGTCACCGCCTGGATGGGGCTCGCCACGATCGGCCTGCGCTACGTCGGGGCCGGGGAGGGGGCGATTATCTGCTACACCATGCCCGCCTGGACCGCCCTCATGGCCTGGCCGGTCCTCGGAGAGCGGCCGACCTTCGCGCGCATCCTCGCCCTCGCGCTCGGCCTCGCCGGCGTGGCGATCCTGATCACCGCGCGCGGTTTCGAGGTGGATGAATCGAAGCTGCCCGGCGTCGCCATCATCCTCTCCGGCGCAATCCTCTTCGCCTACGGGACCGTAGCCTTCAAGCGACGCCCTCTGCCCATGAACCCGGTGGCCGCGACGGCCTGGCAGGTGGGGCTGGGTTGCCTGCCGCTCGCCATCGCCTCCCCGTTCCTCGAGAGCTTCTCGCCTGCCACCCTGTCCACGGCCGGCTGGGCTGCCTTCCTCTACATGGCGGCGATCCCGCTCTGCCTCTGCTACCTGACCTGGTTCAGCGCGCTCGCGGTGCTCCCGGCCGGCGTGGCGACCATCGGCACCCTTGCCACGCCGATCATCGGCGTCCTCTCCGCCTCCGCCTGGCTGGGCGAGCCTTTCGGAACCCGCCAGGCCATCGCCCTCGCCCTCACCCTCGCGGGCATCCTGCTGGCGGTGCAAAGCTCGACCCGGAAACGAAGGGAGTTGCCGCAGTGATCCCGACCCCTCCGACCCGCCGGTCCCTACTCGCCGCGGCCCTGGCGGCGCCCCTGGCCGCCCCCGCCCTCGCCCAGCGGTCCCCGCGCCCGGTGGGGCCGTTCTGGCCCAACGGCGCCCGCCTCGCCGTCTCGATCTGCATGATGTTCGAGGCCGATGGCGGACAGGCGACGGGATGGCAGCCCGGCCCGGGCGGGGGACGCTTCCCGAACTTCCCCGCGATCCAGAACCGCACCTACGGCGCGCTCGAGGGCATTCCCCGCCTGCTCGACATGTTCGACCGCCGCGGCGTGAAGGTCTCCTCTTTCATGATCGGCGCCAGCATCGAGCGCCATCCCGAGCTCGCGCGGGAGATCGTCGCGCGCGGCCATGAGGGCGGCGGCCGCGGCCGGCTGCACGTCTCCACCCACTGGATGGGCCGGGACCAGGAGCGCGACTTCCTCCGCCACGGCTTCGAGACCCTCCGCCGCGTCACCGGCCGCTGGCCGAAAGGCTTCAACGCCCAGGGCCTGCAGGCGAGCGTGAACACCAACGCGCTCCTTCAGGAACTCGGCCTGACCTACTCGATCGACGACCGCAGCCGCGACGAGCCCTGGATCGAGACGGTGAACGGCGACAAGGATTTCTGCCTCGTCCCCTACATGGGCCACGTGAACGACCTGAACTTCTTCGAGAACCGGCAGCGGTCCCTCGGGGACTACGAGCAGATGCTCCGCCAGGAGTTCGAGACGCTGTACGAGGAGGCGGCCGCCCGCCGCCGCATGATGAGCGTCCCGCTGCACGACTTCGTCGCCGGCCACCCCGCCATGATGCGCAGCGCGGAGGCCTTCCTCGCCTGGGCCGCCACCCATCCTGGCGTCTGGTTCGCCAGGCGCGAGGAGATCGCGGACTGGGCGCTGGGGGAGGGCAGGGCGCTCACCCCGCGCGATGCCCGCGTGATGCCGGTGGAGTAGGCCGCGCGGCCGGGCTATCTCCCCGCCCCCATGCCCGACCGCCCCACCCTCCGCCTGCTGCCTGGCCGCGACCGCCGCGCCGCCGCCGGCCATCCCTGGGTCTTCTCGAACGAGATCGCGATGGCTCCGGACGCCCGTGCCCTGTCGCCGGGCACGCCGGTCCGGATCGAGGGCCCGGACGGCGCTCCCTACGGCGTCCACCACTTCAACCCGCACACCCTCATCGCGGCCCGCCGCCTCTCGCGCGATCCGGCCGAGCTGCTGGACGACGCCTTCTGGACGGCGCGCATCGCTGAATGCCTTGCGCTTCGCACGCGGCTCTTCGCGACGCCCCACTACCGGCTCACCCATGCGGAGGCGGACGGCCTGCCCGGTCTCGTGCTCGATCGCTATGGCGACCTGATCACCCTCCAGGCCAACACTGCCGGGATGGAAGCGGCGACGCCCGCCATCCTGCGAGCGCTCGAGACCCTGGTCGCCCCGCGCGCCGTGGTGGCCCGCAACGATTCCAGCGTGCGCGCCCTGGAGGGCCTGCCCGAGACCGCCACCCTGCTGCACGGCACCGACCCGACGGGCAGGGTGGAGGAGGGCGGTGTCACCTTCGCCGTGGACCCGCTGGGCGGCCAGAAGACCGGATGGTTCTTCGACCAGCGGGAGAACCGCGCCCGCGTTGCGAACCTCGCCCGCGGGGAGACGGTGCTGGACGCCTTCTGCCACACCGGCGGCTTCGGCTTGCAGGCCGCGAAGTCCGGCGCCCGTCACGTCACGCTCCTGGACCGGTCGGATCACGCCCTGGCGACCGCCATGGAGACGGCCCGCAGCAACGGCCTGGACGGCGCCGTGGAGCCGATGCGGGGCGACGCCCTCGAAACCCTCGCCCGCCTGCGCGACCAGGCCCGCAGCTTCGGCGTCGTGGTCGCCGACCCACCCGCCTACGCCAAGGCGCGCAAGGATATCCCCGCCGCCCTCCGCGCTTATGAGCGCCTCGCCCGCTTCGCCGCCTCCCTTGTCGCGCCGGGCGGGATCCTCTTCATCGCGTCCTGCTCCCACCACGTCGCGCCCGGCGACTTCGCGGACACGGTGCTGGCGGGGGTGCGGCGCGCCCGTCGGGACGCGCGCATCCTGGCGATCACCGGCGCCGGGCCCGACCACCCCATCCACCCGATGCTGCCGGAGAGCGCCTACCTGAAGGGCCTCACGCTCCACCTCACCTGACTCCGTGCCCGTCCTCACGCCGCGGCTGGTCCGCGCCTACCGCGAGAGCCGTTATCGCGCAGGCTTGGCCGAGATACGGATCGGCCGCCGCAGCGCCGCTGCCGACGAGACCCTGGCCGCCCTCGGCGCCAGGCAGGGCGGCCTCATCTCCGCCTTCAACCCCTTCTCCCGCCGCACCGCGCCGGGTCGCAACGCACGCCATCACGACCGGCTGCGAAGGGCCGCGCGCCGATTTCCCTCGCGCAATGCCCTCGCCTGCCCGGGCACGGATTGGGAGGAGCCGATGCTCCTCGTCGCCTGCGATCCCCGGGTCCTCGCCCGGCTCGGCCGGCGCTTCCGCCAGCACGCGATCGTCGTCCTGCGCCGGGGTGCCCCGGCGCGGCTGCTCTGCCTGACGCCGTTGACGCCGGAGCCCTGATCAGGCCGCCGCGCGCAGCCGGATGCGCGCCGTCGTCCCGCGTCCCACGACGGAGTCCAGCGCGAGCGCCCCACCATGCAGCTCCGCCAGGGCGCGAACCAGGGGCAATCCCAGCCCGGTCCCGCGCACCCCCGCGTCCCGCGCCCTCGCGCCGCGGCCGAAGGGCTCCAGCGCCACGGCCAGCTCCTCCGGCGACATGCCGGCACCGGTGTCCGCCACCGCGACCTCCACATCGCTCTCGCGCGGCTCCGCGGTGACGGTCACCCGGCTCCCGGGCCCCGCATATTTCACCGCGTTGTTCACGAGGTTGAGGATCATCTGGAGCAGCGCCCGCTCATCGGCCGCCACCATGAGGCCCTTGGGGATCGCGCTGAGCAGCGTGATCTCCTGGGCCCCAGCCTCTCCGCGGGCGATCCGCAGCGCCCGCTCGACGAGCCGGTGGAGGTCCACTCGCCGCAGCTCCAGCGCCTCCTTCCCGCCACGCGCGGCGGCGAAGCGCTGCACGCTCTCCACCAGCGAGAGCATATGCGCCCCGGCCTCGCTGATGTCGGTCACGAACTCGGCGTAGCGCGGATGGCCGAGCGGCCCATGCCGCTGCATCTGGAGAAGCTCCGCGAAGCCCAGCACGGCGTTCAGCGGCGTGCGCAACTCGTGCGTGACCTCGGCCAGCGCCCGCTCTCGCCGGCCCGCCGCCTCCATCGCTTCCTGCCGGGCGCCGTGGGCCGCGGTCAGCGCCGTGTCGAGGGCGACGAGCGCCTCCTGCGTGGTCCGCATGAGCCGCCCGGCCTCGTCCTGGGAGCCGAGCGGCAGGTCCGGGAGGGTGGCATCCCGCGCATAGGCTTCCAGCGCCCGCGTCGTCCGCCGCAGCGGCACGAGCAGGGCCCAGAGCCCGGCCAGGGCGAGCGCCGTGCCACCGAGCGTGGCGACCAGCACCACCGCCAGCAGCCACCAGTCCGGATCGCGCCCCGCCATCGCATAAGCGAGGGCCGCGAGCAGCGGGACATGCGTGCCCACGAAGGCGACGACGAAGAACTTGCCCGTGACCCCGCCGGGGATCCGCAGGCGGTCGAGCAGGGCATAGAACCGCAAGCGGCAGGCTCCCGAACAGGTCGGCCTCTCTGGCGGAGGCGTCCCTATTCTCTGGGAGCGAGATAAACAAATGACAATGCGGTACCGGACGGACCGCGATCACGCCTGCCCGATCACCTCAGAGGAAGCGCTCGCGCAGGTCCACCGTGTCGCGGCGCCCGAGCGCCTCGAAGTTCTCCGCCAGCCAGCGCTCAGCCGCCTCCCGCCCGTTGTCGCGAAGGGTGCAGAGAAAGTCCCAGTCCCCGTTGTATTTCGTGGACATGCCGAATTCCCGCATCCGCGCCTCGTCCTCGATCAGGTGGACAAAGAGCCGCTGGTAGCGCGGCGGCGTCAGCGCGCCCTGGTCCACCAGGCGCTGCACGAACTCGATTGCCCGCATCTCGTACATGAGGGAGGCGTTGAAGGTGACCTCGTTCAGCCGCGTGTTGATGTCGGAGACCGTCTTCGGGATCTCCTCCCGCGTGATCGGGTTCACCTGCACCACGACGATGTCCGGCGGTCCTCCGCTGGAATAGAGCGGCCAGAGCGCCGGATTGCCGAGATAGCCGCCATCCCAATAGGCCTCCCCGTCGATCTCCACCGCCCGGAACAGGTTCGGCAGGCAGGCGGAGGCGAGCAGCGTCTCCCGTGAGACCTCGTGCCGCTCGAAGACGCGCGGCTTGCCCGTGCGGACGTTGGTGGCGGAGACGTAGAGCCGCGGCGCCCGCGGGTCGCTCCGCAGCCGCGCCTCGTCCAGCACCCGCTCCAGCACCCGCCGCAGCGGGTTCACCTCGATGGGGAAGGGATTGAACTGGTACGGGGAAAGCATCCGCGTCACGGCATCGAAGGTCTGCCAGGCGACGCTGAAGCTCAGGTCATACCCCCAGAGCAGCTTCTCCGGCGGCGTGTTCCGCAGGGGGCTGAAGGTCAGGCGCGTCGCGATCTCCCGCCAGAACCGATCGAGCGCCGCGATCGCCCCGGCGCGTCCGCCCTCCGCGATGCCCTGCGCCAGCATCGCGCCGTTGATCGCCCCGGCCGAGGTGCCGGAGATCGCGTCCACCTCGATCCGCTCATCCTCGAGCAGCCGTGTCAGCACGCCCCAGGTGAAGGCGCCATGCGTGCCGCCGCCCTGCAACGCGAGGTTCAGGCGCTTCGGCTCCGTGGAGGTCGCGATGGCCGGCGCGGACACATTCGCTTGGGAGATCGGCGGCATGCCCTCCGCGCCACCGCCGCCGCTGCCGCGGCGTTCGCCGGAGCGGCGCTCGACGCGCCCCTCCGGGATCGGCGCGTCGTCGAACCGGCGTGCGGCGGTGGCCGAGGCGGAGGCGGGCACAGCGCCCGCCTCAATCGTTCCCGGCGGCGCCCCCGCAGCAGGCGCGGCGCCGATCCCGCCCGCGCCGCCCGCCTGCGGCTCCGCCCCCTCGCCCTTCCAGCGGGGCGTCTCGTCAGCGCCGCTCACGCGGCGACCCAGCCCCCATCGATGGACAGCGCCGCTCCGTTCACCGCCCCGCTGTTCGGCCCGCAGAGATAGACGGCCATCTCGGCCACCTCCTCCACCTCGACCCAGCGCCGGGAGGGCTGCTTCGCGAGAAGGTAATCGGCCAGCGCCACCTCTTCCGACACGCCATGCTCCTTCGCGAGCGGCGGCACCTGCCGCTCGGCGAGGGGGGTGCGGACGAAGCCCGGGCAGATGGCGTTGCAGGTGATCGGCGCCCGCGCGACCTCCAGCGCCACGGTCTTGGTCAGCCCCACCACCCCGTGCTTCGCGGCGATGTAGGCGGCCTTGAAGGGGGACGCGACGAGACCGTGCGCCGAGGCCACGTTGACGATCCGCCCCCAGCCCCGCGCGCGCATCCCCGGCAGCACCGCCTTGATGGCGTGGAAGTTGGAGGAGAGGTTGATGGCGAGGATCGCGTCCCACTTCCCCTCCGGGAACTCCTCGATCGGGCTCGTGTGCTGGATGCCTGCGTTGTTCACGAGGATGTCCACCGACCCCATCTCGGCGGCTGCCTGCGCGCACATCGCCCGCACCGCCGCCGGATCCGACAGGTCAGCGTCGGAGAAGGGCACCTCCGACCCCGCGGCGGCCGCCACCTCGGCCCGCGCCGCCGCGATCCCGGCCGGGTCGCCCAGCCCGTTCAGCATCACCCGCGCGCCCTGCCGCGCGAAGGCAAGGGCGATGGCCAGACCGATCCCGCTCGTCGAGCCGGTGACGAGCGCCGTCCGGCCTTCAAGGCTGCGTGTCATCTCAAAATCCTTTGCTGCGCTGCAAAACAGTCAGGGAAGGCGCGTCGTCAACCGCACGATCCTGCGAGTGGCCGCCGAGGACAGAACCGGGGTGTAGAATTCCCGCGCCGCCTGCCGGATCGCCTCAGCAAGGGAGGGCGAGGGAAGATCGAGCTCCGCCAGGGCGTCGAGCCGCATCCCCTGCTGGACCGCCATCGCCAGCACTCCCGCCAGCTCCGCCGCGCGTGGCGCCAGCAACCCGGCACCCAGCAGGCGCCCGCGCCGGTCCGCCACCAACCGCACCAGCCCGAGCGTCACGCCCTCCGCCGCCGCGCCGCCGGTATCGGCGAGCGGCCAGCGGAGCAGCCGGACGGTGCGGCCGTCCTCCGCCTCGAACGCGTCGGCCCCGAGGCTCACCAGCCCCGGCTCGGTACGCACCGACCGCATGGGCGCGACCTCCGGCACCGCGCCGGGCAGCCGGAACAGCATCGTCCGCAGCACCAGTGCCACGTCGCCCCCGCCCGCCCGCGGCGCCCCCTCCGGCCGCCCGTCGGGCGCGTCGGCGATCCCGCCCACGGCCCAGACCCGCCGGTTCGTCGTGCTCCGAAGGCCTCGGCCGACCGCGATCCCGCCCGGCCCGAAGGCAACCCCGGCGGCCGCCAAGTCGAGCCCCGCCAGGGCCGGCGACCGCCCGAGGGCGAGAAGGAGATGCGACCCCTCCACCCGCGTCCCATCCGTCAGGGCCAGCATGACGCCCGGCCCGCCATGCTCCACCCGGGCTGCCTGATACCCCTCCAGCACCGTCACCCCGTCCGCCCGCAGCGCGCGAAGAAGCCCTTCCGCCAACTCCGCCGAATGACCGAGGGCGATCCGCACTGGCTCCACCAGCGTCACCCGGCATCCGAGCAAGGCATGGGCCTGCGCCATCTCCAGCCCGAAGGCCCCGCCGCCGAGCACGATCAGGTGTTCCGGCGCCGTCTGCAGCGCGAGGATCGTCTCCTCCGTCAGGTAGGGAATTGTCTCCAGCCCCGGCAGCCCGGGCACGACGGGAGCCCCGCCCGCCGCGACCACGCAGCGCCGGAAGCGCCACTCCCGCCCGCCGGCCGCCAGGGTCTGCGGCCCGGCGAAGCGGGCGGCGGCCGGGACGACCTCGATGCCCATCCCCTCGAACCGCGCCGCCGAGCCGTCCGGCGCCACCTCCGCCATTGCCTCCCGGATGCGGGCGCGCACACCGTTCCAGTCCACCGCGGCCTCACCGCCCGGGAGCCCGAACCGGCCGGCCTCCCGCAGCGCCGCGGCCCGGTGCGCGCAGGCCAGCAGGGCCGAGGCGGCGACCCGGCCGCGCACCGGGCCGTCGCCGCCCATCGGCCCCCGCTCGAACAGCGCCACCCGCAGCCCGAGCAGGGCCGAGAGCGCCGCGATTTCCCGCCCGGCCCGCCCCGCGCCGATCACCGCGATGTCCGTGTCCGGCATGATGCTCCTGTCCGCGGCGGGATCGCCGGGGCCAGGGATAGCGCCCGGCCGCACGCCCGCCCAGGGCATGGGACGGGCGCGAATCGCCACCCGCGCGCCGGAGATCAACGCCCCGGCCCGCCAGCAGCCGCGGCGACGCGCGTCAGGGCGTGACGTTCACGTCCGTCAGCTCGCAGGTGTTGATCTGGCGCCGCTCCATCGTCGAACCATCCGCGAGCACCAGCCGGATGTCATTCAGGCACTGGCCCGGGGGAACGGTCAGGGACAGGACCCCGCCGGGCGCGAGGACGTTGGCGCCCATGAGGTCCGGGCCCCAGCTGCCCTGGCCGGAGGACGAGATGTAAACCTCGTTGATGGGCTGATCGAGGCGGTTGTTGAGGCGGAAGTCGGCGTTCTGGGCCAGGGCGGTGCCGGCGGCGAGCGCGAGCGGGAGGGTGGCGAACAGCGCGCCGAGACGACGGGTCAGCATGTCGGAGGATCCGAAAGGAAGCGCCGCCGGAATGGCGGCAAATCATCCTATCGCCGTCTCACATAACTCAACATGTTCCGCGGAATGACATGTGGTTCACGCGATCCGGAGCCGGCCGTGCCCCGGGGAGAGCTGACGGCCGGCCCGAGAGAGGCCGACGATCGCGCGGCATCACGACCGGCCGGTCCACGACGCCTCGGCCTGAAGGGTGCCGGGACGCCGTCCAGGACGTCGATGAGTTGACGCCGCGTCGAGCCCCTACCTATACAGCGCCACCCGCGCCGGGCCTCCCGCCGCGGCCGCCCGCGTCCGCCCATGCCGGCCGGGCGAGAGGCGGCCGGGCCACGACCGGCCATCCCGGATATCCCAGTCACCCGCTGGGGCCGGTCCATCTCTGACGGAGCCCAGTCCCGTGAAGCGTACCTACCAGCCGTCCAAGCTCGTCCGCGCCCGCCGCCACGGCTTCCGTGCCCGCATGGAGACGGTCGGCGGCCGCAAGGTCCTCGCCAACCGCCGCGCCAAGGGGCGGAAGCGCCTCTCCGCCTGATCGCCCGGCGGCCCGCGCCGCCCCAGGTCAGACCGCCGGTCCCATGACCATCCCCCGGATGAAGAAGCGGCGCGACTTCCTGCGCGCGTCCAGCCGCGGCAAGCGCGCCGCCCGGCCGGGGCTGGTCCTGCAGGCTGTCGCGGAAACCGGCGGCCCTCTCCGCGTCGGCTTCACCGTGACGAAGAAGGTCGGCAACTCCGTGGTGCGCAACCGCACCAAGCGTCGGCTGCGGGAGGCCGCGCGCGCCGTCCTCGGCGAATCGCCCCCGCCCGGCTGGGACGTGGTGCTGATCGGCCGCGACGACACCCGCGCGCGCCCCTTCGACCAGCTCAAGGGCGACCTGCGCGGCGCGCTGCGACAGGCCGGGGTGCTGCCGTGACGGCCGCCGCCCATCGCCCGCACGGCCCGGGCCTGGCCGCCGAAGCCCTGAAGCTCGGGGTGCGCACCTACCAGTGGACTTTGCGCCCCGTCATCGGCTCGCACTGCCGCTTCCACCCGCATTGCAGCGCCTACGCCATCGAGGCCCTGTCCGCCCACGGCGCCCTCCGCGGCGCCGCCCTCTCGGCACGGCGCGTGCTGCGCTGCCACCCCTGGAACCCCGGCGGCTACGACCCCGTGCCCGCCCCGAAGGCCTGATCCCGGTCCGATGGACAACAAGCGACTCTTTGCCGCGATCGCGATCTCGATCGGCATCCTCCTCCTCTTCGACGTCTGGCAGCGCCCGGCGCGGGAAGCGCAGCGCCAGGCGCAGCAGCAGGCGCAGCAGACCCAGACCACCCCGGTCCCGATCCCGCAGGGCAACACCGCCCTGAACCCCGCCGGCGTCGCCAGCACCGGACCCTCGGACGGCGCCCCGACCACCCCCGCCCCGCGCCTGCGGATCGAGAGCCCGCGCGTGCAGGGCAGCGTGAACCTTCGCGGGGCGCGGCTGGACGATCTCGTCCTGCGCGACTACCGGGAGACGATCCTTCCCGACAGCCCGCTGGTCCGCCTCCTCGCCCCGCGGGAGGACAGCCACCCCTACTTCGCCCAGTGGGGCTGGACGGCCAGCGGCAACGTCGCCGTGCCGGACGTGAACACCGAGTGGACGGCGGACGCGCAGACCCTCTCGCCTGGCACGCCGGTCACGCTCCGCTGGGAGAACGGCACGGGCCAGCGCTTCGAGATCGTGCTCTCGCTCGACGCGAACTACATGGTCACCGCCGAGCAGCGCGTGGTGAACACCGGCACCGAGGCGGTGCAGGTCCTCCCCTGGGCTCGCATCCGGCGCGAGCGCACGCCGACGGTCGCCGGCTACTACATCCTGCATGAGGGATTCGTCGGCGTGCTCGACGGTCGCCTGCGCGAGACGAAGTACGCCGATGCCAAGTCCGGCGGGGAGCGCACGAACGGCGTTGCCCTGGACCAGGAAAGCCCCGGCGGCTGGGCCGGCTTCACCGACAAGTACTGGCTGACCGCGCTCGCCCCCGTGGACCAGACCCAGCGCATCCGCGCCGCCTACCGCCACGTGTCGGAGGGCGGGCAGGACCGCTGGCAGGTGGACTTCGCGCCGCCCGCCCCGCTCCAGGTCGCCGCCGGCGCCACCGCCCCCTTCGCCACCCGCCTCTTCGCCGGCGCCAAGGAGGTGAAGCTGCTCGACTCCTACGAGCGCGGCCTCGGCATCCACGACTTCGACAAGGCGATCGACTTCGGCTGGTTCTATTACATTACCAAGCCGTTCTTCTACGCGCTCGACTGGCTCTACGGCCTGGTCGGCAACTTCGGCATCGCGATCCTGATCTTCACGCTGTTCCTGAAGATCCTGTTCTTCCCGCTCGCGAACAAATCCTACAAGTCGATGTCGCGGATGAAGATCCTCGCGCCGAAGATGCAGGAACTGAAGGAGCGCCTGAAGGACGACCCGGCGAAAATGCAGGGGGAGATGATGGCCCTCTACAAGGCGGAGAAGATCAACCCCGCCTCGGGCTGCCTGCCGATCCTGCTCCAGATCCCGGTGTTCTTCGCGCTCTACAAGGTGCTCTTCGTCACCATCGAGATGCGCCAGGCGCCCTTCTTCGGCTGGATCCGCGACCTCTCGGCGCCGGACCCGACGAACCTGTTCAACCTGTTCGGCCTGATCCCCTTCGATCCCCCGGCCTTCTTCCACCTGCCGGCCTGGGCGCTGATCATGGGCGTGACGATGTTCATTCAGTTCAAGCTGAACCCGGCGCCGCCCGACCCGGTGCAGGCGAAGCTCTTCGCCTTCATGCCGATCATCTTCACCTTCATGCTCGCGAGCTTCCCGGCCGGCCTCGTGATCTACTGGTCCTGGAACAACCTCCTCTCGGTCGCGCAGCAGTACTACATCATGCGCCATGACCGCGCCGCGCGCCGCTCCGAGAAGGCGGTCGCCCGAACATGATGGCCAGGAGCCGGCTGGACATGGCGGCCCGGAGGGCCGCTCGGCCGTGACCACCGAAGCCGAGGAGGCGGCCCGCATCGAGGCGGGCCGCCTTCTCTTCGCCCGCCCCTGCCGCTTCGTCTACGCGGCGCAGAAGCTGGAGCAGCTGCCGGAGTTCACCCTGCCGGAGGTCGCCTTCTGCGGCCGGTCCAACGTGGGCAAGTCGTCGCTGATCAATGCCCTGACCGGCCAGAAGGCGCTCGCGCGCGTCTCGATCACCCCCGGCCGCACCCGCCAGCTCAACTTCTTCGAACTCGGAGAGGAGGGCTCCGCCCGCCTCACCCTCGTGGACATGCCGGGCTACGGCTACGCCGCCGCCGGCAAAGCCGTGAAGGCCGACTGGCAGGGCCTGATGTTCGATTACCTCCGCGGTCGCCCGAATCTCCGCCGCGTCATTCTTCTGCTGGATGCCCGCATCGAGACGAAGGACGGCGACCGCGCCGCCATGGACCTGCTCGGCGAGGCCGCCGTGCCGTTCCAGATCGTCCTGACCAAGGCCGACGACACGAAGCCGGCCTCCCGCCTGCTCAAACGCCAGGAGGAGGCGGCCGAGATCGTCCGCAAGCGCACTGCCGCCCACCCGAAGGTGATCACCACCTCCTCGGAGAAAGGCACCGGCATCCCGGAGCTGCGCGCCGAGCTCGCGGAACTGGCGCAAGCTTGACCGCCGCCCGCGCCCGGGGCGAGAGAGGCTCCGGGGCGAGGGACATCATGCCAGATCGCGAAGAGAGGACCGGTTCCACCCGTGTCGGCATCGCCGGCTGGACCTTCCCGCCCTGGCGCGGCAGCTTCTACCCGAAGGGCCTGAAGCAGAAGGACGAGCTCTCCCACGCGTCGAACCAATTCGCGACGCTCGAGATCAACGGCACCTTCTACTCCCTCCAGAAGCCCGAGACCTTCCGGTCCTGGGCCGCCGCGACACCGGACGGCTTCGTCTTCTCGATGAAGGCGCCGCAATACGTGACCCACATGCGCCGCCTGAAGGACGTCGAGGCGCCAATCGCCAACTTCTTCGCGAGCGGCCTCTTCGCCCTCGGCCCGAAGCTCGGCCCCATCCTCTGGCAGATCCCCCCGAAGCTGCCCTTCGACCGCGAGCGGATCGAGACCTGGCTGAAGCTCCTCCCGAAGCACACCATGGCAGCCGCAGCGATGGCCCGGCGCCACGAACCTCGGCTGGAAGGGCGCGCCCTCACCGAGCCGGAGCATGACGGCCCGATCCGCCACGCGGTCGAGGTCCGGCACGAGAGCTACGCCGACCCGGCCTTCATCGGCCTCCTGCGCGAGCACAACGTCGCCCTCGTGCTGACCGACGGAGTCGAGGAATACCCCCGCCTCGGCGATGTCACCGCCGACTTCGTCTATGTCCGCCTGCACGTCTCGAAGGCGCACGGGGAGGGGGGCTACGGCCACGCCGCCCTCGACGCCTGGGCCGATCGCAGCCGGGTCTGGTCCAAGGGCGGGGAGCCCGAGGGCCTCCGCCGCGTCGCCCCGGAGCCGCCGGCAAGGCTGGCGCATCGGGACGTCTTCCTCTACCTCGACGCCGCGGGCGACGAGGAGGTGAAGCTCTTCACGCCGCCCAACGCCACCGCGCTGGCCGACCGCCTGCGCCCGAGGAGCTGAGCGCCGCCCGAGATGACCACCGAAGACGCCCGGGACCAGATGGCGATCCTCGCCGGCGCGCTCCCCTACCTCAAGCGCTATGACGACGAGATCGTGGTCGTGAAGTACGGCGGCCACGCCATGGGCGAGGAGGAGGCCGCGCTCCGCTTCGGCCGCGACATCGCGCTGATGGAGCAGGTGGGCGTGAGCCCCGTGGTCGTGCATGGCGGTGGTCCGCAGATCAACGCCATGCTCAAGCGGCTGAACGTCCAGTCCACCTTCGTGGACGGCCTGCGCGTGACCGACGCGCAGATGGTGGATGTGGTCGAGATGGTGCTCGCCGGCACGGTGAATAAGCAGGTGGCGGAAGCCATCACCCGCGCCGGTGTCATCGCCGTCGGCATCTCCGGCAAGGACGGCAACCTCATCCGGGCGAAGAAGCTCACCCGCGTGGTGCGCGATCCGAACAGCCACCTCGAGAAGGTCCTCGACCTCGGCTTCGTGGGCGAGCCGGAGCACGTGGACACGAAGGTGCTGGAACTGCTGATCGGCGCCGACATCGTGCCCGTCGTCGCTCCGGCCGGCGTGGGCGAGGATGGCCAGACCTACAACATCAACGCGGACACGGTGGCCGGCGCCATCGCCGGTGCCCTGAAGGCCGCCCGCCTGCTGATGCTGACCGACGTCCCCGGCGTCCGTGGCCCCGATGGCCAGAACATCCCGGAGATGACCGTCGCCGAGGTCCGCGCGGGCATCGAGGCCGGCTGGATCTCCGGCGGGATGATCCCGAAAGTCGAGACCTGCATCTACGCCATCGAGAAGGGGGTGCAGGGCGCCGTCATCCTCGACGGCCGCGTCCCGCACGCCGTCCTGGCGGAGCTCTTCACCCCCGCCGGCCCGGGCACCCTCATCAAGCCCTGAGCCTCAGTTCCGGGGTCGGGGCGCCAGCAGCGCTTCGATCTCCGCCCGCATCGCCTCGGGTGGCAGCCCCCAGCCGCCGGGGGCCCCGGTGGCCTCGCCCGGCGCCGTGCCGAAGGCAGCGCCGGCGGCTTGTGCGGCTTGGACCGACAATCCCGCCTTCCAGCACAGCGCCATCAGCGTTCGCCCATTCCGGGCCAGGATGGCGCGCGTCACCGGCCCGGCCGGGAGCCCGCTCAAGGCGGCCAGGATACGCCCGCAATCCCCGGCCTGCCGGTCCCGCGCCGCTCGCAGGAACCCGGCCTCGTTCATGTCCCAGACCTGGCCGGACGGGCCGCGCTCCGCCAGCCGCGCCCGCAGATCCCGCAACAGTGCCGGGTCCAGGTCGTCCCGCGCGGCCAGCCCCTTCAGCATCTCGTCCGCGACGATCCCGGCCAGTGCGTGCGCCGCCGCGTGGCTTAGCCGCGGCCGCCGCACCAGCACGGCCTGCCAGGACGGCTCCGCGGCCGACCGCGACGCCAGGGCGTCCAGCGTGGCGTCGGGAATGGCGGCCGAGGCATTGGCCAGCAGCGCCGCCACCTCCGCAGCATTCCCGCCACACGCGATGGCGTCGCTCGGCGCCGGCCCCAGCCCCGCCCGGCGCGCGATCGCCCCGCGCGTTCCGGGCGCCGGCGGATCGGCGATCAACGCGATCAGGTCCGCATCCGTCAGCAGCGGGGAGAAGCGCAGCACCGGCTCCGCCACGGGCATGGCGGTGTCCCGGGCCAGCCGCAGGATCAGCGCACGCGGCGCGTCGGGAAGCTCCGCCACCAGCTCCGTGATGGCGGCACGTACGACCACCACGGCGTCCTCCACCAGCAGGCAGAGCGTGTCCCAGGCCATCCGCCGCAGCCGGTCCTGCGTCTCCGGGCTCAGCATCGGCGCCAGCGCGGCGAGCTTCCGCGCCAGCACCCGCCTGACGCGCGGGTCCTCGTCCCGGGCGAGCAGGCGGTCGGCCTGCGGAGGCGTCGCACCGTTCGCCGCGATGGCCACCCGGACCGTACTGGCGGGGTCATTGGCCAGGAAGAAGAGCATCTCCGGCGGCGTGTCGCGCCGCTCGGCCAGCCGGGCGCGCGCCGCCTCATCCTCCCTCAGCCTGGAGGCCAGCGGGTCGCTCATGCATCCATCCCGGCCCGGCGCCCGCCGCGGACGACCCGGAGGCGCGGCGTGAGAGCCCTTGCCATGTCGCCAAGCTGCCCGCGCCTCATGAACAAGGGCTGAACGGGAGCACCTTCACCACCGGGCTTCCGTTGACTTCCCGCCCGCCCCGCGCGATGGGGGCCGCCCGCCCGCCGCGTTCCCCCGCCACGATCCCCCGAGACGATCCAGGACAGCATGATGGACCTCTCCGCGCTCCAGCCCCAGATCGAGGCCCTGTGGGAGCGCCGCGCCGACCTCACCCCCGCGACCCGCGGCAGCGATCGCGACGCGATCGAGGCGGTGCTGGAAGCGATGGACTCCGGCCAGGTCCGCGTCGCCCAGCCGGACGGGCAGGGGGGCTGGACGGTCAACCAGTGGCTGAAGCAGGCCGTCCTCCTGTCCTTCCGGCTGGAGGACAGCGCGCCGATGGACACCGCCGCCGGCGCCTATGACAAGGTCCCGCTCAAGTTCGCCGACTGGGGCGAGAACCGCTTCCGCGAGGCCGGCTTCCGTGCCGTCCCCGGCGCCGTGGTGCGCCGCTCCGCCTACATCGCGCCCGGCGTCGTCCTGATGCCGAGCTTCGTGAACCTCGGCGCCTACGTGGACCGGAACACGATGGTGGACACCTGGGCCACGGTCGGCTCCTGCGCCCAGATCGGGAAGAACTGCCACATCTCCGGCGGCGCCGGCATCGGCGGCGTGCTCGAGCCCCTTCAGGCGAACCCCGTCGTGATCGAGGACGACTGCTTCATCGGCGCCCGCTCCGAGGTGGCGGAGGGCGTCATCGTGGGCCAGGGCAGCGTCCTCTCGATGGGCGTCTTCCTCGGTGCCAGCACGAAGATCGTGGACCGCACCACCGGCGAGGTCTTCATGGGCCACGTCCCGCCCTATTCCGTCGTGGTCCCCGGCAGCCTCCCCGGCAAGCCGCTGCCGGACGGCTCCGCGGGCCCCGCCCTCTACTGCGCCGTGATCGTGAAGCGCGTGGACGCCCGCACGCGGGAGAAGACGTCCATCAACGAGCTTCTGCGGGACTAGGAATTGAATCCGCTGCGCATCTTCCTCGTCGTGGGCGCCGTGATGATCGCGGGCCCCTTCGTCTACGCGCAGTTCCTCGACACGCATCAGGTCTTCTACCGCGACGCGCTGCCCGCGGGCGGCTACGGCCCGTGGCAGCCCGGCGGTCGCGGCCCCGGCCCAGCCGACTGCGCCCCCCTGCTGGAACGCCAGCGCGAGGTGACGCCGGAAGAACTCCGCGCCACCCGCGAGATCGTCTGTCGCCGCGTATGACGACCGACCCGCTCCCCACCGCCCAGGCCCTCATCCGCTGCGCCTCCGTCACCCCCGCCGATGACGGCGCGATCGCGGTGCTGGAGGCGGCGCTGACGCCGCTCGGCTTCACGTGCCACCGCCTGCGCTTCGGCGAGATCGAGAACCTCTTCGCCATCCGGCAGGGCAGGGGAAACGGCCCGCACCTCTGCTTCGCCGGCCACACCGACGTCGTCCCGCCCGGCGAGGGCTGGCGCCACGACCCCTTCGCCGCCGCCGTGGAGCACGACACCCTTTACGGCCGCGGCGCCGTGGACATGAAGGGCGGCGTCGCCGCCTTCGTCGCGGCCGCCGCCGATGCCGTGGCGGACGGCACCGCCGACCGCGGCACCCTCTCCTTCCTCATCACCGGAGACGAGGAGGGCCCGGCCGTGGACGGCACCACCCGCGTCCTCGACTGGATGAAGGAGCAGGGGCACATCCCCTCCATGTGCCTCGTCGGCGAGCCCACGAGCCAGGCCGCGCTCGGCGACACGATCAAGATCGGCCGCCGCGGCTCTCTCTCCGCCGACATCACCGTGCACGGCACCCAGGGCCACGTCGCCTACCCCGACCGCGCCGACAACCCGATCCACCGCCTCGTCCGCGTCCTGCACCGCCTGACGGCGGAACCGCTCGACCACGGCAGCGTCTGGTTCCAGCCGAGCACCCTGCAGGTGACGAGCGTCGATGTGGGCAACCCCGCCGGCAACATCGTCCCCGCCGCTGCCCGCGCGCGCCTGAACATCCGCTTCAACGACCTCCACACCTCCGCCACGCTGGAGGCCGACATCCGCCGCGTGTTGTTGGAAGAGGCTCCGCGCCATGAGGCCCGCTTCTCCTGCTCCGGCGAATCCTTCCTCACCCAGCCCGGCCCCTTCGTGGACGCGCTGAAGAATGCCGTCCTTACCGCCACCGGACGGGAGACGCGGCTCGACACCGGCGGCGGCACGTCGGACGCCCGCTTCATCACCCGCCTCTGCCCCGTGGCCGAGCTCGGCGCGGTCGGCACCACCATGCACAAGGTGGATGAGTGCACGCCGGTCGCCGAGTTGCGTGACCTCGCCGCCCTCTACGGCGCCATCATCCGGGAATGCCTCGCCTGAGCGGAGCCGCGCCCCCGCCGGCGACGCCGCAGCCCGTGGTGGAGCGCCGCGTGCAGATCGCCGCCGGCCTCCAGGCAGCCCTCCTCCTCGGCCGGGGGGAGGAGCGAGGCCTCCGCTTCGCCATGCTCTCCATGGAGGGCCCCGCGCGCTCCTTCTGGGCCGCCATCATCTGCCTGCCCGCCTTCGTCGTCATCCGGCTGCTCACCCTCGAGCTCGTCACCGGGCCGCGGATGCTGGCGGAGCTGATTGGCTTCTCCCTCGGCTGGGTCGTCTTCCCGCTCGCCGCCCTCCCCCTCGCGGAAGCCTCCGGCCGCGGCCCGCTCTGGCCGCTCCTCGTCGCCGGTTGGAACTGGGCGAACATCGCGCAGTACGCCGTCCTCGTCGTCGCCCTCATCCTCGAGCAGATCCTGCCCTCGCCGCTGTCCGGGGCCGTCTCCCTCATCTCATTCGGCTACGCCGTGTGGATCGAGTGGTTCGTCGCGAAGGCCGCGCTCCGCATCACCGGTCCCCGCGCCGCGATCTTCGTCGCGATCGACCTCGCCATCGGGCTGACCATCGCCCTCACCGCCGCCCGCGTCGGCCGGGGCTGATCAGGACCGCGCGGGCAGCTTCGCCGGCGCTACCATCCCGCGCCCGGCGCGCACGGCGCCATCCCCGAACTTCTTCCGCAGCGCTTCCATCGCCTCCCAGCGGGCCGCCCGGCGCGGCGCCTCCGGGTCCGCCAGGTCGCCGCGGTCGGCACCCTGGCCCTCCACCAGCGGCTGCGCCCCGATCCCGATCAGCCGGAACGCGGTCCCATCCGCCTCCCGGCGCAGCAGCGGCAGCGCCGCGCCATAGAGCGTCTCCGGCACCGCGCTCGGGCCCGGCATCCGCGCGTTCCGCGTCCGCAGCGCGAAGTGCGCCGTCTTGAGCTTCAGCACCACGCCGCCGGCCGCCAGCTCCTTCTCGCGCAGCCGCCGGGCGAGCTTCTCGCAGAGCCGCCAGAGGATCGGCTCCATCTCTCCCGGCAGGATCAGGTCCCGGTCGAAGGTCGTCTCGGCGGAGACCGACTTGGTGTCCCGCTCCACCCGCACCGGCCGGCTATCCTGGCCGCTCGCGCGCGCCACCAGCACCGGCCCGTCCTCGCCGAAGCGCCGCATTGCCTCCCGCGCATCGAGCCTCTGCAGCTGCCCGAGAGTCGAGAACCCCATGCCCGCCAGCTTCGCCGCGAAGGCCGGACCGACGCCCGGCAGGATCGTCACCGGCTCCGTCGCCAGCAGCGCGGCCGCCTCCGCCGCGCCGATCACGGCCATGCCCCGCGGCTTGTCCCGCTCCACCGCGATCTTCGCCAGCAGGCGGTTCGGCGCGAGGCCGATCGAGACGGTGACGCCCACCTCCCGCTCCACAGTGCGGGCGAAGCGTGCCAGCGCCACCGCCGGCGGCGCCCCGTGCAGCGCCTCTGTGCCCGAGAGGTCCATCACCGCCTCGTCGATGGACATCGCCTGGACGAGCGGCGTCAGCCCCTCCATGAGCGCCCGCACCTGCCGGGACGCCGCCACGTATTTCGAGAAGTCCGGCTTGATCACCACCGCGTCGGGGCAGAGCTTCAGCGCCTTGAACATCGGCATGGCCGAGCGCACGCCCCGTGTGCGCGCGACATAGCAGGCCGCCGACACCACGCCGCGGTGCCGCCCGCCCACGATGACCGGCTGACCCGCCAGCTCCGGCCGGTCCCGCTTCTCGACGCTCGCGAAGAACGCATCGCAGTCCACATGCGCGATGCTCAGCGTGAACAGTTCGTCATGCGCGACCACCCGCGCCGAGCCGCAGCCCGGACAGCGGCGGAACGCGACCTCCGAACGCGCGAAACACTCCCGGCACAGCGAAGCCATGCCGGAAGACTAGCACGAGGGGCGAACGCCCGCCCGAGTCGGCGTCAGTCCGTGTCCCAGAGCCGCGCCGCCCCGAACACCCCGGAGCTGTCCCCGTGCCGCGCCTGGACGAGGTTCACCGTCTTCGAATCCCCGAAGATGTAGGGCGCCATCAGCCCCGGCACGTCCCGGTAGAGGTGGGCAAAGTTCGAGACCCCGCCCCCGAGCACGATCACGTCCGGATCCACGATGTTGACCAGCGAGGCGAGCGCCCGCGCCAGCCGGTCCGCATGCCTTGCGAGGCCGGCCCGCGCCACCGCATCGCCGGACGCGGCCCGCGCCTCCAGCCCGCTCGCGTCCCGGCAGCCCGGCCCGTCCGTGTCCTCCGCGAGCGCCGGCCCGCAGAGATAGGTCTCGAGGCAGTCATGCCGCCCGCACCAGCACGCCCGGCTCCGAAGCTCCACTGGTGCCATCCAGGGCAGGGGGGTGTGCCCCCACTCCCCGGCCACCCGGTTCAGCCCGTCCAGCGGCCGCCCATGCACCACCCATCCGCCCCCCACCCCGGTCCCGAGGATGGCCGCGAAGACCACCGGGTATCCCGCGCCCGCGCCGTCCGCCGCCTCGCTCATGGCCAGGCAGTTGGCGTCGTTCATCACCCGGACCTCGCGCCCCAGCGCCGCGCCCAGATCCTTGTCCAGCGGCCGCCCGTTCAGCGCCTGGGTGTTTCCGTTCCGCACCAGCCCCGTGCGCGGATTGATGGACCCGGGAATCCCGACCCCCACCGTCCCGCGCCCGCCCAGCTCGCGCTCCGCCTCCTCGACCAGCTCGGCGATGGTGGCGACGATGGCCTCATACCCCTGGCCTGTCGGCTTCCGCCGCCGCAGCCGCACGGCGCCGTCCGCGTCCAGCGCCACGACCTCCGTCTTCGTTCCGCCGAGGTCCACGCCGAGCTTGATCGTCATGGCCGGGAAGGTGCCGTCGGGACCCCGCCGCCACAAGGCGCCCCTACTTCGGCCGGTTGCCCTCGTGCTGCGCCGCGTCGGGCACCGGCGTCACCCAGGGCTGCCGTCGTCCCACCCAGAGCTCGTATTCCGGCACCAGCCCCCGCCCGCCGTCGTCCAGCACGCCGAGCCGCACCTCGAGCTCGTCGCCCTCGAAGGCGCCGATCCGCGATCCGCAGCCGGGACAGAAGCTCCGGCGATACGCGTTCTCGCCCCAGTCCCGCGTCTGGCCCTCTACCCTCGCCCGCTCGATCGGCCAGACCGCGAAGGCGATGAAGGGGCCGCCGACCTCCCGCTGGCAGGTCAGGCAGTGGCACAGCCCCACCCGCTTCGGCGCGCCCGAGACGGCGATCCGGACCGCCCCGCAGTTACATGCGCCACGCCGTTCCGTGCTCATCGCCCATCCTCCCTCACCGGGCTGCAGCATGCCGCAGCCACCGCCGTCCCGCACCCGCTGGACTCGCCCCCCGCCGGGTGGTGGATTGCCCGGCCCATGACCGAGACCCTCCTCGACGTCCAAGGCCTGTCCTGCCCGCTGCCCGTGCTGAAGGCCAACAAGGCCCTGCGCGGCCTGCCCAGTGGCGCCCGCCTCACCGTCCTCGCGACCGACGCCGCCAGCGTCGCCGATTTCCAGGCGTTCTGCCGGGAGACCGGCCACGCCCTCGTCTCCTTCTCGGAGGCCGCCGGGGTCTACCGCTTCACCCTCCGCAAGCGGGATGAGGCCGGGGAGAAGGGCGCACCGCCGAAGCCCGCTGTACCGCCACGGACCGGCCCGGCGCGCACGGGAAGCGGCCGCTGATGCTCCTCCTCACCCACCCCGCCTGCGTCCGGCACGAGATCGCGCCCGGCCACCCCGAGTGCCCCGACCGCCTGCGCGCCGTGATGCAGGCGCTGGAGGCGCAGCAATTCTCCACCCTCATCCGCGCCGAGGCCCCCGAAGCCACGCGCGAGCAGCTCGAGCGCGTCCACCCCGCCTTCTACGTGGACCGCATCCTCTCTATCCGCCCGCCGGAGGGCGACAGCGTCGCCCTGGACGCGGACACCGCGATGAACGCTCATTCGGCCGAGGCCGCGCTCCGCGCCGCCGGGGCCGGCGTCGCCGCCGTGGATGCCGTCTGCGGCGGCGAGTACCCGCGCGCCTTCTGCGCCGTCCGCCCCCCCGGCCACCACGCCGAGCCGACCCAGGCGATGGGTTTCTGCCTCTTCTCCAGCGCCGCCATCGCTGCCCGCCACGCCCAGGCCGCGCACGGGGTGGAGCGGGTCGCTGTCCTCGACTTCGACGTCCACCACGGCAACGGTACCCAGGCCGCCTTCGAGCGGGACCCCACGCTCTTCCTCGCCTCCTCCCACCAGATGCCGCTCTATCCCGGCACCGGCGCCGCCTCGGAGACCGGGGTGGGCAACATCCTCAACGTCCCGCTCCGCCCCTACGCGGACGGCCCGGCCTTCCGCCGGGCATGGGAGGCGGAGATCCTCCCCGCCGTGGAGCGCTTCGCCCCCGGCCTGATCGTCATCTCCGCCGGCTTCGACGCCCATCGCCGCGACCCGCTGGCTCAGATCAACCTCGACGAGGCCGAATTCGCCTGGGTGACCGAGGCCATCTGCGACGTCGCCCGCCGGACCTCCGGCGGTCGGGTGGTCTCGATGCTGGAAGGCGGCTACGACCTCACCGCCCTCGCGCGCTCGGCCGCCGCGCATGTCCGCGCGCTGATGCAGGCCTGACCGGAATCCCAACATGTCCGATGACGTCGAAAACCTGTCTTTCGAGGACGCGCTGCGCGAGCTTGAGGCCATCGTGAGAAGCCTCGAGGGCGGCCAGGTGAAGCTGGAGGAGGCGATGGACGCCTATGCCCGTGGCACCGCCCTTCGCCAGCATTGCGAGCGCAAGCTGAGCGAGGCCGAGGCCCGCGTGCAGGCCCTCGTCCCCGGCAATCCTCCCTCCATGCGGGAAGTCGAATGACCGACCTCGCCGAAGCCCTGACCGCCGCCGCCGCCGAGGTGGACGCGGCGTTGGACGACCTCCTCCCGCCGGAGGAGGGCGACGAGGCCTCGCTCTTCGCCGCCATGCGCTACGCCACCATCGGCGGCGGGAAGAAGATGCGCGCCTTCCTCGTTCTCGAATCCGCCCGCCAGTTCGCGGTGGCCCGCAACTCCGCCCTGCGCACCGCGGCGGCGGTGGAGATGCTGCACGCCTACTCCCTCGTCCATGACGACCTGCCCGCGATGGACGACGACGACCTCCGCCGCGGCAAGCCCACCGTCCACAAGGCCTGGGACGAGGCGACCGCCATCCTCGTCGGCGACGCGCTCCAGACCGCCGCCTTCGCGACCCTCGCCCATGAGGACACCCACCCCGATCCTGCGGTCCGGGCCGAGCTCGTCCTCCGCCTGGCCCAGGCGGCGGGCTGCCGCGGCATGGTCGGCGGCCAGATGCTCGACATCCTCGCCGAGCGCGCCGAGGCCCCGCTGGACGAGGCCCGGATCGGCCGCCTCCAGCTCCTGAAGACCGGCAAGCTCATCGAGTTCTCGGCCGAGGCCGGCGCCGTGCTCGGCAAGGCCCCCACCCACCCACGCCACGCGCTGACGAATTACGGCCGCGACATCGGCGCCGCGTTCCAGATCGCCGACGACCTCCTCGACCTGACGGCCACCGCGGAGGACATGGGCAAGGCGACCGGCAAGGATGCCGCCGCGAACAAGGCCACGCTCGTCGGCTATCTCGGTCCCGACCGGGCCCGCGCCCATGCCGAGCGCCTCGTCGAGCAGGCCAAGGGCCATCTGGACAGCTTCGACGACCGCGCCGATCTCCTCCGCGCCCTGGCGGACCACGTCATCCGGCGCCGCAACTAGCGGGTTGCGGGGCGGTCCGTCGCCCCCGATCAGCTGGGCAGGGCGGGGAGGGGACCGCCCCTCCCGTGCAGCCGGGCTAGGGCCGCAGCCAGCGCGCGGCGTTGACCAGGGTCGCGAGGGCGGCGGCTACATAGGTCAGGGCCGCCGCCCGCAACACCCGGCGTGCGGCCGCAAGATCGGCCGCGCGGAGATAGCCGCCCCGCTCCAGCACCGGCAGCGCCTTTCCGAAGCTCGCGTCCCATTCCACCGGAAGCGTGACCGCATGGATCGCCAGCCGCCCGAGGAGGAAGACGACCCCAAGCGCGAACTGCGCCGCCAGCAGCGCGGGCGCGCGCACCACGGCGAACAGGAACGGCGCTGCCAGCAGGATCACCAGCGCCACCCGGTCCAGCGGCCCGATCCAGGTGACCAGCGCCATCCGGCGCCGGAAGGATGGCTCGTCCCGCGCGTGCTGGACCGCGTGCGAGACCTCGTGCGCCGCCACGGCCACGGCGGACACGGACCGCCCCTCCAGGTGCTCGGGCAGCAACCGGACCACCCGGGCCTGCGGGTCGTAGTGATCCCCCTGGTCCGTCTCCTCGACCGGCACCGCGTGCAGCCCGGCCTCGTCCAGCAGGTGCCGCGCCAGCTCCCCGCCCGTCCCGGGCAGGTCCGGCCGCTCCGCCCCGTGCCGGCGCATCACGAACCAGATCCAGAGAGACGGCCCATAGATCACCCCGATGAGCAGGACGGTCCCGAGGAGGATGAGAAGAGGCATGGCCCAAATCTGGGCCGGCGCCGCCCCGGCCGGGAGGCGGAATTCTCGCGCCGGTCGCATCCGGTAGGCCCGTCAGAAGGCCTTGCTTGGCCTCCCCGGGTCAAGGGACTAGAACGGGGGCAGCATGTCCTCCCCTCCTGTGACCCCGTTGCTGGACCGTGTTCGCGTTCCGGCGGATCTTCGGAACTTCTCGGCCGAGCAGCTGAAGGAGTTGGCCGAGGAGTTGCGGGCCGAGACGATCCACGCGGTCTCGACCACGGGCGGGCATCTGGGCGCGAGTCTTGGCGTAGTGGAGCTGACGACGGCGATCCATGCCGTCTTCGACACGCCGACCGACCGGCTGATCTGGGACGTCGGCCACCAGGCCTACCCGCACAAGATCCTGACCGGCCGGCGCGACCGCATCCGCACGCTGCGCCAGCCCGGCGGCCTCTCGGGCTTCACCCGGCGCTCGGAGTCCGAGTACGACCCCTTCGGCGCCGCCCACTCCTCCACCTCCATCTCCGCCGGGCTCGGCATGGCGGTCGCCCGCGACCTGCTGGGCCGCCGGGCCGGGCAGAACGTCATCGCGGTGATCGGCGACGGCGCCATGTCGGCCGGCATGGCTTATGAGGCGATGAACAACGCCGGCGCGATGAAGTCGCGCCTGATCGTCGTGCTGAACGACAACGACATGTCGATCGCCCGCCCCGTCGGCGCGCTCTCGGCCTACCTCTCCCGCCTCATCTCGTCCCGCCCCTTCCTCTCCATCCGCGAGGTGATGGCGAAAGTGGCCCGCCGCTTCCCCGGGCCGCTCGCGCGGGCCGCCGAGCGCGCCGACGAGTACGCCCGCGGCTTCCTCACGGGCGGGACGCTGTTCGAGGAGCTCGGCTTCTACTACGTCGGCCCGGTGGACGGGCACGACCTCGACCACCTCCTGCCCGTGCTGCGCAACCTGCGCGACGCCGAGGAGGCCGGGCCCATCCTGCTCCACGTCGTCACCCAGAAGGGCAAGGGCTACGCCCCCGCCGAGGCCTCGGCCGACAAGTACCACGGCGTGGTGAAGTTCAACGTGATCACCGGCGAGCAGGCCAAGGCCCCCCCCGGCCCGCCCGCCTACACGAAGGTCTTCGCCCAGGCCCTCATCGCCGAGGCCGAGGCGGACGAGCGCATCGTGGCCGTCACCGCCGCCATGCCCTCCGGCACCGGGCTCGACGCCTTCGGCAAGCGCTTCCCGCGCCGGACCTTCGACGTCGGCATCGCCGAGCAGCACGCCGTCACCTTCGCCGCCGGCATGGCCTGCGAGGGGCTGCGGCCGTTCGTGGCGATCTACTCCACCTTCCTCCAGCGCGCCTACGACCAGGTGGTCCACGACGTGGCCCTCCAGAACCTGCCCGTGCGCTTCGCGATGGACCGCGCCGGGCTGGTCGGGGCCGATGGCGCGACGCATGCCGGCGCCTACGACATCGCCTATCTCGGCTGCATCCCGAACATGACCCTCATGGCGGCCAGCGACGAGGTGGAACTCACCCACATGGTCGCCACCGCCGCCAGCCACGACGCCGGCCCGATCGCCTTCCGCTACCCGCGCGGGGAGGGCAGGGGCCTCGAGCTGCCCGCCCGCGGCACGCCACTCCCGATCGGCAAGGGCCGCATCCTGCGCGAGGGCACCGCCATCGCCCTCCTCTCCTACGGCACCCGCCTCGCCGAGGCCCTGCTCGCGGCCGAGGACCTCGCCGCCCGCGGCCTCTCCTGCACCGTCGCCGACGCCCGCTTCGCCAAGCCCCTCGACACCGGCCTCGTCGAACAACTCGCCCGCCACCACGAGGTGCTCATCACCCTCGAGGAGGGCTCCACCGGCGGCTTCGGCGCCCTCGTCGCCCACCACCTCGCCCATGCCGGCCTCCTCGACGGCGGCCTCCGCTTCCGACCCCTCACCCTCCCCGACTTGTACCTCGACCACGACACCCCAAAACGACAGTATGACACCGCAGGGCTCAACGCCCCGCAGATTGCGAATGCCGCCCTGGCCGCCCTGGGACAGGACCGGATCGCACGACCCGCGAGGGCATGACGATGCGCCGTCTCGAGATCCGCTCCGAACCCGCCCAGCCCGGCGAGGAAACGGTGTACGATCCGAACGGCATTGGTCATCAGCCCCTCGACCGGCCATCGGGAGCCCGTCGCAGCGCCCCCCGCGACGCCGGATGGGTCCTGCGCGAGGCAGGCTCGGAGGATACCCAGCCCGCCGCGCGGATCGCCGGTGCGAGCTGGGACGGCACCGTTCTCCCTTGCGAGGAGCCCCGGAAGCGCCACTGAGACCGCGCGTGACCGAAGCCGCCGGTCCGGCAGTATGCCCGGCCCACGATCCACGCGGCCATGTCGAGGCGTAACGGCGACTTGCCTGAACGCGTGCCCAAGATCCGCGCCGACGCCGCACTCGTCGAGCGCGGCCTCGCCGAAAGCCGCACCCGCGCCCAGGCCTTGATCCTCGCCGGTGTCGTGTTCTCGGGCGAGCAGCGGGTCGATAAGCCCGGGACGACCCTGCGCGCGGACCAGCCGCTCGAGGTTCGGGGGCAGGACCACCCCTGGGTCAGCCGCGGGGGCCTGAAGCTCGCCCACGGGCTGGAGCACTTCGCCCTCGACCCAACCGGCCGTGTGGCGGTGGATGTCGGCGCCTCCACGGGCGGCTTCACCCATGTCCTGCTGCACCATGGCGCAGCACGCGTCTACGCCGTGGATGTGGGCCACGGCCAGCTCGCATGGAGCCTCCGCAACGACCCCCGCGTCGTGGTGCTGGAGCGGGTGAACGCCCGCTATATTGACGCTGCGACGATTGCCGAACCGATCGGCGCGATCGTCTGCGACGCCTCCTTCATCGGCCTGTCGACCGTGCTGCCCGCCGCCCTGTCCCTCGCGGCACCGGGGGCCTGGGCCGTGGCGCTGATCAAGCCGCAATTCGAGGCGGGACCGGACGCAGTGGGAAAAGGGGGCGTCGTCCGAGACCCGAATGTCCACCGCGCCGTCTGCGCGCGAGTCCAGTCCTGGTGGTCCAGCCTGCCGGGATGGGAGGTGCTCGGCATCACGGAGAGCCCGATCACCGGCCCCGAGGGCAACAAGGAATTCCTGATCGGCGCCCGGCGCGGCTGATCCAGGCGCCCCGGCCTATCGGCCCGGCGACGGCTGTGGTTCGGGGGCGGACAGCTTCCCCGCAAGGGCCCAGACGCGCGAGGCGTCCAGCGGCACGTCCGGGTCGTTGATCAGCCGGTCCAACTCATCCAGCGCGCGCTCTGTCTCGCGCTCCGTCATTCACGCCTCCCGGATGCGGTGCAATGCAACATCATCAACCATCCTGCCCGGGCAAGGTTGCCACCGGACAGCCCTCCGCGACAAAAATACACGCGCCCGAGTCGTAAGAATGAGCCACCATATCAAGCACTTGGTGCGCTGTCTGGCCGACCCCGCGCAGCGCCTCTCAGGGCGTTGAGACGAGCGCCGACGCCAGGGCGGCCACGCGCCCGCCGGGATGGGATGGGTTCCGGAACCGCAGCTCTCCCTCGGCTGCAGCGTCGGGCGGCGCCAGCCCGAACATCTCCGCCCGGCTCGAGCAGGACACGCAGGTCACCGGCCGCAGCCGCTCGGTCGTCAGGCTCCGCCGCACCGCACCCTCCAGTTCCATCCGGTCCCGCAGCCCGCGCCACTCCGCCCGGTCCAGATCGTCCAGGAAGATGGCGACCAAGCCCGGCCGCCGCCCGCCCAGGCGGGCCACCGCGCCGTCCAGCCGCTGGCACACAGCCCGGGAGATATCATTCCCGCCCCCGGCCCGAGCGGCCAGGACAAGCATGTTCCCACCGGCCTGCGCGACCGCCAGCTGGGCCTCCGGCCCGAACTGGGCGCGCAGCGATGCCGCCGGCACCGCGGACTGGGCCCCGGCCAGAACCAGGGGATCGAGCTTCAGGATGGCATCCGCCGCCTGCTCCTGCCGCCGCTGGGCCTGCAGCATGTCCAGGATGCGCCGATGCAGCACCTGCACGTCGGTCCCTGTGGTCCGCAGCCCCTCCGGCAGGGTCACCTTCAGCACATAGCGCCCGGGATGCGCCGCCAGCCAGGTCTGGAGGTCGGGGTTCATCGCATCGACCAGGGCGCACCAGCCGCCCCGTTGCAGCGGCCGCCCCTCCTCGGCCGAGACCGTCTCGCAGACCACCTCAGCCTCCGCGCCGTCGCGCGCGATCACGAGATCATGCGGCGTGCCCTCGACCAGCCCCGTGAAGTGCACCTCGAAGCCGCGGGCCCGCTGCATCGCCGCCAACCGCAGGAGGTGGAACAGCGGGATGAGGCTCTCCTCCCCCGTCAGCCCGGCCACCACGCGCTCGCGCAGCCGCTCCCGCGACTCCGGTGGCAGGGCAGCCGCGAGGCGCACAGCCTCGCCCGCATAGGCGACAACCCGCCGCTCGCCCTCTGAGCTGCCGCCCGGATTGGCCCCTGCCAACCTCGCAAGAATCAGCTCCGCCTCGTGGCGACGCGCCGCCGCCCGGCCGCGCAGGGAAGGGGCCTCGACCCGCCGCCCCAGTTCGGCCACGCGCTCGCGCCAACGGCGCCGACCGGCCAGCCCGAGAAAGGCAGCGGCCACCGACTCATCCGACTCCGAAGTGCTAACCGGCATGGGGTGTCTCCCGCGTCGCGGTGAGCGGAATACCCGAGTCCGGTAGTCGGTTAAATCGTCTCGCCGATCAGTTTCGCGGGAGGCGCGTTTTGGTCGGAGCGTCCGGCACCTGCGCCCGGTGCCGCAAAAGGGCGTCGGCGAGCACGCAGGCCATCATTGCCTCCCCCACCGGAACAGCGCGGATCCCGACGCAGGGGTCGTGCCGTCCCTTGGTCGTCAGTTCCACCTCCTGCCCGTGCCGGTCCACCGCCCGTCGCGGCGTCAGGATCGAGGAGGTCGGCTTTACGGCGAAGCGCGCCACCACCGGCTGTCCGGTGGAGATCCCGCCCAGCACCCCGCCCGCGCGGTTCGACAGGAAATCGACGGTCCCATCGGGCGCCATCCGCATCTCGTCGGCATTGGCCTCGCCGGTCAGGGTCGCGGACGCGAAGCCGTCACCGATCTCCACCCCCTTCACCGCGTTGATCGACATGAAGGCGGCAGCGATCTCCGCATCCAGCTTGCCGTAGATCGGCGCCCCCAGACCGGGCGGCACGCCTTCGGCGACCACCTCGATCACCGCCCCGATCGAGCTGCCGGACTTGCGCAGCGCCAGCAGCCGCTCCTCCCACCGCGCCGCGGCCGCACGGTCCGGGCAGAAGAAGCTGTTCTCCTCCAGCGCCGCCCAGTCCCAGGCAGCCCGGTCCACAGTGTCCTCCCCCATCGCCACCATCGCGCCGCGGATTGTCACCCCGGACCCCAGCACCCTCCGTGCGACGGCGCCGGCCGCGACCCGCATCGCCGTCTCCCGCGCGGAGGCGCGCCCGCCGCCGCGGTAATCCCGAACCCCGTATTTCAGGTGATAGGCAAGATCCGCGTGGCCCGGACGGAAGGAGTCCTTGATCTCCCCGTAATCCTTCGACCGCTGGTCCTTGTTCTCGATGAACAGGGAGATCGGCGTTCCCGTCGTCAGCCCCTCGAAGGTGCCCGAGAGGATCCGGACCTCGTCGGGCTCCTGCCGCTGCGTCACGAATTTCGACTGTCCCGGGCGTCGTCGGTCCAGCCAGGGCTGGATATCCGCCTCGGTCAGCGCCAGCCCGGGCGGGCAACCATCCACCACGCCGCCGATCGCGGGCCCGTGGCTCTCCCCCCAGGTGGTGACGCGGAAGAGGTGGCCGAAGGAGTTATGCGACATGCGACGGCCCCGCCGCCGTGTGGAGAACGGGCCCGCGCCGCATCCCCCGATCGAGCACCGTCATCGCCGCGCGCACCTCCCGGACGCGCCGCGCCTACCACGCCGCCGCCCACCCGGACCAGAGCACCGCGGGCGCTTCGCTCAGACCCACCGACCGCTTGCATTCCGCCCGACGCGCCGCGCCAGCCCTGGACGTCAGGGAAGGGCAGCCGCCCGGTACCGGCAGCGCGCCAGCCAGGGCGTCCCGTCCATCAACACCTCGTCGAAGAGCCCGCCCTCGCAGACCACGGCAGCGGCGGCATCGCGACGGACCGTGGTCCCGCGATGCGCGTGGACGGAGATCAAAACGCCCGGCCGGCAACGCTCGCGCGCCTGCCGCCGGAGGTCCTCGTCATCGAGAACGCCTGCCCGGACCGGAACCGTCACGCGGCATCCATCGTCCGCGGCGGCGCCCTGCGTCCCGACGAAGCCGGAGAGCAGCAGAAGCGCCGTCGCGGCCCTAGTTGCCACTCGCGACCGCGATGTCGGGCGCGTCCGGGTGCTTCATGCCCACCACGTGATACCCGCAGTCCACGTGGTGCACCTCGCCCGTGACGCCGCCCGAGAGCGGCGACAGGAAATACAGCCCGGCCCCGCCCACCTCCTGCAGTCCGACGTTCCGCCGCATCGGCGCGTTGAGCTGGTTCCACTTCAGGATGTAGCGGAAGTCGCCGATCCCGCTGGCCGCCAGCGTCTTGATCGGTCCCGCGGAAATCGCGTTCACGCGGATGCCGCGGTCGCCCAGGTCGGCGGCCATGTAGCGCACGCTCGCCTCCAGCGCGGCCTTGGCCACGCCCATGACGTTGTAGTGCGGCATCACCCGCTCGGCGCCGAGATAGGTGAGGGTGAGCAGAGACCCGCCCTCTTCCATCATCGCGGCGGCCCGCCGGGCCGTGCTCACGAAGGAGTAGCAGGAGATGTCCATCGCCTGCAGGAACGCCGCCTTCGGCGTGTCCAGGTACCGCCCACGGAGATACTGCTTGTCCGCGAAGCCGATCGCATGGACCAGGAAGTCGATCTTCGGCCAGCGCGCCGCCACCGCGTCGAAGGCCGCGTCGATCGCCGCCTCGTCGCTCACGTCGCACGGCACCAGCAGGTCCGACCCCACGCTCGCCGCCAACGGCCGCACCCGCTTCTCCAGCGCCTCGCCCTGATAGGTGAAGGCGATCTCCGCCCCCTGTGCCGCGGCAGCCTGCGCGATGGCCCAGGCGATGGAGCGGTCATTCGCCACCCCCATCACCAGCCCGCGCCTGCCCGCCATCAGCGTGCCCTGCACGGGCGCGGCGCTCTCCTGCACGCTGTCGTTCATCGGGACGTCCCCACCTCCGCGGCCCGCGCGCCGGCCCACCGGCCGGGGCGCCTGTCACGTTGCGACCGGCCGGGAGGGGTGGCACACCGGCCCCACCCGGACAACCCCCACGGGGGGCACCCAGCCCCCGGAAGGCCCGACCCATGACCCCTGACACCCACCCCGGCGCGGGCGCCGGTGCGGCCGCGAACGGCATCCCCGACGTCGCCGACCCGCTCGCCCTCTTCGAGGCCTGGATGAAGGACGCCACGGCATCCGAGCCGAACGACCCGAACGCCATGTCGGTCGCGACCTGCACGCCGGACGGCGTCCCCTCCGTCCGCGTGGTGCTGCTGAAGGAATTCGATGCCCGGGGCTTCACCTTCTACACGAACGAGCAGAGCCGGAAGGGCGACGAGCTTCTCGCCAACCCTCGCGCCGCCCTCTGCCTCCACTGGAAGTCCCTGCGCCGCCAGGTCCGGGTGGAGGGCCGGGTCGAGCGCACGAGCGCGGCGGAGTCGGACGCCTATTTCGCTTCCCGCGCCCGCGGCTCCCGCATCGCGGCCCTCGCCTCCATCCAGTCCCGCCCCCTGCCGGACCGCGCGACCTTCGAGGCCCGGATCGCCGAGTACGAGGCGATGCACCCCGATGAGAACGTTCCCCGCCCGCCGCACTGGGGCGGCTTCCGCGTGATCCCGGAGCGCATCGAGTTCTGGCAGGACATGCCCTATCGCCGGCATGACCGTCTCGTCTTCACCCGGGCGGGCACCGGCTGGACCACGGGCCGACTCTACCCGTGACCGTCCCGGCGGAGCAGGCGGCCGCCGCCGCGCTGCTCGCCCGCCTGACGGGCAGCGACGCGCCCGTCGAAACCCATGTCTCCGCCGTCTTCGTCGGCCGTGACCGCGTGCTCAAGCTGAAGAAGGCGGTGAACCTCGGCTTCCTCGACTTCACCGCCCCGGAGGCCCGGCGCCGCTACGCCGAGCGCGAGCTGGAGCTGAACGCCCCTGCCGCCCCCGGACTCTACCGCGCCGTCCACGGCATTCCGGCCGGCGCCGACCGGCTGGTCCCGGCTGATGATCCGCGGTCCCGCGAATGGGTGCTCGAGATGGCGCCTTTCCCGCCGGAGGACGTGCTGGACGCGGTCGCCGCGGCCGGCGGCATCACCCCCGCGATGCAGGACGCGCTCGGCGACGCCTTCGCCGCCCTGTCCGCCGCCTGTCCCGTGGTGCCCGATGTGGACGCCCCCGCCCGCTTCGCCGCGGTGCTGCGCGGCAACGCCCGCGCCGCCCTCTCCGCGGGCCTGCCCGCCCAGCGGGTCGTCGCCTGGCGCCGCGCTGCGGAGGCCACCCGCCGCCGTCTGGCACCCTTCCTCGCCCGCCGCGCCGGGCAGGGCTTCCTCCGCCGCGGCCACGGCGACCTGCACCTCGGCAACGTCGTCCTCTGGACGGGCCGCCCCACGGCCTTCGACGCCCTCGAATTCGACGAGGCGCTGGCGACCATCGACACGGGCTACGACCTCGCCTTCCTCCTGGCCGACCTCCTCCGCCGCTGCGGCCGCGACGCCGCCAACCGCGTGATGAACCGCGCCATCGCCCGCACCGGCGACACGGAGCTGGTCACGGCGCTTCCGCTCTGGCTCTCGACCCGCGCGCTCATCCGCGCCCACTGCCTCGCCCGCCTGCCCGACGCGCAGGAGATGGCGCACGCCTTTCTCTCGGACGCCGAATCTCACCTCGGTCCGGCGCCCCCCCGCATCGTCGCCATCGGCGGCCTCCAGGGCACGGGCAAGACGCATCTCGCCCGCCGCCTCGCGCCGATCCTCGGCGCCGCCCCCGGCGCGCTGCACCTCCGCACCGACGAGATCCGCAAGCGCCTCGCCGGCCTTCCGCCCGAGACCGGACTTCCGGCCGAAGCCTACTCCCCGGAGAACAGCGCCCTCGTCCACGACCTCCTCTTCGCCCAGGCGGAGAGCGCGGCCCGCGCCGGCCACGCCGTCGTCACGGACGCCACGTTCCTGAACCCCGCCATGCGCGCGGGCATCGAGGCCTCCGCCGCTCGCGCCGGCGTCCCGTTCACCGGCCTCTGGCTCGAAGCCCCGCGCGACATCCTGCGTGCCCGCCTCGACGCCCGGCAGGGCGATGCGTCGGATGCCACCGCAGCGGTCATGGAGGCCGCGGCCCGCGTCGAGGTCGGAACGATCACCTGGCCACGGCTGGACGCCGCCGCGGACCCCTTGCAAGCCGCCCTCTCCCTCGCCCAACTGCGGGAGCGGTAGCGGCGGATTCCACCCCGCCGCCCGCGCCATCCTGGGTGGCGGAACCGGCTGCCACCGCCCCGACCCGCGCCGGCGTGGCGCAATTGCAATGCCGCGCCCCGGGCCAAACATGCTTGAGTTGCCTCGAATCGCTCCCCCATCGGAGGAACGCACCATGGCCTATCGCCGCATCCTCCTCCCCCTGACCGGCACCGCCTCGGGGGAGGCCGCCCTGCAGACCGCCGTCATGACGGCGCATATCTGGCACTCGCACGTCCACTGCATCCACGTCCGGGTCGATGCCCGCGACGTGGCGCCGCTGGCGGGGGAGGGCCTGTCCGGCGCCATGATCGAGGAGATGATGGCCGCCACGGAACGAGAAAGCGGGGACCGCGCGACCCGCGTCCGCGCCCTCTTCGACCGCTTCGTGGACGGCAAGGACGTCGTCCTCGCCCCGACCGCGGAGGAAGCGGAGAAGGCCGAGGCCACCACCCTGTCCTTCGCCAGCGTCCCGGGGCGGGAGGAGGACACGGTCGCCCAGATGTCCCGCCTCTACGACATGGCGATCGTCCCGCATCCCGAGGCCGGGGAGGACGTCTCCTCCTCCGACGCGCTGCACGCCGTGCTCTTCGACAGCGGCCGCCCCGTCCTGATCGCCCCGCGCCAGGCCCCCGCGACGATCGGCACGCGCGTGTGCTGCGCCTGGAACGGCACGGCCGAGAGCGCGGCCGCCATCGCCGCCGCGCTCCCCTGGCTGCATCGCGCGGAGGCCGTTCGGGTCCTGCATTCTCCCGACTACCAGCGCCGCGGGCCGCAAGTGACGGGCATCCTGAACTACCTGAAGTGGCACTCGATCCAGGCCGAGGCGGTGGAGTTCAAGCCCATCACGCGGGAGGTCGGCGCCGGCCTCCTCGGCGCCGCCCGCGACTTCAACGCAGACCTCCTCTGCATGGGCGCCTACAGCCACTCCCGCATCCGCCAGCTCATCCTCGGCGGCGTGACGCGGCATGTGCTGGAGAATGCGGACATGCCCGTGATGATGTGCCGCTGATCCCGGCACGCCCGATGCGGGAGCCGCTGACAGAAGCGTGAGCGGCCGCTTGCCGGTTGGCGCGGCGCGGCCAAGTGGCGCGGCAGGAGGTCTCCATGCCGCTCTCGCTTTCCATCGCCCTCGCCACGACCGGCCTGATGCTCGGCGCGCCGCTCGGTCTCGCGCTCGTCGCCGGAATGGCCCTGGCCCGCCACAGCGCGAGGGGGAGGGGCCGGTGATCCTCAACCCCTTCCGCCTGCCGCTGCTCGCGATGCACGGCGCCGCGATCCTCGCCACGCACATCGCGGCGGGCGCGGCGCTGGCCGCCGCCGGCACGGTAATCGCCGTCGCCGCCGCGAGAAGGGCGAACGACCGAAGCTGATCCGCCGCGCGCCGGCCTCAGTCGCCCGCGCGCACCCCCGACAGCTCTGCGACGAACCCGCCGAGCACCGAGGCGTCCTGCCCCTCCCGCCCGGCGTTCACCAGCGCCTCCAGCATCTGCGAGGCCATCGCCGTGGCCGGCGCGAAGACCCCGTGGTCCCGCACGGCCGCCGCCGCCAGCCGCAGGTCCTTGCGCATCAGCTCCGTCCGGAACCCCGGCGCCGTCACGCCGGCGATGATGCGCTTCGCGTGGTTCTCCAGCACGAAGGAGCGTGCCGAGCCGCCCATCAGCGCCCCCCGCATCGTCTCCGGGTCGAGCCCCGCCTTCCGGCCGAGCGCCAACGCCTCCGACACCGCCTGCAGCGTCACCGCGACCAGCAGCTGGTTCGCCGACTTGCACACCTGACCCGCGCCGGACGGGCCGAGATGCGTGATCGTCTTCCCCACCGCCTCGAAGACCGCACGCACCGCCGCGAAGGCCTCCGCATCGCCGCCCACCATGCAGGTGAGCGTCCCGTCCTTCGCTCCGCCCGGGCCGCCGGAGACAGGGCTGTCCAGCAGCACCGCCCCGCGCTCCGCCAGCAACCGTGCCGCAAAGCCCGCGGTCTGCACCGCGGCGATGGTCGAGAAGTCGATCACGATGGCCCCGCGCGCCACCGTCTCGACCACGCCGCCCGGCCCGAACAGCACCGCCTCCACGTCCGCCGTATCGGGCACGCAGAGGCAGACGCAGACCGCGCCCTCCGCCGCCGCCGCCGGCGTCTCCGCCCAGCGCGCGCCCGCGGCTTCCAGCGCGGCCGCCTTGCCGCGGCTGCGGTTCTGAACGGTCACCGTGAATCCCGCACGCAGAAGGTTGGCCGCCATGGCCGCCCCCATCACGCCCATCCCGATGAAGCTCACCGCCGCCGGCGGCGCGATCGTCTGCATGCCCATCAACCCCCTCGAATCGCCGCGCGGATGCTGTCCAGCAGCCCGTCCATGTCCCGCTGGAAACCGGGCCCGTCGGCATAGCCGTCCGCCTCGCCCAGCCGTTCGGTGAACCGGTTCCAGGTCGCCGACCGCATTCCCTCGCGGAAGCGGTCATGCAGGTACGACGTCATCTCGTCCGTCATCCCCGCCGGCCCGACCCAGCCCTTCATGTTGTCGGCCACGATGTCGTAGCCCAGCTCCCGCATCGTCGGCACGTCGGGATAGCCCGGAGACCGCTCAGCCGCCGCGGCCGCGAGCAGCTTCAGCTCGCCCGAGGTCGCGATCCCACCCAGCTCGTCCGACGCGTTCACGTTCAGCGCCACCTGCCCCGCGAGCAGTGCCTGCAACGCCGGCCCGCCGCCGTTGTAGGGCACGTGCAGGAACTCCGTCCCCGCCTTCCGCGACAGCAGGATGAAGATGGAGTGGGACAGCGTCGCGATCCCCGAGGAGCCGTGCGGCAGCCCGCCCGGATCGGCCTTCGCCGCCGCCACCGCCGCATGCAGGTCCGGGAAGCGCGGCGATGCCCCGCCCTTGCACGACAGCAGATGGGTGTTCCGCGTCAGCCGGATCACCGCCCGGAAGGAACGCTTCGGATCATACGGCACCTCGCGGTGCGCGGGCAGAGACGTGCTCTCGCTGCCGCCGGCCATGATCAGCGTGTGCCCGTCCGGTGCCACCCGCGCCACCTGCTCCGCCGCCAGCGCCCCGCCCGCGCCGGGCCGATTCACCACGACCAGCGGCACCGGGAAGAGCGGGGTGCAGGCCTCCGCGATCGTCCGCGCGATGATGTCGCTGCCCCCGCCGGGCGCGAAGCCCACGATCAGCTGGATCGGCCGCGTCGGCGCCCACCGAAGCTGCGCTCGCACCACGCCCGGCATGGACAGCGCTGCCACACCGCCCAGAACCACCCGCCGCGTCGTCGCGATCATCCCGTTCCTCCCCAGGCAAGTCCGGGGGAAAGCATTCCCCCGGACCCCATCTCTTCTTGTCTGTTTGGCGCCCTGACCGGCCGGACGCATCGCCCCCGACTTAGTCGTCGCTCAGTTCGTACCGCGCCCCGCAGCGCCCGCAGATGTCGCGGATGTGCCCCTCCAGCGCCGGCGGCACCGGAATGCCCGCCTCCAACCGCCGCGCCCGCTCTGCCGCCTCCGGATCTCCCGCCACCAGCACGGGCTTCGCAGCGTCGGACGCCGGCGTCTCCCGCAGCACGTCGATCATCGCGTCCAGCTCCTCCGAGAAGCCGCCCGCCGGCCGAAACGCCTTCGGATCGATCGCGAGGAAGAAGTGACCGACATTGTCCGGCTCGTCCGGTCGCTGCGTCCGGTTCCGGATGGGCCCAAACGCCGCCCCGGTGAGCGTCGCCGAGAGGATCTGCACCATCACTCCCAGCCCGTATCCCTTGTGCCCGCCCGTCACCTCCGTCCCGCCCAGCGGCGTCACGCCGCCGCCCGGCTCCTTGAAGATGATCTCCATGGCCCGCGCCGAATCCGTCACCGGTTCGCCGGCCGCATCCACCACCCAGCCACCCGGGATCGGCTTGTTGTTCAGGTCGTAGACCTTCACCTTGTTCGCCGCGACCGTCGTGGTGGAGATGTCCAGCACGAACGGCCGGTGCCGCAGCGCCGGCGCCGCGAAGGCGATCGGATTCGCCCCGAGCAACGGCATCACCCCCCGCGTCGGCACCATCAGCACCGTTCGCGCGGACGACGTGATGAACCCGATCACGCCGGCGGACGACGCCATCCTCGCGTAATGCCCCGCCGCGCCGAAGTGATGGGAATTCCGCACCCCCACCGCCCCGATCCCGGCCGCCTTCGCCTTCTCCACCGCCAGCCGCATCGCGAAGACCGCCACAGGATGACCGAGGTTCGCGCCACCATCCACCAGCGCCGTCGCCGCCGCGTCCAGCTCCACCTTGGGCCGCGCCGAGAGATCCAGCTGCCCCGCGCGCCGCATCCCCTCGTACATCATCAGCATCGAGAGCCCGTGGCTGTCGATGCCCATCAGATCGGTCTCGACCATCGCCTCCGCGGTGGTCTCCGCCAGGTCCGACGGCATGCCCCAGGCGCCCAGCACGCCCAGGATCTGCCGCCGCACCCGATCGGCGGCCACCAGCCTCAAGAGCCGAGCCCCTTCTCCGCCAGCGTCTTCGTCACCCAGCTCCGGTCCCAGCCACCCTTCGCGATCGCCGCCGTGGTTTCGTTCTCCTTCGCCGCATGCGCCTCCGCCGCCGCGATGACCTCCGCCGCTGCCGCCGAGGGAATGACGACGATCCCGTCCTCGTCCGCCGCGATCAGGTCGTCCGTCATCACCACCTGCCCGCCGCAGGCCACGGGATACCCGATCTCTCCCGGTCCATCCTTCCACGGCCCGCCGGGCGTCGTGCCCCGCGCCCAGACCCCGATGTCCATGTCCCGCAGCTGCGCGATGTCCCGCACGGCGCCGTCGATCACCAGCGCCCCGACGCCGCGGCTGACCGCGTGCCCGATCATCAGGTCGCCCGCCAGGGCATTCACCATGTCGCCCGCGCCGTCGCAGACGATCACGTCGCCCGGCCGCGCCAGGTCGATCGCCCGGTGCAGGAAGAGGTTGTCGCCCTGTCGCGCCTTCACCGTCAGCGCATGGCCCACGATCGTCTTCCGCCCGCCATAGCAGAGGAAGCCCCCTCGCATCGCCTGCATCCGATTCATCACGTCGCCGATATTCGCGACCGGCAGCCGCGAGGCCCGTGCGATCAGCCCGTCCTCCGCCGCGCGCCGTTGCTCCGAGATGCGTAGGCCGATGGCCATCCAGGCGTTCCTCCTGCCCTGCGGGCGCGGAACAGCCGAGGCGCAAGCCGCGCCCGACGCCCCCGCCCGCCGTCGCCGGCAGGAAAGGCCGGCCCCCCGCTCGTGTAAAGAGAGCCGGCCGGGGAGGGGCCTAGAACCCCTCCAGCACCGTCTTGCCGATGCTGCGCCCGCTCTCGACCTTCGCGTGCACGCGCCGCAGCCCGGCCGCGTCGATCCGCCCTGCATTCTCGGTCATCGTCGTCCGCAGCACGCCCTCATCCACCAGCCGCGACACCTCCTGCAGCAGGCGGTGCTGCTCGATCATGTCGGGCGTGCCGAAGAGCGGCCGCGTGAACATCAGCTCCCAATGCACCGACACGGCCTTGCGCTTCAGAGGCACGATGTCGAGGGAGGCGGGATCGTCGATCAGCGCGATCTTCCCCTGCGGCGCCACCGACCTGCCGATCGCGGGCAGGTGCTTGTCCGTCGCCGTCAGGCTGGCGACATACTCCACCGCCGGGAGGCCGAGGGCCGTCAGCGCCTCGTCCAGCGGCTGCCGGTGATCGATCACGTGATGCGCGCCCATCTCCCGGCACCAGGCCACGCTCTCCGGCCGGGACGCCGTGGCGACCACCGTCAGTCCCGTCAGCTTCCGCGCGATCTGCGTCAGGATGGACCCGACGCCACCCGCCCCGTTGATCACCAGCAGCGTCCCGCTCCCGCCACCGCGCCGGACGCCCAGCCGGTCGAACAGCAGCTCCCAAGCGGTGATCGCCGTCAAAGGGATCGCGGCGGCCGCATCGAAGCCGATGGAGGTCGGCTTGCGCCCGACGATCCGCTCATCGACCAGATGGAACTCCGCATTCGTCCCGGGCCGGTTGATCACGCCGGAATAGAAGACCTCGTCCCCCGGTCGGAACAGCGACACCTCCGCCCCGACCGCCTCCACCACACCGGCCGCATCGAAGCCCAGCACCCGCGCCTCGCCCGGCGGCGGCGCGGCGCGCGCCCGCTGCTTCACATCCACCGGATTCACGGACACGGCCCGCACCGCAACCCGCATGTCCCGCGGCCCCGGCTCCGGCACCGGCAGGTCCAACGCGATCAGCGATTCCGCGTCCTCGACCGGCAGCGAGGCGCGATACCCAATGGCCTTCATGGCAACTCCTCAAGCGGGGCACGCCGCCCCTCGGACCTCAGACTGGGGGTGGACGCGTCGGAGGGCCATACGGCAAAAACGGACCCATAGTGCCCGTCCGGATACCACCCCCATGCCCCTGAAGCGCCGCCGCTACGACTGTGCCCCCGGCTGCCCGGTGGAGGCCACGCTCGACCTCATCGACGGCAAGTGGAAGGCGGTGATCCTCTTCCACCTCCTGGACGGCACGCTCCGCTTCAACGCCCTCGCACGCCGCCTGAACGGCATCACCCAGCGGATGCTCGTGAAGCAGCTTCGGGAACTCGAGGAGGCCGGGCTCGTCGCGCGCACCGTCTACGCCGAGGTCCCGCCCCGCGTGGAATACGCCTTGACCGCGTCAGGCCGCAGCCTCGAACCCGTGCTCGCCGCCCTGAAAACCTGGGGAGAGGCCTGGATGCAGCGGCATCACGTTACCTCCGCCCCACCCCAGGCCGCCGAGTAGCCTCGCCCGGCGCCGCGTCCGCTCACCCCCGCCCGAGGCACCAGGCCGAGAGGGCCATCAAATCCTCCCAGCCCGGCTCGCGGCCGAAGGCCACCGGCCCCCAGACCGGCATCGTCGCCAGCGACGTCGCCGCCACGAAGCCGATCCACACCAGCGCGATTCCGGGCCGCGTCCGCATCCAGGCCATCGCCCTCATGGTCCGGTCTCCTGGGCCACGCGCGTCGCCCGCATCCCCCGCCGCGTCAGCACCCCGCCGACCGCGATCATCGCTGCCCCCCAGGCCAGGAATCCAAGGTCCCACACCAGCCACTCTTCCCGCGGCACCACCTCGTTCACGTGGTGCAGGCCGAGGATCTGGTGGTCCACGATCCCCTCCACCACGTTGAACACGCCGAACCCGATCAGCATCGTCCCCACCAGCAGCCGGTTGGACCAGAACAGGTGTCGCCGATGCGCGGAACGCCACAGCACGAACAGCCCCGCCACGACGAAGAGGTAGGTCGCGCTGTGGAACATCCCGTCCCAGAGCGTGTTCAGCTTCAGGTTCTCGATCGTGTTGATCGGATACCAGCTGCTGAGCATGTGGTGCCACTGCAGGACCTGATGCAGCACGATCCCATCGAAAAACCCGCCCAGGCCCAGCCCGAACAGGATGCCCGCCGAGACGGGGAAGCGCCGCGCTGAAGGCTCAGTTTGCATCGGGAACGCCCGCCGCTTTGCCGCCGGTCCAACACCGCCGGTCCGCCAAGGTTCCCCGCACGCGGCCATCCATCCGCGGAACACCGCAGCAGAGTGTCCCGTTACGCCCGCGCGACGGACGAGACACATCTGACGGGTAGCCGCGATGGAATCACCTTCGCCCCGCGCGCTACATCCGGAAACGTGAACCCGGGCGCAGGGAGGCGCGTGCCATGGCCAACAATCCCTGGAACGCGAGCGCGCCGCTCAGCCTCGCGCGCTATCCCAACCTCCTCTACGCGGATCGCTACCACCGCATCCACGAATTCCTGCGCGACGAGCGAAGCGTCCGCGACGGCCTCCTCCGCCTGGAGCAGGCGACCACCGGCATGAGCCAGGCCGCCTTCCGGGACTACCTGACCGCGGAGGAGGTCCGCTTCGGCTTCTCTCCCCATCCCGTCACCATCACGGTGAAGGACGACCTCGTGAAGGCGAGCAAGTTCTGGCTCTTCCTCATCAAGCGCCAGGGCATGATCGACCTCGGCGCCGGCGACGCGGATCACGGCGTCCTCTCCCACCGCGTGCAATGGACGCTGGTCGGCCAGTGGAACGAGCGCGCGCATCATCGCCTCGGCCCCACCAAGTTCATCGGCGAGCTTTACGGGAACCTCGGCGCCGCCAACGCACGCCTCCTCACGGACAACGCCCGGCAGCGCATGGCCGCGGGCTGGAAGCTCAACACCGGCGCGGAGAAGGTGGGCCGCCTCTTCGAATCCGTGTGGGACGACGTCTTCGACGCCTCCTACCCCAGCGATGACGGGACCAGGCCGGAATACCTGCGCGGCTACATCCAGGCCCGCCACAGCGCCCTCTACGCTCGCATGCGCTGGTAGCACCGGGCGCCATTCACCCGCGCAATCACCGCCATCCCGCGCATCTGTTGGCGCGCGCCGCCTCCGCGGCCCAACTTCACGCCCGGGCCACCGGACATATCCCCGGGGCCGGGACCCTTCCCATGATCGACGTTCGCCCCTTCGGAACCCTCGGCCACGCCAACCATGGCTGGCTGAACGCGCGCCACCACTTCGCCTTCGCCTCCTACCGCGACGCGGCCCGCAGCAACTGGGGCCGCCTGCGCGTCTGGAACGACGACGAGATCGCGCCCGGCACCGGCTTCGACGCGCATCCCCACCGCGACATGGAGATCATCACCTATGTCCGGGAGGGCGCGATCACCCACCGCGACTCCCTCGGCAACGAGGGGCGGACCGAGGCCGGCGACGTGCAGATCATGTCCGCGGGCAGCGGCATCGTGCACGCCGAGTACAACCTGGAGCCGGTGACGACGAAGATCTTCCAGATCTGGATCGTCCCCGACCGTTCCGGCGAGGCGCCGCGCTGGGGCGCGAAGAGCTTCCCGAAGGCGAAGGGCCATGGCGGCTTCGAGCTTCTCGCCTCCGGCCGCCCGGCCGATGCGGAGACGGACGCGCTGCGCCTGAACGCGGACGGCGCCGTGCTCGCGACGACGCTCGCCGCCGGACAGACCGCGACGCTGACGCTCGCGCCGGGCCGCGCCGCCTATCTCGTGCCGGCCAAGGGCCGCGTCACCGTGAACGGCACGCCGGTGTCCGAGCGCGACGGCGCCGCCATCCGGGACGAGGCGGAGCTGCGCGTCACCGCCGAGGACGCGGCGGAGGTCGTGCTCGTCGAGGTCGCCGCCTGACAGCTTGACCGAGGCCGCGCGAAGAGGGTAGATATTCCTATCTTCGCGCGGTCGTCCCGTCCGCCGAATCTTGAACGGGTCGGCGCCCTCCGCGCACCCCCGGCCCGGTGACACGCAGCAGTTGCGTCACTAGGCTCACGGGGATGCGCCGACCACTCCTCGCCGCTTTCCTGCTCCTCGCCGCCTGCACTGCGGAGGAGCAGGCGGCCTCGGAGGCCGCCGCCCCCGTCCAGGTTCTCGCGGCGCGCCTTCCCGACCGCGTCGCCGACCAGAGCCGCGGCCCGATCGGCGAGCCCGCACCGAACCTCATTGCCCGGTACCGCGCCGAGGATGGCAGCTACACGAGCGTCTTCCTCACCTCCGATCCCGGCGGCGAGCGCGAGCCCGACGGCATCGCTGGCCGCGGCATCCGGGAGGAGTTCCTCCGCTCGATCCAGGCCATGGCGCTGACCGTACAATCCCGGGGCGGCCTCGCGGACCGCCCGGCCGAGACCACCATCCGCCATCCCGGCGGCGCGGAGCTTCTCTGCGGCGCCATGGCCGTCGCCCCGCTCGCCCTGGCGGAGGTCGTCTGCCTCAGCCGGATCGAGGGGAGCGTCGCGAAGATCCGCATGACCGCCATCGCCTCGCCCCATGGGGCTGAGGCCACCCTCGTGAACGCCTATGCCGTTGCCGTGGAGATCGCCGACTCGCTTCGCCGCAACGGCAACCTCCCGCCCGGCGTCGGCCCGATCTTCCGAACCTGAGCGCCGAGCAGGATGTAAGAAAGTAAGGAAGTAAGGCGAAACGGCGAGCAACATCCTGTTAGACCGCACGAAGCCCGAGACGTCCCCGGACACGAAAGTAAGGCGGCCGCTATCCCTCCTCGAAGGGCCGCGCTGCCACCCGCGTCAGGTGCCCTTCCGCCGAGGCCCCCTGCATCCGCCCGCGGTGATATCCACGCTGCCATCCCTGGGACCACGCCTCGCTCCCCGGCTCCTTCAGCCCCGCGTTGAAGGCGCTCCGGCCCGCGCTCCAGCTTCGATACGCCGCCTCCAGCGCCGGATCCTCCCCGATGCCCCGCATCTCCGGTCGCACCCGCCCGATCAGGTTCCGCGGGATCGGGAACAGGAAGGCGATCGGCTCCCCCGGCGCGAAGCGCACGGGATGCCGCGCCCGGGTGAAGCGCCAGTTCATCGTGAAGGTCGCGGGCGACCAGTCCGTCTCCACGATCCCGGTCAGCGGCGCGATCCCGTCCTTCGGTGCGTTCGGCGGCCCGGAGACCCACAGGCTGATGCCGGGATCGGTCCGGAACAACGCGTCGATGTGAAAGGTGAGCACGCCCGCGCCGAAATGCCCGACCGGCTCCGGCCGCCCAGGCCGGTCCACCCGCACCGTGACGTCGCCGGGCGCGTCGCCACCATTCCACCAGGCCTCGAAGCCGCACTCGCCCACCACCTCCCAGCCATGGGCGTTGGCGATGGTCAGCGGCAGGCAGCGATGGGCAAAGCCCTGCGGCGAGGCGTCCATCCAAGCGCGGCGGCTCGGCGCCGGCCGCAGCACCGGCGCCGGCCCGTCCAGCCGGTGCGCGACCAGCCGGATCGGCGCCTCCTCCGCCAAGGCGCGCTCAGCGCGCCGTCGTGCAGCGCCGCAGCGGGGAGGGGAACTCGTTGCAGTTCGGAAAGACGATCTCGTTCGGCCCGCGCCGCTCCACCCGCAGGTTATTCGGGTTGGCACAGCCGAAGGCGCTGTCCGGCGGCAGCCGCCCACCGAGCGGTCCGATGGACGCCGCGGCCGGCGCCAGCCGGAACTCCACGCCCTCCGGCCCGCCCGCCACCGTCTCGATCAGCCGCTGCCGGTAGGCGACCTCCAGCGGCGAGATCCGCATGATCACGTCGCGCGTGAAGATGATGACCGGCTGCCCGAAGCAGGCCGCGCCCTCCGTGTCGTTCGCCGGGAAGATGCCGCCTGTCCACGTCCCCCACAGCCAGGCATGCGGCGCCGCCTGCGCCGGCTGTTGCTGCGCGTCCGCCGTCGCCAGGGGGGACAGCAGCGCCGCCACGAGAACCATTTTCCGCCACATGCGCCGCACTCCTTCGACCGTCACGCACCCTGAAGAGGGGGCAGAAAAGGGGAGGACACGCCGCCTGTCCACCCCGCCGGGCACGCCGATACACAAGGTTGTCCGCGACGGGCAGATGCCCCGGCCAATGGCCCTCGCCCGGCGGTCCCGGGCGCGACAGCCGCTCAGGCCGCCGCTGGAACCGCCCGCGACACGGGTTCGCGCAGGGGCAGGTGGATCAGCGCCGCAAAGACCCCGGCCGCGATGCTGAAAACCCACATCGCGTCGTAGCTGCCCGTCCGGTCGAACACCACGCCGCCCATATACGCGCCCACGAACCCCCCGACCTGATGCCCCAGGAAGACCAGCCCGAAGATCGTCGCCAGCCACCGCGTCCCGAAGAGCCGCGCGCAGAGCCCGATCGTCGGCGGCACGGTCGAGAGCCACAGGATCCCCATCAGCGCCGAGAAAATCAGCACCGTCGTCACCGTCTTCGGCGAGAGGAAGAACACCGTCATGACCAGGGCCCGAAAGCCGTAGATCAGCACCAGCAGCTCCCGCCGCTTCCACCTCTGCGCCAGCTCTCCCGCACCCAGGGAGCCGATCACGTTGAACAACCCGATCAGGGAGATCGCGCCCGCCCCGACATAGGCCGGCAGATGGCAGGTCACGACGAAGCCGGGCATGTGCACCGCCAGGAACGACACGTGCACCCCGCAGACGAAGAACCCGAAGAACAGGCACCAGAACATCCGGGACCGCAGCGCCAGCGACAGCGCCTGCTTCGCGGTTTGCTCGGTTCCCGCCCCTGCCGGCTTCGGCGCAGGCTTCCCGGCCAGGGGCAGCGCCAGCGGGATCATGAGCAGCGCCGCCGCCGACATCGCCAGCAGCGCCCACTGCCACCCGAAGCCGGAGATCGCGACGCCCGACAGCGGCACCACCAGGAACTGCCCGAAGGACGACCCCGCCGTCCCCAGCCCCGCCGCGCGGCCGCGCATGGATTCCGGCAACTGCCGGGTCAGCGACGCCACGATGACCGGCATCCCCGCAGCGGCCACCGCCGCCCCCATCACCACGCCCGCGAAGAAGGTGAAGACCGCCAGGCTGTCCGCCAGCGCCATGCCCGCGATGCCGATGGCGTACAGGACCGCACCCCCCATCACGACGAACCGCCCGCCGATCCGGTCCGCGATCTGCCCGAAGATCGGCTGGGTGAAGCCGTTCACGAGCACCTGGACGGCGATGGCCAGGGCGAAGCCGCTGGCTGACCATCCCTGGGCCGCCGTCATGGGCGCGAGGAACAGCCCGAAGGATTGCCGCAGCCCCATGGAAAGCGCCGCGCAGACCACGGCGAAGCCGAGGAGGATGGCGATGGCCCGACCCTGCACGATGACGGCTCCCGCGATGTGCCATCCGGTCTACCGCGGGCGAGAGCCGCGAGCCATGCGGGCGGGCAGGGGGGCTTCCGCCGGCCTCATGCGCCGGGCGCGGGGCTCGGCGGCCGCGCTCCGGCGGGACCGCTAGGCGGCCTTCGCCGCGCCGAGCAGGAGGCCCGCATGGTCCGCGGGCTTCACCTTTCGCCAGACCGCCGTCACGCGCCCGTCCGCGCCGACGAGGAAGGTGCTGCGCTCCATGCCCATGTATTTCCGTCCGTACATGGACTTCTCGACCCAGGTCCCATAGGCGCCGGCCAACGCCTGCGCCTCGTCGGAGGCGAGCGGGAAGGTCAGCCCGAACTTCTTCGCGAAGGCGTCGAGCTTCCTCACCGGATCGGGCGAGACGCCGATCACCGTCACCCCGGCCCGCGTCAGCTCCTCCAGCGCTTCCTGCACGCCCTGGGCCTGCACCGTGCAGCCGGAGGTATCCGCCTTCGGATAGAAGTACAGCGCGTAGCGCTTCCCCTTCAGACCCTCCGACGACACCCGCCCGCCGCCGGCCGCCGCCAGGTCGAACGCCGGCGCCGCATCTCCCACGTCCACCATCACGAAGCCCCCTTCTCCGGCAGCCGACCCACGCGACGCTCGAAGGCGCCGCGCACCGACCCGGCGACCCGGTCCATCTCCAGCCGAAGCGCCGGGAGGTCAACCGGCGCCCCCCCGCTGGCCTGAGCGCAGGCCGGCGCGAGCCCGCGCAGCAGGGCCTCCGCGGCCGGACCGGGCAGCGACTCCTCCCGCCAGCGCCCGACGGTCAGGCGAAGCAGGGATTGCAGCGTCCGCCAGAACCGCTCCGCCGCCACCAGCTCAGCCGCTTCCTCCGCCTCCAGCAGCCCTTCCCGCGCGAGGTTCCGCAGCGCGTCTCGTGTGGAGGGCGCCAGGACTCGCGGGTGGTCGGCGGCATGGGCGCATTGCAGGGCCTGGGCGATGAACTCCACCTCCACCAGCCCGCCCGGCCGCGCCTTCACGTCCCAGGGTCCGTCCGGCGGCAGGTCGCGCAGCATCCGGACCCGCATGGCCAGCGCGTCCTCGATCGCCTTCGGCCCGGCATGGGACTCCAGCGCGGTGCGGCAGGCCGCCACGATGCGCTTCCGCAGCGTCGGCGGCCCCGCCACCGGCCGCGCCCGGGTCAGCGCCATCCGCTCCCAGGTCCAGGCCTCTCCATCGGGGCCGTGATACCTCTCGAAGGACAGAATGCTCGTTGCCACGGGCCCCTTGTTGCCCGAGGGCCGGAGCCGCATGTCCACCTCGTAAGGCTTGCCCTCGGCCCCCGGCGCCGTCAGCGCCGCCACGAACTGCGCCGCGAGCCGGGCGAAATAGGTCGGCACGGAGAGCGGCCTCGGCCCGTCGCTCTCCGTCGCCTCCTCCGCGTGGTCGTAGATCAGCACGAGGTCGAGGTCCGAGCCCGGCAGCATCTCCCGCCCGCCGAGCTTGCCCATCGCCACCACCGCGACCGCGCCGCCGGGCACGCGCCCGTGGCGGGCGGCGAAGTCCTTGCTCACCTGCGGCAGCAGGGTGGCGATCGCGGCGTCGGCCAAGTCGCTCCGCGCCTCGCCGGCCGCGTCCACGTCGAGCGAGCCCTCGAGCGCCGCGACGTCCACCTCGAACTTGCCCTCCGTCACGAGCCGGCGCGCGGCCTCCAGCGCCTCCTCGTAATGGCGGGCCGTGCTGACCAGCGCGGGCATGGCCGATGCCGCCTGCCCGACGCCCCCGGCCAGCAGCCCCTCCAGCGCCGAGGGCACGCGGGCCAGGTGGTCCGCCAGGGCGGGCGCGGCGCCGAGCACCACCGCCACCCGGTCCAGCAGCGCCCGGTTCCGGTGGAACAGGCTCAGCACCTGCACTCCGGTCGGCAGCCGCTCCAGCAGGCTGTCGAAGCGGGCCAGCGCCGCGTCCGGCTCCCGCTGCCGCGCGAAGGCGGACAGGATCGCCGGCATCATCGCGGTCAGCAGCTCCCGCGCCCGCTCGCTGCGGGTGGCGCGGCGGTGGCCGTGGTGCCAGGCCCGGACCATGGCGGCGACGCCGCCGGGATTCGCGAAGCCCATCCCCGCCAGCGTCTCGAGCGTCGCCGGGTCGTTCTCCGTGCCCGTGAAGACGAGGTTCCCGCCGGCGCCGTCATCGCCGGCATGGCTGAGGGAGGGGACCGCCTCGAACTGGCGCGTGTACTGGCTCGCCACGCGCTGCAGGTGCCCCGTCAGCACCGCGACGAAGCTGTCCGCGCCGTCGAAGCCCATGAAGGAGGCGATCCGCGCCACCCCGTCGGGGTCCTCCGGCATTCTGTGGGTCTGCCGGTCCGCCACCATCTGGAGCCGGTGCTCCACGTCCCGCAGGAAGACATAGGCATCGGCCAGCTCCGCCGCCGCCCGCCGGTCCATCCGCCCGGCCGAGGCGAGGGCCGCCAGCGCCCCGAGGGTGGTCGGATCCCGCAGCCCCGGGTCCCGCCCGCCCCAGATGAGCTGCGCCACCTGGGCCGTGAACTCGATCTCCCGGATGCCGCCCCGGCCGAGCTTCACGTCGTGCCCGGCCACCGCAACCGATTCTCCCGCGCCGCGCTTGGTCGCGTGGACGGCGTGGATCTGCCGCTTGATGGAGTGAATATCCGCGATCATCGCGAAATCGAGGTGCCGCCGCCACACGAAGGGGCGTATCTCCGCGAGGAGATGCTCACCGAGTCCCCGATCGCCGGCCACCGGGCGCGCCTTGAGCATCGCGGCCCGTTCCCAGTTCTGTCCGAAGCTCTCGTAATAGGAGACGGCGGCGGGGATGGAGACCGCCAGCGGTGTCGCGGCCGGGTCCGGACGCAGCCGGAGGTCGGTGCGGAAGACGTATCCCTCGGCCGTCCGCTCCTCCATCAGCCGCACGAGGTCCCGCGCCAGCCGGACATAGACGGACTGCGCCCGGTCCTCATGCGTCGCGGCGGCCGGGTCGAAGAGAATCATCAGGTCGATGTCGGAGGAGTAGTTCAGCTCGCGCGCGCCGAGCTTTCCCATGCCGAGCACCACGAGGCCGGAGCCCTTGCTCGCCGACTTCGGATCGCGCTTGCCCCCGTTGGGCAGGGCGATGTCCCCCCGCGCCGCCGCCTCCCGCAGAAGATGGGCGCAGGCGAGGTCCACCGCCGTCTCCGCGAGGGTGGAGAGGGCGCCGGTCACGAGGTCCAGCCCCCATTCCCCGGACAGGTCCGCCGCGGCGATGACGAGCGCGGCCTGCCGCTTCGCCTGCCGGAGCAGGGCGCCGAGCTGGGCGGCGCTCGCCGACGGATCGGCCCGACCGAGCGGGTCGATGGCGAGGCCGAAGGCCGCGTCGGCGCCGCGCTCCGCCATCCGCAGCAGCGTCGCTGCCTCCCGCAGCGCGAGGTCGGCCAGGTAGGGACTGTGCCCGCCCAGGGCCGCGAGCAGCGCGGCGCCCGAGCCGGATTCGGCGTAGGCGGCCTCCGCCGCGCCGCGCGCGGCGAAGTCGGTGACCAGGCGCTCCGCCGCCGCGGGGTCGTGCGGCCTCGGCGGGGTGAGGCGCGCGGGAAGGTTGCTGTCCGGCATGGACGGGGAGGGGAGGCGTGAGGCGCCTCGGCGGTCAAGGGGGCCGTTCCCTCGCCTGGCTTTTCTCTGCCCTCCTCCGGCTGGTCATGGTGGTCTTCATCGTCGCCGCCGTCGGGGTCACGGCCCTGGCGTGGCGCCTTTCGGAAGGGCCGCTTTCCCTCGCGCCGGTCACGAAGGCGCTCGAATCCTGGGCCCGGTCCCGCGCCCCGGGCCTCGACCTGCGGATCGGCGAGGCCTCGGTGGCCTGGGCCGGCTGGCACGACGGCGCGCCGCAGCCCGTCACCATCCGGCTGAACGGGCTGCGGGCGCATGACGCGGCCGGTTCCGTCCGCGCCGCCCTCACCTCGGCCGAGGTGTCCCTCTCCGTTCCACGGCTGCTCCGCTTCCAGGTCGCGCCGACGCGGATCGTGCTGCGCGACCCGCTGGCGGTGCTGCGCCGCGACGCGGAGGGCGCGCTCAGCCTCGACCTCGGCGACCCTTCCCAGGCGGAGGCGCCCACGGACGGTGAGCCCGAGGCCGGTCCCGACCTGCTGGAAAGCCTGCTGCACGCGCCCGACCCGGACTCCCCCCTTTCCCTCCTCGAGCAGGTCGTGGTCACCGAAGGGATCGTGCAGATCCGCGACGAACCGCTCGGCTTCTCCTGGTCGCTCCAGCGCGTCGGGGTCGCTCTCCGGCGTGAAGCCTCAGGCGACGCGGTTCTCGACGGCAGTGCGGGGCTCGCGCTGGGGGGACAGGCGATCCCCGTCCGACTGTCTGGCCGCATCACCGGACGGCCGGCGGTGGCGGAGGCGGCGCTTGAGATCACCGAGGTCGGCACGACCGCCCTCGCGAATGCCCTGCCGGTGCTGCGCCCCCTGGCGGTGCTGGACACCGTGGCCGGGGCACGGTTCGAGGGGCGGTACGCCTTCGCGGACCAGTCGTTCAGCGGGCGCGCCACGATCACCGCCGGGCCGGGCCGCTACGCCGGCGCGCAGAGCATCGGCTTCCGCGGCGTCGATCTGCTGATCACCGCCGACGAGCGGCGGGTCTCCCTGGAGCGCGCGGCCCTCTCCCTCCCGCCCGGGCAACCTGGTTTCCCCAGCCCCAGCATCACCGCCACTGGCAGCGCGACGCGCACCGGGGACCTCTGGCGCGGCCGGGTCGAGATTGGGCTGGACCGCATGGCGATGCCGGATCTCGCGCTCTACTGGCCGCCGGGTGTCGCGGAGGGCGGCCGGCGCTGGGTGACGGAAAACATCACCGCCGGCACCGCGCGCGACGGCCGCTGGTGGGTCGAGGCGGAGGCTCCGGCCGACTTCTCCGCGCCGCGCCTGCTGGACGCGGGCGGGCAGGTGCAGGGGGAAAATCTCACCGTCCACTGGCTCCGCCCCATCCCGCCGCTGGAGGGGGCGCAGGGCACCGTCACCTTCACCCCGCGCGACATCACCATCCGGGCGGGCGGCGCGCGGCAATCCGGCACGGCGCTGGTTGTGCCGCAGGCGACGATCCGGCTCTACGACCTCGACCGGCCGCCCGAGAAGGGCGACATCCAGGCCCGGATCACCGGGCCGCTGGCGGACGTGTTGACGGTGGTTCGCCACCCCCGGCTCCACCTGTTCGACCGCCGGCCGCTCGACCTGAAGGAGCCGGGCGGGAGCGTGGAGGCGAACCTCTCCATCAACCTCCCGCTGATCAACGACCTGCCGATGGACCAGCTCCGCCTTTCCGTGGAGGGGCGGATCGCGAATGGCCGGGTCGCGGACCTCGTGGCGGGGCAGCCGCTGGAGCGGGCCAACCTCGACGTCTCACTGGACCCGAACGGGATGCGGCTGACCGGCAGCGCGAACCTGGGACCGATCCCGGCGAGCCGCGTGCAGGCGGAGCTGGACTTTCGCAGCGGCGCGCCGTCCCAGGTGACCGAGCGAGTGCGGGTGGAGGGGCGTGCCGACGCCGGCACGCTCCGCGCGCTGCGCGTGGACGCGGCGCCCTACCTTCGCGGGCCGCTCGGCTACGTCGTGCAGGCCGAACGGCGGCGGAGCGGGGAGACGCAGATCACCGCCCGGGCGAACCTGCGCGACGCCCGGATCGAGCTCGCGCCGCTCGCCTACAGCAAGCCCGCCGGGGCGCCCGCCTCCGTGGAGGGCATCCTCCGGCTGCAGGGCGACAGCCTCCGCGCGCTGGAGGAGGTGCGGATCGAAGGGCCGAACCTGATGGTCCGAGGCGGCCTGTCCTTCGGGACGGGTGACCGGCTGAACCGGGCGGACGTGCTGGAAGCCCGCATCGGCGCGACCCGCGTCACGGGGGCCGTCGTCGCGCCGGACCGGCCGGACGCCGCCTACCAGATCCAGGTCCGCGGCCCGATGCTCGATGCCCGCTCCCTGCTGCGGGAGATGCGGGAGGAGCGTTCATCTCCCCCGAACCGGCGGGAGGAGCGGTCCACCCCGTTGCGGCTGGACGTGGGGTTCGAGCGGGTGCTCCTGGCAGAGGGGCGGGAGCTCGCGCCCGTGATGGCGACGGCCTTTGTCGACGCCAACGGCGTGTTGCGGGAGCTGCGCGCGTCCGGCCGGGGTGCCGCGGGCGGCGGCTTCGACGCGGCCGTCGTCCCCCGCGGGGCGGGGCGGGCGATGGAGGTGGCCTCGAACGAGTTCGGGACGCTGCTGCGCGGCCTCGGCCTGATGGACGAGATCGATGGCGGCCGCCTGCGGATCGTCGGCTCCTGGCCGAGCAACGCCCCCGGCGCCCCGCTGAGCGCCCTCGCGGAGCTGACCGAGTTCGGCGTGCGGGAAGGACAGACGATCGGCAAGCTCCTCCAGGCGCTGACGGTCTACGGTATCGTGGACGCGCTGCGCGGGCCGGGGGTGCGCTTCGACCGGCTCTACGTGCCCTTCACCCTAACGGAGGAGGCGGTCACGCTCACCGACGCCCAGGCCTTCTCCTCCAGCCTCGGCCTGACGGCGCGGGGGCGCATCCTGCGCCGGACGGACCGGCTGGACATGCAGGGGACGGTGGTGCCGGCCTACATGTTCAACTCCCTTCTCGGCCGCATCCCCGGGATCGGGCGGTTGTTCAGCGCCGAGGCCGGGGGGGGACTCTTCGCCGTCAGCTTCCGCCTTACCGGGCCGCTGGACGATCCGAGCATCAGCGTGAACCCGCTTTCCGCCCTGACCCCCGGCGCGTTGCGCGGGCTCTTCTCGGCGCTCGAGGGTCCACCCGCGACCCCGGCCCCGGCGCGCTAGCCCGGCTTGACCCCGGAACGGCCCCGCCGCAAACCCGCCCGCGAGGGAAGGGGACATCGCATGAACCGCCGTCACATCCTGGCCGCCGGGGCCGCGCTGGGCCTGCCCGCGGTCCGAACCGCGCGCGCCCAGGCCGTCGTCACGATGCGGCTTTCGCACCAGTATCCGCCGTCCCACCACATCGCCCAGGTGCTGGCCGCCTTCGCGGCGGATGTGAAGGCGCGCAGCAACAACGCGATCGATGTCCAGGTCTTCCCGGCCGAGCAGCTCGCCCGCGTCGGCGAGAACTTCCCCGGCGTCGCCCGCGGCGCCTTCGAGGCGGCGGTGGCCACGAACTTCACCTGGGGCAACACCATCCCCGAGATGTCGGGGCCGACCATCCCCTACTTCTTCACCGATCTGGAGAAGAACCGGCGCTTCCCGCAGTCCGAAGCGCGGCGGTTCCTCGATCAGATCACCTCCCGCCGGGCGGTGCGGTCGGTGGCATGGCTGTTCACGACCAATGTTTCTATCTTCACCTCCGGCCGCCGCCCACTCATCAACCCGGAGGATTTCCGGGGCGTGAAGATCCGCGGGATCAACGCGCTCATCGACCAGGCGCTGACCGCCGTCGGCGCCGCTCCGGCCGCGACGCCCGCGCCGGAGGTGGTGGGGGCGCTGCAATCCGGGGTGCTGGATGCGGGGCTGACCGACATCTCCGCCGCGGTGTCACGCCGCTTCTACGAGGTGCAGCGCTTCGGCACGGTGTCTCCCTTCTTCGCGGTCTCCACCCAGGTCTACGTCAACCCGCGCTGGTGGGACGGGCTGCGGGCCGAGCACCGAGGCGTCATCGAGGCGGCGCTGGCGAAGGCCGAGACGGACGCCGTCGACGCCACGGTCCGCACCGCCGATGCCGCCGTCGGCGAGCTGCGGGAGAAGGGCATGACCATCCACGTGCAGTCGCCGGAGCAGGTGGCGCAGTGGCGGGACGTGATGCAGAAGCCCGTCATGGACGCCTTCCTCCGCCAGGCGCCGGAGAACGGGCCGCGGCTGATCGAGCTGCTGAACCGGGTCTGAGGCGATGACGCGCGCGGTGGGATGGGTGTCGCGGATCGCGGTGGTGCTCGGCTCCCTCGCGACGGTGATCTGCCTCCTGCTGATCTGCCTCTCGGTCGTGGCGCGCTACGGCTTCAATGCGCCGATGCCCTGGATCGACAAGGTCGCGGGGTGGCTGGTGGTGGCGCTGGTCCTGCTGGCCGCACCCGAGGCGCAGCGGCGCTTCGAGCATATCGGCGTGGACGTGGCGGTGGGAAGGCTCGGGCCACGGCTGGCGCGGGTGGCTCACATCATCGGCGCGGCTTCGGTCGCGCTGGTGTCCGGCATCCTCCTTTGGGCGGGGTGGGAGGCCGTGGAGTTCTCCCGCATGGTCGGGCTGATGACCGACATCGAGGGCGTGCCGGAGTGGTGGGTGCAGGCCTTCCTGCCGGTGGGCTCTGCGGTGATGCTGCTGGTCTCCCTCGCCCAGTGCTTCGTCCTGATCGCCGGCGGCACGCCGGAATACCTGCCGACGGGAGAGGAGGAGCTGCCGCGCGACACGCTCGCCCGCGGGGAGTAGCGCGCGATGACCTTCCTGATCCTGATGGCCGTGCTGATCGGCCTGCTCTACCTCGGCCTGCCGATGTTCGCGGCGCTCTTTCTGCTGCCGCTCGCCGTGCTGCTCTGGACGGAGGGCGGCATCCCCGCGCTGGGGGAGATCGTCACCGGCAACCTCAACGGCTACCTCCTCGTCTCCATCCCGCTCTTCATGCTGATGGCGCACATCATGGTGCGCGGGCGGGTGGTGAACGACCTCTACGGCGCGGCATTCGCCATGATGCGGGGCGTGCGGGGCGGGGTGGGCATCGCGACGGTCATCGCCTGCACCATCTTCGCGGCGATCTCCGGCTCCTCCGTCGCGACGGCGCTGACGGTGGGCAAGATCGCGATCCCCCAGATGCTGCGCTACGGCATGAGCCGGCGCGGCGCCTTCGGCGTGGTGGCGGGGGGCGGGACGCTCGGCATCCTCATCCCTCCCTCGGCGCCGATGGTGCTCTATGCGTTCGTCACGGAGACGAGCGTCGGGTACCTCTTCATCGCCGGGATCATCCCGGGCCTGCTCATGGCCTTGATCTTCGCGGCCTATGTCTGGGCGACGGAGGGCCACGCGGCGGCGCCGGCGGACGAGCCGCCCCCGGCCAGTCTGGGCACGGCGCTGCGCGGCGCCGGCTGGTCCATGACGCTGCCGATCTTCGTGCTGGGTGGCATCTACTTCGGCATCTTCACCGCGACCGAGGCGGCGGGGACGGGGACGCTCTGGGCGCTGGTGATCGCGGCGCTGATCTACCGCAGCCTGTCTTGGCGCGATGTGTGGGACGGGGTGCAGGAGGCGACCCGGACCTCCGCGATGCTGCTGATGATCATCGCGGGCGCGGCGGTCTACGGCTACATGCTGACGAAGCTGCGCGTCCCGCAGGAGCTGGCGGCGCTGGTGGCGGAGATGGGCCTGTCCAAGACCGGCTTCCTCATCGCCATGATGGTGCTGCTGTTCGTCCTGGGACTGGTGCTCGAGAGCTTCTCGATCATCCTGCTGACCATGCCGGCGATCCTGCCGGCCATGGCGGCGCTGGGGATCGACAAGGTCTGGTACGGCGTGCTGCTGACGCTCTCGCTGGAGATGGCGCTGATCTCACCGCCCGTGGCCATGAACCTGGTCGTCATCAAGGCGATCACCGGGGCGCCGTTGTCCGAGGTGAATCGCTCCATCATCCCCTACATGCTGATGCTGGCGGCGGGGACGGCGCTGATGATCGCCTTCCCGGAGATCGTCCTCTGGCTGCCGCGGCAGATGGGCTACGCCGGGTAGGGGCCGCGGATCAGCCGGCAGCGTCGATCAGCGACTCCGCCGCGACCACGCCGAGGAAGCGCCAGGATCGGCTCTCCGGCCGGAACAGGGCGAGGCTTCCCTCCGGGAACTCGGCCTGGGCCAACGGCCGGCCAAGAACCAGGCCGAGCGGGACGATGTGTCCGACCAGGGCGCGATGGCCGCCGGTGGGAGGCTGGGCGAGGAGGGCCGAGACCTCCGCCGCGTCCAGGCGCGGGTCGCGCGTGGAGTACTCGTCCGCGATGAGGGCGGGGTGGATCGCGACGTCCCCGAAGGCGAGGCGGGCGGTGTCCTGCGCCCGGAAGACCTCACTCGTCATGGTCTCGGCGATGGGAATGCCGAGGGCGCGGAAAGCGGCGCCGAGCGCGCGAGCCTGCGCCTCGCCCGCCGGACTGAGGTTGCGCTGCGCCGTCCGCTCGCCGCGCCGGCCCGTGTCCGCCTGGCTCCGGTCCGTGATGGCGTGGCGGAGATAGAGGTTCAGCCCGCCCGCGCGCAGGAGCGGCAGGGCCTCGGTGGCAGATAGGAGTTCCCGCGCCGCCGCGGCAGTCGGGATGGAGGCGAGCAGGAGCAGGCGTCGGCGCATCGGGGCAATCCTGCGGACTTCATCGCCTGGATCAAGGCTGCACCGAAGGTGCGGTGGGCGGCCCGGAACGCGCTGCCAGCGCAGCCATCTGACGGTTCCCGGCAAGCGGCCCTGGCGTGGGCCGCTGCAGCCGGTAGCCGCCCCCCCCGAACGAGAACAGGCAGGCGAGGACCGCCTGCCTGTCCGGAATCCGGCCCTCGTGGTCGAACGATCGAGCGCTCTACTGCGGCAGCGCGGTGTTATCCTGGCGCCGCGACGCGGAGGGTGGCGCGCCGGTGGTGGCCCGCGCGCGGGTACTGCGCTGGACCGTCGGCGGACGCTCGCTGCCGGTCTGGCGGCGCGAGGCGGAGGGCGGCGTGGTCGGCTCCGCGGTCGTCACGGGGGTGGTGGGCGGCGGTGCCAGGGCCTGACCCACCTGGCGACGCGAGGCTGAATCGGGCGGCGGCGGGGCGAGAGGCGCATCCCCGGCACAGTCGGAGAGCAAGCCCAGAGAGGCGACGAGAAGCGATGCGCTGAGCGCCGAGCGAACCTTCGTTATTCCGAACCCCATCGGTTGTTCTTCTGCGGTCCGCCGTGCGACGACACGGCGCGCATTAAACCGAAAACGAAACGAGCTGGCGACGCTCGCGTCGGAACCACACAGGGTCCGGGATCCTGGCGAGAGCGGCTCAGGCCGCCTGCGCCACAGCCTCCTCGGCGTCGAGCGTCGCGGCCACGGCGTGGACCACGGCGGCGATGCGGACCGCGGCCTGGACCTGCTCGGCGGTGATGCCATGCTCGCGCACCACCTTCTCATGGCTTTCCATGCACATGCCGCAGCCGTTCACGGCGGAGACGGCGAGGGACCAGAGCTCGAAGTCGGCCTTCTCCACGCCCGGCTTTGCCATCACGTTCATGCGGAGCTTGGCGGGCATCTTGCCGTAGTCGCCGTGCACCATGTGGGTGAACCGGTAGTAGATGTTGTTCATGCCCATGATAGCGGCCGCGGCCTTGGCGGCGTTCAACGCCTCGGCCGAGAGCTTCGGGCCGAACTCGGCGAGGATGGCGGCCGAGACGGCCGCGTTGCGGGAGGCGAGCGCGGAGGCGATGAAGGTGCCGGACCGCTGCTGCTCGGTCAGGACCGGCTCGGTCGCGAGGGAGCCGAGGTTCAGGCGGAGGTCCCGGGCGTATTCGGGCAGGCGGTCGCGCAGGGCGTCGAGGGACATCGGCGTCTCCGGTCGTTCGGGTTGGCGGAAGCGGTGTGCGGGGCCGGCGAAGCTTTAAGGAAGAGGGCCTCCGGTCCGGCAGACAGCTCCGAGGGTGGCCCCGCGCGGGCGTGCCGCGCGGGGCCGGGTCGATCAGGCCGCCGGGCGCAGGACCTCTTCGCCCTGCTGCCAGTTGCAGGGGCAGAGCTCATCGGTCTGCAGGGCGTCCAGCACGCGCAGGACCTCTTGCGGATTGCGGCCGACGTTCAGGTCGTTGACGGAGACGAAGCGGATGATGCCGTCCGGGTCCACGATGAAGGTGGCGCGGAGCGCGACGCCCTCGTTCTTGTCCAGCACGCCGCAGGCCGTCGACAGCTCGCGCTTGATATCGGCGAGCATCGCGAAGGGCAGGTCCTTCAGGTCGGCGTGATGCAGGCGCCAGTTCATGTGGACGAACTCGCTGTCCGTGGAGACACCGTAGATCACGGTGTCACGGTCGGCGAACTCGCGGTTCAGCTTGCCGAAAGCCACGATCTCCGTGGGGCAGACGAAGGTGAAGTCCTTCGGCCAGAAGAAAACGACCTTCCACTTCCCAGTCTCGTCGGCGTCCGAGATGTTGGAGAAAGCGGTCTTGAGGTCGAGGCCCTTGGCCCCGCCCTGGACGGCGGAGAGCTTGAAGGAGGGGAAGCGGTCGCCAACGGTCAGCATGCGGTCCGTTTTCCTTGAGATATGGAGAGTGTAGAAGCCGACGCCCCGGCGGGGTGCCTGCTGCGCCGCAACATGTAGGGCAGGTCATCTGCCGCTTCCAATGAAGATTTCCGGGTGCGATGATCGACCCGATCGATGACAATCCTCCCCAGCCCCCAGCAGCTTCGTTATCTGGTTGCCCTGGCCGAGACGGGGCATTTCGGGCGAGCCGCGGCCGCCTGTGGGGTCACGCAGAGCACCCTATCCGCCGGTGTGATCGCGCTAGAACGGCAGCTCGATGCCGCGATCCTCGACCGGGGCTCGTCCAAGCGGGCGGGCTTCACGCCGCTCGGGCGGGAGCTCGTGGAGCGAGCCCGCGACGCCCTCACAGCGCTGGCCGCCGTGACCGAGACCGCCTCGGCGGCGCGCGGGCCGCTCTCGGGGCCGCTGCGGCTCGGCATCATCCCGACAATCGGGCCGTTCCTGCTGCCGCGGCTCATGCCCGCGCTGCGGGCCGCCCATCCGCGGCTGCGCCTCTGGTTGCGGGAGGAACTGACGGCCCGGCTGGGGGAGGACCTCGACGCCGGCCGGCTGGACCTCCTGCTTCTGGCCCTTCCGGCCGGGCTTCCGGGGGTGGAGACCATGGCGCTGGCGGAAGACCCCTTCGTGGTCGCCCTTCCGCATGGGCACCGTCTGGCGGAGCGGCCCGCCGTCCCGACGGCCGCCCTCGCGGCCGAGCGTCTGCTCCTGCTGGAAGACGGGCACTGCCTGCGGGAGCACGCGCTCTCGGCCTGCGCTCTGCCGGCCGCGCGGGCCGGGGAGGGATTCTCCGGCACCTCGCTGCATACCCTCGTGCAGATGGTGGCCGGGGGACTCGGGGTCACGCTGCTGCCCAGATTGGCCGTGGATGGGGGCGTCCTGTCCGGCGCCACGCTGGAGATCCGGCCCCTGGAAGAGCCGGCTTCCCGCACCATCGGTCTGGCCTGGCGGGCGCGGTCGCCGCGCGCCGGAGAGTTCCGCGGCCTGGCCCGCGTCATTGCGGACGTGCTCGCCGCCCCTGGCTGATCGGAGCGGATGGTATCAAACTTGCTCACCCGCCGCCGGCGTGGATCATGCGCCGGGCGCCATGGCGCCGCGCAGGACGAAGGGACAGGGCGATGTTGCAGAGCTTCCAGCAAGACGCGCTCGAACTGGCCGAGCGGGCCGTGCGGCAGGGAAAGGTCAGCCGGCGCACCGCGATTCGGGCCCTGGCGGCGATGGGGATGGCGCCGATGGCGGCCGGAAAGGCCGGAGCCCAGGGCTCCCGCGAGCTGGTCATGGTGAACTGGGGCGGCGTGGCCAACCAGGGCTTCCAGCGTTTCTACGGCGACGTGTTCCAGGCGGCGAACCCCGGTTTCCGCGTGGTGCAGGACAGCACCGGGCCCTCGGCCGGCCGCATCCGCAGCATGGTCGAGAGCGGGCGCGTGACCTGGGACCTCTGCGACAGCTCCGCATCGTCCTCGCGCGTGCTGAGCCTCGCAGGGCTGGCGACGCCGATCAACTACGACATCGTCAAGAAATCGGATTCGATCGGAGAGTCCTTCACGCTCGAATACGGGGCGGCGCCTTACTCCTTCTCCAGCGTGCTCGCCTATGACAGCAGCAAGTTCCCGAATGGCGGGCCGACGAGCTGGGCCGATTTCTTCGACACCAGGCGTTTCCCCGGCACACGGCTGCTGCGGAAGGACGCCATCGCGGTGATGGACAGCGTGCAGGTCGCGCTGGGCAAGAGTCCCACGGCCCTCTACCCGCTCGACGTCCGGGCCTGCCTGGCGAAGCTGCGGGAGATCCGGCGCCAGCTCGTCTTCTGGACGAGCGGCTCCGAGAGCGAGCAGTTCATGCGGACGGGCGAGGCGGTGATGGGCCAGATCTGGCACACCCGCGCGAAGGTGCTGGAGGAGGAGACGAACGGCCGCATCAAGTTCATCTGGAACCAGGGCGTGCTGCAGGCCGGCATCTTCGTCATCCCGAAGAACAACCCGGGGGGCGAGGCGGCGCAGCGGCTGCTCGCCTCCATGATGGCGAATCCCGAGCCGCAGGTGGAGCTGCTGAAGTTCCTCGGCAACGGGCCCACCAATCCGCGCGCGGCGGCGCTGGTTCCGGCGGAGTTCCGGCGCTTCAACCCGACGGATCCGGAGAATGCGCGCGTGCAGTTCACCATGGACGGGGTGTGGTGGGGCGACAACTACCCCGCCATCAACTCCGACTACATCGACACGATCACGGGCTGACGCAGGCTTCATGCTGGTGGTGAAGGCGGCCGGGGCAGAGATCCGGCAGGAGTGGTGCGACCATTTCGCCGGGCTTCTGCCGGACTTGGCCGCGCGTTCCTTCGACGCGCCCGATATACGGGACGAGGAGGTCACCTACGCCCTGGTCTGGGAGCCCGACCCGGGGTGGCTGGCGCGCTTCCCGAAGCTGCGGGCGATCTTCTCGCTCGGCGCGGGGGTGGAGCACATCACCGCCGATCCGACTTGGCCCCGTCACGTGCCGTTGGTCCGCATGGGCAGCGAGGAAACGGGGCAGCGCATGGGCGAGTACGTCGCCTGGGCCTGCCTGTCGCTGCTGCGGGACGCGCGGGACTTCGCCCTGGCGCAGGCGGAGCGGCGCTGGGACTACAAGGTGGGCGATGCCACGGCGCAGGACGTGCAGGTCGGGATCATGGGCATGGGCCGGCTCGGCGGCGCGGCCGTCCCCATGCTGCGGGGGCTGGGCTTCCCGGTCGCCGGATGGTCGCGCAGTCCGAAGGTGGTGGAGGGGGCGATCTGCTTCGCCGGACCGGAGGAACTGGACGCGTTCCTGGCGGAGACGCGCATCCTCGTCTGCCTGCTGCCCGCGACACCGGAAACGGAGCGGATCGTGGACGCCGCGCTGCTGGCGAAGCTGCCACGCGGGGCGGCGGTGGTGAATGCGGGACGGGGAAGCAACCTCGTCACCGCCGACCTGATCGCGGCGCTGGACTCCGGGCATCTGTCCGGCGCCGTCCTGGACGTCTTCGACAGGGAGCCGTTGCCGGCGGAGAATCCGCTGTGGTCACACCCGAAGGTCACGGTGACGCCGCACGTGGCCAGCATCGCCCGACGGCGGGAGCGGGCGCGCTTCGTCGCCGGGGCCATCCGGGACTTCGAGGCGGGCCGGCCCCTGCCGAACCTCTACCATCCGGACCGAGGTTATTGATGCCGCTGCCACCGCCGCCCGTTCGTCCCGACCCGAACCAAATCCCGACCGAGGCCGAGTTGCGGCGTGACCTGGCCGCGGCTTACCGGCTGATCGCGATGTTCGGGATGACGGACCTCGTCTTCACGCATCTGTCGGTGCGCGTCCCGGGCGAGGGGCATCGCTTCCTAGTCAATCCCTACGGCTTGCTGTTCGAAGAGGTCACGGCCTCCTCCCTCGTGCTGGTGGATGCGGACGGGGAGCCGGCACAGGAGACGTCTTGGCCGGTGAACCCGGCAGGCTTCGTGATCCACTCCGCACTGCATCGGGGCGCGCCGAACGCGGCCTGCGTGATGCACACGCATACCCTCGCGGGCATGGCGGTCGCGGCGCAGCAGGGGGGCCTTCTGCCGCTGAACCAGATCTCTATGGAGTTCCACGACCGCGTCGCGATCCATGGCTATGAGGGTGTCGCCGACGAGGACAACCTGTCTGAACGCGAGCGGCTGGTGCAGGACATGGGCGACCGGCCCTGCATGATCCTGCGCCACCACGGCCTGCTGACGGTGGGTGCCACGGTGGCGGAAGCCTTCTACTGGATGTGGTACCTGGAGCAGTCCTGCCGCATCCAATTGGCCGCCCAGTCCAGCGGTGCCCCCCTGGCCATCCTGCCGGAGGCCGTCGTGCTTCGGGCGCGGGATCAGTTCTCAGAAGGCCCGACCAAGGGCTGGCTGCCGTGGCAGGCGCTGCGGCGGAAGCTGGACCGGGAACAGCCGGACTATGCGGAATGAGCGGCGCCGGGCACGCGCTGTCGCTGCAGGGCGTGACGAAGCGCTACGGCGACTTCGTCGCGGTGCGCGACGCGTCGCTGGAAGTGGAGAGCGGGCAGTTCCTGACGCTGCTCGGGCCGTCCGGGTCGGGGAAGACGACGATCCTGATGGTCATCGCCGGCTTCGTCGAGCCGAGTGCGGGGCGTGTGCTGCTGGACGGGCGCGACATCACCGCGCTGCCGCCGGAGCGTCGGAACTTCGGCATGGTGTTCCAGGGCTACGCCCTGTTCCCGCATATGAGCGTGGCGGAGAACGTGGCCTTCCCGCTCCGCGTGCGGCGGATGGGGCGGGCGGAGCGGGACGCGAAGGTGCGGGCGGCGCTGGACCTCGTGCAGCTCGATCGCTTCGCGGACCGGAAGCCGGCCCAGCTCTCGGGCGGGCAGCAGCAACGCGTGGCGCTGGCGCGGGCGCTGGTCTTCGATCCGGCGCTGCTCCTGCTCGATGAGCCACTGTCGGCGCTGGACAAGAAGCTGCGGGCCGAGTTGCAGGAAGAGCTCAAGGCGCTGCATCGGCGGGTCGGCCGCACCTTCATCAACGTGACGCATGACCAGGAGGAGGCGCTCAGCCTGTCGGACCGGATCGCCATCCTGAACCACGGGCGGCTGATCCAGATGGGCACGCCGGAGTCGCTGTATGAGCGACCGGCGACGCGCTTCGTGGCGGACTTCCTGGGCAAGTCGAACTTCATCGAGGGCGAGGCCGAGGCAGTGCCGGAAGGCTTTGCCCTGCGTCGTGGCGCCGCGCGGGTCCTGGCGAGTGGGGCGCTACCCGCCGGGCGCGCGGTGCTGTCGCTGCGGCCGGAGAAGATCGCGCTGCTCCCGGAGGGCGCGGCCGAGGACAACGTGGTGGAAGGGCACATCGGCGCCTGGTCCTACCTCGGCACGGGATACGCCATCACAGTGGCGACCCCCGACCTGGGCGACCTGCGCGTCCACCTGCCGGCCTGGCGCGCGCCGGTGGCGCCGCGGGAGGGCCTGCCGGTGCGGCTGGGCTGGTCGCGCGACGCCGCGGTCGCGGTGGAAGAGGACGCGGCGTGACACCGGCCGGCCGTGACGCAGCGGGCTGGTGGGCGCTGATCCTGCCCGCCTTCCTGCTGATGACGGCTTTCTACGTGGCCCCGATCATCCAGGTGCTGACGATCAGCGTCACGGAGCCGCGCCTGGGTTTGGACAATTACGAGCGCCTGATCACCAGCGAGAGCGTGCAGCGGGTGATCCTCACGACGCTGCGGATCGGGGTGACCACGACCGCGATCGCGCTGATGCTGGGCTATGCGCTGGCCTACCGGATCGCGCTCTCCTCGGCGCGGGTCCAGCGGTGGTGGCTGCTGGCGGTGCTGGTGCCGCTCTGGATCAGCGTGCTCGTCCGTGCGTTCGCTTGGGTGACGCTTCTCCGGCGGCAGGGGCTGGTGAACCAGGGATTGCAGGCGGCGGGCGTGATCGAGGAACCGCTGGCGCTTGTCTGGAACGAGTTCGGCATCGTCGTGGGAATGGTGCACTACATGGTACCCTACGCGGTGCTGCCGATGCTCTCCGCGATGCGGGAGATCGATCCACGCGTGCTGGCGGCGGCGCGAGGGCTGGGGGCGGGGCGGGCGACCGCCTTCCTGCGGGTCTTCCTGCCGCTCTCGCTACCGGGGATCATCGCGGCGGGGGTGCTCGTCTTCATCTTCTCTCTCGGCTTCTACATCACGCCCGCGATCCTCGGCGGCGGGAAGACACTGATGGTCGCGGAGTGGATCAAGCTCCAGATCCTGGACCTCATCCGATGGGGACTGGGTGCGATGATGGCGACCGTGCTGGTCGTCGCGATTCTCGCGACGCTCGCGATCTTCTCGCGGCTGGTGAACCTGCGGCGGCTCTTCGGGGCAGGAGGCTGAGGTGGCGGGAGGGCACCGGGCGGGATGGCTGAATGCGGGGATCGCCTGGACGGCGGCGATCTACCTTGTCCTGCCGATCACCATCATCCTGCCCGTGTCGCTGACCGACCGGCGCTTCCTGTCGCTGCCCCATGAGGGGCTGTCGCTCCAGCATTATGCGAACCTGATCGGCAGCCCCGCCTGGACCGGGGCCATCGCGCAGTCCTTCTGGATCGCGGTGGCCTCCACGGTGGTGGCGGTCGTGCTGGGGACGCTCTGCGCGGTCGGGTGCTGGCGGCTGTCCCGGCGCAGCACGGAGATCGTGCGGGCCCTGATGCTGCTGCCCATCATCATCCCGAGCATCGCCTACGCGATCGGGCTTTACCGCTACTTCTCCCGTCTCGGGCTGCTGGACAGCTTCCTGGGGGTGACGATCGCGCACGGGGTGACGGGCATTCCCTATGTGGTCATCACCGTCTCGACCGCGCTCGCGGCCTTCGATGCGCGGCTGGAGAGCGCGGCGCGGGGGATGGGGGCGAGCCTGTCCCAGACCTTGCGCTGGGTCATCCTGCCGCGGATCATGCCGGGGATCGTGTCGGGCGCGATCTTCGCCTTCATCCACTCCTGGGACGAGCTGGTGATCGTGCTGTTCATCGCGTCCCGCCGCGTGTTCACGCTGCCGCGGAAGATTTGGGACGGGATCAACGAGAACCTGGACCCCGCCATGGCCGCCGTCGCCGTGCTGCTGGTGGTCATGACGGTGCTTCTGCTGTTGCTGGACCTGACGCTGCGTCGCCGTCGCGACGGCTGAGAGAGAACGAAGGGGAGGGACCTGCCGTGGCGCAGGCGATGAGCGAGTTCGACCACCGCTACAACATGCTGATCCAGCGCTTCGCCTCGGAGGCCGACCCGGCCTTCGAGAGCGAGTCGGAGCAGGTCTCGACCTGGGGGCGTCGCTGGGGCTGCACCGATGACGTCGGCCGCCTGCGGATGGTGCTGATGCACCGCCCCGGCGACGAGATGAAGGTCGTGGACGACCTTCCCTACATTCCCGAGCTGAACGCCTTCGGCGACCCGGCCAGCGGCGCCTATTGGCGCGGGGACGTTCGCCCCACCCTGGCGGAACAGCAGGCGCAGCACGACGCACTGTCCGCCGCGCTGCGGGAGGAAGGCGTCGAGGTCGTCACGATGCGCCGCGCCGCGCCGGGACGCCACAAGACGATCTACACGCGGGATTCCGCGATCGCGGTTGGCGGCGGGGTGATCGTGACCCGCATGGGCCCACGCATCCGCCGGGGAGAGGAGGCGCCGGTGACGGAGACGCTCGCCGCCCTCGGCGCGCCCATCCTGCGGACCGTCACGGGCACCGGGCTGATGGAGGGCGGCTCCTTCGCCTGGGTGCGGCCGGGCGTGGCTGTGGTGGGCATCTCCTCCCGCGTGAACGAGGAGGGGGCTCGGCAGGTCGAGGAGGTGCTGGCCACCCAGGGGGCGCGGCTGATCCGCGTGCAGATCCCGGGATACCGCCTGCACATCGACGGAGCGCTGGTCATGCTCAACCATGACGTGGCGCTCGTGAACCCGGTGATCCTGCCCTTCGTCTTTATGGAGGAGCTGAAGCGCCTGGGCGTGACGATGATCCCGCTGAACCACGAGGACCCGTCCTGGGCCATCAACTGCCTCGCGGTGAAGCCGGGGCGCGTGCTGATGAGCGACCAGGTCGGCCCGCGCACGCAGGACGCGCTGGACAAGGCCGGGATCAGCGTCCGGCTGGTGGCCTATGACAAGGTGTATCTGGGCGGGGGCGGCATCCACTGCTCGACCTGTCCGCTCATCCGGGACCCGGCCTGACATGACCGAGAAGCGACCTGCAGCCGGCTCCAAGGGAGTCGTGGTCACGAACCACCCGCTGGCCTCCGCGGCCGGGGCTGAGATGCTGCTCGCGGGCGGCAACGCCGTGGACGCGGCCATCGCCGCACTTTTCACCCTCACCGTGGTGGAGCCGATGATGGTCGGCATCCTCGGCGGTGGAACCGCGCATTTGCGGCTGCCGGACGGGCGGCACGTGATCGTGGACGGGCTGTCCACCGCACCCGGCGCGGCCCGGCCGGACATGTACCGCACCGTCTCCGACACGCTGCCCGATTATGGGGAGACGGTGGACCGGGAGAACCATTTCGGGCCCCGGGCCATGGCGGTGCCGGGGGCGCTGCGGGCTTGGTGCCAGACACTCGAGCGCTACGGCACCTTCCCGCTCGCGGACGTCATGGAGCCGGCTATCCGGCACGCCTCTCGGGGATGGCGGGCGACGCCGTACCTCGCGGACTGCGTCAGCGACAATGCGGGGGAGCTGGCGACGGACCACAGCCTGGCCGGCACCTTCCTGCCCGGCGGGGAGCCGATCCGTCCCGGCGATCGGGTGGTGCGCGCCGATTATGCGGAGGCGCTGCGCCTGATCTCGCGGATGGGCGCGGACGCGCTCCATGACGGTCCGCTCGGCGGCGCGCTCGTCCGGCAGATGCAGCGGACGGGCGGGCTGATCACCATGGAGGATCTGCGCGCCGCCGCGCCGATCGAGCGGGAGCCGATCCGCAGCCCCTATCGCGGCTACGAGATCATCGGGCCGCCGCCGCCCTCCTCCTCCGGCGTGCACATCGCCCAGATGCTGAACGTGCTGGAAGGCTTCGACCTCCGCGCCATCGGCTTCGGTACGCCCGACGGGGTGCATCTGCTGGCGGAGGTGCTGAAGATGGCCTTCGCTGACCGGGCGGTGGCGACCGCCGATCCGGCCTTCGTCACGGTGCCGGTCGCGCGGCTGATCTCCAAGGACTACGCGGAGACGCGGCGCGCCGAGCTGCGGATGGACCGGGCACAGGACTGGCAGGCGGGCATCGGGGGGACGGAATCCGCGAACACCACGCATGTCACGGTCGCCGACGGGTCGGGCACGATCGTGTCCTCCACCCAGACGATCAACAGCCTCTTCGGCGCGCGCTTCACGGTCGCGGGCACGGGGATGATCGCGAACAACTACATGTACAACTTCGACCCACATCCGGGTCAGGCGCTGTCGGTCGCGCCGGGCAAGCGGGTCTTCACCTCCATGTCGCCGATGATGGTGCTGAAGGATGGGGCGCCGCGCTTTGCGCTCGGGCTGCCGGGCGGGCTGAAGATCTTCGGGTCGGCCATGCAGGCGATCATCAACCTGCTCGACCACCGGATGCCGCTGCAGGAGGCGGTGGAAGCGCCGCGGGTCTGGACTCAGGGACACACGCTGCACCTGGAGCCCGCGATCTCCGGCGAGACGGAGGCCGCGCTGGCGGCGCGCGGGCATCGGATCGAGCGGGTCAAGACCGTGGGTGGCGGGATGAACGCCATCGCCTTCGATCCGGATGGCAGCATGACCGGCGCCGCGTGCTGGCGCGCGGACGGGACGCCGGTCGGGATCGGCGGCGGTCTTGCGCGCGCCGGGGTGCGCTTCAACCCGGATGCGGTGACGACCGAACCGAAGCCGTGACCCCGTCCCGCCGGGCGGTCCTGCCGTTGCTGGCGCTGCCGCTGCTCGCGCAGGGAAAGCCGCCTCTTCGCGTTCGGCCGCGCCCGGGGACGGCGGCGCTCGGGGTTCGCGCGGGACCCGACCCGGCCGCGATCGCGCCGAGCGCCTTCGAGGTGCGCCTGATCGGTCGGGGCGCACCGTCCGACGTTGTGCGAATGGAGAGCTGGTACGGCCGTGGCCGGCTGCTCGGGACGGTGTCCGTGGCCGGGCGCGACCTGCTGCTGATCGCGACCGAGGGGACGCGCGGGACCGGGGTCTATCAGGAATGGCTGGTCATCGCGGGCTGTGACGATGCCGGCGTTCTCCGGGTCCTGGGGATCGAGGTCCTGTCCTGCCGTGAGGTGCAGGGCCTGTCCGGGGAGGCCCGGCTCACCGGCGGGGTCGTGGCGCGCGATGTCGGTCTGCGCGTGACGTACCAGTCCAACCGCATCCTACCGCTGCCCCGGCGAGAGGGACGGCCGCCGCGCATGGCTGCGCCGGCGCGGGAGCGTTGGAGCACCTTCCTCCCCTGGAGCGGGGCCGGGGCGCTGCCGGCACCCGCCTCGGTGACGACGGCCGGTCCGATGCAGCGCCAGGCCGACGCGACGCGGGCGCGGGTCGCGGCGCTGCTCGCCTCGCCCGTGTCAGACCTGATCGCGATCAGGCCGGGCCTGCAGGAGGCAGGCCTCTACGAGCTTGGGGCCCTTTATCCCGCCACCGAACCGGGCTGAGGCGTCACCACGAGCGGTGCCAGCGCGTCGCGCAGGGCCTGGGGCAGGGGGGTCGGGATCTTCTGCGTCGCGCGGTCGACGTAGACGTGGATGAAATGGCCCTCGGCACTCGCGGCCTCCTCGGCATTGCGGAAGATGCCGATCTCGTAGCGCACGGACGTGTTGCCCAGCCGCGCCACTCGCAGGCCGGCCGTCACCAGGTCCGGGAAGGCGATGGGGCCCATGAAGCGGCAGCCCGTCTCGACGACCAGCCCAATCACCGGGGAGTCCTGCAGATGCAGCGCCCCGGAGCCGAGCAGCCAGCGCGCGACCACCGTGTCGAAGAAGGAATAATACACCACGTTGTTCACGTGGGCGTAGACGTCGTTGTCGCTCCAGCGGGTCGGGATCTCCAGCAGGTGCGGGTAGTCGGCCCGGACCGGGCGGCGCTTCTCCATCGGGATTCCTCGTGTCGTCGCCCGCTCCGTTAACCAAAGGGCCGGGCGCCGCAACCCCCGGAAGGCTTCGCCTGGGCGTCCGTTGCCTGTAGGGTGGACGCCTGAATGTTCCGGGAAAGCCCGCCACCCGCATGTCCTCCCCCGCCGCCGAAGCCCGCCTCGAGCCCTTCCGGCTGCGCGGGGGCAACTTCAACCTGCTGGTGCTGCGCCTTCTGGACCCGCGGGTTGAGGTGATCGTCCCGGCGCTGGCCGACCAGTTCCGCCGCGCGCCCGGCTTCCTGCGCAACGCGCCGATCGTGCTCGGGCTGGATGACCTCGACCCCTCGGCGGCCCCCGATTTCGGGCAGCTCATTGGCCAGCTCCGGGGCGTGCAGATCGCGCCGATCGGGACGACGGGCGGGGGGCCGGAGATCAAGGCGGCCGCCCAGGCCGCCGGCCTGCCGCCGCTGCGGGCCGCCGGCGCGGAAACGCCGGTTGCCACCCCCGCGGCGCCCGCCCCGGCCCCTATCCCGCCACCGCTGCCGGAGGCGGCGCCAGCCCCCACGGGATGGCAGCCGACCATGGTGGTGGATCAGGCGGTGCGGGCGGGGCAGCGGATCTGGGCACAGGGCTGCGACCTGATCGTCCGCGGCACCGTGAATCCAGGGGCCGAAGTGCTCGCGGACGGGAATATCCACATTTACGGGGCCCTGAAGGGCCGGGCGATCGCGGGCGGTGCGGACAACCTCTCGGCCCGGGTCTTCGCCCTCGTCTTCGAGCCGGAGCTGGTCTCGATCGCCGGCTACTATGCCGTGCGGGACGGGCTGGGGGACGCGCCGATCGGAAAGACCGTGCAGGTCTGCCTGATCGGGGAGAGCATGCGGTTCGACAGGTTGGGCTAGACCGGCGCGCTCGCGCATCATTCCCCTTTGCCGCCCGGCCCCGGACGTGCTTAGGGGCAGGGAGGGGCCGCCCTGCCGGGCGGAAGGGCAGGGGAATCGCGTATGGCGCAGGTGATCGTGGTGACGTCGGGCAAGGGAGGCGTGGGCAAGACCACCTCCTCCGCCGCCTTCGCGACCGGTCTGGCCCAATCGGGCAAGAAGACCGTGGTGATCGATTTCGACGTGGGGCTGCGGAACCTCGACCTCATCATGGGCGTCGAGCGGCGAGTGGTTTTCGACATCGTCAACGTCATCACCGGCGAGGCGCGGCTGAACCAGGCCCTGATCCGCGACAAGCGGGTCGACACGCTCTCGATCCTTCCGGCCAGCCAGACCCGCGACAAGGATGCCCTGACGCGGGAAGGGGTGGAAAAGATCATCGAGGAGCTGTCGAAGGAGTTCGACTACATCCTCTGCGACAGCCCGGCCGGGATCGAGAAGGGGGCGTTGCTGGCCCTTTACTTCGCCGATCAGGCGGTCGTCGTGACGAACCCGGAGGTCTCCTCCGTCCGTGACTCCGATCGTATCCTCGGCGTGCTCCAGTCCCGGTCCAAGCGGGCCGAGGAGAAGAAGGACCCGGTGAAGGAGCACCTCCTCGTCACCCGCTACGACCCGGCGAGGGTCGAGAAGGGCGAGATGCTGAAGCTGGAGGATATTCAGGAAATCCTGCGGATCCCCCTGCTCGGCGTCATCCCGGAGAGCGAGAGCGTCCTGAAGGCGTCCAATACCGGCAACCCCGTCATCCTCGATGAGACGTCGCAGGCCGGACAGGCGTATAAGGACGCGGTCTCACGCTTCCTGGGCGAGGACCGGCCGATGCGCTTCGTCGATGCGGAGAAGAAGGGCTTCCTGTCCCGGCTCTTCGGCGGGAGGGCGGCATGAGCTGGCTGAACCTCTTTCGGGGCCGCCAGGCCGAGCAGCCCGCCACCGCCAGCCAGGCGAAGGAACGTCTTCAGATCGTGCTCGCGCACGAGCGCATCTCCCGCAAGGGCGAGGACTTCCTGCCCAAGCTTCAGCGCGAGATCATCGAGCTCGTGGCCAAGCACGTGGCGATCGACCCCCAGCGGGTGAACGTCTCGCTGGAGCGGGGCGGGGACCTTTCGACCCTCGCCATCGCCGTGGAACTGCCCGGGCCGGAGCCGGTGCGGCGCGCCTCCTGATCCGTACCCGCCGGCGGGGCGCTTAACCGCCGGTCAAGCCTCGCGCGCCATGATGGAGTCCTGTTTCGACGGGATTCCCAGATGGCCGGGGCGCTGGACTGGCGGGGGTTCGGGACGCGGCTCGTCCTCCAGGCCGTGCTGCCCTGCCTGCTCTGCGTCCTGGCCGCGGGCGGCGCCGGGCTCTGGCTCTTACAGGACCTCCGCCGAGGGCTGGCCGAGCAGGCGGCAGACCGGGCCGCCCAGCGCGCCCGGGACCACATGGCCGGACTGGCCACCCGGCTCGAGGGCGCCGCACTGCTCCTGTCCCGCGATTCCGGACTGGCGGAGGCACTGGCCCGCCACGCTGCCCCGCCCCTGCCGGTGCTGCGCGCTCTGCGCGAGCGCGGGCGGGAGGCGGAACCGGCGGTCCACGCGCTGGAAGTGCGGATGGACGATCCGGACCTCGCGGCACCGCGGGTGGAGGTGGCGCCGGATTGCGGCGCTCGCGGCGCGCCCGAGCCGCTTGCCACCGAGGTCCCGCTCTGCCCTCGCGCCGGCCTGCCCGAGGTGGCGGGGTCCACTCCGCTTCTCGACGCGGCCGGGCATGGGATCGGCACGCTGCGCGTCTCGGCGCTGCTGGATGATCAGGTGGCCGGGGACCTCGCCCGCGTCGCAGAGGGTGCGGCCGTCCTCCTGACAGGCTCGGCCGTACGGGCCTCCACCCTGCCGCTGCCGGCCCGGCTTGACGCCTGGGCGCCGACTTGGCTCCGCACGGCCGCAACGGAGGGCCGGGACGCAACAGGACGGCTGGACATCAGCGGGCGGCCCTGGGTCGGCCGGCTGGTCTCGCTCGGGGAGGGCGCGGAGGGTGCCCGTTCGTCGCTCCTGATCCTCGTGCCGGGGGAGGTGGGCGGCCTCTCGGTGCCGGCGGGTGTCATCGCCCTGGCCGCGCTCGTTCTGGCGATCATCCTCGCGGCCTTCATACTGGCCGTGGCTTCCGCCCGACGGCTCGGCGGAACGCTGGAGGCTCTCGGCCAGGCCTTGACGCGGCTCGGGCAGGGCGACCTGAATGTCGCGATCCCCGCGCCGCCGGCCGGATCGCCACGGGAACTGGTTTCGCTCAGCGAGGCCTGCGCGGGATTCCGGGGCGCCGCCGCCGAGCGCGGTCGGCTCTCGGAACGCCTGCGCTGGCTGGCCAACTTCGACACGCTGACCGGCCTGCCGAACCGGGCGCTGCTGCGTGACCGGCTGGAGCTCGCGGCGGCCGCCGCCCTGCGGGACGGCCGCGGCCTCACCGTGCTCACGCTCGACCTCGACCGCTTCCAGGAGGTGAACGACGCCGGCGGCCACGCGGCGGGCGACGCGGTGCTGCGAACCGTCGCCACCCGGCTCCGGGCGGAACTGCGCGCGACGGACACCCTTGCCCGGGTCGGCGCCGACGAGTTCGTCATCGTGGCGCCGGGCCTGGATGAGCCCGAGGTGCTGGAGGAGATCGCGAACCGGCTGATCGCCGCCATGGAGGCGCCCATCCAGCTGGCGGAGGAGAGCTGCACGGTGGGGCTCTCGATCGGGGCGGCGATGTGGCGGCCGGGGAACGGAACGCCAGCCGAGACGGCCCTGCGGGACGCCGATCTCGCCCTCTATCAGGCGAAGGCGGAGGGCGGCGACTGCCTGCGGATCTACGAGGAATCGCTGAACGCGCAGCTCCGGCTCCGCCGCGCCCTCTCGGCCGACCTGCGGAGCGCCATTCCCCGCGGGGAGCTGATGATCCTCTTCCAGCCGCAGGTCTGCACGCGCACACGGCGCATCAAGGGGGCGGAGGCGCTGCTGCGCTGGCATCATCCCGAGCGCGGCCTCATCCCGCCGGACGTCTTCGTCCCGCTCGCGGAGGAGACCGGCTCCATCGTCGCGATCGGTGCCTGGGTGCTGGAGGAGGCGTGCCGGATCGCGCGCGGCTGGAACAGTCAGCGCGTGGCGGTAAACGTCTCCGCCAAGCAGGTGCGGCAGGCGAGCTTCGTCGCCACGGTAGAGCGGGCGCTCGCCGTCTCCGGGCTGCCGGCGGAGCGGCTGGAGCTGGAGATCACCGAGGCCGCGATGCTCGCCCACACCGCGGATACGCTCGGCACGCTGTCGCGGCTTCGCGCGCTCGGCGTGCGGCTAGCGATGGACGATTTCGGGACGGGCTATTCCTCCCTCGCGACGCTCCAGCGCTTCCGCTTCGACAAGATCAAGGTGGACCGCTCCTTCGTGGCCAGTCTGGCGCATGATGCGCGGGCGGTCGCGCTGCTGCGGGCGGTGATCGCGCTCGGCAGCGCGTTGAACGTGACGACGAACGCGGAGGGCGTGGAGGACGAGGACCAGCTCGCCCTGCTGCGGGCGGAGGGCTGCGACGAGGCGCAGGGCTACCTGTTCGGGCGGCCGATGTCGGCCGCCGAGTTCGCCGCGCAGATCGGCCGGAGCCTCGCGCCGGCCGTGTGAGGTCGCGCCGTGCCCGCCTATCGCCGGAAGCGGAGATCGACGCCGGCAGCGCGCCAGGACGCCTCCATGGCATCCATGTCAGTGAAGCCGGAGGGATTCCCGCGACGGGGCTGCCGGTCGAGGAAGGGCGCGCGGTGGCGTCGCCAAAGGCCGAGCAGGCGGCCGAGTTCCTTCAGCGGCTCGGAGTGATCGTCCACCCGCAGGTCCAGGTCGGAAAAGTCCTCTGTCGTGACCATGCGGATGGCGGCGGACTGCCGACCACGCCTGTCGCCGCCGGCGGCCTCGCCCGCCTCCAGCGCGGCCATCAGCCGTTCGGGGAGAGTCTTGTCGCTGTGCGCCGCGTAGGCCGCGACGGTGTCGTTCAACACGGCCGGCCCGGCAAGCATGTTCCCGGCGAAGGAGACGCCCGTGCCGCCATGGTCGCCGGCCCATTCGACACAGTTCTTGCCGGTGAAGGCTGCGTTGCGGCCGAAGCGGTCCACGGCGTGGATCTGGCGAAGGTGCTTGCCGTCGTCGCCGGCCAGCGCGCCCTCGATCGCGGCAGCCGGATGCAGGCCGCGGGCCATGCCGTCCAGCACGGCCGGGCCGAGGTAGCGATTGGTGAAGGACTGCGTCGAGACGGCGCCGACGCCGCTCCGCAGATGCGGGCAGGAGGCCCCGACGGCCAGGCTGCAGGTGGTGACGGCCACGGCGAAGGCGCCGGTGCCGGGATCATGCGCGACGATGGACCAGGTCATGCGGGGCGCCCCCCTCTGTGGCGCAGTGCGGGGCGGAGACTACACGCCGGGCCGGGCCTTGCCAGCCCGCGCTCAGACAGGGCTGGCCAGCAGCAGAAGCTGTGCTGCGTGGTCCGGCCCTGCATCGCGGCCGGCCTGCTCCAGCAGCGCGCCGGCCGTGTCGTTCAGCAGGGCAGGGGGCGCCGTGTCCGCCTCCGCGCGCCAGGTATCGAGGGAGAAGCCCTCCAGCAACACGGGGCGGAAGCTGGCGGCACGGAGCGCGGCGCGCAGCCGGGCCGCGGAAAGGCCCCCCCGCGCCTCACGCCCGACCGTGCGCGCGAGGCGCCGGCCCAGGGAGTCCGCGTTCTCCGTGATGACGAGGAGGACGCCCTCCGCGCGCAGGAGTCGGTGCGTTTCGGCCAGCGCCGCCGCGAGATCATCCGGACCCGGATCTGCGAGCAGCACGAGATCGAAGGCGCCTGCCGGCAGCGGCGCGCCGGGTTCGAAAGGTCGGACCGTGGCACCGGCCGGGAGGGCTTCGGCGAGGGCGCCGTTCCCGATCACCGCGGTGTCGCGCGCGGGGCAGGCACCGAGCAGGGCCGCCACCCGGGCCGGTAAGCCGGGCAGCGGCGGGGCCGCGCCCGACGCCCAGGGCGGGCTCGCGGCGGGCAAGGTTGGCCGAGGCGGAGCCGCGGGCGACGTCACGGCCGCCGGCTCGACGGTGAGGCGGCACGGTGGGGATGGTGGCTCGGGCGACGCCAGGGGCGGCGCGACGGATCGGGGAACGGCAAGTGCCTCGGGCGGCAGCAGGATGGGCCGCGACGATGGGAGCAGACCCGCATCGGGAATGCCCATGCTTGAAGGAGCCGCGAGCGGGCTGCTCGCCTCCTCGAAGCTGGGGGAAGGTCTCGCCGCCGTGTCCGACGCGGATGGCGCTTCGAGTGGGACGGCCGAGGCGGGCGCGCTCGCGTCGACCAATGTCGGGGCGGGGGAGGGTAGGGGCGCGGCGCTGCCGAGGCCGGCGATCCGGGCCGCGAGCGCCTGGATCTCCGGCGTGTCCCTCTGATCCGTCAGGCCGAAGGTCCGGCGTCGGGCGAAAACGACGAAGGCCTCGTTCACGTAGACCGGCGTGCTCTGCGCGAGGAGCTGGCGGAGTAAGGGGAGGGGAAGTTCGTCCGGCCTGTCGCGGTCGACCACCGCCCAGTCCGGCAGGGCTGAGGCGTCGGGCGGTGTCACGTCGCCGAGCAGCACCCGGATCCGCGCCGGCGTGGCCACGCGCGCGCCGGCGGGGATGCGCCCGCTCAGGAACCCGACCACGGCCAGGGCGGCCGTATCCTCGGCCGAAGCCTCTGCGACGCTGCTGTCCATGCCGCGAAAGGTCGCGCCGGGACCGGGGCCGATCAACCCGCCTCCCGCACCGGCTCCGGGCGGGCCCAGCGGCGCTCGAACTCCCAGACGTCGGGGAAGCCCATGAGCGTGCAGATCCGGGCGAAGCCGTAGCTATCGGCCGGCGGCAGGGCATTGCTGTCGCCATGAGCCAGGAGGTGTCCGTACGCGCGCTCCAGCGCGGCCGCGGCCGCGAGGAAGCCGAGGGCCGGGTAGATGGCGATCGCGTAGCCGATCTCGCGCAGCCGGGCGGCGGGCAGGATCGGGGTGCGTCCACCCTCCACCATGTTGGCAAGCAATGGCTTGCCGAGGCGACGGCCCGTTTCGCCGATGCGGACCATCTCGGCCTCGGTCTCCGGGCTCTCGACGAAGAGGATGTCGGCGCCGGCCTCGGCGTAGAGGGCGGCGCGGCGGAGCGCCTCGTCCAGGCCGTGCGCGGTGCGGGCGTCGGTGCGGGCGACGATGAGGAAATCGGTCGAGCGGCGCGCCTCGACGGCCACTTCGATCTTAAGCGCCATCTCTTCGGCCGGAATGACGCGGCGGCCGGGGGTATGGCCGCACTTCTTCGGGACCTCCTGGTCCTCGATCTGGATGGCGGTCACGCCGGCGGCCTCGTAGCCGCGCACCGTCTCCCGCACGTTCAGCAGGCCGCCGTAACCGGTGTCGGCGTCGGCGATCACCGGGGTGCGGCAGCCCTGCGCGAATCGGCCGACGCGAGAGACCATGTCGGTGTAGGTCGCGACCCCCGCGTCCGCGATGCCGAGATGCGAGGCCACGGTGCCGAAGCCGGTGGCGTAGAGCGCGGGGAAGCCCATGCCATCGGCGACGCGCGCGGAGATCATGTCGAAGATGCCCGGTGCGAGGATGAAGTCCCCGGCTGCGAGCCGGCTGCGGAGGGAGGCATCGGCCATGATGTGGTCCTCAAGTGTGGGCGCCGAGGATTGGCACGCATCGGACCGCGTTGCCACACGCCGTGCGTGCCGGTCCGGCGAGTTCAGCGCGCCCAGGTCGCGCGGTGAAAGATTTTCCGGGAATCGCAGCCTTGTTCGGCGCCTCGGCGCAAACGCGGCCGTAGCTCGGCGTTCCGACCGTGCGGGTCTTCCGCAGGGCGGTACACTCGTCCTACCATCCATCCCCGAAACGTTAATTCTCAGGAGGTCTGGATCTATGCCGAGCGATCTGCCCAGGCCGAGCGACACTGTGATCCGTGACAGCAATGCAGGTCGGTCGGACAGCGTTGCCCCGCCGGGTGCCGTGGAGAACATGGCGCTGGCGCCGCGCTCCACCTTCCACGAGGAGGAAGGTGAGGGCGGTCGTAGCGAGTGGTGGTCGCTGGCGAAAGCGGTGTTGATCGGCGTCGTCGTCGTGATGGCGATCGGCTGGCTGCTGACGCGCTGAGGCGCGGCCTCCCCGGCCCGAGTTCCTCGCCGGGCGGGTGATCCGGCGCGACCGCTCCGGCTGACGTCGATGCGTCGGCGGATTCGTGCTGGCCCCGTGGGTTGCGCGGCGCTATTCGTCGGGCATGCGAAGACGCGAAGCCCTCGCCGGGCTGGCTGGCCTGATGCCCGCAGCCGCCCTTGCCCAGCCCTCACCCCCACCCATCGTTCCGGCCGGCCCCGGGCCGCAATCCTGGGACGCGGTCTTCCGGCTGGCGGCGCGGCTTCGCCGGTTGGGGGAGGACGGGCTGGATGCCTCCGCCTACGCCATCCCCGCCGATGCGCAGGCGGCCAGCGATCCGACGGGCTTCCACGAGGCGACCTACCGGGCCGCCCATTCCGCTCTCGGCGACCTCGTCCAGGGGCGGGTGCGCCAGCCGGCCGGGCGGCCGGACATTCAGCGCGATCCGGCGGCGGCCGCTTTTCCCCGCTGGCAGGCCGAGCTGGCGGGTGCGACCGACCCGGCCCTGGTGATCGACCGGGCCGCTGACCTGCCCGAGGGCGCGGCGGCGATCCGCGGTGAGCTCCGCCGCGCCGGCACCCTCGCCCGCAATGGCGGCTGTGCGGCCATTCCGGCCGGCGCGAACACGCTGGACCCGGGCATGACGGACGCCGCCCGGATCCCGGCGCTCCGTGCCCGCCTCGCAGTGGAGGACCCGGTCCTCTCGGCCGCGCCCGATGGCGGCGCGACCTATGACGACGCGCTGCAGGCCGCGGTGAAGCGCTGGCAGGCGGCGAACGGCCTGGAGCAGGACGGACGGGTCGGGCCGATCAGCCAGGCCCTGCTCAATCGCCCGGCCGGGGCGCGGGTGGCGCAGCTGAGGGTGGCGCTGGACATGCGCCGCAATCCCGCCGCGCCCACGGCCGAGCGGCGCATCGAGGTGAACATCCCCGACTTCACGCTGATGGTGCTGGACGGGTCGCGGCTGGTGCTGCGGATGAACGTCATCGTCGGCAAGCCGCAGCGGGCCACGCCGCTGATGCGCGTGCGGATGACGGCGGTGCAGTTCAACCCCGACTGGGGCGTGCCGGAGCGCAACGCGCGCGAGGACCTGCTGCCGCGCTTCCGCGCGAACGCGGCGGCGATGCAGGCGCGCGGCTTCCGGCTCTACACGGTGCAGGACGGTCAGCGGGTGGAGGTGGACCCGACCACCGTGGACTGGTCCAGCATCAGCCGCGAGCGCTTTCCCTATCTGGTCCGGCAGGATGCGGGCGATGCCAATGCGCTCGGCCGGATCAAGTTCGTCATGCCGAATGACGACGCGATCTACATGCACGACACGCCCGACCGCTTCCTGTTCCGCCGGCCCGACCGCGCCTTCTCGTCGGGCTGCATCCGGCTGGAGAATCCGCCGGCGCTGCTCGACGTCGCGCTACAGGACACGGGGTGGGACGCGCGGCGCGTGGAGCGCGTGCTGTCGAGCCGGCAGACGCAATCCGTGCCGCTCCGGCGGAGCTTCCCGGTGCGGCTTCATTACACAACGGTGGTGGTAGAGGGGGATCGCGTGCGGGTCAGGCCAGACATCTACGGGCATGACGCGGCCTATGCGCGCCAGCTGGATCGTGGGCTGCGGGTGGCCGCGGCGGAGGCGGGACGGTGATCCGGGTGCTCAGCGGCGGACGGCCGCACGCGCCGGAATGCCCGTGCTGCGAGGCCGCCCGGCTCGGCCGGCGATCGCTGATCGGAGGCATGGCGGCGCTGCTGGCGTGCACCGGCATCGCCGAGGCGCAGGTGGGTGGCGGGACGCGGCGGATCGCTGTCCGTCGTGCCTACACGGATGACGGGTTCTCCGGCGTCTACTTCTCGGACGGGCGCTACCAGACCGAGGCGCTGCGGCGGCTCGACTGGGTGTTCCGTGACCTGCGTCGGGAGGAGGTGACCCCGATGGACCCGCGCCTGTTCGACGTGATGCACGCGGTGGCGACGCGGATGGAGGCGACCGAGCCCTTCGAGGTGATCAGCGGCTACCGGTCACCGGAGACGAATGCTGCGAATGCGGCGCGTTCCCGACGGGTCTCGACGGTGTCGCTGCACATGTCGGGGATGGCCGGGGACATGCGCGTACCGGGCCGCGACTCCTACGCCATGGCGCGGCTCGCCGCCTCGATGGGGCTGGGCGGGGTTGGCCTTTATCGGCGGGACGGCTTCGTCCACCTCGATTGCGGGCAGTCGCGGCGCTGGTAGCGCCGCGACCTCACCCGGTCAGGGCGATACCCGGAGCGGGTGCTCCAGCAACAGGCCGGCGCGGCGGAGCAGGATACCGACGGTGAGGGCCGGCGCGATCGCCGCGTAGGCGGCCGCCGGAGGAGCAAGCCGCAGGAAGGCTGCCAGTGCTTCCCGGCGGGTGCCCCGCTGCGCGAGCCCCATCGCCATGAGGAATGTCCCCTCCACCGCGGTCACGCGGGGGCAGAGCCGGCACCCCATGCCGCCCGGGCAGGCCAGGGATTGCAGCACCGCGTTCATCGCGGGTGCGGCGTCACTGACCCGTTCCGTCGCGAGCGGAAGCCGCACGGCCGTGATGGGCAGCGCACCGCTTCGGGTCGCCTCCACCCAGCCGCGCGCCGCGTCGAGCAACAAGGCCTCGGCCGGCGGCAGATCCTCGGGGGCAGCACCGGTCCAGGGCCAGGAGGGAAGGCCGCGAGTGGTCATGGCGAGGGCTCCGCGTTGCTCATGAGCCCAGACTGCCGATGTTGATAATCATTCGCAAGTCTAGCGGTCGGTCACGCATTCGGGGGCTTCCCAGTACGCGTGCTGCGGTGCACCAATTCAGATCCCCCCAAGCTGGACCCTGATGCCCTCCTGGCTACCACTGCTGCTCGGCTTCCTGACGGCGATCAACCCGATCTCGACCGACATGTACCTGCCCGCCTTCCCGGCGATCGAGGCGCAGTTTGCCGGCACGGTTCAGGTGACGCTCGCCTCCTGGTTCGTCGGGCTCGCGATCGGGCAGCTGGTCCAGGGGACGCTCTCTGACCGCTTTGGACGGCGGGGGCCCCTGATCGTCGGGACGCTGATCTACACGGGCGCGTCGGTCGGCTGCGCGCTGGCCAACGACATGACAACACTCGCCGTGTTCCGCTTCCTCGCGGCGATCGGAGCTTCGGCCAGCTCGGTCATTCCGCGCGCGGTGGTCCGGGACCTGGTGACCGGGCTGGAGGCGACGCGGATCATGTCGCGCCTGATCCTGGTGATGGGGGCGGCACCGATCCTCGCGCCCTCGCTGGGGAGCCTCGTCCTCGGCTTCGCGGGCTGGCGCACGATCTTCTGGGTGATGTCCGCTTACGGCGCCCTGTCCTGCGCGCTGGTCTGGTGGTTGCTGCCGGACACGCTGCCCGTCGAGCGGCGGGTGCAGCACGGGGCGGCGGCCCTGCTCTCCGGGTTCGGGCGCGTGATCGTGGAGCGCGCCTTCATCACCCACGCGTTGATGGGCGCGGCGATGATGTTCTGCATCTTCGCCTATGTGAGCGGCACGCCGGGGGTGCTGATCGGCCGGTACGGGCTCTCCACCACGAGTTTCGCGGTGCTGTTCGGGCTCGGCTCCTGCAGCTTCATCGGGGGGGCGCAGTTCAACCCGATGCTCGTGCGGCGCTTCGGGCAGGGGCGGGTGTTGACCGCTGCCGCCCTGGGTGGGGTGGCCGCGACGGGGCTGCTGGTGGTGGCGGCGATTACAGGGCTGGGGGGGCTCTGGACCCTGTTCCCGCCGGTCATGGCAACCCTGGCCTGTGCGAGCCTGATCATGCCGAACTCGGCGGTCGGGGCACTGCACCGGCACGGGGCGCGGGCGGGCACCGCCTCCGCCCTGATGGGGACGATCCAGTTCAGCGTGGCCGCGGTCGCCAGCCTACTGGTCGGCGCCCTGAACGACGGGACCGCCTGGCCGATGGCGGTGGTGATGCTCCTGGGGGCGCTGATGGCGCTGGCCATGGACCGGCTGCGGCCGCGGCAACTCTGAGCCCCGCGCGCGGGCGTTGCGTCGGGCCGCGCGGGCGGCCAGATACCGGGCATGGACCAGATCACCCCCGTGGCGGACGCCGGGACCGCCCCCGCGCGCGAGGCGGCGCCGAGTTCCGTGGCCCGGGAGGCCGCGCGGCGCCGGGCCTTCGCCATCATCGCCCACCCGGACGCCGGCAAGACGACGCTGACGGAGAAGCTGCTCCTCCGGGGCGGTGCCATCCAGTTGGCCGGGCAGGTTCGAGCCAAGGGCGACCGGCGCCGGACCCGGTCGGACTGGATGAAGATCGAGCAGGATCGCGGCATCTCCGTCGCGACCTCCGTGATGACCTTCGAGCGGGACGGGGTGGTGTTCAACCTGCTCGACACCCCGGGCCACGAGGACTTCTCGGAGGACACCTACCGCACCCTCACGGCCGTGGACGCGGCGGTCATGGTGATCGACGCGGCGAAGGGCATCGAGAGCCAGACGCGGAAGCTCTTCGAGGTCTGCCGCCTTCGCGACATCCCGATCATCACCTTCATCAACAAGATGGACCGGGAAGGCCGGGACGTCTTCGAGCTGCTGGACGAGATCGAGAAGACCCTGGCCCTGGACGTGACGCCGGTGGCCTGGCCGGTGGGGGCCGGGCGGGGGTTCCTGGGCACCTACGACGTGCTGGACCCCGCGCTGCACCTGATGGCGGACGGCGCCGGCCCGGTGAAGGTGAGCGGGCTGGACGACCCGGCCATCGACAAGCTGGTCCCCGCGGCCGAGGCGGAGGCGCTGCGCGAGGGCGCGGAGCTCGCCGGAGCCTTCCCCTCCTTCGACCTGGAGCGGTTCCGGGAGGGGACCATGACGCCGGTCTATTTCGGCTCGGCCCTGCGAGACTTCGGGATCGGGCACCTGCTCGAGGGGCTGGCCCGCTTCGCGCCGCACCCGGGTGCGCGGCCGGCCGATGTGCGGCGGGTGCAGCCGGAGGAGCCGGCGCTGACCGGCTTTGTCTTCAAGATCCAGGCTAACATGGACCCGAACCACCGGGATCGCGTGGCCTTCCTGCGGATCTGCTCTGGCCGGCTGGAGAAGGGGATGCGGCTGCGCCAGACCCGCACGGGCAAGCAGGTGCCGGTGAACGCGCCGCTCTTCTTCTTCGCGCAGGACCGGCAGGTGGCACAGGAAGCCTGGCCGGGGGATGTGGTGGGGATCGCCAACCACGGCATCCTGCGGATCGGCGACACGCTGACCGAGGGCGAGGCGCTGAACTTCCGGGGCGTGCCGTCCTTCGCGCCCGAGCTCCTGCGGCGCGTGATGATCGAGGATGCGATGGTGGGGAAGAAGCTCCGCACCGCGCTGGAGCAGCTGGCCGAGGAAGGGGTGGTGCAGCTCTTCCGCCCGCTGGACGGCACGCCGCCCGTGGTGGGCGTGGTCGGCGCGCTGCAGCTGGACGTGCTCGCGGAGCGGCTGAAGGCCGAATACAGCGTGCCGAGCCGCTACGAGGCCACGCCCTGGGGCATGATGCGCTGGGTCGCGTCCGAGGATCGTGGCGCGATGGACCGCTTCCGCCAGGCCAACCCGCACGACACCGCGGAGGACCATGACGGCGCGCTGGTGGCCTTCTTCACCTCGGACTGGCGGCGCAACCGGGCGGAGGAGGAGTGGCCGATGCTGCGCTTCCTGAAGCTGCGGGAGCAGCACGCGGCGGCCTGAGGGCAGCGATGCAGCTCTTCGTGGACCTGGACGGCGTGATCGCGGATTTCGACCGCGGGGTGAAGGCCGTCACGGGGCGTCGGCCGGAGGAGCTGTCGTTGAAGGTGATGTGGGCGGCGCTGGCCAAGGCGCCCCGCTTCTTCGACACGCTGGAGTTCATGGAGGATGCCGAGGCGCTGTGGCGCTTCTGCGCGCCGCACAAGCCGACCATCCTGACCGGCCTGCCGCTCGGGAGCTGGGCGCCGGCGCAGAAGAAGGCCTGGGTGGCGCGGATGCTCGGTGCGCACGTGCCGGTCATCACCTGCATGAGCAAGGAGAAGCCGCGCTGGTCCCAGCCGGGTCACGTGCTGGTCGATGACCGCGCCTCGGCCCGCGAGGGCTGGGAGAAGAAGGGCGGGACCTTCGTCCACCATGTCTCCGCGGCGCGCTCGATCGCGGCCCTCCGGAAACTGGGGTTCACCGGCGAGGCGCCGGACTGCGTCTAGTTTCGGGGGTCGAAGACGGCAGGTTTCAGGCGGATGCGTCGTCGCTGGCCCATCTCGGTCCAGCCGTGCTCCCGCAGCACGTCGTTGCTCTCGACCGGGCGGCGGCCGGGGCCGAGGGACCAGGTGATGTGATAGGTGGAGCCGTCCCAGCGGCGCGTCGTGCCGCCGATCTCGACCACCAGCGCCTGCACGCCGGACCCGTCATCGGCATGACCAAGGACGAAGCCCTCGGTCGGTTTCGGCAGGGGCGCCTTGGGCCGGGCGCCCGGGCGCAGCGTGACGTGATGGGCCATGACCCTGTCGTAGCGGGGCGGAAAGAGGGACAGCAGCGCGTCCCGCTCCTCCGGCGGAAGCAGCCATCCGAGCACGAGCTTCATCGCGAGGCCTCCGCCACGGACCGGCGGGAGAACGCATCACGCGGCTCCGGGTCAGGCCGGCGGGGGGCGCGACGTGTCAGGACAACCCGTTCAGCGCAGCACGGACCGCGGAGCGGAACTCCCGGCGGTACAGCTCCCAGACGACCCAGAGCGAGGCAAGGATCAGGGCTACCGGGTGCGCCACCCAGGCAAGGGCGGCCAGGCCGAAGTAGTAGGCGCGCAGGCCCGTGTTGAAGTGGCGTGCGGCGCGGTTGACGACCTGGGCGGCCATCTCGGCCTGCAGGACGGCCTCCTCCGTGCGGCCCATGGCGCCGATGAGGATGGAGCCGTAGTTGAACTGTCGCAGCGCCCAGGTCAGCTCGAAGAAGGCGCGGACGAAGATGAGCAGGAGGAGGAGGATGCGCGCCTCCCATCCGCCATCCGTCATCGGCCCCTCGGCGAAGGGCATGGCGGCGAGCACCCGGCGGCCGAGCTCGGGCGAGGCGAGCAGCGCCATGACGCCGCCGAGAATGAAGATCGACGTGTTCGCCAGGAAGGACGTGGAGGCCATGAGGTTGCCGATGATGGCGACGTCGGCGATCCGGTTGTCCTTCGGGATCGCGGCCGCGAGCCAGCGGCGCCGGTGATCGTCCATCGCGACGATGACCGAGCGGGCCCGGATGCCCGGCACGCCGTCCACCACCACCGCGTAGCCGAGCCAGAGCAGGGTGAAGACGCCGAGGGCGAGGAGGTCGAGGGAGGTAAGGAAGCCGGGCATGCTCCGTCGCGCCTGAAAAGAGAAGGGGCGGGGCCTCTCGGCGCCCGCCCCCTTTGGTCCTGCAATCCGCCTGCCAGCGGAAGGGGTCAGGCCATCTTCTTCTTCAGGTTCTCGTCCAGCTTCGCCAGGAAGGCCTGGGTGTTGAGCCAGGGCTGGTCCTTGCCGATGAGGATCGCGAGGTCCTTCGTCATGTGGCCGCTCTCGACGGTCTCGATGCAGACCTTCTCCAGCGCCTCGGCGAAGTTCACGACATCAGGCGTGCCGTCGAACTTGCCGCGGTAGGCCAGGCCGCGGGTCCAGGCGAAGATCGAGGCGATCGGGTTGGTCGAGGTCTCCCGGCCCTTCTGGTGCTCGCGATAGTGGCGCGTGACGGTGCCATGCGCCGCCTCGGACTCCACCGTCTGACCGTCGGGGGAGAGCAGAACGGAGGTCATCAGGCCGAGCGAGCCGAAGCCCTGCGCCACGATGTCGGACTGCACGTCGCCGTCGTAGTTCTTGCAGGCCCAGATGTAGCCGCCCTCCCACTTCAGGGCGGAGGCGACCATGTCGTCGATCAGCCGGTCCTCATAGGTCAGGCCGCGCTTCTCGAACTCCGCCTTGAACTCGGCGTCGTAGATGCCGCGGAAGATGTCCTTGAAGTTGCCGTCATAGGCCTTGAGGATCGTGTTCTTGTGGGAGAAGTAGACCGAGAAGTTGCGTGCCAGGCCGTAGTTGAAGGAGGCCCGGGCGAAGCCCTCGATCGAGGCGTTCAGGTTGTGCTGCATCATCGCGGCACCGGCGCCCTTGAAGACGAAGTCGCCGATCTCCTGCGGCTGCCCGCCCTCCGGCGTGTAGGTCATGGTGACCTTGCCGGCGCCCGGGACCTTCATCTCCACGGCGCGGTAGATGTCGCCGTAGGCGTGGCGGCCGACGACGATCGGCTTCGACCAGTGCGGCACCAGGCGGGGCACGTTCTGGCAGATGATCGGCTCGCGGAAGATCGTGCCGTCGAGAATGTTGCGGATCGTGCCGTTCGGCGACCGCCACATCTTCTTCAGGTTGAACTCCTTCACCCGCGCCTCGTCCGGGGTGATGGTCGCGCACTTCACGGCCACGCCGTACTGCTTCGTGGCGTTGGCGGCGTCCACCGTCACCTGGTCGTCGGTCTGGTCGCGGTACTCGACGCCGAGGTCGTAGTACTTCAGGTCGATGTCGAGATAGGGATGGATCAGCTTCTCCTTGATGAAGGCCCAGATGATCCGGGTCATCTCGTCGCCGTCCATCTCGACGACGGGGTTCTTCACCTTGATCTTGGCCATGCTGTCCTCATGCCTATCTGACGGGCACCCCCGCCGTTCGGGCGCGGAACATCGCACCGGTGCCCCGACCGGGCAACCCAGGGAGAACGGCATTGGACGACGTGGTCGAGTGCCCCCATTGTGGGGAGGCGACCATGCCAAACCACCGGCCGGACGGGTCGGTCGTGTGCTCCTGCCCGGCCAGCCGGCCCTTGCCGGCGGGTCAATCCGGCAGGATGGCGGTGGCCTCGATCTCCACCCGGGCGCCCGGCTCCGCCAGGGACACCACCTGGACCAGGGCCATGGCGGGGAAGTGGCGTCCCATCACGCCGCGGTAGGCGGGACCGAGATCGGCGAGGCTGGACCGGTACTCCTCCATGTCGATCACGTACCAGGTCAGCCGCCCCACATGCTCCGGGCCCCCCCCAGCCTCGGCGAGGACGGCCAGGATGTTTCGCAGGGCCTGGGCGGCCTGGGCGACGAAGCCCTCGGCCAGCCTCTCGCTCTCGTCCCAGCCGATCTGGCCGCCCACGAGCACGATGCGGCCCCGCCCCATCATGCCGTTGGAATAGCCGCGGGGCTTCGGCCAGCCGGGGGGCTGAAGCGCGGTCAGGAATCCGCTCACGCCGCACCGCCCTGGGCGAGACGCCGAAGGGCGAAGCGCTGGAGCTTGCCGGTCTCGGTTCGGGGAAGGGCTGTCACGAACTCCACCTCCCGGGGGTACTTATAGGGGGCGATCTCCGCCTTCGCGTGATCCTGGAGGGCGCGGCACATCGCTGCGTCGGGCTCGTGACCGTCCTTCAGGACGACGTAGGCCTTCACCACCGTGCCGCGCTCCGGATCCGGGGCGCCGACCACGCCGCATTCCCGGACCGCGGGATGGGAGAGGAGCGCGGCCTCCACCTCCGGCCCCGCGATATTGTAGCCGGCGGAGATGATCATGTCGTCCGACCGGCCCTGGTACCAGAAATAGCCGTCCGCATCCTGCACGTAGATGTCACCCGTCAGGTTCCAGCCGCCCTGGACGTAGTCCCGCTGCCGCGTGTCCGAGAGGTAGCGGCAGCCGGTGGGACCGCGTACCGCCAGCCGGCCCGGGGTGCCGTTCGGGACCTCCTGGCCGTCGAGGTCCAGGATGCGGGCTTGGTAGCCCGGCACGGGAAGACCCGTGGCACCCGGGCGGACCGCCTCCTCCGGCGCGGCAATGAGAATGTGCAGCATCTCCGTGCCGCCGATGCCGTCCATCAGGCGCAGGCCGGTGGCGCGCTCCCAGGCCTCAAAGATCGGTTTCGGCAGGGTTTCTCCGGCCGAGACGCACTTGCGAAGCGAGGACAGGTCGAACTCGGCCGCGCGTTGCGCCATCGCGCGGTAGGCGGTGGGAGCGGTGAAGCAGACGGTCGCGCGGTGGCGGGGGATGGCCTCCAGCAGGTCGTCCGGCGTCGCGCGTTCCAGCAGGATGCCTGTCGCCCCGATGCGGAAGGGAAAGAGGATCAGGCCCCCGAGCCCGAAGGTGAAGGCGAGCGGTGGGGAGCCGATGAAGCGGTCCTCCGGCGACGCGCGCAGGACCTGAGCGGCATAGGCATCGCAGATCGCGAGCATGTCCCGGTGAAAGTGCATCGTCCCCTTCGGCGTGCCCGTGGTGCCCGAAGTGAAGCCGATGAGGCAGACGTCGTCCGCCGCGGTGTCGCAGGCGGCGAAGCCGGAGGGCTGGGCGGCACAGCGGGTTTCAAGGTCGCCGTCGCCCCAGGTGACGAGCTGGCGCACGGTCCCGACGTCCGAGGCGGCCCTGTCCAGCTCGTCCCGAAGGCGTGCGTCGCAGAGCGCGTGGGTCACCTGCGCCTTTTCGAGCAGTGCGCCGATCTCTCGTGAGCGCAACAGGGGCATCGTCGCGACAACGACGCCGCCGGCCTTCAGCACGGCGAAGTAGGCGGCCGCCATCCAGGCATTGTTCGCGGATCGAAGGAGCACGCGGTTCCCCGGCACCATCCCGAGGTCGCGGGTAAGGACGTTGGCGATCCGGTCCACGCGGTCCGCAAGCTGGCTGTAGGTCAGGGTTTCGACTGGCGTGACAATGGCCGGGTGATCGCCGCGGCCGCGCGCGACGTTCCGGTCCAGGAGCTCGACCGCGCAGTTCAGGCGTAGGGGATAGCGAAGTTCCGGGCGATCGAAGAGCAGGACGGGCCATTCGTGCCGCGGCGGAAGGCTGTCGCGGGGGAAGCTGTCGAGGTGGCCGCTCGGCGCCAAGCTCTCGTCGGCGCCGGACCAGGTGCCGGACGGATCGGGCGTCATGACGGCGATCCCCTCGACTCCCAGCGCGCGCGCTCCGCGCGGGCGATGATGATGCGCTGGATCTCGCTCGCGCCCTCATAGACCCGCAGGGCGCGCACCTCGCGGGTCAGGAGCTCGGCGGGATGGTCGCGGACGACGCCGTGACCGCCGTGGAGCTGAACGCAGCGGTCCGCGGCGCGCCCTGCCGCCTCGGTCGCGAAGAGTTTCGCCATCGAGGCCTCCCGCGAGACGCGGGGTGTCCCCGAATCCTTCATCCAGGCGGCGCGGTAGGTGAGCAGGGCGGCAGCCTCCACCTCCGTCGCGCTCTCTGCGAGGGCGGCCTGGGTCATCTGGTGATCGAAGAGGGCGGCTCCGGCGAGGTGCCGCGTGGTCGCGCGCTGGAGGGAGAGGTCCAGGGCGCGACGCGCGAAGCCGAGCGCCGCGGCGCCGACGGTGGCGCGGAACACGTCGAGTGTGGCCATGGCGACCTTGAAGCCCTCGCCCGGGGCGCCGATGCGGTGCGTGTCCGGCACGCGCAGGCCATCGAAGCGCAGCGTGGCCAGGGGGTGAGGGGCCGAGACCTCGATGCGCGCTTCGACCGACAGGCCCGGGCTGCCGGCCGGAACGAGAAAGGCGGTGAGACCCCTGGCTCCGGGCGCCTCGCCGCTGCGGGCGAAGACAACGTAAGTCGCGGCGATGCCGCCGTTGCTGATCCAGGTCTTGCGGCCGTCCAACCGCCAGTGAGCGTTGCCGTCGCGGGTAGCGGTGGTGGCAATCGCGGCCACGTCCGACCCCGCCTCCGGCTCCGACAGCGCGAAGGCGGCGAGGGAGCGGCCAGCGCGCGCTTCCGGCAAGACGGCATCCCGCAGCGCGGGCGTGCCGAAGAGCGTCACCGCCCCCGTCCCGAGGCCCGAGAGAGCGAAGGCGAAGTCCGCCAGCCCGGAATGTCGTGCGAGGATGTCGCGAGCAAGGCAGAGGGATCGCACGTCCAGGCGGCCATCCGCCGGCACCGCCTTTCGCAGCAGTCCCGCCTCGCCCATCGCGAGCGTCAGGGCGCGGACGGCCGCATCCGTACTGCCATCATGGGAGAGGCGCTCGGCATGGGTCGCCGCCCAGGCTTCTACCTCCGCCGCCCAGGCGCGATGGCCGGCATCGAAGAAGGGCCAATCGAGGTGGTCGGGCGCGCTCATCAGTCGCCCTCGAAGACGGGTCGTCGCTTCGCCGCGAAGGCGTCGTAGGCCCGGCGGAAGTCGTTTGTCGTCATGCAAAGCGCCTGCGCCACGGCCTCGGCCTCGATCGCCTGCTCCAGCGACATGGCCCATTCCATCGCGAGCATCCGCTTGGTCATGGCGTTCGCGAAGCCGGGGCCCTCGGCGATGTTGCGGGCGAGTTCGGCCGTCGTTTGCAGCAGGGCATCCGGCTCCACCGCGCGGGAGAAAAAGCCCCAGGCGAGGCCCTCATCGGCGGTCATGGAACGGCCGGTGTAGAGAAGCTCCGAGGCGCGCCCCTGGCCGATGATGCGGGGCAGGATAGCGCAGGCGCCCATGTCGCAGCCCGCGAGGCCGACGCGGTTGAACAGGAACGCGACCTTCGCCCGGGGCGTGGCGACCCGGAGGTCGGACGCCATGGCGATGATCGCGCCGGCCCCGGCGGCGACCCCGTCCACCGCGGCCAAGATCGGCTGCGGGCAGGCGCGCATGGCCTTCACCAAGTCGCCGGTCATGGCGGTGAAGCGCATCAGGCCCTTGGTGTCGCGGTCCAGCAGGGGACCGATGATCTCGTGCACATCGCCGCCGGAGCAGAAGTTCCCGCCGGCGCCGGTCACGACGAACGCGCCGACCGCGAGATCTTCCACGGCCGCGCGGAAGATCGCGACGAGCTCGGCGTAGGATTCGAAGGTGAGGGGGTTCTTCCGCTCCGGCCGGTCGAGCGTAATCGTGGCGACCTTGTCCGAGACGGCCAGCCGGACGTGCCGCGCCTTGAACTCTGCCAGGGCGGTCATGCTCCCTCCTCCGTCAGGGCCGCGCGGACGCTGCGGCGGGTGCGGTCCAGCAGGCGGAGCAGCGTCGCGCGCTCCGGCGCGGGCACCGCGTCGAGCAGCTCCGCGATCCAGAGCTCATGCGCGGCGGACTGGCGCGCGAACTCGCGCCGGCCGAGGGCGGTGAGGCGCAGCGTCACCGCGCGGCGGTCGGCGCGCACGATGCGGCGCTCGATCAGTCCTTCCTCCTCCAGCCGGGCGGCCAGCCCGGTGACGTTGCCTCCCGTCACCATCATGCGTCGCGAGATCTCACCGGGCGTCAGGCCCACCGGAGCGCGCTCGAGCTGCGCGAGGAAATCGAAGCGGGGGAGGGTGGTCGCGAAGCGAGCGCGGAGACGGCGCCGGATCTCCGCCTCGATCAGCCGTGTGCAGGACAGGAGGCGCAGCCAGAGGCGCAGGTCGTCCTTGTGGCCCGCGGGTGCGTGGGCGAGGGCCGTTTCCGCGTCCACATGACCGTCGGGGCTCACGGGACCTCTCCCCCGTCCACCGCGATGGCGCGCCCGTTGATCGCAGAGGCCGCGTCGCCGCAGAGGAAGAGGACGGTGGCCGCGACCTCCTGCGGGCGGACGAGGCGGCCCTGGGGGTTGTGCCGGGTTAGCTCGGCCTGAGCTTCCGCGGCGGGGCGGCCGGTGCGGTCCACGATCCGCGCCACGCTCTCCGTCACGATTTCCGTGTCGGTGAAGCCGGGGCAGATCGCGTTCACCGTCACGCCCTTCGTCGCGACCTCCTGCGCCAGGGCACGCGTCAGGCCGACCAGCCCGTGCTTCGCCGCGGTGTAGGCAGTCACGTAAGGGTATCCCCGCAATCCCGCCGTGGAGGCGATGTTCACCACCCGGCCCCATCCACCCGCGATCATACCGGGGAGGGCCAATCGGATCGTGCTGGCAGCGCCGAGCAGGTTGACGCGCAGCATCCGGTCCCACAGGGCGGCATCCGTGCGAAGGAAGGCGGCGCTGTCCGCCGCGCCCGCGGCGTTCACCAGGATGGCGGCTGTGCCGTTCCGCTCACGTGCTCGCTCAAGGGCGGTGGCGAGGGCGGGTTCGTCCGTCACGTCGGCGATCTCGGCCGCCGAGGCCCGGCCGGCGGCGACGGCAGTGTTCAGCGGTTCCGGGCGGCGCCCGAGAATCGTCACCTTCGCACCCGCATCGGACAGCGCGGCGGCGATCGCCAGGCCGATGCCCGTGCCGCCGCCCGTCACGATCGCGTGCCTGCCGCGAAGGCCATCCATGATGCTTGAAGCCTAAAGGATATCGCGCACCGGCCGCAAGCCCGTGTTGAAGGCGGGAAGCTTGAAGCCTAAACTATTCCACCTCGGCCGGGAGGTGATGCGCCATGCGAATCGCGGTGATCGGCGGCGGTCCGGCGGGACTCTATTTCGCGCTCCTCGTGAAGCGGGACCGGCCCGAGGCTTGGATCACCGTGGTGGAACGCAACCGTGCGGATGACAGCTTCGGCTTCGGGGTGGTGTTCTCCGACCAGACGCTGGAGACCTTCGAGCGGGCCGACCTGCCCTCCTACCGCGACATCACCGACGCCTTCGCCTACTGGGACGACATCGAGATCGTGACGCATCGGGCCGACGGTACCGGCGGGCGGCATCGGATCGGTGGCAATGGATTCTGCGGATGCTCGCGCCGCACCCTGCTGACCCTCTTGCAGCACAGGGCGCGGTCGCTCGGCGTGGAGCTCGTCTTCGGGCGCGAGGCCACGCCGGAGGATTTCCCCGATGCCGACCTGATCGTCGCGGCAGACGGGATCAACAGCCCGGTGCGGGAACGCTTCGCCGACCACTTCCGCCCGGAGGTGGACCTGCGGCCGAACCGCTTCGCCTGGATGGGCAGCTCGCGTCCCTTCGACGCCTTCACCTTCTTCTTCAAGGAACGGCCCGAGGGCATCTTCATCGCCCACTGCTATCAGTACGAGCCGAATGCCAGCACCTGGGTGCTGGAGACCGACCCCATCACCTTCGCCCGCTCCGGGCTGGACCGGATGGAGGAGGCGGAGAGTGCCCGCTTCCTGGAGCAGGTCTTCGCGGAGGAGCTCGAGGGCCATCCGCTGGTCACCAACCGCAGCCTTTGGCGGCGCTTCCCGATGCTGCGCTGCGCGCGCTGGTCGCGGGACAACCTCGTGCTGCTCGGCGACGCGAAGGCGAGTGCGCATTTCTCCATCGGCTCGGGCACGAAGCTCGCGATGGAGGACGCGATCCACCTTCACGCCGCGGTCATGGAGGGCGGTTCGGTCGCGGAGGCGCTGGTCCGCTTCGAGGGTGGCCGTCGAGAGGAAGTAGAGAAGACCCAGCACGCAGCCGATGTTTCGCTGGTCTGGTTCGAGCAGGTCGGGCGCTTCTGGCCGATGCCGCCGACGCGCTTCGCCTTTGGCGTGATGACGCGGTCCAAGGCGATCACCTGGGACAACCTCGCCCTCCGCGCACCGGAGTTCGTGGAGGAGGCTGGCACCCTGTTCGAGGAGGAGGTCCGCGCCGCCGGGCTTCCGGCGGTCCCCGGCGCGCCGCCGATGTTCCAGCCCTTCCGGCTGCGCGGGATGACGGTCCCGAACCGCGCGGTGGTCTCGCCGATGTGCCAGTACTCCGCGACGGACGGGCAGCCGGACGACTGGCACCTCATGCATTACGGCGCCCGCGCCACCGGCGGGGCCGGGCTGATCTTCACGGAGATGACCTGCGTCTCCGCCGATGCGCGAATCACGCCCGGCTGCACCGGCCTGTGGAACGACGCGCAGGAGGTGGGCTGGCGCCGGATCGTGGACTTCGTGCACGGACACGGGGAGGCGCGGATCGCGCTCCAGCTCGGTCATGCCGGCCGAAAGGGTGCGACGAAGCTCATGTGGGAGGGCATGGACCAGCCGCTGGAGCGGGGCGCCTGGCCGATCCTCTCGGCGAGCGCGCTTCCGTATTTCCCAAACAGTCAGATGCCGCGGGCGATGACCCGGGCGGACATGGACCGGGTGCGGGACGACTTCGTGGCGGCCGCGGAGCGGGGAGGTCGGGCCGGGTTCGACATGCTGGAACTGCACTGCGCCCACGGCTACCTTCTGGCCAGCTTCCTCTCGCCCCTGACCAATCGGCGGGACGACGAGTACGGCGGTTCGCTGGAGAACCGGCTGCGCTTCCCGCTGGAGGTGTTCCGTGCCCTGCGGGCCGCCTGGCCGCCCGACCGGCCCATGAGCGTCCGTATTTCCGCCACCGATTGGGCGGATGGCGGCATCACCGACGCGGAGACGCTGGAGATCGCCCGTGCCTTCGCGCGGGAAGGCTGCGACCTGCTGGACGTCTCGACGGGTCAGACGGTGGCGGACAGTGCGCCGAGTTACGGCCGAATGTATCAGGTGCCCTGGTCCGACATGATTCGAAATGAGGCCGGGATTGCGACGATGTGCGTCGGCAGCATCACCTCGGCGGACCAGGTGAACACGATCCTGGGCGCCGGCCGCGCGGACCTGGTGGCGCTCGCCCGGCCGCATCTGACCGATCCGTCGTTCACGCTCCAGGCTGCGGCGCGCTACGGCGTCCGCGGCGTGGCGTGCCCGCCCCAATACCGCTGGGGCCAGGAGGCGCTGCTGCGCAACGCGGCGCGCGATGCGGCGGATCTGGTGGAACTTCGCCGCAAGGCCCGTCCGAAGCGGCACGCGGGCGCCTAGCACCTCTCCAACCGGGCCCGGCTGAGCCGCAACCGCTACGCGACTCGGCCGTTCTAGCGGCACCCCGGAATGAGGCGGCATGGCACAGGACAATCCGGACGACTGCGTCGTGCCCGTGGTGGAGGAGGTCCTCCGCCTGGACAAGCGCGCGGTGGAGACCGGCCGCGTGCGCGTGTCGCTCTCGACCGAGGAGGTTGAGGAAACAATCCGGGACACGCTCCGGACCCGCCGCGCCGAGATCGAGAGACGCGTGGTCGGGGAAACGGTGACCGAGATCCCGCGGATCCGCCAGGAAGGTGACACCGTCATCATCCCGGTGGTCGAGGAGGTGTTGGTCATCGAGAAGAGACTGGTGCTGCGGGAGGAGATCCGGCTGCACCTGATCGAGACGGAGACGGAGCTGGAGCGCCAGGCCACGCGCCGCGTGCAGAACGCCACCGTCGAACGCATACCGCCCCAACAGGCGGAATCCTGACCCGCCGAACGGCGGGTTTCCCTCACGGCAAGACGTCAGGAGTCAGCGCATGCAGCGAACCATCACAGGTCTCTTCGACACCCGCGCCGATGCCGAGGCCGTCGCCGAGCACCTCATCGCCCATGACGGCATCGCGCGCAGCCAGATTACCATCCACGGTGCCGACAGCACCGCCATGCCGGTGACGATGGAGAAGGACTCGGGCTTCTGGGCAACGCTCCGCGAACTCTTCATCTCGGATGAGGACCGCTACACCTACTCGGAGGGTATCCGCCGCGGCGGTTATGTCGTCTCCGCCGTCGTGGACGAGACGCAGGTGACCCATGCGATGGACGTGTTCGAGCAGCACGGCGCCGTCGATCTCGACGCAAGGGAAGCGGAGTGGCGCAAGTCGGGATGGACGGGCTACCAGGCCACGAGCACCGGCACCACGGGCAGCACGGCGGCCGCGGGCATGACGACCGCGACCGGCACGACGACGGGTGCCTCGGCCATGGGCGTCGCGAGCACCGGCGCCACCATGGCCGCGCGCGACCGCGTGGAGGGCGAGGAGGTCATCCCCGTCGTCGAGGAGCGGCTCAGCATCGGCAAGCGCGAGGTGGAGCACGGCCGCGTCCGTGTCCGGTCCTACATCGTCGAGACGCCGGTCAATGAGTCCGTCACGCTGCGGGACGAGCGCGTGCACGTCGAGCGCCGCGCCGTGGACCTGCCGCTCTCCGCGGCCGAGGACGCGTTCCGGGAGCGGACCATCGAGGCGGTGGAGCACACGGAGGAGGCCGTCGTCTCCAAGGAGGCGCGCGTGAAGGAGGAGCTGGTCATCCGCAAGGATGTGGGCCAGCGGACCGAGACGGTGTCCGACACGGTGCGCCGCACCGAGGTGGAGGTCGACGACAACCGAGCCGCTGATGCCCGCGTGACCGGCACCACGACGGCGGCGACCACCAAGCCGGCGCGCTGATCGTCACCCCGCGAGGAGGGGGCCGTGGCCGTGAGGCTGCGGCCCCTTTCCTGTGTCAGGACAGCGTCAGGCGGGTGGTGGCGAGCACCGCTTCCGCGGCGGCCGCGCTCGGGCTTTCGCCGCCCGCCGGCGCCAGCTGCCCGAGGACACGCGCGAAGCCCTCGCGCTGTGCCGCGACGCGGGAAGCGTCTGTCAGAAGACGATGCAGCTCCGCCGAGAGCAGATCGGGGTTGCAGCGCTCGTGCAGGAACTCCGGGATGATCTCGGAATCGTCCAACAGGTTCACGATGCTCGCGTAGCGGACCTTCGCCATCCGCCGAATGATCGCCGCCGTGATCGGGTTGAGCTTGTACCCCACGGCCATCGGCACGCCGGCCAGCGCGACCTCCAGTGAGGAGGTTCCGGACTTGATCAGGCCCACGGATGCGGCGTTGAACGCGTCGTGCTTGTCCTCGGCGTCCCGCACGAGGATAGGGCGGGGCGACCATTGTGCCGTAGCCTCCCTTACCGCCTCCTCGACCGGCCCGGCCAAGGGCACCACGGGCCGAAGCCCCGCCACACGATCGGACAGGCGCCGCACGGCCTCGCCGAAGATCGGCAGGATGCGCCGGATCTCGGTCCGGCGGCTGCCGGGCATGACCAGTACCACCTTCTCCTCTGGCGTGAGGCCTTGGCGAAGGCGGAAACGGGCGCCGTCCCCGCGGTCAGCGCCGCTCTCCAGCACGGGGTGGCCGACGAAGGTGACGGGGATCCCCGCGCGCTCGAAGAAGGGCGCCTCGAAGGGCAGCAAGGCCAGGATGCGGTCGAGCCGGTGCGCCATCTCCTTCACCCGGCCGGGGCGCCAGGCCCAGACCTGCGGCGCGACGTAGTGGATCACAGGGATGCCCGATGGCTTCACCCGCGCGGCAAGACGCAGGGCGAAGCCGGGGGCGTCGATCGTGACGAGTGCCGCCGGGCGCCGGGAGGCGACATCCTCCGTGGTTTCCGCCATCCGGCGGGCGAGGCGCCTCAGGTTCGGCAGCACTTCCAGCAGGCCCATCAGCGCCAGTTCCCGCATGGGGAAGAGGCTGACGACGCCTTGTTCCGCCATGCGCTCCCCGCCGATGCCCGCGAAGCGAAGGTCCGGGCGCCTTTCCCGCAGCCGAGCAATGAGGCGGGCGCCCAGCACGTCACCGGATGCTTCCCCGGCGACCACATAGAGGAGGGGACCGTCCCCGGGGCGATTTTCTGCCATGCGCGGCTGCATAGGCGGCGCTGGGGAGCGTGGAAAGCCGCGCCTGACGATCCCGCCCCGGCGCGGACCGCTACATCATCGGGGTGTAGCGGGCCATCTCCACGAAGATGTCGCGCACGGCGTTCCCGAGCGAGCGGCTCAGCTCCTCCAGGTTCGCCACCTGGTCGATGCGGGGCTGGGCGGCGTCCAGCGTATCCGGCGCGAGGAGCAGGGGCAGCAGCCCGGCCGCGCGCACGAGGCCGATGAGGAGGCTGTCGCGGGGCTCGGGGATGTCGTCCTCGAAGATCACGCCCATCAGCCGCGCCTTCACCTCCCGCTCCTCTTTGTCGGAGATCATGGGGTAGCGGCGCTCCGGAAAAATCCAGAGGAAGCGGCCTTCCTCCTGGCGCAGGATGCCGTGGGCGACGAGGCGGGCGAAGAGCGCTTCCCGGATGGCGTCCGCGTCGCGGCCGATCGTCTCGATCCACCAGCGGGAGTTGCGGGGCTGCCATTCCGGGTCGTCGCTGCGCGCGGGCAGTTCGGGCTCGGCGGCGATGCGGGCCAGGGTCTCGTCCAGCAGGGCGTCGCCCGTGGGGGTCCGGTCCGTGACGAAGAGGCGCCTGGCGTCCGTGTCGATGCGGTTGCGCAGCGCCAGCTCCGCCAGGACGGCGCCGGCGATGGCGTAGTTGGAGGCGGGTCCCGCCTGCTCGTTCAGCCGCCCGGTGCGGTCGTCCAGCATCAGGAGGAGAAGCTCCTCCGGCATGGTCAGCGACATCAGGCGTCCTCGCGCGGATGGAGTCGATGCCGGGAGCGAAGCGCGGGCGGCCGCCCGGCGTCAACCGTGACCGTAGAGTGCTTCTGGGTCGGCCAGGACCGGCTCGAGCGGCACCACGTCCCCGGCCTGCAGGCCCCAGGAGAAACAGGAGCGCCGGCCGGTATGGCAGGCCACTCCGACCTGCTCCACCACGGCCAGCAGGGCGTCGCCGTCGCAGTCCAGGCGCAGGTGCAACAGGTGCTGTACCTGGCCGGAGGTCTCTCCCTTCCGCCAGAGCGCGTTGCGGGATCGGCTGAAGTAGGTCACGCGGCCGGTAGCCAGCGTCTCCTCCACCGCTTCCCGGTTCATCCAGGCGAGCATGAGCACCTCCCGGCTGTCATGCGCCTGGGCGATGGCGGCGACGAGCCCCTTTGCGTCCGGGCGCAGCGCAGCGAGGAAGGCGGCGCGGGCCTCCGGGGAGGGAGCCTGCCAGGGCGGCAGGTGGGCGGGGCGGATGGGCGCTTCGGGCATGCGACCCTATATAGCGCGGGCAGGGCAATCCGACCCTGCTGGGGTAAGGGCATGGGCGAGGGTCATTCGCACGACGCGCTGCATCACGCCGAGGAGGCCTGCGCCCGCCGCGGCGTGCAGCTGACGCCGCTGCGCCGCCGTGTCCTGGAATTGGTGCTGGAGGCCGGGCAGCCCATCGGCGCCTACGCGCTGCTCGACCGGCTGCGCGACGGCCGGCCCGGCGCCGCGCCGCCCACGGTCTACCGCGCTCTCGACTTCCTGCTGGAACAGGGGCTCATCCATAAGGTGGAGCGGCTGAACGCCTTCCTGCCCTGCATCGAGGCCGGGCACGGCCATGACCACGACCACCCCCACCAATTCCTGATCTGCCAGCGCTGCGGCCGGACCGCCGAGCTCTCGGATGACGGCGTGGCAGCGGCGGTCACGGCGGCCGCCCGATCCGCCGGCTTTCAGCCCTCCAGGGCCACGGTGGAGGTGGAGGGGACCTGCGGGGAGTGCGCGGCCGCGAGGTGAAATCTTCTCGCGACTTGAGAACCATTCCCATTCCGGGTGAAACTGCGGCAATGTTCGGGAGAGGCTTCCGAATCGGATAGAGGCGCGGCCGATGGGGCCGGCGCCGGGAGAGCGCGCATGAACACGACCCGACGTTCCGTCCTGGCCGGTGGCGCGGCCGCGGCCCTGGCCGCCACCCTGCCCGGCGGGGCCTCTGCCCAGCCGGCGCTGATCCGCAAGCCGATCCCTTCTTCCGGGGAGATGATCCCGATCGTCGGCCTCGGCACCGCCCGCCGCTACGAGAACGCGCAGGCCGCGGACATGGACCCGCTGCGCGACACCATCCGTCGCTTCGCTGAACTCGGCGGCACGGGGATCGACACCTCGCCCACCTACGGCACGGCCGAGCGGACGATGGGAACGCTGATCTCGGAGCTCGGCGTGCGGGACAAGTTGTTCCTCTGCACGAAGGTCGCGGTGGACAACAAGGAGCAGGGGGTCGCCCAGATCGAGCAGTGCTTCCGCAACTTGCGGACGGACAAGATTGACCTGATCGCCGTGCACAACCTGCGGGACACCGCGAACGGTCTCGCGACGCTGCGGGACCTGAAGGCCGCCGGGCGCATCCGCTACTACGGCATGACCACCTCCTTCGACCGGCAGTATGAGGAGTTCGAGGCGGTGATGCGGCGCGAGCAGATGGACTCCATCCAGATCGACTACGCGCTGGACAATCGCAACGCGGCGGACCGGATCATCCCGCTGGCGAAGGATCGGGGCATGGCGGTGTTCCTGAACCTCCCCTTCGGTCGCGGAAGCGTCTTCCGCGCGACCCAGGGTAAGCCGCTGCCGGATTGGGCCACGGAGATCGACTGCACGACCTGGGCGCAGTTCATGCTCAAGTATGTCGTGTCCCACGACGCGGTGACCGCCGCGATGCCGGGCATGGCGCAGGCCCAGTACGTGGACGACAACCTCAAGGCCGCCCAGGGCCGCCTGCCCGATGCGGCGATGCGCCGGCGGATGGAGCGGTTCATCGATGGCCTCTGACGCCGCCGCGCCGGCGCCCGCCTCTCCCGGAGGGGGGCTGCGCCGGCTGGTGGACCTCCGTCCGGGGGAGGGGGCGGCGGTCGCCTGGGCCTGGATCTTTGTCTTCTCGATCTTTCTGTCCTATTCGGTGATGCGGCCCATTCGGGACGAGCTGGGCGTCGCGGGCGGAGTGCGGAACCTGCCCTGGCTCTTCACCGGCACGCTGGTCGCGATGCTGGCGGTGCAGCCCCTCTACGCCATGCTCGTCCGCCGCCTGCCGCGGGAGCGGTTCATCGCCATCACCTACCGCTTTTTCATGGCGAACATCCTGGTCTTCCTGCTGCTGCTGGAGTTCTCCAGCCCCGCGCAGCACGTCTGGATCGGGCGGGCCTTCTTCATCTGGGTGTCGGTCTTCAATCTCTTCGTCGTCTCGGTTTTCTGGTCCTTCGTCGTGGACCTCTTCGACACCGATCAGGGGAAACGGCTGTTCGGGCTCATGGCGGCGGGGGCGACGGTCGGCGCGATTGCCGGGGCCAGCATCACCTCCGGGCTGGTCCAGGTGATCGGGCAGAACTGGCTGCTCGTCGTCTCCATCGTGCTGCTGGAAGTGGGCGTGCTGGCGGTCCGGCGCCTTGCCCGCATCGGCGCCGTGTTCCAGCGCCCCATGGAACGGGAGAAGGCTGAGCAAGCGGTCGGGGGCGGGGTCCTGACGGGGCTGACGCACACGCTTCGCTCGCCCTACCTGCTCGCGATCGCGGCGTTCATCCTGCTGTACTCGATCACCTCCACCTTCCTCTACACGCAGCAAGCGATCGCGGCCGAGGGTATCCCGAACCGGGCGGAGCGCACGGCCTTCTTCGCGAACATCGATCTTGCGGTGAATGTCCTCACCCTCGTGTTCCAGCTCTTCCTGACAGGGTGGCTGATGGGAGCGCTGGGGGTGGCGGTGACGCTCTCGGCCCTGCCGCTGTTCAGCGTGCTGGGCTTCGCGGCGCTGGCGGCGGTGCCATCCGTGGCGGTGCTGGTGGCCGTGCAGGTGTCACGCCGCGTCAGCAACTTCGCCCTGGCGCGCCCGACGCGAGAGGTGCTGTTCACCTCTCTTCCGCGCGAGGACAAGTACAAGTCGAAGAACTTCATCGACACGGTGGTCTACCGCACCGGCGATCAGGTGGGGATCTGGACAGCCTCCGCCATCACGTGGGCAGGACTCGGCATGGCCGGCGTGGCGCTCTGGGCGGTGCCGATCTCGGTCGTCTGGCTGGGCGTCAGCATCTGGCTCGGGCGGCGGCAGGAACAGACCGCCCGGGCGGCTCCGGCGGCCGGCCGGGCCTGACCCGCCCGGCGCCCCGTCTGGAGTAGATCGCCCGGGGGGCTTCAGCGCCCGCGGGCGTGAAGCTGCTGGCGGCCGGTCAGTGCGGCAGGGCGTCGAGCCCCGCCGCGAGGTCGGCGATGAGGTCGGAGGGGTCCTCCAGCCCGACATGCAGCCGCACCGCCGGCCCGCCCAGCGCCGGGTCCTTGGCCGTGCGCGTGATGGACTGGGAGGTGACGAGCGCGAGGCTCTCATAGCCGCCCCAGGAGGCACCGATGCCGAAGAGGCTCAGCCCGTCCACCAGCCGCTCCGCGTCCGCCTCGATGTAGCGGGGCTGCAGGACGAAGCCGAAGAGGCTGCAGGGCGCCGCGAAGTCGCGGGCGTAGAGCGCGTGCTGGGGATGCGAGGGCAGGGCCGGATGAAGGACCCGCAGCACCTCCGGCCGGCTCTCCAGCCAGCGCGCCACGACGAGCCCGTTCTCCGCCTGCTGCTTCAGCCGCACCGGCAGGGTCCGAAGGCCGCGGAGGCAGAGCCAGGCGTCGTCCGGGCTGGCGAACTGGCCGAGCTGCGACGAGGCGCCCCGGACAATCGTCGAATCCTCCGGCGAGTTCACCGTCACGCTGCCGAGCAGCACGTCGGAGTGGCCGCCCGCATACTTCGTCAACGCCTGGATGGAGACGTCCACGCCGTGCTGGAAGGGCTGGAAGTTGTGGAAGCCCCAGGTGTTGTCCATCAGCACCTTCGCCCCGGCCGCATGGGCCGCGCGGGCGAGGGCCGGGATGTCCTGCACCTCGAAGGTGTGGCTGCCCGGGCTCTCGGTATAGACCACCTTCGTGTTCGGCCGGATCAGGGCGCGCATCTCGGCCTCGTCCACCACGGGGTCGTAGAAGGTCGTCTCGATCCCGAAGCCCTTCATCAGCCCATCCGCCAGGTTGCGCGCGGGGCCGTAGACGCTGTCCGGCATCAGGCAGTGGTCGCCGGCCTTCAGATAGGCCAGCAGCGGAACCATGACGGCCGCGAGGCCCGTCCCGACGATCAGGGCGCGGGTGCCTCCCTCGATCTCGGCGATCATGTCCTCCAGCATGTAATGGGTGGGGCCGCCCTGGGTCCCGTAGGTCATCACCTGGTCGAAGCGGTGCTTCGCCGCGTCCCTGCGACCCTCACAGGTCTCAAAGAGGACGGTGGAGCCGCGATGGACGGGCGGGTTGACGAAACCCGGCGACTTCGCCCCGGCGCGCCCGTGGTGGGACATGCGGGTGGAGAAGCCGAGCGGCTTCGTCCCGCGCCCCGCGTGATCGTCCGGCATCAGGCGGCGTCCTTTGTGCTCTTCGGTGTTTCGGGGCGCAGCGCCCATTCGGTCCAGGACCCGTCATAGACGGCCCCTTCCGGCAGCCCAGCCTCCACGAGGCCGAGCGCCAGGATGCAGGCGGTCACGCCCGACCCGCAGGACAGGATGACCGGTCTTTCGCCATCGACGCCGGCGCGGGTGAAGCGTTCGCGCAGAGCCTCGGGCGGCAGGAAAGTGCCATCGGGGGCGAGCAGTTCGGGGGAGGGGATGTTGGCCGCGCCCGGCATGTGCCCGGACGGCAGGCCGGCCCGCGGCTCCGGCGCCGTGCCGTCGAAGCGCCCCTTGGCGCGTGCGTCGAGAATCAGCGCCTCGCCCCCGCCCTGGCGGACGATACGCTTGATGTCGCCGATGCCGCGGACCCGGTCGGCGCGGAAGTCCGGCACGAAGGTGGCGGCGGAGGAGGGGGCCGCCTCGCCCGTCTCGATCGGCCGGCCCTCGCGCTTCCACTTCGGCAGGCCGCCATCGAGCACCCAGGCCGCCTCATGCCCCATCAGCCGCATCATCCACCACCCGCGCGCGGCGGAGCGGAGGCCGTGTTGGTCATAGAAGACCACGCGGCTGCTGTTGGAGATGCCGAGCGCCCCGACGAGCTTCGCGAAGCGCGCGGGGGTCGGGATCATGTGGGGCAGGTCGGTGTCGGGATCGGCGATCGTGTCGATGTCGAAGATGCGCGCGCCGGGGATGTGGCCGGCCGCGAAGCCCGTGAACTTGTCGCCCGGCTCGTTGGGCAGGAAGATCGTGCAGTCCAGCACCACCAGATCCGGCTTACCGAGCTCTCCGGCCAGCCATTCGGTCGAGACGAGCTGGCTCATGGCGCGTCCCCCGCCAGCACGATATGGATGCGCCGGTTCTGCTTGCCCTTGCTTTCCATCTTGATCACCTCCACCCGGCCGATCTCGCCGGTGCGGCGGACATGGGTGCCGCCGCAGGGTTGCAGGTCCACCGGCGCACCCTCCGGCCCGATGCGGACGAGGCGGACCATCCCCGATCCGCGCGGTGGCTGGACCGAGAGCGTGCGGACAAGGCCGGGGTTGGCGTCGAGCTCGGCGTCGGTGATCCAGCGCTCGCCCAGCTCGTGGTCCGCCGCGATGAGCTCGTTCAGCCGCTCCGTCACCCATTCCTTGGCGGGCGGATCGGGCAGGTCGAAGTCCAGGCGGGACTTCTCGGCGCCGATCTGGTTCCCGGTGGCATAGATGCCCGGCATGGCGGCGCAGAGCAGGTGCAGGGTGGTGTGCATCCGCATGTGGCGGAGCCGCCGCGCCCAGTCGAGCGTCGCCGTGACCTTCGCCCCAACAGGTGGGCGCGGTGCCCCTGGTGCGAGCATGTGGAGGGCGCTGCCATCCGGTGCCTTCACCGTGTCGGTCACAGGGGCCTCCTGCCCCTCCCACCGGAGCGTGCCGGTGTCGCCGGGCTGGCCGCCGGCGCGGGGGTAGAAGACGCTGCGGTCGAGGATGACCCCCGCCTCGTCGGAGGCCACCACGACGGCGGCATTGCTCTCCGCGTAGGCGTCGGCGCGGAAGAGAGGATCGGTCTGCATCGTCAGCTCCACTCCGCGCGGAGGCGGGCCTGGTTCACTTGGAGCCAGAGAAGGGAGATCACCGCCGGCGCATTCCGCAGCCGGTTGTCGTTCGCCATGGCAAAGGCCTCGGCGGCGTCCATCACCACCACTGTCGTCTCCTCATTCTCGGAGACGAGGCCGTTCGAGCTGCCGGTCACTCCGTCCAGGGACACTTCGACGACGTGGCAGTGGATGCGCTCGTCCGCGCCGCCCTGGATGGTCATGAAGGTGCCGATCTTGGCAACGCGGCCGGCGGTCAGGCCGGTCTCCTCCGTCAGCTCGCGGCGGGCGCATTCCACGGGGTTCTCGTCGGGTTCCAGGAGGCCGGCGGGGCATTCGGTCATCAGCGGCTCCTCTCCGGCGGCCAGGGCCGGGAGCCGGAACTGCTCGATCAGCGCGACTCGGTCCGTGACGGGGTCCCAGGGAAGGATGATCACGCCCTGTCCGCGGCGCCACAGCTCCCAGGTGAGGGTGCCGGAGAGGCTGCCATCCCGCTTTCGGTAGCGGAAGCGCACCCGCTGGACGGGGAAACGCCCGTCCCAGACCGTCTCCTCGGACTCCGGGACGTAAAGCGGGTGGGCGGGGATGGGGCGCAGCTTCGTGGGCCGGGTGCTCAAGGGGATCGGCCCGTCATGGTCTGGCTTTCATGGGCGGCGGACCCTAGCCTTGCGTCAAAGCGCCGTCCACATGATCTCCCCCGCCGAACCGACGTCCCCCGCCGGCCCCGCCGCGCGACCCGATCCCGTGCGCGCCGCACGTCTGCGGGCGGTCGCCTTCGTCGTCGGATCGGCCGGAACCTTCGCGTTGGCGGCCGCGGCGGTGAAGGCACTCGGCGGGTCGGTGCCGCTGCCCGAAGCCGTGCTCTTCCGGAACCTCTTCGCGCTGCCGCCGCTGCTGTTTCTGGCGGCCTGGACGGTGCCCGGCGGGCTGCGCGCGGCGCTGCGCACCCGCCATCCCAGGCTGCACCTGGAACGGCTGTTCAGCGGGCTGGCCGGCATGTTCGGCTCCTTCTACGGCTACGTGCACCTGCCGCTGGCGACGGTCACCGCGCTGAACTTCACCATGCCGCTCTTCCTCACGGCGCTCTCGGTCCTGGTGCTCGGGGAAAAGGTGGACCGGCGGCGGCTCGCGGTCGTGGTCGCCGGCTTCGTCGGCGTGCTCATCATGCTGCGACCGGGCGGGGAGGGGCTGCATCTCGGCGCGGCCCTCGCGGTGCTGGGGGCCGCCTTCGGGTGGGCGCTGGCCATGCTGTCCATCCGGCGAATGGGGCAGTCCGGAGAGTCGGGCACCACCATCGTGCTCTGGTTCACGATCGGGGCCGCGGTTGTCTCCGGCGCGCTCTCCGTGCCGGTCTGGGTCTGGCCTGGGCCGACGGGGTGGTTCTGGTTGGCCGTAACAGGCATCGTCTCTGTCGCCGCGCAGTTGATGATGACGGCGGCCTACCGGTCAGCGGACAGTACGCTGCTCGCGCCGTTCGAGTACACGGCCATCCTCTGGACCACGGCGATGGGCGTGCTGCTGTGGGATGAGGTGCCTGACCTCTGGGACCTCGTGGGCTTCGCAGTCCTGGTCAGTGCCGGGCTGGCGATGTGGCGGCTGGAGCTCCGCAAGGGACCGGGGGCCTGACCCGTGGGTCAGAACCACTTGGCGAACCAGATTCGATCATGTCCGGCGGGCCGGCCCCGAAGGCGGCCGATCTCCTGGTAGCCCTGCTTCGCGTAGAAGTCCGGCGCCTGCCATGTGCTGGTCGTCAGGTGCACGCCGACGGCCCCGCGGTCCCGTGCAGCCTTCTCCGCAATGGCCAGCAGGCGCGCGCCATGGCCCTGTCCACGCAAGGCCTCATCCACCCAGAAATGGTCCACGTGCAGCCAGTCCAGGCCGTATTCTGCCCGAATCCCGCCCCGGACGGCACCGCTCGAATCCTTCAGGATCAAGGTGATGGGCAGCGGTCCTTCCTTCAGCCGCAAGCTCTCGCGGAGATGAGTGGTGAGGCCCGCTGTCACCTGCTCCGCCTCGGACGGCTCAGGGCCGGCGGTGAACTCGATCCGCAGTGCGTGATCCGGCCCCACGTCGATCGACGTCACGTCGCTTCCCGCCTGATCGCCTCGGCCAGGGCGTGCGCCTCGGCGGCGGCCTGGCCGCGCGGGGCGGATTCGACGGCACCCAAGCCTTCGGCGAAGGCGGCGGCGAAGGCGGTGCGGTTGCCGAAAGGAGAGGGCAGCATCGGCAGGCCACGCTCCTTCAGCGTCGCCGCCACCTGCTCGGCGGCGCGGCCCTGGGCGGGAACGCGGTTGAGCATGAGGGCCACGGGCCGACGCTCGGCCGCGGCCACCTCCAGCGTGCCCTCCATCGCCCAGAGGTCGGCGACGGAAGGCTGGAGGGGGATGAGGACCAAATTCGCGGCCCGCATCGCGATGCGGCTGTCCGTATCGGCGTGCGGCGGGGTGTCCAGGATGATGAAGTCGGCCTCCTTGCGCAGGCGATCGACCGATTGCGGCACGCGCCACCCGGAGGGGCTCTCGAAGGAAAGCGGCAGGGCCGTTTCGGGGCGCAGCCCGTGCCAGCGGGTCAGGGTCCCCTGCGGGTCCGTGTCCAGCAGGGCGGCACGCGCCCCCGAGGCGGCCAGCGCCACCGCGAGGTTCGCCGCCACGGTGGATTTGCCCGCCCCGCCCTTGCGCTGCGCCACCGCCACCACGAAGGCCATCGCTGCCCCCTGCCGATTCGCGATCACTCTAACGCCCGCTCGGCCGAAGGTCGCGGCGCACCTCTCTGCGACAACCGTACGGTGGCCTAGGTTGCCCCGCATGGACACTGACCGCTGGCCGCTGGAACTGCTCACCCCCGCCGCCATGGCGCGGGCCGATGCCGCGTCGGCAACCTGCGGCGTACCGGTCGCCCGCTTGATGGAGGCGGCCGGCGGCGCCGTCGCCCGGGCCGTGATGCGGCACTTCCGGCCGTGTCGGACCGTTGTACTCGTCGGGCCGGGCAACAACGGGGGTGACGGCTACGTCGCCGCCCGCCGATTGCAGGAAGCGGGCTGGCCGGTGGCGGTGGCCGTGCTGTCCCCGCCCCGGGGAGGGGCGGCGGTCGCGGCCGCGGCGCGCTGGCGTGGGCCCGTCGTTCCTCTCGACGCGAGCGAGACGGCGCGCGCGGGTCTTGTCGTGGATGCGCTCCTCGGCGCGGCACCGACCCGTCCCCTGGACACGCCCGTCGTGGACGCGCTTCGCGCCGCGGGGGGGGCGATCCTGGCCGTGGATGTGCCCAGCGGGTTGGACGGGGCCAACGGCCAGGCACTGGGTGAGGTGGTCCCGGCCGCGGTGACCGTGACCTTTGCCCGGCCGAAGCCTGGGCACCTTCTGCTCCCGGGCCGCGGCCTCTGCGGGGTGACCCTGCTGGCCGACATCGGCCTTCCCGAAGCGGCGGTCGCGGCCGGGCTCGCGGGGGACGAGCCACGGACGTTCCGGAACGCGCCGGGGCTCTGGTCGCTCCCGTCCTTGGTGGTGGAGGGGCACAAATATGGGCGCGGCCACGTTGTGGTCGCCGGCGGAGCGATGCCGGGGGCGGCACGGCTCGCGGCCGCCGCGGCGCGGCGGGCCGGCGCCGGGTTGGTGACCCTGGCCGCGACGGAAGCATTCGCCGCCACGGCTTTCCGGGCGGGTGAACCGGGTGCGATCGTGGCCGACCCGCCCGCTGCGCCGCTGCTGGGAGACCAGCGGCGCGGTGTCTGGGTGGTCGGGCCCGGCCTTGCGCCCGACGAGCCCACCCGGACCCTTTTGCGCGGAGCCATTGCCGCTGGCCGGCAGGTGGTGGCGGATGCCGGCGCGCTGGGCGCCTGTACCGGTGACCCGGAGGCGCTGCGCGGCGTGGCCATGGTGACGCCGCACGCCGGCGAGTTCGCGCGCCTCTTCGGCGGGCCGGGTCCGGACCGACTGGCCGCCGCCCGGGACGCCGCCGTGCGGATCGGGGCCGTGGTGGTGCTGAAAGGGCCGGACACGGTCATCGCCGCACCAGACGGTCGGGCCGCGATCAATCACAACGCCCCGCCCAGCCTCGCCACCGCGGGCACGGGCGACGTCCTCGCCGGGATCGCCGGCGGGCTTCTCGCCCAGGGGATGCCGCCCTTCGACGCCGCCTGTGCCGCGGTCTGGCTCCAGGGGGCCGCCGCCCCGCCCGGCCCCGGCACCATCGCGGAGGACGTGGTGCAGGGCCTTCCCGGCGCCCTGGCCGCGGCTCGTAACGGAACCCGGCGCCCAGCGCTTGGAAAGCGCCCGTCGTTGCGCTAAGGCCCGCGGCTTCGGCGCCGCCGGCTGGGCGGGCGTGGTGGAACTGGCAGACACGCTGGATTTAGGTTCCAGTGGCGCAAGCCGTGGGGGTTCAAATCCCTCCGCCCGCACCACCCGCAGCGGTGCCGCAGGGATTGGATCTGGGACTGACCGACATGCAGGTGAACGAGCTCTCGGCCGAGGGGCTGAAGCGCGCCTATTCCGTGACCGTGCCCGCCGCCGACATGGGTGCGGCGCGCGACAAGCGGCTGGGGGCTCTGGCGAAGGACCTTCGGATCCCCGGGTTCCGCCCGGGCAAGGTGCCGATGTCCGTTGTTAAGGGTCGCTACGGCACCGCCGTGATGGGCGAGGTGCTCGAGGAGCGCGTGCAGGAGGCGACCCGCCAGATTGTCACCGACCGGGGCATCCGCCCGGCGCTCCAGCCGAAGGTCGAGGTGGTGAACTTCGCTGATGGCGCCGACCTGGAGTTCCGCATCGACGTGGAGGTCCTGCCGGAGATCCCGATGCCGGACTTCTCGGGGATCGAGGTGGAACGCCCGCGCGCCGAGCCCTCGGACGAGGAGATCCAGAAGGCGCTGGAGGGCATCGCCGCCCGGAACGCGAAGCTGGAGGACGTGACCGAGGACCGCCCAGCCGCCACAGGTGACGTGGTGGTGGCGGACTTCACCGGCCGCCTGGTGGAGGGTGAGGGCGACGACCGGACGGTGGGCGAGCCCTTCCCCGGCGGCAGTGCCAAGGACATGCCGATCGACGTCGGCGGGGCCGGATTCATCCCTGGCTTCACCGAGGGGCTGGAGGGCATCCGCGTCGGCGAGACGCGCCACCTGCGCGTGAGCTTCCCCGAGGGCTATGGCAATGCCGAGCTGGCCGGGAAGCCGGCCGAGTTCGAGGTCACGGCCAAGGCGCTCAAGGTCCGGGCCGCCGCGCCGGTGGACGACGAGTTCGCCAAGTCCCTTGGCCTGGAGAGCGTCGAGAAGCTGCGGGAGGAGGTGAAGGTCTCCATCCAGCGCGAGTATGACGGGCTCGCCCGGTTGAAGGTGAAGCGCGCCCTGCTCGACCGGCTCTCCGAGCAGGCCGACTTCGCCGTGCCGGAGGGCATGGTCGGGGCCGAGTTCGACCAGATCTGGCAGCGGGTCGAGGCCGACATGAAGGCCGGCCGCCTGGACGCGGACGATGCCGGCAAGGACGAGGAGACGCTGAAGGCCGAGTACCGGCGGATCGCCGAGCGCCGCATCCGGCTGGGCCTGCTGCTCTCCGAGATCGGGCGGACGAACAACATCCAGGTCCCGCAGGACGAGATCGCCCAGGCCATGCGGAACGAGGCGTCCCGCTATCCCGGCCAGGAGCGCCAGGTTCTGGAGTTCTTCCAGAAGAACCCCCAGGCCATCGAGAACCTCCGCGCCCCTCTCTTCGAGGAGAAGGTCGTGGATTTCATGCTGGAACTCGCCAAGGTGACGGACACCACCGTCTCGCCGGCGGACCTCCAGGCCGCCTGAAACACCGGCCCCGCCCCCCTTTCCCCGGGGGGCGGGGTGCCCCATCTTCTCACCATCAGATTGCCGGCGAGGGGAGCCGGAGGGTCGCGTCGCGGCGGGGGCCGGGGCGGGCCATCCGGCCGGCACCATCGGGACGCGCCTCTCCGCCGGCGGAGAAGGACCCAGAATCATGTCTCGCGCAGTCTTCGTGGATCGCGACCCGGTCGACGTCTACAACAACTCCCTCGTCCCCATGGTCGTGGAGCAGACGGCGCGCGGGGAGCGAGCCTTCGACATCTATTCGCGCCTGTTGAAGGAGCGGATCATCTTCCTCACGGGCCAGGTCTTCGACCAGGTCTCCTCGCTCATCTGCGCCCAGCTTCTGTTCCTCGAGAGCGAGAACCCGAACAAGGACATCGCCTTCTACATCAACTCTCCAGGCGGCGTGGTCTCGGCCGGCCTCGCGATGTACGACACGATGCAGTACATCCGATCCCCTGTCTCGACCGTCTGCCTCGGCATGGCGGCCTCCATGGGCTCCCTGCTGCTGACGGCCGGGGAGAAGGGCAAGCGCTTCGCCCTGCCGAACTCCCGGATCATGGTCCACCAGCCTTCCGGCGGTGCCCAGGGTCAGGCGACGGACATCGAGATCCAGGCGCGGGAGATCCTCGACCTGCGCAAGCGCCTGAACCAGATCTATGTCCACCACACCGGCCAGCCGGTCGAGGAGATCGAGCGGAAGCTGGAGCGGGACACTTACATGTCCGCGGAGGAGGCCCAGGCCTTCGGGCTGATCGACCAGGTCGTGGTGAAGCTGCCCTCCGGGGCCGGCGTGGCCACGCCGGCGGTCGAGGCGCCGAAGATCTGACCGGGCCCAGCCCATCCGATCCGTTCCGGCCCGCCCCTTGCAGGGCGGCCGGGATGGGCCATTCCCTTCACGGTCCCGTTCCCCCTCCGACTCTTTCCCCAGGGGGGGAGGGGGGCTATTCTGACCCGACGTCCTCGGCCAAGCTTTCCCGTTCTACAGGGTGGCCCGGCCAGGGCGAGGAGCGCGCATGAGCAAGTCCGGCGAGTCCAAGAACACCCTGTACTGCTCGTTCTGCGGCAAGTCGCAGCACGAGGTCCGCAAGCTCATCGCCGGACCGACCGTGTTCATCTGCGACGAATGCGTCGAGCTGTGCATGGACATCATCCGCGAGGAGCACAAGACGCACCTCGTGAAGTCCCGCGACGGGGTGCCCACCCCGAAGGAGATCTGCAAGGTCCTCGATGACTACGTCATCGGGCAGGAGCACGCGAAGAAGGTGCTCTCGGTGGCCGTGCACAACCACTACAAGCGGCTGGCCCATGGCGGGAAGTCGGGCGAGGTGGAGATCGCCAAGTCCAACATCATGCTGGTCGGCCCTACCGGTTCCGGCAAGACGCTGCTGGCGCAGACCCTGGCCCGCATCCTCGACGTTCCCTTCACCATGGCGGACGCGACGACGCTGACCGAGGCCGGCTACGTCGGCGAGGATGTCGAGAACATCATCCTGAAGCTGCTCCAGGCCGCGGACTACAACGTGGAGCGGGCGCAGCGCGGCATCGTCTACATCGACGAGGTCGACAAGATCAGCCGCAAGTCGGACAACCCCTCGATCACCCGCGACGTGAGCGGCGAGGGCGTCCAGCAGGCGTTGCTCAAGATCATGGAGGGCACGGTCGCCTCCGTCCCGCCCCAGGGCGGCCGGAAGCACCCCCAGCAGGAGTTCCTGCAGGTCGATACCTCCAATATCCTCTTCATCTGCGGCGGCGCTTTCGCCGGGCTGGAGAAGATCATCGCGGCCCGTGGCAAGGGCTCGGGGATCGGTTTCGGGGCCGAGGTCCGGGCGCCGGAGGAGCGCCGGACCGGCGCCATCCTGCGCGAGGTGGAGCCCGAGGACCTGCTGAAGTTCGGCCTGATCCCGGAGTTCATCGGACGCCTGCCGGTCGTGGCGACGCTGGAGGACCTCGACGAGAAGGCGCTGATCGAGATCCTGACGAAGCCGAAGAACGCCCTGCTGAAGCAGTACCAGCGCCTGTTCGAGATGGAGGGGACGAAGCTCACCTTCACCGAGGACGCGCTGAAGTCCGTCGCGACCCGTGCCATCCAGCGCAAGACCGGCGCCCGTGGTCTCCGCTCCATCATGGAGGGCATCCTGCTCTCCACCATGTTCGACCTGCCCGGCCTGGACGAGGTGGACGAGGTGGTGGTGAACAAGGAGGTCGCCGAGGCGAGGGCGCAGCCGCTGTTCATCTACGGTGAACGACCTCAGGAGCAGACTAGCGCCTGACGGCTCCGTCCGGCGCGCAACCTCGCGCCGGGCGCGTTTCCTGCATGTCACCTGCCCGGCCGGGCAGGGGCCCCGCCATTGTGGGGTCTCCCGCCCGGTCCCACATAGGGCACATCCCCGTGGCGAGGGGACCGTGCCCGATCGGGGCGGCCCCGGCGCCGGCTGTCCAAGCGAGGTCCAAATGGCGGATAAAGGTTCCCCCGAACTGGTTCGCGGCGAGGCGCTTCCCGTCCTGCCGCTGCGCGATATCGTCGTCTTCCCCCACATGATCGTCCCGCTTTTCGTCGGGCGCGAGAAGAGCGTGCGAGCGCTCGAATCCATCATGCGGGACGACAAGCAGATCCTCCTCCTGGCGCAGCGCAACGCGTCCCAGGACGATCCGGAGGCCGCCGACCTCTTTGACGTCGGCACCGTCTCCACCGTGCTCCAGCTGCTGAAGCTGCCGGACGGCACCGTGAAGGTGCTTGTCGAGGGTGGCCGGCGCGCCCGCGTCTCCGCATGGAAGGAGACCGGCACGCATTTCGAGGCCTTCGCCGAGACGATCGAGGAGGAGACCCCGGACCCGCGTGAGGTGGAGGCGCTCAGCCGCTCCGTCGTCGGGCAGTTCGAGGGCTACATCAAGCTCAACAAGAAGATCGCGCCGGAGGTGCTCGTCTCGATCAACCAGATCGAGGAGCCGGCGAAGCTCGCCGACACGGTGGCCGCCCACCTGAACCTCAAAATCGCCGAGAAGCAGGAGCTCCTGGAGACGGTCGGCGTGACCGCCCGGCTGGAGCGGGTCTTCGCCCACATGGAGAGCGAGATCGGCGTCCTGCAGGTGGAGAAGCGCATCCGGAACCGCGTGAAGCGGCAGATGGAGAAGACGCAGCGCGAGTACTACCTGAATGAGCAGATGAAGGCCATTCAGAAGGAGCTCGGCGAGGGCGAGGAAGGCAAGGACGAGGCGGCGGAGCTGGAGGCCAAGATCAAGGCCACCAAGCTGTCTCCCGAGGCCCGCGACAAGGCGATGGGCGAGCTGAAGAAGCTGCGCGGCATGTCGCCGATGTCGGCCGAGGCGACGGTCGTCCGCAACTACCTCGACTGGATGCTCTCCATCCCCTGGAAGAAGCGCACCACCGTGCGCATCGACCTGAAGGCCGCCCAGGAGGTGCTGGACGCCGACCACTACGGGCTGGAGAAGGTCAAGGAGCGGATCATCGAGTACCTGGCCGTCCAGAGTCGGTCGAAGAAGCTGCGCGGCCCGATCCTGTGCCTCGTCGGCCCGCCCGGCGTCGGCAAGACCTCGCTCGGCAAGTCGATCGCCAAGGCGGTGAACCGCAACTTCGTGCGCATGTCGCTCGGCGGCGTGCGGGACGAGGCGGAGGTGCGCGGCCACCGGCGGACCTACATCGGCTCCATGCCCGGCAAGGTCATCCAGGGCATGAAGAAGGCGAAGTCCTCCAACCCGCTCTTCCTGCTGGACGAGATCGACAAGCTCGGCGCCGACTGGCGCGGGGACCCGTCCTCCGCCCTGCTGGAGGTGCTGGACCCCGAGCAGAACGGCACCTTCAACGACCACTACCTCGAGGTGGACTACGACCTGTCCGACGTGATGTTCATCACGACGGCCAACAGCCTGCGCATGCCCCAGCCGCTGCTGGACCGCATGGAGATCATCCGCATCCCCGGCTACACCGAGGATGAGAAGATCGGCATCGCGCGCCGTCACCTGATCTCCAAGGTGACGGAGGCGAACGGGCTGAAGGCGGGCGAGTGGAGCGTGACGGACGAGGCCGTGCGCGACCTCGTGCGCTACTACACCCGCGAGGCCGGCGTGCGGAACCTGGAGCGCGAGATCGGTGGACTGGCCCGGAAGGCCGTGCGCGAGATCGTCTCCGGCGGCGCGAAGACGGTGGAGATCACCGCCGAGAACCTCGGCAAGTATGCCGGCGTGCGGAAGTTCCGCTACGGCGAGGCCGAGGCCGAGGACATGGTGGGCGCCGTGACCGGCCTCGCCTGGACCGAGGTTGGTGGCGAGATCCTGACGATCGAGTCGGTGCTGCTGCCCGGCAAGGGCGCGATCAAGCACACCGGCAAGCTCGGCGACGTCATGCAGGAGAGCGTCTCGGCGGCCGTGTCCTATGTCCGCAGCCGCTCGACGGCCTTCGGCATCAAGCCGACGGTCTTCGAGAAGCGGGACATCCACGTCCACGTGCCGGAAGGCGCGACGCCGAAGGACGGTCCTTCGGCCGGAATCGCGATGGCGACGTCCATCGTGTCCATCCTGACCGGTATCCCGGTCCGGCGGGACGTGGCGATGACGGGCGAGATCACGCTGCGCGGGCGAGTGCTCCCGATTGGCGGTCTGAAGGAGAAGCTGCTGGCGGCGCTTCGCGCCGGCGTGGCCACGGTCTTCATCCCGAAGGAGAACGAGAAGGACCTGGCCGACATCCCGGAGAGCGTGACGAAGGCGCTGAAGGTCATTCCCGTCTCCCATGTGGACGAGGTGATCGCCCAGGCCCTGGTTCGCCGCCCGGAGCCGATCGACTGGACCGAGCCGGAGGAGGTTCCGCCGGTGAAGCCCGCGGCTGGCGATCCGGCGCCCGCGCTGCCGCACTGAGCGGCACGAGGGGTCAGGAGTAGGGAAGGGGCCGGCGGATTCGCCGGCCCCTTTTCCGTTCCGACGCGGCGTGGTGAGGTGGTGCCGCCGGAGGGCGCTTAGCTCAGCGGTAGAGCGCCTCGTTTACACCGAGGATGCCGGGGGTTCGAATCCCTCAGCGCCCATTCCAGGCTTCTGCTCCGAGTTGCACCCTCAATCCGGCGGCGCCTAGATTGCGCCGGGTGTCGGGCACGGGCCCGTCGTCGGACAGGGACGAGGCGTCGATGCGAATACCCCTCATCCTGCTCCCGGCAACCGTGCTCCTCGCCCTTGGCAGCTGTGCGGATGGCAACTCCGAGGCAGACGCGGCGCGGAGCGGCGTCGAGCCGCTGACCCGATGCGACGCGCCACTCGGCACGCTCGCCGTGGATGATGGCCGGCAGGCCGACTGGTGGCGCCCCTACGCCCAGCGGACGGAGGTCACGTCGATCGACCCGGTCCTGCGCTGGATGGTGCAGCGCTCGAACTGCTTCACCATCACCGCCATGGGAGATGGGCGACCGGGCGGACCACGCCGTGGCGCACCCCCACGCCGGTCATCCGCGGGCCGCGATCGTAGGCCAACCACGGACTACTTCCTCGAACCGGCGATCCACCTCTCCGCCCCTGGACTCGCGGCCGGGGATTGGTCGGGGGCAGGGCTGCGGCCGAGCGACTCAGCAGGGCCGCCCTCCGCCACCGCGACCTTCGTGCTTTTCGACGTGCGCAGCGGGCTCCAGGTGGCCGCGCCCGAGGCCTCGAGCCCGGACGTGCGCCCCCCGGCGCTGCAGGCCTCTCTCGATGGTGCTCCGGCCGGCCTGCTGGACGAACATCTCCGGAGTCCAGCGGGCCGCGCAGCCGTCGCGGCGTTCATCAGCGCCTTCAATCGACTCGCCGCCTCCGTGCGGACGCTGCGGGAGACCCGCCCGCGGCCGGGAGTGGGGTCTTCGCGCTGATCTTCGGAACCACCTGCCGCCACGTTCTTGACAGGTCAGTCCCCACCTCATAAACGCCCCCCACGTCGCGAGCGGGTGTAGCTCAGTTGGTTAGAGCGCCGGCCTGTCACGCCGGAGGTCGCGGGTTCGAGCCCCGTCACTCGCGCCACGCGACGTTGAAGCGCCGCCCAGATGGGCGGCGTTTTTCGTTCGGGACCTGACCCCGATGAAGCTTAACTCGGCGTTATGTGCCTGTTTTATAGGCCGACCCTTCGTGGCGGCACTATGGCGGGCCGCCGAGAAACACTATATGGCGCTTCACGTTGCGTTGCGGCATGACGGTGCGGGGACGCACGGTCGCCGGGGCGCCCGGGATGCATCGAGGGCAGCATGACCCAGCCGATACTGGCCAATTACTTCCCGATCCTGGTGTTCCTGGCCATCGCGGCCGCGATCAGCATCGCGATGGTGGGCGGTTCGGTGCTCGCCGCCCGGCAGAAGCCGGATCCGGAGAAGCTTTCCACTTACGAGTGCGGATTCGAGCCCTTCGATGACACGCGGCGACGTTTCGACGTGCGATTCTATCTTGTCGCCATCCTGTTCATCATCTTCGACCTGGAGGTCGCCTTCCTCTTTCCCTGGGCCGTGTCGCTCGGTGGAATCGGTTGGGTCGGGTTCCTCTCGATGATGGGCTTCCTGGGCGTTCTGACGGTGGGCTTCGTGTACGAGTGGCGCAAGGGCGCGCTGGACTGGGAATGAGGCGCGCGGCAACGCGCGGAACATGCGCGGCAACGCGCAGAGGATGATGCGATGAGCGGTGTCAACGACACGGTCGCCTGGAACCGGGACCACCTGCCGCCGGGCCCGGCGCAGGACGCGGTGATCAACGCCGTGACCGGCGAGATGGAAGAGAAGGGCTACGTCGTCGCCACGCTGGACAAGCTGGTGAACTGGGCTCGAACGGGTAGCCTCTGGCCCATGACCTTCGGCCTGGCCTGCTGCGCCGTGCCGATGATCCATGCCTACATGGCCCGTTACGACCTGGACCGCTTCGGCGTGATCCCGCGTGGGTCGCCCCGGCAATCGGACGTGATGATCGTGGCCGGCACCCTCACCAACAAGATGGCCCCGGCGCTGCGCCGCGTGTACGACCAGATGAGCGAGCCGCGATGGGTCATCTCCATGGGCTCCTGCGCCAATGGCGGCGGCTACTACCACTACTCCTACAGCGTGGTGCGTGGCTGCGACCGGATCGTGCCGGTCGATGTCTATGTTCCCGGCTGCCCGCCGACCGCAGAGGCGCTGGTGTACGGGATCCTGCAGCTTCAGAAGAAGATCCGCCGGACGGGGACGATCCTCCGTGGCTGACCTTTCCGCCCTGGGCGATGCCGTTGCCGCGGCCCTGCCGCAATCCGTCGGCGCCGTGGTGCGTGTGGTCCGCGGCGCCGAGCTGGTGGTCCGCATTCCCCGCGCCGCCGTCCTGAACACCATGGCCCTGCTGCGGAGCGATCCTCGCTTCGCCTTCGAGCAGTGCATGGACATCTGTGGCGTGGACTGGCCAGAGCGCACCGAGCGCTTCGAGGTGGTGTGGAACCTCCTCTCCCTCACGCACAACCATCGCGTCCGCGTGATCACGACCACGGATGCGGAGCACCCGGTCCCCAGCGTCTCTTCCATCTGGCCCACGGCCACCTGGTTCGAGCGTGAGGCGTGGGACCTCTACGGCATCGCCTTCGAAGGGCAGTCCGACCTGCGCCGGATCCTGACGGATTACGGGTTCCAAGGTCACCCGCTGCGGAAGGATTTCCCGCTGACCGGACATGTCGAGGTCCGCTATGATCCGGAGCGCCGTGAGGTGGTCTACGAGCCGGTCAAGCTGCAGCAGGATTTCCGGAACTTCGACTTCCTCTCCCCGTGGGAAGGCATGACGACGCTACCGGGTGACGAGAAGGTCCACCTCAACCGGATCGCGGCGCCGGAGAAGAGCGCATGAGCATCACGACGACCGAGGCTGTCGCCCAGGCCGCGCCGGAGACCGGGACGCGGCGCGTGGAGGTTGACAGCCACACCATCAACTTCGGCCCGCAGCACCCGGCGGCCCATGGCGTGCTGCGCCTCATCCTCGAGATGAAAGGTGAGGTGGTGGAGCGTGCCGACCCGCATATCGGTTTGCTGCATCGCGGCACCGAGAAGCTGATCGAGTACAAGACATACATCCAGGCGATGCCGTATTTCGACCGGCTCGACTACGTTTCGCCGATGTGCATGGAGCACGTCTTCGCGCTGGCGCAGGAGCGGCTGCTCGGCATCGAGGTGCCGGAGCGGGCGAAGTACATCCGCACGCTCTTCGCCGAGATTACCCGGATCGCGAACCATCTCCTGAACATCACGACCTATGCGCTGGATTGTGGCGCCATCACGCCGAGCCTCTGGGGCTTCGAGCAGCGCGAATACCTGCTCGAGTTCTACGATGCGGTCGGGGGCAGCCATTACCATGTGAACTACTTCCGTGCGGGCGGCGTTGCGCGGGACCTGCCGGCAGGGCTGACGGATCGGATCCGCGCCTGGGCGAACCAGTTCCCGAAGTTCATCGACGAGCTGCACGGGCTTCTGACCGACAATCGGATCTTCAAGCAACGCACCGTCGACATCGGCGTGATGACGGCCGAGGAGGCGATGGCCTGGGGCTTCTCCGGCCCCTGCCTGCGCGCCTCCGGCCTGGCCTGGGACCTGCGCCGCCAGCAGCCCTATGACATGTATGACCGGATGGAGTTCGAGATCCCGGTCGGCCGCCACGGCGACTGCTACGACCGCTACCTCGTTCGCATGGCCGAGATGCGGGAGAGCCTGAAGATCATTCACCAGTGCCTGGACCAGATGCCGGCCGGTCCGGTGAAGGTGGACGACAACAAGATCGCACCGCCCAAGCGAGGCGAGATGAAGCGCTCGATGGAGGCGCTGATTCACCACTTCAAGCTCTACACCGAGGGCTATCACGTGCCCGCGGGCGAGACCTACACGGCCGTCGAGGCCCCGAAGGGCGAGTTCGGCGTCTACCTCATCGCCGATGGGACCAATCGTCCCTATCGCTGCAAGATCCGGGCGCCGGGTTTCGCGCATCTCCAGGCCATGGAGGCGCTCTCCAAGGGGCACATGCTGGCGGATGCGGTGGCCGTGATCGGCAGCCTGGACATCGTCTTCGGGGAGATCGACCGGTGACCACCGAAGGACCGATCGACCACCTGGACCCGAACCGCGGCAACGCGCGGGAGGAGCCGGACCACTTCGCATTCGACGAGGAGAGCGAGGTGCAGATCGCCAAGATCCTCGCCCGCTATCCCGAGGCGAAGAAGGCGTCCGGCACCATCCCGCTGCTCTACGTCGTGCAGAAGCAGATGGGTCGCCAGACCGGCAGCGCCTGGGTGCCACGCGTCGCGATGGATGCGGTTGCCAACCGGCTTGGGATGGCGCCGATCCGCGTCTACGAGGTCGCGACCTTCTACTTCATGTTCAACACCAAGCCGATCGGGCGGTTCCACCTCCAGGTCTGCGGCACGACGCCCTGCATGCTGCGCGGGTCTGACGACGTGCTGCGCGCCTGCAAGGATGCCGGGCACCTGAAGGGCTACGGCGACACCTCGGCCGACGGGCTGTTCACGCTGACCGAGGTGGAATGCCTCGGCGCCTGCGTGAACGCGCCGATCCTGCAGGTGGATGACGACTATTACGAGGACCTGGACTACGACCGGACGGTGCAGCTGATCGAGTCGCTGCGGCGGGGCGAGCGCCCGAAGCCCGGCAGCACGATCGGCCGCCAGACGAGCGCGCCGGAGGGCGGGCCGCTGACGCTGGTCGATCTTCCGGTCAGGAGCTGACGCGATGGCCCTTTCCGACAAGGACCGCATCTTCACGAACCTCTATGGCGTTCAGGAGCCCTGGCTCCCGGCGGCGCGCAAACGCGGCAATTGGGACGGCACGGGCGGGTTGATCGCCAAGGGTCGCGACTGGATCATCGAGGAGGTGAAGCAGTCCGGCCTGCGCGGCCGCGGCGGCGCCGGCTTTCCGACGGGCCTGAAGTGGTCCTTCATGCCGAAATCCAATCCGGACGGGCGTCCTTCCTATCTTGTCGTGAACTCCGACGAGTCGGAGCCCGGGACCTGCAAGGACCGCGACATCCTGCGCCACGATCCGCACACGCTGATCGAGGGCTGCCTTCTCGCCGCCGTCGCGATGAACGCCAGCGCCGGCTATATCTACGTGCGCGGCGAGTATTACAACGAGCACCTGATCCTGCAGGCCGCCATCGACGAGGCCTACGCCGAGGGGCTGCTCGGGAAGAACGCGGCGGGCTCCGGCTACGACTTCGACCTCTACGTCCATCGCGGGGCAGGGGCCTATATCTGCGGCGAGGAGACGGCCCTCATTGAGTCGCTCGAGGGCAAGAAGGGTATGCCCCGACTGAAGCCGCCTTTCCCGGCGGCAGTCGGCCTCTATGGCTGTCCCACCACGGTGAACAACGTCGAGACGATCGCGGTGGTGCCGGAGATCCTGCGCCGCGGCGCGTCCTGGTTCGCCGGCTTCGGGCGGCCGAAGAACTCCGGCACGAAGATCTTCTGCATCCAGGGCCACGTGAACAAGCCCTGCAACGTGGAGGAGGAGATGAGCATCCCGATGCGGGAGCTCATCGAACGCCATGCGGGAGGCGTGCGCGGCGGCTGGGACAACCTGCTCTGCGTCATTCCCGGCGGCTCCTCCACGCCGCTGCTGCCGAAGAGCATCTGCGACGACGTGCTGATGGACTTCGACGCGCTGCGGGAGCACAAGACCGGCCTTGGCACGGCGGGGGTGATCGTGATGGACAAGTCCACCGACCTCATCCGCGCCATCGCCCGCCTGTCCGCCTTCTACAAGCATGAGAGCTGCGGCCAGTGCACGCCCTGCCGCGAGGGCATGGGCTGGGTACACCGGGTCATGCAGCGCATGGTCGAGGGCCGCGCGGAGGTCGAGGAGATCGACGTGCTGGAGGATGTCACCCGCCGCATCGAGGGGCACACGATCTGCGCCCTGGCCGACGGCGGCGTCTGGCCGGTGCAGGGGTTGATCCGCCACTTCCGGCCCATGATGGAGGACCGGATCGCCGCCTATAAGGCGAAGAGGAACGTGCCGGGTTTGCCGGTCGCCCCGCTTCCGATGGCGGCGGAGTAACGCCATGAGCGACGTGAAGCTGATCAAGGTTTCGGTGGACGGCCAGGAGGTCGAGGTGCCGCTCGGCGCCACGGCCCTGCAGGCGGCGGAACTGGCGGGGGCGGAAATCCCCCGCTTCTGCTACCATGAGCGCCTGTCCATCGCCGGCAATTGCCGCATGTGCCTCGTTGAGGTGGAGAAGGCGCCGAAGCCCGTGGCTTCCTGCGCCTTCCCCGTCATGGACGGGATGAAGATCTTCACCGACACGCCGGTGGTGCGCAACGCGCGGCGCGGCGTGATGGAATTCCTGCTGATCAACCACCCGCTGGACTGCCCGATCTGCGACCAGGGTGGCGAGTGCGACCTGCAGGACCAGGCCATGGCCTACGGCAACGACGACAGCCGTTACCGCGAGCACAAGCGCGCCGTCACCGACAAGTATCTCGGCCCGCTCGTCAAGACGGTGATGACGCGGTGCATCCAGTGCACGCGCTGCGTCCGCTTCGCGGCCGAGGTCGCGGGCGTGCCGGAGCTCGGTGCCACCGGCCGCGGCGAGGCGATGGAGATCACCACCTACGTGGAGAAGGCGCTCTCCACCGAGCTGTCCGGCAACCTGATCGACATCTGCCCGGTCGGTGCGCTGACGAGCCGGCCCTACGCCTTCATGTACCGGCCCTGGGAGCTGGCGAAGACGGACAGCGTGGACGTCCTGGACGCCACGGGCTGCAACATCCGCGTGGACAGCCGCGGTCCCGATATTATCCGTATCCTGCCGCGGGTGCATGAGGACGTGAACGAGGAGTGGCTGCACGATCGCGGCCGCTTCTCCTTCGACGCGCTGAAGAAGCGTCGCCTGGACCGGCCCTGGATCCGCAAGGACGGCAAGCTCCGTCCGGCGACCTGGCCGGAGGCCTTCGGCGCGATCGCGGACCGGCTGCGCGGTCTACCGGGTGACCGGATCGGCGCCGTGGCCGGCGGGCTGGCGGATGCCGAGAGTATCGTCGCGTTGAAGGACCTGATGGCCGCGCTGGGTTCCCGGAACCTGGACTGCCGGGAGGACGGCGCGGCGATCGATGGATCCCAGCGCCCCTTCTATCTCTTCAACCCGACGATCGCCGGCATCGAGCAGGCTGACGCCTTCCTGATCATCGGCAGCAATCCGCGGACGGAGGCGCCGGTCCTGAACGCGCGAATCCGCAAGCGCGTGATGCAGAGCGGCGTGCCGGTCGGGTACATCGGTCCGGGTGGGGTCAACCTCACCTACGGCGCGCGCATGCTCGGCGACGGTCCCTCTACGCTGCAAGGCGTGGTGAACAGCCGCTTCGGCGAGGTGTTGCGCGGGGCCAAGCGGCCGCTGATCCTTCTCGGCCGCGGCGCGCTGGCCCGGCCGGATGGTGCCGCGGTGCTCGCCGCGGCCTGGGCCCTCGCGCAATCCCTGAACGCGGTGCGTGAAGACTGGAACGGCTTCGGGCTGCTTCACCAGCAGGGCGGTCAGGTCGGTGCGCTCGACCTCGGCTTCCTCCCGGGGGAGGGGGGCAAGGACCTCGGCGCCATGCTCGGCGGGGGATTGGACGCGCTCTGGCTGCTCGGAGCGGATGGTTTCGATCCGTCCCTCATCGCGCCGGGCACCTTTGTGGTCTACCAGGGCAGCCACGGGGACCGGGCCGCGTCGCGCGCCGACGTGATCCTGCCGGCCGCGACGTACCTCGAGAAGGACGGCACCTACGTCAACACGGAGGGCCGCGTGCAGCGCGGGCGCCGCGCCGTCTTCCCGCCCGGCGAGGCCCGGGAGGATTGGCGTATCCTGCGCGCCGTGAGCGAGGTGCTCGGTCACAGGCTGCCCTACGACGATCTGGCTGCCATCCGGGGCCGCCTCGCCGAGGTGAACTCGGTCTTTGGGCGAGTGGACGAGACGCCTACGCCGGAGGCCATGACCGCGGCGCCGGCCGGCGAGGCGGGGGCCATGGGGTCCGACGCCTTCGCTGCCTCCATCCCGGATTACTGGCAGTTCGGCACCTTCGGCCGCATGAGCGACGTGATGGCGGAATGCACCCGGGCGCATCAGCCCGCCCCGGCGATGGCGGCCGAGTGATGGACGGCTTCCTGAACTCCTCGCTCGGGGTCCTCTCGCTCACCGTCGCGCAGGCCCTTGCCCTGCTGGTGCCGCTGCTCATCTTCGTCGCCTACCTCACCTGGGCCGAGCGCAAGATCCTCGGCGCCATGCAGCTGCGGAAGGGGCCGAACGTCGTCGGCCCCTTCGGCCTGCTCCAGCCCTTCGCCGACGCGGGCAAGATGCTGATGAAGGAAACGATCGTGCCTGCCGGCGCGAACCGCGTCCTCTTCATCATGGCGCCGATGCTCACCTTCATGCTCGCGATGATCGCCTGGGCCGTGATCCCGGTGAATGCGGGCTGGGCGATCGCGGACATCAATGTCGGCGTGCTCTACCTCTTCGCCATCTCCTCGCTCGGCGTGTATGGCATCATCATCGCAGGCTGGGCGTCGAACTCGAAATACGCCTTCCTCGGAGCGCTGCGCTCGGCCGCGCAGATGGTGTCCTACGAAGTCTCGATGGGCTTCGTGATCGTCACCGTCCTGCTCTGCGTCGGGTCGCTGAACCTGACGGAGGTCGTGTTGGCACAGCGCGGGCTTTGGTTCTTCATCCCGCTCTTCCCGATGTTCATCATTTTCTTCATCTCCACCCTGGCGGAGACGAACCGGGCGCCCTTCGACCTGCCCGAGGGAGAGTCGGAACTCGTGGCAGGGTTCTTCGTGGAATACTCCGCGATGACCTTCGCGCTCTTTTTCCTTGGTGAGTACGCGAACATGATTCTCATGTCCGCGCTGACCACCATCCTCTTCCTCGGAGGCTGGCTGCCGCCCTTCAACGTGGAGCCCTTCATCTGGCTGCCCGGCCCGGTGTGGTTCATCCTGAAGGTCTGCTTCTGCCTTTTCGTCTTCGTCTGGGTCCGCGCCACCTTTCCGCGTTACCGCTACGACCAGCTCATGCGGCTGGGCTGGAAGGTGTTCCTGCCGATCTCCCTCGTCTGGCTCGTCCTGACGGCCGCCGTCCTGAAGATCTTCGGATGGCTGCCGGCATGACCTGCCGCAAGACCGCCAGCGGAAAGGTCCGCTCCTGATGGCCACTCTCGACCGCGTGGCGCGAAGCCTGCTGCTGACGGAGCTCGTCTCCGGAATGTGGCTCACGCTGCGCGCCTTCTTCAGCCCGAAGGCAACGATCAACTACCCCTATGAGCGCTTGCCTCTGAGCCCGCGCTTCAAGGGGGAGCACGCGCTGCGCCGCTATCCCAACGGGGAAGAGCGCTGCATTGCTTGCAAGCTTTGCGAGGCAGTCTGCCCCGCCCAGGCCATCACCATCGAAGCCGAGCCGCGCGAGGACGGGTCCCGCCGCACCACGCGCTACGACATCGACATGACGAAGTGCATCTACTGCGGCCTCTGCGAGGAGGCTTGCCCGGTGGACGCCATCGTCGAGGGCCCGAACCTGGAGTTCGCGACCGAGACGCGCGAGGAGCTGATCTACCACAAGGAGAAGCTGCTCGATAACGGCGACCGCTGGGAAGCGATGCTCGCCGAGCGGCTGCGTGTGGACGCGCCCTATCGATGATCGCCGGCCTCGCCTTCTACGCCTTCGCGGCGGTGCTGATCGCCAGCGCCGTGATGGTCGTGACCAGCCGGAACCCCGTGCATTCCGTGCTGTTCCTCATCCTCGCTTTCTTCAACGCGGCGGCGCTGTTCCTGATCGCCGGCGCCGAGTTCCTGGCGATGATCCTGGTCATCGTCTATGTCGGTGCCGTCGCCGTGCTGTTCCTGTTCGTCGTGATGATGCTGGACATCGACTTCGCGCGGCTGCGGGAAGGATTCCAGCGCTACGCGCCGATCGGCGCGGTGGTCGGTGGCATTCTGTTCCTGGAACTCGTCTTCGTGCTCGGCGCCTGGCGCTCGAGCGGCGAGGCGGTCGGGCTGCGCCTGACGCCGGCCCCGGAGAACGTGCAGAACACCGAAGCGTTGGGACGGGTCCTCTACACGGACTTCATCTTTCTCTTCCAGGGCGCGGGACTGATCCTGCTCGTCGCGATGATTGGCGCGATCGTGCTGACGCATCGCGATCGCGCCCGCAGCAAGCGCCAGGACATCACCGCCCAGGTGACGCGCCGGACGGCGCTGGACATGGCGAACGTGCCGGTTGGCGCGACGATCGCGGAGCTGGGCATCCTTCGCCCGCCGCCGCCCGAGGAGGCGGCGCCGCCGAAGCAGGTGGCGCATGACGCCCATCACGGCGGGGGGCACCACTGATGCTGACCATCGGCCTGGGCCATTACCTCACTGTCGGCGCCATCCTGCTGGTGCTCGGCATCTTCGGCATCTTCCTGAATCGGAAGAACATCATCGTCATCCTGATGTCGGTGGAGTTGATCCTACTCTCGGTGAACCTCAACCTCGTGGCGTTCTCCGCCCGGCTGGGGGATCTGACGGGACAGATCTTCGCCATGTTCATCCTGACCGTGGCGGCCGCCGAGGCGGCGATCGGTCTGGCGGTGGTCGTCATCTACTTCCGCAACCGCGGCAGCATCGAGGTGGAAGACGTGTCCACCCTGAAGGGCTAGGGCGCCATGTTCGTCGGTGCCGTCTTCTTCCCCCTGCTGGGCGCGACGCTCGCGGGGTTCTTCGGACGCTGGATGGGTGATCGCCTGTCCCAGTGGGTGACCGTGCTCTGCATGGTGCTGGCCGCCATCTGTGGCGTGACCGCTTTCGTGCAGGTCGCCCTGCATGGCCAGCCCACCACCGTGACCCTGGCCGACTGGCTTGATGTCGGCGGCCTGACGATCGACTGGGCGCTGCGCTACGACACGCTCAGTGCCGTGATGGTCGGGATGGTCACCTTCATCTCGACCCTCATCCACCTCTACAGCGTCGGCTACATGAGCCACGACGCGACGCCGTCGCGCTTCTTCGCCTACCTCTCGCTGTTCACCTTCATGATGCTGATGCTGGTGACGGCGGATAACCTCGTCCAGCTGTTCTTCGGGTGGGAGGGCGTCGGCCTCGCGAGCTACCTGCTGATCGGCTATTGGTACGAGAAGGAGAGCGCCAACCGCGCGGCGATGAAGGCCTTCATCGTCAACCGGGTCGGCGACTTGTTCTTCATGCTCGGCATGGCGCTGACCTTCTGGACGTTCGGCGCGTTGAATTTCAACGACATCTTTGCGGGTGTGGACGCGGCGCGCGCGTCGACCTTCACCGGCCTGCCGACGCTGGAGGTGATCGCGGTCCTCCTGTTCCTCGGTGCCTGCGGGAAGTCGGCCCAGCTCGGCCTTCACACCTGGCTGCCGGACGCGATGGAGGGGCCGACGCCCGTCTCCGCCCTCATCCACGCGGCGACGATGGTCACGGCCGGCGTGTTCCTGATGGCGCGCATGTCGCCGGTCACGGAGCACGCGCCGGTCGCGCTCTCCATCGTCACGATCGTCGGTGCCTCGACCGCGTTCTTCGCGGCGACGATCGGCTGCGTGCAGAACGACATCAAGCGGATCATCGCGTACTCGACCTGCTCGCAGCTTGGCTACATGTTCTTCGCGATCGGCGTCGGCGCTTATCAGGCGGCGATCTTCCACCTCTTCACGCACGCCTTCTTTAAGGCGCTGCTCTTCCTATCGGCGGGTTCCGTCATCCACGCCATGTCGGACGAGCAGGACATCCGGAAGATGGGCGGTATCTGGACGAAGATCCCGATCACCTACGCGGTGATGTGGATCGGCAGCCTGGCCCTCGCCGGGATCCCCTTCTTCGCCGGCTACTATTCCAAGGACATCATCCTGGAGAGCGCCTTTGCCGCCCACTCCGGCGTGGGGATGTATGCTTTCATCCTCGGGCTGATCGCTGCCTTCCTGACGGCCTTCTACTCCTGGCGCCTGCTCATCCTGACCTTCCACGGCCGGCCGCGGGCGGATCACCACGTGATGGAGCATGTGCATGAGAGCCCGGCGGTGATGCTCATCCCGCTGCTGGTTCTCGCGCTCGGGGCGCTGTTCGCGGGTGCCGCGTTCGAGGACCTGTTCGTCGGCCACCATCAAGGCGAGTTCTGGCACGGCGCCATCTTCAACGGCGAGCATAACCATGTGCTGCACGCCGCGCACGAAGCTCCGGCCTGGGTGGGGCTGGCTCCGACGGTCATCGCGATCGCCGGGATCGCGCTCGCCTACCTCATGTACATGTTCGCGCCGGGCATTCCGGCGCGTCTCGCCGCGACCTTCCCGGGCGTTCACCGCTTCCTGCTGAACAAGTGGTATTTCGACGAGCTCTACGACGCGATCTTCGTTCGCCCCGCCCGCCGCCTGGCCCAGATCCTCTGGCGGACCGGCGATGCGCGGATTATCGATGGCGTCCCGAACGGAGTAGCGGCCGTCACGCTGGATGCGGCGAACGGCACCGCGCGGATCCAAACGGGACGCGTCGCCAATTATGCCTTCGCTATGATCGTCGGATTGGTGGTGTTCGTCTCTGTCATCTTCCTGGGCTTCAAGTGATGAACGCCGCCGGCTTTCCGCTTCTCTCTCTGCTGACCTTCCTGCCATTGGCAGGCGTGGTCGCGATCCTCGCTGTCCGCGGCGACGAGGCCACGGTGGCCTCTAACGCCCGTTGGACGGCGCTCTGGACCAGCCTGATCGTCTTCGTCCTCTCCCTCATCCTCTGGGTTCGCTTCGACGCTTCGGTGGTGGAGCCGCAATTCGTCGAGCGGATGGATTGGTTGCCGGAATTCGGGGTCAACTACCACATGGGCGTCGACGGCATTTCCGTCCTCTTCGTCCTGCTTTCCACCCTGCTGACCCCTATCTGCATCCTTGCCTCTTGGGAGGCGGTGCAGAATCGGGTGCGGGAGTACATGATCGCCTTTCTCGTGCTCGAGACGATGATGGTCGGCATGTTCTGCGCGCTCGACCTGATCATCTTCTATGTGTTCTTCGAGGGCGTGCTGATCCCGATGTTCCTCATCATAGGGGTTTGGGGCGGACAGCGGCGGGTCTATGCCGCCTTCAAGTTTTTCCTCTACACGCTGCTCGGGTCGGTGCTGATGCTGCTGGCGATCCTGGCGCTCTGGTACCGCGCGGGTACGACGGACATCGCCGGGCTGATGGAGAACCCGCTGCCACGGGCCTGGCAGTACTGGATGTTCCTCGCCTTCTTCGCCTCCTTCGCGGTGAAGGTGCCGATGTGGCCCGTCCATACTTGGCTGCCCGACGCCCATGTGGAGGCGCCCACCGCCGGCTCCGTGATTTTGGCCGGCGTGCTGCTGAAGATGGGCGGCTACGGCTTTATCCGCTTCTCGATCCCCCTTTTCCCAGAGGCGGCGGCTTTCTTCGCGCCCTTCATGTTCACGCTGAGCGTGGTGGCGGTGATCTACACCAGCCTCGTCGCCTTCGCGCAGGAGGACATGAAGAAGCTCATCGCCTACTCCTCCGTGGCGCACATGGGCATCGTCACGCTCGGGCTCTTCACCTTCAACCAGCAGGGCATCTCCGGCGCGATCTTCCAGATGCTCTCGCACGGCGTGGTCTCCAGCGCGCTCTTCCTCTGCGTCGGCGTGCTCTACGACCGCGTCCACAGCCGGGAGATCGCGCGCTACGGCGGGGTCGCAAAGATTATGCCCGCCTACGCCATGGTCTTCATGCTCTTCACGATGGCCAGCGTCGCCCTTCCCGGGACCGCGGGTTTCCCCGGGGAATTCCTGGTCATTACCGGTGCTTGGCGGTCCAATGGCTGGGTCGCCTTGGGCGCGGCGATGGGGATGATCCTCGGCGCAGCCTACATGCTCTGGCTCTACCGCCGCGTGATCTTCTCGAAGATCAGCCGGGAAGAGGTAAGAGCGCTGCTGGACCTTTCCCCGCGGGAGATCGCGGTCTTCGCGCCGCTCATCCTCCTGACGCTCTGGATGGGCATCTATCCCTCCTCCTTCCTCAACGTGTGGGAAGCCTCCGTCGCGGCCCTGGTGCAGCGGCACGAGGCGGCGATGGCCATTCCCCGCGTCGCCGGGCTCTGAGCCGATGAACTGGACCCTCGTCCTTCCCGAGTTGGCGCTCGCCTGCGCGGGCCTCGTGATGCTGCTGGTCGGCGTGATCCCGAAGCGGGACATGACCGTGCCCATCACCATGGGCACGCTGGGCGCCCTCCTCGTCGCGGCGGTGCTCGTTCTGGGTCAGGCGAACGGAACGGCCTTCGCCGGGCAGTATGTGGCCGATGCTTTCTCCCGCTTCTCCAAGCTGCTGATCCTTCTCGGCGCCGCTTCGGGGCTGCTGCTGGCGCTCGACTGGAACGAGAAGCAGGGCATCGCCCGGTTCGAGTTCCCGCTGCTCGTGCTGTTCAGCACGCTCGGCATGATGGTCATGGTCTCCGCCAACGACCTTATCACCCTCTACATGGGGCTGGAGCTGCTCTCGCTCTCGCTCTATGTCATTGCCGCGTTCGACCGCGACAACGAACGGTCCGCCGAGGCCGGGCTGAAATACTTTGTCCTCGGCGCGCTCGCCTCCGGCCTGTACCTGTACGGCGCCAGCCTGACCTATGGCTTTGCGGGCGCGACGAACTTCGGCGCCATCGCGAACGCCCTGTCGAACGAGGCCGGCCGGACGCTCGGCGTGGTCGTTGGCCTGACCTTCGTTGTCGCGGCGCTCGCCTTCAAGATCTCGGCCGTGCCCTTCCACATGTGGACGCCCGATGTCTACGAGGGGGCGCCGACACCGGTGACGGCGTTCTTCGCCTCGGCGCCGAAGGTGGCCGCCGTTGCGCTGCTGGTCCGCGTCCTCGCCGATCCTTTCGCCGACCTGGCGGCGCAGTGGCAGGGCGTTATCTACATCGCCTCGCTCGGCTCGATGCTGCTCGGCTCGCTTGCCGCCATCGGCCAGCGCAACATCAAGCGGCTGATGGCCTACTCCTCCATCGGCCATGTCGGCTACGCGTTGATGGGTCTGGTGGTCGCCACGGACACAGGGCTGCGTGGCGTGATGCTGTACATGGCGATCTACCTCGTCATGAACGCGGGCACCTTCGCCGTGCTTGTCTCCATGCGGCGGCAGGGGCGGGCGCTTGAGGGCATCGATGACCTCGCCGGCGTGGGCCGCACGGACCCGGCGCTGGCGCTGGCCATGGCGATCTTCATGTTCTCGATGGCGGGCATTCCGCCGCTCGCCGGCTTCTTCAGCAAGCTCTATGTCTTCCTCGCGGCCGTGCAGGAAGGGTACTGGGTCCTGGCCACGGTGGGCGTCCTCACCAGCGTCATCGGCGCCTACTATTACCTTCGCATCATCAAGGTGATGTACTTCGACGCCCCCGCTGGCGCGCTCGATCCCCGGCCCGCATCGGTCTCCCTCGTCATGGCCGGGGCTGGCCTTTTCAACGTTCTCTTCTTCCTCTTCCCCGCGCCGATCGTCGCCGCCGCGGCGACCGCGGTCGCGGCGCTCGGCGGTTGACGGTCGCTCCGACGGGCTGGCGGCTGCTCGTCCACGAGCAGCTCGCCAGCACTTCGGACCTTGTGCGCACCCTTGCCGAGGCCGGGGAGCCCGACGGGCTTGCCGTCCTTGCCCGCCGACAGACGGCGGGACGCGGGACCCACGGTCGGACCTGGGAGTCGCCGCCCGGCAACCTCTACCTGACCGTGCTTCTGCGACCCACCGTGCCTGCGCACGAGGCATCCCAATGGGGCCTTCTCGCCGCCCTGGCGCTGCACGACGTTCTGGCCCGACACGTATCGGCACCCGCTCGGCTGACGGTAAAATGGCCGAACGATCTGCTCCTCGGCGGCGCAAAGTGCGCGGGGATCCTGACGGAGGCAGCGGTCGGACCGCGGGGTGACCTGGACTGGCTCGCAATCGGCTTCGGCGCGAACCTGGCCGCGGCGCCCGAGGTCCCGGGCCGCGCGACCGCGGCCCTGCCGCGCCCCGCACCGGTGCCGGAGGAGGCCGCCCGCGACCTCCTCGCTGCCCTCGATCGATGGCGCCGCATCCGGCTGCTGGAAGGCTTCGCCCCGATCCGCCGCGCCTGGCTGGAACGCGGTCCCGCGCCGGGCGTCCGGCTCTCCATCACGGCGTCCGGCGGCCCTGTCGCAGGCCTGTTCGAGGGGCTGGACGAATCGGGGGCGCTCCTGCTCCGCAGCGGTGGGCGGGTGCACGCCTTCACCTCGGGGGAGCTTGACCCCTAGGCGTCCCGCACGGATCACCGCCCGCCGACCCGGCCGGCGGCAACGAAAGGGGCGCGCGACGGACGCGGCCCGCGACCACGGAGGAACCACGCCATGCTCCTGGCGGTGGATGCTGGCAACACGAACGTGGTCTTCGCCGTGCACGACGGCGAGGAATGGCGGGGCCGCTGGCGCATCGCCACCCGCGCCGACCGGACGAGCGACGAGTACGCGGTCTGGCTGCTCGCCCTGCTGAACCACTGCGGCCTGAAGGCGTCCGAGATCACGAGCTGTGCCATCGGCACCGTTGTCCCCGCCGCTCTCTACAACCTGCGCCGCCTCTCCCGGGAATGGTTCAACACGGAGCCGCTCGTCGCCCGCGCCGACCTGAGCTGGGGCTTCGACATCGAGGTGGACCGGCCGAAGGAGGTGGGCGCGGACCGCCTGCTGAACGCGCTGGCCGCCCATTATCACTACACCGGCCCCCTGGTCGTGATCGACTTTGGGACCGCCACCACCTTTGACGTGGTCGGCCCGACCGGCGCCTATCTCGGCGGTGTCATCGCGCCCGGCATCAACCTGTCGATCGAGGCACTGCACCGCGCCGCCGCCCGCCTCCCACGGATCGGCATCGGCCGGCCCCAGGCCGTGATCGGCCGCGACACCGTCCCGGCCATGCAGTCCGGCATCTACTGGGGCTATGTCGGCCTGATCGAGGGACTGGTGACCCGCATCAAGGGCGAGTTCGGAGGCCCGTTGAAGGTGATCGCGACGGGCGGCCTCGCGCCCCTTTTCGCCGAGGGTACGACGATGATCGAGCGGACGGATCCCGACATCACGCTTGAGGGATTGCGGCTGTTGGCGGAGCGCAATCCCGCCCCCATCTTCCATCGGACAACGCTACCCGACTCCCTGAAAATCGAAACGGAATAAGATTGGTGCCCCACACGTGGTAACGACCGGAGACCTCGCTTTCATCCCCCTCGGCGGCACGGGGGAGATTGGTATGAATCTGAACGTGTACCGCTGCGACGGCGCGCTGCTGGCCGTGGATTGCGGGATCGGCTTTGGCGGCTCTGAGGCGCCGGAGGCGGAGATCATCGTCCCCGACCCGGGCTGGCTGGCGGAACGCCGGGACCGCCTCGTCGGCCTCGTGATCACCCACGCGCACGAGGATCACCTCGGTGCCGTCGCTGCGCTCTGGCCGCTTCTGCGCTGCCCCGTCTATGCCAGCCCCTTCGCCAGCGCCGTGCTTCGCCGCAAGCTCGGCGAGGCCGGGCTGCTGCACGAGGTCTCGCTGCACACCTATGGCCTGGGCGGCCGGCTCAACCTGCCGCCGTTCGACCTCCAGTTCCTGCGCGTCTCGCACTCCGTCCCGGAGTCGCAGGCGATGGCCATCCGCACCCGCCATGGCCTGGTGCTGCACACCGGCGACTGGAAGCTGGACCCGGAGCCGCTGATCGGACCGCCTACGGACGAGGCCGGCTTCGCCGCGCTCGCGGAGGAAGGCGTCCTCGCGATGGTCTGCGACAGCACCAACGCGCTGGTGGAGGGCCACTCCGGCAGTGAGGCCGATGTCCGCCGCGCGCTGACGTCGCTCATCGGCTCCCTGTCAGGTCGCGTCGCCGTCACCTGTTTCGCCACGAATATCGCGCGCGTCGAATCGGTCGTGCGCGCCGCCCAGGCGGCGGGCCGCCGCGTCGCTCTGTTCGGCCGCAGTCTCCGCAACGCCGATGTCGCGGCCCGTGAGGCCGGCTACTTCCAGGACGTCCCCCCCTTCGTGGACGAGGAGGAGGCCGGCTACCTTCCGGACGACGAGCTCCTCATCATCTGCACCGGGAGCCAGGGCGAGCCGCGCTCGGCCCTAGCGAAGATCGCCGCCGACACGCACCCGAACATCTCGCTGGGGGAGGGGGACACCGTCATCTTCTCGTCCCGCATGATCCCTGGGAACGAGCGGGCGATCATGTCGGTCGAGGCGCAGCTCATGCGCGCCGGCTGCCGCGTGATCACGGCGGATGAGGAGCACCCGGTGCACGTCTCCGGCCACCCCGCCCGGGACGAGCTGCGGCGCCTTTACGAGCTGGTGAAGCCGCAGCACGCCGTTCCCGTTCACGGGGAGTGGCGCCATCTGCAGGAGCATGCCGCGCTCGCCCGAGAATGGGGGTCGACGCCCCACATCATCGAGGATGGTGACGTGCTCCGCCTCGCTCCAGGCCCGATCGAGGTCGCCGAAACGGTACAGAGCGGTCGCCTGGCGCTGGATGGCTCCCGTCTCCTGCCGCTGGAGGGCGGCGTCCTGGGAGCTCGGCGCCGAATGCTGTTCAACGGCGTCGTCGTCGGCTCGCTGGCCGTGGACGAGGGCGGTCGCGTCCGCGGGACTCCCCAGGTCTCCGCCCCCGGCCTCTTCGAACAGGACGACGAGGCCACGCAGCAGATCGCCGGCGACCTCGCGCGCCTGGTGAACGATCTTCCCGGCCCGCTACGCCGCGACGACGCCTCTTTGCGGGAAGCGGCGCGCACGGCGCTGCGGAAGGCGATCGGCCGCCGCGTCCGCAAGCGGCCTCTCGTGGAACTGCATCTGCTCCGGGTCTGATGACCCGGGAAGACGGCCCGTCAGCGAATGTTCAGCTGCACCAGGGGCTGGGGCTGACGATAGGCGAGGGGCGGGGCGCCGTAGTCGCGGTCGCGGCGCCAAGCCTCGCGGCGGCGCCACTCGTCACGGCGCCAGGCCTCCCGCCGCTCCCATTCGGCGCGCCGGTCCCAGGCACGGTCATAGTGACGGGGGCCGCAGTACTCCCCGCGGCGCCAGCCCCGGCCGCAGGGCGGATCGGCCAGGGCGGCATCGGCCATCATCATGCCGCCCGCGGTAAGCAGGGCGGCGAGGGTCAGGGCACGCCGGATCATGGTTTCGTCCTCCTTCCGTTCGGACGGAGAACGCGCTTGGCGGCCCGAGGTTCAGCAGGAGGTTCGCGTGGGTTGGGTTTCGGGCACCGTCGTTTTCCTGATTATCTGGTGGACCGTGCTCTTCGCCGTCCTGCCGCTCGGCGTTCAACCGGACCCGGAGGCGCAGGCGCAGAGCGGATGGCGCGGCGCTCCACGGGAAGTGCGGTTTGCCCGAATCTTGTTGATCACCACGCTTGTTTCGGTGCTGCTTTGGTTTGTGGCTGACTGGATCATCCGAAGCGACTGGCTGTCCTTCCGCTCCGGTTGGTGGGCAATGCCTTCAGATTAGGCGATCTCCACCCTTGCCCTGGCATTTCGCTCAAATTCGCGGCGCTTTTCGTTTGTCTGCGCAGTTTTTCATCCGCACGATGGCCGAATCCAGTTTCCCCAGCCGGCCCCGACCGCGCATCATTTCGGTCGGGGAGAGGATCTTCCTCTCCCGCCGTGTGACTGGCGTTTCCTCCCTAAACTCGGGCCGCACCTTCGGGTGTGGCCCTTTCTTTTGCCCGCCGGGCTGGATCGCTGCGCCCCCGCTTCCGCCTTGCACCCGCTGCCCCTAGGTTGCGGCCCACCTCGCAGCCGGAGCTGAACCCCTTGCGCCTGTCCCGCGCCTTCCTGCCGACGCTCAAGGAAACGCCCGCCGAGGCGCAGATCGCCTCCCATCGCCTGATGCTGCGCGCCGGCCTCATCCGCCAGACCAGCGCCGGTATCTACGCCTGGCTGCCGCTCGGGCAGCGCGTCCTGCGCAAGGTGGCCGAGATCGTGCGGCAGGAGCAGGACCGCGCCGGGGCGCAGGAAATCCTGATGCCCACCATCCAGTCCGCCGACCTGTGGAAGGAGAGCGGCCGGTACGACGACTACGGCAAGGAGATGCTCCGCATCCGCGACCGCGGCGACCGGGAGATGCTCTACGGTCCGACGAACGAGGAGATGGTCACGGACATCTTCAAGTCCTACGCCAAGTCCTACCGCGACCTGCCGCGCAACCTCTACCACATCCAGTGGAAGTTCCGCGACGAGATCCGCCCCCGCTTCGGCGTGATGCGCGGCCGGGAGTTCCTGATGAAGGACGCCTACTCCTTCGACCTGGACGCCGCCAGCGCCCGTGAATCCTACCGCCGCATGTTCCGCGCCTACCTCCGCACCTTCGCGCGCATGGGCCTGAAGGCGATCCCGATGCAGGCCGACACCGGCCCGATCGGCGGCGATCTCTCCCACGAGTTCATCATCCTCGCCGAGACCGGCGAGAGCGTTGTCTACCTGCACAAGGACCTGCTCGAGTTCGACGTCCTCTCCGCCGACCCGGACGGCACCGGCGACCCGTCGCCGGTGGTGGACTTCTGGACCTCCCGCTACGCCGCGACTGACGAGAAGCACGACGAGGCCGCCTGGGATGCCATCCCCGCGGATTCGCAGGTGACCGCCCGCGGGATCGAGGTCGGCCATATCTTCTACTTCGGCACCAAATATTCCGGTGCGATGGGCCTGCGCGTCTCCGGCCCCGACGGCACACCCGTCACGCCGGAGATGGGCTCCTACGGCATCGGCGTCTCCCGCCTCGTCGCTGCGATCATCGAGGCCGGCCACGACGATGACGGCATCATCTGGCCCGATGCCGTCGCGCCCTATCCCCTCGCCATCCTCAACCTGAAGCCCGGCGACGCGGGGACGGACAACCTGGCCGAGCGCCTCTATGCCGGAATGGGCGGCGACGCCGTGCTGGACGACCGGCCCGAGCGCGCCGGCGCGAAGTTCGCGGACGCCGACCTCATCGGCTATCCCTGGCAGGCCATCATCGGCCCGCGCGGCGCCGCGAACGGCATCGTGGAGCTGAAGCGCCGCGCGACCGGGGAGCGGGTGGAACTCTCCCTCGACGACGCGCTCGCCCGCATCCGCGCCACCACCTGAGTCCGAACATGTTCTCGCCCTTCGAGCGCGCCGTCGCCTTCCGCTACCTTCGCGCCCGAAAGGGCGAGCGGTTCGTCTCGGTCATCGCCATCTTCTCTCTCGTCGGCATCGCGCTCGGCGTGGCGACGCTGATCATCGTGATGTCCGTGATGAATGGCTTCCGGCAGGAGTTGCTGGGCCGCATCCTCGGCCTGAACGGTCATCTCGGCGTCTATGCCGCGGACAGCGGCGGGTTGCGCGACTTCGACGACATCGCCGCACGCCTTCGCAGCGTCCCGGGCGTCGTCTCCGCAACCCCCATCGTGGAGGGGCAGGTCCTCTTCACGAGTGACAACGGAGGCGCAACGGGCGGCCTTGCCCGCGGCATCCGGCCAGAGGATCTGCGCGCGCGTCCGCTGATCGCGAACAACATCCGAGCCGGCGACCTCTCCCGCTTCACCGGCGACGATGCCATCGTCATCGGCCAGCGCCTCGCCCGGCGACTCAACATCAACATCGGCGATCGCATCACCCTCGTTTCGCCTCAGGGCCGCACGACCGTCATGGGCACCGTGCCCCGTCTGCGCGCTTATGAGGTCGTGGCGACCTTCGAGGCCGGGATGCAGGAATACGATTCCAGCTACGTCTTCCTGCCCCTCCAGGCCGCCCAGGTGTATTTCCAGCACCGTGACACCGCCACACAGGTCGAGGTTTTCGTGGACGACCCGGCCAATGTCCGCCGCGTCACGCGCCCGATCTACGAGGCCCTGCGCGGCCGCCCCGTCCGCGTGCTGGACTGGCAGGACTACAACTCCTCCTTCTTCAATGCCGTGCAGGTCGAGCGAAATGTGATGTTCGTCATTCTGACGCTCATCATCATCGTCGCCGCCTTCAACATCGTGTCCTCCCTCATCATGCTGGTGAAGGACAAGGGACGGGATATCGCGGTGCTGCGGACGGTGGGCGCCACGCGCGGCGCCATCCTGCGCATCTTCCTCCTTGCCGGCGCCTCGATCGGCGTGGCCGGCACGGTGATCGGCTTCCTGATCGGCCTCGTCTTCTGCCTGAACATCGAGAACATCCGGCAGGTCTTGCAATCCCTGACCGGGCGCGAGCTGTTCAGCGCGGAAATCTACTTCCTCACCCGCCTGCCGGCCGTGGTGAACCCGATGGAGGTCGCGCAGGTCGTCGGCATGGGCCTCGGCCTCTCGCTGCTCGCGACCATCTACCCGTCCTGGCGCGCCGCCCGGCTCGACCCGGTGGAGGGCCTTCGCAATGCCTGACGCGCAGTCTGTCCCCGCGACCGGCACGCCGCTGGCGTTGCGCGGCGTCGAGCGTCGCTACCGCACGGAGGCCGGCGAGCTGCCCGTCCTCCGGGGCGTCGATCTCGAGCTGCGGGCCGGAGAGATCGTGGCGCTCGTCGCGCCCTCCGGCACGGGAAAATCCACGCTGCTCCACCTCGCTGGTCTTTTGGAGCGCCCCGATGGCGGCCAGGTGATGGTCCTCGGCCGCGACGCCGGCGGCCTGCCGGACGACGACCGCACGGCCCTGCGACGGGAGGCGATCGGCTTCGTCTACCAGTTCCACCACCTCCTCCCCGAGTTCACGGCCGAGGAGAACATCGTCCTGCCCCAGCTCGCCGCCGGCGTCTCCCGCCGGGACGCGACGGCCCGGGCGCGCGATCTGCTCACGGCCTTCGGCCTTCAGGACCGGCTCCAACATCGCCCGACCCGCCTCTCGGGCGGCGAGCAGCAGCGGGTCGCCATCTCCCGCGCCCTCGCCAATTCCCCGAAGATCCTCCTCGCCGATGAGCCGACCGGAAATCTCGACGTGGACACCGCCGACCGGGTCTTCTCCGAACTGCTCGATGCCGTGCGGGGCAGGGGGGTCGCCGCCCTCATCGCCACCCACAACCCCGATCTGGCCGCCCGGATGGACCGGACAGTGACGCTGCGCGAGGGCCATGTCGTCCCGGGATGACGGCCCGCCCGTCATCCGCCTGAACGCCACGGGCGGCCTCGGGAACCGGATGTTCGAGTGCCTCTTCGCCCACCGCTTGGCCGCGGAGATCCCCGGCGCGGTCATCACCGGGACGCCACTGCCGCAGTGGCGCCTCCGCTTCCCGGACCTGCGGTTGCCGCGGCCCTCCCTTTTCCTGCAGGGACATCGGCCGGACCTGCTTCGCGTCAAGGCGCTGTTCCGGGACGGGTTGCTGCGCGGCGTCGAGACGAACAGCCTGGCCTGCCGCATGGAGCTCCTGCCGGCGCTGGCGGCCGCGCGCGCCCTGTTCTCTCCCCCGCGGATCGAGCACCTGAGGTTCGGCGCCGACACGCTGCTGATCAACATTCGCGGGGCGGAGATCCTCGGGCCCCGGCACAAGGACTATCGGCCGCTGCCCTTCGCCTATTACACGCGCCTGATCGACGAGACCGGCCTGCAGCCCGTCTTCATGGGCCAGCTCGGCGACGACGTGCACACCACCGCGCTCCGCAGCCGCTTCCGCGGCGCGACCTTCGAGCCGTCACGCGGCCCGATGGAGGACTTCGCGGCCATCCGCACCGCCCCCCACGTCGTCCTGCCGGTCAGCACCTTCTCCTGGCTCGCCGCCTGGCTCTCCGAGAGCGCGGAGACGATTCACCTGCCCATCATCGGCTTCTACCACCCGCGCCGCCGGCCGGAGGTCGATCTCATCCCCCTGGCCGATCCGCGCTACCGGTTCCACCTCTTCCCGGACGACGCCTGGGACGGCACGGAAGGGGCGCTGCGGCAGGTCATCCACGGGGCCCAGGCAGGACGACGCCTCGTGGTGCCGGAGGCCGCGGCGTTCGTGCACGGCATCACCTGGACCGACTGAGGCCGCGGCCCGAACTCAGCGCACCGGTTTTCGCTGAACGTGCCGGCCCGGACGGTCGAGCGCCCCGTCACCGGGCCTTGCGGCGGAAGATGGCGGCGTGCCGCGACAGCGTCACCGTCTCGATCTGCTTCGGCGCATCGCGGAGGAAGGCGTCCTCGATCGCCTCCTCCGTCGCGCCCGGGGCAAGCACCCGCTCCGCCACGCGCCGGCAATAGGCCGTCGCCGTTTCGCCACCCGCCCCGCGATACTTCGGCGCCCAGCGCCCATGGCTCGTGTGCAGGTCCTCCAAGATGAAGAACCCGCCCGGCCTGACATGGGGCAGCAGCGCTCTCAGCGTGCTGATCTGGTGCGCCCAGATGTGAGAGCCGTCGTCGACCACCACGTCGAAGGGACCCAGCCGCTCTCCGAGGGCGGACATCCCGTCCGCGTCCGACTGGTCGCCGAAATGCACCTCGATCCGCTCGCCCGCCTGGGCGGCGGCCTTCGGGTCGATGTCCACCCCGATGATCCGGCCGAGCGGGAAATAGTCCCTCCAGGTGCGGAGGGACGCGCCGCCCAGGACGCCGATCTCCAGCAGCGACACCGGGTGGTCGCGCAGGGGTGCGAGGAAGGCGTCGTAGGTGCGGAGATAGTCATGCGCCCTGCTCGCCTTGTCCGTGCCGTGCCGCAGGCCGATCGCGTCCAGCGTCTCCCGATCAGCCAAGCCGCCCGCTCCCCGCCGTTGCGCGAAGAGACCGAGAAGCCGAATCCGCTCCCGCCCAGGGCTCGCGATGCCTATATTCCGTTCCCATGCCCGGCAGCTTCGTCCACCTCCATGTCCATTCCGCCTACTCCCTCGCGGAGGGCGCGATCAAGGCCGACAAGCTCCCGGCCCTGGCTCGCAAGAACGGGATGCCGGCCCTCGCCCTGACCGACACGGCGAACATGTTCGGCGCCCTGGAGTTCAGCGGTTACGCGACGAAGGAGGGGGTCCAGCCCATCCTCGGTTGCCAGCTCTGGCTGTCCCGCAGCGCCGCCGATGACCGTCCGGAGGCTGCGCGGCTGCTGCCCGACCCGATCGTGGCGCTCGCGATGAACCCGGCCGGGCTGGAGAACCTGCAGCGCCTCAGCTCCCATGGCTGGCTGCGGGAGGACCCGAGCGGCAAGCCCGCCATCACCCTCGACCTGCTGCGGGAGAATGCGGCGGGCCTCTTCCTGCTGACCGGCGGGACGCATGGTCCCCTCGGCCGCCTTCTGGCCGACGGCCGCGCCGCCCAGGCCGAGTCGCTGCTCGCCGCCCTGCGCGAGACCTATGGCGACAACCTGGCCGTGGAACTGACGCGCCACGGCACCGACCACGACCGCGCCGTGGAACCTGGCCTGCTGCGAATCGCCGACGCAGCCTCCGTCCCGATCGTGGCCGCCAACGACGTCTACTTCGCCGCCGCCGCCATGCATGAGGCGCACGACGCCCTCATCTGTATCGCCGAGGGCCGGACTCTCGCCGAGCCCGACCGCCGCCGCCTGACCGCGGAGCATTGGTTCAAGCCGCCGGCCGCCATGCGCGCCCTCTTCGCAGACCTGCCGGAGGCCTGCGACAACACCCTCGCCATCGCCCGCCGCTGCGCCGTCATGGCGGAGAACCGCAAGCCCGAGCTGCCGATCTGCCCGAAGGTCCTGCCCGGCCGGACGGAGGCGGAGACAGTGCGGGACATGGCCGTCCCGGGACTGGAAGCCCGCCTCGACGCCCAGGGCACCCCGGAATCCGACCGCGACGCCTACCGCAAGCGCCTGGATTTCGAGCTCTCCGTCATCGAGAAGATGGGCTTCTCCGGCTACTTCCTGATCGTCGCCGATTTCATCCAATGGGCGAAGGCGCAAGGCATTCCCGTCGGTCCGGGCCGCGGCTCGGGCGCGGGTTCCGTCGCCGCCTGGGCGCTGACGATCACCGACCTCGACCCGATGCGCTTCGGCCTGCTCTTCGAGCGCTTCCTCAATCCCGAGCGCGTCTCGATGCCCGACTTCGACATCGACTTCTGTCAGGACCGCCGGGACGAGGTGATCAACTACGTCGTGCGCGAGTACGGCGCCGATCGGGTGGCCCAGATCATCACCTTCGGTCGTCTGCAGGCGAAGGCGGTCGTGCGCGACGTCGGCCGCGTCATGGGCCTGCCCTTCGGCAAGGTGAACGGCATCGCGGAGCTGATCCCCTTCAACGCCGCCAAGCCGCCCACGCTGCAGGAAGCGCTCGACGGCGAGCCGAAGCTTCAGGAAATGCGCCAGAACGACGAGGCCGTCGCCGCCCTGATCGGCACCGCCCTGCACCTGGAGGGCCTGTACCGCAACGCGTCCACGCACGCCGCCGGCGTCGTCATCGGCCGCAAGCCGCTGATCGAGATCGTCCCCCTCTACCGCGATCCGCGCTCCGAGATGCTCGTGACCCAGTACTCCATGAAGTACGTGGAGAGCGCGAGCCTCGTGAAGTTCGACTTCCTCGGCCTCAAGACCCTCACCGTGCTGGACCGGGCGGTGAAGATCCTGAAGGGGCAGGGAACGGAGGTGGACCTCACCACGATCCCGCTCGACGACGCCAAGACCTACGAGATGCTCGCGAAGGGCGACGCGGCCGGCGTGTTCCAGTTTGAAGGCCAGGGCATGCGGGACTGCCTCCGCATGATGCGGCCCGACCGGTTCGAGGACCTGATCGCCGCCGTCTCCCTCTATCGCCCCGGCCCGATGGCGAACATCCCCGCCTACTGCGCTCGCAAGCACGGCGAGCCCTGGGAGGCGGTCCACCCCTCGATGCGCCCCTACGTCGAGGAGACCTACGGCATCCTGGTCTACCAGGAGCAGGTCATGACCATCGCGCAGGAGCTGGCGGGCTACTCGCTCGGTGGCGCCGACCTGCTGCGCCGCGCCATGGGCAAGAAGATCCGCGCGGAGATGGAGGCGCAGCGCGCCATCTTCGTGGAGGGCGCGGTCGGCAAGGGCATGCCGCAGGACAAGGCCGGTGAGATTTTCGACCTGATGGCCCGCTTCGCCGAGTACGGCTTCAACAAGTCGCATGCCGCCGCCTACGCGCTTGTCTCCTATCAGACGGCCTGGATGAAGGCGAACCATCCTGTCGCCTTCCTCGCAGCCTCTATGACGCTGGACCTGTCGAACACGGACAAGCTCTCCTCCCACATGCAGGAGGCGTCGCGGCTGGGCATCAAGGTCCTGCCGCCGGACGTGAACCGCAGCGACGCCGAGTTCATCCCGGAGGAGCTGGAAGACGGCAAGCCGGGCATCCGTTTCGCCCTCGCCGCCGTGAAGCGCGTTGGCCTCGCGGCCATGCAGGACCTCGTCCGCGCGCGGAAGGAGGGCGGCCCCTTCAAGTCCCTCTCCGACTTCGCCGACCGCGTGGACCCGAAGCTGCTGAACAAGATGCAGGTCGAGAACCTCGCCCGCGCCGGCGCCTTCGAATCACTCGATCCGAACCGCGCCCGCGTGGTGGAGGGTGCGGAACAAATCCTCCGTCGTGCCCAGGCCGCCGCGGAGGACCGTGGCAGCGCCCAGATCGGCCTTTTCGGCGCGCCCGGCGCCTCTCCCGACACGCCGCCGCTGCGGCTGCGCGACATGCCGGACTGGCCCCAGCTCGACCGCCTGGCGCAGGAGGCGGAGGCGATCGGCTTCCACCTCTCCGCGCACCCGCTGGACGCGTACCGCGAACCGCTCCGCAAGCTCGGCGCCACGCCGATCTCGAAGATGCTCGAACGCGCCCGCGGCGGCGCCGCCCGGCTGAAGCTGGCCGGCACCGTCATCGGCAACAAGGAGCGCACGACGAAGTCCGGGAGCCGCATGTCCTGGGTCCGCATCTCCGACGCGACCGGCAGCACCGAGGTGACGTGCTTCTCCGAAGTGCTCGGCAAGTGCCGGGAGATGCTGACCGAGGGCAGCGCCGTCCTCTTCACCGCGGAGGTCCGGACGGAAGGCGAGACCGTCCGGCTCACCGCCCTCGACTGCGAGCCCCTGGAGCGTGCCGCCCAGTCCATCGGCCAGGGGCTGCGGATCGAGATCATCTCCTTCGAGGCGCTGGACCCTCTCAAGACCCTGCTGGAGCGGGAGGGTCGTGGAAAAGGGGAGGTCGTTCTCATCCCCCGCACCGGTCCGGGAAGGGAGGTGGAACTGGCACTGCCGGGCCGCTGGAACGTTTCTCCGCGTCTCGCCCAGGCCCTGAAGGTGATCCCCGGCGTCGAGGCAGTGGAGGCCGCCTGACCCGGGCCATCTGGATTTCCGCGCCAACCCCGGCTAGCTGCCGGGCCCGGAACCCCACACGAGGCGACGAATGAGCGATTTCATCGACGACCGCCGGCGCGCGCTGGAGGAGGCCTTCTTCGCCCGCCAGGACGCCGAGATCCTCCGCAAGATGCGCGGCGGCGACGCGCCGGACACCCGGCAGGAAGCCCTTTCCGCCGCCTCCGGCATCACCGACTCCGACTTGCTGGGCAAGCTCTCCGGCCTCGGCGTCGACAGCGGAACCCTCGCAGCCCTCTCCCTCGTGCCGCTCGTCGCGGTCGCCTGGGCCGACGGCACGCTGGAAGCGCGGGAGCGGGAGGCCGTGCTCTCCGCCGCGCACCAGTCCGGAATCGACCGGCAGGCGCCGTCCTATCAGCTTCTCCAGGGCTGGTTGGCCAGCGCGCCCCCGCCCGAGCTGCTGACGGCGTGGAGCGACTACATCCGCGCCACCTCCAGCCGGCTGGGCGCGGACGGCCGGCAGGCCCTGAAGCTACAGATCCTCGGCCGGGCCCGCCGCGTGGCGGAGGCCGCCGGCGGCCTGCTCGGCATCGGCGCCGTGTCCGCGGCGGAGCAGGCGGTCCTCTCCCGCCTGGAGACCGACTTCTCCGTCTGAAATCGGGCCGGGGCCGGTCCTTACGCTGGCCCCCACTGACTCAGCGCAGCCGGAACCCGAGCGCTCGCAATGCGGCCGTCATGCGGTCCCGGCCGCTCAGGGCCGCTGCCGTGCCCAGCCGGTTGCGCATGCGCCCGGTCCAGCTATGGGCCCCCAGCCCCATCCGCCGGGAAAAGGCGGCCAGCGCGGAATCGTACGCCGCCACCGCCGTGGCTTCGCCGTGCGGCCGGTACCGCTCCCGATGAAGCACGAGGGATTGCGGCAGGCGGGGCTTCACCGCCGTGGGAACCGCCCGATCCGGGTGTCCCACCGCCAGACCGAAGGCGGCGAAGGCATTGGGCGGCAACCCCAGCTCCGCCGCCACCTCCTCCGGTCGGTTGCGCAGCGCGCCGACGTAAACCGTCCCGAGCCCCAAGGATTCCGCCGCAACGACGGCGTTCTGGGCTGCCAGGGCCGCGTCCACCAGGGCGACCATGAAAGCCTCCATGAAGTCCAGGCCTTCCAGCCGCGCCCGATCCGCCTGACCGAGCCGGTCGAGCCGCGACAGGTCCGCGATCCAGCAGAGGAAGAGGGGCGCCTGGCGGATGAAGGCCTGATCCGCTGCCAGGACGGAGAGCCGCGCCCTCCGCGTCGGCTCCTCGACCGCGACGACGCTCCAGGCCTGCATGTTCGAGGAGGTCGGCGCGGATTGCGCGGCCGCCACCAGCGTCTCCAGCGTGCCAGGGGTCAGCGGGGTGGGGGAGTATGCGCGGACCGAGCGGTGCGCGAGCAGGCTCTCGACCACCGCGCTCGTCGGCCCGTCGGGGAGGGAGAGCCCGCCGTAGCGCTCGGAGCGGAGGGAGGGAATCGGTGCGTCCATGGCGGCAGACCTGCAAGAATCGGCGCGGTGAGTGGCATCCTGCCACGCGCCCGCCGGTCCTTCGCGACCCTTGCCTCGCGGGACCGTGCGTGCCATATGCGCGCCGCCGGACGCGGTCGTCGCGCCCGGCAAATCCGCACGCGGTGCGCCCTTCCGAGATACGCGGCAAGGGTCCGGTCCTCCGGGCAATTCCGTCAGGGATTGTCCCGCCCGAGGTTCTGCGCCGCGGAGGCTCAACCGGATCTCATCGGAAGGAAGGACCCGCCACCATGGCGATGCCCGACGTTACCCTGCGCGGCCTGCTCGAGGCCGGCGTCCACTTCGGCCACCACACCCGCCGGTGGAACCCGAAGATGGCCCCCTACATCTTCGGCGTGCGCAACCAGGTCCACATCCTGGACCTGCAGCAGACCGTTCCCCTGTTCGACCGCGCCCTCCGCACCGTGCGTGACGTCGTCGCCGGCGGCGGCCGCGTGCTCTTCGTCGGCACGAAGAAGGCGGCGGCCGACTATGTGGCGGAAGCGGCGACCCGCTGCGGCCAGTACTACGTGAACCACCGCTGGCTCGGCGGCATGCTCACGAACTGGAAGACCATCACCGGCTCCATCAAGCGCCTGAAGCAGATGGACGAGCAGCTCGGCGCCGGCACCACGGGCCTCACGAAGAAGGAGGTCCTGATGCTGACGCGGGAGAAGGAGAAGCTCGACCGCGCCCTCGGCGGCATCCGCGAGATGGGCGGCCTGCCCGACATCATCTTCGTCATCGACACGACGAAGGAGAAGCTCGCGATCGAGGAGGCCGTGAAGCTCGGCATCCCCGTGGTCGCGGTCTGCGACTCCAACTCCGACCCGACCGGCGTCGCCTTCCCGATCCCGGGCAATGACGACGCGATCCGTGCGATCAACCTCTACTGCGACATGATGGCGGCCGCGGTGTTCGACGGCATCTCCGCCGAGCTCTCGGCGTCCGGCATGGACGTGGGTGCCCAGGCCGACCTGCCGACCGAGGTGATGCCGGAAGAGGACGGCCTGCCGGGCGCCGGCGCGATCCCCGAGACCCTCGGCGGCGCCGAGGTGGCCGATGGCCCGGTCCTGGCCGAGGAGGAGTTCCAGTCCAGCCCGAATTCCGGCGTGGATACGGAGAGCCTGGAGACGATGGTCCAGGCCAACCGCCACGACGGCAACCGCGCCGGCTGACCGCCCGGGCCAGGCCCATCCGGCCCGGCTCGCCAGGTCCTGAACTCGCCGGGGTGGCCCTGCCGCCCCGGCTTCGTTTACACCCCGCGCCGCGAGGGCCAGCCCGGCCCCGGCGCGCCAGCCCTACGGGAAGATGTGAGATGGCCGAAATCACGGCAGCCATGGTCCGCGACCTGCGCGAGAAGACCGGCGCGGGCATGATGGACGTCAAGAAGGCCCTCGTTGAGAGCAACGGGGATGCCGAGGCGGCCATCGACTGGCTCCGCAAGAAGGGCCTGTCCGCCGCCGCCAAGAAGTCGGGCCGTGTGGCCGCGGAGGGCCTCGTGGGCGTGGCGGCGTCCGGCACCAAGGCCGCGATGGTCGAGGTCAACGCCGAGACGGATTTCGTGGCGCGCAACGACCAGTTCCAGGGCTTCGTCGAGGCCGTCGCGAAGATCGCGCTGGAGGCCGGCGAGAGCGTGGACGCCATCAAGGCCGCCGCCTTCCCGGGCGCCGGGCACACGGTCGGCGACGAGCTGACCCGGCTGATCGCCACGATCGGCGAGAACATGTCGATCCGCCGCGCGAAGGTGCTGTCGGTCGGCCAGGGCGCGGTGGCGACCTATGTCCACAACGCCGTGCGCCCCGGCCTCGGCAAGATCGGCGTGCTGGCGGCGCTGGAGGCCGCGGATGGCGGCGACGCCGTCCTCACCCTGGGCCGCCAGATCGGCATGCACGTCGCCGCCGCCCGGCCGGAGGCGCTGGACATCACCTCCGTCGACAGCTCCTCGCTGGAGCGGGAGAAGGCGGTGCTGACCGAGCAGGCCGCGGCCAGCGGCAAGCCGCCCGCGGTCATCGAGAAGATGGTCGAGGGCCGCATCCGCAAGTTCTACGAGGAGGTCGTCCTCCTGGAGCAGGTGTGGGTCCATGACGGCGAGAGCCGCGTGAAGGCCGTGGTCCAGAAGGCCGGCGCCAAGCTGGTGGGCTTCGCCCGCTTCCAGCTCGGCGAGGGCATCGAGAAGGCCACGACCGACTTCGCGGCCGAGGTCGCCGCCACTGCCGGCGTTCCGCCGGTCTGAGGCGCCAGGTCCGGCCACCCCGGCCGACCAGCGACATCGGGGCCGGCTTCCGCCGGCCCTGGGGCACCCGCCGGGTCTCAATCCGGCGGACCCCGCCTTGCCCGGGTGGGCCGGGCCCGACTACCTTCCCCCGCCGCACGGAACCGCCCGCCAGAATGACCTCCCCACGCTACAAGCGCGTCCTCCTCAAGGTCTCGGGCGAGGCGCTGATGGGGGGGCGGGATTACGGGCTCGACAACGGCACGGTCCGCGCCATCGCGGAGGACGTGCGGGACGTCACCCGCCTGGGGATCGAGGTCTGCCTCGTCATCGGCGGGGGCAACATCTTCCGCGGCGTATCCGGCGCCTCGGCCGGGATGGACCGAGCCCAGGCCGATGGCATGGGCATGCTGGCGACCGTCATCAACGCCCTGGCCGTCCAGAACGCGCTGGAGAAGGTGGAGGTCCCGACGCGGGTCCAGTCCGCCATCCCCATGGCCAGCCTCTGCGAGCCCTTCATCCGCCGCCGCGCCGTGCGGCACATGGAGAAGGGCAGGGTCGTGATCTTCGCCGCCGGCACGGGCAACCCCTTCTTCACCACCGACACGGCCGCCGCCCTGCGCGCCGCGGAGATGGGCTGCGACGCGCTGCTGAAGGGCACGCAGGTCGACGGCGTCTACTCCGCCGACCCGCGGAAGAACCCGGACGCCGAGCGCTACGAGAGCCTCACCTACCTCGACATGCTCGCCCGCGACCTCGCGGTGATGGACGCTGCCGCCATCTCGCTGGCGCGGGAGAACAAGCTCCCGATCATCGTCTTCAACATCCACCAGCCCGGCGCCTTCACGGCCGTCATGAAGGGCGAGGGCCGCTTCACCACGGTCCACGAGCGCTGAGGAGGATTTCATGGCCGCCCCACCCAGCTTTCCCGACCTCCGAAAGGATCTCGTCCGCCGCATGGACGGCGCGATGGAGACCCTGAAGAAGGAGTTCGCCGGCCTGCGGACCGGCCGCGCCAGCCCCGCGCTGCTGGAGCCCATCCGCGTCGAGGCCTACGGCACCAACCAGCCGCTCTCCCAGGTCGCGAACATCTCCGTCGCCGGCCCCGGCCTCCTCTCCGTCCAGGTCTGGGACAAGAGCGTGACGAAGGCCGTCGAGGTCGCCATCCGCGACGCCAATCTCGGTCTCAATCCACAGGCCGAGGGCCAGGTCATCCGCGTTCCCCTGCCGCCTCTGACGCAGGAGCGCCGCAACGACCTCGCCAAGCAGGCCGCGCGCTACGCAGAGGCAACGAAAGTTGCTATCCGTGGCGTCCGCCGCGACGGGATGGAGCAGGTGAAGGGCTGGGAGACGAAGTCCCTGGTTTCGAAAGACGACGCCAAGCGCTGGTCGGACGACGTGCAGAAGCTCACGGACGACTACGTGAAGAAGACCGACGCCGCCCTTTCCGAGAAGGAAAAGGACATCAAGGCCGTCTGAGATGAGCGCCGCGACGAGGACCATCGCGGCGGAGGCCCGCACGGGCGGGGACTCCCCGGCCGTGCCGCGGCATATCGGCATCATCATGGACGGCAACGGCCGCTGGGCCGCCGCCCGGGGCCTGCCCCGCGCGCTCGGCCACAAGGCCGGCGCCGAGGCGTCCCGCCGCGCCATCGAGGCGGCCGGCGACATGGGCGTTTCCTGGCTCACCCTCTTCGCCTTCTCCAGCGAGAACTGGCGCCGCCCCGCGGACGAGGTGCGCGACCTCACCGGCCTCATGCGCCACTACCTCCGGCACGAGGTCGGCCAGCTCTTGGAGAAGGGGGTCCGCCTTCGGATCATCGGCGATCGCGCCGCCTTCGGTCCCGAGACGGTGGCCGAGATCACCCGCGCCGAGGCTGTGACGGCCGCGAACACGCGCCTGAACCTGAACGTGGCGCTCTCCTATGGCGGCCGTGCCGAGATCGCCGCCGCCGCCCGCGCCATCGCGGCCCGTGTCGCGTCCGGCGAGCTGGACCCGGCGTCGGTGAACGAGTCGACCCTGTCCGCGCACCTCGACACCGCCGGCATGCCGGACCCCGATCTCATCATCCGCACCTCGGGGGAACAGCGCCTGTCGAACTTCCTGCTCTGGCAATCCGCCTATGCGGAGCTGGTCTTCCAGGACGTCCTCTGGCCCGACTTCGACGCCGTCCACCTCCAGGCCGCCGTCGCCGAGTACCGTCGCCGCGACCGCCGCTACGGCGCCCGGACGGGCTGACCCGTGGCGGATAAGAACTGGCGCGACCTCAACAAGCGGTTCCTCTCTGCGCTCGTGCTCGGGCCGGCGGCGCTGCTCTGCGTGTGGCTCGGCGCGAACCCCTACACTGCGCTGATCGCCGTCGGCATCGCGATCCTCACCTGGGAATGGGTGCATCTCTGCGGGCTGAAGACGCGTCAGCTGCCGGGGGCCGGCGTTCCCGTCGCCGTCCTGCTGGCGGGCGCCCTGGCCGTCGTGGAATGGCCGCTGACGGCCTGGACCGTGCTGATCGCCGGCTTCCTCCTCACCTGGGCCTGGGCGGAGCGGCTGCGCGGCCGTGATCGGCCCGAATGGCCGGCCCTGCGCCTGGCGCTGGGCGTCCTCTACATCGGCATCGCCGGCCTCTGCCTCATCGAGCTGCGGCACGACAACGAGGCCGGGCGGGCCAACGTGCTCTTCCTGCTCCTCGTCGTCTGGTCGAGCGATGTCGGCGCCTACCTCGCCGGCCGCGCCTTCGGTGGCCCGCTCCTCTGGCCGCAGGTGTCGCCGGCCAAGACCTGGGCGGGCGCGCTCGGCGGTCTGCTCGTGGCCATGGCGATCGGAACGTCCGCCGCCCTCGTGCTCGCCCCCGGCCACGCCGGCCGGGCCGCAGCGGTCGCGGCCATCCTCGCCGTCGCGACCCAGGCGGGAGATCTGCTGGAATCCTGGATCAAACGGCATTTCAAGGTGAAAGACACGTCCAGCCTCATCCCCGGCCACGGCGGCCTGCTCGACCGGCTGGACGGGCTTCTCGCCGCCGCGCCGGTTGCCGCCTTGCTGGCAGCCCTCCTCGGCTACGGCGCGCCCCTCTGGCGATGACCCGCAGCGTCACGATCCTCGGCGCGACCGGTTCGGTCGGGCGCAGCACTGCCGCCCTGCTGGAAGCCGCGCCAGACGGCGCCTTCCAGGTCGAGGCGCTCGTCGCCGGAAGGGACGCGGCCGCCCTGGCCGACATGGCCCGTCGCCTCCGCGCCCGGGTCGCCGTGTTGGCCGACCCGGCGGGCCTGCCCGCCCTCCGGGACGCCCTGTCCGGCACCGGCGTCGAGGCCGCGGCGGGGGAGGCAGCGGTGCTCGACGCCGCCCGCCGGCCCGTGGACTGGACCATGGCGGCCATCGTGGGCGCGGCCGGGCTCATGCCGATCCTCGCGGCCCTGGCCCGCGGCGGCACCCTGGCCCTGGCCAACAAGGAGGCGCTGGTCTGTGCCGGCGACCTCGTCCTTCATGCCGCCGCCGCCTCGGGCGCCACCATCCTGCCTGTGGATTCCGAGCACAACGCGATCTTCCAGGCGCTCGATGCCCGCGACCCCGCCATGGTCGAGCGGATCATCATCACCGCCTCTGGCGGCCCGTTCCGCACCGCGGACCTGGAGACGATGCGCGCGGCGACGCCCGCCCAGGCGGTGCGACACCCTGTCTGGTCCATGGGCGCGAAGATCAGCGTCGACAGCGCCACGATGTTCAACAAGGGGCTGGAACTGATCGAGGCCGCCCGCCTCTTCCCCGTCCCCCCCGACCGCCTGGAGGTGCTGGTGCACCCGCAATCCGCGGTCCACGGCCTGGTCCAGTACGCGGACGGTTCGCTCCTCGCTCAGCTCGGCACGCCGGACATGCGGACGCCGATCGCCCATGCCCTGGCCTGGCCCGGCCGCATGCACGCGGACGTCCCGCGGCTGAACCTCGCCCAGCTCGGCTGCCTCGACTTCTTCCCGCCCGACCCGGTCCGCTTTCCCGCGCTGCGCCTGGCGCGCGCCGCCTTGATGGCGGAGGGCGGCGCCCCCACCATTTTGAATGCGGCGAACGAGGTCGCGGTGGGGCGCTTCCTGGAGGGTCGCCTCGGCTTCCTCGACATCGCCCGCGTGGTCGAGGACTCGCTGGACCGGATGGGCGCGCCGCCTGTCCCGGCGCTGGAGGCGGTGCTGGACCTCGACGCCGCCGCCCGCCGAACCGCCACCGAGCTCGCCGACCGCCTCGCCCTGCAAACCGACGCCTGATCAACCGACAAGGCCCAGAGACCGTGGACTTCCTGCCCGACCCCTTCCGCACCGTCCTGGCCTTCGTCCTGGTCCTCGGCGTCCTCGTCTTCATCCACGAGATGGGCCACTACCTCGCCGCCCGCTGGCGCGGCGTCTTCGTCGAGCGCTTCTCGATCGGCTTCGGCCGTCCCATCAAGGAGTGGACGGACCGGCGGGGCACCGCCTGGCAGATCGGCTGGCTGCCACTCGGAGGTTACGTGAAGCTGCACGGGCAGGAGAGCCCGGCCGACGTGACCGACGAGGAGCGGGCCCGCTGGCGCGCCGGCGAGACCTTCCACGACAAGCCCGTGGGCGACCGGGCCATCGTCGTCGCGGCTGGTCCCATCGCGAACTTCGCCCTCGCCGCGGTGCTCTTCGCCGCGCTGTTCAGTGTCGTCGGCCGCCCGGTCGGCACAGCCACGGTCGGAACCGTCGTCGCTGGCGGCGCGGCGGAACGGGCGGGGCTTCTGGTCGGCGATCGGATCACCGCCCTGGACGACCAGCCCGTGACCCGGTTCGAGCAGGTCCAATCCCACATCCAGCCCCGCGCCAACCAGCCTGTCCGCATCCAGATCCTGCGGGAAGGGCGTGAGCTGACTTTGACCGCCACCCCGACGCCCGCGCCGGGCACGGAGGCGACGGCCGCCCCGCGCGGCCTGCTCGGCGTCGGCGGCGGGGCGCCGGCCTACGAGCCCGTGGGCATCTTCTCCGCGATCTGGGGCGGCGTGGCCTACACGGCTGATGTCACGGTCCAGACGCTCGCGGGCATCTGGAAGATGATTTCCGGCCAGAGTGGCACGGGCGACATTGGCGGCCCGCTGCGCATCGCCCAGCTCTCCGGCCAGGTCGCGGAGATGGGCCTGGCCAGCCTCGTTTCCTTCATGGCGATCCTCTCGGTGAACCTCGCCCTGATCAACCTGTTCCCGATCCCCGTGCTGGATGGCGGCCACCTCGTCTTCTATGCGGCCGAGGCGATCCGGGGCCGGCCGTTGCCGCCGCGCGCGGTCGAGATGGGCTTCCGGGCGGGCTTCGCCCTGCTCGTCGCGCTGTTCCTCTTCGCGACCTGGAACGACCTGTCGAATTTCGGCCTCTTCCGCTGGGTCCGCGGCCTGCTGGGCTGACCGCTTCGCGGGGGTGGCAACCCTGCGGTCTTACGGCTAGGTTGCGGCCGACCAACCGGAACCGCCGGCACAGGATCACGCCTTGCACGCCTCGCTTTCCTCCCGGGCCCTGTTGCTGGCCGCCACCTTCCTCGTTCCCGTTCTGGCGGCCAGCACGGCCGACGCCCAGCAACGACGGCGCGCCGCCCCGGGCGCTGTCGCCCCGGGGGCCGCGCGCGCGGCGTTCGGCACGGTCGCGGGCATCGACATCCAGGGCAACCAGCGCATCGAGGCGGACACCATCCGCTCCTACATGCTGCTCCAGCCCGGCGACGCCTTCGAGGAGGACCGGCTCGACCGCTCCCTCCGCACGCTGTACGCCACCGGCCTCTTCCGCGACGTCCGCGTCTCCCGCCAGGGGGACCGCATCGTCGTCCGTGTCGAGGAGAACCCGATCGTCAACCGCGTGGCCTTCGAGGGAAACAGCAAGCTCAATGACGATACGCTGCGCAACGAGACGCAGCTTCGCGCCCGCGCCGTCTTCACGAGCCAGGCCGCGCAGTCCGACCGCAACCGCATCCTCGAGCTCTATTCCCGCCGCGGCCGTCTCTCCGCGACGGTCACGCCGCAGATCATCCAGCTCGATCAGAACCGCGTCGACGTCGTGTACGAGATCAACGAGGGCGACGTCGCGCTCGTCAGCCGGATCAACTTCGTCGGGAACCGCACCATCTCCGACAGCCGCCTGAAGGAGATCGTCGCGACGCGCGAGGCTGCCTGGTACCGCCCCTTCAGCACGACGGACACCTACGAGCCCGAGCGCCTGAACTTCGATCGCGAGCTGCTGCGCCGCTACTACCTGCGGCAAGGCTATGCCGACGTGCAGATCACCGGCGCCACCGCCGAGCTCGCGCCCGACCGCTCCGGCTTCTTCATCACCTACCAGATCGACGAGGGCCGCCGGTACCGCGTCGGCAACGTCGAGACGACCTCGGCGCTGCGCAACGTCACCGCGGACCAGCTCCGGCGCGAGGTGGATATCAGCCGCGGCGACTGGTACGACGGCGACGCGGTCGAGCGCATCTCCCAGTCCCTTTCGGACCGTGCCAACGAGCAGGGCGCGCCCTTCGTCGAGGTGACGCCGCGGATCAACCGCAACCGCGAGGAGGGCACCGCCGACATCACCTTCGAGGTGAAGGAAGGGTCCCGAATCTACGTCGAGCGGATCGACATCACGGGCAACGTCCGCACCCAGGACCGCGTGATCCGTCGCGAGATGCGCCTCGCGGAGGGTGACGCCTTCAACGCCGCGCAGGTGCGCCGCTCCCGCCAGCGCATTCGCGACCTCGGTTACTTCGGCGACGTCACCGTCTCCAGCTCGCCGGGCTCCGCCCCCGACCGGGTGATCCTGACCACGAACGTCGCGGAGCGGGCAACGGGCGAGATCTCGATCGGCGGCGGCTACTCGACGGATGCCGGCGCGCTCGCCGACATCGGCCTCCGCGAGCGCAACCTCCTCGGCACCGGCATCGATGCGCGCTTCAACGGCGTGCTGGCCCAGCGCCGCAGCCAGCTGGACGTGTCCGTGACCGACCCGTCCTTCCTCGACCGCAACCTCGCGGTCGGCCTCGACGTCTTCTACATCACGCGGGACCTGCGCAGCTATTCCGGCTACGAGGAGCGCCGCTACGGCTTCGCGATCCGCGCGGGCTACGAGTTCAACGAGTACCTGCGGCAGTCCTGGAACTACACGCTGTCGAACCGCAACATCTTCGACGTGGCCACGAACGCCTCGCTCTTCATCCGGGAGCAGCAGGGCACCACGTTGCTGTCGCAGATCGGCCAGACGCTCACCTATGACCGCCGCGACTCCCGCATCGATCCGCGCAGCGGCTACGTCGTGCGCCTCGGCACGGACGTCGCGGGCCTCGGCGGCGACGTCTACTACTTCCGCGGCCGCGTGGACGGGACCTACTACATCCCGCTGGAGCGCCTTCTCGGCGACCCGGATTACGTGATCGCGATCAACGCGTCCGCCGGCGTGCTGGAGCCGTTCAACAGCCGCGAAGAGCGGATCGTGGACCGCTTCTTCCTCGGCGGCGAGAACCTGCGCGGCTTCGAGACGGCCGGTGCCGGCCCTCGCGATCGCGCGACCAACGACAGCCTCGGCGGCCGCGTGCTCTGGACGCAGAGCACGGAGTTCCGCTTCCCACTGCCGATCCCGCAGGAGATCGGCATTTCCGGCCGCGCCTTCGTAGATGTCGGCAGCCTCAGCGGGTCCTCCTCGGGCTCGACCGTGGTGGACGACGCCTCGCCGCGCGTCGGCGCGGGCGTGGGTGTGTCCTGGCGCAGCCCCTTCGGGCTGATCAACCTCGACTTTGCCCAGGCCGTGGTGAAGCGGCCCGAGGACCAGACGCAGTTCTTCCGCTTCGGCTTCGGCACGCGGTTCTGAGAGAAGGATTCGGAGACTTCATGATGCCCGCGCGCCCTGCGCTCGTCGCCCTCGCGGCCCTGCTCATCCCCACCGGCGTTGCGCTCGCGCAGTCCGATCCCGGCTTCTTCATCCCCCCCGCGGGCGGTGGCGGCGGCGGTGCGCGGCCGGCGCAGCCGGCACCGTCCCAGCGTCCGCAGACGCCCCCGGCGACGCAGCAGCGCCCGCCGCAGCAGGCCCAGCGCCCGCCCACGCCGAATCCCGCGCCGCTCCCCGCCGGTCAGCCGCCGCCGACGGCCGTCATCGGCATCGTGGACGTGCCGGAGATCCAGCGCGCCTCCACCGCCTTCAACCAGGTGCGGGAGGAGATCGAGCGTCGCCGTCAGCGCCTGAACGACGACCTTCAGCGCGAGCAGACCCGCTGGCGGGAGGAGCAGCAGAACCTCGCGAACCAGCGCGCCACCCTGCAGCCGGAACAGCTCCGCACGCGGGAGCGGGAGTTGCAGGAGCGCATCACCGACAGCCAGCGCGTCTTCCGCGAGCGGTCCCGCGCGATCGAGGGCGTGGCGGCGACGGCCCTGCGCGAGATCGAGCAGGCCCTGGCCGTGGTGATCCGCCAGGTCGCGGCCAGCCGCAACGTCAACGTTGTCCTGCCGCGCCCGCTCGTCATCTTCAACGAGCCGCCCTTCGACCTGACGGACGAGATCACCGCCCAGGTGAACCGCGTCCTGCGCAACGTGACCTTGCCGCCGGAGGGCGCGCCGCCGCCGGCCGCCCCCGCCGCGGCGCCCGGGGCTGCGCCGGGCGCGGCCCCGGCCACGCCGCCGGCCGCTCCTGCCACGCCGCCGGCCCAGCCGCCCCGGCGCTGACGCCTTGGCGGCGGATCCCCGCTTCCACCCCGGTGCCGGTCCCCTACCGCTCGCGCAACTCGCGCGGGTGGCGGGGATCGCCTTGCCTGCCGACGCCGCGGACCGGACGGTCCGCGGCGTCGCGCCGTTGCATGACGCCGGGCCGGAGGAGGTCGCCTTCCACGCGGGCAAGAAGAATCTCGGCGCGCTGCGGGCCAGCCGCGCCGGCGCGATCGTCGTCGCGCCGGAGCACGCCGCCGCGGTGCCGGAGGGGAGCGTCGCCCTGGTCTCCCCGGCCCCCGTACTGGCCTATGCCCGGATCGCCACGCTCCTGCATCCGCCCCCGACCGCGAGCGGCACCCGGCACCCGACCGCCGTCGTGGAGCCCGGCGCCGAGATCGGCGAGGGCTGCGAGATCGGCCCCTACGCCGTCATCGGCGCCGGCGCCCGGCTCGGCGCGGACTGCATCATCGGCCCGCACGCCTCCGTCGGCCCGGGCTGCGTGCTCGGCGCCGGCTGCCGCGTCCTCGCCCACGCCAGCCTTTCCCACTGCCTCGCCGGCGACCGCGTGACGCTCCACCCCGGCGCGCGCGTCGGGAATGAGGGCTTCGGCTTCCAGCCCGACGCCACCGGCACCTTCGTGACCATCCCCCAGCTCGGCCGCGTCATCCTCGGGGACGGCGTGGAGATCGGCGCGAATGCCTGCGTGGACCGCGGCTCCATCGAGGACACGGTGATCGGGCCGGGCACGCGGGTGGACAACCTCGCCATGCTCGGACACAACGTCCGCACCGGCCGGGGCTGCGTCGTCGTCGCCCAGGTCGGGATCTCCGGCTCCGTCGTGCTCGGCGATTTCGTGACGCTGGCCGGGCAGGCCGGCGTCCGGGATCACGTCACCATCGGTAGCCGGGCCCGCGTCGGCGCGCAGGCCGGCGTCATCGACGACATCCCGCCCGGCCAGGACGTGTTCGGCACGCCCGCGATCCCGGTGCGGGAAGCCCTGCGCGCCTCCGCCATGCTGCGACGGCTGGCGCGCGATCGGAACAGCACCCGCCGCCCGGGCGGGACGGACGGAACGGAATGAGCGGGCAGGACGACACGCAAGGCACGACGGGCCCCGAAGGCCAGACCATCGGCACCCTCGACATCATGGGGGTGATGGAGGCGATCCCGCACCGCTACCCCTTCCTTCTGGTGGACCGGGTGGTGGAGCTGGTGCCGAACGTCAGCGCCATCGGCGTGAAGAACGTCTCGATCAACGAGGGCTTCTTCCAGGGCCATTTCCCCAGGGAGCCGGTGATGCCCGGCGTCCTCATCGTCGAGAGCATGGCGCAGACCGCCGGCGTCCTCGTCGTCACGACGCTGGGGGAGGGCTCGAAGGGCAAGCTCGTCTACTTCATGAGCGTCGAGGGCGCGAAGTTCCGCCGTCCCGTGCGGCCAGGCGACCAGCTCCGCATCCATGTCACGAAGGATCGCCACCGCGGGAACGTCTGGAAGTTCAACGGCGTCGCCAAGGTGGATGGCGTGACCGTCGCGGAAGCCACCTACACCGCCATGATCCTCGACAAGTGAGCGCCGCCGAGATCCATCCCTCCGCGATTGTGGAGGAAGGCGCCGTGCTTGGGCAGGGAGTCCGCATCGGGCCCTGGTGCACGGTCGGCGCGAACGCGGTGCTGGAGGACGGCGTCCAGCTCGTCTCCCACGCCGTGGTGGACGGCCGCACACGGCTGGGGGAGGGCGTCACCCTCATGCCCTTCGCCTCTGTCGGCCTGCCGCCGCAGGACCTGAAGTACAAGAACGAGCCGACGCGCCTGGAGATTGGCGCGCGCACCCTGCTGCGGGAGCACGCCACCGTCCACCGCGGCAGCGTGGGCGGGGAGGGGGTGACGCGCATCGGCGCGGACTGCCTCATCATGGCCTGCGCCCATGTCGGCCATGACTGCCAGCTCTCGCACCACGTCATCCTCGCGAACAACGTCATGCTCGGCGGACATGTGGAGATCGGGGACACGGTCTTCGTCGGTGGCGGCGCCGCGGTGCACCAGTTCGTCCGCATCGGCCGGCAATCCGTCGTCGGCGGCATGAGCGGCGTGGAGCGCGACCTCATCCCCTACGGTGCCTGCCTCGGGGACCGGGCGCGGCTGACCGGGCTGAACATCATCGGCCTGCGCCGCCGCGGCTTCGAGCACAGCCGCATCCTCTCCCTCCGCGCCCTCGTCGCCGACATCTTCACCGGAGAGGGCGAGCGCGCCGACCGCCTCGGCCCGGCGCGCGCCCGCTGGGGCGATGACCCGGCGGCGGCCGAGATCCTGGACTTCCTGACCGCCCGCAGCCGTCGCCGCTTCATGGGCATGCGCCACCATGGGGCTCAGAATGACGAGGCGGCCGGGGAGGCGGCGTGACCGAGACCTCCCCGCTCGGCATCTTCGCCGGGGCGGGCGACATGCCGCTGCGCATCGCCGCCGCCGCGCAATCGGCCGGCCGCGGCGTGCGCGGCGTGCTGCTGGAGGGCTTCGCCGATCCCCGCGCCTGGGCGTCCTACCGCACCATCACCCTCCGCCTCGGCGCCCTCGGCTCGTCCGTGGAGTGGTTGCGCCGGGAGGGCGTGCGAGACCTCGTCCTGACCGGCCAGGTGCGCCGCCCCTCCTTCCTGACGCTTTTCCCGGACGCGGCCTCCGCCAAGTACATCGCCCGGATCGGCAAGCGGGCGTTCCAGGGCGATGACGGGCTGCTCTCGGCCTTGCGCGACGTGCTGCGGGAGGAAGGCTTCTCCCTCATCGGCCCGAATGCAGTGCTGGGCGGCCTCCAGGCCCCGCCGGGCCTCCTCACCCGGGCCGCACCGGATGGGACCGCGCTGGCGGACATCGCCCGGGGCGTCCTCGTTGTGAAGGCGCTCGGCGCGCTCGACGTCGGGCAGGGCGCGGTGGTGCAGCAGGGCCTCGTCCTCGGTGTCGAGGCGTTCGAGGGAACGGACGCCCTCATCGCCCGCTGCGGCGCGCTGCGGCGGGACGGCCCGGCCGGCGTGCTGGTGAAACTCGTGAAGCCTGGCCAGGACCGGAACCTCGACCTGCCGACCCTCGGCCCCGCCACCGTCCACGCGGCCGCCGCCGCCGGGCTCCGCGGCATCGCCTTCGAGGCGGGCGGGGCCCTGCTGGTCGAGGCTGACGAAGCCGTGCGCCTGGCCGATGAGGCCGGTATGTTCCTTCTCGCCATCCGCCCCGATGACCATGTGGGGGCCGCAACACCGGGAGCAGCGCCATGAGCGACACCGCCCAGAAGGGCCGATTCCTGCACACGATGATCCGGGTGGGGAACCTGGACCGAAGCGTCGGCTTCTACACGCAGATGTTCGGCATGCGGGAACTCCGCCGGAACGACGTGCCCGCGGGCCAGTATACGCTCGCCTTCGTCGGCTACGGCGGCAACGCACAGGGCGAGGCGGAGATCGAGCTGACCTACAACTACGGCACCGAGAAGTACGAGCTCGGCAACGCCTTCGGGCACCTCGCGATCGGTGTGCCCGATGTCGCGGCGGCCTGCGACCGGATCAGGGCGGCCGGCGGCAAGGTGACGCGGGAGGCTGGGCCGGTGAAGCACGGCACGACGATCATCGCCTTCGTCGAGGACCCGGACGGCTACAAGATCGAGCTCATCCAGCGCCAGTAAGCCCGAGGTGTGACGCCCGACCCGCTTCGCCTCGTCACCGACGCCGTCTCCCGCACCGGGGAGGCGGCGCTGGCCCTCGCGGGGCGGGAGCGGTTGCGCCTGGGCGTGACCGGCCTCTCCCGCGCGGGCAAGACGGTCTTCCTCACCTCGCTCGTCGCGAGCCTCGTCGCGGCGGGCGCGGGGCGCCGGACCCTGCCGGGCCTTGCCGTGACCGGTGGCCGCCTGCTCGGCGCCCGCACCATCCCGCCGGGCATCGAGGCCACGCCGCGCTTCGACGCGGAGGCGCACCTCGCCGCCCTCGCGGCCGATCCGCCCGCCTGGCCGGCGCGGACGGATGACCTCTCGACCCTCTCGGTCGTCCTGAAGCTCCGCCGTCACGGCTTCTACGGACAGGTGCTGCCGGACCGGGAGGTGACGCTCGACCTGCTCGACTATCCCGGTGAGTGGCTGCTCGACCTGCCGATGTTCGACCAGGACTTTGCCGAGTGGTCGGACCAGACCCTGGCGCGCCTGCGCAAGGGGCTGCGCGCCGCGCCATCGGCCGAGTTCCTCGCCTTCGCCGACAGCCTGCCGGTCACGGCCCCCGCTGAAGATTCCCTCGCCCGTCGCGGCCACGCCCTCTACCGCGGCTTCCTCGGTGTGGCGCGGGACGAGATCGGCCTTCGCTTCCTGCAGCCCGGCCGCTTCCTGAACCCCGGTCCGGGTGGCGACGCGCCGATCCTCTGGTTTTTCCCGCTGCCGGAGGCGGCGCGGGACAGCCCGCTCGGCCTCCTTCTCGCGCGACGGTACGACGCCTATCTGCGCGACCAGCGGGACCGCTTCCTCGACCCTGTCTTCCGCCGTTTCGACCGCCAGGTCGTGCTGGTGGACGTGCTCGGCGCCCTGCACGCGGGCCGCGATGCGTTCGAGGACACGGCGGAAGCCCTGGCCGCCATCTCCGCGACTCTCCGCTACGGCCGTGGCCTGCTGGACCGGCTTACGGGCGGCCTCCTGCGGGACGGCATCGGGCGCGTCGCCTTCGCCGCCACGAAGGCCGATCACGTGCCGGAAGTCAGCCGCGACAACCTCGCCTCGCTCCTCGCGGATTTGGTGGACGCGCCGCGGCGGCGCGCGGAGGGGGCGGGGGCGGGCGTCTCCGTCCACGCCGTCGCCTCCATCCGCTGCACGCAGGAGGCGACCGCGACGCATGAGGGCCGCGCCGCGCCGGCGGTGCGCGGCGTCCTGCTGGAGAACGGTCGCTGGGCGACTGTGGACCCGGGCGTCGTCCCCTCCCGCCGGCCGCCCGAGAGCTTCTGGAACGCGGCCTATTTCCAGATGCCGGTCTTCCGGCCGCCCGTGCTGGACCTCCACGGCGCGGCCGGGGTTCCCCATCTGGGGCTGGACACCCTGTTGTCCGCCCTGATGGACGACGCGCTGTGAGGCCGCACGCATGAGCGAGACGCGCACGATCGACCCGCCCCGCCGCCCGCGCATCCTGATCGAGGAGGAGGCTGGCCCCGCCCGCCTCGACCTGGACTGGGAGGCCGGGGTGGCGCCGGTACCGGTGCCGGCCGCCGGGCTCTCCACCGCCTCGCTCGTCGCGATCGGCGTGGCGACGCTCATCTTCGGCTTCTCCGCCATGGCGGCGGGAGGCTACGTCGCGGACCAGTTCAACCGGTCCACCTGGCTCGGCTGGCTCGCGCTGCTGATCGCTGTGGCGGGCTTCGGCGCGATCCTCGCGGGCGTGGCGCGGGAGTTCCGCGCCCTCTTCGCCCTCCGGCGCGTGGACGCGGCGCGGGAGGCCTTCGCGCGGGGCGACTTCCCCGCCGCGAAGGGCTACGCGATCGCCTGGGCGGAAGAGGTCCCGCTGGCGATTCCACACCTTCCGGCGCTGCGCGCCGCGCCGGACCTAGCCGCCCTGCGCGCCCTGCTCGAATCCGGACCGCTCGGGGCCCTCGATGCCGAGGCCCGCGCCTTGGGCCGCATGGCCGCCATCCAGGGTTTCGCCGCCACCGCCATCAGCCCGTCCCCCGCCTGGGACGCGGCCGTGATCGGCTGGCGCGGGCTCCGCCTTGTGCGGCAGGTCGCGGCGCTGCACGGGCTACGGCCCGGCGTCGCGGCGACGGCGGCCCTGCTTCGCCGCGCCGCCTTCAACGCCGCCGCGGTGGCCGCGACGGACGTCGCGACCGATGCCGCCGTGCGCGCCGTCGTCACCAACCCGCTCCTCGCCCATGTCGTGGGCGACGCCGCGACGGGAGCCGTGGCCGCCCGCCGCCTCACCACTCTCGCCCGCGCGACCGAGAGCGCCTGCCGCATCCTGCCCCGGCCCGTCTGACGGGCCGAGGCGGGATCAGCCGACCGCGTCCGCGATCCGGCCGAGCGACTCCTCCCGCCCCAATGCGGCCAACACCGCGTCGATCGGGGGCGATTGGGTGCTGCCGGTCAGCGCAGCCCGGAGTGGCTGGGCCACGGCGCCGAGCTTCCGACCCTCCGCCTCGGCGAAGGCCCGCAGCGCCGCGTCGAGCGCCATCCGGTCCCACGCCGCCTCGCCCAGCGCTGCGGCGAGCCGGCCGAGCATGGCCCGCCCGTCGCCCTCCAGCAGCGCCGCCGCCTTCGCGTCGGGCTTGATGGGCCGCGGCAGCAGGGCGAAGCGCGCCCCCTCGGCCATCTCGATCAGCGTGCGCGCGCGGGGCTGGAGATCCGGGATCAGCGCGGCCACCCGGGCCTCGCCGGTCGCGTCGGCCCGCACGTCCTTCGCGGCGAGCACACGCAAGACCTCCGTTGCCAGCCGCGAGGCGTCCGCCGCGCGAATATACTGGCCGTTGAGGTGCGAGAGCTTCGCGTAGTCCATGCGGGACGCCGCCCGCCCGACATCCTTCAGCTCGAAGAGCTCGATGGCGCGGTCGCGCGGCACGAACTCCTCATCGCCGTGCCCCCAGCCGAGGCGCAGGAGGTAGTTGCACACCGCCTCCGGCAGGAAGCCCTGGTCGCGGAACTCGAGCGCGCCCACGGCGCCGTGGCGCTTGGACAGCTTCGCGCCGTCCGCGCCGTGGATGAGCGGCACATGGGCGAATTCCGGCCGGGTCCAGCCCATGGCGTCGTAGACCATGCATTGCCGGAAGGTGTTGGTGAGGTGGTCGTCGCCCCGAATGACGTGGGTGATGCCCATGTCATGGTCATCGACCACGACCGCGTGCAGATAGGTCGGCGTGCCGTCGGAGCGGAGGATGATCATGTCATCCAGCTCCGCGTTCCCCACGCGCACCTCCCCCTGCACGAGGTCGCGCACCACCGTCTCTCCCTCCCTCGGGGCCTTGATGCGGATGACCGGGGCGATGCCTGCCGGCGCCTCGGACGGGTCGCGGTCCCGCCAGCGGCCGTCATAGCGGGGCGGGCGGCCCTCGGCCGTCGCGCGCTCGCGCATCGCGACCAGTTCCTCCGCCGTGTCGTACGCCAAGTAGGCGGCGCCCTTCGCGAGCAGCTCCCGCGCGACCTCCGCATGCCGCGACTCCCGCGAGGTCTGGAAGACCGGCGCCTCGTCCGGGGAGAGGTCGAGCCAGCGAAGACTCTCCAGGATCTGCTCGACCGCCTCCGGTGTGGAGCGGGCGCGGTCCGTGTCCTCGATCCGCAGCAGGTACTGCCCGCCGTGGTGCCGGGCGAAGAGAAGGTTGAACAGCGCGGTCCGGGCCCCGCCGATGTGCAGGTAGCCGGTGGGCGAGGGGGCGAAGCGCGTGCGGACGGTCATGGTCTCGGTCCCGGGGGGCGGCGTACCTAGCACCATGGCGCACCGCTGTTGAGGGACCGTGGTCTGCGTGACGGCGCGGGAGGATGACGTGCCAACCGTGTTGGTCGAGCCGAGCCGGGCGGTCACAATCGCCTGTTGTGGCCCCGCGCGTTGGACGCCGACATCGCCTAGGCTGGACGGGCGCATGTCCCTCCACCTCGTCCCGGCCACCGCAACGCCGCGCCTCTCGGACCGCCTGCTCCGGCTTGTCGAAGGCCAGTGGGACCGCTGGCCGCTCTGGCTGCCCGTCGCGATGGGCGTGGGCGTGATCGGCTACTTCGCGCTTCCCGCCGAGCCGGGACCGGGCCCTCTGTTCCTGCCGTGGCCGCTGCTCGCCCTGGCGCTGCTGCTCCGGCGCCGACAGCCGCTGTTGGCCGCCGCGGTCGCGCTTCTCGGCGCCGTGGCGCTCGGTTTTGCGGCCGCCTCTTGGCAAAGCCGGACGGCGCCGCCGCTGCTGGACCTGCCGAGGACCGCCGTCATCGCGACTGGCCGTGTCGCTGCCGTGGACCTTCTGCCCGAGGGCCGTCGCGTCACGCTGGAGGGGGCGCGGCTGAATGACGGCGCGCCGCTCGGGCGCGAGATCCGGATCCGGCTCCGCACGGCGGACCCGGCCCGGCCCAAGCCGGGCGACGCGCTCACGGTCCGTGCCCTCATCCGCCCCCCTGCACCGCCGGCCTATCCCGGCGCATGGGATTTCCAGCGCAATGCCTTCTTCTCCGGACTTGGCGGCTCCGGGTTCGCGATCGGGCCGGCCACGGTCGTCCCAGGAGAGAGCACCCCCGTTTTTGCGGGACTTCGCGCCCACATCGACGCGCGCGTGACGGCGTCGCTTCCCGGTGCCACCGGCTCCGTCGCGGCGGCCCTGCTGACTGGGTCCCAATCCGCGATCCCGCCGGACGTGCTCGCGGCGCTGCGGGATTCGGGGCTGGCCCATCTTCTGTCGCCGTCCGGCCTGCACGTCGCGATCGTGATCGGGCTGGGCTATGTCGTGATCCGGCGCGTGGTGGCCGCGATCCTCTGGCTGGCGCTGCGGCTGGAGACGCGGGGATTCGCCGCGGTGGCCGGGCTGGTCCTGGGCGGCGGCTATACTCTGCTGACCGGCGCGGGCGTGCCCATGGTCCGGTCCTTCGCGATGGCGGCGCTGGCCACGCTGGCGATCCTGACCGGGCGACGGGCTCTGTCCCTTCGCGGCGTGGCGCTCGCAGCAGGGGTGATCCTGCTCGTCTCGCCCGCCGCGCTGCTTGGCCCCTCCATGCAGATGTCGTTCGCGGCCGTGCTGGCCCTGGTCGCCGCGGCGGAGGCGATGCGGGCTCCGTCCCGGGCGCTGCGGTCGCGGGGCTGGTGGGGGCGGGCCGCGCTGGCGCTGATCGGGATGGTCATGACCTCGGTGATCGCCGGCGCGGCCACCACGCCCTTCGGGCTGCACCATTTCGGGCGGTTGCAGCTCTATGGCGTGGCGGCGAACGCGGTTGCGGTCCCGCTGACCTCCTTTCTCGTCATGCCCGCAGGCGCCCTCGCGCTGCTCCTGATGCCTCTCGGGTGGGAGGGACCAGCGCTCGCGGCCATGGGGTGGGGAGTGGACGGCACCATCCTGGTCGGGCGGACCATCGCGGCCTGGCCGGGTGCGGCGCTGACCGCCGCTCCCATCCCGGCCTGGGGCATCGCGGTGTTCGGTCTCGGGCTTTGCTGGGTTTGTCTCTGGCGGGGAAACTGGCGGTGGCCAGGAATCGCGATGATGGCCGCCGGCCTGCTCTCGGGCTCGACCGTCACGGCGCCGGACCTGCTCGTCTCGGCGGATGCGCGGCTGATCGCCCTCTCCACGCCGCAGGGAATCTTCGTCGAGCGGGCCAGCGGTGCCAGTCGGCTGACGCGGGAGAGCTGGCTGCGGAGTTGGGGCGAGGACGGAGCCCAGCCCCTGCCCGCCACCGGCACAGCGGCGGAGGGGCGCATCACCTGCGCCGGGACCGCCTGCGTCCTCCGTCCGCATCCCGAGGGAGCGGCTGCCGCGCTGCTGCGCCGGCCCCCGCCAGAGACGCCGCGCCGACGCGGGACCCCGGCACCGCCGGTTCCACCGGTGCGGGCCGAGACGGGATGCGGACAGGCAGAGCTTCTCGTCTCGGCGGAGCCGATCCGGGGACGATGCCGCGACACGCCGATGCTGGACCGGTTCAGCGTCTGGAGGGACGGGGCGCACGCAGTCTGGCTCGGCCGCGGCGGCGCCGTCGTGCTGTCGGATCGCGGCTTCCGCGGCAACCGTCCTTGGGTTCCGCCCGTCCCGGAGCCTCGGCCGAGACCGCCGTCCGAACCGGCCGCCGAACGGGACCCGGGCGGGGAAGCCGACCCATCGGCCCCAATGGAATAGCGCAGCATCAGGTGTCTATCGCGGATTCCTGCGTCGTGATCTCAGACATGAAAAACCCCGCCCGGTTGCCCGGGCGAGGCTTATCGTGTGGTGCAGGAGATCAGTTGTAGCGGCGGACGAGGCCGACCAGCTTGCCCTGGACCCGCACGCGGTCCGGTCCGAAGATGCGGGTCTCGTAGCGCGGATTGGCGGCCTCCAGGGCGATGGAGTTGCCGCGCCGGCGGAGGCGCTTCAACGTCACCTCGCCCTCGTCCACCAAGGCCACGACGATGGCACCGTTCTCTGCCGTGTCGCCGCGCCGGATGATGACGGTGTCGCCGTCCAGGATGCCGGCCTGCTCCATCGAATCACCTGCGACCTCCAGCGCGTAGTGCTCACCACCCCCGAGCAGTGCGGCGGGAACCTCGACGCTCTCGCCGCCGTCGCGCAGCGCCTCGATCGGAAGACCGGCGGCGATCCGCCCGTACAGGGGGAGCTGCACGGCTGCAGCGTCGTTGGCAGTTCGGACCGCACCCGCCAGATTCTGCGCGAAATTCCCGCGGATGACGTTCGGCGCGAAGGCGGGCGTGGCCGTGGACGCCGCTGAGGCGGAAGCCGTCTTCGGAGACAGGCTCTCGGGCAGGCGGATCACCTCCAGCGCGCGGGCGCGGTGGGCGCGCCGCTTGAGGAAGCCGCGCTCTTCCAGCGCCGTAATGAGGCGATGGATGCCGGACTTGGACTTCAGGTTCAGCGCCTCCTTCATCTCCTCGAAGGAGGGGGAGAAGCCGGTCTGGCGGAGGTGCTTGTCGATGAAGGTGAGCAGCTCGTGCTGCTTCCGGGTGAGCATGCGACTTCTCCCTGCGGGGCCCCGGTACGGGCTTCGGGTGCGCACGAACAAACGGGCAACCCACGCGGAAGTTCTAGAAAAGTTCTTTCGAGCCGGTCAAGAACGGATGACGGGAAATTCAGACGCCCAGCGTCGAAAGTTCGATGACGGACACGGGTTCCCCGGCCCTGGCCGCAGGCGCGTACGGGGCGCGGACCAGAAGTGCGTCCGCCCGGGCCAGGACGGTCAGCATCGAACTGTCCTGCAAGGAAAACGGCGTGGCGACGAGCGCGCCCGACGCGTCCGCCGAGAGGGTGGCGCGCACGTAGTCCTCCCGCCGGTCATTGGCGGGCAGGTCGGTGCCGAGCAGCGCGGGGCGGCGGGGCGTGGGTCCGGCCGGGGCGCCGGAGAGGCGCGCGAGGGAGGGAAGGAGAAACAGCACCGCGCAGACGAGGGCGGACACCGGGTTTCCCGGGAGCCCGAGCAGCGGCGTGCCGTGCAAATGCCCGAAGATCAGCGGCTTGCCCGGCCGCATGGCGATCTTCCAGAAGTCCAATGAGAAGCCCTCCGGACCGAGGGCGGCCTGGACCAGGTCGTGGTCGCCGACGCTCGCGCCGCCGGTGGTGACCAGCAGGTCGCAGCGGGCGGCGGCGCCCGCGATCGCGGCGATGGCGTCCCGGTCGTCGGGCGCGATGGGCAGGACAAGCGAGTCGCCCCCGCCTGCGCGGATGAGCGTGGCCAGGGCATGCGCGTTGGAGGAGACGATCCCTCCCTCGGGCAGCGGATCGCCGGGAAGGGCAATCTCGTCGCCGGTGGCGAGGATGCCGACCCGCGGGCGGCGGTGGACCGTCACCCAGGGATGGTTGCCGGCGGCAGCCAGGCCGATGTCGCGGGCGGTCAGCTTGCGGCCGGGGGACAGCAGGGTGTCGCCGGCGGCGAAGTCGAGGCCAGCGCGCCGGATGTGGCGTCCGGCGCGCGGGGCCTCAGTGGCAGTAACCCGGCCATCCGCGGCGGTCGCGTCTTCCTGGAGGAGGATGGCGTCGGCGCCGGGTGGGACGAAGCCGCCGGTGAAGATGCGGACCGCCTCGCCCGGGCCGACCTGGCCGGGGAAGGGGTGGCCGGCGGGCGCCTGACCGATCACGCGCAACGGGGTGCCCACGGCGGCGTCGGCGGCGCGAAGGGCGTAGCCGTCCATGGCGGAGACGGCGGCGGGCGGCTGCGTCAGGCGAGCCGCGACGGGAGCGGCGAGGACGCGGCCCCAGGCCTCGGGCAGCGCCACCGTCTCCGGCCCCGTGGGGGGCAGGCCGTCGAGGATGCGGGCGAGGGCGTCCGCGACCGGGATCACGGGCGGGGCGTCACGTCTTCCTGCGCGACGTAGTCGCCGGAGCGGCCGCCGGACTTGCTGTGGAGGCGCACGGCCTCGATCTGCATGGCACGGTCGGCGGCCTTGCACATGTCGTAGATCGTCAGGGCGGCGACGGTGACGGCGGTCAGCGCTTCCATCTCCACGCCGGTGCGGCCGGTGGTGCGGACGGTGGCCTCGATCTCCACGGCGTCCGGGGCGGAAGGGGTGAGTTCGAGCGCCACAGAGGAGATCGGGAGGGGATGGCAGAGGGGGATGAGGTCGGCGGTGCGCTTGGCCCCCATGATGCCGGCGAGGCGGGCTACGCCGAGGACGTCACCCTTGTTTGCCCGGCCCTCGGTGATGAGGGCGAGGGTTTCTGGGCGCATCACCACGCGTCCCCGGGCGGTGGCGGTGCGGACCGTCTCGGGCTTGGCGGAGACGTCCACCATCGCCGCGCGGCCGGCGGCGTCGAAATGAGTAAGGGGGGAGCTCAAGCGGCGCCGATGAGGGTGCGGACGGCGGCGCCGACGTCGGGTTGGCGCAACAGGTGCTCGCCGACCAGGAGGCAGCGGGCGCCGGCGGCGGCCATGCGACGGACATCGTCGGCGGTGCGGATGCCGCTCTCGGCCACGGGGATGCGGTCCGCGGGGATCAGGGGGGCCAGGCGCTCGGTCACGGCGACGTCGGTGACGAGGGTCCGGAGATCGCGGTTGTTCACGCCGATGAGGCGGGTCTCGAGGCCGAGGGCACGCTCCAGCTCGGCCTCGTCATGGACCTCGGCGAGGACGCTCATGTCGAGGGCGCGGGCGGCGTCCTCGATCGCGGAGGCCTCTTCATCCGTCAGGGCGGCCATGATGATGAGGACGGCGTCGGCACCCATCGCCCGGGCCTCGAAGACCTGCCAGGGGTGGATCATGAAGTCCTTCCGCAGCACCGGCAGGCGCGTCGCCGCGCGGGCAGCCTGGAGGTGCTCGGGGCGGCCCTGGAAATAGGGCTCGTCCGTCAGGACGGAGAGGCAGACCGCGCCGGCCGCCTCGTAGGCCTGGGCGATCTCGGCCGGATCGAACGGGTCGCGAATCAGGCCGCCGGACGGAGAGGCGCGCTTGATCTCCGCGATGAGGCCGACGCGGCTGTCCGCGACGGCGGTGCAGAGGTCCTGCATGAAGGGGCGCACGGGATCGGCGTCGCGGGCGCGGCGCTCGATCTCGGATTGCGAGGCCTCCTGCATGCGCGCCTGCACCTCGGCGCGCTTGTCCGACAGAATGCGTCGGAGCGTGTCCGAGAGTGCGGGGTTCGTGTCCATGGCGGGCGGTTCGTGCGGCCGCAGGATGGTCGCCGTCAAGGCCGCGTTGCGCCCCGCAGACGCTCCAGCACGGCCATCGGCTTGCCCTCCGCCAGGGCTTGGGCGGCGAGGGCGGCGCCGGCCCGGAGGTTGTCCGCCCGGTCGGCGACGACCAGGGAGGCGGCGGCGTTGAGAAGGACGCAGTCGCGGTAAGGGCTTTCGGCTCCCCGGAGGAGATCGAGCAGGGCCTCGGCGTTCTCGACGGGGGTGCCGCCGCGGAGAGTCTCGGCAGGGGCTCGGGGCAGGCCGGCGTCTTCCGGTGTCACCTCGAATTCACGGAGGGCGCCGTCCCGCAGCTCCACGACCTGCGACGGGCCGGCGATGGTGAGCTCGTCCAGGCCCTGCCCGTGGACGAGCCAGGCGCGCTCGGTGCCGAGGCGGCCGAGGGTCTCGGCCATTGGGCGCAGCCAGTCGGCGGCGAAAGCGCCGGTCATCTGGCGGCGGACGCGGGCGGGGTTCGCCAGGGGGCCGAGCAGGTTGAAGATGGTGCGCGTGCCCAGCTCCATCCGCGGTCCGGCGGCGTGGCGCAGGGCGGCGTGGTGGCGCGGGGCCATGAGGAAGGCCATGCCGACGGACCGCATGACCTCCGGCAGGCGTTCGAAGGGGACGTCCGTGTCCACGCCGAGCGCGCTGAGGACGTCCGCGGCGCCCGATTTTGAGGAGAGGGCGCGGTTCCCATGCTTCGCGACGGGGACGCCGCAGCCCGCCACGACGAGGGCCGAGGCGGTGGAGATGTTCAGCGTTCCGGCCGCGTCGCCGCCCGTGCCGACGATGTCGATGGCGCCGGGGGGCGCCTCGACCGCGGTCATGCGGGCACGCATGGCGCGGACCGCGCCGGTCATTTCCGGCACCGTCTCGCCTCGGACGCGCATGGCCATCAGCATGCCGGCGATCTGGGCGGGGGTGGCCTCGCCGGACATGATGACGCCGAAGGCGTGCTCGGCCTCGCTCTCAGCGAGCCGCTCGCCCGCCGCGAGGCGGGCGAGAACCGGTCGGAGGGACATGTCAGGCCGCCTTGGGGAGGAGTTCGCGTTCCTTGGGCGACAGGCCGGCGAGCCGCATGACGTTCGCCAGGATGTCGTGGCCGTTCTGGGAGGCGATGCTCTCCGGGTGAAACTGCACGCCCCAGACCGGCAGGTCCTTGTGGGCGAGGCCCATGATCAGGCCGTCCTTGGTCTCCGCGGTCACGGTGAGGCAGGCGGGCAGGTCGTCGCGCCGGACGACGAGAGAGTGGTAGCGAGTGGCCTGGAAGGGGGAGGGTAGGCCGGCGAAGACGTCGGTGTTGCCGTGGGTGATGGGGTGGACCTTGCCGTGCACGGGCTCGGGCGCGCGAATGACGGTGCCGCCGAAGGCCTGGCCGATGGCCTGGTGGCCGAGGCAGACGCCGAAGACCGGCACGCCCTTCTTCGCGGCCGCCCCGATGAGGTCGAGGCAGATGCCGGCCTCGTTGGGGGTGCAGGGGCCGGGGGAGAGGATGATCGCCTCCGGCTTCCGCTCCAGCGCCTCGTCCGGCGTGATCTTGTCGTTGCGCCAGACCTCCGCCTCAGCCCCCAGGTCGCCCAGGAAGTGGACGAGGTTGAAGGTGAAGCTGTCGTAGTTGTCGATCAGGAGCATCATGGCGGGATCACTTCGGGCCAGGGGGCGGGTGCGGTCAAGCTGGGCCGTGCAGGTCGGGGAAGGGATGGGGCGCTTCCTTACATCCTTGCGTGGGTCGGACCGGCGGCGAGGCGGCTCAGATGCTGAACCAAGCCGCAACTCTCTCGTCCGCCGCCTTACTTCCTTACCGCCTTACATCCTTACGCGGGCGGTGGTGATGGAGGACGCCGATGTGCCGGGCTAGCCTCGCACGTCATGACCAGGGGGCATGGCGGTGGACGAGACGACGGCGCAGGCGATCTTCGACCGGTACCTTCCAGGGCTTCAGGCGACCGCGCCTCGTGCTCTCGCGCCGGTGCCGGGCCGCACGAGCCGGTTCTCGGCCGGCTGGACGTTCTCAATCCAGTCCCGGCCGTACATCGAATCAGGCGATTTGAGGGAAGGTCTTTTCGGTCCGGGGCCGGTGCCCATTCTTGGCGACGGCCCCTCGTGGACGGCGGGTCCGCGGGTGTGGGACCGGAGCGGCTTGTGGCGGCGGGGCTTGGGACCCCCGGCATCGGGGGTACTGTCAGGCGACGAGCCTCTCGCGGACGACTTCGGTGAACGACTATATTCCTAACATGGGGGTCCGGCAGAAGTCAAGGTGGGCGCGCCGGTTCGCATGGGCGCTGCGCCGCGGCGAGCTGCTGCGAAGGGCGCTCGCCGGTGCAGCGCTCCTGGCGGCCTTGGGATGCGCGCCCTTGCCGGCTGCCTCGAAGGGCGAGGTGCTGGAGGTGCCGGTCGCGACGGCCTCGGGCGAGGTGCGGACGATCCGGGCGCGGCTCTGCCGCCCGGCCTCCGCGGACGCGGCGCGGTTGGTCGTGATCAACCACGGATCGCCTGGGGGCAATCCGGCGATCCGGGCGCGGTATTCGCTGCTGGCGTGTGATTCGGAACCGGCGCGGTGGTTCCTGGATCGGGGACACGCGGTGCTGGCGCCGTTGCGGCGGGGCTACGGCCCCGAGGGCGGCGCCTGGGAGGAGGCCTATGGGCGCTGCGAGGATCCGGACTACGTGCGGGCGGCGCGGGAGACAGCGCGGGACATCGCGGCGGCGATCGCGGTGGCGCGGGGGCAGCCGGGCATCGCGCCCGGTGGGGTCGCGGTGATCGGACAATCCGCGGGGGGGTGGGGCGCCCTGGCCATCGCCGCCGATCCGCCGCCGGGCGTGACGGCGGTGGTGAACGTCGCCGGGGGGCGGGGCGGGCAGAAAGGGGACGTGCCGAACGAGAATTGCCGGCCGGACCGCCTGGTGGCCGATGCCGGGCGGCTGGCGCGGGGGGCGGCGGAGCCACTGCCGATGCTGTGGCTCTACACGGCGAATGACGGGTTCTTCGCACCGGAGCTGGCGGCGGCGATGCATGCGGCGCATCGGGCGGCGGGAGGATGGTCCGAGTTGCGGCCGCTGCCGGCCTGGGGCCGGGACGGGCACGACATGTTCTATGGGCGGGGCGGGGCGGCGGTCTGGGGGCCGATCGTGGAGGCCTGGCTCGCGACGCACCCGTGACCGGTTGCAAGCGGCGGCGCCTGCGCGCACCTCTCCGGCCATGAGCGATGAATCGGCGCCTCCGGGCACGCGCGAGAAGCTGGTGCGCACGAAGCAGCGTTGGGCGGAGGAGGGCCGGCTGCTGACCGGGACCCCTGCCGATCCGGCGCGGGACCGACTGCCGCCGGGGCAGCGGCTGGTGCAGGACTGGCCGGTGCTGGACCTGGGCATCCAGCCCGCGGTGGAGGAGGCGGCAGCGCGGCTGGACGTGGACGGGCTGGTGGAGAGCCCGGTTTCGCTGTCCTGGGCGGAACTCCTGGCGCTGCCGCAGGAGGAGCGGCGGAACGACATCCACTGCGTCACGCAGTGGTCCCGCTACGACAATGACTGGCGGGGGATCGCCGTGCAGACGGTGCTGGCCATGGCCAGGCCGGGGCCGGAGGCACGGTTCGTGACCATGGAATCGCATGACGGCTACACCACGAACCTGCCGCTGGCGGATCTGGATCGCCCGGAGAACCTGCTCGCGACGCATTGGAACGGCTGGAAGCTGGAGCGGCAGCACGGGGGGCCGATGCGGCTGGTGGTGCCGCACCTGTATTTCTGGAAGAGCCCGAAATGGCTGCGTCGGATCACCCTGCTGGCCGAGGACCGGCCGGGCTTCTGGGAGGTTCGCGGGTATCACGAGCGCGGCGATCCCTGGATGGAGGAGCGGTATTCCTGACGGGGATGTCCTGATCGCGATCGGGGCGAATCTTCCCGGGCGCGATGGGGCGGCGCCGCTGGCCACCTGCCGGGCGGCGGCGGTGGCGCTGGACGGGGTTTGCGGACTGCGGCTGATCGCGCTGTCACGCTGGTGGGAGACCGCGCCGGAGCCGCCGTCTGACACGACGCCCTGGTATGTGAACGGGGTGGCACGGCTTCGGGGGGCGGCAGAGCCCGGGCCGCTTCTGTTGGCGTTGCAGGGGATCGAGGCGGCGGCGGGGCGGGAGCGGCCCTACCGCAACGCGCCGCGGACGTTGGACCTCGACATCGTGGCGATGGGTGGGCTGGTGCGGGAGGCGCCCGACCCGGTGCTGCCGCATCCGCGGGCATATGTCAGGCGCTTCGTGCTGGAGCCGCTGCGAGAGGTGTGGCCAGGATGGGTCCATCCGGCCACGGGCCAGGGGGTGGCGGCCTTGTTGGCGGGGCTGCCGCCGGCGCCGATGCGGGTTATCGGATCGGGGGCGGCGGCCTGAGCCTCGGCGCGCCGGTCATCCCGGGCTTGAGCGGCGGCAGGCGGCCGCAAGGGTTGCTTTGCGGGGCTCCGGTGGCTATCTGCCCTGTTCCTCCCCGCACAGTTCCGGATTCCGCCCATGGCCCGCGTCACGGTCGAAGACTGCATCCTTCAGGTTCCCAACCGCTTCGAGCTGGTGATGCTCGCGGCGCAGCGCGCCCGCGCGATCTCCCGCGGCGAGGAGCTGACGGTGGATCGCGACAACGACAAGAACCCGGTCATCGCCCTGCGCGAGATCGCCGACCAGACCGTGGAGCTGGATACGTTGGAGCAGGACATCGTGAAGTCCCTGCTGCGCGCGCCGGAGCCCGAGCCGGTGGAGGAGGAGGTGATCGACCTCATCACCACCGACGAGAACATCTTCGGCGTGATGGACGTGAACGAGACCGAGGCGGCCGAGGCCGGGATGTCGGTGGAGGACATGTCGGCGGACGACATCGAGGCGGCGATCGCTGCCGAGCTCGGCGGCGGCGGCCGCCGCTGAGCCGGGCCCCTCAATGAACGACGGCGCCGGGTCCCGAATCCTTCCCGGCGTCGCCTGGGCGCCGCGCGCGCCCGAGGGCGTCGCGACGCGGCTCGCGCCGCCCGCCGTGTTGCCGGCCGATCCCGGCGAGGAGCTGGCCGCGCTCGTCACGGGCTATGATCCCCGGGCTGACGGGGACCTGATCCGGCGGGCCTATGCCGTCGCCGAGGAGTCGCACCGAGGCCAGGCCCGCGATAACGGCGATCCCTATATCGGCCACCCCGTGGAGGTGGCCCGCATCCTGGCCGGGTACCGGCTGGACGCCGCGACGGTCGCGACCGCCCTGCTGCACGACACGGTCGAGGATACCGGGCTGACCCTGGCCGGGCTGTCCCAGAGGTTCGGGCCGGAGATCGCGAAGCTCGTGGACGGGGTCACGAAGCTGACCCGGCTGGAGCTCCAATCCGAGCGGACGAAGCAGGCGGAGAACTTCCGCAAGCTCGTCCTCGCGATGAGCGAGGACATCCGGGTCCTGCTGGTGAAGCTGGCGGACCGGCTGCACAACATGCGGACCCTGCACTTCGTCCCGCAGGAGCATCGTCGCCAGCGCACGGCGAAGGAAACGATGGAGATCTACGCGCCGCTGGCCGAGCGCATCGGCATGCAGGCGGTGAAGGACGAGCTGGAGGATCTCGCCTTTCGGGAGATCCAGCCGGATGCCTGCCAGACCATCGTGGCGCGGCTGGCCTTCCTGCGGGGGCAGGGGGCGGACCTGATCGCCGATATCGCGGCGGACCTGCGGCGCGTGCTGATCGGGTCCGAGGTGCCGGTGATCGAGCTGCAGGGGCGGGAGAAGACGGCCTACGGCATCTGGCTGAAGATGCACTCGAAGAAGGTCGAGTTCGAGCAGCTCTCGGACATCATGGCCTTCCGCGTCATCACCGCGACGAAGGCCGACTGCTACGCGGCGCTGGGAGCGGTGCATTCCGCCTATCGCGTCGTGCCCGGGCGGTTCAAGGACTACATCTCCACCCCGAAGTCGAACGGGTACCAGTCCCTGCACACGGGCGTGACGGTGCCGGAGCGGCGGAACGCGAAGATCGAGGTGCAGATCCGGACGCCGGAGATGCACGAGGTGGCGGAGTTCGGCGTCGCCGCGCACTGGATCTACAAGCAGGGGCCGGAGGGCGCGGCGACCGCGGCGCGGGACCGCAAGCGGTATCCGTGGGTGAAGGACCTGCTGGAGATCCTGGACAACGCCGACCAGGCACAGGACTTCCTGGAGAACACGAAGCTCGCGCTGCACCAGGACCAGGTCTTCTGCTTCACGCCGAAGGGCGACCTGATCGCCCTGCCGCGCGGGGCGACGCCGGTGGACTTCGCCTATCAGGTGCACTCGGTCGTCGGGGATTCCTGCGTCGGGGCGAAGATCAATGGGCGGATCGTCCCGCTGCGGCACCAGCTGGAGAACGGCGACCAGGTCGAGATCATCACGGCGCGGGGCGGCAAGCCAAACCCGGCCTGGGAGCGCTTCGTCGTCACCGGCAAGGCGCGGGCACGCATCCGGCGGACCGTGCTGGCGGCACAGCGGGAGGAGAGCCGCGAGACCGGGCGGCAGGCGATCGCGCGGGCGTTCCGGCAGGAGGGGCTGGACTTCTCGGAGAAGATCGCGGAGCCGGCGGTCAAGGCGCTGAAGCAGCCAGGGTTCGAGGAGCTGTGCGTCGCGGTGGGCGGCGGGCATATCTCGGCGAAGGACGTGCTGCACGCGGCGGTGCCGGAGCTGCGGGGATCGCCGCGGCCGTCGGTCTCTCCGCTCGAGAACTTCCCGCTCGGGCGCGCACGGGGGAAGCCGGGGGCGACCGTGCCCCATGCCCGCGGGCGGGAGGTGGCGCACGGGATCACCGGTCTGGTCGCGGGCATGGCCGTGAATTTCGCGGGGTGCTGCCATCCGGTGGTCGGCGACACGATCGTGGGGATCGTATCCACCGGGCGGGGCGTCACCATCCACAAGCAGGGGTGTCACACGCTGGAGGCCTTCGCGGCGACGCCGGAGCGCTTCATCGACGTGGACTGGGACACCCGGCCCGGCGCGGCCGGCGAGCATGTCGCGCGGCTGTCCGTCATCACCTCGAACGAGGATTCGGCCGTGGCGGCGATGACCATCGCGATCGCGAAGCAGGATGCGCGCATCCAGTCCCTGCGCTTCGTGCACCGGGCGGCGGATCACGCGGAGCTGGCGGTGGACATGGAGGTGAAGGATCTGCGTCACCTGTCCAGCGTGATCGCGGCGCTGCGGGCCTGCCCCGGAATCGAGCAGGTGGAGCGGGCGAAGGCGTGAGGGCGCGTTCATGATCCTCGGCCTGGGGAACGACATCGTGGACATCCGCCGAATCGAGCGGGTGTTGGAGCGGCATGGGGAGCGGTTCCTGGAGCGCGTCTTCACCGAAGCCGAGCGGGCGAAGGCCGAGCGGCGGCAGGGGCAGATGCGGACGGGGACCTATGCGAAGCGGTTCGCGGCGAAGGAGGCGGCCTCCAAGGCGCTCGGGACGGGGTTCCGGGCCGGGGTGTTCTGGCGGGACCTGGGGGTCGTGAACCTGCCCTCCGGCCAGCCGACGCTGCGGATGACCGGCGGAGCGGCCGAGCGGCTGGCGGCGATGGTCCCGGCGGGGCACGCGCCGCAGGTCCACCTAACCATGACGGACGAGTATCCCTACGCCGAGGCGGTGGTCGTCATCTCCGCCGTGCCGGCGCCGTGAGGATCCGTTACGGGACGGTTCCTTGACAGGGAACGGCTTTGGGAGCACCCCACGGCCCGCCTCCCTCCTCCCGTGAAGGAACGGCCCGGTGCGTGCCCGGGGCGCTCGGCTGGGCTGGGCGTGCGATGAACGGCCGGTTGGGGGTCCCGTGGATTCCAGTGCGATGAGCAAGAAGTCCTCCGGCGGTTGGCTGGAGAGCCTGAAGACGATCCTTTATGCCGGGCTCATTGCCATCGGCATCCGGACGGTGGCGTTCGAGCCGTTCAACATCCCCTCGGGCAGCATGATCCCGACCTTGCTCGTGGGGGACTACCTCTTCGTCTCGAAGTATTCCTACGGCTATTCGCGGGCCTCGCTGCCCTTCAGCCCGAACCTGTTCAGCGGCCGCATCTTCGGCTCGCTGCCGGCGCGCGGGGACGTGGCGGTGTTCAAGCTGCCGCGGGACGGGACGACCGACTACATCAAGCGGATCGTCGGCCTGCCGGGCGACCGTATCCAGGTGCGGAACGGGATCCTTCGGGTGAACGGGACTCCGGTGACGCGGGACAACCTCGGTCCCTATACGGTGGAGGGGGATGGGCCGCGCCTGACGGTGCGCCGCTACCGCGAGACGCTGCCCGCCAGCCCTGGGTCGCAGCCGCGCGCCCATGACATCCTGGAGCAGTCGGACGAGGGCCCCTACGACAACACGCAGGAGTTCGTGGTCCCGGCGAACCATGTCTTCGCCATGGGCGACAACCGCGACAACTCGCTGGACAGCCGGGCGACGAACTATGTCGGCTTCGTGCCGGTGGAGAACCTTGTCGGACGGGCGGAGTTCATCTTCTTCTCCTGGGATGGTTCGGCGAACTGGTGGGAAGTCTGGGCCTGGCCCTTCGCGGTCCGCTGGTCGCGGATCCTCTCCGGCGTCCGGTGATGCCGGGCAGAATCCCGTGAAGCCCGCGGTCGCCGCGCTCGCGGATCGGCTGGGGCACGGCTTCCGGGACGCGGCGCTGCTGGAACAGGCGCTGACGCACCGCTCCGCGGCCGATCCGCGGCGGAAGCAGCTCGATTCGAACGAGAGGCTGGAGTTCCTGGGGGACCGGGTGCTCGCGCTCTGCATGGCGGAGTGGCTGGCCGAGCGTTTCCCGGAGGAGCGCGAGGGGGCGCTGGGCAAGCGTCTCTCGGTGCTCGTCGCGGCGGATACGCTGGCGCGGGTCGGCGAGGTGATTGGGCTGTCCGCCGCGCTACGGATTCCGCCGGCCGAGGGCAGGACGGGGCTGCGGCAGCGGGCGACCGTGCTCGCGGACGCAACGGAGGCCCTGATCGGCGCGCTGTACCTCGATGGCGGGCTGGAGGCGGCGCGGAGCTTCGTGCGGCGGGAATGGACGGAGGCCATGGAGGCGGACGAGACGCCGCCCATGTCGGCCAAGAGCCGGCTGCAGGAATGGTCGCTCGGGCGCGGCCTGGGCCTGCCGGAGTATGCGCTCGTCTCGGCCGAGGGGCCGTCCCACGCGCCCGTCTTCACCGTCTCGGTGCGGGCCGGCGGGAAGGCTGCGGAGGCCTCCGGCGACAGCAAGCGGGCCGCGGAGCAGGCGGCCGCGGAGGCTCTGCTGACGGTGCTCGGCCGTGAGTGAGGCGCCTGGGGAGACCCCGGCCCCGGCGGAGCCGACGCGGGCCGGGATCGTCGCGGTGCTCGGCGCGCCGAATGCGGGCAAGTCCACACTGGTGAACCGACTGGCGGGGGCGAAGGTCTCGATCGTCTCGGCCAAGCCGCAGACGACGCGCTTCCGCATCCGGGCCGTGCTGACCGAGGGCACGTCCCAGGTGGTGCTGACGGACACGCCGGGGATCTTCGCCCCGCGGCGGCGGCTGGACCGGGCGATGGTCGCGGCGGCCTGGGGCGGTGCGCAGGATGCGGACCTGGCGCTGCTCGTGGTGGACGGGCGGGCGGGGATCACGGACCCGCTGCGGGCGATTCTGAACCGGCTGAAGAAGCAGAAGCCGACGCTGTGGCTGGTGCTGAACAAGACGGACCTGTTCGACACGAAGCGGCTGTTGCCCCTGACGGCGGAGCTGAACGAGGCCCTGAGCTTCGACGAGACCTTCATGGTCAGCGCGGAATCCGGGGACGGGGTCGACCGGCTGCGAGCCCGGCTGGGAGCGGCAATGCCGCTCGGGCCCTGGCTGTTCCCGGAGGACGAGCTGTCCGACCTGACGGAGCGGATGCTGGCGGCGGAGATCGTGCGGGAGCAGATCCTGCGGCAGACCCATGAGGAGGTGCCGCACCACGCGACGGTGGAGACCGAGTCCTGGCAGGAGCGGAAGGACGGGTCCGTGCGGATCGATTGCACGATCTACGTCGCGCGGGCGTCGCAGAAGGCGATCCTGATCGGGGACAAGGGGTCCCGCATCCGGGAGATCGGGCAGAGGGCCCGCGCGGAGCTGACGAAGCTGATGGAGCGGCCGGTGCACCTGTTCCTGAACGTGAAGGACCGGCCGGGCTGGGATGAGGAGCGGGGGCGGCTTCGGGCGCTGGGGCTGGAGGATCTGGACTAGGCGACGCGTGAGCGTCCCGGCATCGGACGCTGGTTGCTTCCAGTCGCGTCGGGCCCGCGTGTGGTGCCGGGCGGCCGGTGCTCCCATCTTCTCCGCATGGAATGGACCGCTCCCGCCATCGTTCTCGACGCTCGGCCGCTCGGTGAGGGCGGGGCCGTCGTCACGCTTCTCACGGAGGAGCACGGGCGGCACGCCGGCCTGGTGAAGGGCGGGGCTTCCCGTGGGCAGGCGGCGATCTGGCTGCCGGGGAACCTCGTGGACGTGCGCTGGGTGGCGCGGCTGGCCGATCAGCTGGGGAACCTGACCGGAGAGCTGGTGCATCCGGCGGCGGCGCTGGCGATGGAAGATCCGCTCGCCCTCGCGCTGCTGTCCTCGGCATGCGCGGTCGCGGCGGACGCGTTGCCGGAGCGGGAGGCGCATCCCCGCGTGTTCGGGGCGCTGGTGCCGATCATCGCGCATCTCCAGCGCGGCGCGGCGGAGGTCATGGCGGATTACATCCGGTGGGAGGTGCTGGTCCTGGCCGATCTCGGCTACGGGCTGGACCTGCGGCGCTGCGTGGCGACGGGGGCGGAGACGGAGCTCACCCATGTCTCGCCGAAGTCGGGCTGCGCGGTGTCTGAGGAGGCGGCGGCACCGTATCTCGACCGGATGCTCCCGCTGCCGGCCTTCCTGCGGGATGAGGCAGCGCGGGCAGCCCCGGAGGATTGGGCGGCGGGGCTGCGGCTGACCGGGCACTTCCTGGCGCGGGACGCTTTCGGGGCACGGCACCGGCCGATCCCCGCGGCGCGCGAGGCGCTCGCGGACCGTGTGGCGGGGTTGGTGACGGCCGACGGGTCCGCGTGACTGCCGGCCGCCTGCGGGTCAGGGAGCCGGACGGACGAGGACGAGCTGGAAGCTGCCCGCGCTGTTTCCGAGGAGACGGGCCCGGATGAAGGCCGGGCGGCCCTCCGCCGGGATGGCGACGCGGGAGGCGAGGCCGTCGGAATCGTCGTTCTCCGCCTGCACCGCGCCGTTGCCGTCCAGGAGTTCCAGCACCGTGTCGGTGTTCCGACCGAGCGCGTAGGTCATCGCGACCAAGGGACGGCCATCATTCGGCAGGGCGAAGACGGCCGACTGGCCGGCGCGCAGACGGAGCGACACGGACTCGCCGAGCACCAGCGGCGCCTGGCCCGCGGCCGCCTGGACGTTGTCCGGGGCGTCCGTGGCGGCCGGGGCCGGGGCGGCGGCCTCGACCACGAGGTCGAAGCGGCCGGGCTGACCGCCGAGGATGCCGGCGCGCAGGAAGGCCGCGGGCCGGCCGGCATCCGAGGTGGTCAGGCGGGAGGCGAGGCCCTCGCCGCCGTCGTCATCCTCGAGGATGACCTCGCCGTCCGCGTCCAGCAGGGCGAGGACGGTGTCGGTGTTGCCGTCGAGGTTGCGGGTGTAGGCGGTGATGTCCTGGCCCTCGGCGAGGGGGAAGTAGGCGAACTGGCGGCGGCCGAGGTCGAGGCTGATCGACTCCCCGGGGGCGAGGGGGCCGCGGGCGCGGGCGGCCTCCAGGCTGGTCGGGAAGTTCGGCGGCGCGCGCGGGGCCTCACGTTGCAGGACGAGGGTGAACTCGCCGGCGCCGCCGCCGATCGTGCTGGCGCGCAGCACCACGGCGTTGGGCTGGTCCGACAAAGGAAGCAGGGAGGCGAGGCCCTCTCCGCCGTCGTCATCCTCCGAGAGGACCTCGCCCTGGGAGTCGAGCAGGGCGAGCTCGGTGTCGGTGCCCTGGCGCAGCTCGCGGGTGAGGGCGACAAGGTCGGCGCGGTCGGAGGGAAGGGCGAAGTAGGCGGTCTGGCCGCGGCGCAGGCGGACGCGCACGGCTTGGTCCACCGCGAGGGGCGGGCGGGAGGCGGCCTCGGCCGGGGTGGTGGCGAAGTCCGGCGGGGGTGGGGCGGCCTCGCGGGTCAGGACAACCTCGAAGGTGCCGCCCTCGTTGCCGAGGACGCCGGCCCGGATCGTCGCGACGTTGTCCTCGGGGCCGATCTCGAGCTGGGAGGCGAGGCCACCGCCACCGTCGTCATCCTCCAGCACGGCCTGGCCGGCGGCATCGAGCCCCTCCAGCACCGTGTCGGTGCCGCGGGCGAGGCGGCGCGTGGTGACGGCATAGTGCGGGCCCGCCTCCGGCGCGACGCGAAAGAAGGCGGATTGGCCGCGGGTGAGGCGGACCTGCACGGGCTGGTCGGGACGCAGCGGCGGCGTGCGAGCGGCGTCTTCGGCCCGGAGGGCGAAGGGAGAGGCGGGCGACGCGACGGAGGCGGGGGGCCGGGCCGTGGGCGGCGTGGCGGCCGGGGGACGCGCGAGCGGCGGGACGGCCGCGGGCGGCCGGGCCGTGGGCGGGGTGGGCGCGCCGAGGGGCGGCGGCTTCGGCAGATCGCCCGCGGGCTGGGCGAGCGTCGCGCCGGCGGGGAGGAGAAGGGTGGTCAGGGCCAGGGCAAGGGCTGTCCGGGGTGCGGGGACCGGGCGCCTCTGCCCCGTCCGCTCCGCCGCGCGATGAGCCATGCCGATCTCCTGCCCCAGAAACGGGGCCGCACATTGCGGGCGCGACGCGGCAGGATCAATCGGCCAGCGCTGGCATCGCGGGCTTGTGGCTGCTACAAATCGGCTACCTGAACAGATTGAGAACAGAGGCGCAGACCGCCCATGCCCGACGATGTGAGGACCGCCCCGGAGGGCGGACGGATCAACGAGACGCCGCTCGGCGGAGCGCTGTCCGAGCGGTACCTGGCCTATGCCATGTCGACGATCATGGCGCGGTCGCTTCCGGATGTTCGGGACGGGCTCAAGCCGGTGCACCGGCGGCTGCTCTGGGCGATGCAGCAGCTGCGGCTGGACCCGGCGGGCGGCTTCAAGAAGTGCGCGCGCGTCGTGGGCGACGTGATCGGCAAGTATCACCCGCACGGCGATGCCTCGGTCTACGAGGCGCTGGTGCGGTTGGCGCAGGATTTCGCGGCCCGCTACCCGCTCGTCGAGGGGCAGGGGAACTTCGGCAACATCGACGGCGATAACGCCGCCGCGATGCGGTACACGGAATCGAAGCTCACCGAGGTGGCGAAGTCGCTGCTTGAGGGCATCGACGAGGACGCGGTCGACTTCCGCCCGACCTATGACGGGGAGGAGCAGGAGCCGGTGGTGCTCCCGGCCGCCTTCCCGAACCTGCTGGCGAACGGGGCGAACGGGATCGCGGTGGGGATGGCGACGTCCATCCCGCCGCACAATGCGGGAGAGGTCTGCGCGGCGGCGCTGGAGCTGATCCGCAACCCGGAGGCGACGACGGCGGAGCTGCTGGCGCATATGCCCGGCCCGGACTTCCCGACCGGCGGCGTGATGGTGGAGCCGGCGGATAGCATCCTCCAGGCCTATGAGACCGGTCGCGGCGGGTTCCGGCTGCGGGCGAAGTGGGAGGTGGAGAAGCTCAAGAACGGGACGTGGCAGGTCGTCGTCACCGAGATCCCGTACCAGGTGCAGAAGTCGCGCCTGATCGAGGGGATGGCGGAGCTTCTGGAGCAGAAGAAGCTGCCGCTGCTGGGTGACGTGCGGGACGAGAGCACGGACAAGGTGCGCCTGGTGCTGGAGCCCAAGACCCGCGCCATCGAGCCCGCCATGCTGATGGAGAGCCTGTTCCGCGCGACGCCGCTGGAATCCCGCCTGCCGCTGAACATGAACGTGCTGGACGCGACGCGCACGCCGCGGGTGATGGGCTTGCGGGAGGTGCTGCGGGCCTGGCTGGATCACCGGCAGGTCGTGCTGGTGCGCCGGTCCTCCCATCGGCTGGCGGCGATCGAGCGGCGGCTGGAGATCCTGGACGGGTATCTCATCGTCTATCTCAACCTGGACGAGGTGATCCGGATCGTCCGGGAGGAGGATCATCCGCGCGACGCGCTGATGAAGACCTTCGGCCTGACCGAGGTGCAGGCCGAGGCGATCCTCAACATGCGGCTGCGCGCGTTGCGCAAGCTGGAGGAGATGGAGATCCGGAAGGAGCACACGCGCCTGACGAAGGAGCTGAAAGGGCTGCAGAAGCTGCTCTCCAGCGACAAGGCGCAGTGGGCGCGGATCGGGGAGGAGATCGAGGCCGTCCGCGGCAAGTTCGGCTCCGGCGCACTGGGGGATCGGCGGACGGTGCAGACGGAGGCGGTCGCGATCGCCTTCGACGAGAGCCACTTCGTCGAGCGCGAGCCGATCACCGTCATCCTGTCGGATAAGGGGTGGCTACGGGCCCAGAAGGGGCATCTGGAGGACCCGTCCGGGCTGAAGTTCAAGGAGGGTGACTCGCTCGCCCTGCTGCTGCACGCGGAGACGACGGACCGGATCGGCTTCGTCGCCTCGAACGGGCGGGCCTACACGGTGAAGGCGGATGCAATCCCGCGCGGGCGCGGCGACGGACAGCCGGTGCGGCTGATGGTGGAGCTTGGCAACGAGGACGAGATCGTCTCCGGCTTCGTCTGGAAGGACGGGCTGCGGTTCCTGCTCGCGTCCCATGCCGGGAAGGGCTTCATCGCGAAGGCGGAGGACCTGCTGGCGGAGAAGCGGACGGGCAAGCAGGTGCTGGTGGTGGACGCGCCGGATACGCTGGTGGCCTGCGTGCCGGTCGAGGGCGACACCGTCGCGGTGATCGGCGAGAACCGGAAGCTGCTCGTCTTCCCGCTGGAGCAGGTGCCAGAGATGGCGCGTGGTCGGGGCGTGTCGCTGCAGGGCTACCGCGACGGCGGCCTGTCCGACGTGAAGGTGTTCGACGCGCGGCGGGACGGGCTGACCTGGCAGTTGGGCGACCGGACGCGGAGCGAGACGGTGCTGGCACCGTGGCGCGGGAACCGGGGCGGGGCGGGGAAGATGCCGCCGAACGGGTTCCCGAAGAGCAACCGGTTCGGCGGGTAAGAAGACACGGGACGCCGGTCGCCGGCGCCCCCGCTATCCCACGCTCTCCGGCAGCAGCACGGTCGTCGGCGGCTTGCCGTCCGTCAGGCGGCGCCAGGTGCCGTGGGCGAGGATCTCGCTTGGCTGGAAGCTGGCCTTGTAAGCCATCTTCGCGCTCTCCGGGACCCAGTAGCCGAGATAGACGAAGGGCAGGCCGAGGGCGCGGGCGCGTTCCACGAGGTGCAGGATGGCGTGGGTGCCGAGCGATCGGGCGGCGAGGTCCGGATCGAAGAACGAGTAGACGGCGGAGAGGCCGTCACCCAGCCAGTCGGTCAGGCAGGCGCCGACAAGGCGGTCGGGGGCCTCCCGGAACTCGATCATGACCGTCGTGATGGGCGTGTCCTCGACCATGGCGCGGTAGTCGTAGAAGCCCATCGCGGCCATGTCTCCGTCGCCATGGCGGGCGCGCTGGTAGCGCTGGAAGAGGGCGAACTGCTCGGCCGTGGCGCGGGCGGGGACCTCGTGCGCGGTCAGGCCGGCATTGGCGCGGAGGATGCGGCGCTGGGTGCGGTTGGGCTGGAAGGCGTCCACCACGATGCGGATGGGGACGCAGGCCTGGCATCCCGGGCAGACCGGGGCGTAGGCAATGTTGTGGGACCGGCGGAACCCGGCGCGGGAGAGGCGGTCGTGCAGCGCCTCGCCCTCCGGGCCGGACAATTCCGTGACGATCTTCCGCTCCGTCCGGCCGGCCAGGTAAGGGCACGGAAGCGGGGCGGTGGTGTAGAAGAACTGCGGGCGGCGTTGGGCGCGGTGCAGCATCGTTGGTCCATCTTCGACGCTTCCGCGGGCGTCGTCCATGCCCGAAGCGCGGTGGAAGAATCTGGGTTGTGGGGTGTCAGGGTTCCAGGCGCAGCCGGGCGGAAACCGGCGCCTCGGCCGAGAGCGGCACGAGGCGGCCGGCGGCCCAGCCCGGGTTCATGTCGCGCCAATGGGTCGAGAGCGGGTTGCCCGACTGGCCCGTGGCGATGGCCGCGGCGACGCCGTCCCGGGAGGAAAGGTCCATGACGATCCGCAGGCCGGGGCCGTGGATATGGGAGAAGTCGCGGGCGAGGCCACCGCGGTTCACCGTCTCGCCGTCGCCGGGCGTCGGCGCATCGATGCGCAGGAAGTCCGAAACGACGGGCACCAGGCGAAGGAGCGGGTGCTCGAAGCGGGCGCGGTGGGCATCGCCCCAGCGCCAGGCGGCGGGGTTCCGGCCGAAGCGGGCGGAGAGGGCGGTCACGGCCTCGTCCAGGGCGCGGGCGGCCAGGGCCTCGCAGCCCGCGCGGCCGCACCAGCCCGTGCCGTTGGGCCCGAGGACGAAGCGGACGAACTCGGCGCTGGGGGACCAGGCGTTCGCGGGCACGCCACCCTCGGCCAGCGCGAGGCGGCCGAAGGCCTGCCACCAGGCGTTGAAGATCAGGGGTTGCGGGAGTTCCGGGCGCATGGCGCCGTCCCAGCCGAGCAGGAGGTCGCGCGCGGTGCCCGCGGAGCCGCCCGGCCGGGGGAAGGCGAGGAGGGCAGGCAGGCTTTCCCGGGCGAAGACCGAGACCGGGTCGGCCTGCATGGCAGCGAGGTCGCCGGGCGCGTGGCGGGGGCGCTGGCGCAACAGTTCGCCGATGCGACGGAAGCGCCAGTCGCCGTACCAGTCGCGGCCGAGGAAGACCTCGCTGTCCGGTGACTGGACGCGGTTGTTGGCGTTCACCACGGCGCCGCTCTCCGGCTGCACGACATGGGGGAGGGAGTCGAAGGGCACCCAGCCCGTCCAGTCCCGGCTGCCGTCCCAGCCCGGCGCGGGGGTGGCGCCGTCGCCCTCGGCGCGGATGGGCGTGCGGCCGGTCAGGAACAGGCCGATCGCGCCCGAGACGTCCGCCACCATGAGGTTCTGCGCGGGACTGGTGATCAGGGCGGCGGCGGCGCGGGCCTCCGCCAGGGAGCGAGCGCGGTTGAGGGCGAGGAGTCCAGCGGCCTGGCTGTCGTCCGGGGCGAGGTTCGCCATGGCGACGGCCATCACGCGCTCGCCGGGCGGCTCGTCGTCCAGGTCGGAGATGACGGGGCCGTGGCGGGTCTCGCGGACGCGGATCACCTCGTCCGGCCGGCCGCGCACGTGGATGCGCTCCTCGCGCGTCGTGAAGGGGCGGGGTCCCTCGGGAGTCTCGTAGGCGTCGGGGCCGGAGAGGCGCTCGAGGAAAACGTCCTGGGTGTCGGAATGGGTGGTGGTGAAGCCCCAGGCGACGCGGTCGTTCCGGCCGATGACCATCAGCGGCACGCCGGGGGAGGTGGCGCCGGCGAGGAAGCGGCCGCCGGGCAGTTCGACCCGGGCGAGATACCAGAGGATCGGCGCCTGGAAGCCGAGATGCGGGTCGTTGGCGAGGAGCGGGGCGCCGGTGGTGGAGCGGGCGGCACCGAGGGCCCAGGCGTTGGAGGCGGTCGGGGGGAGGGGGGCGTCCTCTCCCCAGGTCGGGATCTGGGCGAGGAGGCGGGTGAGGCTGGCCGGGTCCGGGACGGCGGCGAGGTCGGCACGGCCGGGGCTGTCGTCGGTGGGCCAGAGTTCCGCCAGGCGCTCGGGCGGGAGGATGCGGGCGAGCCGGGCGCGCTCGATCTCCGTCCGCCAGTTCCCCGAGAGCCAGAGACCCATGATCTTGCCCCAGAGAAGGCTGTCGGCGGGGCGCCAGGGCTCGGGCTGGCCGAGGAGGAGGAACTCGGGGGCGGCGAGGCGGCCGCGGGCGTTGATCCAGGCGTTCACGCCCGCCGCGTAGGCCTCCAGCAGGCCGCGGGCGTCGGCCGGCAGGGCGGCGAGGTCGGCTTCGGCCCGCTGGCGCAGGCCGAGGGTGCGGGAGAACCGGTCCAGGCGAAGCGTCGAGGGGCCGGCGATCTCCGACAGTCGGCCGGAGGCGCCGCGCCGCATCATCTCCATCTGGAAGAGACGGTCGCGGGCGTGCAGGACGCCGATCGCGACCGCCGCGTCGCGCTCGGACGCGGCGCGGATGCGGGGGATGCCCTGGCTGTCGAAGGTGATGTCCACCGGGGCGGAGAGGCCGGCGAGCCGGAGCGCCGAATCCGTCCCGGGCAGGGTCATCCACACCGCGCCGCCGGCCAGCGCCAGCGCGAGCAGCGGCAGCCCGACCAGCACCAGTAGCGCGCGGCGCAGCCAGCGCCAGGGGGACCGGGCACGACGGGGCGGAGGCAGGACCATGCCCGCCATAAGGCCCGCGTTCCCGATTGTGGCAAGGGAGAGGAGCGCCGCGGGGGCGGCGCTCCCGCCTTACGCCTCGAGGAAGCTCCGGAGGACGCGGCCCTGGACGGACTTGCGGAGCTTGCCGAGCGCCTTCGCCTCGATCTGGCGAATACGCTCCCGCGTGACGCCGAAGGTCTGGCCGACCTCCTCCAGCGTGTGCTCACCGCCGCTGCCGACGCCGAAGCGCATGCGGAGGATGCGCTCCTCCCGCGGGGTCAGGCCGGAGAGCACCTTGCCGGCGGCGTCCCGCAGGCTGGCGCGCGCCACCGCGTCGAAGGGCATGACCGCGTCCCGGTCCTCGATCAGGTCGCCGAGCTGGGCGTCGCCCTCCTCGCCGATCGGGGTCTCCAGGCTCACCGGTTCCCGCGCGAGGCGCTGGACGGAGGTCACCTTCTCCGCGGTCATGCCGAGCTTCGCGGCGAGTTCGGCGGGTGTCGGCTCCCGGCCGGTGGTCTGGGCGAGGCGGCGGGTGACGCGGGAGAGCTTCGCCGCCGTCTCGTTCATGTGCACAGGGACGCGGATGGTCCGGCCCTGCTCCGCGATGGCGCGCGTGATGGACTGGCGGATCCACCACGTGGCGTAGGTCACGAACTTGAAGCCGCGGCGCCAGTCGAACTTATCGACCGCGCGCATCAGGCCGATGTTGCCCTCCTGGATGAGGTCGCCGAATTGCAGGCCGCGGTTGAGGTACTTCCGCGCGAGGTGGACGACCACGCGCAGGTTGGAGCGGGTCAGCTCATCCTTCGCGCGGCGCATCTCGCGCTCGCCGCCCATGACCTCGGCGTGGACGGCGCGGAAGCGCGGCGCCGGCAGGCCGGTGCGGGCCTCCAGTTCGCGCAGCGCCTCGGCGAGGGGCGCCAGCCCATCCCGCAGGGCGTCCCGGCGCGCGCCGGCGCGGGCGGCCTCGGTCAGGCGCGACATGCCGGCCTCGCTGCCATCCCACAGGCGGAGGAAGTCGGCGCGGGCCAGGCCGGCCTCTCCGGCGAGGCGGAGGGCGCGCCCCTCCAGCCCCGTCAGCTCGCGGTGGGCCGCGCGGACATGTCCGACCAGCTCCTCCACGAGGGCGGGGCGAAGGTGGAGATCGCCGATCAGGCCCACGAGGGCCTCGACCAGCGCGTCCGCCTCCGCGTCCCCCGGCGGGAGGGCGCGCAGCCGCTCCGCGCCGGCCAGCAGCGAGCCGAACAGGTCGAGGGTCGCCGGACGCATGCGCTCGTCGAGGGTGACGTGGCCGGGTTCCTCCGGCTCGTCGTCGATCTCGGCGCCGGACTGCTCGGCCGCGGCGGCCTCCAGCTCGATCATCTCGCGCAGCGGGCGCCGGCCCTCCGCCAGGGCGTCGCGCCAAGCGGCGATGTGGCCGAAGACGAGCGGGCAGGCGCAGAGGCCGGCGAGCATGCGCCCGCGCCCGGCCTCGATGCGCTGGGCCACGGCCACCTCCTCCTCGCGCGTGAGGAGCGGGGCATCGGCCATCTCGCGCAGGAAGAGTCGGACCGGGTCCTCGCTGCGGGCGGAGGCGGCGACGTTGCCGGAGGGGCGCACGGCCTCCGGGACCGAGCCCTCCTCCGATTCCTCGTCCTCGCCGGTGGCGGTGCTGTCAGCCTCCTCCTCCGCGCCCGTCTCGGCCACGTCCTCGGCCGCCGGCGGCACCGTCTGCGCCATTTCCGAGGCAGGCGCCGTCGTACCGTCCCGGGGCGTGCCGGGCGACAGAAGCTCACTCATCACGTCGCCGACCGCGACGTCGAAACCAACCATCCCATCCATGTTCGGGTCTGCTCACGTCTGCGGGGCGGCCCGGGGCCGCGCCCATGTCCGGCCGGGCGTTCCAGCCCGATCCTCTCCATCTCTTGCATGCAGGCGTGCGCCGACCGCGGGGCCGCCTCTGGGCGGTCCCGCGGTCGGCCGGCGGTTCAGGGAATCCGCCGGTACGCCGGCACAGGCCCAACATGGGGATGGCGGGGGCAGATGACCAACGCGTGAACGCCATGCCGGGGCTGCACACACCGCACGGCGCGCCGGGCGGTCAGCGCCGCGGTGCCACGGCCTCGCGCAGGGCGGCGCGAAGGGCCTCCAGGTCATAAGGCTTGCGGAGCAGCGGAAGGCCGGCCGCGGCGACCCGGGCGGGGGCGCCGCCATAGCCGCTGGTCAGGAGCACCGGAAGGCCGGGGCGGTGCCGCTCCACCTCCCGCGCGAGGTCCAGGCCGTCGGCACCGCCGGGCATCATCACGTCCGTGAAGACGAGGTCCACCGAGAGCTCGTCGTCCAGCAGCTTGAGCGCCGCGGCCGCGGTGGCGGCGCGGAGCACCGTGTGGCCGAGGTGCTGGAGCATGTCGAGCACGAGGGCGGCGACGGCGTCGTCATCCTCGACCACCAGGATGCGGAGGGGCGTGTCCCGGGCAGGCTCGGAGGCCGTCGCCGCCTGGTGGGTCGGCTCCGCGGTCGCGCGGGGGAGGAGGAGGGAGACGGTCGTTCCCTCGCCCGGCGTGCTGGCCACGCGGGCGACGCCGCCGCTCTGCTTCGCGAAGCCGTAGACCTGGGCGAGGCCGAGGCCGGAGCCGTGGCCCTTGGGCTTGGTGGTGAAGAAGGGCTCGAAGGCGCGGGCAAGGGCCTCGGGCGTCATGCCGACGCCGGAGTCGCGGATCTGGAAGCAGAGGAACTCGCCGCGCAGGTCGGGCTCCTTGCCCGGCGCGAGGGCGACGTTGTGGGCCGTGAGCCGCAGCGTGCCGCCGCGGGGCATCGCGTCCCGCGCGTTGAAGGCCAGGTTGAGGAGGGCGAGCTCCATCTCCGACGGGTCGGCGAGGACGGGCCAGAGGTCCTCCGCGACGTCGATCTCGATCGCGATGTCCTCCCGCAGGGAACGCGCGAGGAGGTCGCGCACCTCTTCCAGCCAGGTGCGGAGGTCCACCGGCTCCGGCTTCAGGGCCTGCCGCCGGGCGAAGGTGAGGAGGCGGCGGGTCAGGTCGGCACCGCGCCGGGCCGCGCCGGCGATGCTGTCGAGGATGCGCTGGCGCTTCGCGGCGTCCTCGGCATGGGCGAGGAGGGACGTGCCGGCGGTCACGACGGCGAGGAGGTTGTTGAAGTCGTGCGCGACGCCGCCGGTCAGCCGGCCGAGGGCTTCGAGCTTCAAGGTCTGGGTGAGGCGGGCCTGGGCCGCCTCGCGCGCGGCGACCTCGCGCTCCACCTCGCGGCGGAGGTTCTCGTTCATGTCGCGCAGCGCGAGCTCCGCCATCTTGCGGGCGGTGATGTCGATGCAGAGGCCGGTGATGCGGAACGGGTTGCCGTGCACGTCCCGCTCCAGCCGGCCGCGGCCGGCGAGCCAGCGGATCCCGCGGTCCGGGTGACGGATGCGGTACTCCAACTCGCATTCCGGGCGGCCCTGGCGAAGGCAGGCGTCGACGGCCGCCTGCACCGCGTCGCGGTCCTCGGGCAGCACGGCCTGGAGCCAGGTGGCGTAGGTCGCGGGCGCGGCGGGGTCGACGCCGAGGAGGTCGCTCAACTCCTCTGACCAGGCGACGGTGCCGTCGCGGATATGCCAGTCCCAGGCGCCGGTTCCCGCGTAGCGGTGGGCGAGGCGCAGGCGTTCCTCGCTCTGGCGGAGGGCGGCGTCGATGCGCTCCAGCTCCGAGCGGCGCTCCGTCACCTCGGCGGCGAGGGCGAGGTTCGACTCCTCCAGCTCATCGGCGAGCGCCCAGAGATCCTCCAGCGCGGCGCCGAGGGCAGTCTCCTCATCCGCGGCGGTACCGGCGGGGCGGAGCGTTGCCTGCCGGGCGGCGAGACGGCGTTCCGAGGCCGCAAGGCGGCGGCGGAGGTCGGCCGCCTCGCGGCGTGACGCCGCCAGCGCGGCGCGCGTGTCCCGCAGGGCATCGGTCAACGCCGAGGCGCTCGCCTCCTGTTCGGCCGTCCATCTCTGGGGCCCCTCCGGCAAGCTTGGTCTCCTTCGCCGCTCTCCGCGGGGACAAACGAACAGCGCTCGCCCGAGTTGAAGAAAATGCGAGGCAAGTGCAGGAAATCTATCGGGTCCTGGGACCGGCAGCGGGGCTGTTGACCGGACCGGGACGCGTCGCCATCACGGCATCTGGACGGCCGTCCGCGCGTTGGGCGGCCCCGCGGAAGGGGACGAGCGGCCGTGCACCCGTATCGGGGCCTTCCGGCCCGGCAGTACTGGCGCAGTGCCGCCGCGGCTTGGCACGGAGAGGGGCGGGCCGCGCTTTACACGCCGAAGTTCGCGATCACGCGAGAGACGCGGATCGCGACGGCGGGAAGTTGCTTCGCGCAGCATATCGGGCGTCAGCTGAGGGGACGCGGGTACCGCTACCTCGATTTCGAGCCGGCGCCGGAGATGCTGCCGGCGGAACGCCATGCGGCGCACGGCTACGGGCTCTATTCCGCGCGCTACGGCAACATCTATTCGTCGCGGCAGCTCATGCATCTCGTGCAGGCGGCCTACGGGTCGCGGCGGATCGCGGAGGTGTGGGAATCGGACGGGCGCTTCCACGATCCCATGCGGCCCGCGATCGAGCCGGGTGGGTTCGGGTCGCGGGAGGAGGTGGAGCGGCTACGCCAGGGGCACCTGGCCGCCATCCGTGCGATGATGGAGGGCGTTGACCTCTTCGTCTTCACCCTCGGGCTGACGGAGATCTGGGAGAATGCCGAGGACGGGCTGGCCTATCCGGTCTGCCCGGGGACGGTCGCGGGGCGCTTCGATCCGGCGCGGCACCGCTTCCGCAACCTGCGCCACGCCGAGGTGCTGCAGGACATGCAGCGCGTGATCAACTGGTGGCGGGGCGTGAACCCGGGCATCCGCTTTCTGCTGACGGTCTCTCCGGTGCCGCTGGCCGCGACGGCGTTGCCGCGGCATGTCGTGGCGTCCACGACCTACTCGAAGTCGGTGCTGCGGGCCGTGGCGGGCGAACTGGCCGATGCGCACGACGCCGTCGACTACTTTCCGTCCTATGAGCTGGTGACGGCGCCCCTGGCGCGCGGTGCGGGTTATGAGCCCGGCATGCGGGAGGTGCGGCCGGAGGCGGTGGAGGCGGTGATGGCCGTCTTCTTCGCCGCCCACGGGGATGGGGCGGTGCCGGCGACGCCCACGGCGGAAAACGCCGTGAGCCAGGGCGATGCCGAGATGGCACGCCGGATGGAGGTGGTCTGCGAAGAGGCGAGGCTGGACGAGGGGGCGCTGCCGTGAGGCTGGCGCTGATCGGGGACTCCCACGTCGTGGCTCTGGGCAACGCGCTGACGCGGGACCGGGACGCGCTGCTGGCGGGCAGCGGTGTTTCCGACGCGGTGTTCGGGAAGGTCTTCTCCTTCCCGCAATTGCTGAAGCCCTTCTTCGCCGTCGAGCGCGGCGGGGTGCGGCTGGTGGAGCGCGGGCCGGCAGGCAGTCTGGAGCGGGTGCTCGGCCCGGGGCTGCTGGGCCCGGCCCGGCCCGAGATCTTCGGGATCTCCATGGCCTACACGACGAGCCTCCTTCTCTGGAGCCTTCAGTGGCAGACGCATCGGCCCTGGCGGGCCTGTCCGGAGGGGTTCCAGCCGGTGAGCGACGGGGTGGTGCGGGCGATGGCGGAGGAGCACTTCCGTCACATCCTGGGCTTCATCGCTGCGCTGCGGGACCAGGGGCTGCGCCTCTTCGCCGTGGAGGCGCCGCCTCCCCGGGAGGACCATCCCTATGTCGGGCGGACCATCTCGGCGGAGGCGATGCTGGCGGTGGATCGGCTGGCGCGGGGCCGGGTGCGGGAGGCGCTGGACGGAATGGGAGTGGAAACGGTCGGCGTGCCGGATCCGGCCTATGGGGGGGTGCCGGGGCGAAGCTTCCTGGCAGCGCCTTTTCGGAGCCTCGCCGAAGGGGACTATCATCACGCCAACGAGGCCTATGGTGCTCTCATGCTGCCGGCGGTGCTGGCCCGGGCGGCCGAGATAGGAGCAGCTCGGGCGGCTGCCTGAGGCGTCCGGTCCCCGGCCTGACTAGCGGCGTGGCCTCGCGACGGTTTGGAACATTCCGCTTCCTCGACGGCGCCGGGCAGGGCGCCTACATCGGTGGCATGTGGAGATCAGCGATGCGCGGCGCGAAGACCGCTTCCGGCCTGAGGCGAGGGATGATGGCGGGCTTGGCCGCGGCCGCGCTGGCGGGCTGCGCGCAGCAGGGAGCGGTGCTGATGCCGCCGCCCTCGGTCGGGCCGGTGCCGCCGGGGAGCAGCGTCGTCACCATCTATGACCCGGCGACGAACCAGCCGGTGCGGAGCATCGTCGTGGCAGGACGGCCGCAGGGGGCGCCGCCCGTCGTGGTCGCGCCGCCGCCGTCCTATGAGGCGCCGCCGGTGGTGGGCGTGCCCTCCGCGGCCGGGAAGCGGGGCGGGGCCGTGGCGGTGCGGCCGCGGTCTTCCGGGACCGGGTTCTATGTCGGGTCGCGGCAGGTCCTGACGAACGCGCATGTCGTGGCGAGCTGCGCCGAGCTGCGCGACGATCGGGGCCGCCGCCTGTCGGTGGCGGCGATGGACCCGCGCCGGGACTTGGCGCTGCTGAACGCGGCGGAGCCGTCGCGGACCGTGCTGCGCTTCAATGGGCCGGGCGGGACGCAGCTGGGCGAGAACGTCGTGGTGCTAGGCTATCCCTATGCCGGATCGCCACTCTCGACCGGGCTCAACCTGACGACCGGGATCGTCTCGGCGCAGTCCGGCATCAACGGGAACACGGGGCAGTTCCAGATCACCGCGCCTGTGCAGCCAGGGAACTCCGGCGGGCCGGTGCTGGATGACTCGGGCGGGGTGATCGGGGTGGTCCAGGCCCGGGCGAATGACCTGACGGTGCTGCGGGCCACCGGAACGCTGCCGCAGAACATCAACTTCGCCATCCGCGCGGAGACGGTGGAGGGCTTCCTGCGGGAGAACGGGGTGACCACCGAGCGGGTGAGCGGCAGCCGTGGGCTGAGCGCGAGCGCGATCTCCGCGGCGGCGCAGGAGGCCGTGGTGTCGGTGCGCTGCTTCGGGTGAGGTGAGACGGGGCGGGTCGGTCGGGGACTTGGCCCGGGCGGCGAGGCCGCTCTGGCGCCTCCTCTGAGGCACCGCGAAATCCGGTGGTCTGCAGATCGGAGCGGGGAGGGGTGGGCCTGAGTCGTAGCCATCAGGGCCGACAGGCGCTGCGGCTGCCTCACCGGCCCTGCCCGTTGTCTGGCGAGGTGAAGCAGGGCACCGTTTTCGGCGCGGGCGATCAAAAACTGAGTTCAGTTTTCTGCCTAGAGAAACTGTCAGCGTAATGTAAGGTTGGACGTCTAGTGTTTTGAGACTGCCGTCCAGGAACCGTCATGCCCCTTCACCCCGCCAGCCTCCAGGAGGCAGAGCGCCTGGTCGCCGAGGCCGAGACGATGGCGCTCGCGCAGAGGGCGACGGTCGAGCGGCTGGAGCGCGATGGCCTGACCTGGCTGGCGCCGATGGCCCGCGGCATCCTGGCCGACCTACGCGCCACCGTCCTCATTCGGCAGGAGCATGTAGAGCGCCTCCGCGGGCGCCTCCGGGGCGGGCCCGTCCCGCGGAAGTTCGAGGAACTCTGACCGCTGCCGGGCACGGCGCGATGCGGATCGCGCGCGCCCGGCGACGAAGCCTCAAGCCATGTTCACCATGATCGTCTTCTTGTGGGTGAAGTGCTCCAGCATCGCCTCGAGCGAGGCTTCCTTGCCGAGGCCGGAGGACTTCACGCCGCCGTAGGACAGGTTGGCCTGGACGACGAGGTTCTGGTTAATCTGGACGAGGCCCGCCTCAAGCTTGTGGGCGAGGGTGAGGCCGACCTTCAGGTTGTTCGTCCAGAGCGAGGCGGCGAGGCCGTACTCGCTGTCATTCGCCTCCTCCAGCACCGCCTCGGCATCGTCGAAGGGCATGACGCAGGTGACGGGGCCGAAGATCTCCTCACGCACCAGACGGCTGGACTTGTCCAGGCCGGTGAAGATGTGAGGCTGGATGAAGAGGCCTTTCTTCAGCGCGGGGTCGGACGGCATGGCGGAGCAGGCACGGCCGGTAGCACCCGCGGTGGCCTTGCCCTCCTCGATGAAGCCCTGGACCTTCTCGAACTGGCCGTCCGAGATGATGGTGCCGATGTCCGTCTTTTCGTCGAGCGGGTCGCCCATGATCATCTTGTCGACGCGGGCCGCCATCTCGTCCACGAAGCGCTGGAAGATCGGGCGCTCCACGAAGATGCGGGACGCCGCGGTGCAGGACTGGCCCTGGCGGGTGAAGCGCATGGAGGTGAGGGCGCCGTTCAGCGTCTTCTCAAAGTCGCAGTCGGCGAAGACGATCATCGGCGACTTGCCGCCGAGCTCCAGCGTGACGGGGATGAGCTTCTCGGCGGCGGTCTTGTAGACGATCTTCCCGGTCTCGACGGAGCCGGTGAAGGTGACCTTGCGGACCTTCGGGTGGGCGACGAGCGGGGCGCCGCATTCCGGGCCGAAGCCGGAGACCATGTTGAAGACACCGGCGGGCAGGACGCGGTTCATCAGCTCGCAGATTCGGAGGACGGCGAGGGGGGCTTCCTCGGCGCTCTTTACGACGACGGTGTTGCCGGCGACGAGGGCAGGCGCGACCTTCAGCGCCATCAGCAGCATCGGCACGTTCCAGGGGATGATCGCGCCGACCACGCCCAGGGGCTCGCGGACAGTGACGGACAGCACCTCGGGCGCGAAGGGGACGGTCTCGCCCTTCAGCTCGCCGCCGAGGCCGCCGAAGAACTCGAGGATGTCGGCGACGGTGTTCGCCTCGACGCGGCTCTCGGTGCGGAGCGCCTTGCCGGTCTCCAGTGCGATCAAGCGGCCGAGTTCTTCCACATGCGTCCGCATCAGGGCGGCGCATTGGGCGACGAGGGCGCCGCGCTTGCGGGCGGGGGTCTTGGCCCATTCCTTCTGGGCACGGGCGGCGTCCGTGACGGCGGCCTCGACGTCGGCGGCGTCGCCCTCGGCGGCGCGGGCGACTTCCTGACCCGTGGCGGGGTTCACGACAGCGAAGGTCTTGCCGGAGGTGGCGGGGACGTAGCGGCCGCCGATGAAGTGGAAGCCGGACATCGCCTTGGCGAGCGCGAAGGGATCGGTCAGCGGCGCCTCGGGCGTCGGGTGCGGGCGGTCCAGCATGGCGTGTCCTCCGTCTTGGGAGCGGGCGATGATGGCCGGGTATGCGCCGGGCCGGCGGCCAAGGGCAAGACGCGGCCCGGCGCCGTGCTGCACCTGCACATCCGGATGCCTGCTCGGGACGTGACGGCGTGGCGCCTTGCCGCCGTCCGGGGCCGCCTCCAATCTTGCTTTGACGCCGATCCGGCGCCGACCAGGGGAGCGGGGAATGTCTGAGGCCGAAACGAGCGAGGTGCCCGTGGAGGCTGCGAACATCCCGGCCTCCCGGTCCTGGATCGAGCGGCTCTGGTCCTCGATCGCCGACCGGGGACGGGCCTTCGCGCCGGTCGTCGGGGCTTCCCTGCCGCTGGACCGGGCCAAGGAACTGGCCGATTCGCTGTTGACGGAGCGGGGCGAGGCTTCGGGCGCCGCGGTGGCGCGGGACCTGATGACAGCGCTGCGGGGCCTGGACCCGTCCAGCCGGGCGGCCTTCCACCGTCACCTGGCGGAGAATTACGGCCCGCGCCACGACAAGCTGCGGGAGGCGGCGGAGATCTACCTGGCCGATCCGACGGCGGAAAATGCGGCGCGCCTGGGCCACTGCGCGGAGCCACCGCGGCAGGAGCTGTTGCGCCGGATGAATATGTCGCCGGGCGGTACCGCCGCGCTGGTGGAGATGCGGCGGCAGGTGCTGGGGGCGATGCGGCACGATCCGTCGCTCTCGCCGCTTGAGCGCGATCTGCACCACCTTTTCACCTCCTGGTTCAACCGGGGGTTCCTGCAGCTCCGGCGCATCGACTGGCAGACGCCGGCGGCGGTGCTGGAGAAGCTGATCGAGTACGAGGCCGTGCACGAGATCGCCGGCTGGCACGACCTGCGGCGGCGGCTCGCCGCGGACCGGCGCTGCTTCGGCTTTTTCCACCCGGCCCTGCCGCATGAGCCACTGATCTTCGTGGAGGTGGCGCTGGTGCAGGGCCTCGCTTCGGCGGTGCAGCCGCTGTTAGCGGCGGAGGGCGAGGCCGGGGCTGAGGCGCGGGCGGAAGCGGCGGATACGGCGATCTTCTACTCCATCTCGAACTGCCAGGACGGGCTGCGCGGGATCTCCTTCGGCAATTTCCTCATCAAGCAGGTGGTCGAGGACCTGAAGGCGGAGCTGCCGCAGCTCGTCCGCTTCTCCACCCTGTCGCCGATCCCGGGCTTCCGGCGCTGGCTGGACCGGCGGATGGAGACGGACGACGCGGCGGCCGAACTCGCGCTGCCGCTGTCCGACCCGGACTGGGCGACGGACGTTCTGAAGTCCGAGGCGCTGCGGCCGGCGCTGATGCGGCTCTGCGCGCAATACCTGACCGATCCGGGGCCGGGGGCGCGGATGGATCCGGTGGCGCGCTTCCATCTGGGGAACGGCGCCCGGCTTGAACGGATCAATTGGCTGGGCAACACCGCCCCGCGCGGCATGACGGAGTCCCACGGGCTGATGGTCAACTACCTGTACGACCGGGAGGAGATCGAGCGGAACCACGAGGCCTTCGCGCGCGGTGGGGTCGTGGTGCGCTCGGGCGCGGTGGACGCGCTCCTCGCGCCGCCGCCCAAGGGCTCGAAGGCGGCGAAGCGGCTGGCGAAGGCGGCCTCCTGATGGCCGGGGCGCTGGATGGGCTGAAGGTCCTCGACCTCACGCGGGTGCTGGCGGGGCCCACCTGCACGCAGATGCTCGGCGACCTCGGGGCGGAGGTGATCAAGATCGAACGCCCCGGCGCTGGCGACGACACGCGCGGCTTCGCGCCGCCCTATGTGCCGAGGACGCAGGAGAGCGCGTATTTCGTTGGGGTCAACCGGAACAAGAAATCGGTCACGCTCGACATCTCGAAGCCCGAGGGGCAGGCGGTGATCCACCGGCTGCTGGGCGAGTGCGACATCCTGGTCGAGAACTTCAAGGTCGGCGCGCTGGCGAAGTATGGGCTGGCCTGGGAGGACCTGAAGGACCGCTATCCCCGGCTGATCTACTGCTCCATCACCGGCTTCGGGCAGACGGGGCCCTATGCGCCGCGTCCGGGCTATGACGCGCTGGTGCAGGCCATGGGGGGCGTGATGTCGCTGACGGGCGACATCGAGGGGGAGCCGCAGAAGGTCGGCGTGCCCGTGGCGGACCTGTTCTCCGGGCTCTACGGCTGCATCGGGGTGCTGGCGGCGGTGAATCACCGGCACGCGACGGGGCAGGGGCAGCGGATCGACATCGGGATGCTGGACACGCATGTCGCGTGGCTGGCGAACCAGGGGATGAACTTCCTGGCCACGAGGGAGAACCCGCCACGGCTGGGGAATCAGCACCCGAACATCGTGCCGTACCAGGTCTTCCCGACGAAGGACGGCTATATCGTGCTATCGGTCGGCAACGACCCGACTTTCGAGCGCTTCTGCAAGCTGACGGGGCAGGAGGCGCTGCTGGCCGACCCGCGCTTCGCCACGAACGCCAAGCGGGTGGAGAACCGGAAGTTCGTGACGGACACGCTGACGCCGGTGATGCAGTCCCGCACGACGAAGGATTGGGTCGAGGCGCTGGAGGCGGCGAAGATCGGCTGCGGGCCGATCAACACGCTGAAGGACGTCTTCGCCGATCCGCACGTGCAGGCGCGCGGCGTGATCGTGGAGATGGATCACGCCTCCGGCGAGCGGGTGCAGGTGATCGCCAATCCCGTGCGGCTCTCCGCCACGCCGCCGAGCTATCGCAGCGCGGCGCCGGTCCTGGGGCAGCACACGGAGGAGGTGCTGACGGCCTTCGGGCTGGAGGCATCCGAGATTGCGAAGCTGCGGGCCGATGGCATCGCCTGACGAGCCTCGGCCGGGGCATCTGCGCTGCGACCTCGGCACGGTCGCGGCGACGCTGCGCTGGGTGGAGTGGGGGCCGGTGGACGGGGCGCCGGTGATCTGCGTGCACGGTCTGACGCGGACGGGGCGGGACTTCGACGCGCTGGCGGCGGTGCTGGCGGACCAGGGGCGGCGGGTCATCTGCCCGGACGTGTTCGGGCGGGGGTTCAGCGACTGGCTGCCGGATCCGGCGCTCTACTCCGTGCCGGTCTACGCGATGGCGTTCCAGCAGCTCCTGCGCGGGCTGGGGCGGGACTGCGATTGGGTCGGGACGTCCATGGGGGGGCTGATCGGCATGGCGGTGGCCGGCGGGGAGCACGCGCCGCGGCGGATCGTCTTGAACGACGTAGGACCCTTTATCCCCGCCTCCGCATTGCGGCGGATTGCGGCCTACCTCGCGCTACGGCCGGTGTTCCGGGACCTGGAGGAACTGGAGGCCCATCTCCGGCTCATTCATGCGCCGTTCGGAATCCTGTCCGATGCGGAGTGGCGCCATCTGGCGCAGACGAGCGCGCGGCGCACGCCCGAGGGCGGCGTGGTGCAGCATTACGATCCGGCGATCGCGGCGCCGATGCTCGGCAACCCGATCGAGGATGTCGATCTCTGGCGGCTGTGGGAGTCGCTGGCGCAGCCCGTCCTCGTTCTACGGGGTGCCGAGAGCGATCTGCTGGACGCGACGACGGCGGCGGCGATGGGCGCGCGCGACGGGGTGGAGGTGCTGACCGTGCCCCGCTGCGGGCACGCGCCCGCTCTCACTGATCCGGCGCAGACCGGCGCCGTGGCGGGGTTCCTCCGGCTCTAATCCGAGCAACCGTGTCGGGAATGAGACGTTGAGCCCCGGCAGTGCCGGTCCGGCACTTGCCGGAGATATCCCCCATATGAACCTGTTTTCGCGGCGCAATGCGCTGATCCTCCCGCTTGGCCTGGCGGGGCTGGGCGCCGGCTGCGCCTCGCCCACCGACCGGATGGGGGTTCCCGCGGATCCGTCGGGCCGCGCCGATCCCGAGATGAAGGGGCTGCTGGAGAGCTTCGTCGGCCTCGGGCCGCGGCCGATCGAGACGCTGACGCCCGCGGAGGCGCGCCGCCAGCCGAACATCGCCAATGCCGTGCAGGCCCGCACCATCGCGCTCGGCCGCGTTCCGACGATGCGGCCGATGGAGCGCGTCGAAGAGATCACGATGAGCATCGGCGGGCGTTCTGCGATGGGACGCCTGTACAGCCCGCAGCCGGCCTCGGCAGGGCCGCTGCCGGTGGTGCTGTATTTTCACGGCGGCGGCTGGGTGATCGCGAATCCCGACGTATACGACTCCTCCGCCCGCGCGATCGCGGCCGAGACGGGGGCGATCGTCATCGCGGTGCGCTATCGCCAGGGGCCGGAGGTGCGGTTCCCCGGCGCGCATGAGGATGCGGCCATCGCCTATTCCTGGCTGGCGGTGAACGCCGCGACGATCGGCGGTGATCCGACGCGGCTCGCGGTCGCGGGCGAGAGCGCGGGGGGCAATCTGGCGATCAACGCCGCGATCTTCGCGCGCGATAGCCGGTTGACGATGCCGCGCGCGATCGTCGCGGTGTATCCGGTCGGCGGGACGGATACGGAGACGCCGTCCTACAACAGTTTCGCCAACGCCCGGCCGCTGAACAAGCCGATGGTGCTGTGGTTCGTGCAGAACTACACCAATGGGCCGCAGGACCTGCAGGATCCGCGTCTGGACATCTATCGGCGGGCCAACCTGCGCGGGCTGCCGCGGACGATCCTGGTCAACGCGGAGATCGATCCGCTGGCGGATGACGGCACGCGGCTGGCGGATGCGCTGCGCGCCGCGGGGGTGTCGGTGAATGCGCGGGTCTATCCGGGCGTGACACACGAGTTCTTCGGGGCGGACGCCGTGCTGACGAAGGCGAAGGACGCGCAGGCCTTCGTCGGCGCGGAGCTGAAGGCGGCCTTTGCCGGGGCGGCGCCGATGGCGCGGCCGGCCATGCGTCCGGTGCGCCCGCGCCCGCGCCCGCAACCGCGGACGTGATCGCGAGGTCCGCGCCCGGCGTGCTGCCGGGCGCGGACCGCCTCAGCCCACCCGAAGGCGGTGGGCGGCCTCCGGCGCGAAATAGGTGAGGACGCCGTCGGCGCCGGCGCGCTTGAAGGCCAGAAGGCTCTCCATCATCGCCGACTCCCGGTCCATCCAGCCGTTCTGCGCGGAGGCGGTGATCATCGCGTACTCGCCGCTGACCTGGTAGGCGAAGGTCGGGACGGCGAAGCGCTCCTTCACGCGCCGGACGATGTCCAGGTAGGGCATGCCGGGCTTGACCATGACCATGTCCGCGCCTTCGGCCAGGTCCATGGCGACCTCCCGCAGCGCCTCGTCCGAGTTGGCGGGGTTCATCTGGTAGGTCTTCTTGTCGCCCTTGAGCGCCTTGCCGGAACCGACCGCGTCCCGGAAAGGGCCGTAGAAGGCGGAGGCGTACTTGGCGGCATAGGACATGATCCGCGTGTGGATCAGGCCCCGGGAGTCGAGGGCGGCGCGGATGGCGCCGACGCGGCCATCCATCATGTCGGAAGGGGCGATGATCCCGATGCCGGCCTCGGCCTGGACCACGGCCTGGGCAGTCAGGACCTCCAGGCTCTCGTCGTTGGCGACGAAATCCCCCCGGATGACGCCGTCGTGGCCGTGGTCGGTGTAGGGATCGAGGGCGACGTCGCCGACCAGGGCAAGGTCGGGGAAGGCCTTCGAGAGGAGGCGGGCCGAGCGGCACATGAGGTTTTCGGGGTTCTTCGCCTCGGTGCCCTCGGCGTCCTTCCGCTCGGGCGGGGTCATGGGGAAGAGGGCGATGGCGGGGATGCCGAGTTCCACGGCGGGGCCGACATGGTCGGCGAGCCGGTCCAGGGTGACGCGGTGGACGCCGGGCATGGAGGCGACCTCGGATCGTGCCGACTCTCCCTCCATGATGAAGATCGGCCAGATGAGGTCGTCCACGGAGAGGCGGTTCTCGGCGACGAGGCGGCGGGTGGCGGAATCCACCCGGTTCCGGCGGGGGCGGGCGTTCGGGAAGGAGGGGGTGATCATGCCGCCTTGTCGCGCCATGGGCGGGCGGCGCCAAGGGCGTGCAACCGTAGGCCGTTCGGAACGCTGGGGGCGGGTGCTCCGCTCCCTGCTCGCCTTCTTCGTCCTGATGGCCAGCCCGGCCCTCTCGGCCCCGGAGGAGGTGGCCATTCCGGGACCCGGCGGCGTCACGCTGCGCGGGCTGGTGCTTCGGACGGAGGGTGCCGCGCGGGGCGTGCCGGTCGTGGCCTTGCACGGGTGCGGCGGTCTCGGCGGGCCGGGCCGGCGACCCTCCCTGCCGGCGCGGGAGGCGGATTGGGCGGCGCGGCTGAATGCGCTGGGCTATCCCGTGGTGTTCCCGGACAGCTTCGGGAGCCGGGGCGTGACGCAGGTCTGCTCCGGCCCGGAGCACGGGATCATGCCAGAGACGCTGCGGCGCGAGGACGCCCATGCGGCGGCTGCCTGGGCGGCGGCGCAGCCCTGGGCGGCCGGGGGTGGCGCCTTCCTGATGGGCTGGTCCCATGGCGGCAGCACGGCGCTTTCCGCCGCCGGGGGGCCGGTGCCGCCCGGACTGATCCGGGGGGCGGTGGCGCTCTACCCCGGCTGCCTCCGGCCCGGGCGGGTGCCGCCCGTCTGGGAGCCGGCGGTGCCTGTCCTGATGCTGCTGGGCGGTGCGGATGATTGGACCCCGCCGGGACCCTGCCGGCGGGCGGCGGCCCGCGTTGCGGCCGCTGGGCGGGTGGAGGTCGTGGAGTATCCGGGCGCGGTGCACGGCTTCGACCAGCCCGCCATGCCGATGCGGGTGTTGTCCGGGCTGTCCGTCACCGCGCGGGGGGACGGGACCGCGCGGATGGGGACGGACGAGGCGGCCCGGGCGGACGCGCTGCGGCGGGTGCCGGCCTTCCTGGCCGCGCATGGCGGGTCCGCGCCCCAGAACTAGCGGCGCCGTTCCAAGCCGGCCCCAAGCCGTGGTAGGCAGCGGCCATGGCCGCTCCCTCCCTGACCCTTGCTCTCGGTGCCGATCACGCTGGCGTGGAACTGAAGGCCGCGCTGCGTCAGGCGCTCGAGGGCGCCGGGCACACCGTGCTCGACATGGGCACGCACGGGCCGGAAAGCGTGGATTACCCGGATTTCGCGTCGGCGGTTGCGTCGGCGGTGATCGGTGGACGGGCGCATTACGGGGTGCTCGTCTGCGGCACGGGAATCGGGATCTCCATCGCGGCCAACCGGCACGCGGGGATCCGCTGCGCCAACGTGCATGACGTCACGGGCGCGCGGCTGACGCGCGCGCACAACGACGCCAACGTGATCGCCTTCGGCGCCCGGCTGACGGGCGTGCAGGTGGCGCTCGACGCGCTGAACGCCTTTCTCTCCACCCCCTATGAGGGCGGGCGGCACGACCGCCGGGTCCTCAAGCTCTCGCCCGACTGGACCCGCACGCCATGAACGAACAGAGCCCTGCCGGCAGCACGGCCCGATTCTTCTCCGCCCCGCTGGCTGAGGCGGACCCTGAGATCGCCGCGGTGATCGGCCGGGAGCTGGTTCGCCAGCAGGACGGGATTGAGCTGATCGCGTCCGAGAACATCGTCTCCCGCGCCGTCCTGGAGGCGCAGGGCTCCGTCCTGACAAACAAGTACGCGGAGGGGCTTCCGGGCAAGCGCTACTACGGCGGCTGCGAGGAGGTCGACATCGTCGAGAACCTCGCGATCGAGCGGGCGAAGAAGCTGTTCGACTGCGGCTTCGCGAATGTGCAGCCGCATTCCGGCGCGCAGGCGAATGCGGCGGTGTTCTTCGCACTGATGCAGCCCGGCGACACCTTCATGGGGCTGGACCTGGCGGCGGGTGGGCACCTGACGCACGGGTCACCGGTCAACATATCCGGCAAGTGGTTCAAGGTCGCGCCCTATACGGTGCGGCGCGAGGACCAGCTGATCGACATGGACGAGGTGGCCCGCATCGCGCGGGAGAGCCGGCCGAAGATCATCGTGGGTGGCGGCTCGGCCTATGCACGGACCTGGGATTTCGCGCGGTTCCGGGAGATCGCGGACGAGGTGGGGGCGATCTTCTTCGTGGACATGGCGCATTTCGCGGGGCTGGTGGCCGGCGGGGCGCATCCGTCTCCGTTCCCGCACGCGCATGTCGTGACGACGACGAACCACAAGACCCTGCGCGGTCCGCGCGGGGGCATGATCCTCACGAACGACGAGGCGTTGGCGAAGAAGCTGAACTCGGCGGTCTTCCCCGGGACGCAGGGCGGGCCGCTGATGCACGTCATCGCCGCGAAGGCGGTGGCGCTGGCGGAGGCGCTGCGGCCGGAGTTCCGGACCTACGCGCGGAACGTGGTCGCGAACGCCAGGGCGTTGGGCGAGGAGCTGATGGCGCAGGGCTTCGGGCTGGTGACGGGGGGGACGGACAACCACCTCGTCCTGGTGGACCTGCGGCCGAAGAACACCACCGGCAAGGCGGCGGAGGCGGCGCTGGGGCGGGCGCATCTGACGGTGAACAAGAATGCCATTCCCTTCGACCCGGAGAAGCCCTTCGTGACCTCCGGCGTGCGGCTGGGGACGCCGGCGGCGACCACCCGCGGCTTCGGGGAGGCGGAGTTCCGCCAGGTGGCCCGGCTGATCGGGCGAGTGCTGGACGGGCTGTCCCGCGCCAACAGCGCCGAGGGGAATGCCGCGGCGGAGCGGGAGGCGGCCGAGGAGGTCCTGGCCCTCTGCCAGCGCTTCCCGATCTACCAGGGCTAGAAGGAGAGCGGGCGCGGGATGCGCTGTCCCTACTGCCAGTCCGAGGACACGCAGGTGAAGGACAGCCGTCCGGCGGAGGATGGCGCGAGCATTCGGCGCCGCCGGTCCTGCAACGCCTGCGGCGAGCGCTTCACCACCTTCGAGCGGGTGCAGCTGCGCGAGATCGTGGTGGCGAAGTCCGACGGGCGGAAGGAAGCCTTCGACCGGGAGAAGCTGGCGCGCTCCATCCGGCTGGCGGTGCGAAAGCGGCCGGTGAACGAGGAGCAGGTGGAGCGGATCGTCTCCTCGATCCAGCGGCGGCTGGAGTCGGAGGGCGGGGAGGAGACCTCCTCCCGCGCCATCGGGGAGATCGTGATGAAGCGGCTGCGGGAGCTGGACCCCGTGGCCTATGTGCGCTTCGCCAGCGTCTATCAGAACTTCAGCGAGCCGCGGGACTTCCAGGCCTTCCTGGGCTCCCTGGACATTCCCTGAACGGGCGAGCAAACGGCGGCCCGTGTCTGACGAACAGCATATGCGGGCCGCGCTGGCGCTCGCCGCGCGCGGGCTGGGGAATGTGTGGCCCAACCCCTCGGTCGGCTGCGTCATCGTGCGGGACGGGCGCGTGGTCGGGCGCGGGCGGACGGCAGCGGGCGGCCGGCCCCACGCCGAGACGGAGGCGCTGAAGGCGGCTGGACCGGCGGCGCGGGGCGCCACGGCCTTCGTCACGCTGGAGCCCTGTTGCCACTGGGGGCGAACCCCGCCCTGCACCGATGCGCTGGTCGCGGCCGGGGTGAAGCGGGTGGTCGTCGCTCTGGTGGACCCGGACCGCCGGGTGGACGGGGAGGGGCTGCGGCGCCTGCGGGAGGCCGGGATCACGGTCGAGGTCGGGCTGCTGGAGGAGGAGGCGCGGCGGATCAACGCCGGCTTCGCCAAGCGGCTGGAGCAGGGTCTGCCGCTGGTCACCTTGAAGCTGGCGACGACGATGGACGGGCGGATCGCCACCCGGACGGGCGAGAGCCAGTGGATCACCGGCCCGGAGGCGCGGCGGATCGCCCATGCCCTGCGCGGCAGCCACGACGCGGTGATGGCGGGCAGCGGGACACTTCTGGCGGATGATCCGGAGCTGACCTGCCGCCTGCCGGGCTATGCGCCCCTGCCGACGGTGCGGGTGATCGCGGATGCGCGGCTGCGGACGCCCCTCGGCGCGCGGCTGTTCAATGCCGAGGCCCCGGCCTGGATCGTGACCCGCCCCGGGCACGAGCCGGCGGGGCTGGCGCAGTTGACGCAACAGGGGGCGGAGATCCTGGAGGTAGCGGCAGGCGCTCAGGGCGGGCTGGACCCGGCGGCGATGCTGCGGGCCCTGACCGGGCGGGGGATCACTCGGGTGCTGGTAGAGGGGGGCGCTGCCCTCTCGGCCGGGCTGCTCCGGGCGGGGGTGGTGGACCGGGTCGCCTGGTTCACGGCGCCGTCCCTACTGGGGGGCGATGGGCTTCCGGCGCTTCGGGAGTTGGGTATAGGGCGGCTGGCGGACCGGCCGATGCTGCGCGTCACCGGGCGGCGGCCGGCGGGCGACGCCTGGCTGGTAGAGGCCGATCTCCTGCCTTCGCCGGGCTGACCCGCGCCCGGACCCCTTGCAAGGGCGGGCCGGGCTTGCCATCCCCTGGGGCCCCCTTGCAGGACCCCTCGCTTGTTCACCGGGATCGTCACCGCCGTCGGCCGGATCGCGCGTCTCTCGCCCATCGGCGGGGGCCAGGACATGCGGCTGGCCATCGCCACGCCGCAGGGCTGGCTGGATGGCGTGGCGATCGGGGCCTCGATCTGCTGCTCCGGCTGCTGCCTGACCGTGGTCGCGCTAGCCGAGGACGTGTTCGAGGTGGAGGTCTCGGCCGAGACCCTGTCCCGTACGACGCTCGGCGCCTGGGCGGAGGGGACGCGCATCAACCTGGAGCGATCGCTGCGGCTGGGGGACGAGATGGGCGGGCACGTCGTGTCCGGGCATGTGGATGGGGTGGCGGAGGTGCTGTCGGTGACGCCGGAGAACGGGTCGCATCGCTGGCGCTTCCAACTTCCGGCGGGCCTCGCGCGCTATGTCGCGGAGAAGGGGAGCATCGCGGTGGACGGGGTGTCGCTGACGGTGAACGAGGTGTCGGACAGCGGCTTCGGCGTGAACCTGATCCCGCACACGACGGAGGTCACGGCGCTCGGCGCAGTGACGCCGGGCGCCCGGGTGAACATCGAGATCGACATGCTGGCCCGCTACGTCGCGCGGCTGCAGGAGTTCCGGGGATGAGTGTCGCCACGCGCACGACGAGTTTCTCTGATTTCCTCTCGCCCACGGAGGAGCTGCTGGACGAGGCGCGGCGGGGGCGGATGTTCATCCTGGTGGATGACGAGGACCGCGAGAATGAGGGCGACCTGGTGATCCCGGCGCAGTTCGCGACACCGGACGCGATCAACTTCATGGCGCGCCATGCGCGCGGGCTGATCTGCCTCGCGATGACGCGCGGGCGGGTGGAGGCGCTCGGCCTTCCGCTGATGGCGCAGAGCAACGGCACGCGGCACCAGACGGCGTTCACGGTGTCCATCGAGGCGCGGGACGGGGTTTCGACCGGTATCTCGGCGGCGGACCGGGCCCGCACCGTGGCGGTCGCGATCAATCCGGAGCTGGGGCGCGAGCATATCGTGACGCCCGGCCATGTCTTCCCGCTGGTGGCGCGGGAGGGCGGCACGCTGGTCCGCGCGGGGCACACCGAGGCGGCGGTGGACTTCGCGCGGCTGGCCGGGCTGAACCCCTCGGGCGTGATCTGCGAGATCATGAACGAGGACGGGACGATGGCGCGGATGCCCGATCTCGTCGCCTTCGCGCAGCGGCACAACCTGAAGCTCGGGACGATCGCGGACCTCATCGCCCATCGGCGCCGGACGGAGCGGCTGGTGCGGCGGGTGGAGGAAGGAGTGCTGGACGATGCGCCGGGCGGGCCCTGGCGGATCGCGATCTACGCCAATACGATGGAGTACGGGGAGCATGTCGCGCTGGTAAAGGGCGACCTGTCCCGGCCGGAGCCGGTGCCCGTGCGGATGCACGCGGTGAACCTGCTGTCCGACATCACCGGGCGGAACGGCCCGCGGGAACTGCACCAGGCGATGGAGGCGATCGGGCGCGAAGGGCGCGGCGCGGTCGTGCTGATCCGTGACGTGAAGGCGACCGCCCTGTCCGAGCGCGTGCGCGCGGGGCGCGAGAAGATCGCGCCGGAGCTGCGGGACTACGGCATCGGCGCGCAGATCCTGGCGGATCTCGGCGTGCGGGAGATGGTGCTGCTGTCCAACCATCCCCGGCCCATCGTAGGGCTGGAAGGGTATGGGCTGACCGTCGTGGATACCCGGCCGATCGGAGATGCGCCTTGAGCACCCTTGATGCCCCGGTCCGGGACGCGCCCGTGCTGGACGGCCCGCCGCCGCGGGTCCTGATCATCCAGGCGCCGTACTATGCCGACGTCGTGCGCGGCATGGTGGAGGGCGCGCAGGCTGTGCTGGACGGGATCGGTGCGAGCACCGAGGTCGTGGACGTGGCCGGGGCCTTCGAGCTGCCGGCAGCGCTGCGCATGGCCGTGCGGGCCGGCGGGCATGAGGGCTTCCTGCTCTTCGGCTGCGTGGTGAAGGGCGAGACCGACCATTACGACCATATCTGCCGCGAGGCCTGCCGCGGCGTGATGGACATCGCGGTGGAGACGGCGGCGCCGATCGGCTTCGGGCTGCTGACGGTCCACACGATTGAGCAGGCGGTGGCCCGGTCCTCGCCGGACCGGCACAACAAAGGCGTGGAGGCGGCGCAGGCCCTCATCGGGCAGGTGGCGCTGGCGCGAAGATTCGGGGGGTCGCGATGAAGGCGCCGGCGGCGAAGCGGCCGAATGCCGGGCGTCCCCGAACGGGGGCGCGCGTGGCGGCCGTGCAGGCCCTGTTCCAGGCCGAGGCGGGCGGCGAGAGCCCGGAGGCGGTGATCGACCAGTTCGTGCGGCACCGGATCGGCACGCTGGGCAGCGATGCGGGCTTCGAGGACGGGCGGGTGCCCCAGGCGGATGTGCCGCTCTTCGGGAAGATCGTGCGGGGTGTCGCCAAGAACGCTGAGACGATCGATGCGACCATCTCGGCGCATCTCTCGGCGAGCTGGTCGCTGGACCGGCTGGACCCGGTGCTGCGGGCGCTGCTGCGCGCCGCCGCGGCGGAGCTTTGGGGCGGCACCGACACGCCGGCCCGCGTCGTGATCAACGAGTACATGGACATCGCCCACGGCTTCTTCGACGGGGAGGAGCCGCGCTTCGCGAACGGGGTGCTGGACTCGCTCGCCCGCCGGATGCGGGCCGACGAGTTCGCCGCCCGGCCGTGAGGCCCGGCGCGGCGCCGCGCCGATGAGCCTGCCCGCCGAGTTCGACCTGATCGCCCGCCACTTCCGGCCGCTGGCCGGGGAGGGGGCGCTCGACCTGTCGGACGATGCGGCGGTGCTCGCGCCCCCCGCCGGGCGGGAACTGGTGTTGGCGGCAGACGCGATGGTGGAGGGGGTTCATTACCTTCCTGACGACCCGCCCGAGACCGTCGGGCGGAAGCTGCTGCGGGTGAACCTGTCCGACCTGGCGGCCATGGGGGCGGAGCCGCTGGCCTACCTCATGACCACGGCGCTGCCGCGCGGGCGGGGGGAAGCCTGGCTCCGCGGCTTCGTGGCCGGGCTGGCGGAGGATCAGTCTGCCTTCGGGCTGCACGTGCTGGGCGGGGACACGGTGTCCACCCCGGGACCGGCCTGCCTGTCGCTGACCATTCTGGGGACGGTGCCGCCGGGTGCGGCGCTGCGCCGGTCCGGGGCGCGGGCCGGGGACGATCTCTGGGTGTCCGGGACGATCGGGGACGGCGCGCTGGGGCTCGCGGTGCTGCAGGGGCGGGTGGCGGCGGACGCAGAGGGTCATCTCGCGCGGCAATATCGGCTGCCCGAGCCACGGCTGGCCCTTGGTGTGGCGCTGAGAGGCGTCGCGCGGGCGGCGATGGATGTGTCGGACGGGCTGGTGCAGGACCTAGGCCATCTCTGCCGGGCGGGCGGCGTGGGGGCGGAGCTGAACCTCGGCGCCCTGCCGCTGTCAGCGGCGGCGCGGCGCGAGGTGGAAGCCGCGCCGGACTGGCTGCCGCGGCTCGCGACGGGCGGGGATGACTACGAACTGCTCTTCGCGGCCGATCCCGGAGCCGCGGAACGGGTCCGGATGGCGGGGGAGGCCACCGGGACGCTCGTGACGCGGATCGGGCATTTCCGCGACGGCCCGCCGGAGGTGGCGGTGCGCGGCGCCGGTGGCGGGACGCTCGACCTGCGGCGGGGCGGCTGGAGCCACTTCTGACCGGGCGTCCCCGGCGCTACCGGGCGGCGCGGACCCGCAGCGCGCCGGTGGCCCAGAGGGTGGCGCCGGCCATTGCGAGCGGCGGGATGGCCACCCAGCACACCATCTCCCAGCCATAGGCGTTCAGCAGCCCGCCAGAGGCGAAGGAGCCGAGGACCATCAGACCGAAGACGACGAAGTCGTTGAGGCTCTGGACCTTGTTCTTCTCCTCGGACCGATGGAACTCGACCACCATCGTCGAGGCGCCGATGAAGCCGAAGTTCCAGCCGAGGCCGAGCAGCACGAGCGTTACCCAGAAATGGGCGACCGTGATCCCGGTCAGGCCGACCGCGGCTGCGGCGGCGATCAGGATCAGGCCGATGATCACCACCCGCGGGGCGCCGATGCGCGTGATGATCCGGCCCGTGACGAAGGACGGCGCGTACATCGCGATGACGTGCCACTGCAGTCCGAGATTCGCGTTCTCCTGCGAAAGGCCGCAGAGCCGCATCGCGAGCGGGGCGGAGGTCATGATCAGGTTCATGATGAGGTAGGAGATGACGCCCGCCAGCACCGCCGCGATGAAGCGGGGCTGGACCGCGATCTCCGCCAGGGAACGGCCGGTCCCCGTGGTGGACCGCTTGGGGGTAGGCAGCCGGACCCCGACGAGGACAAAGGCACAGAGGACCGCGAGGGCCGCCTGGGCGAGGTAGGTCGCCGCGAAGAGGAAGGGCGGCCAGAGGTCCATCGTGTGGGTGACGAGTTGCGGACCGATCACCCCGGCCGCGATGCCGCCCGCCATGACGGCGGAGATCGCACGGGCCCGGCGATCGGGGGAGACGCACTCGGCCGCGGCGAAGCGGAAGGAGAGCACGACGGCCGCGTAGGCGCCGCCGAAGAAGGTGCCAGCGCAGAAGAGCCAGAAATTCCCGAGCAGCACGGCCAGGCAGGCGATCAGACCGGTCAGGCCGCCGCAGAGCGTGCCGAGGAGGAAGCTCGCCCGGCGGCCGAAGCGCCCGGCGACGTAGCCCGAGGGCAGGGTGCAGGCCGCCATGCCGCAGACGAAGACCGAGACGGGAAGGGTGGCCAGCGCCCTGTCCGGGGCCAGGGTGTTCCCGACGACGCCGGCGGTCGCGTAGACGATGGTGGCGTTCGCGCCCGCCATCGCCTGGGCGATCACGAGGCGGGCGACGTTGCCGCGCTCATGGGCGAGGACCTGGGCAGGGAGGTTGAGCGCGCTCTCGGACATGGGGCCGTATGGACCGGTTCCGCCGAGGCCGGGAAGCCCCGTGCGGCGCCGCAGCCCCCCATGTCAGGTCATGGCGGCACTGCCGCTGCCGCGGCCCTTCTTGGGCGCGGGATCAGGGCGCCGGCGCGGCCGGCCCGGGGCCGCTCTGGTTGCTGCCGCCGACCGGCGTGCCGAAGCGGCCGATATTACCGAACAGGGCCTGAAGGAGGGAGCGGTCATTGCCCGGCACCGGCGTGGTCCGGTCCACCACCTGCACGTTGCGCATCTGGGCCGGGTCGATCTCCTCCACGGACTGGACGACGCCGCGCTGGTTGAAGGTGATCATCACCACGCGCTGATCCTCCACCGTCGGGGTCCGGGCGGGGCGGATCCGGCTGGTAGCGCTGACGTAATACCAGCGGTCCTGATCGAAGGTGCCGGTGACCGTCGGGGAGCCGAGCAGCGCCTGGACGTCGGCCCGCGTCTGGACGCCCGGGCTGATCTCCCGGAGCTGCTCCGCATCCACGCGGTTGCCGCGGAGCTGGGGCGGCGCCTGAAAGAAGCTGCACCCGGCCAGGCTGGCGGCCAGCAGGGCGGCGAGCCACGGCGCGCGCCCACGACGGGGAGCGAGGGGCCGATTGACGGGGGCGTGAAGGGGGGCCATCTCGCGGGCTCAGTTGCCACTGCCCCGTGCGCCGGTCAACCGCGGCGATCGGGGCCCCGGGAAGGGAGGCGCCCCTGTTCGGCTTTCTGCGCCGTCGCCCGCATGAGCGGGCGGGATTTGCGCTTTATACGGCCGCCGTCACCGCCGCCCGGGACCCGGCCCTGTTCGGGCCCGGGGGCGTGCCCGATACCGTGGAGGGGCGCTTCGAGCTCGTCTGCCTTCATGCCGCGCTGCTCATCCGGCGCCTGCGGGGGGATGCCGACCCGCGCGGCCCGGCGCTGGCCCAGGCGGTGTTCGACGCGATGTTCTCCGACATGGACCTCAACCTGCGGGAGATGGGGGTGGGGGACAACGTGGTCGGACGCCGGGTGAAGCGGATGTGGGAGGGCTTCCACGGCCGGGCCCGCGCCTATGAGGCGGCTCTGGTGGCGGGGGACCGGCCGGCGCTGGAGGAGGCGCTGGCCCGCAACGTCTGGGCGGGGGCGGCGCCGGACGGGGCGCCGGCGCGACTGGCCGACCACGCGCTCGAACTCGATTCGGCGCTCGCGTCGGAGCGGCTGGAGGCCCTGCTGGCCGGCCAGGCCCCGGCGATGGTGCCCGCATGATCCGGGAGTTCCGGCGGATGCTCGCCCCCGGTGCCGTGGGTCCGGAGGGCCGGACGGAACGGCTCGAGGCGACGGAGGCCGAGCGCGCCGCATTGGCGGAGCGGCTGGGTTTGCTGGGGTTGGATTCCCTGACCGCCGAGATCGCCCTCAAGCCGGCGCCCGGCGGGACGCTGCGCGCGCGGGGTGTGCTGCGGGCGGAGCTCTCACAGGCCTGCGTCGTGACCCTCGAGCCTGTGCCGCAGCGGGTGGAGGAGCAGATCGACTGGCGGATCCTCCCGCCGGGAGAGGAGCCCTCCGACGAGCTGGAGGAGGGGCCGGAGGAGATCGAATCGGAGCCGGACGGCAGCGTGGACCTGGGGGAGGAGGTGGCGCAGGGGTTGTCGCTCGCCCTCGATCCCTATCCGCGCGCGCCGGACGCCGTGCTTCCGGAGGAGGCGGGAGACCCGGGCACGGCGTCTCCCTTCGCGGCCCTGGGCCGCCTGCGGCGCGAATGAGCCACGCCGCCGCGGCCCTTGCTCCCGCGGGGGGCGGGTGGTAAGGCGCGCCCCTTCCTGAATTCCGTCAGCACGCGCGACGTCTGCATAGAGAGGCCCGGCACCAATGGCCGTTCCGAAGAGAAAAGTTTCGCCGTCCCGCCGCGGCATGCGCCGCAGCCACGAGGCGCTGGGCACCGAGGCGCACGCCGATTGCCCGAACTGCGGCGAGCTGCGCCGCCCGCACAACGTGTGCCGGTCCTGCGGCTTCTATGACGGGCGCGAGGTGGTCGCGGCCGGCAAGGACGCGAAGCACGCCGTCCGCGTCTGACGCAGTCGGACAGGGAGAGGCCGGAGGTGCCGGCACCCGCACCCGCCGGCGCCGAGACCTCGGTCGCGGCTGAGCGTTACCACCTGGCGATCGACGCCATGGGCGGCGACCACGCGCCGGAATCCGTCCTCGATGGGTTGGAGCAGGCCGCGGAGCGCCATCCGGAGGCGCGCTTCCTGCTGGTCGGCGACGAGGCCCGGATCAGCGGCGCGCTGGCCCTTCGCAAGCGGGCCGCGGCCGTCTGCCGCATCCGGCACGCGCCGGATTCCATTCCCGGCGACATGAAGCCGACCGCTGCCCTGCGGGTGCGGAACTCTTCGCTGCGGCTGGCCATCGACGCGGTGGCGGCAGGGGAGGCGGACGGCGTGGTGTCCGCGGGGAATACGGGCGCGCTGATGGCGCTGGCGAAGGTCGTGCTGCGGACAATGCCCGGCGTGGACCGGCCGGCCCTGGCCGCGATCGGCCCGTCGGCGCGTGGCGATGTGGTGCTGCTCGATCTGGGGGCGAACGTCACCTACGAGGCGCGGAACCTCGTCGAGTTCGCGGTGATGGGCGACGCTTTCGCGCGGGCGGTGCTCGGGCTCCCGAATCCCACGATCGGGCTGATGAACGTGGGGTCCGAGGAGTTGAAAGGCGACGAGCGCGTGCGCCAGGCGGCCGAGATCCTGCGCGACAGCCATATCGGCGCGGGCTTCCGCGGCTTCGTGGAAGGTCACGACATCACCGCGGGCACCGTGGACGTGGTCGTGACGGACGGATTCACCGGCAACGTCGCGTTGAAGACCGGGGAGGGGGCGCTGAAGCTCGTCGGTACGCTTCTCCGTCAGGTGTTCAATTCGTCCATTCCCGCGCGCCTCGGCTACCTGCTCGCGCGTCCCGCGCTGGACCGGCTGCGCGAGTGGATGGACCCGCGGCGCTACAATGGCGCCGTGCTGATCGGGCTGAACGGGGTGGTGGTGAAGAGCCATGGCGGAACGGACGCCCTCGGCTTCGCCCATGCCGTGGATGTCGGGATGGACATGGTGACGCATCGCTTCAACGAGCGCATCCGTGAAGGAGTGGCGCGGCTGGGCACGCGCCCGGCCGCGGCGGAGACCCGCGGTTGACCCTGCGCGCCGTGATCGCGGGCACGGGCGGCTACCTGCCCGCGCGCGTCCTGAGCAACGACGGTCTCGCCGAGGCGTACGGGCTCGACACCTCCGACGCCTGGATCGTGGAGCGCACGGGCATCCGTCAGCGCCACATGGTCGCGGACGGGGAGACCGTCTCCGACATGGCCGCCGAGGCCGCCCGCAAGGCGCTAGCCCAGGCGGGTTCCGAGGTGGCGGAGGTGGACGCGGTGATCCTCGCGACCGCGACGCCGGACGCCGTGTTTCCCTCCACCGCGACGCGGGTCCAGGCGAAGCTCGGCATCACCCGGGGCTACTCCTTCGATATCTCGGCGGCCTGCACGGGCTTCATCTATGCCCTGGGTGTTGCCGACGCGATGGTGCGGGCAGGGCAGGCGCGCGGCGTCCTGGTCATCGGGGCGGAGGCCTTCACCCGGCTGCTCGACTGGACGGACCGGACGACCTGCGTGCTGTTCGGCGACGGCGCGGGGGCGGTGTTCCTGCGGGCCTCCGACGTGGCGGGGCAGCGGGGTATCCTGTCCACGCACCTGCATTCCGACGGGCGTCACGGCGACATCCTTCAGGTGGAGCAGGGGCTGTTCCGCATGGCTGGGCGGGAGGTCTTCCGCCACGCCGTGTCGAAGCTGGCGAGCGCGGTGGACGAGGCGCTGGCGGCGAACGCGCTGAAGCAGGAAGACGTGCACTGGCTCGTCCCCCACCAGGCGAACCTCCGGATCATCGAGGCGATGGGGCGCAAGCTCGGCCTACCGCCGGAGCGCGTGGTGGTCACGGTGGACCGGCACGCCAACACCTCGGCGGCGTCTATCCCGCTCGCGCTCGCCGAGGCGACGCGGGACGGGCGGATCGGGGAGGGCGACCTCGTCCTGATGGAGGCGATCGGCGGCGGGCTGACCTGGGGGGCGGCGCTCGCGCGCTTCTAGCGTCACCGTAGCCGGTGAGCGGGCCCGCTGGGGCACCGCGCGTGCCCGGGAGTGACGGGCAGAGCCTCCGAACGGGGCCGGATCGAGTCTGCGGACTCCGCGCAACACTGTGGATTCGAGAATCCGCACTTGGCGCCCAAGGCGTTGACCGGACTGCCCCTTCGGGCCGAGTGTCCCGCCCGGGGGTGCCCGCCGGACATGAACACCGTCACCCGATCACAACTGGCCGAAGCCATCTACATGCAGGTCGGGCTCTCTCGGAACGAGAGCGCGGCGCTGCTGGAGAGCGTGCTGGAGCGGATCTCCGCCGCGCTGCAGGCGGGGCAGGCGGTGAAGCTGTCGGCCTTCGGGACCTTCTCGGTCCGGCAGAAGGCGCAGCGGATCGGGCGCAACCCGAAGACGGGGGTGGAGGTGCCCATCACCCCCCGGCGCGTCCTCTCGTTCCGAGCGAGCCAGGTGCTGAAGGCCCGCATCAACGGCGAGGCGCCGGATGCGGATGGGCGTGACGATTGACTGGGACAGGGATGGGCGACGTGACCATGCTCGGCGACATCGAACCGGTTCCGCCGGAGGGGCTGAGCCCGGGCGGCGAGGCGCCGTCCCGCGCGCGGAAGTCGCCCAATGCGTTTCGCACCATCTCCGAGGTGGCCGAAGACCTGCACATCCCGCAGCACGTGCTTCGGTTCTGGGAGACGAAGTTCCCCCAGCTGAAGCCGCTGAAGCGCGGCGGCGGGCGCCGTTATTACCGGCCGGAGGACATCAACCTCCTGCGCCGGATCGGCGACCTGCTCTACACCCAGGGCTACACCATCAAGGGCGTGCAGCGGCTTCTGCGGGATGGCGGGCTGGAGGGCGCCGGCGCCGCGGATGACGTGGACGCCGGGCAGCCCGACCTGCTGCCCGAGGGGCCGTCCGAGCCGGCGCTGCGCAGCCTGCTCGACGAATTGGAGGCGATCGCGCGGGAGCTTCGCCTTCTCGCCGGAGGCGGCGCTTCGGCGGCTTGAGGCGCGGGCGGACGGGTGCTAGACCCCGCCGCGTCGGAGCGTAGCGCAGCCTGGTAGCGCATCAGTCTGGGGGACTGGGGGTCGTGGGTTCGAATCCCGCCGCTCCGACCATTCTTCCCCGTCCTGCCCGGCGCCGTATCCAGAGCAAGGCGGCCATCGAGCAGATCACCGCCCAGCCGGCACCGAAGCACCACCCCGCCATCACGTCCGTCGGCCAGTGGACGCCCAGATAGACGCGGCTGATGCCGACCATCAGCGTGGTCAGGATCGCCATCCCCAGCACGAAGCTCCTGACGCGGCGGCTTGGCTGCACCCGCATGAGCAGCGCGCCGAGGGTGAGGTAGGTCACGGCCGAGAGCATCGCGTGGCCGCTGGGGAAGCTGGCGGTGTAGACCTCCACCGCGTGCGGCACGAGGTCGGGGCGCGGGCGGTCATAGCCGATCTTCAGGAGGCTGCTGGCGATCATCCCGCTGACCGCGGCCGCACCGACGAAGAGCGCGGCCGCCCGGCGCTGGGTGAGGAACAGGTATCCGAGCACGGTCAGCGTGACGTAGCCCAGGATGACGTGGCTCCCGAGCGCGGTGACGTCCCGCATCGCCTCCTCGAACCAGCGGGGGCCGAGCGGGTTCGCGGGGTCGATGGGGTCGCGGAGCGCGAGGAGGATGCGACGGTCGAAGGCGTGGGTCTCGCCCTCCGTCACCTCCGAGCCGATCCACGCGAAGGCGAGCACCGCCCCGGCGACGAGGGCGAGGCCGGCGAGGGCCGGCATCTCCCGCAGGAGAAGGCTTCCCAGGCGGCCGAGGCGCGAGGGGAGGGGTGGCTCTGCTACAGTCACGCGCGGGTCGTCCTTGCCGTCTCCGTCCGAGGACCGGTCGAGTTCTCGTAACGCGGCTCTTGGCCTGTCGATCGTCCGGATGATGGGGCGAAGCGTGCCGTCCTGGCGGGCCCCGACGGGGCGCTTGCGCGGGTTCGGCGGCCCCGGCATGGTTCGCGGCGACTCCCGCCGCACGTACGGCGTGGGCGCGACAGGGTGGGCGGCGAGAGCCGCCCGGGGCAGCGGGGCGTACCGGGTTGACGGACTTCATCCTCGAAACCGAGGGGCTGACGAAGGAGTTCCGCGGCTTCGTCGCGGTGTCCGACGTCGCGCTGCGCGTCCGGCGCGGGACGATCCACGGTCTGATCGGCCCCAACGGCGCGGGCAAGACCACCTGCTTCAACCTGCTGACGAAGTTCCTCCAGCCGACGCGCGGAACGATCCGCTATGGCGGGCGGGACATCACGCGGATGCAACCGGCGGAGGTTGCACGGCTGGGGCTGGTGCGATCCTTCCAGATCTCCGCGGTGTTCCCGCATCTGACGGTGCTGGAGAACGTGCGCGTGGCGCTGCAGCGGCAGCGCGGCGGCAGCTATGACTTCTGGCGGTCGGAGTCCGCGCTGCGGGTCTATGAGGACCGGGCAATGGAGCTGCTGGGCGATGTGGGCCTGACCTCCTATGCCAACGTGGCGGCGGGGACGTTGCCCTATGGGCGCAAGCGGGCGCTGGAGATCGCGACGACCCTCGCACTTGACCCCACGATGATGCTGCTGGACGAACCGACGGCCGGCATGACGCACGAGGACGTGGACCGGATCGTCGCCCTGGTGCGTCGCGTGGCGCAGGGGCGCACGGTGCTGATGGTCGAGCACAACCTGAAGGTGGTGGAGGGGCTCTGCGACGCGATCACCGTGCTGACCCGCGGGCGGGTGCTGGCGGAGGGGCCCTATGCCGAGGTCTCGCGTAATCCGGAGGTGATCGCGGCCTATCTCGGCACCGATCCCGGCGTCTCCGGCGCGGCGGAGCAGGCCCATGCCTGACGGGACGAGCGTCGCGGCCGAGACCCTGCTGAGCGTTGAGCGGCTGGAGGCCTGGTACGGCGAAAGTCACGTGCTGCACGGCGTCTCGATCAGTGTTCGCAAGGGCGAGGTGGTGACGCTGCTCGGGCGCAACGGCGCGGGCAAGACGACGACGCTGCGGGCCATCATGGGGCTGGTGGGACGCCGCTCCGGCTCCATCCTGTTCGAGGGGCGGGAGACGATCGGGCTGTCCCCGGATGGGATCGGCCGCGCGGGTATCGCCTACTGCCCGGAGGAGCGGGGCATCTTCGCCAGTCTCGACGTGACGGAGAACCTGCTGCTGCCGCCGCGGGTCCGGCCGGGTGGGCTGGACCTCGAGACGATCTACACCCTGTTCCCGAACCTGAAGGAGCGGGCGCGCAGCCCCGGGACGAAGCTCTCGGGCGGCGAGCAGCAGATGCTCGCGATCGCGCGCATCCTGCGCACCGGCGCGCCGCTGCTTCTGCTGGACGAACCGACTGAGGGGCTGGCGCCCGTCATCGTGCAGCAGATCGGCCGCATGATCCGGGAGATCAAGGCGCGCGGCTTCACCGTTCTGCTGGTGGAGCAGAACTTCCGCTTCGCCCAGACCGTCGCCGACCGCCACTACGTCATGGAGCATGGGCGGGTGGTGGACACGGTGGCGAATCACGAGATGGCCGGGGCGATGGACCGGCTGCATGAATACCTCGGCGTTTAGCCGTAACCTGGAGGAATGACGTTTCATGAGCCTTGACCGCCGCACCATCCTCGGGGGCGCCGTGGCGCTGCCCGTGCTCGGCGCGCTGCCCTTCCGCTCCGCCAGGGCGCAGGCCGGGACGATCAAGATCGGCGTGCTGAACGACCAGTCGAGCCTGTACCGCGACATCTCTGGCCCGACCTCCGTCGCCTGCGCGCGGCAGGCCATCCAGGACAGTGGCGTGGCGGGGCGTGGCGTCAACGTGGAGGTGGTCTTCGCCGACCACCAGAACAACGCCGGCACCGGCTCCACCATCGCGCGGCAGTGGATTGACCGCGACGGCGTGGACATGATCATCGACGTGCCGAACTCCGCGGTGGCACTAGCGGTGGCCGGGGTCTGCAAGGAGAAGAACCGGGTCTACATCAACTCGACCGGCGCGACGGCGGACCTGACCGGGACCCAGTGCGCTGCGACGACGATCCATTGGACCTACGACACCTACATGCTCGCGAAGTCGACCGGCGGCGCGCTGGTGCGCAACGGCGGCGACACCTGGTTCTTCGTGACCGCCGACTATGCCTTCGGCCACGCGCTGGAGCGCGACACCACGGAGTTCGTCCGTGCCGCCAACGGCCGCGTGGTGGGCTCGGTCCGGCACCCGCTGAACAACACGGACTTCTCCTCCTTCCTGCTGCAGGCGCAGCAGTCGCGGGCCAAGATCGTGGGTCTGGCGAATGCCGGGACGGACACGATCAACTCGGTGAAGCAGGCGGCGGAGTTCGGGCTGACACGGCGGCAGAAGCTGGCCGTGCTGCTCATGTTCATCAACGACGTGCACTCGCTGGGCCTGCAGACCGCGCAGGGGCTGGTCTGCACGGAGACCTTCTACTGGGACCTCAACGACCGCACCCGCGCCTTCACGAACCGCGTGCGCGGCTCGCTGGGCGGCAACATGCCGGCGATGTCCCATGCCGGCGTCTATGCCGGCACGCTGCACTACCTGAAGGCGGTGGCGGATATGGGCGTCGCGGCCGCGAAGGCGGATGGCGCGGCGACCGCGTCCCGCATGAAGGCGATGCCGACCGACGACGACTGCTTCGGCGCCGGCAGCATCGACTTCAACGGGCGGAAGCGTCACCCGTCCTATCTCTTCGAGGTGAAGACGCCGGCGGAGAGCCGGGGGCCGTGGGACTACTACAAGCTGCTGCAGACCACCCCCGCGGACCAGGCCTTCCGCCCGGCCGGCGAGACGGTCTGCACGCTGCCCCGCTCCTGATCCAACTTGCGCCGGGGGGGCGGCCCCCGGCGCCCTGCTGAAAGTGCGCGGCATGGGCGAAGAAGCCTGGGACCTGATCGAATCGGTGCTGACCCAGGGGACGCTGGGGCTGGTGAACGGCGCATTCTACGCGCTGCTCTCGCTGGGCCTCGCGGTCATCTTCGGCATGCTGAACGTGATCAACTTCGCGCACGGCGCCCAGTACATGATGGGCGCCTTCGTGGCCTGGATGCTGCTCAACTGGGCGGGCATCGGGTACTGGCCGGCCCTCCTGCTCGCGCCCCTGATCGTGGGGGCGCTGGGGGTGGTGCTAGAGCGGCTGATGATCTCGCGGCTCTACAAGCTGGATCATCTCTACGGGCTGCTGCTCACCTTCGGCCTGGCGCTGATCATCGAGGGGCTGTTCCGCAACCAATTCGGCTCCTCCGGTCTGCCCTATGCGCCGCCGGCAGAGCTGCGGGGTGCACCCCTGGACCTCGGCTACATGGTGTTGCCGCTCTACCGGGCCTGGGTTCTCGTCGTCGCGGTGGTGGTGTGCGTCGGGACCTGGCTCCTGATCGAGAAGACGCGGATCGGCGCCTATCTTCGCGCGGCGACCGAGAACGCGCCGCTCGTTCAGGCCTTCGGGGTAAATGTGCCGCGGATGATCACCCTGACCTATGCCGGCGGCGTGGCGCTGGCCGCGCTGGCCGGGGTTCTGGCGGCGCCGGTCTATTCGGTGAACCCGCAGATGGGATCGAACTTCATCATCATCGCCTTCGCCGTGGTGGTGATCGGCGGCATGGGCTCGATCCTCGGCTCCGTGCTGACGGGCTTCGTGCTCGGCCTCATCGAGGGGATGACGAAGGTGCTCTGGCCGGAGGCTTCGGCGACGGTGATCTTCGTCATCATGGTGGTCGTGTTGCTGGCGCGTCCCGCCGGCCTTTTCGGGAGGGCCTGACATGGCGACGGCCGCCTCTCCCGCGCTCGACCTGCCGGTGGCGGAGACGCGCGCGGGGTTCTTCGGCTTCACGCGGGCGCAGGGGATCCTGTTCCTCGCGATGCTCGCCTTCCTGATCGCGGCGCCCTTCTTTCTCTACCCCCGCTTCCTCATGACGGTGCTGTGCTTCGCCCTCTTCGCCTCCGCCTTCAACCTGCTGATCGGCTATGTCGGGCTGCTCTCCTTCGGCCATGCGGCCTTCTTCGGCATGGGCGGCTACATCACCGCGCATGTGGCCAAGATGGGCTTCCAGTGGGATTCGCTGACGGTGCCGCTCGGCGCGTGGAGCTTTTCCATCCCGCTCGGCCTCTCGCTGCCGCCCTTCAATCCGGAGTTCGCGATCCTGGCGGGCGCGCTGGTCGGCGCCGCCATGGGGGCGGTCTTCGGCTGGATCGCGATCCGGCGACAGGGGATCTACTTCGCGATGATCACCCTCGCCCTCGCGCAGATGGTGTTCTTCTTCTGCGTCCAGGTGCCCTTCACCCATGGCGAGGACGGCATCCAGGGCGTCCCGCGCGGGCTCCTGTTCGGCGCGATCGACCTGCGCCCGGACCTGACCATGTACTGGGCGGTGCTCGCGATCTTCCTGTTCGGGTTCCTGCTGCTGCACCGCGTCGTCACCTCTCCCTTCGGGCAGGTGATGAAGGCCATCCGGGAGAATGAGCCGCGCGCCACCTCGCTCGGTTACCGGACCGACGACTACAAGCTCGTCGCCTTCATCCTCTCGGCGATGCTGGCCGCCGTGGCGGGCGGGACGAAGGCGATCGCGCTGAACATCGCCTACCTGACCGACGTGGACTGGCACATGAGCGGCCAGGTGGTGCTGATGACCCTGCTCGGCGGGCTGGGCACGCTGTTCGGCCCGGTGGTCGGGGCGGCGGTGATCATCACCATGCAAACCTACCTCGCACCCTTCGGCGCGTGGGTGACGGTGATCCAGGGAGTGATCTTCGTGGCCTGCGTGCTCGCGTTCCGGGCCGGGATCGTCGGGCAGCTGGCAAACGCGCTGCGGATCCGGCTTTAGAGGCGCGCTGGCTCCCCTCGCTTGAAGCGGGGGGCGCCCGGGACGATCTGTGCGGGACGATGAAACCGCTTGTGATCACGGCCGCCTCGCGGCGGCTCCTGGGGCTAGGACTGGTGGCCGGGGGGCTCGGCTTCACCTCCTTCCTCGTCTTCCTTCAGGCCGTCATCGGGCTCTTCCGGTGAGCGCACGCCCTTATCGCGGCGCGGACCGGCTGCCGGGCTGGTGGACGGGGCTGCGCGGCGTGCCGCTGGTGGCCCTGGCGGTGCCCTTCCTGCCTGCGCTCATGCTCGCCCTCGCCGGCGGGCAGTCCCGGCTCATCGGGGGGTGCGTGGCGGGGATCGCCGGCGTCGCGGTCGCCTTCCGCTACCTCCAGAAGTCACGGCGCAAGGCGGCGCGGAAGGCCGCCATCGCGCTGGGCGTCGGCACGGGTCTGGCCGCGGGGCTGGCGGGCGGTGCGGGGCCGCTGGGCGGCGTCGTGCTCGGGCTGATGGCCTGGGGCGGGGCGCGGCTGCTCTATGACGGGATCTGGGAGCAGGCGCCGCCTCCCCCTCCGCCCCCGCCGCGGCCGCGAGATGGGCTGGAAACCTACCGGGACCGGCTGGCGGCGCTCCGGGGCGGGGACCGACGGCTGCTCCCCGCCGTGACGGCGCTGGACGGGCTGCTCGGGGAGCTGGCCGCACGGCCGGGGGTGGCGGAGAGCCAGCGGCGTCTGATGGTGGTGGGGCTGGACGGGCTGGAGCGGATCGGGCTTCGCTTGGCTCAGGGTGCCGAGCCTCCGGCGACGCTGGTGCCGCTCGTGGAGGACCTCGCCCGCTCGGCGCGGGAGGCGAGCCACGAGCTGCGCGCCACAGAGACGGAGGCGCTGGAGATCCAGGTGAAGGTGCTGCAGGACCGCCTGCGCCAGGAGGGAAGCGCGTGAGCAAGCCGCCGATGGTGATCCCGCCGGAGCGGGTGGACGAGCTGACGAAGCAGATCGCGCTCGACGACCCCAACTCGATCATCCGCTTCGGACAGGAGGCGCAGGGGCGCGCGACGGCCGCGGCGGATGCAATGCTCGGCGCCGTGCGGAACGAGGCGACGGGCGAGGCGGGGGACGCGCTGTCCGGCCTGCTGGCTACGCTGCGCGGCTTCGACGTGACGAAGCTGGACCAGAAGCAGGGCTTCATGGCCCGGCTGTTCAACCGCGCCGGGGCGGAGACTGCAGCCATCCTGCAGCGCTACGAGGGCGTGCGCGGCCAGGTGGAGGCCATCGGCGATCGGCTGGAGACCCACCGGACGAAGCTGATGGAGGATGTGGAGCGGCTGGAGCGGCTCTACGACGCGACGCTGACCTGGTTCCATGCCCTGGCAGAGCATATCGCAGCCGGCGAGGCGGTGATCGAGCGGGCGGACAAGGAGACGATACCGGCGGCGGAATGGGAGGCCGAGGTCGGGCGCGATCCCCTGGCGCCGCAGCGGCTGCGCGACCTGCGCGCGGCGCGGGAGGACCTGGACCGGCGGGTGCATGACCTGCGGCTCACGCGGCAGATCGCCATGCAGGCGCTGCCGTCCATCCGGTTGATCCAGGAGAACGACAAGGCGCTGGCGGCAAAGATCCACTCGGTGCTGGCGAACACCGTGCCGCTGTGGCGGACCCAGCTGGCGCAGTCCCTCGCGATCCAGCGGATGCGGGAGGCGGGGGCGGCGGTGCGCGCCGCGACTGACCTGACGAACGAGCTGCTGACCGCCAATGCCGAGGGGCTACGGCGCGCCAATGCCGAGGCGCGGACCGAGGTCGAGCGCGGGGTCGTGGACCTTGAATCCGTGCAGAAGGCGAATGCCGCGCTCGTCGCAACGATCGAGGATTCGCTGCGGATCGCCCAGGAAGGGCGGGAGCGCCGGGTGGCGGCGACGAAGGCCCTGGGCGAGGCGGAAGCCGACATCCGCCGTGCCCTGATCGCTGCCCGGCCGGCCGGGGCGCCTGCGGGCACCGCGATCCGGCCGTCCTCGGGTGTCAGCGGCCGCGGGTGAGATCCTGCCAGTAGCGGCCGATCTCGTCCGTGGTGTGGCCGCCCCGGAGGGAGGGGTCCGAGTCCCCGCCCTTGCCGAAGAGGCCGCCGAGCAGCCCGCCCAGGCCGCCCGACGACTCGCCCGTCTGCTCCTCGTAGCCCGGCGGCATGGACGGGGAGCCCATCCCGACGCGGCCGAGCAGGCCGCCGAGTAGCCCGCCGAGGAGCCCCCCGCCGCTGCCAGCCAGACCGCCCAGGTTGCCGAAGGGCCCGCCGGGAGGCGCGTTCGTCTGGGCCGGCGGCAGGTGCCCACCGGGCGTCAGGCGGTCCATCAGCTGGGGCAGGAACATCGCCAGGATGGCCATCAGGCCGCTCCGCGGGACGCCGGCGCTCAGGGCGAGACGGTCTGCTTCATCGGGCCCCAATGCCTGTTCCAGGCGCTGGGGATCCACCGTCTGATTGGGGCCGGAGGAGATCCAGCTGTCCACCTCGTTCAGCCCGGCGCCGCGAAGACGGTCCGCGAGATGGGCGAGCCCGGCCTCATCCCGATGCCCGCCCATGAGCTGGGACAGGACGCGTTCGAGGGGCGAGGCATCGGTCCCGGCCTGCGCGGCGCCCCCCATGCGGTTCAGGAATTCGCTCATGGCGTCTCGCTCCCTCGATGCCGGTGCCGGTTTCGTTGCGGGTGAACGCGGGGCGGCCGGGCGGGTTGTGCCGGCCTTGACCCGGGCGGCGCGGCGGCGTGCCATCGGGCCGTCTTTGGGAGGGATCCGATGCGCGCCTGGGCCGTGGTGGAGACGGGGAAGCCCCTCGCCGAGCTGGAATGGGAGACGCCCGTGCCCCAGGGGCGGGAAGTGCTGGTAGAGGTGACGCATTGCGGCGTCTGCCATTCGGACCTGCACATCTGGGAGGGCGGCTACGACCTGGGCAGCCGCGGGCGACTGTCCCTGCAGGACCGCGGCGTCGTGCTACCGCTGGCGATGGGACACGAGATCGTCGGGCGCGTGGCGGCGGCGGGGCCGGAGGCGGAGGTCACGGTCGGCGCGATGAAGGTGGTGTATCCCTGGCTCGGCTGCGGCACCTGCGAGCGCTGCGCGGTGGGCGACGAGAACATGTGCGCCGTGAAGTCCCAGTCGCTCGGCGTCTATCGGAACGGCGGCTATGCGACGCACGTGCTGGTGCCGGATGCGCGGTACCTGATCGACTTGGAGGGCGTGGAGCCGTCGGTGGCCGCGACCTACGCGTGCTCGGGCATCACGGTCTATTCGGCGATCCGGAAGCTGGGCCACCTGCCGCCGGACCAGCCGGTGGTGCTGGTGGGGGCGGGCGGGCTCGGACTGAACGCGGTTCATATGCTGCGCGCGATGGGGCACCGGCGCATCGTCTCGGTGGACGTGTCCGCGGAGAAGCTGGAGGCGGCGAAGGCGGCCGGGGCGTCGGAGACGGTGCTGGCGGACACGGATGTCACCGCGCGGATCGTGGCGGCCTGCGGCGGGCCTGCGATGGCGGTGGTGGACCTGGTGAACGGGACGGCGACGGCGCGCTTCGCCTTCGACGCGCTGGGCAAGGGCGGGATGCTGGTGCAGGTCGGGTTGTTCGGCGGGGAGCTGTCCCTGCCCCTCCCGCTCATGGCGATCCGATCGCTGACGGTGCGGGGGTCCTATGTCGGATCACTCAGCGAGTTGCGGGAGGTGCTGGCGCTGGCGCGCGCCGGGAAGTTGGCGCCGCTGCCGGTCGCGACCGTACCGATGCCTGAGGCGAACGCGGTGCTGGAGCGGTTGCGGGACGGAAAGGTCACGGGGCGGGTGGTGCTGCGCGCAGAGGCGGCCTGAGCCGCGTGAGTTGCCGACGGGGAGGGCAGAGGCGGGGGGCGTGCAAGCGGCCGCTCCTGTGGGCATCGCCCGCACCACGTTGCGCCTTCCGTCGGTCCTGACGTCCATGGCCGGACGCGGAGTGGGCTGGTGAGCGAGGTTCGGCTCGTCACGCCCGGGCATCACTGGCTGCCGGGGTATCGGGCTGCGCTGGAAGCGGGTTGGTCACCGAACACCTCTCGCGATGTCAGCGCAGACCATCTGGCGGCGATCCGGGCGGATGCGGACGCGTTCCTGGCGGATCAGGCTCGGACGGAGGGTGGGCTGGCTGCCGGGCCGGACGGGGCGCCGGTGCCGCGGCTGCCCGGGCGGATCCGCTGGATCGTCGGAGAGCGGTTCCTCGGGCTGATCAACCTTCGCTTCGTGCCGGGGACGGAGGCGTTGCCGCCGCACGTGTCCGGCCACGTCGGCTATGCCGTCGTGCCCTGGGAACGGGGGCGCGGGGTGGCCCGTCGGGCGCTCGCGATAATGCTGCCGCTGGCCGCGGAGGCCGGCCTGCGGCGGGTGCTCGTGACCTGCGACGTGGGAAATGACGCGTCCCGGCGGGTGATCGAGGCGAACGGGGGCGTGCCGGACGGGACTGAAGCACATGGCGCCGTGCCGAAATGGCGGTTCTGGGTCCCGACCGGCGTCTGATCGACCCGGTGCCCCGTCCCGGTGGCGCTTCTGACGGCCGCACCCTTGCCTGCAGTGACCGCGTGAGAGGGCGAGCCCGTCAGACCAACCCCTTGAGGGTCTCGGCCGTGTCGAAGTCGCGGAGGACGCCGTCATCCGCGACCTCCACATTCGCCAGGCGGTCGGCGTGCCGGCCCGTGAGGTGGCGGGCGCCGACATCGCCGGTGATGGACAGCATCTCCTCGAAGAATTCGCGGCCCCACAGGACGGGGTTGCCCTGCTTGCCGCGGAAGGTCGGCTGGATGATGGCGCGGCCCTCCTCCGGGTCGAAGGCGGCGAGGAGGCGGTCGAGAACCGCCGGCGTCACCAGCGGCATGTCTCCGAGGCAGACGAGGACGCCCTCCGCGTCCTCCGGGATGGCAGCGATGCCTGCCTTGAGCGAGGCGGAGAGGCCCTGGGCGTAGTCGTCGGCGTGGACGAAGCGGACGGGGCGGTTGGCGAGAGCCTCCTCGACACGGTCGCGCTCATGGCCGGTCACGACGATCACCGGCCGTGCGCGGCTGGCCAGGACCGCGTCCACGACCCGCGCGATCATCATGCGGCCGTCCGGATCGGTGACGAGGAGCTTGTTCAGGGGCGCCATGCGGCGCGAGCGGCCCGCCGCCAGCACGAGGCCGGCGATCCGGCGCGGGCGGCGCGGCGGGGTGGTGGGCGCGGAGCGGGCGGCCTCGCCGCGGGGCATCGGGCGGGTCTCGATTTCCTTGAGCAGCCCTCCGACCCCCATGCGGGTGATGTCGCGCGGAGCGACGGGGACGTCGGCGAAGAGGCGTTCGAGGATCCAGTCGAAGCCGTTGGTCTTCGGGCTGCGGGCGCAGCCCGGCAGGACCATGGCCGGGGTCTCGCCGATGCGGCCGAGGCAGATCAGGTTCCCGGGGTCCACGGGCATGCCGAAATGCTCGATCCGGCCGCCGGCGCGGACGAGGGCGGCGGGGGCCACGTCCCGCCGATCCACCACGGCCGAGGCCCCCATCACGAGCAGGAGGTCGGCGCCCGATTTGCGGAGACGGGTCAGGGCGTCCGCGATGGCGGCGGTGTCGTGCGGGGTGCGCTCGGGCGGGAGGAGGGTGCCGGCGAGGGCGGTCACGCGGGCTTCCGTCGCCTCGATGCCGTTCTCCACGATGCTCGGCTTCATCCCCGGGAGCGAGGAGGCGACGAGGCCGACCTTCAGCGGGCGGAAGGGGTGGAGTGTGAGGGGGCTGGTCCCCCGGAGCATCGCCTCCGCGACCTGCAGGGCCGCGGCGGGGGCGGCAAAGGGGATGATCTTGATCGTCGCCAGCATGTCCTTCGGCGCCACCACGGCGTGGTCGGGAAGGGTGGCGACGGTGAGGCTCTCGTCGAGATCGTTCAGGCGGTCGAGGAGCGACTTGTCCACGCGCAGCAGGCCTGCCGTCTCGGCCGTGAGGTTCACGCGGCCGGTGGCGGCGCGGGTTCGGGCGAGAAGGGGGCGCAGCAGCGCGTTGGCGAGGCGGTCGGCGGCCTCGTCCTCATGCACGTCGCCCGGCTCGAGGCGGGCGGCCGTGACCTCCCGGAAGTTCGCGGCGTGCAGTGCCGCCAGGGCGGGGTCGTCCAGCACCGTGCCCTTCTTCAGGACGCGGTCGGGCAGGCGGATGGTGTGGGCGAGGACGGCGCCCTTCGCCTCCGCGAGCGGGGTGGGGCCGAAGATCACGCGGCCTTCTTTTCCGCCCGGGCGGATTTCGGGCCGCCGCGGCGGGCCTGGACCAGCTGGGCGACGATGGAAAGGGCGATCTCCGGCGCGGTCACGGCACCGATATCGAGGCCGATCGGGGCCTGGATGCGGGCGATGGCGTCCGGGCCGTGGCCGAGCTCGGTCAGGCGGTCCACCCGCTTCGCATGGGTCCGGCGGGAACCCAGGGCGCCGATGTAGAAGGCGGGAGACTTCAGCGCTGCGTCCAGGGCCGGATCGTCCAGCTTCGGGTCGTGGGTGAGGGTGGCGATGGCGGTGCGATCGTCCGGCTTCAGGGCAGCGAGGGCGTCATCGGGCCATTCGGTAACGAGGGTGGCGCCCTCGGCAAAGCGCTCCTCCGTCGCGAAGGCACGGCGCGGGTCCACGACGGTCACGGCGAAGCCGGCGGCGACCGCCATGGGGACGAGAGCCTGGGCGACGTGGACCGCACCCACCACGATTAGGCGCGGCGGCGGGTTATGGGGGTGGATGAACCAGGTCTCGCCGGCGACCTCTGCGGGGCCGGTTCGATCGTCGTGAAGGGCGCTCGCTGCGGCTTCCGCGACGGCGGGTGGAACGGGGTCCTCGGGGTAGAGGTGCTGGGCGCCGTCGGGCAAGCGGGTCAGTAAGGCGACGGGGCGGCGGGCCTCTCGGGCGGCGGCGAGGCGGGCGAGGGTCTCGGGAGTCACGACAGGGGTTCCACGAAGACCTTCAGCTTGCCGCCACAGGCGAGGCCGACTTCCCAGGCGCGCTCATCGGTGATGCCGAAGTCGAGGAGCTGGGGGGTGCCCGTGTTCATCACCTGCTTCGCGATGTCTGCCACGGCACCCTCGATGCAGCCGCCGGAGACGGAGCCGGCGAGGCGGCCCGATTCGGTGACCGCGAGACGGGAGCCGGCGGGGCGGGGGGATGAGCCCCAGGTCTCGACCACCGTGGCGATGGCGACCCGTTCGCCGGCGTCGTGCCAGCCGCGGGCGATGGAGAGAATGTCCTCGGTGCCGCTCATGCGATCCTCCGTGGGGCGGGCCCGGTCGCGGACAGGGTGGCGACGAGGGACCGCAGGCTGTCCAGGTTATGCACTTGGCGATGTTCGTGCACGTGGGGGAGGAGGGCGCGTATGCCCGCGGCGCGGGGCTGGAACCCCGCAAAACGCAGGAGTGGGTTGAGCCAGATCAGGCGGCGGCAGGAATTGTGCAGGCGTTCGGCCTGTTCAGACAGCCCCTCGGCGCCGCCGCGGTCGAGGCCGTCGGTGATCAGCAGGACGACCGCGCCCTGGCCGAGCACGCGACGGGCCCAGAGGCGGTTGAAGCTGGCCAGGGCCTCGCCGATGCGGGTGCCGCCGGACCAGTCGGGCAGGATGTGGGAGACGGCCTGGAAGGCGACCTCGGGATCGCGGTTCTTCAGGGCGCGGGTGATGTTCGTCAGGCGGGTCCCGAAGACGAAGGAATGGACGCGGTCCCGGTCGTTCGCGACGGCGTGGAGGAAATGCAGCAGGATCTGCGTGTAGCGGGCCATGCTTCCCGAGACGTCGCAGAGGAGGACGAGCGGCGGCGGGCGCGTGATGCGGCGGCGGTGGGCGATCTCCGTGATCTCGCCGCCCTGGCGCATGGCGGTGCGGAGGGTGGCGCGGAGGTCCGTGCGCGGGCCGGCGGGGTCGGGGCGGAAGCGGCGGGTGGGGCGGTGAGCGAGGGGGAGGACGAGCTTCCTGATCTCGCGCTTGGCGTCCTCGAGCTCGGCGGCGGACATGGCCTCGAAGTCCAGGCGGTTCAGGCGCTCGCGGTCGCTGGTCGTGAGGGCGGCGTCTTCGCGCGGTGGGGTCGGTTCCTGCTGGGCCCGGGGCTGGTTGGCGCCGGGCATCGCTTCGGCCGCGCGGCGAGCGGCCGGGGGGATCGCCGGGGGCGCGGCGTCGGGGTCGGAGGGGGCGCGGGGGGCGTCGGGGTCGCGCCAGAAGAGGTCGAAGGCGTGGTCGAAGACCTCGTACTGGTCCCGGCGGCGGATCATCGCGGCGCGGAGGGCGGCGCGGAACTGGCGGCGGTCGGCCAGGGAGACGTGACGCAGGGCCTCGGTGGCGAGAAGGGAGTCGGACGGACCGACGGGGAGGCCGGCGCGGCGGAGCATCCGGCCGAAGGCCTGGAGGTTGTCGGCGAGCGCGGTCAGACCGACGGCGCGGTGAGTTCCCGTGCCTCCTCGACGCGGCGGGCAACCTCGGCGCCACGGAGCTTCGCGATGTCGTCCTGGTATTTCAGGAGGACGCCGAGGGTGGCCTCAGTGGTGGAGGGCTCCAGCTCGCGGGCGTTCAGGGCGGTCAGGGCGCGGGCCCAGTCGACCGTCTCCGCCACGCCTGGCGGCTTGAAGAGGGTGTCGCCGCCGCGGAGGGATTGGACGAAGGCGACGACCTGGGCGTTCAGGACCTCCGGGACCTCCGGCGCGCGGAGGGCGAGGATGGCGCGTTCGCGCCGGGCGTCGGGGTAGTCCACCCAGTGGTAGAGGCAGCGGCGGCGGATTGCGTCGTGGACCTCCCGCGTGCGGTTGGAGGTGATGATGACCACCGGGGGCGTCGGGGCGCGGATGGTGCCGAGCTCGGGAATCGTGATCTGGAAGTCGGCCAGGACCTCGAGGAGGAACGCCTCGAAGGGCTCGTCCGCCCGGTCCAGCTCGTCGATCAGGAGGAGGGCCGGCGTGCCCTCGATCGCCTGGAGAAGGGGGCGGGATTCCAGGAAGTGCCGCGTGTAGAGGCTGTCCTCCAGCCGGTCCCGGTCTTCGGCGGAACCGGCGGCCTCGGCGAGGCGGATCGCCATCAGCTGACGCGCATGGTTCCACTCATACGCGGCGGAGGAGAGGTCCATGCCGTCATGGCATTGCAGGCGCACCAGGCGGCGCGGGAGCTGCGCGGCCAGGACCTTCGCGATCTCGGTCTTGCCGGTCCCGGGCTCCCCTTCCAGCAGCAGGGGGCGGCCCATGGCGAGGGCGAGGTGGACCGTGGTGGCCAGCGCGGTGTCCGCGACGTAGCCGCCCGCCGAGAGCAGGGCCCCGGTGGCGGCGACGTCGGGCGGGAGCGCGCCCCCCTTGTCGGACAAAGGGCGCTCCGGCAAGGCGCGGTCGGACAAGTCTGCGGTCAGCCGATCACGAAGAGGAGGCCGAGCACGACCACCATGAGGGCGGCACCGATCCAGAAGTTGATCGGAAGGCCGTAGGGCTCGCGGGGAATAAGGCTGAAGAGGTTGACCGAGGCGGTGCGGCTGGGGGCGCCGGTCGGACGGTTCGGCGCGGCCGGGCCGACGACGATGCCGGATTGGGTGGTGCTGGTGGCGGGAGCATCGGAGACGCGGGTCGTGGCCATGGTGTCGGTTCCGGTGGTGATGACGGTGTCGGTGGTGGTGGCGACGGGCGCCACGGGCGCCGCGACATGGGCGGCGAAGCGGTCGAAGAACTGGTCGGCCATCTGGCGGGCGGTGCTGTCCACCAGGCGGGCGCCGAGCTGGGCCATCTTGCCGCCGACCTGCGCTTTCACGTCGTAGTTCAGGGTGGTCGTGGTCGGGCCCTCCTCGACGAGGCTCACATCGGCGCCGCCGCCGGCGAAGCCCATGGCGCCGCCCTGGCCCTCACCCGTGATCGTGTAGCCCTCGGGCGGGCGGATGTTCGTCAGGGTGACCTTGCCGCCGAACTTCGCGGACATGGGGCCGATGCGGACGGCGACGCGGGCCTGGAAGGAGTCGGGGCCGGTGCGCTCCACAGACTCGCAGCCCGGGATCGACAGGCGGAGCACCTCGGGGTCGTTGAGCGCGTCCCAGACGCGGGTGCGCGGCGCCTCGATCCGGCGGCTGCCCGTCATGTCCATGCGGGGTTTCGTCCTCTGCGTCTGGGGCGCGCGCCGGTGGCGCGTGCGGTGGCCGCAAACTAGGGATGGTGCGCGCCGGGGGGAAGGGCAGGGGCGCATCTGGTTCCCGAAGGGGGCCGGTGATAGGCGGTTCCGGTGGCGCCGGAGGTGTGATGCAGAGGGTCGCGGTTGGGATGGCCGGGGTGATCCTCTGGCCCGGTGCCGCCTGGGCGGCGGCGGGCCTGGACGGGGCGGCGCTCTCGCCCTGGCTGGGGCTGCCCTTCGCCGGGATGCTGCTGTCCATCGCGGTCCTGCCGCTGCTGCTCCCGCGGCTCTGGCACCATCATTACGGAAAGGTGGCGGCGGGGTGGGGGGCTCTGTTCCTGCTGCCCTTTGCGATCGGTCACGGCGCCGGCGCGGCCGGGGGCGTGCTCGCCCATGTCGTGCTGGAGGAGTATCTTCCCTTCGTGACGCTGCTGTTGGCGCTCTACACCACCGGGGGCGGGGTGCTCCTGCGGGGCCGGCTGTCCGGGACACCGGCAAGCAACACGGCGCTGCTGGCGGTGGGAACCGTTATCGCGAGCGTCATGGGCACGACCGGCGCAGCGATGCTGATGATCCGGCCGCTGATCCGGGCCAACGCGCACCGGCAGTATGCCACGCATGTCTTCGTGTTCTTCACCTTTCTCGTCGCGAATATCGGGGGTGGGCTGACGCCACTGGGCGATCCGCCGCTCTACCTCGGCTTCCTGGCGGGAGTGCCGTTCTTCTGGCCGCTCACGCATCTCTGGCAGGAGGTGCTGTTCTGCGCGGCCATCCTGCTGGCCGTCTTTTTCGCGCTCGACACGGTGCAGCACCGGCGGGAGGAGGGCGCCGTGCCGGACCTGCCGCCGGAGCGCTTCCGGCTGTCAGGGCGGGTCAACCTCGTCCTGCTGGCCGCCGTGGTCGCGGTCGTGCTGCTGCAAGGGGTCTGGCATCCCGGTTCCATATCGGTCCTGGGCGTCGAGACCCCGATCGAGCGGATGCTGGGGATGGCAGTGTTCATCGGGGTCGCCTGGGCGTCGATGCACTTCACACCCTTTCAGATCCGCGAGGAGAACGAGTTCGGCTGGGGGGCGATGAAGGAGGTGGCGAAGCTTTTCGCGGCCATCTTCCTGACCATGGCGCCGGTGCTCGCGATGATGCGCGCCGGGGCCGCCGGCCCTCTGGGCGGGCTGGTCGGGATGCTTTCGGGCCCGGATGGGGCGCCGCTTCCCTGGGCGTATTTCTGGGGTGCAGGGATCCTGTCCTCGGTGCTCGACAATGCGCCGACCTACCTCGTCTTCTTCAACCTGGCGGGGGGCGATGCGGCCGCCCTGACCGGGCCGGGCGCCCTGACCCTTGCCGCGATCTCCTGCGGCGCGGTGTTCATGGGTGCCAACACCTATATCGGCAACGCGCCGAACTTCATGGTCAAGGCGATCGTGGAGGAGCGGGGGGCGCGGATGCCCTCCTTCTTCGGCTATGCTGCGTGGGCGGGGGCGGTGCTGGTGCCGCTCTTCCTGCTGGTGACCTTCGTGTTCTTCCGGTGACGGGCCGCTGCGGTCCCGCCCGTCGGCTTCCTTTCGTGAGGTTCGTCCATCATGCCCTATGTGATTGGCTCTGATCTGCCGGATGCGCCCGCTGGAGAGCGGTTCCGGGCGCTGCTGGAGCGTTCCGGCATCCTTCGCATGCCGGGCGCGCATCTCGGGATCTCCGCGCTGCTCGCGAAGAAGGCGGGCTTCGAGGCGCTGTACCTCTCCGGCGCGGCCATGTCGGCCACGATGGGGCTGCCGGATCTCGGCATGATCACGGTGGACGAGGTCTGCTTCTACGTCCGCCAGGTGGCGCGGGCGGCGGGACTGCCGATGCTGGTGGACGGTGACACCGGCTTCGGGGAGGCGCTCAACGTCATGCACATGGTCCGTGCCTTCGAGGAGGCGGGGGCGGCCGCGGTGCAGCTGGAGGACCAGCTGCTTCCGAAGAAGTGCGGGCACCTGAACGACAAGAAGCTGGCTACCCCCGACGACATGGCGGCGAAGGTGGCGGCGGCGCGGAAGGCCCGGCGGCACCTCTACATCATCGCGCGCACCGACGCGGCGGCGAGCGAGGGGATGGACGGCGCGGTGGCCAGGGCGAAGCGGTACCTGGAGGCTGGGGCCGACGCGATCTTCCCGGAGGCGCTGAACACGGCCGAGATGTTCCGGGAGTTCGCGAGGCGCATGCCCGGCGTGAAGCTGCTGGCGAACATGACCGAGTTCGGCAAGACGCCCTTCTACACGGACAAGGAGTTCGAGGAGATGGGCTATCACATGGTCATCTGGCCGGTCTCGCATCTCCGCATGGCGAACAGGGCCATGGAGGACACCTATGCGGCGATCCGGGACGAGGGCGGCACGCAGGGGATCGTCGGGCGCATGCAGACGCGGGCGCAGCTCTACGAGACGATCGGGTATCACGACTACGAGGCGCTGGACGCCTCCCTCGTGAAGACCGTCATTCCGGAGATGCCGGCGCGATGATCCGTCGTTCGCTCCTGGCCCTGGCGGCCCTGCTGCCGGTTGCGGCGGCTATCACCGCGGGCGCGCAGGACGGCCCGCAGCCGCGCCTGCCGACCGAGCCGCTGGCCATCGTGACCCGCGACGGGACACGCCACGAGTTCCAGGTCGAGATGGCCCTCCGGCCCGAGCAGCAGATGATCGGGCTGATGTTCCGGCCTCAGGTCGGGCCGAACGAGGGGATGCTGTTTGACTGGGGGCAGCCGCGGGAATCCGCGATGTGGATGCGGAACACCATCACCTCGCTGGACATGGTCTTCATCACGCAGTCCGGGCAGGTGCTGCGGATCGCGGAGCGGACGGTGCCGCTGTCTCTGGCGACCATCAGCTCCGGCGGGCCGGTGCGGGCGACGCTGGAATTGGCGGCCGGGACCGCGGAGCGGCTGGGCATCCGGGTCGGCGACCGCGTGGAGCAGCGGATTTTCGGCACGGGGCGGTAGGCGTCCGAACTGCCTGGGGCTGACATCGCGGGACGTCCTCGGGGGGGCTTCCTTCCCCCTCTCGCGCGGGATGGAGCCCTGGCCTAACCGCGCTGCAGGGCCGGGCTGGTGACGGAGCGGCCCGGCGTCTGGCTCGCGGGGCGACTGAACGCCCAGCGAAGCGTCCCGGCGACGGCGCGCATCCCCGGCCGGATCAACAAGGAGCCGGGAGCAGGATCGCGCAGGCCGTGCATCTGGCGGGCCCATTCCGGCAGAAGGTCCACGGCGGCGGCCATGGTCAGGGATTGGACCGGCTCGGCCAACCGGTGCGGGGCAGGCTGGTTCAGGAGCAGGCGCGCCACCTCCCGCGTGCGGCCGTCGCAGAGGAGTTGGGGGCGGGTGGCCTGGATGAGGGCCCGGGCCTCGGCGCGGGTGCGCGGGATGGGGGCGGCGCCCAGACCCTCTGCGATGACGGCCATCTCCGCGAAGTAGCGGTCCTGGTCGCGCGGCGCCATGGATGGGTCGGCGTAGCGGATCCAGGCGTCGAGGAAGCTCGTCGCTTCGGTGACATGGACCCATGCGAGAAGGGAGGGGTCGTCGGCCGAGTAGGATCGGCCGTCCGGCAGGGTGCCGCGGACGCCCCAGTGGATCTGGCGGACACGGGCGATGAGGGCCTCTGCGTCTTCCCGGCTGGCATAGGTCGTGACGGCGATGAAGCGAGCGGTCCGGCGAAGGCGGCCGAGCATGTCGGTGCGGAAGCTCGAATGGTCCCAGACGCCGGCGAGCACGGCGGGGTGGAGCATCTGGAGCAGGAGGCCGGTGATGCCGCCGACCATCATGCCGGTGACGTCGCCATGGACCCGCCAAGCGACAGAGTTCGGGCCAAAGAGGCCGTCCGGGCGGCGGGTCACGGGGCGCTCGCCGCGGGTCCGGTCATTGAGGAGGGCAACGACCGGGGCGGTGATCGCCTGCCGGATGCGGCTGGCGAGAAGGTCGGGGAGGGCGGGCGGCATCCTTCCGGATATGGCGGCGGGCCGCCGCCGGGAAAGGGTCAGGGGCCCGCGTCCGCGGGGCCGAGCGGGATGATGAGGGTTTCACCGAAGCGCGGAACGATGAAGCGCGCCGGGGGCAGGCCAGCGGCGGCGCGATGGGCGGCAAGGTCCCTGGCGGGGGCGTCGATCCCTTCCTGCGTCAGCTTGAAGGTTCCGAAGTGCATGGCGACCGCGGTGTGGACGCGGAGGTCGTCGCGGGCCCGCAGCGCCTCCTCCGGGTTCATGTGGACCTGGGACATGAACCAGCGGGGCTCATAGGCGCCGATCGGGATGAGGCCGATGGCGGAGGGGCCGAGCGCGTCGCCGATCTCGCGGAGGTGCGGGCCGTAGGCGGTGTCGCCGGTGAAAAGGATCGTGCCGGCCGGCGTCCGGATGGCAAAGCCGCCCCAGAGGGCCCTTGCGCGGTCGAACGGGGTTCGGGCGGAGGCGTGGCGCATCGGGAGGTAGGTGACGGTGGCGCCCGGGAGGGTGGCGTCCTGCCACCAGTCGAGTTCCTCGGACGCGAGCCCCGAGCCGGGGAGGAGGCGGGCGTTTCCGAGGCCGGTGACGATGCGCAGGCCGGCGGGCTGGCGCGCGGCGAGGCGCCGCAGGGTCGGCCGGTCGAGATGGTCGTAGTGGTTGTGGGAGACGAGGACGGCGTCGAGCGGCGGCAGCGTTCCGAGCCGCAACCCCGGCGCGCGGGCCCGGCGGAAGCCCCAGGGCAGCGGCGAGCAGCGGTCGGACCAGATCGGGTCGGTCAGCAGGGTCGGCCCGCCCGCGATGCGGATGAGGAAGGTCGCGTGGCCGACGAAGGTGATCGCGGCATGACCCGCGGGCGGGTCCGAGGGTGGGGTCTCGGGAGGGTCATCGATGTGGGGTGGCCAGGGCGCGCCGGAGCCCTCTGCCATCATGCGGCGGACGGCGCGAAGCTCCGGGCCGGCCCGGGTGCCGTCCGGGTTCAGGAAGCGGCCGTCCGGGCCGCGCCGGGACGGGGTCCTCAGCGCCCGGTCTTCACAGCTTGACCGGCACGCCGAGGTCGCCGGCGAGGTCCATGACGAACTGCCAGGCCACGCGGCCCGAGCGGCCGCCGCGGGTGACCGTCCACTCCTTGGCGCGGGCGTGCAGGTCGTCGCGGGAGATCGGGAGGCGGAACGCGTCGGCGTAGCCCTCGACCATGGCGAGGTAGGTGGGCTGGTCGCAGTTGTGGAAGCCGATCCAGAGGCCGAAGCGGTCGGAGAGGGAGACCTTCTCCTCCACGGCCTCGTTCGGGTTGATGGCGGTGCTGCGCTCGTTCTCAATCATGTCGCGCGGCATGAGGTGGCGGCGGTTCGAGGTGGCGTAGAAGAGGACGTTGGGCGGGCGACCGGCGATGCCGCCGTCCAGCACGGATTTGAGGGCCTTGTAGTCGGCGTCCTCGCGCTCGAAGGACAGGTCGTCGCAGAAGACGAGGGCGCGGCGGGGCTGGTCTCGAAGGTGTTCGAGGAGGTCGGGGAGGGTGCGGATGTCTTCCCGCGCGATCTCGATCAGGGCGAGGCTGCCCGGGGTCTCCGCGTTCGCGGCGGCGTGGGCGGCCTTGACCAGGGACGACTTGCCCATGCCCCGGGCACCCCAGAGCATCGCGTTGTTGGCCGGCAGCCCGCGGGCGAAGCGGCGCGTGTTCTCCAGGAGGAGCGACTTCTGGCGGTCCACCCCCTGGAGAAGGACGATGTCCACGGCCGAGACGCGGCGGACGGGGGAGAGGCGGGGTAGCGGGGTCGGGTGCCAGATGAAGGCGTCGGCGCCCTGGAGGCTCGGCGGCGGCGGAGGCGGCGGGGCAAGGCGCTCCAGCGCGTCCGCGATGCGGGTGAGGGTGGCTTCGCTCATGGGGCTGGAAATGGGCCTTGGCTTGACGGCGGGGGTCGGGCGGTTAGGTTCCGCCGCGTCTTTGGCACCCCTGACCGCAGCACGGAAGCCCAGCCCCCATGTTCATCTCCCCGGCCTATGCCCAGGACGCGGCCGCGGGCGGCGCGACCGCCATGCTGATGCAGTTCGCGCCGCTGATCCTCATCTTCATCGTGTTCTACTTCATCCTCATCCGGCCGCAGCAGCGGAAGATGAAGGACCACCGGGACATGCTCGTGCAGCTGAAGCGCGGGGACCGGATCGTCACGGGCGGCGGGCTGGTGGCCACCATCACCCGCGTGAAGGAGGGCTCCGACGAGATCGAGGCGGAGATTGCGCCGGGGGTGAAGGTGACGGTCGTGCGCGGCACCATCGGCAGCGTCATCCGGCCGCAGGCGGCGAACGACGCGGCACCGGCGAAGGGCTGAGGCGCAGCGCCGCCAGCCAGGCGGACGATCCATCGGGCACTCCCACCCGTGATCGGGGGCGGGGGTGCCGGATCGTTGCCGCGAGCGGCCTTGCTCACCCATGATGCGTCCCGGATCGTTCCGGGGAGGACATCATGAACGAAGCATCCGCGCGTCTGGACATGCTCCAGATGATTGTCAGCGTGCTGTTGAAGGCAGCGGACGAGAGGACGCGCGAGGGGGTGAGGGAACGCCTCCTCTCGCTGGAGGCCAACGCCCACAGCATCTATGTGGGCGATGAGGCGGACCTGAATCGCCGCCTGGCCGCCGATATGCTCGAGTTCCTCGGGCTGCGTTCCGCCGAGGCGGACGCCGCCTGATCCGGCTGCCGGGCGGCGTGCCGCCCGGCGCTGGCCGACGGCCGGGGGTGGGCCGGGCGCCTTTCGACGCCCGGGTTTCTTCAGGCCGTCTGGCCCGACTTCAGGCCGCCCTTGTCGAGCAGGGACGCCACGAACTCCCAGTTCACCAGCTTGTCGAGCCAGTTGGTGAGGTAGTCCGGCCGGCGGTTGCGGAAGTCGAGGTAGTAGGAGTGCTCCCACACGTCGACGCCGAGCAGGGGCGTGCCCTCGCCGGTCGCGATCGGGTTGGAGCCGTTCGGCGTCTTCGTGATCTTGAGCTTGCCGGAGGCGTCCTGGATCAGCCAGGCCCAGCCGGAGCCGAACTGCGTCACGCCGGCCTGCTTGAAGTCTTCCTTGAACTTCGTCAGGCCGCCGAGGTCGCTGTCGATCTTCGACGCGAGCGCGCCGGGGATCTTGTCGTCGCCGCCGGAGGGCGACATCACCTGCCAGAACAGGAGGTGGTTCCAGTGCTGGCCGGCCTGGTTGAGCACGGGCAGCCCGTCGGCCCCGGCCTTGCCGGCATCGGCGACAATCTGCTCCAGCGTCTTGCCCTGCAGGCCCTTGCTCTCGATGAGGCCGTTCAGCGCGGTGACATAGGCCTGGTGGTGTTTGCCGTGGTGCAGCTCGAGCGTCTCCTGCTGCATGCCGCGGGCGGCCAGGGCCCCGGCATCATAGGGCAGCGGCGGCAGGCTGAAGGGCATCGGGCTTCTCCGTTTCTGGTGGATTCGCGGCGGCAATGTCGCGCCGCGGGATCGGTCCGCCAAGGGCGGCCGGGCCGGACCTGGGACGGACCCGGCGCCGCTTCAACCGGCGGTGACGCGGGCGTGCACGGGTTCTCGGGCCGTTCCCCGCGCATTCTGGCGTGGGCGGTTGCGTCCGGGCGCGGTGCGGGCGAAGGGGCCGCATGGCCGAACCGACCGGGATTTCCGACATGGCTGCGCTCGCGCGGCGGCACGATCCGGACCGGTTCCTCTGCGCGCTCTTCGCGCCGGCCGCGGCGCGCGAGGCAGTTTTCGCGCTCATCGGGCTCAACCACGAACTCGCCCGGGCTCGGGAGGCCGCGCGGGAGCCCTTCATGGTGCTGATCCGGCTGCAATGGTGGCGCGACGTGGTGGAGGAGGCGGCACGCGGCGCGCCGGCGCGGCGGCACGAGGTGGCGGGGCCGCTCCACGCGGCGATCCGGGCGGGGACGCTGGATCCGCAGGCGTTGTTGGCGATGGTCGAGGGGCGAGAGGCGGAGGCGGAGGGGCCGCCCGCGGACCGGGAGGCGTTCTTCGCTGCCCTGCGCGGGACTGCGGGGAGGATCGCGGCGGAAATGGGCCGTGCCCTGGGGGCGCCGGACGGGTTCCGCGCTGCGCTGGAGACGGTTGGGGTGGCCTACGGCACGGCGGGCGTGCTGCGCAGCCTGCCCGTCCTCGCGGCACAGGGTCGGAACCCGCTACCGGTGGCAGAGCTGGAGGCTCTGGGCGGTTCCGCTTCCGGCGCCGTGCCGCTCGATGGGGCAGGGGTGGCCGGCTTGGCAGCATCGCTCGCGCGGGAGGCGCTGGGGCGGCTGGAGGCGGCCCGGGCGGGGCTGCGGGGGCTGCCACGAACGGCAATCGCGGCGGCGCTGCCGGGGGTACTCGCCCGCCGGGACCTCCGCCGCGTGCTTTCCGACGATTGGCGGCCGGGCCGTGCCAGCGGGCCACGCGGGATCGGAGATCGGCTGGCCGTGCTGGGAGCGGGGCTGGCGGGGCGGCTGTGACAGACGTGACCGGGGCGCGGGTGGTCGGACCACCGGGCGGGGAGTAAGGCAGCGGCGATCCGGCCCGGCTGCCCGGGCCCCTCGAGACGTGGAGGCGTGCCATGGGGCTCGCTGAGTTGAAAACCGCGTTCCCGGACCGGCCCCTGACGCTGCGCGCGCCGATCCGGACCTGGACCAACTGGTTCTTCGGGCTGATCCTGCTGGCGATGCCGATCGGGCTGGGCTGGTGGGGCAGCCAGGCCATCGTGCCGACGCTGCTGACCGACATGGAGCTGCGCGCCGGGGCGGTGCCCGTGCAGGGACAGGTGCGCGGAAGCTGCCGCTCGAAGTACGGGCTGCTGCAGACCTGCGACATGGTGGTCACCGCGGGACGCACGAAGGACGGCGGGAGCTTCGAGCAGTCGCTGGAGTACATCTTCGTGGACCCGCACATAGTCAGCTACACCGTGCAGGTGATGGCCGACCCGACGCGGCCCGGCGTGCTCACGACCGACATGGGGCTGAACAACATCACGAGCCGGGCGGTGACCTTCGGGGTTATGGCGCTGCTGGCGCTGGGCGCGGGGATCGGCGGGATCAACCTGATGCTGACCGGCGGCAAGGCGAAGCGACGGCTGCGGGAGATGTCCGGAAAGCGCCTGACGCCGGTGCCGTCCTTCGTGGGTCGTGACCGCGAGGGCTGGGTGGTGACGCCGGTGGACGGGGGCGCGACCTCCCGCTGGCAGTTGCCGAAGAAGGCGGAGCCCTTCTGGCTGGACCCGCAGCACGGGATCGCGCTCGGCGTCTCCGTGCCGGGTGCGGCGGTCTTCCCGCTCGACAAGGATTTGAGCTGGGCGGATCTGAATGATCAGGAGCGCGCCCGGCTGCGGGCGGTGGCTGCTCCGGCGGGCTGATCACGCGCCGCACGGATCGGGGCTGACCGGGGCGTCGCATCCACTCGGCGTGACGGCCGAATGCTCTGACCAGCGTCCCCGATGCCGCGCGGCCGGCGGGGACCGCGAGTCCTTCCTTCCACATCAGGGATCGTCATGCATGCCGGCGAACGACGCGGAATTCCAGGGCGCTGCGCGCGCATCGGGCTATGACTATGCGCGCGGCTACATGCCCGGAAAGCCGACGCCGACGGGAGGGATTACCTATCCCAGCGAGGTGAAGATCCCGAAGGGCACGGTGCTCATCCGCATCGGGCATTCGCGCTACGACGACGGTTCGCCCATGCCGGATTGGGTGAACTTGACGTCGCCCTGGTGGATGACCTCCGGCACCTTCCTGGAAATCGTGGGGCGGGGCGAGGACGCCGGAACGGACATGCAGCACATGTTCCGGATGAAGCTCGCGCTGACGCCGGATTTCGGCGTGTCGGACACGATCTTCTGGGTGGTCACGAAGACGAGCCTACGGGCCTGGAATGGGCGGGCACGGCCCGTCATGGAGGACCCGGATCCGGCGGTGCGAGAGAAGAAGGGACGGCCGCTGGCCTGGCTGGGCGGCTTCGAGATCGCGCAGAACTACGTGCCGGGGCTGCGGGACTTCAAGGCGAGGTGCCCGACGCGCTGCGCCCTCGACAGCTTCGAGGTGCTGCCGAAAGTGCCGGTCACGCGCTACGCGGCGCTCCGCAACGGCGGGTTCACCACCATCAAGTGGCCCTGGCCGGCGTGACGGGCCGGGATCAGCGGAAGTCGAACTCCTCGGCGATCACGCGATCGGGCGAGACGCCGAGAGCCTGGAACTGCTGCTTCAGGCCCTGCACGAAGCGGGCGTTGCCGCAGAGCATCACGGCGTAGTCGCCGAAGGGGGAGACCTCATCGACGATGGTGCGGGCCTTGATGTGCCCCTGCTTCCGCGTCTCCCAGAGCGTGTAGTCGATGTAGGAGTTCGTGTTGAGGTAGGTGTCCCGGATCTCCGGCTCGAAGGCGGCGTCGTCGGCGTTCGGAACGATGTAGTAGAGCCAGATGCGGCGGAAATCGTTGTTGGTCCGCTCGAAGGCGAGCATCGAGAGGAAGGGCGTGATGCCGATCCCCGCGCCGATCAGGACGAGGCGGCGATGCTTCACGAAGGCGTTCGGCGTGAAGATGCCGAAGGGACCGTACAGCGTGGCCCGGGCGCCCGGGGTGATCTTCTCCATCGACCGCGTCCAGTCGCCGAGGCGGCGGATGGAGAGGCGGAGGTCGCGCTCGACGGGGCTCGACGAGATGGAGAAGGGGTGGAGCTCGCCCGAGACTCCCTTCGCGGCGCGGAGGGCGATGAAGACGAAGGTGCCGGGGTCGTAGATCATGCGGCGGTCGACCGGGCGCATGACGAGGTCGGTGATGCCGCCGTTGCGGTGTATCACGTCCCCGACCTCGTACTCGTAGCGAGGGCCGAAGCGACGGAAGAGCACGACGCGGTAGAACCAGGCCACCACGCCGACCAGGACGAGCAGGGCGATCCAGGAGCGCAGGGGCTCGTAGTGGCGCACGCTGCTGCCGATGACGAAGAGGTGGACCGCCGAGCCGACGAAGAGCGGGCCGACGAGGCGGTGGAGCCAGATCCAGGGCTCGTATTTCAGGCTGCGGGAATAGGCGAGGGCGCCGAGGACCACGAGGCCCCAGAAGGTCAGGACGTAAGGGGTGCGGGTCTCCGGCGCATAGAACGGGATGACCTGCGGCAGGATCGGGTAGCCCCGGCTGAGCCAGTGGATGACGAGCAGCAGCACGTGGCCGACGAGGAGGAGGACAGAGGCGGGGCCGACGGCGCGGTGGAAGCGGATCGCCCCGTCGAGGCCGCCGAAGAAGGGTTCCAGCATCCGTGCCCGGGTGCCGGCGAGCAGGGCGATGGACATCAGCGCGAGGGATTCCAGCGAGACGAGCTGGGACGCGGCGATCCAGAACGGTGGGAAGCCGGGCTGCTGGCCCCCGAGCTTGGCACCCGCCCAGAGGAGGGCGGTGATGGCGATGACAAGGCCGGTGAGGATCCAGGGGGCGCGACGAGGCTTCACGCGCGCGCCTTCCCCGGCCGCCAGGTGGCGGCGCTGCGATCGGACGGCACCAGAGTCAGGCGCGCTTGCGGCGCTTCGGCTCGGCGGCCGCGGGCGCGCGACCTTCGAGGAGTGGCGCGAGGAAGCGGCCGGTGTGGCTCTCGGGGTTGGCGGCGACCTGTTCGGGCGTCCCCTCCGCGACGACTCGGCCGCCGCCCTCTCCGCCCTCGGGGCCCATGTCGAGGATCCAGTCGGCGGTCTTGATGACCTCCAGGTTGTGCTCGATCACGACGACGGTGTTGCCTTGGGCGACGAGGGCATGAAGGACCTCCAGCAGCTTGCGGACGTCTTCAAAATGAAGCCCGGTCGTCGGTTCGTCCAGGATGTAGAGGGTTCGGCCGGTGGCGCGGCGCGATAGCTCTTTCGCGAGCTTGATGCGCTGGGCCTCGCCGCCCGAGAGCGTCGTGGCCTGCTGTCCGAGGTGGATGTAGCCGAGGCCAACCTCGGACAGGACCTTCAGCTTGTCGCGGATGGCGGGGACGGCGGAGAAGAACTCCAGCCCTTCGGTCACGGTCATGTCCAGCACGTCCGAGATGGACTTGCCGCGGAACTTCACTTCCAGCGTCTCGCGGTTGTAGCGCTTGCCTTTGCAGGTGTCGCAGGTGACGTAGACGTCCGGCAGGAAGTGCATCTCGATCTTGATGAGGCCGTCGCCCTGGCAGGCCTCGCAGCGGCCACCCTTCACGTTGAAGGAGAAGCGGCCGGACTTGTAGCCGCGGGCCCGGCTGTCCGGCAGCTCGGCGAACCAGTCGCGGATCGGGGCGAACAATCCCGTGTAGGTCGCGGGGTTGGAGCGCGGGGTGCGGCCGATCGGCGACTGATCGATGTCGATGATCTTGTCGAGGTGCTCCAGGCCCTCGATCCGGTCATGGGCCGAGGGCACGGTGCCGGCGCCCATCAGGCGGCGGGCGGCGGCCTTGTAGAGGGTCTCGATCACCAGGGTGGACTTGCCGCCGCCGGAGACGCCGGTGACGCAGGCGAAGGTGCCGATGGGGAGCGCGGCCGTGACCTTCTTGAGGTTGTTGCCGGTGGCGCCGACGACGCGGAGCATCCGCTTGGGGTCCGGCGCGCGGCGGGCGGCGGGGACCTCGATCTTCCGGCGGCCGGAGAGATAGGCCCCGGTGAGGCTTTCCGGGTTGGCCTGGACCTCCTGCGGGGTGCCCTGCGCGATGATCTGGCCGCCGCCCTTGCCGGCCGCGGGGCCGATGTCCACCAGCCAGTCGGCGGCGCGGATCGCGTCCTCGTCGTGCTCCACCACGAGAACCGTGTTGCCGAGGTCGCGGAGCCGGCGGAGGGTGGCCAGAAGGCGCTCGTTGTCACGCTGGTGGAGGCCGATGGAGGGCTCGTCCAGGACGTAGAGGACGCCGGTCAAGCCACTGCCGATCTGGGAGGCCAGGCGGATGCGCTGGGATTCGCCGCCGGAGAGGGTGGCGCTGCCGCGAGCGAGGGAGAGGTAGTCCAGGCCGACATCCACGAGGAAGCGCAGGCGGTCGTTGATCTCCCTCAGGATCCGTCGGGCGATTTCCTGGCGCTGGGCAGTGAGGGTGTCGAACACCGTGGCGAACCAGGCCATCGCCTTGCGGATGGAGAGGTCGGACGCCTCACCGATGTTGAGGTCGGCGATCTTCACCGCCAGGGATTGCGGCTTGAGGCGAAAGCCCTTGCAGGCGTGGCAGGGACGCTGGGACTGGTAGCGGGTCAGCTCCTCCCGCACCCAGGGGTTGTCGGTCTCGCGCAGGCGCCGCTCGAGGTTGGGGATCACGCCCTCGAACGGCTTCTTCACCTCGTAGGCGCGGAGGCCGTCCTTGTAGCGGAGGGTGACGACGTCCGATGTGCCGTGAAGAATGGACTCCCGGATCGCCGGCTTCAGGTCGGACCATGCGGTGGTCATCGGGACCTTGAAGTGCCGGGCAAGGCTCTCGAGGGTCTGATCGTAATAGGGGGAGGAGGCACCGGTCCAGGGCGCGACGGCGCCGTCGTTCAGGGCCTTGTCGTCGTCGGGCACCACCAGGGCCGCGTCGAAGAAGGTCTCAGTGCCCAGCCCATCGCATTCGGGGCAGGCGCCCTGGGGCGAGTTGAAGGAGAAGAGCCGGGGCTCGATCTCCTCGATGGTGAAGCCGGAGACAGGGCAGGCGAAGCGGGAGGAGAAGACGGTGCGCTCGCCGTTGTCGGCCCCCTCGACGTAGGCGATCCCGTCGGCCAGGCCGAGGGCCGTCTCGAAGCTGTCGGCGAGGCGCTGCTGGGTGCCTTCCCGCACCACGACGCGGTCCACCACCACCTCGATGTCGTGTTTCTTCTTCTTGTCGAGGTTCGGCACCTCCTCGATGCGGTAGAGGGTGCCGTTGACCTTCACGCGCTCGAAGCCGCGGCGCTGGATCTCGGAGAACTCCTTCTTCCATTCGCCCTTCCGGCCCCGGGAGACGGGGGCGAGGACGAGGAGGCGCGTGCCCTCCGGCATCGCCATGACGCGGTCCACCATCTGGGACACCGACTGGGCCTCGATCGGCAGCCCGGTTGCCGGGGAGTAAGGCACGCCGACGCGGGCCCAGAGGAGGCGCATGTAGTCCGCGATTTCCGTCACCGTGCCGACGGTCGAGCGCGGGTTGTGGGAGGTCGTCTTCTGCTCGATCGAGATGGCGGGTGAGAGGCCCTCGATGCTGTCCACGTCGGGCTTCGACTGGAGCTCCAGGAACTGCCGGGCATAGGCCGAGAGGGACTCGACGTAGCGGCGCTGCCCCTCGGCGTAGATCGTGTCGAAGGCGAGGGACGACTTGCCGGAGCCGGACAGGCCGGTGATGACCGTCAGGGTGTTCTTCGGCAGGTCCAGGTCGAGGTTCTTGAGGTTGTGCTCCCGGGCGCCGCGGATGCGGATCTGGCCGCCGGAGGTGTCGAGGCTGCCCCGTTCCGAGAGGCGGTTCGCGGTGCTGTCCGTGATGCTTTCAGGCACGATTTCCGCCGATCGTTCGCATTGTGTTCCGGGGGTTCTGACACCATATGACCGCCTCGGGAAGGGGTCGCCGGGGGGCGCCCCTGACCGGTCCCCGCGAGGGGCCCTCCGGGGGGTGGCTCTGCCGCCGCCCGGGGGGTATTTTGCCCCTCCGCCGGCCCCCGAGGTCACGCGGCGATACGGGCTCCGAGACCGGAATGATGTGGCGGCGGGACGATCCCGGCGCGAGGCGAGGATTTGGGAATGGCCGGCAGCGTCAACAAGGTGATCATCCTCGGCACGCTGGGGAAGGACCCGGAGGTTCGGAACTTCCAGAATGGCGGCAAGGTCGTGAACCTGCGGGTGGCGACCAGCGAGCGCTACAAGGACCGCGAGGGCAACCAGCAGGAGCGGACCGAATGGCACTCGGTCGCGATCTTCAACGAGAAGCTGGGCGAGATCGCCGAGCGCTACCTGAAGAAGGGCAGCCAGGTTTATCTGGAGGGGCAGCTCGAGACCCGAAAGTGGACCACCCAGGAGGGGCAGGACCGGTATTCCACCGAGATCGTGCTGCGGCAGTTCCGGGGGGAGATGACGCTGATCGGCGGGCGGAACCAGGGCGGCGGCGGCGACGAGGCGGGCGGCGGTTATTCCGAGCGCTCCGGCGGCGGTGACCGGGGCGGGTTCGACCGTGGCGGCTCCTCCGGCGGCGGTGGCTATGGCGGTGGGTCCCGCGGCGGCGCGGGCGGGGGCAAGACGCCCGCGCGCAGCGGCGGGGGTGGCTGGGATGCACCCAAGGCCGACCTGGACGACGATATCCCGTTCTGATCGGGCGGCGCTGAACCCGGCCCCCTGAAGCATCTGGAAAGCGAGACGTGAGCGAGACGGAAGACGGCGACCGGCCGGACGAGACCGTGCCGGTGATGCTCGAGGAGGAGATGCGGCGCTCCTACCTCGATTACGCGATGAGCGTGATCGTGGCGCGCGCGCTGCCGGACGCGCGGGACGGGCTGAAGCCGGTGCATCGGCGCATCCTGTTCTCGATGCACGAATCCGGGTTCACGCCGGACAAGCCGCACCGCAAATCGGCCCGCGTGACGGGCGACGTGATGGGTAAGTATCACCCGCACGGTGACAGCGCGATCTACGACGCCATGGTGCGGATGGCGCAGCCCTTCTCCATGCGCGTGCCGTTGATCGACGGGCAGGGGAACTTCGGGTCGGTGGACGGCGATCCGCCGGCGGCGATGCGCTACACCGAGGCGCGGCTGGCGAAGGCGGCGGCGGCTCTGCTGAACGGGATCGACGAGGACACCGTCGATTTCGTGCCGAACTACGACGAGAGCGCGGAGGAGCCGCGCGTCCTGCCGGCCGCCTATCCGAACCTGCTGGTCAACGGGGCCAACGGCATCGCCGTGGGTATGGCGACGAACATCCCGACCCACAATCCGGGCGAGGTGATCGACGCCACGCTGGCGATGATCCGGGACCCGGACGTGTCGTTGGACGAGCTGATCAAGATCATGCCGGGGCCGGACTTCCCGACGGGGGGGCTGATCCTCGGACGTGCCGGCATCCGGTCTGCCTTCGAGACCGGGCGCGGCTCCATCCCCGTGCGGGCGCGGGCCGAGATCGAGGAGATGCGCGGCGGCCGCCAGGCGATCGTCGTGACCGAGATTCCGTACCAAGTGAACAAGGCGACGCTGATCGAGCGGATCGCGGAACTGGCGCGAGCGAAGCAGGTGGAGGGCATCTCCGACCTGCGGGACGAGAGCGACCGCGACGGCATGCGGATCGTCGTCGAAATCAAGAAGGACGCGACGGCGGAGGTGGTGCTGAACCAGCTCTACCGCCATACGAACCTGCAGACCTCTTTCGCCGTGAACTTCCTCGCGCTCGACGACGGCACGCCGCGGCAGATGGGGCTGCGGGACGCGCTGTCCGTCTTCATCCGGTTCCGGGAGGAGGTGATCTCCCGTCGGTCCCGGTTCCGGCTGAACAAGGCGCGGGACCGCGGGCACATCCTGATCGGCCTGGCCATCGCGGTGGCCAATATCGACGAGGTCATCCGGATCATCCGCCAGTCGCCCGATGCCAACACGGCGCGCGAGGCGCTGATGGCGAAGGACTGGCCAGCCGGCGACATCGGGGCGTTGCTGGCGCTGGTGGACGATGCTGGAAACGTCGTGGTGGACGACACCGTGCGGCTGACCGAGGCGCAGGCGCGCGGGATCCTTGACCTGCGGCTGCAGCGCCTGACGGGTCTCGAGCGGGAGAAGATCGCGGCCGAGCTGGACGAGGTCGCGGCCCGGATCCGGGAGTTGCTGGAGATCCTGTCCTCCCGGCCGCGGCGGCTGGAGCTGATGGCGCAGGAGCTGGCGGAGGTTCGGGCGCAGATCGCCACTCCGCGGATGACCGAGATCGTGGACGGGGTCGCGGATCAGGACGATGAGAGCCTGATCGAGCCGGGGCTGATGGTCGTCACCCTGACGCGCGACGGCTATGTGAAGCGGACGCCGTTGGAGACCTTCCGTGCACAGAACCGCGGCGGGCGTGGGCGCAGCGCGGCGGGGACGCGGGAGGATGACGTCGTCATCCGCTCCTTCAACGCGCACACGCACCAGCACGTGCTGTTTTTCACGAGCCGCGGCATGGCCTTCCGGGAGAAGGTCTGGAAGCTGCCGGAGGCGGGGCCGACGGCACGGGGACGCTCCCTCCGTCAGCTGCTTCAGCTACAGGACGGCGAGCAGGTCACCGCCGTGCTGCCGCTGCCGCAGGATGAGAGCCTGTGGGAGAACTTGCACCTCGTTTTCGCGACGGAGTCGGGCAACGTTCGTCGCAACCGCCTCTCGGACTTCCGCAATGTCCGCGCCGCGGGTCTCATCGCGATGAAGCTGGATGAGGGCGACAGCCTGGTCGGCGTGCAGACCTGCCGGGAAGGCGATGACATCCTGCTTGCCACCCGGCTGGGGCGCGGCATCCGCTTCACGGCCGAGGAGGGCGTCCTGCGCGTCTTCGCGGGGCGCGACTCGACGGGGGTACGGGGCATCCGGCTGGTGGGCAAGGGCGACGCGGTGATCGCACTGTCGGTGCTTCGCAACGTCCCGGCCACGCCGGGCGAGCGGGCGGCCTATCTCAAGCTCTCGGCCGGCCGACGCCGTGCGCAGGGCGAGGTGACTGCCGAAGAGGCCGCCGAAGCCACCGCATCGGCGGAGGCCAGCGCGGCCGCCGAGGAGGGTGCCGAGGCGGCCGAGGAGGTGTCCCTCAGCGACGAGCGCGCGCAGGAGCTGACCGAGGCGGAGGAGATCCTTCTTGTCGTGACCGATACGGGCTTCGGCAAGCGGGCTTCGGCCTACGAATACCGCCGCACCGGCCGTGGCGGGCAGGGGATCACGAGCATCCCGCTCGGCCGCAACAAGGGCCATGCGGTGGTCGCGACCTTCCCTGTCCGCCCGGGGGACGACGTGATGCTGGTGACCGACAACGGCCGCCTCATCCGGATGCCGGCCGACCAGGTCCGCGTCATGGGCCGTCAGGCCGCGGGGGTGACCCTGTTCCGGCTGGACAAGGGCGAGGCAGTCACCTCCTGCTTCCCGGTGGTGGATCCGTCCGGCGACGGGAACGGGGCGGAGGCGTCCGATGCGTGAGCGGGTCGGGGTTTATCCCGGCACCTTCGATCCGGTGACGAACGGGCATCTCGACGTCATCCAGCGCGCGGCACGGCTGCTGGACCGGCTGGCCGTCGGGGTGGCGATCAATGCCGGAAAGGGGCCCGTGTTCCCGCTGGAGGAGCGGGTAGAGCTGGTCCGGGCCGAGACGGCGCCGATCGCCGCGGCGACGGGCTGCGCCATCTCCGTGGTTCCCTTCGAGGGACTGCTGGTGACCTTCGCGCGGGAGCAGGGCGCCGAGATGATCGTCCGCGGCCTGCGCGCTGTGTCCGACTTTGACTATGAGTACCAGATGGCGGGGATGAACCACCGGTTGGACCCGGGGGTCGAGACCGTGTTCTTGACGGCGAGCGAGACGAACCAGTTCATCTCGTCTCGTTTCGTAAAGGAAATCGCGCGGTTGGGAGGCGACATCTCGTCCTTCGTGCCGCAGTTGACGCTCGAGCGCACGCTGGCCCGCGTGCGTGACCAAGCCGGGGAGTGAACGCCGTGCGGCGACGGACCCTTCTGACCACCAGCATTGCGGCCCCCCTGGCCGCCACGGGAGTTCTGATGAGCGACGCAGCCAACAACGAGGCCGAGGCCCAGGCCAACGCCGAGAATACGCTCTACCTCGACCTGAAGGACGGTCGGGTGACGATCGAGCTGCGCCCGGACCTGGCGCCGCGGCATGTCGAGCGTATCCGGACGCTCGCGAACCAGGGCTTCTATGACAACACGCCGTTCCATCGCGTGATCGAGGGGTTCATGGCCCAGGGCGGCGACCCGACCGGCACTGGAACGGGCGGCAGCCAGATGCCGGATCTGCCGGCAGAGTTTACACCGGCCAACCGCGCCCGCTTCGTTCGCGGCACCTGCGGGATGGCGCGGACGCAGAACCCGAATTCAGCGAATTCCCAGTTCTTCATCATGTTCGCTCCGGCGGCGAGCCTGGACGGGCAGTACACGATCTGGGGGCGCGTCACGGCCGGAATGGAGGCAGTGGACAAGATCAAGCGCGGCGCCGGAAGCAGCGGAATGGTTCAGGGCCCGGACCGGATCGTTCGGATGCGCACGGCGAATGCCGGCTGAGGCTTGACGGCGTGAGCCCGCGTTTCCATAGGCAAGGCGCGGGCCTGTAGCTCAGTCGGTAGAGCACGAGACTTTTAATCTTGGGGTCCTGGGTTCGAGCCCCAGCGGGCCCACCAAGAAAACGAAGGCTTCCCGGACCAGGTGCCAGGAAGCCTTTTTCTTGTTTGGCGACGCGGCCAGGTCTCGAGCAAAGGCGAAAACGCTTCCTGTTTTGCTGGCATACGCATGTAGGGACGCGAGTTCTCTCGATGTCCGATATGTCGACCCCTTAAACGTTGCGGCCGAGCCCAGGGGCATCGATCCACGTCGGGTCTCATCGACCTGCCCGTAAGCTCTGCAGCACCAGGACATCGACGTCGAAGGCCATTCTATTCTGCGGCACGAACCGTCCAGAACGACCCGACGGGATTTTACACATTTCGTCAGGTCCAGGTGAAAGCCAATCTCCTTTCCTAAAAAGACGGGCCGTTTCAATCAGATATGTGTCCGCGCCACGCTGGCACGTAACGTGCGATCAACTGGCTGCGATGAAGCGCAATTCAGGAGGTCGTCCGCTTGACGAGTATTCGAAGACAGCTTGCTGCCTGCGTGGTTACGACATGCGTGGCATTGAGCCTCGGCGCGCCCGCGTCCTATGCCGCCCCCATCGGACTTTCAGGTCCGATCCAAACCTACGGCCCCGGCTTCGGAAATGCCCATCGTACGGCGGTGGAGACGTATCTTGAGGCCCTCACCGGTCTGAACATCGTCTTCCTCGGCCGTCTGGACGGTGGTGGTACGGTCACGGAGAATGGAGCCCTCACCGGGACTGGTGCAACGCTCACGGGAACCGGGCTTGGCACGAACGGGATCAATCCGGCCGGCACTTGGACGCTCAACCCGGGCACGTCGAACTTTCTCGTCGCGTTCCTGGAGATCAACGCGGGCAGCACCGGTCAGCTCTACGACGTTGTGCCAGACGCCGTGACCGGGTTCTGGAACACGAACGACATCTGCGTCGGCCGGAATTGCAACCACCCCAATCTCTCGCATCTCGACTTCTGGGGAGTTGTCGCAGCGACGCCCGTGCCAGAACCGGCCACCCTGGCGCTTTTCGGGGCTGGCCTGCTCGGCCTTGGCTTCGTTCGCCGCCGGACGGCGAAGGTGGGATGAATGAGGCACCGTCCGCGGAGGATGGTGTCTGGTTCGGTCACTTGGGCGGCAGGATTCCTGTCGCCCCGCCCCTCGGACCGCGGGGACGCCGCGTCGCCATCCACGAACGACGGACCGCGCCCTCGCGGGCTCCGGTCCGCCGCGCGGACGCCGCGACCCTGCCTTTGTTTTGCCGGGGAGGCCCGTCACCCTTCGTGAGCTTGGGCGGGTCCGGAGGCGGGCCTGGCAAGATCATCCCCCTGGGGCCGCTCCCCTTACGATGACGCCCAGGCCACCGCCTCTCTGCGGATGGCCGGGATGGGGGTCAGCGCGCCTGCTGCTCCGACCGTTCGAACTCCGCTACCACGGCGGAGCAGGGGGGCGCGTTCGAGGCGGACATCGCCTGCATGCCGTTCGCCATGCCCTCCGCGAAGCGCCGGGCGATCGGGCCGTCGTCGTCCTCCGACTCCATCTCGACGCCGACGTTCCGGAGAAGCTTGGTCATCAGCTCCTCCACCCGGTCATCCGGCAACTGGCAGGCGGAGGATGCTCCGGCAAACTGGCCCAGGCCGTAGACGAGCTCCATCTGGTTCTGAGCCCGCGCCGACGCGGACAGGGCAAGACCGGCCACGAGCGGCGCGGCCAGCAGACACATGAGTTTCATGGGCGATCCTGCAGAACGGCCGCGTCGCTTCGCGGTCCGTTCTCGAACACGTAACGGTGGCGCCGCACGCACGCCAGCCCCTCGTGGAGACCGGCGCCGTGGGCCGTTTCGGATCAGTCCATGCCGGCCGGCGTACCCGACGTCGGCCGGACGGGCCGGAACGCCTGGTCCGCCAGCGTGGGCGTGAGAATCGGGCGCGCATCGGCGAGGACGATCGGCTCCGGATCCCGGTAACCGCGGGGATGGGCGGCGTGCCAGGCCCAGGCCGTCCGGACGATGTTGTCGATGCTGCTGTGGCGCGGCTGCCAGCCGGTGGCCTTCTGCAAGGCCCCGCTTGAGGCGACGAGGATAGAGGGGTCCCCCTGCCGCCGTGGGCCGAAGCGGTGCGGCACGGGTCGCCCGGCCACGCGCTCCACAGCCGCAATCACCTCCTTCACCGAGCAGCCGTGGCCGCCGCCGACGTTGAACCGGCAGCTTCCGGCTCGGTCGAGGTGATCGAGGGCGAGGAGATGCGCCTCGGCGAGGTCCGTGACGTGGATGTAGTCGCGGATGGGGGTGCCATCTGGCGTGGGGTAGTCCTGCCCGAAGACGGTCAGTGCCGGGCCGTGGCCGAGAGCGGCGCGGATGGCGTTCGGGATCAGATGCGTCTCGGGGTCGTGGTCTTCTCCGATCCGGCCGGACGCGTCGGCTCCGGCGGCGTTGAAGTACCGCAGGCACGCGGAGCGGAGACCGTGCTGCCGATCGGCCCATTCGAGCGCCCGCTCCGCCATGCCCTTCGACTCGCCGTAGGCGGACGCAGGGCCGTAGGGCGTCTTCTCGTCGATCGGGGCATTGCTTCCCTGGCCGAAGAGGGCGGCCGTGGAGGAGAGGACAAAGCGGGTGCAACCGTGATCCACCGCGGCCTCCGCAAGGCGGGCCGTGTTGGCGAGGTTCTCCGCAAGATAGTGCAGAGGACGCTTCATGCTATCGCCCACCAGCGAGAGGGCGGCGAAGTGGAGCACGCCGTCAAAAGGTGCGCCGCGGAACACGTCCGTCAGCGCGCCCGGATCGGCGATGCTGCGAACGATGAGCGGCACGCCGGCGGGCAGGGAGGCGCGGTGGCCCTGGCTCAGGTTGTCGAGAACGACCACCTCGTCCCCACGGCGGTGTAGGGCGAGCACAACATGGCTGCCGACAAAACCGGCACCGCCGGTCACGAGGTATCGTGCCACGTCCTGGCTCCATTCTTGTTCTTCGGCCGTGGTTTACGGCCAAGCTGATACGGGCACCGGCGGTCCTGCCGCAGGGCCCTGCCGGGTCAGCGGCTCTCGCGAGCCGGTTCGTCCTGCGCGAGTCGCTCCGCCTCGGCTCCGGCCGAGAGGCGCGCCGCCTCTGATCGTTCCCAGGCCGTAGCAAAATCCATGCCGGAATTCACCTCGTCCGGCACGGATTCGCCGCGGTCGAAGGCCTCGAAGAGAGCGGTCTGGCGGGCGAGCTCGGCCGCCAGCGGGGCGTCCACGGGGCGGCGACCGTGCCGCACTGGCTCCATCTCGAAGAGACCGTTCGGGCAGTACCGGTCATTGTCCCAGCCCAGATGGGACACGATCGGGTAGAGGCAGATGCCCCCGACCGGGACGCCGGCCCGCATGGCGGCGCGGACCTCGTTGCAGACGTAGCGGAACCACGGTGCGCGGGGGCTACCCTCGATGCTCGTCTCCGACACGATCATCGGACGACGGTAGCGGGTCCAGGCGTCCATGAGCAGGTCGCGGAAGGGACGGTGGCGTGGATCGCCCATCCGGACGGTCTGGCCCGCGTCGCCCTCCCGCTCCCACTGGTTGTTCCAGTAGTAGTTGACGCCCTGGATGTCGAAGCCGTCAGGCCCACCGCCGAGCTCCGGCCAGTCCCGGCCGAGCAGGCCGTTCCAGGCATTCCACTGGGAATTGCCGTACGCGGAAGCCGTCTCGGCGTCCTCCGGACGGCGCGGGAAGACGTGGATCAGCGGGTCCACCGCGATCAGGCGAGTGCCTGGAACCGCGGCCCGGGCTGCCCGGCCGGCCGCGAGGGAGGCGGCCACGAGGCGCGCCTTCAACTCTCCGCCGCGATCACGCGTGCCCGGGTTGAAATAGGCGACCTCCCCTCCGGCCCAGGACCAGAAGGACATCTCGTTGACCGGGCAGATGATCGGGGGCTGCCCTTCTTCCTCCAGCGCGAGCCGGACGAAGGCGTCCGCGTAGCGCGCCAGCGCCTCGGCGAAGCCATCCTCCATCGGGTTCAGGTGGTCGGGGTGGCCGTAGTGGCAGAGATCCCAGGAGACGCGGACGCCAGCCTTCTTCGCCGCACGCATCAGCGGGATGACGGGCGACCAGTCGTAGCGGCCGGGCACACGCTCGATCAGGTGCCAACGCGCCCCGTCCCGCGCACCACGGATGCCATGGCGCGCGAGCGCAGCGTAGTCCTCCTCCGCCAGCAGGTCGTGGTGCGTGGAGGCGATCAGGTCCAGCCGCTTCCCGTCCGGGCGCCGGTGCGTGGAGCACTCGAAGCCGCCGAGGAAGAAGCTGGGGAAGGGGCGCGTCGTGCCCGTCTCCGGCGAAGCCAAGACTCAGTCTCCCGTCGCTGCCAGCTGCGGGATGTCATTGGCGGAGCGCGGCGGCACGCTCGCCTCGATCCGGCGGAACGTGGCCAGCGCCTGCGCGACGACCTGGTCCATGTTGTAGTAGCGATAGGTCGCGAGACGGCCGACGAACCAGACATCGGGCGTCGCGTCGGCCAGCGCCTCGTAACGCTTGTACAGTTCCTGGTTCTCGGGGCGCGGGACGGGGTAGTAGGGGTCGCCCTCGGCCGCCGGGAATTCGGTGGTGATGGTCGTCATCGGATGCACCTGTCCGGTCAGGTGCTTGTACTCGGAGATGCGGGTGTAGGGCACCTCCTCACCCGGAAAGTTCACCGTCCCGACCGGCTGATACCATTCCTGGTTCAGCGTCTCGTGCTTGAAGCGCAGCGAGCGGTACGGAAGCTTGCCGTGGCGATGGCCGAAGAACTCGTCCACCGGGCCGGTCCAGATGAGGCGGCGGTAGGGGATGCTGTCGCGCACGGCGCGGTAGTCCGTGCCCGTCATCACCGTGATGTTCGGGTGGTCCAGCATGCGCTTGAACATGGACGTGTAGCCGTCCAGCGGCATGAACTGATGCGTGTCGGTAAAGTACCGGTCGTCGTTGCTCGGGCGAGTCGGCACGCGGGAGGTGACGGACTTGTCGAGCTCCGACGGATCAAGGCCCCATTGCTTGCGCGTGTAGCCGCGGAAGAAGGTCTCGTAGAGCTCGCGGCCGACGCGGGAGACGACCACGTCCTCGGAGGAGCGGATCTCCGGCACGGTCTCGGCCCGCGACTGGAAGAAGGCTTCCACCTCCTCCTCGGTCGTGAGGGCGAGGTTGTTCAGCCGGTTCACCGTGGTGCGGTTGATCGGCATGGGCACGAGCTTGCCGTCCGCGACGCGCGCGAGGACGCGGTGCTCATAGGCCCGCCACTTCGTGAAACGCGAGAGATGGGCGAAAACCTGGTCGGAATTCGTGTGGAAGATGTGCGGGCCGTAGCGGTGCATGAGGATGCCCGCCGCATCATTCTCGTCGTAGGCATTGCCGGCGATGTGGTCGCGCCGGTCGATGACTGCGACACGTTCGCCCCGCACGGAGGCCAGGCGTTCGGCCAAGGTGGCGCCGGCGAATCCGGCGCCCACGACGAGCCAGTCAAACATGGTTGGGCCTCGCGACGGCAGAGGAGGAAACGGGGCCGCCGGACACGTCCTTGGCGGCGGCGGACTCGCGGATCAGACTCTCCATGGAGGACCAGATGCCGTCCCAGGAGCAGCGCGCGAGGCGGAGGTCGGCCTGCGGCCACCAGGACGCGCGTGGCTTCGCCATCTCGGCCTCGGCCGCAGCGATGAAAGAATCAGCGTCCGAGGCGATCGAGACGAGGCCGTCATGGCCGTAGTCGCGCACCACGTCGGTGATCGCGGTGGAGACCACGGGCACGCCGGCGGCGAGGTATTCCGGCGTCTTGGTCGGCGAGATGTAGCGGGTGGATTCGTTCAGTACGAAGGGCATGATCCCGCAATCCCAGCCCGCGAGGTAGGCCGGCAGCTCTGCCATGCTCTTGCCGCCCAGCCAGTGGATGTTCGGGTGGCGGGGAAGGGCGTTCTCGTCGATCTTCGCCGTGGGACCGATCATCACGACCGACCAGTCCGGCCGCCGCGCCGCGATGGCGTCGACGAGGTCTAGATCCATGCGTTCATCGATCACGCCGAACCAGCCAAGGCGCGGGCGCGGGATGGCCGCCTGATCAGCAGGTCCGGCCGCGTTCGCCAGCCGCGGGTCGCGGGCGGTGCCGAAGTGGTGCACGTCCACGCCGCTGGTGAACTGGTGCACGTGCGGATGCATTCCGCACTTTGCCTCGTACAGCGAACGACCGCCAGTGAAGACGAGGTCTGCCTGCTGCAGGAGGCGGCGCTCCAGCAGGGTCAGGCGCGGGGACGCGCCGCGAAACGCGGAGAGCTCGTCCATACAGTCATACACGGTGACGCGCGGATGCAGGTGGCCGGTGAAGGCGAGCGCCATCGGCGTGTAATACCAGGCGACGTCGGGCCTCGCCCCAGCGAGCAGTCCGTTCAGCAAGTCGCGCTGCGCGGAGTCCGCCGCGGCTTCGTCCATGTGATAAGGCAGGATCGGCGTCGCGACCGTCACGCCCTCTTCGGTGCGCCGGCTCTCGAGCCGCGGCAGATCGGGCGCGGGCGGCTGATACAACGGCTCCTCGAAAAAGATGACCCGGTGCGTTCGCGCCGCGCGCGTCAGGAGGTGCTGCGGCCGCTGGAAAACGAAGTTCCACCGGAGATGGGAGAGACAGAGGAGGAGGGGCTCGGCGCTTCCGCTGGTCGCAGGAGAAATGGTCGTGGTCCTTCCATCTGTCGGCACGGCGCGCCGGCTATCGGCGAGAGATCGCGCACCCTCTGAACTGGTAGCGCCGCAGCGCGCTCAGCGATGCTGCATGCGCGAAAATTAATCCGACCTGTTACGTCGGGGGCGCGAGGATGGGTAGCATGATCGAGCCACGCGCATCTGCGCAGCGTTCACGTTCAGGTTGCATATCGATGTGACGCTTACGCGCGTCCCGCCACGTCACTCATCCGGCACATGGGAGTTTCGCCCGGCGCGCATCTACACACTCCGAAGATTGCACGCCCTGCCGTGCATGGGCCGTGTAACGTGTCTACGGCTCGACGGGCCTTAACCTATGTCATGAGCGTTGTGCGTAGCCGGCCTCTATCGCTGAAATGACGCACAAGACTTTGTGAGGATCATAAGTGGAGCACAAAGGCGGCAGGATTCCCGGTTCACCTTGACGATTACGTTATCCATTGAACGCGTCGAGCCGGATTTGCATCTCCTGCAAAGACTGCGGTCCAGGATGGTCCAGGCGGGATCATCGTGCGATAGCGCGCCGATGAACGGAGCTGGTGCAACGTCGCTGCGACGCATCGCGAACAGCGCCTTGCTCGGCGGCGTAGGCGGCGAGCTGTGAGCGACGCACCTGTTAAGGTGGAGCGGGGGCTTCAAAACCGCGTCGATCTCGACGCTTCTCTCGGGCGGGCGGCGCCAGATCGCCTCTGCGTGGCGGCGACGGCGTACCTCCTCGCGCCGGCCCTCCTGTTCCTTGGAAGCTGGGCGCAGCCGTGGATCGGCGTCTCAGGCGTGGTAGCAGGCTTGGCGGCGCTCGCCCTGACCAGAGGGTGGCGGGTGCGGGTGCCGCTGGACACCGGGGCCGCTGTGCTCTGCCTCACTCTTGGACTCGTCTGGGCCGCGGCGACCGGGGCGCATCACCTGGTTTACGCCACGGCCGACTGGGAGATCCGGGACGCCGTGCTGCATGACCTCTCGGCTGGGCCTTGGCCGGTTGCCTACCGCGACGTTGCCGGTGGGGCCGAGACCCTGCTGCGCGCGCCGCTCGGGTTCTACCTGCCGGCCGGGCTGGTGGGCCGGGCGATGGGCTTCCATGTGGCCCAGGCCGCACTTTGGGCGTGGACCGGGCTGGGCTTGGGGCTCGTGCTCACGCTTTTAGCGACGATCGCGCGCGAGGCCTTTCCGGGGCGCCGAGGTGCAGCGGTAACAGTGGCGGGGCTGTTCGTGCTGTTCGGCGGGCTGGATATCCTGCCGAACATGTGGCTCGACGCCGGCGCGGGCATTGGCCCCTTCGGAAGCTGGGGCCGGGGCGGCGAGTGGTGGGCCCGGCTGTTTCAGTATTCGGGGCATGTCACCGCCCTCCTTTGGGCCCCGAACCACGCGCTGCCGGCCTGGCTTGTGGCCCTGCTGCTTCTGCGGCACGGGCGGAACCCGGAGTTCCTCCGCGGGGCGGCGCTGCCCCTGGCTGGCGGGGCGTTCTGGAGCCCTGTCGCGACCGCGGGGGCGGCGGTGCTCGTCGTCGCGTCCGCGTTGCGGCAGGGTGGAAGCGCCATTCTTCGGGCAGCGGTCTCGCCGGTGAACTGGCTCGGCGTGGCACTGGCGGTGCCGGTCTGCCTCTACCTTGTGGCCGGATCGGCAGCGGTCCGGCACGAGGCCCTGCTGTCCGCCTATCTGGCGGGGCGCGCGATCGGAATCTGGGCCTTGTTCCTGATGGTCGAGGTGCTCTGCTGGGCGGCGTTGGCCGCGGTCCTCGTGCGGGGTTGGCTGTTCGGAGTGTCCGTGGCGATGCTCTGCCTCTTGCCGGCGTACATTTTCGGGCCGGGGAACGAGATGACATCGCGGGGCGGGCTGGCCCCGCTGGCGGTGCTGGCGGTGATGTCGGCCGTTGCGCTGCTGGCGCCGGCGGCCAGTCGGGCCCAGCAGGCGGCTCGGGGCGGGCTGGTCGTCTGCGCCGTGCTGGCGACGTTGGGCTCCGCCATGGAGGGCAGCCTGCTCGTGGCGAAACGGCCCTGGGCGGCCAGTGACCACTGCTCCTTTCCCGAGGCGGCGCGCCAGTCCGTGTTCGAGGATTCGACGGACTGGTCGCACTATCTCGCGCCCTGGCCGGAGGCGACGCTCCGTGGCTGGATGCGGGATCCGGTGCGGCGCGACGTACCGCCGCCCGGCGTATCGCCGCCCTGCTGGACGGAAGGAGGGCCGTGAACCGCCTCCATGCCGGCGCCGTAAGGAGCGCGATCGGGATGGCGGGCTCAGGACGGCCTGTCGGGGCGAGTTTGTAAGCGCGGAGCCGCGGTCTCTAGTGAAAATGCGAGGCGTGCGGCTCCTCCGTCTGAAGAGATGCGGGCAGCGCGCCGCGGGCTTGTTTCGCCGGGAGGCTCGGTCCGACTGTCCGAATGCGGGACAGGGGCCCACGAGGGGCGGGGCTGCCGCTCGATTTGCGAGTCCCTGCGGATGGCCGAGGGGCGGATCTGGAGCACGTCCGCCAGCCCCGCACGCCTGGCCTTTCGGGTTCTCGGTAGATCTGAAGCTCCGCGTGCCGACGCGCGGCCGCTCTGACAGGCAGGACGGTCAGGACGTTTGGGAATGAGCTTTTCGGGTTCTGTCGCGACGCCTGGGTCCAGCCCAGACGACCCGAATCCTCAGTCTGCTTCGATCGGGCGTTCCAGAACCGGCATGCGGTCAGGGCGAAGAAGGAGCCCGGCCGATACCAAACGCGACCGTGGCCATGGTCAGGACAGCTGGAGAAAGCTGGACGGCGCCGCAGTTGCGCCGAAGCGGACTACCCCCCGCCCTTCCAGACCGCAGCCCCGCGGGGTAAGCCGCGCGGCGTGTCCGGCCCCCCCCTTCCCGCCGCGCTGACGGTCGTCGTTCCCTGCTACAAGGAAGCAGCCAACGTCGCGCCGATGGTGGCGCGCCTGGATACGGCGCTGCGCGGGATCGCCTGGGAGGCGGTCTTCGTGGACGACGACAGCCCGGACGGCACCGCGGCGGAGGTGCGGGCGGTGGCGGCCCGCGATCCGCGGGTGCGATGCATTCGACGGATCGGGCGCCGCGGGCTCGCCTCGGCCGTCACGGAAGGAGCGCTGGCCTCTTCTGCCGAGTTCGTCGCGGTGATCGACGGGGACCTCCAGCACGACGAGACGATCCTGCCAGCCATGCTCGAGGCGGTGCGCGGCGGAGCGGAGGTGGCCGTGGGGAGCCGCCATGTGGAGGGCGGGGCGGCCAGTGAAGGCTTTTCGGCCGCCCGAGGGGCCGTGAGCGGAGCGGGCACGCGGCTGGCGCAGGCGCTGCTGCCGACCCCCGTGGGCGACCCCATGAGCGGCTTCTTCCTTCTGCGGCGGGACCTGTTCGAGGCGCTGGCGCCGCGGCTCTCAGCGCGCGGGTTCAAGATCCTGCTCGACGTGCTGCTCTCGGCGGGTCGGCCGCTCCGGGTGGCGGAGGTGCCCTATCATTTCCGACCGCGGGAGGCCGGGGAGTCGAAGCTCGACGCGACGGTGCTGCTGGAGTTCGTCGGGCTGCTCCTCGACAAGGCGCTCGGAGGGTGGCTGCCCTGGCGCTTCGTGTCCTTCGCGGCGGTCGGCGCAGTGGGCGTGCTCGTTCACCTCGCGGCGCTCTACGTCGCGGTGGACCTGTTCGGGATCGGCTTCGCCGCGGCGCAATGGGTGGCCACCTTCGTCGCGATGACCGCGAACTTCGTACTGAATAACCGCATCACCTATCGCGACTTGAGGCTCCGGGGGCCGCGGCTGTGGCGGGGGCTTCTGCTCTTCTACCTTGTCTGCGGGATCGGCGCGGTGGCGAACGTCGGCATCGCGGGGCTGCTGTTGCGGGAGGATGTCGTGGGCTGGCGGCTGGCGGGGGCGGCGGGCGCGCTGCTGACAGTGGTGTGGAACTACGCGGTCTCCTCGACCCTCGTCTGGCGCGCCCGATGACGGGGCGCGCGTGAGCGGCTGGGGGCTCGCGCTGGTCGTTGTGACCGCGCTGCGGCTGGGCGCTGCCGCGATCCTGCCAGCGACGCCCGACGAGGCGTATTACTGGGTATGGGCGCGCGATCTGCAGCCGGGCTACCTCGATCACCCGCCGATGGTGGCGCTCTGGATCGCGGCGGGAACGGCACTGATGGGGGATGACCCGCTCGGCATCCGGTCGCTGGGGCCGCTCGGGATCGCCCTGGCATCGGTCGCACTGGCGCGAGCGGGCGACCTGCTCTTCCCGGAGAGCCGGCCCGGCGTCTGGGGCGCGGCGCTGCTGAACGCCACGCCGATGGTGAATGCCGGCGCCGTGCTGATGACGCCGGACACGCCGCTCATCGTGTTCTGGTGTCTTGCCCTCTGGGCGGTCGCGCGGCTGCACGTGTCCGGCGATGGGAGGTGGTGGTTCGTTGTGGGCGCGCTCGCGGGCGCGGCGCTGCTGTCCAAGTATACGGCGCTGCTGTTCGGGCTGGGATTGGTGGCCTGGCTGGTCGCTGTCCCGGCAGCGCGGCAGTGGTGGCGCGACGCGCGGCTCTACGGGGGCGGCCTCGTGGCCGGTGTGGTGTTTCTGCCCGTTGTGCTGTGGAACGCGACGCATGGCTGGGCGTCCTTCGCGAAGCAGGGCGGACGGGCGGGCAGCGGGGAGGGGCTCTCCCTGCGCTTCATCGGGGAGTTGCTCGGCGGACAGCTGGCGCTCGCCTCGCCGGTGATCTTCGGGTTGGCCGTGGCGGGGGTCGGGGTTGCGGCCGCCGCCTGGGCGCGGCGGCGGGGGGCCGGGACCGGGCTGGTGGTGGCGCTCACCTTGCCGGCGGCGGTCGTGTTCCTGTGGCAGGCCACCGGAAGCCGGGTCCAGGGGAACTGGCCCGCGATCCTGTACCCCGCGGGATGCCTGGCCGCGGCATTGGTCGGGGCCGGCTGGCGGCCCTGGGCGCTCGGCGTGGGCGCCGCCATGACGCTCGCCATCGCGGTGCAGGCCAGCCTCTCTCCACTGGACCTCGGGCGGTCGCGGGATCCGACTCTCGCCCGGTTAGGGGGATGGGAAGCGCTGGGCCAGGATGCCGACGCGGCGCGCCGGTCGGCCGGCGCGGCGTTCCTGGCTTCGGAGGAGTACGGGCTCGCGTCGGAGCTGACGCTGCATGTTCCGGCGGGGGTGACGGTGGTCGCGGCCGGCGATCGCTGGCGCTTCTTCTCCCTGCCGGCGCCGGTGCCGGGCCAGGCCGGGCTGATGGTCCGAAGCGTGCGCCGCGGGGAGGGCGCGCCGGACTGGCCCGGGGCCGTCGCGGTCGGGGAGCTGCGGCGAGTGCGGGACGGCGAGGAGGCGGAGCGGTATCGGCTGTACCGGATCGAGACACCTGCCGGTGGATTGCCCGCCGCGGTGCTCCCGCGTCCTCGGCCGCGCAGGGGCCCGTCCGGCTCGGGCCGGGGGCGGGGCGTGGCGGGCCGCCGGCGGCGGCCGGGCCGCGGCTTCGCCCGACGCCACGCGTCCGACGCGACAAACCGACCGTTGTCCCGCTCCCCCGGCCCGTGAAACCTGCGCCTGCCCACACGGGGCAGGGAGGAACAGGAATGGCGGTGAAGCACCGCACGCCCATGCGGCCGGTCCCCTGGCCGCCGCGCGACCCGGCGCCGCGCGCCAGCTACACTTACGCGGTCCACGGCAGCTGGAAATCCGGTGTCCGAGAAACCTTCAAGCGCATCGCCCAGGCCCATGGCATCACCGACGTCTGGGACCTGATCTACTACAACTTCCGCGTCGGGAATCCGGACGAGGTGAACTACTCGCTGAACCGGTATCTCGGCTGCACGAAGACCCTGGACGGGTTCAACTACTGCCTCGATCCGCGCGATGCGTCACCAACGGTCTACATCCCGCCTGTTGGCTTCAAAGGGGAGCGCGCCGTGGACGTGACCGCGCGGAACCTGATCCTGACCACGCTCGGCAGCGCGGCGATGGACCAGATCCGCTTCCGCCTCGGCGACATTATCGTCCATCGCAAGATGTTCGCGCGGGTAGAGGAGCTGATGCGGAGCAAGAGCATTCTGGCGATCGGCATGACCCGGGCGGAGGCACCCAACATCCGCGCCCTGTACAACATGACAATGAACACCATTCAGGTGCGCGATCCCGGTGAGAACACGATGCTCAAGCGCGCGGTGATCGCGCATGAGTCGCTGCACGCGGGGATGGATGCGGAGCTGGTTCCCGGGCTGGTGCTGGACCACGAGGCGGCCGCCCATGTGGCCGAGGCGCTCTACATCTGCGCGAGCACGGTGGACCCGCTGCGCACGATCCGACCGGCGGAGATGAGCGGCACCGCTCCGGCCCATGCACGGGCAGCCATGGTGCTTGCCCTGCGAATCTATGAGCATGGGACGAGGAGCAAGCTGACGCTGTCCATTCCACAGGATGACGCGCAGCTGGCGGCCCTGAGGGAGAGTCTACTCCTGGTATCGGAGTACCGGACCCGGGCCGGGCTGAGCATCGGCAGCAACGGCGTCTGACGCCGGGGGCGCCTGGACGAGGGAGCCACTCGCCAGGGCAGGTCGCGGGGATGGCAGGCGATCGGAGCGCGCCGCCGGCCGAGGGCATGCCGAAACGCGCGTCCTGCGTCCCGGCCCGGCGATCGGCCCGCGCGGCCCTAGGGCCGCGGGCGGGAGAGTCTCGCGGCCGGCGTTGCGGAAGCGGGCCGTTGCCGGCCGGTCCGACCGGGCGGGATGAGAGATCGTAACTTGAACGCCCGCTCCGGCGAACGATCTCTTGACGGCCCCTTGAAGGAGTTCCCGATGTTGATCCGTATCTGCCGCGGCTGGGAGTTGCCCGAGAGCGCGGTGACGCCGGAATCGGTGGTCATGGGGCGGCGGGCGGCGATCGGGGCGGGGGCCGGGCTGATCGGCGGGGCTGTCCTGCCGGCCCGGGCGCAGGCGCAGGGTCAGGCCATGCGGAACCCCCGCTACCGGCCGGAGCGGGACATCACGCCGGAGCGGGATGCCACGACCTACAACAACTACTACGAATTCAATATGTCGAAGGACGTGGTGCGCCAGGCGTCCCGGCTACGGGTGAGCCCCTGGTCCATCAAGATCGAAGGGCTCGTCGCGCAGGAGCGGGAGATCGGGCTGGAGGATCTGCTGCGCCAGGTCCGGCTGGAGGAGCGGGTCTATCGGCACCGTTGCGTCGAGGCCTGGTCCATGGTCGTGCCCTGGACGGGCTTCCCGATGTCGGAGTTGGTGCGCCTCGCGCAGCCGAAGCCCGAGGCGAAGTATGTCCTGTTCGAGACGGCGGTGCAGCGCGACACCATGCCGGGGCTGCGGCAGAACTGGTACCCCTGGCCCTATACCGAGGGGCTGACGGTGGCGGAGGCGCAGAACGAACTCGCCTTCGTGGTCACCGGCATGTACGGCAAGCCGCTGCCGCCGCAGAACGGTGCGCCGATCCGCATCCACGTGCCGTGGAAATACGGGTTCAAGTCCGGGAAGTCGATCGTGCGGGTGCGCTTCCAGACCGAGCGTCCGAGCACCTTCTGGGAAGCGCTCCAGTCCACCGAGTACGGCTTCTGGGCAAATGTGAACCCGGAGGTCGCACACCCCCGCTGGAGCCAGGCCAGCGAGCGCGTGCTGGGGACGAACGAGCGCGTGCCGACTCGCCTCTTCAACGGGTACGGTGAGTTCGTGGCGGGGCTCTACACGAACCTGCAGAACGAGCGGCTCTGGGCCTGACCGGGAGCGTTCCCGTACGGGGTCAGGCCCGGCGGTAGACCTGGGCCACGGCGCCGGCCGGAAAGGCGGTGCTGGAGACGAGGCGGAGATCGAGCGGCGCGGGAAGCTTGGCGAAGAGCGGCGGGCCGCCGCCGAGCGCGACGGGATGGATCATCAGCCGGAATTCGTCCACGAGCCCGCGACGGACGAGATCCTGCGCAATGGCGGCGCCGCCATGGGCCAGGATCGGCTTTCCGGGCTCGCGCTTGAGGGTGGCGATCTCTTCGGACAGGTCCCCGGTGACCACGCGGGCCTGCGCCCAGCTTTGCCCGTGCGGGGCAGACGTGGCTGGCTGTGGGCCAGCTGCGCCGCGAACGGCGTTCGCACTCTCCGTGGTGGGGCGGGCCTCTTCGGGGCCATGGCGGGAAAAAACGACCTTCGGGATCGCGTTCATCGGCGCGGCATAGGGCTCGTCGGAGGTCGGCCAATGGGCCTCCATGTCACGGAACGTGCGGCGACCCATGGCGTGAAGGCCGGCGCCTCGGAGCGTGGCAACCACCCACTCCGTCGCGGCGGGGTCGAGGGACGAGAAAATCCAGTCCACCTCTCCGTTCGGGCCGGCGACGAAGCCGTCGATCGACAGGTGCATCTTGAGAACCAGGTCGCGCATCGCCGCATCCAGTGGTTGGCGGCCTGAGGACGATCGAGGGGCGTCAGATCCGACAGGGCGACCGCACGAGATATCAGGCGAGGAGTCGTCGGGCCTCGGCGATGACACGGATGGCTTCGCTCCAGAGGCCGAGCGCGGGAAGTTCGTCGGGGGCGAAGAAGCGGGCTTCGGTCACGTCGTCGCCCGGGGTGGGGGCACCGGCGGCCCAGCGGGCGGCGAAGTCCACGATGGTGTAGTGGAAGCGGACAGCGCCGGCATCGTCCCGCTGGACCACGTCCACGCAGGCAGCCAGGGCGAGAGGACCGACCTCGATGCCCGCTTCCTCGCGGAGCTCGCGTCGGGCGGCGGCCTCGGCCGTCTCACCGAGGTGCTGGGCGCCGCCCGGGATAGACCACTCGCCGATGCGGGGCGGGCGGCCGCGGCGGACGAGGAGGACGTCGTCGCCGTGGAGGCAGATCAGGCCGATGCCGACCCAGGGGCGATCCGGATACTCGCGGGCGCTCAATTCGAAGGGGCCGCGGCCCCGGCCGCCGAAGGTTGCGTCGCCGGCGCCTCGGGCGCGTTGGGACGGGGCGGGTCCTCGCGCCGGCGAAGGTCGTCGAGGCTGGGAGCGAAGGCCTTCGCCTTCCAGCTTCCGACCTGATAGGCCCAACCGTTCCAGCGCGCGTTCAGGCGGGCGGCCTCGTCGCTGCCCTCCGCGGTCAGGCGGACCCAGACGTCGTTGCCCGAGGTACGGACACGGGCGTTGATGACGAGGCCGTCCGTCAGGAAGAAGCGGGATTCCCCGGCCGCGTCGCCGGGCATCTCGGCCTCTCGGCGTACGTCGAGAAGGGACAGGGCCTCCAGGGCGCGGCCGACCTCGTCGAGCGCGATGTCATCGGCGGGCGGCGCGTCGCCCGGAAGGGCGATCGTGAGAGGCGCGTCGAGGTCGCCATCCCGGAGCAGCTCGGTCGTGTGGCCGTCGCGGACGGAGATGACGCGCCGCACGCGCTCATGCGGGAGGTTGGCGACCTCGCGATCGATCCAGAGCTGGGGGTCGGCGTCCACGGGCAGGCGGCCCTCGCCCAGCCAGGACTGGTTCTCCTCGGGGCGTCGGACATACACGGATTCCGGAACGCCGCCCTGGGTCCGCATGCGGCGGCGGCCGACGATGAGGGCGGCCACGGGGGAATTGTTGCCGTCCAGCACGCGGAGGAGGGCGGCGGTGGAGTTCGGGCTGCCGGGGGTGTCGAGGCCGAGGCGGCTCAGGGAGTCCGGATCGGCGGTGCGGCGCTCGGTCAGGCGGAGTTCGGTCAGGCCGGTCAGGAGCTCACGCACGCGATCGCCACGGGCGGGGTAGCCACCCTTCTGGGGCAACGTCCAGACGTCGTTCGCGCCGCGGACGACGGTCAGGGTGGCATTGCCCTGCCGCACTTCGATCCGGCGGGCATTGGCCAGCTGCGGGGCGAGGTTCGGGAAGGCAAGGGGGGATTCCGAAGGGGTCGGCGCGTCGGGCGTGCGGGGCGCCAGCAAAACCGCGGCGGCGGCCACGGCCACGGCGGTGCCACCGAGAGCGACGAGGTGGCGGCGGTTCATCGGCATGGCGCGGTGACCTGCGGGCGCGGGGGGCGCCCGAGCGGCAAGGGGCGGGGATGGTCTTTCATGCGTCCGCGCCCGTTCAGGCGCGGGCCGCGGCGCGGCGACGCAGGCGCACCACGGCGAGGCCAATCGCGAAGGCCGTGATGAGCACCGGCACGAGGGCGATGTTCAGGATGCGGAGCCAGGACTCCAGCCCCTCGATCCCGCGGCGCAGGTCGCGCTGGACGGTGCGGAGCTGCTGGCGGGTGCGGACGATCTCCTCCCGCGCGCGGTCGATCTCGGCCCGCTGCTCGGCGGTGATGACCGTGGCGGTGGCCGCGGTGCCGCCTCCCGGGCCCTGTCGGAGTTCGCGCAGGCGGCGCTCGGTGACTTGCAGGCGCTCCTGCAGACCGCGCTCGGTCTGGCGGTACTGGGCCTCCGCCTCGCGGCGCATCCCCTCGACCAGGGTGAAGGGGCGCAGGCTCTCGCCACGGGAGCGGAGCGAGATGAGGGCGTCGCCGCCGGCGAGGGTGTCGGCGAGGTTGGCTAGCAGAGCGCCGTTGTCGCTGGTGGGCGTCGCGACCGACTGGCCGAAGAAGTCCTGCACGCGGACCCAGAAGCGGTCCTCCAGGAGGTCGGCATCGTTGCCGATCACGAGGTTGGCCGGACTGGCAGTCGCGTTGATGTGGGCCGGGAGGTCACCGGCGCGCTCCGTGCCCTCCGGCAGATCCGGCGGACCGTTCGGGAACGCAGAGTTGAGGGTGCCGCGGACGCGGGCAAGGAGGGTGCGGCGGATGCCGTCCGAGCGGAACTCGGCGAGGAGGCGGGCGGGGTCCGGCGCCTCCCGCACCCGGACCACGTCTAGCAACATGGATTGCGGGGAGGTGGTCAGAAGGGGCGTCAGCTCGATCGCCGCACCTTCCTTCCGGCGGACCTCGCCGGCGCTGGCGAGGGTGACCTGGGAGAGATCGGCGGTGGCCACGTCCGAGCGGTTCAGGCTGTCGCCCTGGAGGTTGTACCAGGCGAGGTAGTCCACACCCTGCACTCGGTCCTGCGGGTTGGAACGGACGCGCCAGGCGCCACGGGGGTCGAGCACGACCCTATTGGTCGGCGCCTCGATGCCCCAGGCGCCGTAGAGGCGGTCGAGGTTGGAGGCGGTGTTGGTGTTTGGGCGCCCGCTCGGGTCGGGGCGGCTGAGCTGGCTCTCGCTGTGCGGGTCCGTCAGCGCGAGGAGGCGGCCGCCGCGCATCACGAACTGATCGATGGCGTAGAGGGTGGGCTCGGACAGGTTCTGGGCGTGGGCGACCATCAGAACCTGCACGTCCGCGGGGATCACCTGAGCATCGAGCGGGACGTCGCGGACGGTGAAGAACTGCCGCAGGCCGTTCAAGGCCTGGAAGGGCTGCCCGGCACCGGGGGTGCGCATCATCATCGCGCGCGGATCGCCGCTCAGCGGCAGCGACGACATCACGCCCATGACCGGACGGCGCGGGTTCGACAGCTCATAGACCAGGCGCGTCAGGTCGTATTCTAAGAAGCGCTCGCGATCCGGCTGAAAGAAGGGGATCGTGCGCTCGTCGTCGAGCAGGTTCACGCCGGCGAGACCGAAGTAGATCTGCTCGCCGGACTGGTCCACGGGGACGCCCTGGAGGCCGTAGGCGAGGGCGCGGTCCTCGGTCTCGGAGAAGGGCTCGGGGTCCAGGAATTCGAGACGGATCTTGCCGTCGGCAAGGGCGACGTACTCCCGCAGCATCTCCCGGACGCGGTCGGCGTAGGCGCCGAAGGCCGGGATCGAGGCGCCGAGGCGGCGGGAGTAGAAAAGGCGGAGCGTGATCTGGTCGCGTAAGCCACCGAGGACCTGCCGGGTGCCGTCGGCCAGCGTGTAGAGGCGCTGCTGCGTCAGGTCGACGCGCGCGCGAGCGAGGCTCCGGTCGGCCAGGATGTTCACGCCGATAGCCAGCGCCACGGCGGCGATCAGGGCACCGACCGAGAGCCAGGCGCGGCGGCCGCGCGGCTTGGGTACGACGGGGACGGGCGGGGTGGTGGCGTCGCTCACGGGATCAGTCAGCCTTGCGGAGATCGACGGCGATGGCGTTGGCGAAGAGCCAGACGACGATGAAGGAGAGGAAGAAGATCACGTCCCGAAGCGCGATGATGCCGCGCGAGAAGGATTGCAGCCGGTCGGTGACGGAGATGCCGCGGGCGATGTCCGCCAGGACCGGGACGTTGGTGGAGAGGAATTCCGTGACCACGGGCGTGCCGGCGGCGGAGAAGAGGAAGCAGACGGCGACCGCGAGGACGAAGGCGATGACCTGGTTCTTCGTGAGGGCCGAGAGCGCGGCGCCGATGGCGAGGTAGGCGCCGGCCACCATCAGGCAGCCGACATAGCCGGCGGCGATGACGCCGTTGTCGGGGTCGCCGAGGACGTTCACCGTGATGATCAGCGGGAAGGTCAGGGCGAGCGCGATGGCGCAGAAGGCCCAGGCGGCGAGGAACTTGCCGGTGACGGCCTGCCACTGCGGGATGGGCAGTGTCAGGAGGAGCTCGATGGTGCCCAGGCGGCGCTCCTCCGCCCAGAGGCGCATGGTGATGGCGGGCACGAGGAAGAGGAAGAGCCAGGGCACGAAAGCGAAGAACGGCGCGAGGTCGGCGCTGCCGCGGGCGAAGAAGTTGCCGAGCGTGAAGGTCAGCGTGCCGGAGAGCACGAGGAAGATGACGATGAAGACGTAGGCGACGGGCGTGGCGAAGTAGCCGGCGAGCTCACGCCGGGCGACGGTGAGGATGCCGGACATCAGGCCGCGACCCCCGGCGTCTCGATCCTGGGCTGGTCGGTGGGCGCGGTCATGGTCAGCTCGCGGAACACGGCGTCGAGGTTCGGGCCGCGGCGCATCAGGTCCGCGGGGGCGGCGTCCGCCACGATCCGGCCCTGGGCGATGACGATGGCGCGGGTGCAGACAGCGCCCACCTCCTCCAGGATGTGGGTGGAGATGACCATCGCCTTCGTCGGCGCCATGCGCTCGATGAGGGTGCGGACCTCGTGCTTCTGGTTGGGGTCCAGGCCGTCCGTGGGCTCGTCGAGGACCAGGACGGGCGGGTCGTGCAGCAGCGCCTGGGCGAGGCCGACGCGGCGCTTGAAGCCCTTCGACAGGGTCTCGATCGGTTGCAGGCGCACGCCCTCAAGGGTCGTCATGCCCATGGCGGCGTGGACGCGGTCGATGGCCTCGGAACCGCGGTAGCGGCGGGCGCGGGCGACGAAGGTGAGGAAGCCCTCGACCGTCATCTCGGGGTAGGTGGGAGCGCCTTCGGGGAGGAAGCCCAGCAGACGCTTCGCCTCGACCGGGTGGTCGATCACGTCCTCCCCCATGATGCGGGCGGTGCCCGACGTGGGGGTCATGAAGCCGGCCAGCATTCGCATGGTCGTGGACTTGCCGGCGCCGTTGGGGCCGAGGAAGCCGAGCACCTCGCCGGCGTCCACCCGGAAGGAGATGTCGTCGACCGCGGTGAAGGCGCCGAAGCGCTTGGTCAGGCGCTCGATGTCGATGTGCGGGACGTGCACGTCGTCGAGCGGGTCGTCCACGGGCAGCTTGGCCACGGGTTACTCCAGTCCGGCGCCCGCCCCCCCGGCGAGCGCCGCGGAGGGGTAGGACCGGGCGGCGCGGGGCGCAAGCCCCGTCCCCGGTTCAGCCGGCGGCGAGCGGCTTCAAGGTCAGGTCGTGGTCGAAGAGGGTGAGGAGGTCGCGGGCGGCGCGGCCCCGGGGGGTGGCGGACAGGTCGGGATCGCGCTCCAGAAGAAGGGTCGCGTCCTGGTGGGCGATGCGGACCAGGGGGGCGTGGCGCTGGGGGTCGGCGATGCGGCGGCCCATCTGGCCGGCCTGGCGGGTGCCGAGGGCATCGCCGCCGCCGCGGAAGTCGAGGTCGGCGTCGGCGATGACGAAGCCGTCCTCCGTGTCACGGATGACGGCGAGGCGGCGCTTCTCGCCCTCCACGAGTTCGGAGCTTGGTAACAGGAGGCAATAGGACTGGGCCGTGCCGCGTCCCACGCGCCCCCGGAGCTGGTGCAGGGCGGAGAGGCCGAAGCGCTCGGCCTGCTCGATGATCATGATGGTGGCCTCGGGGACGTCGACGCCGACCTCCACGACCGTTGTCGCCACGAGGAGTTGGGCGCGGCCCGCAGCGAAGTCGGAGAGGGCGGCCTCTCGGACCTCAAGGGTCTGGGCGCCGTGGGCGAGGCGGACCCTCTCCCCGAAGACCTCTTTCAGGGCGGCGAAGGTGGTCTCGGCGGCGACGTTGTCGTGGGCCTCGCCCTCCTCGATGGCACGGACGACCCAGTAGGCGCGGTCTCCCTTGTCGAAGGCGCGGCGGAGAGCGGCGAGGACCTCGTCGCGGCGGTCCCGGTTGATGATGCGGGTGACGATCGGCTTGCGGCCGGCGGGGCGGCCTTCGAGGCGGGAGACGGCCATCTCGCCCCATTGGGTGAGGAGAAGGGTTCGGGGAATGGGCGTGGCGGTCATGACCAGGACGTCGGTCTCGGTGCCCTTCTCGGTCAGCATCAGGCGCTGGGCGACGCCGAAGCGGTGCTGCTCGTCCACCACCACCAGGGCGAGGTCACGGAAGGCGACGCCCTCCTGGAACAGGGCGTGGGTGCCGATGACGAGGGGAAGGGAGCCCTCGGCAAGGCGGCGGAGGACGCGGGATCGTTCCTTGCCCTTCACGCTGCCGGCGAGGAGGGCGCACTCGACCCCCGCGGCGCCGGCCAGGCGCTGGAACGTGCGGAGATGCTGGCGCGCCAGGATTTCCGTGGGCGCCATGATGGCGGCCTGTGCCCCTGACTCGACGGCACGGAGCATGGCCAGGAGGGCGACGAGGGTCTTGCCGCTGCCGACGTCGCCCTGGAGCAGACGGAGCATCCGGCGGGGGGCGGCGAGGTCGGCGTCGATCTCCCTGAGGGCGTGGGCCTGGGCCTCGGTCGGCTTGTGGCCGAAGGCGGCCAGGGCCTTCTCGCGCAGGACGCCGTCGCCGGTGAGGGAGCGGCCGGGCCGGGTGAGGACGGCGCGGCGGACGAGGCCGATGGCAATCTGCCCGGCCAGCAGCTCGTCATAGGCCAGGCGGTCCGTCGCCTCCTGGGGCGGGATGGACGTCGGAGCCTGGAGCACGCGGAGGGAGGCGGTGAAGCTCGACCACCGGCGGCGCTGGAGGAGGGCCGCGTCGCCCCACTCCGCAACCTCCGGAAGACGGGCGAGGGAGGCGGCGACGGCCTTCTGCATATCCTTCGGGCCCAGCCCCTTCACCAGGGGCCAGATCGGCTGGAGGTCAGGGATGGTGTCGGGGGGCGAGACGAAGTCCGGCGCGTCCATCTGCCAGCGCGGGCCATAGCGGCGGACGCGCCCGGAGACGGTGCGGGCGGCGCCCTCCGGGAAGGCTCGAGCCAGCCAGGGGCCGACCCAACGGGCGCGTAGAAAGTAGACGAGGTCGATGAGGGCGCGTTCGCTGCTGCACTTCACCACCCAGGGCTGGGAGGGGTTGCGAGGGGCGGTCACGGACTCCACGAGAACGGGGACGGTCGCGATGTCGCCGTCGGCGGCCTCGGACAGGCGGGTGACGCGGCGGCGGTCCACGTAGCGCTCGGGCAGGTGGAAGAGGAGGTCGAGGACCCGCGGGCCCGCGGCGGTGGCGAGCAGGCGCGCCTTCCCGGCCACCTCCGGAACCTCGTCCAGGGGCGCGAGCAGGGGGCGGAGGTGCGGGGAGGGGTCTTGGTCCTGGGCTGGCATGATTCGGCGCGGGGTTTATATGGCACCGCACGAACAGATGCCGAACGGGGGTCCGGATGGACAATCAGGGGGGCGAACTGTCGCCGCGCCGACGGCGTTTGCTGTTCCGGGCGCGGCACCGCGGCACGAAGGAGGCGGACCTGCTGGTCGGCGGCTTCGTCTCGGCGCACATCGCCGGGATGACGGAGCCGGAGCTGGATGCCGTGGAGGAATTGCTGGAGTTGCCGGACGTGGACCTCGCGGACTGGCTGTCGGGCCGGCGGCCGGTCCCGCCGGCGCTTCGCTCACCCATGATGATCCGCCTTCTGGAGGCGAGCTCGGTGACCGGCGCCGGCGTGCCGGACGGGGTGCGGACGCGCTGATGCCTGGGTTGAACGTTTATGGTGCGCCCGAGGGATATGACGGGCTGCTGGTGGCACGGCGGCGTGCCGAGGAGTCGGGCGGAGTCCTGCATGTCTGCCGGGACGACGCGCGGATGCAGCGCATGGCGGAGGCGCTCGGGTTCTTCGCGCCCGGCGCGGAGGTGCTGCTCTTCCCCGCCTGGGACTGCCTTCCCTATGACCGCGTTTCGCCGAATCCGGAGATCATCGCGGAGCGGGTCGCGACGCTGACACGGCTGATGGAGAAGGCGACCAGGCCGCGCATCGTGCTGACGACGGTGAACGCGCTGGTGCAGCGCGTGCCGCCGCGCGCGGTGTTCGCCGGGGCGACCATGCGGCTGGCCAAGGGCGGGCAGGTCGATCCGGAGACGCTCGCGGGTTTCCTGGAGGCGAATGGTTACGGCCGGGCCGGGACGGTGATGGAGCCGGGCGAGTACGCCGTACGCGGCGGGATCGTGGATCTCTATCCGGCCGGGGAATCGGACCCGGTGCGGCTGGACCTGTTCGGGGACGAGATCGAAAGCATCCGGCGCTTCGACACGGGGACGCAGCGGTCGGGCGAGGCGCTGGACGAGCTCTGGCTGCGGCCGATGGGGGAGGTGTTCCTTGATCCGCCCTCCATCGCGCGGTTCCGGACGGAGTACCGGGAGCTGTTCGGGTCGGCGGCGGGAGACGATCCGCTTTACGTCAGCGTCTCCGCCGGGAAGCGGCACCCGGGGATGGAGCACTGGGCCGGGCTGTTCCACGAGAGCATGGAGACGCTGCTCGACTACATTGGGTCGGCTTCGGTCAGCCTCGATCATCAAGCGGAAGACGCGCTCGAGGCGCGGCTGGAGATGATCGCGGATCACTACCAGGCGCGCCGGGCGCCCCCGAGGGAGGGGGAGGTTCCATACCGGCCGGCGCCGCCAGGGCGGCTCTATCTGGACCGTAAGGGCTGGGATGCGATGCTCTCGGGCGGGCCGCTGCTGCGATTCAATCCGTTCGGGAAGGCCGAGGGCGCGGACGGGATCGAGGCCGGTGGGCGGCAGGGTCGGCTCTTCACCGATGTGCGGGCGGCCGGCGGGAACGTGTTCCAGGCATTTCACGAGCACGCGGACGCCATGGCGGGGCAGGGGCGCCGGGCCGTGCTGGCGGGGTGGACGCGCGGGTCGCGGGACCGGCTGGCGAACCTGCTGCGGGAAGCGCGCGTGCCGACGCAGACCGTGGATGACTGGGCGGCCGTGCAGAAGCTGCCGAAGGGCGTGGTCGGCCTGGGCGTCTGGGGCGTGGAGCGGGGCTTCATCGGCGCGCCCGGTGCTGACGGGGAGCCTGGCATCTCCGTCACGGGAGAGCAGGACCTGCTCGGCGACCGCATCGCGCGGCCGCCGCGGCGGCGGAAGCGGGCCGACCAGTTCATCGCGGACGCGACGGAGATCGCAGAGGGCGACCTGGTCGTTCATGCCGACCACGGGATCGGGCGGTATGACGGGTTGCAGACGGTGGAGGTGACCGGGGCGCCGCATGACTGCCTGAGGCTGCTGTATGACGGCGGGGACAAGCTGTTCCTGCCGGTCGAGAACATCGAGGTCCTGACTCGCTTCGGCTCGGATTCGGCGGGCGTCGCGCTGGACAAGCTGGGCGGCGTGTCCTGGCAGAATCGCAAGGCGAAGGCCAAGCAGCGTATCCAGGACATGGCGGGACAGCTGATCCGCACTGCCGCCGAGCGGCAGGTGAAGGAGGGCGTGATGGCCACCCCGCCGGAGGGGGCCTGGGACGAGTTCTGCGCGCGCTTCCCCTTCGCCGAGACGGACGACCAGCTTCGCGCGATCTCGGACGTGCTGGAGGACCTGTCCGCAGGGCGGCCGATGGACCGGCTGGTCTGCGGCGATGTCGGCTTCGGCAAGACGGAGGTGGCGCTGCGGGCCGCCTTCGTGGTGGCGATGACCGGCGCGCAGGTCGCGGTGGTGGTGCCGACCACACTGCTCTCGCGCCAGCATTTCCGGACCTTCTCGGCCCGGTTCGAGGGGCTCCCGGTGAAGGTGGCGCAGCTCTCCCGCATGGTGACCGCGAAGGAGCAGGCGGCGGTGCGGGCGGGGCTGAAGGACGGCACCATCAACATCGTGGTGGGCACCCATGCGGTGCTGGCCAAGGGCGTCGAGTTCGCGGACCTCGGATTGGTGATCGTCGACGAGGAGCAGCATTTCGGCGTGGCGCACAAGGAACGGTTGAAGTCGCTGAAGGCCGACGTGCACGTGCTCACGCTCACCGCGACGCCCATTCCACGGACGCTGCAACTCGCGCTCTCCGGCGTGCGGGAGATGAGCGTGATCGCGACGCCGCCGGTGGACCGGCTCGCCGTTCGGACCTTCATCATGCCCTGGGACAGCGTGGTGATCCGGGAGGCGATCCTGCGGGAACGCTTCCGCGGGGGGCAGGTGTTCTGCGTCGTGCCGCGGCTGGAAGATCTGCCGAAGGTCTCGGAGCGACTGGCGGAGATCGTGCCGGACGTGCGGGTCGCGCAGGCGCATGGGCGTCTCTCGCCGACCGAGCTCGAGCGTGTCATGACGGAGTTCGGGGACCAGAAATACGACGTGCTGCTGTCCACGAACATCGTGGAGAGCGGGCTGGACATGCCGGCCGTCAACACCTTGCTGATCCACCGGGCCGACATGTTCGGGCTGGCGCAGCTCTATCAGCTCCGCGGACGGGTCGGGCGCGGAAAGCAGCGGGGCTACGCCTATCTCACCTGGCCGCAGTCGCACCGGCTCTCGGCGGCGGCCGAGAAGCGGCTGGAGGTGATGCAGACGCTGGATAATCTCGGGGCGGGGTTCACGCTCGCGTCGCATGACCTGGATATCCGTGGCGCCGGCAACCTGCTGGGCGACGAGCAATCCGGGCACGTCCGGGAGGTCGGGATCGAGCTTTACCAGCAGATGCTGGAAAGCGCGGTGCAGGATATTCGCAACCGCCAGCGCGGCAAGGACGGGCGGCGGGGGGAATTCGTGGACCGCGACTGGACGCCGCAGATCAACCTCGGACTGCCGGTGCTGATCCCGGAGGATTACGTGCGCGACCTGCCGGTTCGGTTGGGCCTGTATCGCCGCATCGGCGGGCTGGCGAGCGAGGCGGAGGTGGAGGCGATGGCGGCGGAGCTGGCCGACCGCTTCGGCCCGGTGCCGGAGGAGGTGGAGAACCTGCTTCAGGTCGTCTCCATCAAGCGGATGTGCCGGGAAGCTGGGGTGGAGAAGCTGGATGCCGGGCCGAAGGGCGTGGTGGTGGCGTTCCGCAAGAACCGCTTCGTGAACCCGGGCGGGCTGGTGGCTTGGGTCGCGGCCCAGAAGGGTACGGTGAAGCTGCGCCCCGACCACAAGCTGGCGGTGGTGCGGGAGATGGATCTGAAGCAGCGCGTGAAGGTGGCGCGGGAAATCCTCGACGCGCTGCTGCGGGTCGCGGTGGAGGCGAAGGCGGCCTGATCCCGCGCTCCCGGCGGGTCAGGTCGGGGCGGTCGGCCGCCGCTTCTGGAAATGTGCGAGCGACCCGGCCGGGTGGGTGCTGTGGTTCGCGTGCTTGTAGGGCGAGACGTGCACGACGGGGTCGTGTCGCTCCAGGAAGTCGATCGCGGCGTCCATGACGGGCGATCCGCGATAGGAGTCGTGCAGGATCACGTGGCCGCCCGGCTGAAGCGCTGGGTACCAGGTCTCCAGATCGGCCGTGCAGCCCTCGTAGCTGTGGTCGCCGTCAATGAAGAGCAGGTCGTAGGGGACGATGCCGTCGTGCTCGCGGGTGCGGGAATCGCCGACGATCAAGTGTGGACGGTTGGCCACGCCCGCGCCCTCCATCGCGGCCAGCAGCGCCTGGTCGTTCCGGGGCGCAATGTCGATGGAGACGAGGGGAACCGCTGGGTTCGCGCAGGCCATCAGGAAGATGCTGCCCCCGTTAAAGCGGCCGATCTCCAGGATGCCGATCCGCGCGCGGGCCGCCACCATGAAGAGGTATTCGGCCTCCCAGGGGTCCTGCCGGATGAAGACCCGCGGCAGCTCTGACCGGTGCGAAAGAAAGTGCCGGCGGCGGTTGGCCACTGTCTTCGCCCAGGTCGGCTCGTGCGGCTGGTTGAGGTTCTTCTCGCGCAGGCTGCCGCCGAAGCGCTGGAGGAAGGTGTCGAAATCCATGGGCGGCTCCTGAGCGGCCCCGGCGCGCCGGGCTCGCGCGGGCTCCTTCGCTCCGGGCTATGGCAGGTGGTCCCTGCGGCGACAACCGGGGGCGCCCATGCAGGGCGCCCGGACCTCAGCCGGCTTCGAGGGCTGCGACGTCCAGCAGCCGCTGCAGCACCTCGGGCTCCTGCGCGCCGGCGATGGCGTGGCGGCCGGAGATCACGAAGCAGGGCACGCCGTTGATGCCGAGGCGATGGGCGCGGAGGTTCTCGGTGTGGACGACCTCCGTCTCATGCTCCCCGGCGAGGAAGCGGCGGACAGCCGCGCGGTCCAGCCCGGCGGCGGCGCCGATGGCGGCCAGGGTCGCGTGGTCGCCGATATCCGCGCCCTCGGTAAAATGGGCGAGGAAGATGCGGTCCACCACCTCGTCCCCGGCGCCCCGGCGGGAGGCCAGGCGGACGAGGCGGTGTGCGTCCAGGGAGGAGGGGACGCGGCGGATAAGGTCAAAACGGAAGGGCACGCCCTCGGCTCGGCCGAGTTCCGTCAGGGTGGCGTGCAGGCGCCGGGCGCGGTCGGGACCGCCGGGCTTGCGGCCGGGCTCGCTGCCCGGCAGGTCCGGGTTCAGGAGGAAGGGCCGCCAGAGGATGTCCGCCATGATGTCCGGCCGGGCGCGCAAGGCGGTGCGCAGCCGCCGTGTGCCGAGGAAGCACCAGGGGCAGACGAGGTCGAAGACGACTTCGATCGGGAGCCGCGTGCGGGGTGGCGCAAGGACGTTCACGGGTTGATCCTACAGCCGCGGCCGGGGGGCAGGCCAGGGAGAAGGGGGGATCCGGCTTGGCCGGTCCATGGGCGTGACGCATAGTGGTGGCCTGTCCGCAGGACCGCGGCCGACCCGTCCCGAGCGAGATGCCGAACCCCTACGCGAGCAGTCCCGACACCGCCTTCTGGTCCCGTGCTGTGGCGCGCGCGCCGGACGGCGTGGTGGACCCGGTGGTGGACGTCCCGTTCCGGATCACCCCGGCCGATCCGGTGGCGACGGCGGGAAGCTGCTTCGCCCAGCACATCTCCCGGCACCTGCGGAGCAGGGGTTTCTGCTATCTGCAGGCCGAGGATTCGGTCGGGGAGGACCCGCATGGCTACGGGCTGTTCTCGGCCCGATACGGCAATGTCTACACGGTGCGGCAGTTGCTCCAGCTGATCGATAGGACCTACGGCCTTTTCGATCCGCGGCACGGGGTCTGGGTGCGTGCGGACGGCCGCTTCGTGGACGCGTTCCGGCCCCGCATCCTGGCCGAAGGGTCTGCGAGCGCGGCCGAGGTGGCGGCGGCGCGCGACGCGCACCTCCTGGCGGTCCGCCGCGTGCTGGAGGATTGCTCGGTGTTCGTCTTCACCCTCGGCCTGACGGAGGCCTGGGTGGATGACGCGGACGGGGCGGTCTTCCCGCTGGCGCCGGGCGTGGTGGCGGAGCCGCCGGAGGGCGCGGGGATCCGCTTCCACAACTTCTCGATCGACGAGGTTCGAGCGGACCTGGCCCTGGTGATCGAGGGGTTGCGCGCGGTGAATCCGGACGTCCGGGTCGTGCTGACCGTCTCGCCGGTCCCGCTGATCGCCACCGGCACGGCGAAGCACGTGCTGCCGGCAACCGTCTATAGCAAGTCGGTGCTGCGCGTCGCGGCCGAGGAGGCAGCGGGGCGGTTCGAGGGCGTAGCCTATTTCCCGTCCTACGAGATCATCACCGGGCCCCAGGCGCGGGGGCGAACCTTCGCGGCCGATCTGCGGACGGTGACGGATCAAGGCGTGGCCACCGCGATGTCAGTGTTCGAGCGGCACTTCCTGACGACTGAGACGCAGGCGCGGCCGAAGCTCGCCGGCGAGATGCCTGTGCGTCCGGCGACAGCTCCGGGGCGGACCATCGCGTCGGTGTCGGAAGAGCTCGATCCGGAGCTGGCGGCGACGCTGCGGGTCATCTGCGACGAGGAAGAGATCGAGCGGTCCCTCGGGGCCTGACGAGGGAGGAACGATGCGCTTCGCGGTCATCGGCAACTGCCAGACGGCCATCTTCCGCGACTCCGTCCTGGCCTACCTGCCCGGCGCGACCGTGGAGCACTTCGATATCACGCGCGCGGAGGTGGTGAACACGGCGGCCGACATCGCGGCGGGCCTCGGGCGGTTCGACAAGGTCTTCGCGCAGCCGATCTTCGAGGAGCGGCTGGGGCCGCTGCGGCAGGAGCCGCTCCTGGCCGCCCGGCCGGACACGGTGCTGATCCCCGGGATCGCCTTCACGGGATTCCAGCCGGATTGCATTTATCTGCGGGATGCCAAGGGCGGGCTGAAGTCGCCGCTGAGCGCCTATCACTCCGCCATCGTGGCGGGCGCCTTCACGCTGGGGCTCACGGCGGAGCGGACGGCGGGGCTGTTCAACGCGCTGGTCTACTCGCGGCTGGGCTATTTCGACGAGTACGAGAAGGCGGAGGCGGGCCTTGTCAAACACTTCTCCCGGCTGAAGCTGGACCTGACCGGGCGCGTGCGCGATTGGCAACGCTTCGGACCCTTCATGTACACAATCAACCACCCCCGCAGCATCGCGGTCGCGGAGATGACGCGGCTGGTGCTGGAGCAGCACGGATACACGGTGCGGGGCATGGAGGACATTCGCGACGTGCTGGGGGAGCGGCTGGGGCTCCATCCCGTCTACCCGGTCTATCCGGAGATCGGGCGACGGATCGGGGTGTCGGGCCACACGCTGTTCCGGAATTCCATTCACGGGTCGAACGCCATCGACGTGATGGACCTGCGAGCCTTCATCGCGCGGAGCTTCGAGTCCTACGAGGAATACCCGGACCGCGTGGCAGAAGCCGTCGCGGCCGCCCCGCGCGCGAAGGCGGTGCAGGGTCTCCTGAGCCGGCAAGGTGTCGGCAGCGTGCGCGCGGCCGCCTGAAGGCGCCACCACGGTCAGCGGTGGCTCGTTACGCCGACCTGGCGGCACATGGAGAGCAGGACGCAGGTGGAGCAATGCGGGCGCTCCCCCGTGCAGATGAACTTGCCGAAGGGGACGAGGCGCTCGTTGATCTCGATCCAGTAGCGGCGGGGCAGGACGGCCTCGAGCGCGGTCATGCTGCGCTCCGGCGTCGACGCTGAGATGTAACCCCAGCGGTTGGCGATGCGGTGGACGTGGATGTCCACGGCGATGGCGGGCTGGTCGAACGCTACACCCAGGGTGAGGGCGGCGATCTTCGGACCGATGCCGCGGAATGCGGTCAGACCCTCCATCGTGTCCGGCACCTCGCCGCCATACTCCTCGAGGATGCGACGGGACAGGGCGAGGATGTCCCGCGCCTTCGGCTCGGGGAAGGTCGCGCCGTGGAGAAGGTCAATCAGCTCGGGCTCGGAGAGGCGCACCATCTCGGCCGGGGTGCGGGCGACGGCGAAGAGGCGGAGGCAGACGGGCGTGGTCGTCTCGTCCCTCGTGCGCGCGGAGATGAGGGCGGCCACGAGTTGCTCGAACGGGGTGCCGTGGCCCCGGTCGCGCAGATCGAACATCGCGGCCTTCGGCTTGTCGGCCAGCACGCGGCGCAGGCGCCGGAACGCCTCGTCCACGTCGAAGGGCTCTTTCGGACCGCGGTGCGGGACCGGGGACAGGGCTCGGGCCGGCGCTGCCGTTTGGGGGGCTGGCATGCAGGGTAGAACGCGGCAGGAGTCCGCGGGATGCCCCGGTCCGCGATGGCGCGCGGACCGGGGCCGGAAGGTCAGGGAGCGTGCTGCGGGGCGGCTCGCATGTCGGGCGGGGTCTCGAAGGTCCGGCGCGCCACGCCGCGGGCCGCCTCGGGACCGCCAGGGAATCCGCTGCGGTCCGCGTAATTCCGGTGGGCGCCCCTGCTGCGCCGGTGCCGGGCGTGAAGCGCCTGGGCGCAGACGATGTCGAGGACTGTGACGCCGATCACGGCGACCAGGGCGACGCGGACATTGTCCTGCTTCGGGTTCCTCCGGTCATCGGCCGCCGCGAGAGCCGCGATGTCCAGCGCGTCGCCGGCGATGCGGCCGAGGATGGCCGGTCGGGTGTCCACGGAGAGCGCCATGATCCCGGCCCCGAGCTCGCGCGCCCCGAAGGCGCGGATCAGGCCCTCATGCCCCCTGATGCCGAGGAAGCGGGCGAGCCCGCGGGCGCAGAACAGCTCGGCGAGGCCGAGGCCGATCGAGAACCAACCAAGGCCGCGCGCGAGCTTGTCCGCCGACGCCAGGGAGCTGGGACCGGTGGCCAGGATCTTCGGGTCGCCTGGGGAGCGGGCGAGGTTCGTAAAGCGTGTGAGGGAGAGCATGCGCGGCACCTCAGGGCTTGAGGACGACTTTGATGCAGCTGTCCTGCTTGTCGCGGAACACCTGGTACATCTCCGGTCCGTCCTCGAGCGGAACGGTGTGGGTGATGACGAAGGAGGGGTCGATCTGCCCTTCCTCGATCCGCCGGAGGAGGTCGTCGGTCCAGCGGTTCACGTGGGTTTGGCCCATCCGGAAGGTCAGGCCCTTGTTCATGGCGATGCCCATCGGGATCTTGTCCACTAGGCCGCTATAGACGCCGGGAATGGAGATGACGCCAGCGGGGGCGCAGACGTAGATCATCTCCCGCAGGACGTGGGGACGGTCGTTCTCCATCACCATCATCTGCTTCGCGCGGTCGAGGATGCTGTCGGGGTGGCTGGGGGAGACGTGCGCCTCAAGCCCGACGCAGTCGATGCACTTCTCCGGCCCCTTGCCCGCGGTCAGGTCGTTCAGGCGCTGGATGACGCTCTCCTGCTTGAAGTTGATGGTGATGGCGCCGGCCGCCTCGGCCATGCTGAGGCGCTCCGGCAGATGGTCGATGGCCACGACCTGCCGGGCGCCGAGAAGGATGGCGCTGCGGATGGCCATCTGCCCCACCGGTCCGCAGCCCCAGATCGCGACGGTGTCCGTGGGCTGGATGTCGCACTGGACCGCTCCCTGCCACCCCGTCGGGAAGATGTCGGATAGGAAGAGGAGCTTCTCATCCGGGATGCCCTCCGGCACCTTGATGTGGGTCGCATCCGCGAAGGGCACGCGGAGGTATTCGGCCTGGCCGCCGGGGTAGCCGCCCGTCAGGTGCGTGTAGCCGAAGAGGCCGGCCGTGGTATGGCCGAAGACCTTGTCCGCAAGGCCCTTGTTACGGTTCGTGCGCTCGCAGACCGAGAAGTTGCCCCGTTTGCACTGGTCGCACTCGCCGCAGATGATGGTGAAGGGGACGACGATCCGGTCCCCGACCTTCAGCTTCTCCCTCGCGCCCGGGCCGACCTCCACCACCTCGCCCATGGACTCATGGCCCATGATGTCGCCGGGCATCATGGCCGGGATGAAGTTGTGGAAAAGGTGCAGGTCCGAGCCGCAGATTGCGCAGCTCGTGACCTTGATGATGACATCGCGCGGATCTTCGATCTCCGGATCCGAGACCGTGTCGCAGCGGATGTCTTCCTTGCCGTGCCAGACAAGCGCCTTCATCGCGAACTCCTGATCAGGGGCGGCCGGCCGGCTGGGGCGGACGCCGGCGCCGGCGCAGTAACCGCCGAATCCGTCAGGTGTTTCCGTCGCAGACCGGGAAACCTGTTCAGCCGCTCACGCTCAAGGCTCTGATTCGACGAGGTTTTCGGCCGCTAAGGCACCGCCGAGATGCCGGCCAGGTGGCGGATGGGGTGGGATTCGAACCCACGGAAGGCTTGCACCTTCGGCGGTTTTCAAGACCGCTGCCTTAGACCGCTCGGCCACCCATCCCGGGACACTGCGGCGACACCGGGTTACAACGGCACCGGGCAAAGGGAAACCATGATGCGACTTGCTGCGGGCTGTCTGATGATCTTGCTGGGCGTCGCGCCCGCGGCGATAGCGCAGACACAGGTCCAGCCGACGGTGAACAGGCCGGACTACGCCGGCACGCTCAGCCTGACGATCGAGAACGACGTCTTCGGCGGGACGGACCGGTATTACTCCAACGGCTTCCTGATCGCATGGCAGTCCCCGACCGCCTTCCTGCCGGCTCCGATCTCCTGGGTTGACCGGCAACTCGACGCGGCCTTCGGTCCGGCGGACCTGCGCTGGGGCCTCTCGTTCGGGCAGAACATCTTCACCCCGCAGGAGACTCAGCGGCGGACCCCCGATCCGCGGGACCGGCCCTATGCCGGTTATCTTTACGGGGCCGCGACACTCGTGCGGACGGCGGACGCGGCGCTCCCCTGGGAAGGGGGCGGGCGGCGCTATGGCAGCCAGACGCTCTTCGAGTTGCAGCTCGGCGTCGTCGGCCCTTCAGCGCTGGGGGAATTCGTGCAGAACAACTGGCACGACCTTCTCCGGATCCGGAATGCCGAGGGGTGGGACCGGCAACTGAAGGACGAGTTCGCCGCGACGGCGTTGGTCGAGCGGCGCTGGCGCCTGCCGCTGGGCCAGGTGGCGGGCCTGGAGACCGAAGTCATCCCGGTCCTCTCGGCGGCGGTCGGGAATGTGCAGACCTATGCCGCGGGCGGGGCCATGTTCCGGATTGGGGACGGGCTGCGGCGGGACTGGGGCCCCGTCCGCATCCGGCCGGCGCTGGCCGGATCGGGTTTCGTCTCGCCGGAGCGGACGCAGCCCAATGACCACTTCGGCTGGTACGTTTTCGCCGGGCTAGAGGGGCGGGCGGTGGCGCGCGACATCTTCCTGGACGGAAACACCTGGCGGGACGGACCGCGCGTGGACAAGCGCATCTTTGTCGGGGACATGCAGCTGGGCGCCGCGGTGGTCTGGGGCGACTGGCGGGTGGCCTATACGCAGGTGTACCGGACGGAGGAGTTTTACGGCCAGCGCGGGCGGCAATCCTTCGGCAGCTTCAGCGTGTCCTACCGGTTCTGACGGTCAGCGCCGAGCGGCAGCCGCGGTCGGCGCAACGGCTCCGTTGCCCGGGGCCGCGGGACATGGCAGGTGTCGCGTCATGTCCGACCTCCGCCGCCGGTCCCTCTTCCTGCTGCCCGCCCTTGCCGTGGCCGCCCCCGCCCGGGCTCAGCAGGGAAGCTTCGACAGTTTCCTGGAAGGCGTAGGGGCCGAGGCGAGGCGGAACGGCATCTCGGCGACCACGATCCAGCGGGCGCTGAGCAACATCCGGCCGAATGACCGTGTGATCGAGCTTGACCGGCGCCAGCCGGAGGGCACGATGACCTGGGACACCTACCGGGACCGGGCCGTCAGCCAGCAGCGCATCGACAACGGGCGGCGCATGGCCATGGACAACCGGCCGCTGCTCCAGTCTCTGGAGGCGCGGTACCGTGTGCCGGCCCGGATCATGCTCGCGATCTGGGGCATCGAGACGAGCTACGGCACCAACACCGGCGGCTTCAACGTGGTCGAGGCGCTGGCGACGCTGGCCTGGGAGGGCCGGCGCGCCAGCTTCTTCCGGGCGGAACTGATGGCGGCGCTGCGCATCCTGGATGCCGGACATGTCGCGCCGGAGCGGATGCGCGGCTCCTGGGCCGGGGCGATGGGGCATCCGCAGTTCATGCCGACGAGCTTCGAGCGGCTCGCCGTCGATGCGGACGGCGACGGGCGGAAGGACATCTGGGACAGCCGGGCCGACGCGCTCGGCTCGATCGGCAACTACCTCTCGCGCAGCGGTTGGCGCGAGGGAGAGCGCTGGGGACGGGAGGTGCTGCTGCCCGCCGGCTTCGACACCAGCCAGGCCACGCGGGAGAACGTTCGGCCCGTCCGGGACTGGGCGCGGGCGGGCGTCACCACGACGGATGGCAGCAGCCTTGCGGGTTCGGACATGCCTGGCGCCGTTATGCTTCCGGGCGGACCCACGGGCAGTCAGCAGGCGTTCCTCGTCTTCCACAACTTCAATGTCATCCGGCGCTACAACCCCTCGAACTACTACGCCACCGCGGTCGGCCTCATCTCCGACCGGGTCATGTGAGGGCTCTCGCCGCCGGGCTCCTGTTGCTGGCGGGCTGCGCCGCGGCGCCGCCCGCGCCGGCGCCGCAAGGGCGCTACCTTGTCGGTGAGCCCTATGCACTCGGCGGGCGCTGGTCCTACCCGCGGGAGGACACCACCCTCGTGGAGACAGGTCTGGCGTCCGTGCTGCCCGACGGCCCGGCTGGGCGCGCCACGGCCAACGGGGAGCGCTTCGATCCTGCGGCGCTGATGGCGGCGCACCGGACCCTTCAGCTTCCGGCTGTGGTGCGGGTGACGAATCTGGAGAACGGGCGATCCCTGGCCGTGCGGGTGAACGACCGCGGGCCGACCGAAGCGGGGCGCGTGATCGGGCTGTCGCGCCGGGCGGCCACGCTTCTCGGCGTGGCCGTGGACCGGCCGGCGCGGGTGCGGGTGGCGGTGGACGGCGCCCTCTCCCGCGCGGTCGCCGGCGCGTTGCCGCGCCCACAGGACGGGCCGCGGGTGGAGACGGCGCCGGTCGGCACCGTGGACCGTGAGAGCCTGGCACCGCCGGAGGGAGCACGCCAGGCGATGCGGGTGCGCGAGGGGCGCGGGCCTGTGGTGCCCGTCGCGGCAGAGGAGTCCACGAGCCTGCCCGACGTGGAGTTGCCGGGGGCGGTGACCCAGGGCGCGCCGGAGGCAGGAGCGCTCTACGTTGAGGGAAGCCGCTTCACGAGCCAGGAGTTGGCCGGGCGGCAGGCGGCGCGGATGGGCGGGGCGCGGGTCCAGCCGGTGGGCACCGGCCGCCGGACGGAATGGCTCGTTCGCCTGGGGCCCCTGAATTCGGCCGCGGAGGCCGACAGGGCGCTTGAGGCCGCCCTACGCGCGGGCGTATCGGAAGCACGAGTCGTGGTGGATTAGGGGAGGGGGCTCTCATGCCGCATCGTCGGGAGATCGTGGCGGGGGTTGCTGCCTCGCTGGCCCTGGGGGCGTCCGAGGCCCGGGCCCAGGCGCGGAACCAGCCCGCGCGCGGCCGCGCGCCCGCGCCACCGGCGGGAACACCCGCCAACACGCCGCTCGGGCCCGTGGACGTGGTGGGGCGGCAGGCCATCATCGTGGACGCCGACACCGGCGCCGTGCTGCTGGAGAAGAACGCGGACGAGCGGATGCCGCCGTCATCCATGTCCAAGCTGATGACGATGTACGTCGTCTTCGACCTGCTGAAGCAGGGGCGGCTGCAGCTCGACCAGCAATTGCCGGTCAGCGAGCGCGCCTGGCGGATGCAGGGCAGCAAGATGTTCGTCCAGATCGGCTCCTCGGTGCGGGTCGAGGACCTGATGCGCGGCGTGATCGTGCAATCGGGCAACGACGCCTGCATCGTGCTGGCCGAGGGGATCTCGGGCAGCGAGACGCAGTTCGCCGAGATGCTGAACGACTACGGGCGGCGGATCGGGCTGACGGCGAGCACCTTCCGCAACGCTACCGGCTGGCCGGACCCGGAGCACCGGATGTCGGCGCGGGACCTCTCGATCCTCGCGCGGCGGGTGATCAACGATCATCCGGAATATTACCGATACTACTCCGAGCGCTCCTTCCGCTGGAACGATATCAACCAGGAGAACCGCAACCCGCTGCTGGGACGCGTGGCTGGGGCGGACGGGCTCAAGACCGGGCATACGGAGGAGGCGGGCTACGGCCTGACCGGCAGCGCCAAGCGGGGGGACCGGCGGCTGATCCTCGTCGTGAACGGCATGCCGAGCATGGCCGTGCGGCGGGAGGAGACGGAGCGCCTGATGGAGTGGGGCTTCCGCGAGTTCGAGAACGTGGCGCTGTTCCGCGCCTCCGACACGATCGAGGAGGCGCCGGTCTACCTGGGCGAGCGGGTAAAAGTGCCGCTGGTGGGCGGGCGGGACGTGGTGCTGACGCTGCCGCGCCAGTGGCGCCGGAACCTGCAGGTGAAGATCCGATATGACTCGCCGGTGCCGGCGCCGGTCGCGCGCGGGCAGGAGCTGGGGCGGATGGAGGTGTCCGGCCAGGGCGTGCCGAACATGTCCGTGCCGCTGCTGGCCGGTGCCGACGTGGCGCGGCTCGGGCTGCTGCCGCGGATCCCGGCGGTGATCGGGCGCTGGGTGACCGGGACCTGACCCGCACCACGGCGAAGGGGCGGTTCATCACGCTGGAAGGCGGGGAGGGGGCGGGGAAGACCACCCTTTCCCGCGCCCTGGCGGGCGCGCTGGCGGCACGGGGCCGTCCCGTGCTGCGGACCCGCGAGCCGGGCGGCGCGCCGGGCGCCGAGGCGATCCGCGGGCTGTTGCTCGGGCGCGGGCCCTGGGACCCGGTGGCGGAGGCGATGCTGCACTTCGCCGCGCGGCGGGAACACTTGGCCCGGACCGTGTTGCCAGCGCTGGAGTCCGGGATCTGGGTGGTGTGCGACCGCTTCGCGGACAGCACGCTCGCCTATCAGGGCGCGGGGCAGGGGCTCTCCCGCGATGTATGGGAGAGGCTCTGCGACCTCGCACTCGGGGCGCTGCGGCCGGACCTGACCCTGGTTCTGGACCTGCCGCCGGAACGGGGGATGGGGCGGGCGCTCTCGCGCGGGGACGCGAACCGGTATGAGCAGGCGGGCGACGCCTTCCACGCCCGCGTGCGGGCGGCCTTTCTGGAGATCGCGGCGCGGGAGCCCGGGCGTTGCGCGGTATTGGACGCGGGACAGCCGGCCGAAGCGGTGCTCGGCTCTGCGCTGGGTCTCGTGACGGAGCGACTGGAGGGATGAACCTGCCGCCCGAGCCGCGGTCGAATCCGGAGCTCATCGGCCACGACGCTGCCGCCCTGATGCTGCGAGACGCGGCCCTGTCGGGGCGTCTGCACCATGGGTGGATGATCGCCGGGCCGGGTGGGGTGGGCAAGGTGACGCTCGCCTACCGATACGCACGCTGGATGCTGGCGGGGATGCCGTCCGGCCCCTCACCGCTGGTGCTCGAGGCGGATCATCCGGCGTTCCGCCGCGTCGCCGCGGGCACGCATGCCGACCTGCGGACCCTGGCGCCGAACACCGGCGAAAAGGGCAAGAAGCTGCTGATCCGGGTGGACGATGTCCGGGAACTCCCGCGTTTCCTGGCGATGACGCCGGCCGAGGGCGGGTGGCGCGTCGTGGTGGTCGAGCAGGCCGAGGCGATGAACGAGCAGGCGCAGAACATGCTCCTGAAGACGCTGGAGGAGCCGCCGCCGCGGGCCGTGCTGGTTCTGACCTCGGACGCGCCGGACCGGTTGCTGCCGACAATCCGGAGCCGGGTGCGGCGGCTGGACCTGTTTCCGCTGGAGGAGTCGGACCTGGCCCGGCTGCTCGGGCGATGGTTGCCGGACATGGCAGAGGCGGACCGGGCGGTCCTGGCCGCGCTATCGGCCGGATCGCCCGGGCGGGCACTCTCGCTCGCCGAGGGGGATGGGCTGGAGATGTCGCGGGAGGTGCAGGGGTTCCTCGCGCGCCTGCCCCGGCCCGACCCGCGGGACCTGCACGCCCTGGCAGACCGGCTGGTGTCCCGGCGGGACGGCAGTGCCTTCGTGACCTTCATGACGCTGCTGCGAGACGCGATGGCGGGCGCGGTCCGGCGGGCCGGGCGCGGGGAGGGGGCGCCGACGTGGATGGCGGGGCGCGGCCTTGCCGACTGGGCGGGGCTGTGGGACATGCTCGGCCGGCTGGCCGACGAGACCGAGGCGCTGAACCTGGACCGCAAGCAGGCGGTGCTGACGGGGCTTTCCCGACTTTCGGCGCCCTGATCCCTCAGGGTCCCGCCGGCCGACGAGACGGGACAACGACATGAGCGGCGAGAGCGCCGCGGCCCCCGCGGGCCGCTTCTACCTGACGACGCCGATCTACTACGTGAACGACAAGCCGCATATCGGCCACGCGTACACCTCGCTGGCGGCGGACGTGCTGGCCCGCTGGAAGCGGCTGGAGGGGCGAGACGTCTTCTTCCTGACCGGCACGGACGAGCACGGGCAGAAGGTCGAGAAGGCGGCGGCGGATGCCGGGATGGAGCCGCAGGCCTTCACCGACCGGGTGAGCGGGAGTTTCCGCGACCTGGCGGTCCGGATGGGCTTCTCGAACGACGATTTCATCCGCACGACGGAGGAGCGCCACAAACGGGCCTGCGCCGCGCTTTGGGAGCGGCTGAAGGCGGCGGGCGACATCTACCTTGGGCATTACGAGGGCTGGTACGCGGTCCGGGACGAGGCCTTCTACGGTCCTGACGAGCTGATCGAGAAGGACGGCATCAAGCTCGCGCCGACTGGTGCGCCGGTGGAGTGGGTGAGGGAGCCCTCCTGGTTCTTCCGGCTCTCGGCCTGGGAGGAGCGGCTGCTCCGCTTCTATGAGGAGCATCCCGACTTCATCGCGCCGACGACGCGGCGGAATGAGGTGTTGGCCTTCGTGCGTTCCGGGCTGCAGGACCTGTCGATCAGCCGGACCTCCTTCCGCTGGGGCGTGCCGGTGCCCGGCGATCCGGAGCACGTGATGTATGTCTGGCTCGACGCGCTGACGAACTACATCACGGCCGTCGGCTACCCGGACGAGGGTGATCCACTCTGGCGCTTCTGGCCGGCGGACATCCATTTCGTCGGCAAGGACATCCTTCGGTTCCACGCGATCTACTGGCCGGCCTTCCTGATGGCCGCCGGCATTGAGACGCCACGGCGGATCTTCGCCCACGGGTGGTGGACGAATGAGGGGCAGAAGATCTCCAAGTCGCTGGGCAACGTCATCGATCCCCTGGCGCTGATCGACGAGTTCGGCCTGGACCCGGTGCGGTTCTTCCTGCTGCGAGAGGTGCCCTTCGGGAATGACGGCGACTTCTCCCGGCGCGCCCTGATCGGGCGGCTGAACAGTGAGCTGGCGAACGACCTGGGAAATCTGGCGAACCGGGTGTTGTCGCTGATCCAGCGGAACCTGGATGGGAGGCTTCCGGCCGCGGAGGCGCCGACCGAGGCGGACCAGCAATTGCTGGGTCCCGCGGATGCCCTGCCGGCCGGGGTAGCCGAAGCGCTCGACCGGCAGGCCTATCACGAGGCGCTGGAACGCGTCTGGCAGGTGGTGCGGCTGGGGAACTCCTGGATCGACGGGCAGAAGCCCTGGTCGCTGAAGAAGACGGACCCGGTGCGGATGGCGGCGGTTCTCCGGTCCTTGCACCAGGCGCTGCGGGTGCTGGCGACGGTGCTGCAGCCCTTCATGCCCGCGACGATGGCGGCGATGCTGGACCAGCTGGGCGTGGAAGCCGGCGAGCGGAGCCTTGCCGCACTCGCCGTGCCGCTGCCCGAAGGGCGGGCGCTGCCGCCCCCGGCGCCCCTGTTCCGCAAGATCGAGGACGCGGCCTGAGCCCGATGCTGGTCGATAGCCACTGCCACCTGGACTATTTCTCCGACGCGGAGGTGGGTGAGATCGTCGGGCGGGCGCGGGAGGCCGGGGTCGGCCGGATGGTGACCATCGGCACACGGATGGATCAGGCCCCCGCGGTGAAGGCCCTCGCCGAGCGGTTCCCCGACGTCTGGGGAACCGTGGGCGTCCATCCGCACAATGCGGGCGAGGGGGGGCTACCCGAGGTGAAGGAGCTGGTCGCCCTGACGGACCATCCGCGGGTCATCGGCATCGGTGAGTCCGGGCTGGATTACTTCTACGACAAGGCCCCCCGAGACCTGCAACAAGAGAGCTTCCGTCGGCATATCCGGGCGGCCCAGCAGACTGGGCTGCCGCTCGTGATCCATGCCCGGGACGCGGATGGCGACATGGCAACGATCTTGGCGGAGGAGCGAGCAGCGGGCGGTCCCTTCGGCGCCCTGCTTCACTGCTTCTCCTCGGGGCGGGCGCTGGCCGAGGCGGTGGTGGCCGAGGGTGGCTACGTGTCGCTCTCCGGCATCCTGACCTTTCCCAAGAGCGAGGGACTGCGCGAGATCGCGCGGGACCTTCCGGAGGACCGGCTGCTGGTGGAGACCGACAGCCCTTACCTCGCCCCAGTCCCGCTGCGGGGGAAGCGGTGCGAGCCGGCCTATGTCGCCCATACGGCGGCGGTGCTGGCGCGGGTGAGGGGCTGGGATGTGGCTCGCACCGCGGCCGTGACGACCGCGAACTTCGATCGGCTGTTCAGCAAGTGCCGTTAGGCGGCTGTCCTTGCTGAAAGTCACTGTCCTGGGATGCGGCGGCTCCGGGGGGGTGCCGCTGATCGGCGGTGAGGATGGGCGGGGTGATTGGGGTGCCTGCGACCCTGCTACGGTCCAGAACCGCAGGACGCGCTCAAGCATCCTGCTCCAAGGGTCGGACGGCGCCACCATCCTCGTGGACACGGGGCCGGATCTTCGGGCCCAGCTCCTGACGGCCGGCGTTCGGCGGGTAGACGCAATCCTGCTGACCCACGCCCATGCCGACCACATCATGGGCCTGGATGAAGTCCGACAACTGAACCGGATCATGGGACGCGCGCTGCCGATCTACGCCACCCAGGACACGCTGAATACGGTGACGCATCGCTTCGACTATGCGTTCCGGCCGGAGACCCAGGGCTTCTTCCGACCGGCACTGCTGGCCCGGCCGGTGGAGCCGGGGCAGGTGGTGGACATGGCGGGCCTGCCGGTCCGGATCTTCTCTCAGGACCACCGCGTCATGGAGACGCTCGGACTGCGGGTTGGCGGCTTCGGCTACTCCACCGACGTGGTCACCATGCCCGACGCCGGCTTCGCTGCCTTGGAGGGCGTGCGGACCTGGATGGTCGGTTGCTTCCAGCGCCGGCCGCACCCGGTCCACGCGGACGTCGCGACGGTGGAGCGGTGGGCCCGGCGGCTCCGACCAAACCGGACCGTGCTAACGCATATGGGACCCGATCTCGACTGGGGCTGGATGCGAACGTGGTTGCCGGCGGGCCTGGAGCCGGCGCATGACGGGATGGTCCTGGAGGTGCAGCGGTGACCATCGCCTTTTTTTACATAATCTTCATTATGCGACCGGCGGATTAGACAATGACTGGCGATCCAGCGGCGTCCCTTCTCCGCCTGCTCGCTTTGATGGCGCGCCTCCGGGCGCCGGACGGCTGCTCTTGGGACCAGGTTCAGGATTTCGGAACTATCGCGCCCTACACCGTCGAGGAAGGCCACGAGGTCGCGGACGCGATCGCCCGGGCGGACTGGTCGGCGTTGCGCGACGAGCTGGGCGATCTGCTGTTCCAAGTGGTCTATCACGCACAGATGGCGGCCGAGCGAGGTTGGTTTGACTTCTCAGGCGTGGCAGAAACTATCGAGAACAAGATGATAAGACGGCATCCTCATGTATTCGGTGATGCCGCTGCGCGGAACGCTGCCGAGCAGACGGTCGCCTGGGATGTGGTGAAGGCGGCCGAACGTGCGGCGCGGTTCGAGGCGGGTACGCTGGCCGGCGTGCCGGTCAACCTCCCTGCCCTCACGCGAGCGGAAAAGCTGACCCGCCGGGCCGGCCGGGTCGGCTTTGACTGGCCCGACGCCGCGCGGGTCCTGGACAAACTGGAGGAAGAAGCCGGAGAGCTTCGGGCCGAGCTGCCAGGCTCCGACCGGGCGCGCTTGGCCGATGAAGTGGGCGATCTGCTCTTCGTGGTAGCCAATCTCGCCCGTAAGCTCGACCTTGATCCGGAGGATTGCCTCCGCGGTGCGAACGCGAAGTTCGAGCGGCGGTTCGGGGCGGTGGAGGCGGCACTCGCGGTCGAGGGACGCACCCCAGGTGACGCCTCGCTCGAGGAGATGGAGGCGCTCTGGCAGGCTGCGAAGGCCGCGGAGCGATCGAGCTAGCTCTCAACCCTCAAGCAGGGCGCCGCGAACGGCCTCCCATGTGGCGCGATCGGGGGCAAGGATCAGGCCGCCGTCGCGATGGATGGCGGGATCATAGGGACTGCCGTCAAAGCGCGCCGCGTAGCCGCCGGCCTCGGCATGGATGAGCCAGCCGGGCGCATGATCCCACGGCATAAGCCGGTTGTAGAGCGCCGCGCTCGTATGGCCCCCGGCCAACAGGCGGTATTCGTGGGCGGCGCAGCGGAGGAGCCAGGTCCCGGCCAAGCGCGGCAGCCGGGCCGTCACAGCGCTCCGCGTCGGTTCGGGCAGGAAGCTGTAGGACACGGTGGCGAGCATCCGGCCCGGCGTCGTCGGTGCGGAGACGCGCAATGGGGCGCCCCGAATGCCGTCCGCGCCGGCGATCCAGGCACCCTGCCCCAGCGCCGCGATCGCCGTGTCGTCGCCGAGCGGATCGTGGATCCAGCCGGCGATCACCTTTCCGCGGGAGAAGGCGGCAGCCATGCAGCCGAAGAGCGGCAGGCCCGCCGCGAAGTTCGCGGTGCCGTCCACCGGGTCTACGACGAAGGCGGTCTCCGCCTCGGCGAGCTGGTCCATCAGGGCCGGCTGGGCGGCGCATGCTTCCTCCCCGACCACGACACAGCCGGGGAAACGGTCGGTCAGGGCCGCGGTGATGGCCCGCTCGGCGGCCTCGTCGGCGTCGGTGACGAGGTCCAGCGGGCCCGACTTCGCCCGGATGGCGCCGCTGGCAAGGCGGCGGAACCGGGGAAGGATCTCCGCGCGGGCGGCCTCGCGCAGGATCGCGGCGACGTCGCGGAGCGCGGCCTCGTCGAAAGGCCTCACGCGGCGCCGCGCTGGCCGAAGCGGTCCCGGTCGGCCACGGAAAGGCGGACGGAGAGCCGGATCACGTCGTCGGCGTCGAGGCGGTCCAGCACCACTCCGTGCTCGTAGAGCCAGGCGAGCGAGGCACCGTCCTCGGGGGCGACGGTGAACTCCTCCGTCACGAGGCCGGCGGCTAGGCGCGAGTCGAGCGCCGCGCGGAGCGTCTCGAGACCGTCTCCGGTCAGGGCGGAGACGGCGACGGTCCCCTCCCCGTTCGCCGGCGGTGGCGCCTCCATCAGGTCGGTCTTGTTCAGGACCTCGATGACGCGGGCTTCCCAATGCGCGTCCAGGGCTGCGTCCGCACCCTCCGCCATCTCGGTCAGCACGTGGAGGACATCGGCGCGCTGGGCGGCGGTGTCGGGGTGCGAGGCGTCGCGGACGTGAAGAATGACGTCGGCCGCCGCCACCTCTTCCAGCGTGGCGCGGAAGGCCTCCACAAGCTGGGTCGGCAGTTCGGAGATGAAACCCACCGTGTCCGAGAGGATCACGGTGCGGCCCGAGGGAAGACGGATCGCCCGCATCGTCGGGTCGAGCGTCGCGAAGAGCTGGTCCTGCGCATAGACGCCGGCGCCGGTCAGGGCATTGAACAGCGTGGACTTGCCGGCATTGGTGTAGCCGACGAGGGCCACCACGGGATAGGGCACCTTCCCCCGCGCCTTTCGGTGGAGCCCACGGGTCCGGCGGACCTGCTCCAGCTCCTTCTTCAGCTTGACGATGCGCTCGTCGATCAGCCGCCGGTCGATCTCGATCTGCGACTCACCGGGACCGCCGAGGAAGCCGAACCCGCCGCGCTGACGCTCAAGATGGGTCCAGGAGCGGACAAGGCGGGTGCGCTGGTAGGAGAGGTGGGCCAGTTCGACCTGGAGCGAGCCCTCCCGCGTCCGGGCGCGCTCCCCGAAGATCTCGAGGATCAGGCCCGTCCGATCGATGACCTTGCAGCCCCAGGCACGCTCCAGGTTGCGCTGCTGCACCGGCGTCAGGGCCGCGTCGACCACGACCACCTGAACGCCGTGCTGCTCGATGGCCACCCGGCTCGCCTCGACCTGCCCCTCTCCGAGGAGGGTGGCCGGGCGACGGGTGCGAAGCGGCAGGACGGCGCTATGGACGATCGCGACGCCGATGGACGCGGCAAGGCCGACCGCCTCCGCGAGGCGGGCCTCGGCGGCCCGGCTCGCACCGCGGTCGTCTGGTCCCACCGCGCGCGGCGGCCGCTCCCAGGGGAGGATGACGGCGGCGGGCGTCGGCCCGCCGGCGGTGTCAGTCGTGTTGGCCTGCAGGGACGGGCTCTCGGGGACCAAGGGTCATGGTGGATTCCCGCGCGGCGGTGCCACCCTGCGCGGGGGCCTGGGCGCCGGCGGAGGCGGCATCGAACAGCATGATCGGGGCGCCCGGCATCACGGTGCTGATCGCGTGCTTATAGACGAGCTGGGTGTGCCCGTCACGGCGCAGCAGCACCGAGAAATTGTCGAACCAGGTGATGATGCCCTGGAGCTTGACGCCGTTGACCAGGAAGACGGTGACGGGAGTCTTGCTCTTGCGAACGTGGTTCAGGAACACGTCCTGCACGTTCTGGGACTTCTCGGCAGCCATGGGCTGTGTCCTTCTTGTTCATTCCGCCCCGCCCTCCGGTTCCGGCTGGGTCAGTAGCGGATCACGGCGCGGTTGTTCTTCGTGCCCGAAGAATCCACCCCGGGCGCGGGCCCAGGGGCACGCGCCATCCCCCTCGACGGGCGGAGAGTCAGCCTATCTCAGCCCTCATTGCAAGCGCGGAGAGCGCGCTCGCCATCTCGTGCGATGTGGAAAAGTGCAACCGTGGCGCCGCAGCTTCCGCTCCGCCGTCGTGCGCGGCGTCGCCGAGCAGCACCGGGACGCAGCCCGCGGCCCGCGCGGCCTGCATGTCGAGGCGGGTGTCGCCGACATACCAAACCCCCTCCCCAGCCGGCACGCCGCATGCCGCACAGGCCAGGCGCATGGGGCGCGGATCCGGCTTATCGCCGGCCGCATCGCCCGCGCCGATCAGGGCGGTGAATTGCGCGGTCCAACGGAGATGCGCCGCCTCCGCCCGCAGCAGCGCCCCCTGCTTATTGGAGAGCACGGCGAGCGGAGCGACGGCGGCCGCCGCTGCCAACAGGTCCGAGGCGCCGGGCATCGGACGAAGGACGGCGAGGTGCATGGCCCGGACGCCGGCGTAAAAGATGTCCCGCGCTCGCTCCCATCCCTGCCCGAAGAGGACCGGGAAGCTGTCGCGCAGGGAGTGGCGGACGCGCGCGCGGACCTCCTCCAGCGACCACTCGGGCAGGCCGAATTCGCGAAAGGCGGCGTTCAGCCCGGCCTGGATGGCGGGCCAGCCATCGACCAGAGTGTTGTCCCAGTCCCAGACGATGGCGCGGGGCGGCGTCACGCGGCCAGGGCTGCTCCGGGCGCGTTGCGAGGTGGCCCCTTCACGTGCCGAGCAAAGATCTCAAAGAGGCGGCGGGCGACAGGGCCGGGCCTGCCATCCGCGACGGGGCGGCCATCCACGCTGAGGACCGGCTTCACGAAGGAACCGGCGGAGGTGATGAAAGCCTCACGGGCGGTCGCGAGTTCGTCCAGGGACACGGGGCGCTCCTCGGCGTGCAAGCCGTGAGCGGCCATCTCGGCCAGCAGAGCGGCGCGCGTGCAGCCGGGCAGGATCGGGTGGCCCAGGGGCGGGATCCGGATGACGCCGGCGGCGTCGACGACCCAGAGACTCGTCGCCGCACCCTCGGTCACCATTCGGGTCGCGGGGTCATACAGGATCGCCTCCCCTGCCCCGGCGTCCTTCGCCGCCTGGCGGGCAAGGACGTTGGGAAGGAGGTTCACGCTTTTGATGTCGCGCCGCGCCCAGCGAAGGTCGGGATGGGTGATCGCGGCGATGTTCCAGCCCTCGATCGAGGCGGGATAGGGCACGCCGTGGCGGGAGGTGACGACGAGGCTGACCGGCGGCGCGACCTTCGGAAAGGCGTGGTCGCGCCGGGCGACGCCGCGGCCGACCTGCATGTAGACCATTCCTTCCTTCACGCGGTTGCGCCGGACCACCTCCTCCAGCACGAGGCGGAGCGAGGCCATCGGCATGGGCATGGGCAGGCGGATCTCGCCCACCGAGCGCTCGAGGCGCGCGAGGTGGAGGTCGGCGTCGATGAATCGGCCGCCGTAGACGTGGATGACCTCGTAGATGCCGTCCCCGAACTGGTAGCCGCGGTCCTCGATGTTCACGCAGGCATGGCGCTGGGCGACGTAGCGCCCGTTCACATAGGCAATGCGGGACATCAGGACGACGTGACCGGCGTGCGGTCCTCGGCCTGGACGCCGAGGAACTTCAGCTTGCGGTGCAGGGCCGAGCGCTCCATCCCCACGAAGTTCGCGGTCCGACTGATGTTGCCGCCGAAGCGGAGGAGCTGGGCCTCGAGGTATTGCCGCTCGAACAGCTCACGCGCGTCTCGCAGGGGCAGGGTCATGATCTCCGACGAGCGATCCAGCTTCAACATGGCGGGGGCGGAGGAGGAGATTTCGGGCGGCAGCATCTCCGGCCGGATCGGGTCCTGCGGGGTGCCGGGCGCCATGATGAGCAGCCAGTCCACAAGGTTCCGGAGCTGGCGGACATTGCCCGGCCAGTCATACGCCTGCATGGCGGCCATCGCGTCCTCGGAGATCTCGCGCGGCGGGTTGCCGGAGCTCTCCGCGGACTTCGCCATGAAGTGGCGCGCGAGGGCCGGCACGTCCTCCCGCCGCTCCCGCAGCGCGGGCATGCGCAGCGGCACGACGGCGAGGCGGTAGTAAAGGTCCTCCCGGAAGCGGCCGGCCGCGATCTCGGCGGAGAGGTCGCGGTTGGTGGTGGCGGTGACGCGGACGTCGACCTTCACCCGCGTCGCGCCGCCGATCCTCTCGAAGCCCTGCTCCTGCAGCGCCCGCACGATCTTTCCCTGGGTTTCCAAGGGCATGTCGGCGACTTCGTCGAGCAGCAGCGTGCCGCCGTTCGCGCGTTCCAGCACACCCTGACGGCGCGGCGAGTCGCCGGTCGCCTCGACGCCGAACAACTCCTCCTCAAAGCGGGCGGGGTTCAGCGTGGCGCAGTTCAGCGCAACGAAAGGCTCGTCGGCCCGTCGGGAGCGGGCGTGGATCATCCTCGCCGCCACCTCCTTGCCGGAGCCGGCCGGGCCGGTGAGCAGCACGCGGGAGCCGGTGGGGGCGACCTTCTCGATCGCGTTCCGCATCTGCACCATCAGGGCGGAGGTGCCGATCAGCTCCCGCTCCGCGCCGCTGCGCAGGCGCAGCTCCGAGTTTTCCCGCTTCAGGCGGGCGGCCTCCAGTGCGCGGGACACGATGAGCAGGAGGCGGTCGGACTTGAACGGCTTCTCGATGAAGTCGTAGGCGCCCTGTTGGATCGCCTGCACCGCCGTCTCGATCGTCCCGTGGCCGGAGATCATCACCACCGGAACACGCGGCTCCTCCCGGTGCAGCGCCTCCAGGATGCCCAGCCCGTCCAGGCGGGAATTCTGTAACCAGATGTCGAGGATGACGAGGTTCGGCTGCTTCTGCCGGAAGGCGGCCAGGGCCTGGTCGCTGTTGGCGGCCTGCCGCGTGCCGTAGCCCTCGTCGGACAGCACGCCCTCGATCAGGGCGCGGATGTCCGGCTCGTCGTCCACGATGAGGATGTCATGCGCCATGGCGCAGCATCTCCGTCCCCTGCTCCAATGGCCCCTGCCCCGACTGTTGGTCCGCCTCCGCCAGCGGCAAGGTCAGGGTGGCGCGTGCCCCACCCCCGGCCCCGTCCGTGAGCGTCAGCCCGCCCCCATGGTCCTCCATGATCTTCTTCACGATGGCAAGTCCGAGCCCCGTGCCCTTCGGCTTGTGGGTGACATACGGTTCCGTGAGCCGGTCCCGCTCCCCGCCTTCCGGAAGGCCGATTCCGTTGTCTTCCACGCTGATATGCAGCCACTCGCCGGCGTGGGAAACCTCCACCCTGACCTCCCCGCCCGTCTCACCCTCCGGTCGCATCGCCACAGCGTCCGCGGCGTTCTGGAGGAGGTTGGTCAGGGCCTGGTTCATCAGCCGGCGATCGCAGCGGACGACAGCCGGGCGGTCGGGCAGCCGCAGATCGTAGCGAATGCCGGGATGCGCGTCCCGCTGGAGGACCAGGGCGTCGCGGACCAGCTGGTTGGGGTTCTCGTCCCGCATCACGGGCTGGGGCATGCGGGCGAAGGCGGAGAACTCGTCCACCATGCGGCCGATGTCGCCGACCTGGCGGACGATGGTATCCGTGCAGGCGCGGAAGGTGTCCGGGTCGTCCGTGATCTGCTTGAGGTAGCGGCGCTTCAGGCGCTCCGCGGAGAGCTGGATGGGCGTGAGCGGGTTCTTGATCTCGTGCGCGATCCGTCGCGCCACGTCGGCCCAGGCGGCCATGCGCTGGGCGGACAGCAGCTCCGTGATGTCGTCGAAGGTGAGCACGTACCCGGTCAGACCGCCGGTACCGAACTCCGCCCCGATCCGGGCAAGCAGGGTCCGGCGGCCGGTGGGGCGAAGGACGGGGATCTCCTCGGTCCGCGCACGCTCCGGCGTCGCTGCGGCGGCAGCGAGGAAGGCGCGGAACTCCGGCACCACCTCCGCGAGCGGCTGGCCCACCGTGGCGTCCAGGTCCTGGCCGAGGAGTTCGCTCGCCGGACGGTTGGGCAGGTTGATCCGGCCCTCGGCATCGAGGCCGATGACGCCGGCGGAGACGCCGGCCAGCACCCCCTCCGTGAAGCGGCGCCGTTCGTCCAGCTGCCGGTAGGCTTCCAGCAACTCGCTCCGCTGGGCCGCGAGCTGGTTCGTCATCCGGTTGAAGGCGCGTGAGAGGGAGCCGACCTCGTCGTCGGCCGCCCCTTCCTCCACCCGGACGGAGAGGTCCCCTCCCCGCACCCGCTCCGCCGCGTTGATGAGGCGGGAGATGGGACGGGCGAGCTGGTTCGCGAAGACGAGCCCCATCAGCACCGCCGCCATCAGGACGAGCAGCGCCGCGATGGCGAAGATCATCGCGAAGGTGACCTGCAGGCCGGACCGGTTTCGGTCGAGCTGGTCGTATTCGGCGAAGGTCAGCTCGGTCCGGCGCATATGCTCCAGGATGCCGGGGTCGACGGGGCGGCCGATCAGCAGAAAGAGCCCGGGCTCGATGTCCAGCATGACGAGGCCGCGGACACGCCCCTCCTCGCCTTCGCCGGGCAGGACGGCCACCTCGCCGGCGCGGGCAGCCTCCATGGCGGCGTCGGAGGGCGGCTCCATTTCGGAAGTCTGACCGAGGCCGGCATCGGCGATCAGGCGGTTCGTGGCGGGGTCGAAGACGATCGCTTCCGTCAGGTTCCGCAGCGCCGTGTGGGTGGTGAGGACCTGGCTGAAGCCGAAGGTGTTGTCCGGCAGAAGGGAGGAGGCGCGGTTCAGCTCCGCGGCGATGGCCAGGGCGTCCGCCCGGATGGCGTTGCGGTGCTCGTCCAGATAGGCGCGGGAGGCGACGAGGCTCGCCTCCAGCGTGCCGCGCACCCGGTCGCTGAACCAGGCCTGGATGCCGAGGTTGAAGAAGACGGCCGCGAAGACAGCGACGAGGATGGCCGGCACCACCGCCACCACGCCGAAGAGCAGGACGAGGCGGACATGCAGGCGCGATCCCGCACTGCCGCGCCGCCTCTCCGCCCAGACGCGGACGAGCCGCCCGGCGAGCGAGGCCGCGAGGAGCAGCACGAAGGCGGCGTTCACCAGAACGACGGTGGCGGTCTGGGCGTGGCTGGTCGGGCCGAACGGGCTTCCGCCGGAGAGAAGCGTGAAGGTCGCGATGCCCACCAGCAGCGCACCGACCGCGAGGCCGAGCGTCATCGCACGGCCCAGCAGCAGGTCCGCCACGCGGCGGGCGAGGCCGCGCGGCGGCTTGGCGCGGTCGGAGGTCATGCCGGAGGTTCCCATGGCCCCCAGCCTAGCACGGCCGCTCAGGAGAGGCCGCGCACGACCGGGAGCTCCAGCTCCCGGATCTTCTTGCGCAGCGTGTTGCGGTTCAGTCCGAGCATGGCCGCGGCCTTGATCTGGTTGCCGCGGGTGCTGGCGAGGGCCAGCCGTAGCAGGGGCCGCTCCACCTCGGCCAGGACGCGCTCGTAGAGGTCGCGGACCGGCATGCCGTCCCGGTGGGCGCTCATGAAGCCGGCGAGGTGCCGTTCCACCGCCTGCTCCAGGGTCTCCGGGGAGGCGGCAGCGGTGGCTGTGCCGGGGCCGGGCTCGGCCTCGGCCAGCTCGGCCGCCACGGCATCCTCGCCGATCAGTTCCTGGGGATAGAGCGCCGCGAGGCGGCGCATGAGGTTCTCGAGTTCCCGCGCATTCCCCGGCCAGGGATGGGCCTTCAGCCGGTCCACGGCCGCGCCGTCGAGGGTCTTGGCGGGCAGGCCGGACGCCTTGGCGCGGTCCAGGAAGTGGCGGGCCAGGAGGGGAATGTCCTCCGTACGCTCGCGCAGGGGGGGCAGGCGGATCGGGACGACGTTCAGGCGGTAAAAGAGATCCTCCCGGAACAGGCCCTGGCGGATGGCCTGCCGCAGGTCCCGGTGGGTGGCGGCGACGATGCGCACATTCGCCTTGATGGGCGTGCGGCCGCCGACCGTGGTGAACTCGCCCTCCTGCAGCACACGCAGGAGGCGGGTCTGCGCCTCCGGCGGCATGTCGCCGATCTCGTCCAAGAAGAGTGTGCCGCCGGCCGCCTGCTCGAAGCGGCCGACGCCGCGGGACAGGGCGCCGGTGAAGGCGCCGCGCTCGTGGCCGAAGAGCTCCGCCTCGATCAGGTCGCGGGGAATCGCGGCCATGTTGACGGCAACGAAGGAGCCGGAGCGGCGGCGGGAATAGTCGTGCAGGGCGCGGGCCACCAGCTCCTTCCCGGTCCCGCTCTCCCCGGTGATCATCACCGTCAGGTCGGTCGTCGTGAGCCGGGCGACGGTCCGGTAGATCTCCTGCATCGCCGGGGAGCGGCCGACGAGAGGGAGCTTCTCCTCATCCGTGCCCTCGGCGTCCTCAACCGGCGCGGCGGGCGCGGCTGCCAAGGCGCGTCCGACGAGCGAGAGGAGGTCTTTCAGGTCGAAGGGCTTGGGCAGGTAGTCGAACGCCCCGCGCTGGGCGGCCTTGAGGGCGGTGGCGAAGGTGGACTGGGCGCTCATCACCACCACCCGCAGCTCCGGGCGGACGCGGCGGATGCGGGGGACGAGATCGAGGCCGTTCTCGTCCGGCATGATGACGTCGGTGATGACAAGGTCACCCTCGCCATCCTCCACCCACCGCCAGAGCGTGGCGGCGGAGGATGTGGCGCGGACGTTGTAACCCGCCCGGCCGAGGGCCTGGGCGAGAACGGTGCGGATGGCGCGGTCGTCGTCGGCGACGAGGATGGTTCGCTGGGTCATGCGCCGCGGCCTAAGCAACCACCGTGCGACGGACGCGCGGCGCGGGCTGGACGGCCCGGCGGGGCGGCTGTGGCATGGACAGGCGAAACACGGTGCGCCCGGGACGGCTCTCGCACTCGATCAGCGCGCCATGGTCGGAAACGAGCTTCGCCACGAGGGCAAGGCCCAGGCCCTGGCCGCCGCGCTTGGTCGTGATGAACGGCTCGAACAGGCTCGCGCGCACGTCCTCGGCGATGCCCGGGCCGTTGTCGCGGACCGAGACCTCCAGAGGTAGGTGGACCCTCTCGCGAGAGCCGGGGATGGCGAGGCGGACCCCGTGGCGATAGGCCGTGGAGAGGATGATCTCCCCGTCCCGGGGATCCACGGCCTCTGCCGCGTTCTTCACAAGGTTCAGGAGGATCTGCACGAGCTGGTCGCGGTTTCCCCAGACCGGCGGGAGGGAGGGGTCGTACTCTTCCGAGATCTTCAGGTGCGCCGCGAAGCCGTTCCCGGCGATGCGACGGACATGATCCAGCACCTCGTGGATGTTCACCGCGTCCCGCTCCAGCGGGCGCTCGGAGAACATGTCCATCTTCTCCACCAGGTCCTTGATGCGATCTGCCTCGTCCTGGATCAGGATGCAGAGTTCCCGGTCTGCCTCGGAAACCGAGCCTTCGAGCAGTTGCGCGGCGCCGCGAATGCCGGAGAGCGGATTCTTCACCTCGTGGCCGAGCATGGCCGCCATCGCGGTCGCGCCGCGCGCGGCATCGCGGGAGTTCAATTGGCGGTCGAGCTTCTGGGCGGTCGAGCCATCCTGGAGGGTGAGCACCACGGCTCCCGGCAGCTCCGGCAAAGGGGCGCCATGGGCGGCCACGCCCTCCCGGTGCAGGCGCGGGCTCTGGAGGGTGAGGTCGTGGTCGGAGACGGGCGCGTCCACGGCGCGCACCTGCCGCACCAGTGCGAGAAGGCGGCAATCCTCCGGCAGCAGGTCGGTGAGCCGGAGCTGGGCGAGGGAGGAGGCCGAGAGGCCGAAGAAGAGCTCCGCGGCCGGATTGGCCATCCGGAAGCGCTCCTCCGCGTCCACCACGGCCACCGGGACCGGCAGGGCGGAGAGCACGATGGCGCTTTCGGGCAGCGTACCCCCCCTGCGGCCGAGCACGTCGAGGAGCTTCGCGGTCATTCCGGTCATGCCGCCATGGCCTCCTCGGCGTGGCCGGCCTCCCGGTAGGCGTCGCGCACGCCCTCCACGCCGGCCTCCAGGAGCGGGCGATAGAAGGAGTCGATCGCCGCCAGCGCGTCCTCGACCGTGTCCGCGGCATTGATCCGGACGCGGAACTCGGCGCTGCCCGGCAGGCCGCGCGAGTACCAGGCGACATGCTTGCGAGCGAGCCGCACGCCGGGGTGGCTCCCATGATGCGAGAGCATCGCGTGGTAGTGCTCCAGCAGCGTCGCGTGCTGCTCGGCCAGCGGCGGTGGGGCGGGCATCCGGCCGGTCGCGAGGTGTTCGGCGACGAGGCCCGGCAGCCAGGGGCGGCCATAGGCGCCGCGGCCGATCATCACGCCGTCCGCGTTCGATTGGCGCAGGGCCTCGGCTGCGTCCTCCGGACCGAGGATGTCGCCGTTGACGATGACGGGGATGGAGACGGCTGCCTTCACCTTCGCCACGAAGGCCCAGTCCGCGGTGCCGGTATAGAGCATCTGCCGGGTGCGGCCGTGCACCGTCACCATCCGGATGCCGCAGTCCTGCGCGATGCGGGCGAGGTTGGGCGCGTTCAGGCTGGAGTGGTCCCAGCCCATCCGCATCTTCAACGTCACCGGCACGGACACGGCGCGGACGGTGGCCTCGAGGATGCGGGCGGCGTGGACCTCGTCCCGCATCAGGGCGCTGCCGGCGGACTGGCCGATGGCAACCTTCTTCACAGGGCAGCCGAAGTTGATGTCCACCAGGGCTGCGCCGCGGTCGACGGCCAGCCGCGCGGCTTCCGCCATGACGGCGGGGTCGCAGCCGGCAAGCTGGACGCTGGCCGGGCCACCGAAGCCGTCGACCTCCGCCATCTTTAGGGTCTGGCGGTTCTCTCGGACCATGGCCTGGCTGGCGATCATCTCGCTGACCACCATGGGGGTGCCCTGGGACCGCGCGAGCCTTCGGAACGGAAGGTCCGTCACGCCGGACATCGGCGCGAGGATCACTGGGCGATCGATCGTGATGTCGCCGAGGCGGATCGGTTCGAAGCGCGGCTTGCCCGGAACATGGGCAACCTCCGCGCGCACATCTGTTGAGGGCATGGGCAAACGCCTATCAACCGGGCAGGGATCCGGTCAAGCTTGTTCACAGGTCTGTGCGTGCCCGGTCGGGCGAGGTAAGGGGGCCGCGCTTTGAGGAGAACGGCATGCGAGTGGTGGCGCTGCTGATGGCAGCAGGTCGGGGAGAGCGGCTCGGGGGTCCGGCCCCGAAGCAGTTCCTGCCGCTGCTTGGTCGGCCCGTCCTGCGCCGCGCGGCGGAAGCGCTGCTACGGGACGGCGGGGTAGATGCCATCCTCCCGATCTGTGCGGCTGAGCGGCGCGCGGACGTGGATTCGATCCTCTCGGGGCTGCCCGCCCTGCCGGCCGTGGTCGGCGGTGAGACGCGGCAGGACAGCGTCCGGGCGGGGCTGGAGCACCTGGCCGATGACCCACCCGACATCGTGCTAGTGCATGATGGTGCGCGGCCGGTCGTGCCACCGGGGACGGTGCAGGCCTTGCTGGAGGGGCTGCGCGAGGCGAAGGGCGTCATCCCTGCGCAGCCGGTGGCCGACACGCTGAAGGCGGTCGAGGGCGGGCTGATTCAGAGAACCGTGCCCCGTGCCGGGCTGGTGCGCGCGCAGACCCCGCAGGGGTTCCGGTTCGGTGAGTTGCTGGCCGCCCATCGGGCGGCGACGGAAGAGGCGACGGACGACGCCGCCCTGCTAGAGGCGGCCGGACAGGAGGTTCGGGTGGTGCCGGGATCGGAGAGCAACGTGAAGATCACCTGGCCGGGCGACCTGGAGCGGGCCGAGGGATTGCTGGCCGCCCGGATGGTGCCGCGCGTCGGCACCGGCTTCGACGTGCACCGGCTAGTGCCGGGGCGGCCGCTCTTCCTCTGCGGGGTCGAGGTCCCGCACGAGCTGGGGTTGGACGGGCATTCGGACGCGGATGTCGGGCTTCACGCCCTCTGCGACGCGATCTACGGCGCCCTCGCGGAGGGGGACATCGGCCGGCATTTTCCGCCGAGCGAGGCGGCCTGGAAGGACGCGGACAGCGCCGCCTTCCTGCGCCACGCCGCAGGGCGGATCGCGGCGCGGGGCGGCGTGCTGGCGAACGCCGACGTGACCCTGATCTGCGAGCGGCCGAAGATCACGCCGCACGCGCCGGCCATGATCGCGCGCGTGGCGTCGCTGCTCGGGGTGCCGGAGGGGCGCGTCTCGATCAAGGCCACGACGACGGAGCGGCTGGGCTTTCCCGGCCGCGGCGAGGGCATCGCGGCCCAGGCGGCGGTCAGCCTGCTCGTGCCGCTGTAGAGGCTGACACGGTCAGGCGCCGCGGCGGCCGGGCGCGGGCAGGTCCCGCGTAACGGTCTCGCACGCGTGGATGACCTCCGGGCGAAGCGGCCCGGGACGCGGGGAGTCGATCAGGGTGGTCAGCCAGTGCTGTGGCGGATTGCGCCCGGCGGCCCGGTCCCAGGCCAGGCCGCGCAGGACGGATTCCGCGGCAGGCGGCAGGCGGTCCGGCATCGCGCGGCCATCCAGCGTGCCCCAGACCGCGGCCCAGCAGCGGGCGACGGTCCAGGGATTATAGCCCCCACCGCCCGTGACGATCAGGCGAGGCGCTTCGGCCATGACCGCCCGGACCACCGCGAGATGAGCGTTGTTGGAGAGGGACAGGCGGGAGAGCGGGTCCTCCTCCACCGCGTCGGCGCCGCATTGGAGCATGATGGCCTGCGGGCGGAGGTGGCGCAGGATCGGCAGGATCGCGGCGCTGAGGACGTGGTCCATCTCCGTGTCGTTGAAGCCGGGTGGCACGGGGATGTTGCGCGCGTGGCCGCCTGCGCGGTCCTCCAGCCGGCCGGTGTGGGGCCAGCGGCCGTCCTCGTGGACGCTCAGGGTGAAGACGCGGGGGTCGTCCGAGAAGGCGAACTCGACGCCGTCACCGTGGTGGGCATCGATATCGAGGTAGAGGATGTTCGATAGGCCAGCGTCGAGCCAGGCCATCAGGCCGAGCACGGGGTCGTTGACGTAGCAGAAGCCGCTGGCGCGGTCCGGCATCGCGTGGTGCGTGCCGGCGCCGGGGACATGGACAATCCCGCCCCGCAGGGTGAGGCGGGCGGCCAGGATGGCGCCCCCGGCACCGGTGGCAGGCCGGCGGAACACCTCACGGTAAACGGGATTGCCGTGGGCGCCGAGGTGGTGGCGGGCGCGGGTGGCCTCGCCCACGCCGCCTTCGGCCTCGGCGCGCTGCAGGGCGGCGATGTAGTCCGGCGTGTGGAAGCGTGTGAGCTGCTCCGGCGTCGCCTGGGGCGCCTCGAGGTAGCGGGCGGGATCGAGCCATCCGAGCGCATGGATGAGATCGAGCGTGGGTGGGACACGCTGGATCTGCAGCGGGTGCTTCGGACCATACGTCGAGCCTCGATAGATCTCGGAGGCAATCAGAAGGGGGCGCATGTGAGATCGCGGCCCTTCGCCGGGGCCGGTCAGGGAGCCGGTTCCCGGGGCAGGCGCCCGCCTTCAGGAAAGGGCCGCGAGGATTGGTAGGCGATCTCAAGAAGGTCCGATGCGTGGGCATAGTGGATGCGGGTCGGGCCGCGCATCCAGATCATCGTGGCGAAGGCTGAGGAGGAGTCCGGCAGAGGAAGCGGCGCCCCGCGGACCCCTTCCAGTTCGAACGGCTCGCCGAAATCGGCGCGGAGCCGCTCGGCGGTGTCATCGATCCAGGTCGCCGCTGCCGGGCCGTCCCGTCGATAGCGGCGTAGGTAGACGGACCGAAGCCGCCCCTCGCGGAAGCAGAGCCAGGCGAATCCGGTCTGCCCGGCCACCTCCGTGCGGTCGAGGCGCAGTTCGCGTTGCTCGCCGGGGTCGCGGCAGGGCTGGGGCGGCGCCTCCGCGACGAGCGCCGGCATGGCGACGCGGGCCTCGGCGGGCGTCATGCCCCAGCGCGTGTCCGCCCAGCCCTCCACCACCCGATCGGATCCGCAGGCCGCAAGGGGGAGAACGAGAAGCGCGACGAACCAGCGGATCAGCGCAGCCGCTCCATGATGGAAACGTAGTTCGCCACCGCCGCGCCGCCCATGTTGAAGACGCCGCCGAGTGTGGCGCCAGGTACCTGCATGCCGCCCGCCTCCCCCGCGAGCTGCATGGCCGCGAGGACATGCATCGAGACACCCGTCGCGCCGATCGGGTGGCCCTTGGACTTCAGGCCGCCCGAGGGATTCACCGGCAAGCGTCCGCCCATCGCGACAGTGCCGTCCAGCACGGCGCCGGCCCCCTGCCCTTCCGCGGCCAGGCCCATGGCCTCGTAGTCGATCAGTTCGGCGATGGTGAAGCAGTCGTGGACCTCGGCGAAGGAGAGGTCGTTCACGCCGACGCCGGCCGCGGCGTAGGCACGGGTCCAGGCCTCGCGCGCCCCTTCGAAGCGGATGATGTCGCGGGCCGAGATTGGCATCAGGTCGCTCACTTGCACCGCGGCGCGGAAGCGGACCGCCTTTTTCATCGTGGCGGCGGTTTCCGCGTCGGTGAGGATCAGGGCGGCGGCGCCATCGGAGACGAGGGAGCAGTCGGTGCGCTTCAGGGGACCGGCCACGAAGGGGTTCCGCTCGCTCTCGGTGCGACAGAAGTCGTAGCCGAGGTCCTTCCGCATCTGGGCATAGGGGTTGTCGACGCCGTTGCGATGGTTCTTCGCGGCGATCGCGGCCAGGGCGTCGGACTTGTCGCCGTGGCGCTGGAAGTAGCTCTCCGCGATGCGGGCGAAGACGCCGGCGAAGCCCGCGGGGATGTCGCCCTCCTCCTTGCGGTAGGCGCAGCCGAGCAGCACGTCCCCGACCTGGGCGCCGGGGATTGCGGTCATCTTCTCCACGCCGAGTACGAGGGCGAAGCGGCCGCGGCGGGCGTCCAAAACATTCATCGCGCCGTGCAGCGCGGCGGATCCGGTCGCGCAGGCATTCTCGTAGCGGGTGGCCGGCTTGAAGCGCAGTTCCGGCACGGATTGCAGGACGAGGGAGGACGGGAAATCCTGCTTCTGGAAGCCGCCGTTGAAATGGCCGACATGGACGCTGTCCACGTCGGCGGGCGCGATGCCGGCGTCCTCGATGGCCGTGCGGGCGACGCGGGCGATCAGCGCCTCGGCGTCGGGTGAATCTTCCAGCTTGCCAAAGGGCGAGTGGGCCCAACCCACGATGCAGGCGTCGGTCATCGCTCCCCTCCCCGCTTGCTCGCGGGGAAGATAGGGCGGTCAGGCCGCGTAGACGAGGTTCACGTCGCTACCGAAGCGGTCATAGGGCACGCCATAGGCGTGGATCGAGATCGCCTCCCGGCAGCTGAGATTGGCCAGGCGATGGATGGCCAGCGGGTCGGCCGGGCTGTGTGAGGTGGCGCCGGGCCGGCGGAGCTGGCTGGCCGTGAGGTTCAGATCGGCCTCCCCCTCCGCGCCCGGGGCGTAGAAGGACTCCGTGAGGGTGCCGCGATGGATGCCCAGGGCACACCAGGTCTTGTGCCCGTGGACCGGGCTCATCTGCCCGGGGCGCCAGGCGATGGCGACCACGGCGTAGCCGAGCGCGGCGTCGGCGTGGAGGAGATGGCGGACGTAGCGGTCCGGGCTGCAGGGGCAGTCGCGGCCCTCTAGCAGCAGAGGATCGGCGACATAGGCCGCGATGACGTCGGCGACGGCCCGGTCGCGCTCCTCAGCGGGGCGGCGGGCGGCAGCGGCGATGCCGGAGAGCATCGCGTCCAGCGGTGAGAGGCGGGTGATGGCGTTCACGGGAGAGCCCCTTCTCAGATGGACATGGCCGCGTCGGGCGCGGTCAGGGCGGCGAGAACCATGGCGCGGCTGGCCGAGACCTGTTCCCGCATGATCGCGGCGGCTTCGGCCGCGCGACCGAGGGCCATGGCCTCGATCAGCGCGTGGTGCTCGTGAGAGATGTCGCCGCTTCGGTCCCGCCGGCGCAGGCCCAGGACGAGCATCCGGGTGCTCTCGTCGAGGAGGCGGTCCACCTGGCGGGCAAGCCGGCCATTGCCCGAGAGGTCCGCCACCGCCACGTGGAACGCCTTGTTGGCGGCGAGGAAGGTCAGGGTGCTCTCCTCGTCCTCCATCCGGTAGCTGCAGGCGCAGACCGCATCGAGCTTTCGCAGCGCCTCGGCATCCACGCGGCCGGCGGCACGGCGGGCCGCTTCGGGCTCGATCAGGAGGCGGAGGTCGAAGACCTCATGGATGTCCCGGATGGTGACCAGGGAGACCACCCATCCCCGGCGCGGAAGGGCCTGGACCAGCCCTTCCTCCGAAAGCCGGGCGAGGGCCGCGCGGACCGGCGCCTTGCCGAGGCCGAGGCGGGCCGAGGCGGCAGCCTCGCTTATCGTGTCTCCAGGGGCGAGGCGGCAGGCGAGGATGTCGTGCCGAAGCGCGGCGGCCGCGCGCTCGGTGAGGGAGGGCTGCGGCTCGACCTCGGTCAGGAACGACATGGCTCTGACATGCGCTGTGACATGTCAGCATGATGCCGGAACGGGGCGGCGGAGTGCAAGCGCCCCGTTCGTCGCGTCCGTCAGTCGACCGTGGCTCCGGAATCCCGTACGGCGCGGCCCCAGCGCTCGATGTCCTGGCGGTGGACATCGCGGAAGGCCTCGGGGGTCGTGGCCGTGGGGGGAACGATGCCCTGGTTGGCGACCAGCCACTCGCGGAAGCCCGGCTCCGAGATGATCCGGTTGATCTCGGTGGCCATGCGCTGCTGGATCGGGGCAGGCAGGTTTGGGGGGCCGAAGACGCCGTACCAGGTGCTGCTCTCGAAGCCCGGGAGGTTGCAAGCCTCGGCAACCGTCGGGACATCGGCCAGGGCCTGGACCCGCACGGAGGTGGTGACACCCAGCGCCCGGACGTCGCCGGACTGGATGAGCCCGATCGCCGGACCGACCTGGTTGAAGAAGATGTCCACGCTGCCGTTCAGGAGGGAGGTTACGGCCATGGGCTGGCCGCCGAAGGGCACGTGCAGCATCTCCGTCCCGGTCGCCCGGGAGAACAGCACGCCCGCGAGGTGCGTGGAGGCGCCGTTCCCTGTGCTGGCATAGGACAGCGCCCCGGGCCGGGCGCGGGCAGCGGCGACCACGTCCGGGCAGGTCCGCCACTCCGGGTGAAGCTTCGCGTTCACGAGCAGCACGTTCGGCACGTCGCCGAGATGCGCGATGTGCGTCACATCGCGGAGTGGGTCGAAGCCAAGGTTGCGGTAGAGCATCGCGTTGATGGCATGCGTGCCCGCGGTGCCGAGGAGGAACAGGTAGCCGTCCGGCCTTGCCCGCGCCACCATCGCCGAGGCGATGTTGCCGCCCGCGCCGACGCGGTTATCCACCACCACGGGCACACCGAGTGCCCGGGTGAGCGGTTCCGCGAGGCGGCGCTGGTAGATCTCGACGCCGGAGGAATTGGGGAAGCCGCCCAACAGGGTGATCGGGCGGTTGGGCCAGGGCGCCTCCTGCGCCATGGCGATGGCGGGCAGCAACAAGGACAGGAGAAGGAGCGCGCGGCGCATCGGGAGGACTCCGTCGGATCGGGCGGGGAGGCTAGCGGCGAAGCCCGGGCGCGAAAACGCCGGCGCTTGTCCGCATCAACCGCCGGTGCATCCTGCGTGCCGTTCGAGGCCAGGAGGCGACATGACCATCGCGCGCGGCGGCAAGGCGATCTACGGGGCGCCCCTCGGCATCCTGATGCTGGAGGCGCGTTTCCCACGAATTCCCGGTGACATGGGGAATGCCGGGACCTGGCCCTTCCCCGTCCTGTACCGGGTCGTGCGCGGGGCCAGTCCGGAGCGAGTCGTACTGCAGGGCGCGCGCGGGCTGCTGCCGGACTTCATCGCGGCGGCGCAGGACATGATCGCCCTGGGCGCCGAGGCGATCACCACGAACTGCGGCTTCCTCTCGCTGTTCCAGGCGGAGCTGGCCGAGGCACTCGGCGTGCCGGTCGCCACCAGCAGCCTCATGCAGGTGCCCTGGGTCCAGGCCACGCTGCCCCCGGGCAAGCGGGTGGGCTGCGTCACGGTATCCCGCTCCACGCTGACGCCCGCGCATCTGCGCGGTGCGGGCGTGCCGGAGGACCTGCCCGTGGAGGGCACGGAATCCGGGCGCGAGTTTTTCCGCGTGCTGATCAAGGCCGAGAAGGACGACATGGACGTCGCGCTCGCCGAGGCCGATATCCTGGAGGCGGGGCGCCGGCTCGTGGAGCGCCATCCGGAGGTGGGCGCCATCGTGCTGGAATGCACGAACATGCCGCCTTACGCGGCCGCGTTGCGGGAGGCGCTGGGGCTGCCGGTCTACGACGTCTACTCGATGGTGAGCTGGTTCCACGCGGGGCTGCGCCCCCAGCGCTTCGCCGTCCCCTGAAACGAGAAGACCCCGGCCGAGGCCGGGGTCTTCAGAAGGCCGACGCGGCAGAGCCGCTCAGCTGCCCTTGAGCACCACGGCCTGGCGGCCGCGCTGGCCGTCACGAACCTCGAGGTTCACCTTCTGGCCCTGCTGCACGTCCTGCACGCCCGCGCGCTGGAGCACAGAGGAGTGCAGGAACACGTCCTGACCGCCGTCGTCCGGCGTCACGAAGCCGAAGCCGCGCACCTGGTCGAACCACTTCACCGTGCCGTTCAGGCCATAGGTCGGACCGCCCTCATCCCGGCCGCCACCGCCGCCAAAGTCGCGCCGAGGGGGACGGTCCCCGAACTCGCGGCGCGGGCCGCCGAAGCCGCCGCCACCGCCGCCGAAGCCGCCGCCGCCACCGAAGTCACGACGGGGGGGACCACCGCCGAAACCGCCGCCACCGCCAAAGTCGCGACGCGGGGGACGATCCCCGAAGCCACCACCGCCGCCGCCGAAGTCGCGGCGCGGGGGACGATCCCCGAAGCCACCGCCACCGAAGTCACGGCGGGGGGGACGATCCCCGAAGCCACCGCCGCCGCCGGCGCCACCGCCGGGACCGGGCTTCAGTTCCATGATCCGAGTCACGAGGCGACGGCCCTGCCGGTCCGTGCCGATCTCGCAGACGAGCTTGTCACCCGTCTCGGCGGACTGGATGCCCGCCTCCGCCATAGCGGACGCGTGGAAGAACACGTCCTGCCCGTCCGGTCCAAGCACGAAGCCGAAGCCCTTGCGGCCGTTGTACCACTTCACCTCGGCCTCTACGGGCCCGGCGCCACCCTGCTGCTCATTCTCGGGGAACACTGTTTGTCTTTGTCCGCAAATCACCTCGGCCCGACGGAATGCAGGACCGGTATCCTCATGCTGGCACGGTCAGATCAGGAATGCCAGCCGAATCGACGGGGGTCGTAAGGAGTGAGATCCAGGCCTGCCGGAGCGCCGGCGAGGAGGGCGCCGACCGCCTGCCCCGTGCGCGGCCCGGCCACGAGGCCCACATGGCCGTGGCCGAACGCGAGGAGCACGTCCGGTGTCGCGGCCGACGGCCCGATGCAGGGCAGGCCGTCCGGCATGGAGGGGCGATGGCCCATCCAGAACTTCACCCGGTTGGCCGGCAGGTCTCGCGGCAGCGTGGGGAAGGAGCGGAGCAGGTGGTCGCGCAGGATCTCCGCACGCTTCCAGTTCGGCGCGGCCCCCAGCCCCGCGATCTCCACCTGACCGGCACAGCGCAGACCTTTGCGGGTGAGGGTGACCGACATCTTCCCGTCATAGGGCATGACCGGGATGCGGGGGCCGACCTCCGCGCCCTCCACCACGGCGTGGTAGCCACGCTCCGTCTCCAGCGGGACGCGGCTGCCGGCCGCAGCGGCCAGCGCCTTGGACCGGGCGCCGGCGCAGATGACGGCGCGGTCGGCGGCGATCTCGCCCGACGCGGTCTGCACGGCTCTCAGGCGACCGCCCTCGATCCGGAAGCCGGTGGCGGAGTCGCGGCTGAGCGTCGCGCCCTCGGCTACGGCCTGGTCCACCAGGGCCGCGACATAGGCGCCGGGGTCGAGGCAGTGCCCGCCCTCCGGGACAAGGATGCCGAAAGCGTAACGGCGGTCCAGCGCGGGCTGGCTCTGGCGCATCTCGTCCGCCTCCAGCTCCTGCCACTGGACGCCGACGGTACGGCGAATGCGCCAGGCCATCGCCTCGGTCTCGAACTCGGCGCGGGACTGGTACGTGTACATGAGGCCCTGGTGGCGGATGAGCTCCGCCACCCCGGCGGACTCCGCCAGTTTGCGGTGCAGGTCCGGTGCACCGGCGAGGAGCGCGCGCAGGGCGCGCGCAGTGGCCAGGACCTTCTCCTCGGTCCAGCCGGACCACAGGTAGCGGAGCAGCCAGGGAATGACGCGCGGGAAGTAGGACCAGCGCACGGCCAGCGGACCGAGCGGGTCCGCGAGGAAGCCGGGCACCTTCTTCCACAGCCCCGGCATGGCGGGCGGGATCACCGACATGGGCGAGAGCCAGCAGCCATTGCCATAGGAGGCCGCCTGCTCCCCGCCCGGAGAGCCGGGATCGAGGATGGTGACGCGAAAGCCCCGCCGCAGGGACTCCAGCGCGGTGCACGCGCCGACGATGCCGGCGCCGATGACGACGACGTGCTGGCCGGTGGGGGCGGCCGGCGCGGCCCCGCCGTCAGCCGGCATCCAGGACGGCGCGCTTGGCCATAACGGTCACGAGGTGGGCGCGGTACTCGGCGCTGCCGTGGATATCGCCGTTCAGGCCGTCCGGCGACTGCTTGATGCCCGCCACCGCGTCGGGCGACCAGTTGGCCGACAGCGCCGATTCCATAACCGTTTGCCGGAAGACGCCCGGGCCGGCGCCGTTCACCACCACCCGCACGCCGGCCGGACCCTTCGCGACGAAGACGCCGGCCATGACGTAGCGCGAGGCCGGGTTGCGCATCTTCGCGTAGCCGGCCTTCTCCGGGACCGGGAAGGAGATGGCGGTCAGCAGCTCGCCCGGCTCCAGGGCGGTGGCGAACATGCCGAGGAAGAAGTCATCCGCCTCGATCCGGCGGCGGTCGGTGATGAACGTGGCGCCGAGCGCCAGGGCCGCGGCCGGATAGTCCGCTGCGGGGTCGTTGTTCGCCAGGCTGCCGCCCATCGTGCCGCGGTTGCGAACCTGCGTGTCGCCGACCAACCCGGCCATGCGGGACAGGGCGGGGATCGCCGCCTTGATCGCGGGATCGTTCTGGACCTGGACGTGCTTCGTCATCGCGCCGATGACGAGCCGGTCTCCTTCCCGCTTGATCCCGCGCAGCTCCGCGATGCCCGAGAGGTCCACGAGCGTCGCGGGCTTGTCCAGGCGATGCTTCAACGCCGGCAGGAGCGTCTGGCCGCCGGAGATCGGGCGGGCATCCTCCCCCGCGAGCAGCTTCACGGCCTCCGCCACGGAGGACGGCTTCTGAAAGGCGAAGTCGTACATCGCTCTCGATCCCCTACTCGGCGGGCGCGGCGGCGCGCTGTGCGCTCGCCGTGGATGCCCGATTTGCGTTGATGATGCCCCAGACCTTCGGCGGTGTCGCGGGCATCTCGACATGGCGGACGCCATGGTCGCGCAGGGCGTCCACCACGGCGTTGATGACGGCGGGCGGTGAGCCGATCGCACCCACCTCCCCGCAGCCTTTCACCCCCAACGGGTTGTGGGTGCAAAGGGTCACATGGGTGGCGACGGCGACGCCCGGCAGATCCTCGGCCCGCGGCATGGAGTAGTCCATGAAGCTGGCCGAGAGGAGCTGGCCCTGGGCGTCGTAGGCGGCGCGCTCCATCAGGGCCTGGCCGATGCCCTGGGCGACTCCGCCCTGCACCTGCCCTTCCACGATCATCGGATTGATGACGCGGCCCACATCGTCCACGGCGGTGAAGCCCACGACGTGCACGCGGCCGGTCTCGGGCTCAATCTCCACCTCGCAGACATGACAGCCCGCCGGGAAGGTGAAGTTCTTCGGATCGTAGAAGGCGGTCTCCTCCAGCCCGGGCTCCAGCTCGTCATGCGGGAAGTTGTGCGGAACATAGGCCGCGAGGCTGATCTCCGTCAGGCCCTTCGACTTGTCGGTGCCGGCGACGCGGAACTGGCCGTCCTCGAAGACCACGTCCTCGGCTGAGGCCTCCATCAGGTGCGCGGCGATGCGCTTGCCCTTGGCGATGATCTTGTCGAGCGCCTTGATCATCGCGGAACCCCCGACAGCGAGGCTGCGGCTGCCATATGTGCCCATGCCGAAGGGGATGCGGTCCGTATCGCCGTGCACGACTTCCACCTGGTCCACCCCGATCCCGAGCTTGTCGGCCACGACTTGCGCGAAGGTGGTCTCGTGGCCCTGGCCGTGGCTGTGAGTGCCGGTGAAGACGGTGACGCTGCCGGTGGGGTGGACGCGGATGTTCGCCACCTCGAAAAGCCCGGCGCGCGCGCCGAGGGCGCCGGCCACGGCGGAGGGGGCGATGCCGCAGGCTTCGATGTAGGTGGACAGCCCGATGCCGCGGAGCCGGCCGCGCGCCTTCGCTGCCGCCCGGCGGGCCTCGAAGCCCGCCCAGTCGGCACCGACCAGGGCGGCGTCCAGCGTCGCCTGGTAGTTGCCGCTGTCGTATTCGAGGGCGACCGGCGTCTGGTAAGGGAAGCCGTCCGCGGGGATGAAGTTCCGCCGGCGGATCTCGACGCGGTCGAGACCCGTCTCGGCGGCCGCGACATCCACCAGCCGTTCCAGGAGATAGGTCGCCTCCGGGCGGCCGGCGCCCCGATAGGCGTCCACCGGGACGGTGTGGGTGAAGACGGCCTTCACCTCCGCATAGATCACGGGCGTGCGGTAGCAACCGGCCAGCAGCGTCGCGTAGAGATAGGTCGGCACCGCCGGCGCGAAGGTGGAGAGATAGGCCCCCATCGCCGCCTTGGTGGAGACGCGAAGGCCGAGGAAGATGCCGTTCTCGTCCAGGGCCAGCTCGGCGCGGGTTACGTGGTCGCGGCCATGCGCGTCCGACATGAAGGCCTCGGTCCGATCCGAGGTCCACTTCACCGGGCGCTTCAACTGCGCGGCGGCCCAGGTGACCAGCGCTTCCTCGGCGTAGTGGAAGATCTTGCTGCCGAAACCGCCGCCGACGTCGGGCGCGACGACGCGCAGCCGCGACTCCGGGATCTTCAGCACGAAGGCGCCCATCAGCAGGCGGATGACGTGTGGGTTCTGGCTGGTGGTGAAGAGGGTGTGCTCGTCCGTCGAAGCGTCATAGTCGCCAATGGCGACCCGCGGCTCCATGGCGTTGGGGATCAGGCGGTTGTTCGTCGTCTCGAAGGTGACGACCTTGGCGGCCTTCATGAACGCGGCGTCGGCGTCGGCCTTCTCGCCGATGTGCCAATCGTAGCAGATGTTGCCAGGGACCTCGTCGTGCACCAGCGGCGCGCCGGGGGCGACTGCGGCGTCCGGCGTGGCGGCGGCCGGGAGGGGCTCGTACTCGACGGTGATCGCCTCGGCCGCGTCGCGGGCCTGGGTGCGCGTGTCGGCGATCACGGCAGCGACAGGGTCTCCGACATGCCGGACCTTGCCGGTCGCCAGGACGGGATGCGCGGGCTCCGCCATCGGGGAGCCGTCCTTGTTCTTGATCCCCCAGCCGCAGGGCAGGCCGCCGATGCCGGCGGCCGCGATGTCGGCCCCCGTGTAGACGGCGCGCACCCCCGGCATGGCCCGCGCGGCCGCGGTGTCCACGGCCCCGAGCCGCGCGTGCGGGTGCGGCGATCGCAGGAAATGCACGTAGAGCTGGCCCGGTCGGTTCAGGTCATCGGTGTAGCGGCCCTTGCCGGAGAGGAAGCGAAGATCCTCCTTCCGGCGCACCTTGGCCCCGATACCCTGAAAATTCGGCATGACGGTCACGGCGGCAACCTCCCCTACGCGTCCCTCGCGCTCTGGCGGCGCGGTTTTCGGCACGACTCACGGTGGTGCGGGCGCGGGGGTCGCCGCGCCCGGAGCCGGCGCTACTCGGCGCGGGCGAGCTCCGCGCGGCGGCCGTGCATGACGTCCTGGGCCGCGGCGATCGCCTTGACGATGTTGTGGTAGCCCGTGCAGCGGCAGAGGTTACCCTCCAGCCCCTCGCGGATCTCCGGCTCGGACAGGCCCTGCGGGTGCTTCTGGACGAGGTCGATGGCCGACATGACCATCCCGGGCGTGCAGAAGCCGCACTGAAGGGCGTGATACTCGCGGAACGCCTCCTGCATCGGGTGCAACGTGCCGTCGGTGGCGGCGAGCCCTTCGATGGTCGTGACGCTGGTTCCCTCGGCCTGGACGGCCAGCATGGTGCAGGACTTCACGCTGTCCCCGTCCACATGGACAACGCAGGCGCCGCACTGGCTGGTGTCGCAGCCGACATGGGTCCCGGTGAGCCGCAGCTTCTCCCGCAGCAGCTCGACGAGGAGGGTGCGGCCCTCCACCTCAACGCTCTGGCGCTGTCCGTTCACCGTCAGATTGACTGTGGGCATGGCTGCTCCCCCCGCACCGATCGGGGCGAAGGGTCGCGCGGGCGACGGGCGGGCGTCAAGGCGCCCACCCACCCCTTCCGCGGCTCAGTGCAGCGGCGAGGCCGCGCCGGCGAGCGGGTTCTGCTCCGGCGGCAGGTCGTGCAGGTGGCAGGCGGCGGTGTGGCCGGCCTCGGTCTCCTGCAGCTTCGGCTCGTCCACCCGGCAACGGTCGAAGACATAGGGACAGCGGGTGTGGAAGCGGCAGCCCGAGGGCGGGTTGATCGGGCTGGGTACGTCCCCCTTCAGGATGATCCGGTCCCGCGCCGCGCCGGGCTGGGGAACCGGCACGGCCGAGAGCAAGGCCTGGGTGTAGGGGTGCTTGGGCGCCGCGAAGAGGGAGCGGCGCGGCGCCACCTCCACGATCTTGCCGAGATACATGACGGCCACGCGGTGGGTCATGTGCTCCACGATGGCGAGGTCGTGGGAGATGAAAAGCAGTGCCAGGCCGAGCTGGGACTGGAGATCCTGGAGCAGGTTGACGATCTGCGCCTTCACCGAGACGTCGAGCGCCGAGACGGCCTCGTCGCAGATGATCAGGTCGGGCTCGGCGGCCAGGGCCCGGGCGATGCCGATGCGCTGCCGCTGGCCGCCGGAGAACTCGTGCGGCCAGCGGCCGATCGCGTCCCGCGGCAGGCGGACCGTGTCCATCAGCTTGCCGAGCTTCGCGTCCAGCTCGTCCTTCGTCTTCGCGAGACCGAAGTTCCGGATGGGCTCCGCCAGGATGTCGCGCACCCGCATCCGCGGGTTGAGGGAGCTGAACGGGTCCTGGAAAACCACCTGCATCCGTCGCCGGATCGGCCGCAGGGTGGAGGAGGACATGGTGTCGATCCGCTGGCCGCCGAGCACCACCTGCCCCGACGTGATGGGGTAGAGTTGGAGCAGAGCCTTGCCGACGGTGGACTTGCCGCACCCGGACTCGCCGACGAGGGAGAGGGTCTCGCCCCGCCGGATGTCGAAGGAGACGCCGTCCACCGCGTAGACGTAGCCGGTGGTGCCCCCGAGGATGCCGCCGCGCAGGGGGAAATGCTTCTTCAGGTCGTCCACCTGAAGCAGCGGCGCGCCGGTCTGGTCGATGGTCGAGTGACTCATGCCGCGAGGGCCTCCTTCACGGCGTAGTGGCAGGCCGCGGTGTGGGCGGGCGCCTTCTCCTCCAGCGCCGGGGCCACGTTGCGGCAGAGATCGGTCGCGTAGGGGCAGCGGGAGGCGAAGACGCATCCGTCGATGCGGGTCTTCAGGCTGGGGACGAGACCAGGGATCTCCGAGAGCCGGGTCGCCTCTCCGGTCAGGGAGGAGCCAAGCTTCGGCACCGCCCCGAGCAGGCCCTGAGTATAGGGGTGCTTCGGCCGCTCGAAGAGGTCGCGGACGCCGGCTTCCTCTACCTTGCGGCCGGCGTACATGACGATGACGCGCTCCGCGACCTCCGCCACCACGCCAAGGTCATGGGTGATCAGGACGATCGCGGCGCCGACCCGGTGCTTCAGGTCCCGCATCAGGTCCAGGATCTGCGCCTGGATCGTGACATCGAGCGCCGTGGTCGGCTCGTCCGCGATGAGCAGCTTCGGGTTGCAGGCCAGCGCCATGGCGATCATCACGCGCTGCCGCATGCCGCCCGAGAGCTGGTGCGGGTATTCCTTCACCCGCCGCTCCGGCGCCGGAATGCCGACGAGCTTCAGCATCTCCACCGACTTGGCCTCGGCATCGCGGCCGTTGAGGCCCTGGTGGAGGCGCAGTGTCTCCCCGATCTGCCGGCCCACCGTCAGGACGGGGTTCAGGGAGGTCATCGGCTCCTGGAAGATCATCGAGATGTCATTGCCGCGGATGCCGCGCATCTCCTTGTCCGAGAGCTTCAGCAGGTCCCGGCCCATGAAGCGGATTTCCCCGGCGATCTTGCCAGGGGGCTCCGGGATCAGGCGGAGGATGGACATGGAGGTGACGGACTTGCCGCAGCCGCTCTCCCCCACGATGGCAACCGTCTCCCCGGCGTTCACCTGGAAGGAGATGCCGTCCACCGCCCGGTTGACCCCGTCCGGCGTGCGGAAGTGGGTCTGGAGATTGCGGACGTCGAGAAGCGGTCCGGCGTAGCTCTGCGACATGCTCAAACCTTCTTTGCCATGCGCGGATCGAGCCAGTCCCGCAATCCATCGCCCAGCAGGTTCACCGCCAGCACGGTCAGCGAGAGGAAGACGGCCGGGAAGAACACGATGTAAGGCTTCACCTGCCAGAGGGCCCGGCCCTCCGCCATGATGTTGCCCCAGGAGGGAATGATCGGCGGCGTGCCGGCGCCGATGAAGGACAGGATGCTCTCCGCAATCATGGCGGAGGCGCAGATGTAGGTCGCCTGCACCGTGATCGGGGCCAGGGTGTTCGGCAGGATGTGCCGCCAGATGATGAGCGGCGTTGGCGTGCCGGCCGCCACCGCGGCGTCCACATAGGGCTGTTCGCGGAGTGACAGGACCACGCCGCGGACAAGTCGGGAGACGCGCGGCACCTCGGCGATGGTGATGGCGAGGATGACGTTCCCCACGCTGCCGCGGGTCAGTGCCATGAGAGCGATGGCCAGCAGGATCGAGGGGATGGACATCAGCCCGTCCATCACGCGCATGACGATGGCGTCGGCCCAGCGCACGAAGCCGGAGACGAGGCCGATCGTCATGCCGATCACGGCCGAGAAGAAGGCCACCGCGAAGCCGACGGTCAGCGAGACCCGCGCCCCATAGAGCACGCGGGAATAGACGTCGCGCCCCAGCATGTCAGTCCCGAACCAGTACATGGCCGAGGGCTCGCGGGTCCGGCGGGCCGGGGCGAGTGCCGTCGGGTCCGTCGTCCAAAGCAGCGGCGCGAAGACGGCGATGCAAAAGATGATCAGCAGCAGACCGCCGCCGATCGCGATGGAGGGATTCCGCCGGAGGAAGCCGAGCAGGCCCCGCATCGGGCGGACCGGGGGCAGCACGTCCGGCATGGCCGGGGCGGCCGCGACGTCCGCGGGGCCGAGGGCCCCTGGACGGTCAAGGATGGCGCTCAATACCGGATCCTCGGGTCAAAGAGGGTGTAGAGGAGGTCGATCCCCAGGTTCACCAGCACGTAGACGAAGGAGAAGAGCAGGATCACGCCCTGGATCACCGGGTAGTCGCGGCGGAGGATGGCGTCCACCGTCAGCCGGCCGAGGCCCGGGATGGCGAAGACGCTCTCCGTCACCACCGCGCCGCCGATGAGCAGTGCGACGCCAATGCCGATGACGGTGACGATCGGCACCGCCGCGTTCTTCAGTGCGTGCAGGAAGAGAATCCCGGGCTGGTTCACGCCCTTGGCGCGAGCGGTGCGGATGTAGTCCTGCTGCAGAACCTCCAGCATCGTCGCGCGGGTGATTCGGGCGATCAGCGCGATATAGACACCGCCCAACGCGATGGCCGGCAGGATGAGGTTCTGGAACCAGGGCCAGAGGCCGCGGGAGAAGGGCGTGTAGCCCTGCACGGGCAGCCAATCCAGTTCCAATGCGAAGACGTAGGCCAGGAGGTAGCCAACGACGAAGACCGGTACGGAGAAGCCGAGCACCGCGAAGGCCATCACCGCCCGGTCGATCCAGGTGCCGGCCTTCCAGGCCGCGATCACGCCCATCGGCACGGCGATCGAGACCGCCAGGATGAGGGTGATGATCATCAGGGAGACGGTCGGCTCGATCCGCTGCGCGATCATCGTGGACACAGGCAGGTTGGTGAAGATCGAGGTGCCGAGGTCGCCCTGGACGATGTGCCAGACCCACTCCCCGAACCGCACGAGGTACGGCCGGTCGAGGCCGAGGGAGGCGCGGATGCGCTCCACGTCCGCCGGGGTCGCCTGGTCGCCGGCGATGACCGCGGCCGGGTCGCCCGGCGAGATGTACAGGAGGGAGAAGACGAACAGCGCCACCACCGCCATGACGGGGATGGTCGCGATGACTCGTCGGATGACGTAGGCGAACATGGTGTCAGGTCCTCCGTGCCGGCCGGGCGGGGACTCCCGCCGGCCGCCGGTTCAGCTCAGTCACGTCTTGGACACGCCCCAGAAGAAGGGCAATGGCCCCTTCACCACGCCGCTCACGTTGCGGCGCCAGGCTTGGTACATGGCGAAGAAGCCGGTGGGGGCGAAGAGAACATTCTCCATCGCGGCGGTGTTCAGCTCATCCATCGCGGCCTTCTCGGCCTCGGGCGTGGCGGCGTCGAACCACTTGTCGCGCGCCGCCTCCGCGGTCGGGATGTTCGGCCAGCCGAACCAGGCGCCGTCACCATTCGCGCGGATGGCGGTGTAGGCGGCCGGGTTGATGCAGTCCGCGCCCGCATGCCAGGAGAAGAAGATGTTCCAGCCACCCTGGGCCGGCGGCGTCTTCACCGCGCGGCGGCTGCCCACGGTGCCCCAGTCCGTCGCGACGTAATCGATGTTCATACCGATGCGGCGCATCTGCTCGGCGGTGACATCGCCCTGGTTCTTCGTGATCGGCTGATCCTGCGCGACCAGCATCACCACGGGCTCCCCGCGGTAGCCGCTGCTCATCAGCATCTCCCGCGCGGCGGCGAGATTACGTGGGCCCTTCAGCACGTTGCCCCCCGCCTCGGTGTAGAGGGGGGTGTCGGGCGTGAAGAAGCCGGGCAGGCGCTTCCATAGGCTCTCGTCGTCGCCGGCGACGGCGCGCATCACGTCCGCCTGGTCCATCGCCATCAGCACCGCGCGGCGGGCGCGCACGTCATTGAACGGCGGATGCAGGTGGTTCATCCGGAATGTGCCGATGTTCCCGAGCGGGTCGGCGATGTCCACCTGGACGTTGCGGTTGCGGCGCAGGAGGGGGATCAGGTCGGAGATCGGGTTCTCCCACCAGTCCACCTCGCCGTTCTGCAGGGCGGAGGCGGCGGTGGCCGGGTCCGGCATCACCACCCATTCCATGCGGTCGAACAGGATGCGCTTCCCGCCCGCGAGCCAGGAGGCGGGCTCGGACCGGGGCACGTAACCCGCGAACTTCTCGAACACCGCCTTCGCGCCGGGCACCCACTCGTTGCGGACGAACCGCATGGGGCCGGAACCGACATAGTCACTGATCTGCTGGAAGGGATCGGTATTCGCGATCCGCTCGGGCATGATGAAGGAACAGGGCGAGTTGTTCTTGCCGAGCGCGAGCAGCATCTTCGGGTAGGGACGACGGAGCGACCAGCGGAAGGTCCGATCGTCGACCGCCACCAGCTCGTTCTGGATGGCCCGAATCATCTGGCCCATGGGGTCGCGCACGGCCCAGCGATTGAGGCTCGCGACCACGTCCTTCGACCGAACCGGCTCGTTGTCGTGGAACTTCAGCCCCTCCCGGAGTCGAAAGGTCCAGGTCAGGCCGTCGGTCGAGGTCTCCTCGCTCTCCACCATCTGGCGCTGCGGGCGGAGCTGGCTGTCCACGCCGTAGAGCGTGTCCCACACGGCGGCCGCGGCGTTGCGGACGACGTACTGAGTGCCCCAGATCGGGTCAAAATTGGCAAGGTTGGCCTGGGGCACGAAGCGCAGCGTGCGGGCGGCTGCACCCTGGGACAGGGCGGGCGCGGACAGGCCGCCGGCCGCGATGCCACCGGCCAGGCCGGTCTTGAGGAATACGCGACGATCCATCGCTCTGAAGCCCCCCTGTGGCCGGCCTTCGCCGTGCCAACCTGCCCTGCCGGTGGAATCCTGCCGCAGAAGCGGCCCGCACGCCACCATTCCCGTGTCCGCGCAGCCCCCTCGGACGGCGCTCGCCGGCCACGGACCTTGCACGGGCCGTGCCAGCCGTCCCCGCCCGCTAGGCCTTGCCCATGTTCCAGAAAACCGTGGTCGGGGAGCGGAAGGCCCCCGTTACGTTCCGGCGCCAGGCGCTGGGCTGCCAGTAGAAGCCCAGCGGCACGTAGGGCAGCACCGCCATGGCCCGGGCATTCAGCGCGGCCCCGATCCGCTTGCTCTCGGCCTCGTCGGACGCGTTCAGCCACTGGCCCCGCAGGCGCTCGATCTCCGGGTCGTCCGGCCAGCCGAACCAGGCATTGGGACCGTTGGCGCGGAGGAAGAGGTGGATGGCCGGGACGCCGAGGTCGGTGCCGGACGCCGTGGTGTGCACCACGCTCCAGCCCCCCCGCTCCACCGGCTCCTTGCTCGCGCGCCGCTGGATCACGGTGCCCCAGTCCGCGGAGACGACCTCCACGTTGAGGCCGATCCGCTGCATCAGGTCCGCTGTGACGAGGGACAGCGCGTTGATCTGCGGATAGTCGCTCGGCGTGATGAGCACGACCTTCTCGCCGTTGTATCCGGACTCGCGCAGCGCGGCCCGGCCTCGCTCGACGCTGTGCACCTTCAGCACGTCGTTGCCCTCGTCGCTGGCCAGGGGGCTGCCGCAGGTGAAGACGCCCTCGCAGACGCCCCAGAGAGAGGGGTCCTCCCCGGCCACGGCGCGGAGGTAGTCCCGCTGGTCCACCGCCATCGCCACGGCCTGCCGCACCTTGAGGTTGTTGAAGGGCGGCTGCACCTGGTTGAACCGCATGATGCCGTAGGTACCCTCCAGCAGGCGCTGCTCCACGACCACGTCGCGCGACCGGCGCAGCAGCGGGATCAGGTCGTGCAGCGGGTACTCCCAATAGTCCTGCTCGCCGCTGACCATCGCGGAGGCGGCGGTGCCGGAGTCGGAGATGATGGTCCACTCCACCCGGTCGATCCGGGGCACCTTGCCACCGGCCAGCCCGTCCACCGGCTCCTGCCGGGGCTGGTAACCGTCGAACTTCGTCCAGACCGCCCGCTGGCCGGGGTTCCAGTCGCCCGGGACGAAGCGGAACGGGCCGGAGCCGGTAGCGTCCCGTACCTGCTGGAAGGGGTCTGTATTCGCCAGCCGCTCGGGCATGACGAAGCAGGGGTTCTGGCTCTTGCCGAGGGCGAGGGTCAGGAACGGAAAAGGCTGCTTCAGCCGGAAGCGGAAGCGCCGATCGTCCAGCGCGGAGACCTCGTCCACCTGCTGCGCCAGGAGCTGGCCGAAGGGGTCGCGGGCCATCCAGCGCTTCGCGCTCGCGACGCAGTCCGCGGCACGGACGGGCTCGTTGTCATGGAAGCGCAGTCCCGTTCGGAGGGTGAAGGTCCACTCCTTCCCGTCCTGCGCCGTCTCCCAGCCCTCCGCCATCTGGGGCTTCGGCCGCGCCTGGGCGTCCACGGCGCAGATCGTGTCGTACACCATGTACGCGTGGTTCCGCGTCACCACCGCGGTCGTCCAGACGGGATCAAGGCTGGTCAGGTTCGCCTGCGGGATCACCCGGAGCGTCCGCGCCGCGGCCCCCTGGGACAGGCCGGGCATGGCAGGCGCGGCCGCGGCGGCGGCCAGCCCCAGCATCGCGTCACGACGTCGGATCATCGGTGGTCTCCGTTCAGGCGCGCTTGAGGTTCCAGAAGATCGCGAAGCCCTTCACGCGGTCCTGCAGGTCGCGCCGGATGCCGGTGAGCGACTTGTAGGCACCGACGGGGATGTAGGGGACCTCGTCCATGGCGACGCGCTGCATCTCGGCCGCGATCCGCTGCTGTTCCGGAAGAGTCGGGGCGAGAAACCACTGGTCTCGCAGCGTCTCCAGCGCGGGGATGGTCGGCCAGCCCGGCCACGCATTGGCGCCGTTGCCCCGCAGGGGGAAATGCGCCGACGGGTCCACGAAGTCGAAGGAGGAGAAGGAGGTGAAGATCATGCTCCACCCCCCATTTGCCAGCGGCTCGCGGCTGGTCCGGCGCTGCACGGTCGTGCCCCAGTCCGTCAGCACGATGTCGGCGTTGAAACCCAGGCGCCGGACGAGATCCGCGCCGACCTGGGTCATGGCGGCGGGGGCGAGGATGTCCGTCGGGCCGATCAGCCGCATGGGCTGGTTCGTGTAGCCGGCCTCCCGCATCAAGGCCTTCGCGCGGTCGAGGCTTCGCGGGCCGGTCAGCGGCTCCAGCCCGACCTCCGTCGCCATCGGCGTGCCGGGCGTGAACATGCCGGTGCGGTTGTTGTAGAGCGAGGCGTCGGTGCCAACGATCGCCTGCATGAAGTCGTCCTGGCTGACCGCCGGCAGCATCGCTTGACGCAACCGCCTGTTGCTGAACGGCTCGTGCAGGAAGTTGAAGCGCATGATGCCGGTCAGCGGCAGGGGGTCGATCTCTTCCACCGACAGGGCGCGGTTGCGGCGGATCACCTGCTGGATCTCGGGCGGCGGCTGCTCGAACCAGTCGACCTCCCCGGTCTGCAAGGCCGCGGAGGCGGTGGAAGCGTCGGTGATGATGTTCCACTCGACGCGGTCGAAGAAGGCCTGCTTGGGGCCGGCGGTCAGGCTCGGCGTGCCGGCGGGGGTGGGGCTGTAATCCGGGTTTCGCTCGTAGACGACGAGGCTGCCGGAGTTGAACTCGTCCCGCTTGAAGCGGAAGGGTCCGCTGCCGACCGTCTCCCGGACCTGCTGGAAGGGATCGGTCCGCGCGATCCGCTCCGGCATGATGAAGGCCGGGCCGTTGCTGACCTGGGCCAAGGCGGGCAGCAGGAAGGGGAAGGGCTGCCTCAGCCGGAACTGGACCCGGCGGTCGTCGAGCGCCGACAGCTCGTCCGTGAACTCCTCTAGCTTCTGACCGGAGGGGGACCGCTTCATCCAGCGCCGCAGGCTGGCGACCACGTCCGCGGCCCGCACCGGCTCCCCGTCGTGGAAACGCGGGCCCTGGCGGAGGGTGATGATCACCCGCTTGCCGCCGTCCTCCACCACGTGCCCCTCGGCCATCTGGGGCTGCGGCTGGAACCGCTCATCCATGCCGTAAAGCGTGTCATAGACCATGTACCCGTGGTTCCGGGTGATGTTCGCGGTGGTCCAGACGGGGTCGAGGCTGGTGAGGTTGGCCTGCGGGACGCACTTCACCACCCGGGCCCGGGCGGGCTGGGCCAGCGCGGGCATCGGCATCGCGGCCGCGCCCGCCGCGGCCAGGAGGTGGCGGCGTCGAATCATCGTCTTGTCCCCCTGTACGGCCAGCATTGCACAGGCGGGAGCGGGAGAACGCAAGAGCGGAGGGGAGTTCCCCTCCCCGCCCTGGTCACGCCTTCTGGACGTTCCAGAACATCGGCAGGCCCTTCAGCACGCCGGTGATGTTCCGGCGATAGCCCCAGGCCTGAAAGTACTGGCCGAGCGGGAGGTAAGGAACCTCCTGAAAGGCGACCTCCTGGATCTGGCGGCCGATCGCCTGCTGCGCCTCCAGGTTCGGGGCGTCGAACCACTGGGCCCGCAGTTCCTCGATGCGCGGCATGGTAGGCCAGCCGAACCAGGCGTTCTGCCCGTGGCCGCGCAGCGCCTGGGACACGCCGGGATTGAACATGTCCAGCCCGGACCAGAAGGTGAAGAACATGCTCCAGCCGCCGCGCTCCACCGGCTCCCGGCTCGCGCGGCGCTGCACCACGCTGCCCCAATCGGTCGCGACGAAGTCCACGTTCATGCCGCATCGCCGCAGCATGTCGTTGCCGACCTGCGCCAGCGCGTTGAGCGACGGGAAGTCGGAAGCGGCGATCAGCACCACCTTCTCCCCATTGTAGCCGGCGGCGGCGAGGTCGCGCTTCACCTTCTCCACGTCCCGCGGGGAGGTCAGGGCCTCCATGCCGACATCGCTCGCCAGGGGGGTGCCGGGCGGGAAGAAGCCGTTCTCATCCTTCCAGAGCGACCGGTCGGTGCCGATGACCGCGCTCATGAAGTCGCCCTGGACCACGGCGCCCAGCAGCGCGCGGCGGATCGCCGGGTTGTTGAAGGGCGGGTGCAGGTGGTTGAAGCGGGCGATGCCGCAGAGGCCGGTGGGGTCCTGGATCTCCAGCACGACGTTGCGGTTCCGGCGGAGCGTCGGCTGCAGGTCCGCCGTCGGCTGCTCCCACCAATCCATTTCCCCGTTCCCGAGGGCGTTCGAGGCGGTGGCGGCATCCGGCATCACGTGCCACTCGACGCGGTCGAGATGGACGCGCTTCGGACCGGCGGTCCAGGTCGGCGTCCCCTCCGCACGCGGGACGTAGTCCGCGAACTTCTCGTAGACCACGCGCGATCCGGCGATCCGCTCATCGGCCTTGTAGCGGAACGGGCCGCTGCCGATCATCTCGCGGATCGGGGTGGCGGGGTCGGTTTCTGCCAGGCGCTGCGGCATGATGAAGCAGACTGGCGTGCTCGGCTTGCCCAGGGCTTCGAACAGCAGGGGAAACGGCTTGTTCAGCCGGAACAGGATCGTGCGGTCGTCGGGCGCGATCAGCTCCGCGACCTGAGTCATCAGCACCTGGCCGAGCGCGTCCCGCGCGGCCCAGCGGCGGATGGAGGCGACGGCGTCGCGCGCCAGCACCGGCGCCCCGTCATGGAACTTCAGCCCGGTGCGCAGGCGGATCGTGACGCGCTTGCCGTCGTCCTCCACCGAATGGCCTTCGGCCATCTGGGGCTGCGGCTTGAAGTCCTCGTCGAAGCCGTAGAGCGTGTCCCACACCAGGTAGCCGTGGTGCCGCGTCACGTAGGCCGTGGTGATGATCGGATCGAGCACCGTCACGTCGGACTGCGGGATGAACTTCAGCACGCGGCTCGCGGCACCCTGGGCCAGGGAGGGGCGCGACAGGCCGAAGGCGCCCGTGCCGAGCAGCCCGGCGCCCGCGGCACCGGCCAGGAGGTCGCGACGATGCATGGCTTTCTGCCCCTTTGGTGAAACGCTCCGGCCGGGAAGGGAGCCCAGCCGCCGCGCCGGCGCAAGCCCCGCCGGACTGCAGGCCGCCGCCGCCGCACTCCGGCCACGAGCTTGACGGAGAGTGCCGCGGCCGGCCAAGCCCCCGGCGCCCCGGAGGCCCTTCCTGGACCGCGCGATGCCCCTTCCCTTTCCCGCCCGGCCCTCGCCGGCCCAAACGGCCTTTGCCGCGCAGTTCCTGCGCTTCGGCGCGGTGGGCACGGCCGGCTTCGTCGTGGATTCCGCCGTCCTCTACACCGCGATCTGGGCAGGTGCCGGCCTCTATGGCGGCCGCGTTCTGTCGTATCTCGCGGCGGCCACGACGACCTGGGCGCTCAACCGGGCCTGGACCTTCCGCGCGGCGGCCCAGGCGCCGGCCGGGCAGCAATGGGCGCTGTTCCTGGCGGTCAACCTGATCGGCTTCGCGATGAACTACGGGACCTACGCGCTCCTCATCACGTTGGTGCCCGTAGTCGCGGCGCACCCGGTGATCGGGGTAGCGGCCGGGGCGCTGGCCGGAATGGGTGGGAATTTCGCGCTGTCCCGCCGCTACGTGTTCCGCCCTGCATGAGCGCCCGGGTCGCCGTCCTCGTGCCCTGCCACAACGAGGCCGTGGCCATTCCCGGCGTGGTGGCGGGCTTCCGGGCCGCCGTGCCGCAGGCCACGATCTACGTCTACGACAACAACTCGACCGACGGGACCCCCGAGGCGGCCGCGGCCGCCGGGGCCGTGGTCCGGACCGAGCGTCGCCAGGGCAAGGGCAACGTCGTCCGCCGCATGTTCGCGGACATCGAGGCAGACGCGTATCTGCTGGTGGACGGGGACGGCACCTACGACCCCGCCGCCGCGCCCGACATGGTCCGCGTCCTGCTGGAGGAACGGCTGGATATGGTCACCGCGGTCCGGGTGACCGAGGCGGCCGGGGCCTACCGACCCGGGCACCGGCTGGGGAACCGGGTGCTCACCGGGATGGTGCGCCTCGTCTTCGGCGACGGCATTACCGACATGCTGTCGGGCTACCGCTGCTTCAGCCGACGTTTTGTGAAGTCCTTCCCGGCCCTGTCGGAAGGCTTCGAAACCGAGACCGAGTTCACCGTCCACGCGCTGGAACTGCGTCTGCCGGTCGCCGAAGTCCGCACCCCCTATGCCGAGCGCCCCGCCGGCTCCGCCTCCAAGCTGCGGACGTACCGCGATGGTTGGCGGATCCTGCGGACGATCGTGTCGCTGGTCCAACGGGAACGGCCGCTCGCCTTCTTCGGCCTGACGGCGGGGGCGCTCCTCGTCCTCTCCGCCGGCCTTTTCGCCCCGGTCCTCGCCACGTACCTCACCACCGGGCTGGTGCCACGGATGCCCACCTTCCTCGCCTCCGTGGCCCTCTTGGTCCTGGCCTCGCTCTCCCTCGCCTGCGGGCTGATCCTGCACACCGTGACGCGCGGCCGGATCGAGGCGAAGCGCATCGCCTACCTCTCCCTGCCCCCGCCCGGCGAGCCCATCAGACCTGTGCCCCGCGGGACAGACGCGCCTTAATAAAAGTGGTTTTCCGGGGCGACCGATGGCAGAACGCACCCCATGATCCGTTTCTATAGAAGGCAGATCTGGCAGCCCGATTCGCAGGGGTTGCCGGGAGCGGGACCATGACGCCGCTCACGCTGAGGAACGCACCGCGGGACGCGCTGGCGCGGGCGATATCGGCGTGCCGGTCGCAGTTCATGGCGGTGGGCTCTTTCAGCCTCGTCGTGAACCTCCTGCAGCTGACCGTGTCGCTGTACATGATGCAGGTCTTCGACCGGGTGCTGGCGACCCGCAGCCTGGACACGCTGCTCTGGCTCACGCTCATCGCGATCGCCGCGATCGGGCTCCTGGCCCTGCTGGACGCCGTCCGCAGCCAAGTCATGCAGCGGATCGGCCTGTGGATCGAGCAGCGGGTCGCGCCGGAGAGCTTTGCCCGGGCGCTCGAGGCCACGCTTCGGGGCCGGCCCTACAGGATGGAGGCGCTGCGGGACCTGGGGGTCTGCCGGGGCTGGCTTTCCGGACCCGGGGCCCTCTCGCTCTTCGACGTGCCCTGGGTGCCAATCTACCTCGGGGTGATCTTCCTCCTGCACCCGCTGCTCGGCTGCATCGCGCTCGGCGGCGCCGTGATCCTGTTCGGCCTGACCCTGCTGAGCGAGTGGGCGACCGCCGCCCCGCTCAAGGCGGCCAGCGTCGCCGCCATGGGCGCCCAGCGCCGGGCCGAGGCCATTGCCCGCAACGCCGAGGTCGCGGACGCGATGGGGATGGGCCCGGCGCTGCTCGGTCAGTGGCGGGAGGGCGTGGCCCAGGCCACGCCGCTGCAGCAGCGGGCAGCGGACCGGGCGGGGGTGCTGATGGGGATCACCCGCTTCGTGCGCCTGGCGGTCCAGATCGCGGTGCTCGGCGTCGGAGCCTGGCTGACGCTGCGCCAGCAGATGACCTCGGGCGCCTCGATCGCCGGCTCGATCATCATGGGCCGGGCCCTGGCGCCGGTGGAGGGAATGATCGGCGGCTGGAAGGGGCTGGTGCAGGCGCGCCAGTCCCTTGGGCGCCTGAAGACCTTCCTGGCCCTGCCCCGGCTGCGGCCGGAAACGGCGCCGCTTCCCGCCCCGAAGGGCCGGCTCACGGCGGAGCGCCTGACCTGGGCGCTGCCCGGCCAGCAGGTGGCCATCATCAAGGGCGTGACCTTCAACCTGGAGGCCGGCGAGAGCCTCGCCATCATCGGTCCCTCCGGCTCGGGCAAGACGACGCTGTTGCGGCTGCTGGTCGGCACGCTGGCGCCCGCCGTGGGGGCCGCGCGCCTCGACGGGGCCGACCTCGCCACCTGGGCGCGGGAGGATGTCGGCCGCTACATCGGCTACCTTCCACAGGACGTGGAGCTGTTCGAGGGCACGGTGTTCCGCAACATCGCCCGCATGGACCCGAACGCCTCGCCCGAGGCGGTGCACGAGGCCGCGAAGCTCGCCGGCTGCCATGAGGCGATCCTGCGCCTGCCCAACGGCTACGAGACCGAGCTCGGCGACGGCGGCGCGGGCGTCTCGGGCGGGCAGCGACAGATGATCGGACTCGCCCGCGCCCTCTACGGCCAGCCTCGGCTGGTCATCCTGGACGAGCCCGACAGCAGCCTCGACGGCGACGCGGAGGCCCTGCTGATCGCGGGCATCGCGCGGCTGAAGGCGATCGGTTGCACGGTGGTCCTCGTCAGCCACAAGCCGGCTCTCGTGCAGGGCGTGGACAAGATGCTGGTGATGAAGGACGGGGCTGCGGAGATGTTCGGGCCGAGAGCGGACGTCCTCGCGAAACTCATGGGTCCCCGCCCGGTCCTGCCGTCGGCGCGGCCCGCGGCCCGCCCAGCGGTGCCGGGCCCCTCTGAGACCGCCCCCCCGGCGCCGCAGGTGGCCCAGCCCACCGAGCCCACGCCCCCGGCACCGCAGTCGGGAGTCGCCGCATGAGCCTCACCACCGCCGCCGACGCGCCCCTCGTCGCCCGTCCGGCCACCCCGCCCGCCATCCTCCGTCCGCGGCCCGAGATCGTCATCGAGGCCGAGCGGCCGCGCACCCGCGGGCCGATCCTCCTCGGCGTCCTCGCGCTGCTGACCTTCATCGGCGGCTTCGCGGCCTGGTCCTTCCTCGCTCCCCTCAGCGAGGCGGCCATCGCGCCCGGCCTGATCAAGGCCGAGGGCAGCCGGCGCGTGATCGCCCACTTGGAGGGCGGCATCGTCCGCGAGATCCTCGTGCGCGACGGCGACCGGGTCCAGCGCGGCCAGCCACTGATCCGCCTGGACGACGTGCAGGCCGCGTCTGGGCGCGAGGCATTGCGGGCCCAGCGTTGGGGCTTGCTGGCCCAGGACAGCCGCGCCGCCGCCGAGATCGCCGAGGCGAACACCATCGCCTTCCCCGCCGAGCTGACGGCCGCCACTGACCCGCGCGCGCGGGAGGTGATGGATGGCCAGCGCACCCTCTTCGAATCCCGCCAGGCGAGCCTGCGGTCCGCGCTGCAGGTGCTGGAGGCGCGTATCCTCCAGTTCACCGCGACGGGCGCCGCGGCCGAAGCGCAGATCGCCAGCCAGCGCCGGCAGCTCGACCTCCTGAAGCGTGAGGAGGCCGACGTCCGCACCCTCGTGGCCCAGGGGCTGGAGCGCATGCCGCGCCTGCTGGCGCTGCAGCGACAGATCGCCTCCACCGAGGGCACGATGGCCGATCTGAACTCCCAGACCGACCGCGCCCGCGCCCAGATCACGGAGGCGCAGAGCCAGATTCGCCAGACCCGCGACCAGCGGCTGCAGGAGGTCTCGACCGAGGCACGCGACGTCCGCAACCGGCTTGCGGAGGCGGAGGAACGGCTGCGCGCCGCCGACGACGTCTCCGCTCGGCGCGAGATCGTCGCGCCCGAGGACGGGACAGTGCTGAACAGCCGCTTCTTCAACCCTGGCGCCGTGGTGCGGCCGGGTGAGCCGGTCATGGACCTCGTTCCCGCCCGCGACCGGCTCATCGCCGAGGTGCGCGTCTCCCCGAACGATATCGACGTGGTGCACACCGGCCTCAGCGCCGAGATCCGCCTGCCCGCCTTCAAGCAGCGGCTCGTCCCCTTCCTCCTCGGCGAGGTCACCGTCGTCGCCGGCGACGTGACGGCGGAGGAGCGGACGATGCAGGAATACTACCGCGTCCAGATCGCCATCGATCAGGAGCAGCTCGCCCGGCTTGAGAACGTGGTGCTGCGCCCGGGCATGCCGGTCGAGGCCCAGATCCAGATCGGCGAGCGGTCCTTCGTCCGCTACATGATCCAGCCGCTGCTCGACAGCTTCCACCGCGCCTTCCGCGAGCAGTAGCGGCCCGTCGGTTTCCGTCGGGCCAGAGGATGGTCTAGTGAGGGTCGGTCGGGCGCGCGACTCACGCGCCCGATCGTCCCAACATCGCATCCGCAGGCGTCAGGACATCCCATGGCAGAAAGCCCCATCATCTTCGCCGACGGCGTGCTCGAGGCGAATGTGCGCCACGGCGTCGCGCGTATGACGCTCGCCGTCCAGGGCGGCGATGGGAAGCCCGCGGCCAGCGGGATGCTCGTGGTGCCCCTGACCCAACTGCCCGCCCTCGCCGGCAGCCTCACCCGTCTGTTGCGCGAGGTCGAGGCGAAGGCAAAGGAGCAGGCGACCCGCGCCGCGCCGGCTTCCGAGGCGCCGCCTGCCGCGACCGAGAACGCTCCCCTGCCCCCCGCCTTCCGCTTCCAGGGCTGAACCTCTCGCTCGCGGCGCCGCCGAGGCGTCGGTCGCTCAGGCGTAGGTCTTGGGGCGCCTCTTTGCCGCCAGGGCCTCCACCACGGCCAGCTGCCGCGGCAAGGTGACCCGGGCGAGGTCGTAGCGCTCCACCACCGTCTTGCGCGCCCGCTCCCGCATCGGCGCATGGGCGGCGGGATCCGCGAGGACGGCTGCGATCCGCCGGGCCAGCGCCGGCGGGTCGAAGAGGTCGGTCAGCAGCCCGTTGCGCCCATCCTCGATCACCTCCTGAACGGGCGGCGTGGCGGAGCCGATCACCAGCGCCCCACAGGCCATCGCTTCCAGCACGCTCCAGGAGAGGACGAAGGGGACGGTTAGGTAGATGTGCGCGGCCGAGACGCGGAAGAGCGCGTGCAGGTCCGGATGCGGGATCTTGCCCAGGAAGTGAACGCGCGCGGGGTCCAGCGGTCCCACCTCGGCCAGCATGGCCTCCCGCCAGCTCGCATGGCCCTGCGGCGCCCGGCCGTAGCTCGTCTCGTCGCCGCCCACGAGGATCACGCGCGCGTTCGGGCGAGCCTCCAGCAGAGGTGGCAGGGCCCGCATGACGGTCGGGAAGCCGCGATAGGGCTCCAGGCCGCGAGCGACATAGGTGACGACCTCGTCCCCCGGCCGCAGCACCGTGCCATCCGGCAGGGTGAAGCGCGCCTCCGGGTCGGGCCGGCATTCCCCCGTGTCCACGCCCTCATGCACGAGGCTCATGCGCTGGCGGTACCATTCGGGGAAGCGGTCCCGCTGCCAGCGCGTCGGCGCGATGCCCCAATCGGAGGCATGCATGGCCGAGAGCAGCGGCGCGTTCATGCCGCGGATGCGTAATGCGTCCTGCAGGGTCGCTGGCTTCCCGGGCTCATAGCCCACATCGGCGCCGACGACGCTGTAGAAGAACTCCGCGTAGAGGAGCAGCGCCGCCTCCGGAAAGACGTCCTTCAGGAAGAGCGTGTCGCCCCATCCGATGTGGCTGCAGACCACGTCGGGGACGAAGCCCTCCCGCCGCAGGTCCAACGCCTCCTTCGCCGTGCGCTCGCCGCGCGCGGCGGCGGCGTGGAACGGCCGGGCGCGGACCAAGACGTCGCTCCCGGGCGCCTTGGGCACCTCATAGACGCGCAGGTCCACGCCCTCTGGCACCGGGTAGCGGCGGGCGCCGATCCCCGCCACTTTCACCCCAGGCCGGGCGGCCAGGGCGCGCATGACGTGGACGTACTGGCCCGGGAAGTTGGGGTGGACGAGAAGGATCCGCATCAGCGCGCGCGGCCGCCCCTGGCGGTGCGCCGCGGGCGGGGGGATGCTAGGGTATGGCGCATCGCTGGCTCGTCCTGTTCCTCGTCCTCGCCGGTCCGGCCCTCGGCCAGCCGGCCTCGCGCTGGGCGGCGGTTCCCGGGCCGTCTGCCGGCCCATCCCGCAGCATCGGAGGCACATCGCTGGGGTGCGTGCAAGGCGCCCAGCCCCTGCCCCTGGACGGGCCGGGGTGGCAGGTCATCCGCGCCTCCCGCAACCGCTACTGGGGAAATCCGGTGCTGCTCGCCGCGATCGCGGACATCGCGCGTCGGGCTCGAGCGGCAGGGCTGCCGGACCTCTACATCGGCGATCTCGGCCAAGCGCGGGGCGGGCCCCTGCCCTACGGCCACGCGAGCCACCAGACCGGGCTCGACGCCGATATCTGGCTGGACCTGCGGACAAAGCCGCCGCTGCCGGTCACGGCGCGGGAGCATATCGACGTGCCGTCGGTCGTGCTGCCGGACGAATCGGGCGCCGATCCGCAGCGCCTGACCCCCGCGCATATCCGGTTGATCCGCTTGGCGGCAGAGACGCCGGGCCTGGACCGGGTGCTGGTGAACCACGGCATCAAGCGGACGCTCTGCCAGATGCACCGGGGCGAGGCCTGGCTGCGGATGGTCCGGCCCTGGCGCGGCCATGACAGCCACATGCACATCCGCCTCCGCTGCCCGGCGGACAGCCCGGATTGCCGCGACATCCCGCCGCCCCCGGCCGGCGACGGGTGCGATGCGAGCCTGGACTGGTGGATGACGCCGGAATCGCGCCGCCCGGCGCCGCGCCCGCCCGGTCCGCCGCCGCGTATGCCAGCGGCCTGCATGGGGGTCCTGTCCGCGCCCTGACCCGTCAGGTTCCGCTGGACAGTGATCGCCGGAGGGCGCCGCGCATGACCTTGCCGGTGGCGGTCATGGGCAGCGCGTGGGCGAAGTGGACCTCCCTCGGGTAGAGATGGGCGGCCAGCCGATCCCGCACATGCGCCTGGATGGCCGCCGCCAGGGCCGGGCCGGGCACCGCCCCCGCCGCCGGCACGATCACGGCCGTGACCCGCTCGGTCCGCAGCGCGTCCGGGAGCCCGACCACAGCGGCCATGGCGACGGCGGGATGGCGGAGCAGGCAGTCCTCCACCTCGGACGGGCCGATCCGATAGCCGGCGGAGGTGATCACGTCGTCGTCGCGCCCGAGGAAGGCGATGTTCCCATCCTCTTCACGGCGTCCCTGGTCGCCGGTCAGCAGCCAGTCGCCCTGAAACTTCGCCGCGGTCTCCGCCGGCTTGTTCCAGTAGCCCAGGAACATCACGGGGTCGGGCCGATGGACCGCGATGGCGCCAGCGACGCCGGCCGGGGCCTCCCGCCCGTCCGGCAGAAGGATCGACACCCTGTGTCCCGGCACGGCCCGCCCCATGCAGCCCGGTGGCGTGCGGAAGAGGCCGTGGCGCGACGAGACGACGAGGTTGCACTCGGTCTGGCCGTAGAACTCGTTGATCGTGACGCCGAAGGCGCCGCGGCCCCAGTCCAGAAGCTCGGCGCCGAGGCTTTCCCCACCGCTGCCGACGGAGCGCGGGCGCGCGCCGAACCGCGCGGGATCGGGCACGGCGCGCAGCATCTTCAGCGCGGTCGGCGGCAGGAAGGCGCGGGTGACGCCGTGTCCCGCCATCAGGCGGAAGCAGAACTCCGGATCGAACTTCGCCATCCGGTGGGCGAGCACCGGAACGCCGTGAAAAAGGCTCGGCAGCAGCACGTCGAACAGACCGCCGATCCAGGCCCAGTCGGCGGGTGTCCAGAACAGGTCGCCGGCGGCCGGGAAGCCCTCCTGCGGCGTCTCCACGCCGGGCAGGTGGCCGCGCAGAACGCGATGACCGTGCAGCGCGCCCTTGGGTGAGCCGGTGGTGCCGGAGGTGTAGATGATCACCGCCGGATCGTCGGGGCCGGTATAGGCAGGAGTGTGGTCGTCGCTGGCACGGCCCATCTCCGCGGCAAGGTTGAGCGCGCCGGAGCCGCCTCCGGCGGACAGGACCGCGCGCAGCGCCGGCAGGCGGTCGCGGATCTCCACCAACTTCGTCAGGCCGACGGGGTCCGTCACCAGTGCCACCGCTCCGCTGTCCCGCAGCCGGTACTCCAACGCGTCCGCTCCGAAGAGCTGGAAGAGCGGCACGGCGATCGCGCCCATGCGGTAGGCGGCGAGGTGGGCGATGGCCGCCTCGGGGCATTGGGGCAGCAGCACGGCCACCCGGTCGCCTCGGGACAGGCCGCGCGCCTCCAGCACGTTGGCGAGGCGTGCGCTGGCGGCGCGCAGCGCGTCGAAGGTCAGCGTCTCGGCCCCGCCATCCTCGCGCAGATGCAGGATCGCGGGACGCCCCGTACCGTCGGCCCAGCGGTCGCATGCGTCCCACGCGATGTTGCAGCGGGCGGGGATGTCCCATCGAAACGCGGCGCGGACCTCCGCCTCACTCACGCCCGGCGGAAGAACGGGAGTCATGGCGGGACCGGGCGGGTGTCATCCACGACGCGGCCGTCATTCGGCAGCGTGCCGGGCGGCACCAGCGCGACCTCCCCCCGAAGCCGGGTGACGTCATGCAGCGCCTCCGCGAGCCGGGCGCGGAGGCCGGCCTCCTCTGGCGCTTCCACCCTCAGTTCCATCCGGTCGCGCCCCTCGGCCTCCGACAGCACGAGGCGGGCGCGGCCCGTCATCTCGGCCCGGCGGGTGATCTCCGCCACCATCTCCGGGCGCACGAACATGCCACGCAGCTTCGCCGCCTGATCCGCCCGGCCCATCCAGCCGCGGATGCGCCCGTTCGTCCGGCCACAGGGGGACACCCCCGGGAGCATCGCGGAGAGGTCGCCGGTCGCGAAGCGGATCAGCGGATAGGCGGGGTTGAAGACGGTCACGACCACCTCGCCCACCTCGCCTGCCGGAACAGGATCGCCGGTGCCGGGGCGGACGATTTCGACGAGGACGTCCTCGTCCAGGATGAGGCCTTCCCGCGCCTCGGACTCGTAGGCGATGACGCCGCACTCGGCGGTGGCGTAGGATTGCAGGACCTTCAGCCCGCGATCGGCGTACCAGGCCCGCAGCGGCGGCAGATAGGCGCCGCCGGAGACGTGGCCGAACCGGATGGAGGAGAGGTCTAAGCCCAGCTCGTCGCCGCGCTCCAGGATCGTGCGCAGGAAGTCCGGCGTGCCGGAATAGGCGCGCGGGCGGAGATGCGCGGCAGCCCGGGCCTGCGCCTCGGTGTTGCCGGTACCGGCGGGAATGACGGGGCAGCCCAGCGCGCGGGCGCCGCCCTCCAGCATGAAGCCGGCCGGGGTGAAGTGATAGGCGAAGCAGTTCTGCAGGATGTCGCCGCGCCGCAGCCCCGTGGCGTGCAGCGCGCGGGCGAAGCGGAAGGGATCCACCCCCTCCCCCTGCGGCTCGTAGATGGGGCCGGGCGAAACATAGATACGCGCGAGTGCCCCGACCGGGACGCCGTTCAGGCCCGCGAAGGGAGGGTCGGCGGCCTGATCGGCGATCAGGTCGGACTTCCGCGTCAGCGGCAAGCGCGCGAGCGCCGCGCGAGACGTGATGTCCGCCGGGGTGACGCCCGCCAGCACCCGGGCCGTATGCGCGGAGCCGTTCGCCGCCGTTGCCATGAAGGCCGGCAGGCGCACCATCAGCGCCGCCTCCCGCGCCTCTGGATCCCGCGTCTCGAGTGCGTCGAAGTGGTCTGTCACAGCCAGCGCTTCCGGCGCTTGTAGGATTTCAGGTTCCGAAAGGATTTCCGCTCGGCCCCGTGGCCGCCGAGGTAGAATTCCTTCACGTCCTCATTCGCGGCCAGCGCCTCCGCGGTGCCGTCGAGCACCACCTTGCCGCCCTCCATGACGTAGCCGTAGCTGGCGACGGAGAGCGCCATCCGCGCATTCTGCTCCACGAGCAGGATCGTCACACCGAGCTCCGCGTTGATTCGGCGGATGATGCCGAAGACCTCCTTCACCAGCAGCGGCGAGAGGCCCATGGAGGGCTCATCCATCAGGATGAGCTTCGGTCGGGCCATGAGGGCGCGCCCGATCGCCAGCATCTGCTGCTCCCCACCGGAGAGATAGCCGGCGAGGCCCGTGCGCTCCTTCAGCCGGGGGAAGTAGGAATAGACCATGTCGATGTCGCGACGGACCTCGTTGTCGCGCCGCGTGAAGGCACCGAGGCGGAGGTTCTCGAGGCAGGTCATGTCGGCGACGATCCGTCGCCCCTCCATGACCTGGAAGATACCGCGCCGCACGATCTCGTGCGCCTCGATGCCGTCGATGCGCTCCCCTCCGAAGCGGATCTCGCCGCGCGTGACCTCGCCCTCCTCGGTGCGGAGAAGGCCGGAGATGGCCTTCAGGGTCGTCGACTTCCCGGCCCCGTTGGCGCCCAGGAGGGCGACGATCTGCCCTCGCGGCACCGCCAGGGAGAGACCGCGCAGCACGAGGATCACGTCGGAGTAGACGACCTCGATGTTCGACACCTCCAGCAAGGGGGCTGCCGCGGCGGCGCCCCCCTGCCCCTCCGGCTGCGCGGTGTCCAGCATCACCAGCCCAGCAGCTCGCGCTTGCGCTCGAGCTCGACCGTGGTGACGGGCTCCAACCTCATCGTGCCGTTGGCCATCAGGTCCTGCACCGAACCCTGGGAGGTGTCGCCGCTCACGACAGCGCGGTAGATGGCCACGCGCATCGTGCCGCGATGGTCCTCGTTGGTGAAGTTGGACGGGACGCAGACGCCCTGGAAGCTGTTGGGCACCCAGTCGCGGCGTGCGTAGAAGCCCTGTTGGATGCGCTCCCCGGTGACCTGGCCGCCATTCGCCGCGGCGGTCTCCATGGCCTCTACCATCAGCATCGCGGCGCAGGCGCCGGCGAGGTAGTGCACGGGGCGGTAAGCGTTGCCGGCGGGATCGGACACCCGGGAGATGGCCCGGATGGTCTCCATCCCCGGCGCCTGCTGACCCCAGACGACGCCGGTGCGGACGGGGAAGACCACGCCGTTCGCCGCGGTACCCGCAGCCTTCATGGCATTCTCGTCCATGCCCCAGACATTGCCCATGAACTGCACCTGCACCCCCGCCGTCTGGCAGGCGCGCAGGACGGAGATGTTCGACCCCGCCGTGTTGCCGAGATAGGCGTAGTTCGCCCCCTGCTGCCGCAGTGTCAGGCACTGGGCCGTGTAGTCACCCGGGGTCAGGGCGAAGGTGATGGCCGGCAGCACGTCGAAGCCGAGCTCCCGTGCCATCGCCTCGCCGGCCTCCTTCGGCGAGTTCGGGTAGGGGTGATTGCCGCCCATGTGGACGTATTTCGGGCGCCCCTGCCCGCCCCGCTGGCGCCAGTCCTGCGCCGCCCATTGCAGCATCCCCCGCAGCGCGTCCGAGTACGAAGGGCCGTAGAAGAAGTTGTAGGGGGCGGCCTCCACGCCCTGGCGGCCGGACCGGCCGCCCGCATCCGTCAGCGCGGCGGAGTAGGAGCCGGAGATGAAGGGGATACGGTCACGGTTCACGAAGCGGACCAGCGCCTCGGTGTCGGCCGTGCCCCAGCCCTGGATGGCGACCACCCGCTCCCGCCCCGTCCAGGCCTGGTACTGGGACACGGCGCGGGGCGCCTGATAGCCGTAGTCAAAGCCCGAGACATTCAGGCGCCGCCCACCCACCCCGCCGCGGTTCGCGTTCACCCAGGCGAGCGTGTCCGCCACGCCCTGCCCGTAGGGCACGCCGACGTCCGAAGTGGCGCCGGAATTGTCCATCAGGTGCCCGATGGGGATCGGCTGCTGCGCCAGGGCCGGGGCTGCGAGGGCCACAGTGGCGGCGATGGCAAGGGCAAGCCTCATTCTTGGTTCCTCCGTTCGGCCGCGCTTCGGCGCGGTCCTGTCAATGCGAGTAGGGATACAGCTTCCAATACGCCCGGATGAGCCGCCAGCGCCGCGCCAGGCCGTCCGGCTCGAAGATGAGGAAGAGGATGATCGCGGCGCCGATCGCCATCTCCCGTAAGAAGGAGATGTTGCCGCCGATCTTCAGCGCCCGGTCGACGGCCCCGCCCGCCAAGAGGTCAGCCATTGACTGCACCGCCTCGGGAAGGGCGACCATGAAGGCCGCGCCCATCAGGCTGCCCATGATCGAGCCGAGGCCGCCGATGATGACCATGCCCAGGAACTGGATGGAGAAGAGGATGTTGAATGCCTCCACGCTCACGAAGAGGAGGTGGTGGGCGTAGAGAGCCCCGCCAATGCCCGCGTAGAAGGAGGCGATGCCGAAGGACAGGGTGCGGTAGTAGGCGAGGTTGATCCCCATGATCTCCGCGGAGAGATAGTGGTCCCGCACCGCCACCAGGGCCCGCCCATCCCGCGTGCGCATGAGGTTGGCAGCCGCGACGAACATCACCACGACGAACGCCAGCACGAGATAGAAGTACGTCTCTTCACGGTCGAGACGCAGGCCAGCGATCTGGGGCGCCTCCGTGATGCGACCCGCGACGCCACCGGTGAACCAGCGGGCCCGGGCGAAGAAGTCTTCCAGGATGAATTGGGCGGCAAGCGTCGCGATGGCGAGGTACAGACCCTTCAACCGGGCCGCCGGGGCGCCGAAGACCAGCCCGACCACCGCCGTCATCACCCCGGCGATCGGGATGCAGAGCAGGACCGGGATGCCGAAGGTCTCGTGCAGCCAAGCGGACGCAAAAGCACCGAAGCCGAAGAACGCCGCGTGGCCGATGCTAATCTGCCCCGTGAAGCCAACCAGGATGTTGAGCCCCAGCGCCGCGATGCCGAGGGTGCCGATGTTGATCAGCAGGCCGAGGAGATAGCGGTCCAGCACCAGGGGCGCGCAGCACAGCACGGCGAGGCCAAGCCAGAGCGCGAGCCGGCTGTTGCGCGTGGGAAAGATGGTGTTGTCCGCGCGGTAGGAGGTCCGGAAGTCGCCGGCCGGGGTCATCGCCACCATCGGCTACACCCGCTCGATGTTCTTCGTGCCGAACAGGCCGTAGGGCTTGATCAGCAAGATGATGAGGAGGGCATAGAACGGGGCCACCTGGTACATGTTGCCCCAGTTCAGCCACTGGCTGTCCACGTACTGCGCGACGTTCTCGAGCACGCCGACGATGAGCCCGCCCAGCACCGCGCCGAGAATGGAATCCAGCCCGCCGAGGATGACCGCCGGGAAGACCTTGATCCCGTAGAAGGACAGCGCCGAGGACACTCCGTTCACCATCCCCACGGTAACCCCCGCCACCGCCGACACCACGGCCGAGATCGCCCAGGACATGGCGAACACCCGCGGCACCGACACACCGAGCGACTGCGCGACCTGCTGGTCGAAGGCCGTGGCCCGCATCGCCAGCCCGTGCTTGGAGGAGCGGAAGAACCAGCCGAAGCCGGCCATGATCCCGACGGAAATCACGAGGGAGAGAAGGTAGACCGGCTGGACCTCCAGCCCGAGCACCGACACGCGCTCGGCCGAGAAGACCGGCGGGAATGGCTTCGCGAACACGCCGAAGATCCACTTCATCAGGGCCTGGAAGAAGATGCCGAGCCCGATCGTGGCCATGATCACGGAGATCACCGGCTCCCCGATCAGGGGCCTGAGCACGACGACCTGCAGGATCATCCCGAACAGCGTCATGAAGACGAGGGTGAAGAGGAAGCCGACAACGAAGGGAAGCTGCCAGTCTGTCAGGAACCACCAGCAGACCCAGGCGCCGACGAGGAGGAATTCGCCCTGGGCGAAATTCACGACCTGCGACGCCTTATAGATGAGGACGAAGGACATCGCGACGACGCCGTAAAGCGCGCCGACGATCAGCCCGTTGAGGACGAGCTGGAAGAGGAGCGTGCCGTCCATCAGGCGGCCTCCTTCGCCGGCGCGGCGGACGAGACGGCCAGGGTGGTGCGGATGCGCTGCCGCGTGCCGTCCTGGAAGGTAATGGTGGTGTCCACCGGGATCGCCTCCTCGCCGGCGTAGATGGCCTCGATGATGGCGCCGTACTTCTCGTTGATGACGCCGCGTCGGACCTTGCGGGTGCGGGTCAGTTCCTCGTCGTCCGCGTCCAGCTCCTTGTAGAGCAGCACGAAGTCGCGGATGCGTTGCGGCGGCGGGAGGGTGGCGTTCACCTTCTCCACCTCGGCCCGAAGCAGTGCGAGGACTTGCGGGCGCGCCGACAGATCGGTGTAGGTGGTGAACGCGATCCGGTTCCGCTCCGCCCATTTCGATACGATCGGGAAGCGGATGCAGATCAGCGCCGCCAGGTGCGGCCGCCCGTCCCCCAGCACCACCGCCTCGGCGACGTAGGGGGAGAACTTCAGCTTGTTCTCGATGTATTGCGGAGAGAAGCGCTCCCCGCGCGAGGTCGTCGCGATGTCTTTGATGCGGTCGATGACCACGAGGTGCCCCGCCTTATCGAAGTAGCCGGCGTCCCCGGTATGCAGCCAGCCATCCCGCAGGTCGGAGTTTCCCTCGATCCCGTGATAGCCGCTGAACATGTTGCCGTGGCGGGTGACGATCTCGCCGACTCCGTTCGCGTCGGGCTCGTGGATGCGCAGCTCTACCCCCTCGAAGGCCGTGCCCACCGTGTCGAAGTTCACGTCCCCCGGCCGGTGGAGGGTATAGGCACCCAGCAGTTCGGTCTGGCCGTAGAGCTGGCGCAGCGGAACGCCCATGGCTTGGAAGAAGCGGAAGGTGTCCGGCCCCAAAGCCGCGCCGCCGGTCGCCGCGGAGGTCAGGCGCGTGAATCCCAACCGGTCCCGCAACGCCCGGAACAGGATGAGGTCCGCGAGACGGGACCGCCGGCCCTTCTCCTGCGCCGCCAGCCCGAGCCGCATCCCGAGATCGAAGGCGCGGCGCTTCAGCGGGGAGGCGTCCATCACCCGCGCCCGCACCTCCGCAGCCAGGCCCTCCCAGACCCGCGGCGCGAAGAGTACGAAGCTCGGCCCGATCTCGCGGAAGTCGGCCATCATCGTCTCCGGCTCCTCGACGAAGGAGACCCGCATCCGCGAGACCAGCCCGAAGCCGAGGGCGTAGATCTGCTCCATGATCCAGGGCAGCGGAAGGACCGACACGTATTCGTCGTCCGGGCCCTTGGGATCGGCGGCCACGTAGCTCTCCACGTGCCGGATCAGAGCGCGCCCGGACAGCATGGCCAGCTTCGGCCGCGCCGTGGTGCCGGATGTGGTGCAGAGGATCGCGACCCGCTCCCCGTCCGTCGCGTCCACCAGCCGGTCCCAGGCGGTTGGGTCCGCGGCGTGCACCGCCTCCCCCGAAGCGATCAACTCCGCCATCGGCAGCAGGCGGGGATCCGAATATTTCCGCATCCCTCGCGGATCGGAATAGACGATGCGCCGAAGGCCCGGGACGGAGTCCGCGATGCCGAGCAGCTTGTCCACCTGCTCCTCATCCTCGGCGATCGCGACCGTCGCGCCGGCATGGGACAGGAGGTAGGCAACCTCGTCTTCCAGTGCGTCCCGGTAGACCCCGAGCGAACGCGCGCCGACCCCGTGGGCCGCGATCTCCCCCATCACCCAGTCCGGCCGGTTGTCGCCGATCAGCGCGACCACGTCCTCCGCGCCGAAGCCCATTCCGTGCAGACCGAGCGCCATGGCCCGGGTCCGCGCCTCGTAGTCTCCCCAGGAGAAGGACCGCCAGATTCCGAACGACTTCACGCGGAGCGCGATGTCCTGGCCGTGTGTGTGCGCGTTGCGGCGCAGCAGCCGCGGCAGGGTGACCTCTGGCGCCGTCACGCGGCGACCTCCGCCGGGATCTCGTCCTCCTCGCCCAGATAGGCGCGGCGGACCTCCGGATGCGCCATCACCTCCTCCGGCCGCCCTTCCGTCAGCTTGCGACCGAAGTCCAGCACCATGACGCGGTGCGAGATGTCCATCACCACGCCCATGTCGTGCTCGATCATCAGGACGGTCATGCCCCACTCCTCGTTGAGGTCGAGGATGGTGCGGGCCATGTCCTCCTTCTCCTCGAGGTTCATGCCCGCCATCGGTTCGTCCAGCAGGATCAGCTTCGGCCGCAGCGCGATGGCCCGCGCCAGCTCCACCCGCTTGCGCAGCCCGTAGGGCAGCGTGCCGGCTGGCGCCTTGCGGACGTGCTGGATTTCCAGGAAGTCGATGATCTCCTCGACCTCCCGGCGATGCGCCAGCTCCTCCCGCTGGGCGCCGCCGAACCAGTAGGCCATGCCGGAGAGGAAGCCCGAGCGGAGGAGGTGGTGGCGCCCCACCATGATGTTGTCCAGCACCGTCATGTGGCCGAACAGCGCCAGGTTCTGGAAGGTGCGGCCGATGCCGACCGCGGCCCGGCGGTTGGGCCGCAGCCGGGTAATGTCCTGCCCGTCGAACAGGATGCGGCCCTCGGTCGGGCGATATCGGCCGGAGACGCAGTTCACCATCGAGGTCTTGCCGGCGCCGTTCGGGCCGATGATCGAGAAGACTTCTCCGGGACGGACGGAGAAGGACACGTCCGTCAGGGCGCGCACGCCTCCGAAGCGCAGCGACACGCCCTCCGCCTGCAGGATCGGTCCCTCCGGACCGCTGGCCGCCGCCACCTCGAACGCCCCCTGAACGTCTTTTCTTGGACGCGACCATGCCGGTTGTCCCGGCCCGGCGGCAAGGGGCATGCGGCCGGGCGCTACCCCCCGCGCATCCGCATCGCGAGCGCAGGGTCGTCCGTCGCGATCGCATCCACGCCCAGCGACATCATTCGGGCGATCGCGGGCGCATGGTTCGCGCCCCAGACGCCGACCCGTAGCCCCGCCCCGCGCAAGCCGTCCAGAACGTCCCGCGTCATGCCGCTCTCATGCGTCTCGACCATCCCCACGCCATAGGCCTGGGAGGTCGCGAGCACACCGGGCAGGCCGAGCTGGTGCAGCGCCTTCGCATCGAAGAGCCAGGCCACGTGGTCGAGTCCGCCCGCGGCCTCCGCCTCGGCCGCCAGCCGCGCCTCGAAGACGATGATGCCCGCTCGCTCCCGCATGCCGGCCGAATCGAGCTCGGCCAGGACCTTGTCCAGCGCGCCCGGATAGGCGCGGCCCTGGGCGTCGTCCTTGATCTCCACCTGCAGCAGCGCCTCCGAGGGCGCGACGAGTTCGAGCAGCTCACGGAGCCGTGGCACGCCTTCCCCGCCGGCGCCGCGCACGGGGGTGGCGGCGAGCTCCTCCGCCGTCCGATCCGCGACGGGGCCACGGCCCGCGGTGGTCCGGTCCAGGGTGGCGTCGTGGATCACGACCAGTTCACCATCCAGCGAGAGATGCACGTCGCACTCCAGCACCTCCGCCCCCAGCTCGATGCTGTTTTGAAAGGCGAGCAAGCTGTTCTCCGGCCAGAGAAAGCTGCCGCCGCGGTGGCTGATGATCTGAACCATCCCGTTCTCCTGCTTTAACGTTGCCGTGTCGCAACACGCCGCGGATACAACCTTTCGTTGCTGGCCCACCCGCCGCGTAACCCTTAGGACGAGTGGACCACCCCATCGGACCCGTCGAGATGCCCCTCTGCCTCGTCGTCCACGATCTCGCCCAGCCTGGTGCCGAGGTACTGGAGGCGGCCGTCTGGGAATTGAGCGAGAGCCACTGGATGGTGGGGACGAGCATGGCCGTCGCGACAGGCGTGTCCCCGGAATACCTGGCGGACCATCTCCGCCGCGCCCTTCGCCGTGCCGGACTGGACGGGATGCTCCTCGCGGTCGGGTTGACGGGCGACATGGCGCTCGATGGCTTGCCCGGCGAAGGACGGCGCTGGATGCAGGAACAAGCCCAACCCCAGAACTAGGCGCGGCTCAGGGCAGCCGGGCCAGCCGCTCGCCGAGCAGCGCGAAAAAGCCGTCGGCGTCCAGCGTCTCCGCCACGGCGGCATTCGGGTCCGCGGAGGTCCGGCCCCAGCGGTCCACATGGGTGCGCCCACGCCCGGGCCCGCTGCCACCCTCCACCAAGACGGCGGCGGGGCGGGTGCTGAAAAGCGCCGGGGCCACAAGCCAGGCGATCGCGCAGGGATCGTGCAGCGGGTGACCCGCCCCGCCCAGCCTGCGGGAGGGCGGCGTCGTGGCCAGGATGTCGCAGGCCGCGCGGAGGCAGGCACCGCCGCCGCGCGCCCGGATGGCCGAGATCCGCTCGGGCGTGACGAGCGCCTGGGCCGTCAACTCGAGGGTCACGAGGGTCACCGGTACCCCGGCCATGAGCAGGACGGACAGCGCCTCGGGATCGCTCGCGGCATTGAACTCGGCGGCCGGGGTCCAATTCCCCTCTCCCCAAGCGCCGGTCATCAGCACGATCTCTCGAACGCGCGATGCCAGGGCGGGCTCCGTCGCGAGCGCCAAGGCGAGGTTCGTGGCGGGCGCGATGCCGATCAGGGTGAGCTCTTCCGGCCCGGCCCCGCGCAGCGCGGTCCGGATGGCGTCAGCCGCGAGGCCCGGCGCGGGGGGGCGCCCCCGCGGCAGCGGGACGCCCGCCAGACCGTCGGCGGCGTGGACGCGGACATCTCCGGTGAAGCGCCCCATCAGCGGCCGGTCGGCCCCGGGCACAACCGGCACCTCGCTGCCAGCCAGGGACAAGATCGCCGAGGCGTTCGCCAAGGTTCGATCCAGCCCGGCATTGCCCCCGGAGACGGTCACGAGCTGGAGGTCGAGCTCCGGCGAACCGAGCGCCAGCCAAAGGGCGATCGCGTCGTCCGTGCCGGGATCGCAGTCGATGAGGATGGGCCGGCTCACGCGCCGAGTTCCGCCTCGACGATGCCGCAGAGAAAGGCGGCGCCGGTCGTCAGGGCCGCATCGTTGAAGTCGAAATGCGGGTTGTGGTGGAAGCCCTCGGGATGGCCGGGCTCGCCGGTGCCGAGCCAGGCATAGGCCCCCGGCCGGGCTTCCAGCATGCAGGCGAAGTCCTCCCCGGCGGTGATCGGTGGGTGATCGTCCCGGGCGGCGCCCGCCCCGACCGTCGCCAGCGCCGCGCGGTGCATCACCGCGGCCTGGGCGGCGTGGTTTACGGTTGGCGGCAGCCGCCGCGTGTAGAGCGGCACGGCCTCGACCCCGTGGGTCCCGGCCACGCCGCGCGCGAGACCGGCGAACCGCGCTTCCAGCAGGTCCCGGACCTCCGGTGTCAGGGCACGGGCAGTGCCGCGGACAAGAACCTCCGCCGGGATGACGTTCGGCGCCTCCGGGTGCCCCGCCGCGATGTGGCCGACCGAGAGCACCCCCGTGGCCATGGGGTCCATCTCCCGGGCGATGATGGAATGCAGGGCGGCGATGAACTGCGCCGCGGCGAGGGTGGCGTCGGTGCCGAGATGCGGCTTCGCCCCGTGCGTGCCCCGGCCCCGGAAGCGGACCTCCCAGGTGTCGGAACTCGCCAGCACCGGCCCCTTCGGCACCGCCACATGGCCGAGCGGCAGGCCGGGGAGGTTGTGCAGGCCGTACACCGCGTCGACGGGGAAGCGGTCGAACAGCCCGTCGGACAGCATGGCCTGGGCACCGCCCCGCGATTCCTCCGCGGGCTGGAAGATCAGATGAACGGTCCCGGCGAAGCGCTCGCGGTTCGCGGCCAGCCACTTCGCCGCGCCCAGCAGCATCGCGGTGTGCCCATCATGCCCGCAGGCGTGCATTCTGCCGGGAGAACGGCTGGACCAGGGCGCGCCGGTCGCCTCCTCCATGGCCAGGGCATCCATGTCGGCCCGCAGCCCGATGGCCCGGTTCCCGCCCGCTCCTCCACCCGTGCCGCGGAGCGTGCCCACCACCCCGGTCCGGGCGATCCCCTCTTCGACCGCGATGCCGGCGGCCCGCAGCTCCGACGCTACCAGGGCGGCGGTCCGGGTCTCCTCGAAGCCGAGCTCGGGATGGGCGTGCAGGTCGCGGCGCCACGCCGTCATCGTCTCCGCGAGCGGGCGAAGGGCCTCCTCGGTCGGCATGGATCGTACAGGCTCCGTTGAGGCGGGCGGGCGACCATGCCAGTTTGCCCCGACCCTCGCCAAGCCAGCCGCCGGAGCTCCGACCGCATGCGCCTCCGCGCCGCCCTTCTCGCCGCCGCCCTGATCCTTCCGAGCGCGTCCGGCGCGCAGGAGGTGCTCCGCGTGGGGGTGGAGGCCGGACCGACGAGCCTCGATCCGCATTACGCCAGCCTCATCACGAACATCGCCTTCGCCCGGCACGTGTTCCAGCCGCTGGTCGAGCAGGACCACCGGCAGGCCCTGCGTCCCGCCATCGCGAGCGCCTGGCGGGTGGTGGACGACACGACCTGGGAGTTCACCCTGGACCCCCGCGCGCGCTTCCATGACGGCGCGCCGGTCACGGCAGAGGACGTGGCCTTCACCATCGCCCGGGCGGGGAACGTGCCGAACTCGCCCTCCTCCTTCGGCTATGCCACCCGCGTGGTGACGGCGGTGGAGGATGCCGGCGGGGGCGTCATCCGCGTGAGAACGAACGCGCCCACGCCGTTGCTCGCCAACAATCTGGCGCTGGTGATGATCGTCTCGAAGCGCCACGGAGAGGGTGCGGCCACCACAGACTATAATGCGGGCCGCGCGATGATTGGCACCGGGCCCTGGCGCCACGTCTCATGGCAGCCCGGCAGTCCCTTTGTCATAGAGCGGAACCCCGCCTTCCACGGCACCGCCCCGGTCTTCGCGCGCGCGGAGTTCCGGCCGATCCCAGCTGCCGCCTCCCGCGTCGCGGCCCTGAATGCGGGCGACGTGGACCTGATCGAGATCGTCCCGCCCGAGCAGTTCGAGCGGTTTCGGACAGACTCCCGATTCACCACGGCAGAGAGCCCGTCCAACCGGCTGATCTTCCTCACTCTCGACAGCGATCGCGAGAACAGCCCACACGTCCATGCCCGGGGCGGCGGACCGATCGCGAACCCGCTGCGCGACGCCCGGGTCAGGCGGGCCCTGTCCCTGGCCATCAACCGGCAGGCGCTGGTGGAGCGGGTCCTGCGCGGCCAGGGCCTGCCGGCGGGCGACCTGGGACCGCCCGGCTACTTTGGCACCTCCCCCGACCTGACGGCGCCCGTCCAAGACGTAGAGGGCGCGCGGCGCCTGCTGGCCGAGGCCGGCTTTCCCAACGGCTTCGCGGTGCAGGTGAACGGACCCAACGACCGCTTCGTCAACGATGAGCAGATCGTCCAGGCCATCGCCCAGATGTGGACCCGCCTCGGCATGACCGCGACGGTGGAGACGAAGCCCCGCGGCCCCTGGCTGAGCGAGGCGGCGCAGCTTCGATACAGCGTCAACCTCGCGGGCTTCTCGCCCAACCCGGAGGTGGTAGGAATGTTGGAAACTCAGGTGCATAGCTGGAATACCTCACTGGGCCTGGGAACAGCGAACCGCGGCCGTTTCGCGAACCCGGAGATCGATGCCCTGATCCAGCGCGCCCGGCAGACGATGGATGACGGGGAGCGTTCCCGCCTCACTCAGGAGGCGACCCGCCGAGCGATCCGGGACGAAACGGCTCTCATCCCGCTCTATTTCCAGGTGAACACCTGGGCGATACGCCGCGGACTGACCTATGAGCCGCGCACCGATGAAATGACCCTCGCCCACTCCGCAGGACGTGCCCGATGAATGACTTCGCTTTCGGCGTGGACGCCGCCCGCCCCGCCGCCATCCGAGCCGCCCAGGGCAGGGAACCCTTCGACCTCCTGCTGACCGGCGGCACCGTCGTGGACCTTGCCACCTGCGAGCTGCGGCCGGCCGATGTGGGCATCGTCGGCGGCCTGATCGCGTCGGTCCATCCGCCGGGGTCCCGGTCGGACGCGGTCGAGACGCATGACGTGAGCGGCATGTTCCTGACCGCCGGATTCATCGACAGCCACCTGCACTTCGAATCCTCCTTCATGGCCCCGGTGGACTACGCCACCGCCGTGGTCCCCCACGGCACCCTCACCACCGTCTGGGACCCGCACGAGCTGGCGAATGTCCTCGGCGTGCCGGGGGTACGCTGGGCCGTGGACCAATCCCGGAACCTGCCCCTGCGGGTGCTGGTCGCCGCGCCGTCCTGCGTCCCCTCCGCCCCAGGACTGGAGCTGGCCGGGGCCGACATCGGGCCAGCCGAGATGGCGGAGATGCTCTCCTGGCCGGAGGTCTCGGGCGTCGCGGAGGTGATGGACATGGCCGGCGTCCTGAACGCCCGGCCGGAGATGGCGGGCATCGTCGAGGCCGGGCTGGAGTCGGGCAAGAACGTCAACGGCCACGCCCGGGACCTGATCGGGCCGACCCTCCAGGCCTATGCCGCCTCCGGGGTCACCTCGGATCACGAGATCATGGGGGCGGAGGACTTCCTTCAGAAGCTGCGCGCCGGCCTGACGGTGGAGCTGCGCGGCAGCCACGACCCCGTGCTGCCGGAGGTGGTCGAGGCCCTCAACTCGCTGCCGATGCTGCCGGCGAACCTCGTCCTGTGCACCGACGACATCTTCCCGGACGAGCTCATGGAGAAGGGCGGGCTGCGGGACGTGATGGCCCGGCTGATCGCCCGCGGGCTGGACCCGATCCACGCCCTGCGGATCGCGAGCTTCCACGGGGCGATGCGGCTGAAGCGGGACGACATCGGCCTCGTGGCCCCCGGGCGCCGTGCGGAGATCGCGGTTCTCTCGGACCTTCGCACCGTGACCGTCGCGCGGGTCTATGCCGGCGGACGACTCGTCGCGAAGGACGGCGCCATGGTGGAGGAACTGCCCCGCGAGCTGCGGGCCGACGCCCTCCGCGACACGGTGAAGATCCCGCCCCAGCCGGTCGAGGCCTTCGCCCTGAAGGTTCACGGGGTCGGGGACGGAACGGCCCGCCTGCCGGTGGTCGGCGGCGTGCGGGTGGTCGCCTGGCGGGAGGCGACGGTGACCGTGCGCGCCGGCGTCGCCGAGGTGCCGCCCGGCCATGTGCTGATCGCCGTCCTGCACCGCCACGGCCGGCGGGATCCGACTCCGATGGTCTGCCTCGCCGATGGTTGGGATGAGCCCCGCGGCGCGATCGCCACGACGATCAGCCACGACAATCACAATCTTTTGGTCATCGGGCGGGACCCCGCGGATATGGCGGCCGCCGCCAACGCGCTGATCGCCTGTGGCGGCGGAATGTCCGTGGCGTCGCGCGGGCAGGTCACCGGGGTGCTGCCCCTGCCGATTGCCGGGCTGCTCGCGGAGACGCCCCCCGCCGAGACCGCGGCCGCCTTCGCGAAACTGCGGGCTGCCGCGGACGCGGTGATGGACTGGAAGCTGCCGCACCGCGTCTTCCGCTCCGTCACGGGCGTGTCCCTGGCCTGCAACCCCGGCCCTCACCCGACCGACCTCGGGATTTCGGATGGCGGGACGGGCGCCCTGGTGGACCCGGCCGAGCCGCTCGCCGCCTGACCGTGTCACGGCGTGGCTTCTGCGCCATGCCGCGGCACGACCGTTTGAGAGGCGATTGCGTCAGCATCTTTAACACGCGAAAGTCCGGCCGCCCGGCGTCAGCCCGAACGGCGCCACGATCGCGATCCCTGGAGTTCTCCGAGCATGCAATCCGCTCTCGCCGGCCTCTCGCTCCTTGTCCTGGGTGACAGCCACTGGGCCGCGCCGCAGTACCTCGCCCACACGCTGCAGGATCAGCTCATCCAGCGGGGCGCCCGCGTGGTGTCCTTCGCGGCCTGCGGCGCGCCGGCAAGCATCTGGCTCTCGGCCCGCGTCGCCTCCTGCGGCACGGCGCAGCGCGTCCAGAACGGCCAGCTGGAGCAGGTGCGCGGCGCCAACGCCCGCACGACCCCGCTGGATGAGCTGGTCCGCCAGTACCGCCCGAACATGATCGTGGTCAGCATGGGCGACACCATGGCCGGCTACGTCCAGCGCACCTTCCCCCGCGATAACATCCGGGACGAGGTGCAGGCGCTGACCGACCGCATCAAGTCGCTCAACCTGCCCTGCATCTGGATCGGGCCGAGCTGGGGCACGGAGGGCGGTCCCTTCCTGAAGACCTTCGACCGAGTCCGGGAGATGAGCGCCTACCTCGCGACGATCGTCACGCCCTGCACCTATGTGGACAGCACGCGCCTGTCGCAGCCGGGTCAGTGGGCCACCTTCGACGGCCAGCACTACACGGTGGATGGCTACCGGGCCTACGGCCAGGCCCTGGCGCAGACAATCGCCGCCATGCCGGAGGTGCAGGCCGCGGCCCGCGCCGGGCAGGCGGCCGGCGGCGCGGCCCCGGCGGCGCCGGCCCAGGGTGGCGCCCGCCCCGCGGCGCCCGCCGCCCCGGCACCGGCCCAGCGCCGCTAAGAAAGCTTCGGTCTGAACGGACGGCGCGGCGGCCCTGGGGAGGGCCGGCCGCGCCGCTCACGCAACAGGGGGTCGGGATGACGGGGGTTCGGGGGATGGACGATGGCGCGGAGGCGCGCGCCCTCCCATGATCTTTGCCTCCTTCGAGTTTCTCTGCCTCTTCCTGCCGCTCTTCTTCGCGGTCTACTTCCTGACGCCGTTCCGCTATCGGAACTGGCCGATCCTCGTCCTGTCCTGGGCGTTCTACGCCTGGTGGCGGGTCGACTTCCTGCTTCTGCTCGTCTTCTGCACGGTCTTCACCTTCTACGTGGTCAAGTACATGGACCATGTGGGGCCGAAGACCCGGCTGGGGACCTGGCTGCTGGTCCTCGGGCTGGCCGGCAACCTCGGCGTGCTCGCCTATTTCAAATACGCGAACTTCGGCGTCGGTGTGTTCAACGACGTCCGGGCCGCGGCCGGCCTCCCGCCCCTCGCCTGGACGGAGATCATCCTGCCGATCGGGCTATCCTTCTACGTGCTCCAGTCCGTCTCCTATCTGACGGACGTGTGGCGCGGCACGGTGCCGATCACCCGCAAGCTGCTGGACTACGCCACCTATAAGGCCATTTTCTCCCAACTGATCGCCGGTCCGATCGTCCGCTACGCCGAGATCAAGGACGACCTCGTCTCCCGCACCCATACGCTCGCGCAGTTCGGGCTCGGGGCGCGGCGCTTCATGATCGGCTTCTGCATGAAGGTGCTCCTGGCCGACACGGTGGCCCTGGTGGCGGACGCGGCCTTCGCCCTGCCGAACCCGACTTTCGCGGACGCCTGGACCGGGGCCATCGCCTACACGCTCCAGCTCTTTTTCGACTTCGCCGGCTATTCCGCGATGGGCATCGGCCTGGCGCTGATGATCGGCTTCCACTTCCCCGAGAACTTCAACCACCCCTACCTGTCGGGCTCGATTCAGGAGTTCTGGCAGCGCTGGCACATGACGCTGTCGCGCTTCCTGCGGGACTATCTCTACATCTCTCTCGGCGGGAACCGGGGCGGGGCGTTCCGCACCTACCTGAATCTACTGCTGACGATGGTGATCGGCGGATTCTGGCACGGGGCCAACTGGACCTTCATCATCTGGGGCTTCTGGCACGGCGGACTTCTGGCGGCGCACCGGGCTTGGCGCGGCGTCGGCAACGGCCCGATGCCCTGGATCGTAGGCAACGTCCTCACGATGCTCGCGGCCGTGATCGGATGGGTCGTGTTCCGCGCGCACGACGTCCACAACGCCTTCACCATGTATGGCGGGATGATCGGGCTGAACGGCTTCGGGCTGACCGACGCCCTCGCCTGGCAAGTCACGGCGGACCAATGGTGGACGATGGTGATCGCGATCATCGTCGTCTACCTGCCGCTGCTCGGCACCCGTCTGCCCTTCTTCCGCCGGCCCGAGGAGATGGACCCCCTCTCCCGCGCGCTGTGGGTGATCGGACCGCTCGCCGGCTTCCTCCTCTGCGTCGTGCTGCTCTACAGCCGCGCGGCCGTCCCCTTCCTCTACTTCCAGTTCTGAGGTCGCGATGCCCGCTCCCGCCGCGCCCCCCTCCACCTGGAAGGGCCTTCACCGCGCCGCCGCTTTCCAGGGCGCGGCGACCGCCGTCCTGCTGCTCGTCGGCGCGTATCAGGGCGTGATGGCGATCGCCAGCGCCCCGGCGCAGCAGCGGCTCCGGCCGACGCTCAACCTGTCCTCCTTCCTCGCCGGCCGGACGACGGCGGCGGTGAACTACGTCATGGCGCACCAGCTTCCGGCCGACCCGCTACTCCGGGCCTCGGGCGGTGTGTTCCGCTATGCGCTCTTCGGGTCCGGCGGTCCGCAGGTGCGGATCGGCTGCGACGAGACGATGTTCCTGACCGAGGAGTTGCGCCCCTGGCCCAACGCGGACGTCGCAATGGCAGAGAGGGCGGAGGGCGTCCGCCGCGTGCAGGCGGCCCTCGCCGCGCGGAACATCGCGCTCGCGGTCGCGGTGGTGCCCGACAAGGCGCGGGTGGCGGCCGACAAGCTCTGCGGCGTCCCGCACTCCGCCCAAGCGGCCGCGCGCTACGACGCCTTCCTGGCGGCGCTGCGAGCACGCGGTATCGAGCCGATCGCGCTTCTGCCCGCGCTCTCGGCGCAGCAGCGCCAGCCCGGTGGCGCCTTTTACCGGACCGACACGCACTGGAACCAGGCAGGCGCCCGCGCCGCGGCGCAGGCCATCGCGCAGGCCGTCCAGAACCGGGACCTCACGCGCGGTGAGGAATTCCGCACGACCGCCGCGGCGGAGGAGACGGACGGCCCGGGCGACCTGCTGCGCATCACGAGCCTGGACCACGTGCCCAATGCGGTCCGGCCCGATCCCGATCGGGAGCGGAAGGAGACGACGGCCGCGCCGGAGGGCGGCGATTCCGGCGGCGGCAGCCTGCTGGACGAGACGCCCTCGCCAGAGGTCGCCCTGATCGGCTCCTCCTACTCCGTGAATGCGAACTTCCACGGCGCGCTTCAGGAGGCGCTGCGGAGCACGGTGTTCAACGGCGCGACGGCCGGCGGCGGGTTCGCCGGCGCGGCCGCGACCTACTTCTCCGGGGAGACCTACCGGGAATCTCCTCCCCGCCTGATCATCTGGGAGATCCCGGAACGCGTCGTGCCGCAGCCGCTGACCGAGGCCGAGCGCGCCTTCATCGCCCGTTGGTGAGAGCGCCGGACTGACGGGGCCGGTGCCCCGTCAGTTCCCCAGCAGTCGACGGATCGTCGGTTCCAGCCCCGCGCCGAGCATCGCGTAACCCACCATGGTCAGGTGCAGCCGGTCATAGGCGATCTGGTCGGACAACCGCCCCTGCCCGTCCACCAGATAGGCGCCGGGGTCGGTGTAAAAGACGTTACGGTCATCGGCGCAGCGAGCGATCATCGCGTTCACCCGCTGGTTGGCCTGACGCGCGGGGTCGGACGCGTCCATCCCGCGCGGCAGCAGGCCGACAATCAGGACCCGCGTGGTCGGCGACCGCTGCCGGATCGTGCGCACGACCTCCGCCACGCCAAGGGCCGTGTCCTCCGGCCGCTGGGCATGGAGGGAATTGTTCGTGCCGATCAGGAGCACGGCCAGACGCGGGCGCAGCGACGCCGGCCAGTGACCGCCCTGCTGCAACCGCCAGAGCAGCCCCTGGGTGAAGTCGCCGGTCACGCCGAGGTTGATGGCGCTTCGATGACCATAATACTGGTCGTAGATGAGCGGGAACCATCCCTGCGTCAGGGAGTCGCCGAGGAAGGCGACCTGTACGCGGGACAGGTCGCCCGCCGTCAGGCGAGACACCTCGGCGACCCGGGCCCGCCAGTGAGGCTCCTCCAGATACTCCGGCGTGGCCTCCCGCGGCATGGGATTGCGGGGCGGGATGGCCGGACAGGCGGCCAACTGGGCCGCAGCGGGGCCGGCCATCGCCAGTCCGGCCGAAACCAGCACCCCGCCCAGCGCGGCCCGAAAGACGCCCGCCCGCATCAGCGCGTGATGGTATCGCGGACGAGGAAGGCCGTCGGCTGGCCCTGCGGCGCCATGAGCCACACGCTGTACAGACCGCCCGCCTGGAGCCGCCCGAGGTCAAGGTTCGCCGCGCGCTGGTTGCCGCAGCTCGGCCGGACCACGGCGGCGGCCGGGGCGACGCTGCGGGTCCGGCCCTGCATCGGCCCGACGCCCGAGAAGACCGACTGCCCTGAAGGGTCGAGGGCGAGCGCACCCCCGTCGCAGCCCGCCACGGCATTGTAGAAGGTCAGGCGGGCGCGGGTCTGGTTGTACTCCTGCTGGTCCTCCACGGAGGTGGCGACGAGTTCGTTGCCGCGGCGCTGGAGGATGACGGTGTTCAGCCCGCCGCCCTTCACCGTGGTCTGGACCTCCGTGGTGGTGCCGCCGATCGTCACCTGGAACTTCACCGGCCGGTTCGCGACGTCCTCTGCCACGTAGTAGGGGCTGACGCGCTCCGCCCCGTTGCCGCCGAGGGTCACGGGGTCGCGGAAGTCGGGACGGATGGTTGCTCCCTCCGGCAGCGCGTTCGCGATGCGGATGAAGGCGAAGCCTTCCGGCAGGCGCTGCTCGTAGAGCATCGGCTGAGCGGAGGCGGGTCCGGCCACCCCGCCGAGCAGGAGCGCTGCCCCGAGCATCGCGGCCCGCAGCGGGTGGGCCAGCCGGGCGGCAGCGCCGGGGGTGGGCCGACCGGCCGGGCGAGCGAAGGGGACAGTCGTCATCGAGGACTCCTTGGAACGGGGGGCCATGACGGCACGGCCGGGCCGGCCGAGGCAAGGCCCGGGACCCGGTTTCACGAGGCGTCACGCAGCCGTCACCATCACGGTGGCGGGACCCGGCCCGGGCCGGCATCGAGTGCTTCCGCGCTTCGGTCATCCGGCCGCCTGGGTTAATATCCCCCTTGAAAATCTCGGAGCCGAACATGAGCGAGACCTCTCCCGTGGCCGGCGCCGGCCGCAAGCCGCGCATCGGCGTGCTCGGCCCGGCGGGCAACATCACCGGCCGCGACGACGTGGAGAGCTACTGGGCCCGCGACCCGGCGAAGTCCGTCCAGTCCTTCACGAATATTGGGGATTCCTTCGTCTTCGACAGCTCGCTCAAAATCCTGGAGCACGCGGAGGTCGTCACCGTCTCGCCGTCCACCGGCAGGGGCGCGGAGGAGCGGCTCGAGAAATACCGGACGCTGGACTACATCTTCCTGCGCGGGTCGAACTACATCAATCCGAACGGCAACTGGGATGCGACGAACGCCCTCCTGGAGAAGATCCACGTGCCGGTCCACGCCTTCGGCGTCGGCGTGCAGACGCCGGAAAACGCCGAGCGGCACATGAACGACAGCACGGAGCGGCTGTTCCAGATTATCGCGGAGCGATCCAAGAGCCTCGCGATCCGCGGCGAGCTCTCGGCGGAAGCGCTGGAGAAGGTCGGCATCAAGAGCCACCGGATCATCGGCTGCCCGACCGTGTTCCGCCACCGCAAGCGCCGGATCTCCCTCCCCCGCACGGAGGCGAAGGACATCCGCCGGCTGGGCTTCACCCTTCGGCGCAAGACCTATGGCAGCGCGACGCTGCAGCGCTACCTCATTCGCACGCTGGACGAGCGCTTCGACATGGATCTGCTCTGCGCCGGGGAGCTGGAGGAGAAGGCCTATTATTACGCCCGCAAGGGCGTGCTCCCGGACAACGAGGCCGCCCGTGCCGGGGCCGTCGCGTCGTTGGTGGAGGACCGCTGGCTCGCGACGCCGGGGGACCGCCTGCTGGACGTCTACGACCGCACGCTTCGGGTCTTCGAGAGCGTGGCGGGCTTCGAGGGGGCGGTGCGTTCGCTCGACGCGGTGACCGGCTTCCGCCTGCACGGAAACCTCATCGCGCTCGCGAACGGCGTGCCGGCGCTCTACGTCGTCTACGACACGCGCACCCGGGAGTTCGTGAAGACTCTCGGTATTCCCTCGGTTGAGTCGAAGACGATGGACAAGTTCTCCTTCGAGGCGGCCTGGAACGAGGCGAAGTGGGACCGCTTTGAGGCCGCCTACAGCAGGCGTTTCACCGAATTGGAGTCTTTCCTGACCGAGAACAACCTGCCGCACCGGCTGGAAGCGAGGCCGGCGAAGATCGTGGCGACGCAGGACGCGGCCTGAACACCGGGCAAGACCTCCAGATCGCCTGATCCGTTGAGGTAGACGGGCGGTGTCTCACACCAGCCGTCGCGGGAGCGGCGGGCCGGAACCGGCCCGCCGTGCGCGTCAGGCCGCCTCTGAGAGGTCCGGCATTTCCTCCCGCGGAAGGTCGTAGATCGCCCGCAGCCCATCCAGGAAGGCGTCGCGGTCGATCACGTCCCGCACCGTGCCGGCCAGTCCGGCATGCACCTCTGGCTCCGACGCCCGCAGGAGGACGCGGGCGAGGTCGGGCGCGGAGCCCGCCCGGAAATGCAGGCCGTCCACCCCCGCCTGCACCTTCTCTGCCATGCCGCCGATGCCCGAGACGATGAGCGGCGTGCCCACGCGCCGCGCCTCCTGGATCACCACCGGGGAGTTCTCCCACCAGATGGACGGGAGGACGACCCAGCCCGCGGATTCCATCAGGTCGAGCACGTCCGTGGCGTCGTAGCGGCCGCCGAAGGTCAGCCGGTCGCCGCACGCGGCGACCGCGCTCGCGAGGCCGGGGAAGAAGCGCAGCGTCTCCTCGGCCGTCGCCCCGTGGACCGTCATCGCGAGAGTGGGGTCATCGCGGAGCGCCATCGCGAAGCCGGTGACCAGGATATCGAGCCCCTTGAACTCCGTCGGCTGCCCGAAGAAGGCGAATTCTCGGGACATGTGGGACGGCGGCGGCCAGGCGCGGCGCGGACGGGAGAGGAAGTCGTCCCCGAGATAGTTCTCGAGTACGGTGCCGCGCGAGGGGTCCAGGCCCCAGGCGGCGTAGCGCCCGGCGATGAAGTCGCTCGGGTAGATCAGGCGATCGAGGCGCCGCAGCCCGGTCAACATCAGCGCCTTGCGCAGCCGCATCCGCTCCAGCGTCTGGTCCGGGAAGCATTGCAGGCAGCGCTGCGCCGTCTCCTTGCGGCAGAGCTCTCGGGAGCGGGTGCGGATCATCTGGCCGTGGTGGGAGCAGATCGCCAGCATCTCGTGCAGCGTCCCGACCATGATCGCGTCCGGCCGCATGTCCGCCAACTCCGCGATCAGGTCCAACCCGACGCGCCAGTAGTGGTGGAAATGGTAGACCTGCGAACCGAAACCGGCGAGGAGCTCCACCAGCGCCCGGCGCTCCTCGGCGCTGCGCCACCAGAGCCGGTCCTCCTCCATGCCGCCGACGGCGTAGAGGAATTCCGCCTCTCCGTAGCGGGCGATGGGCTGCTCGCGGTCGGCCGGCGCCTGGCCGCCCGGCAGATCGACCGCCGAGACGAAGCGGGCCGGCCAGCCCTCCGCCGAGAGGGTGAGGAACTGCCGATAGGCCGCGATCTCCCCGCCGCCCTTCGAGAAGTCGGGATGCGCGTGCGAGACGATGCAGACCGAAGGCCCAGTGCCGGTCATGCGCGGCCCTCCGCGGCCGGCATGGCTCTCTGCCAGATCTCCGTCAGATGCGCGGCGACGAGGCTGCCCACGGCATCTCCCCGCGAAGCGGGCGGCGCGTACCGCAGGGCGCCCTCTGGCTCGGGCTCGCGCTGGGCGCAGATCCTCCTGAGGGTGCGGGACAGGTCGCCTGTTCCGGCCATCGCATGCAACAGCGCGAGGTCGGACAGCCGACTCCCGTCCAGGCCCCAGCCGGTGCGGCTCTCCAAGTCCGCCTCGACTGCCGCGTTGGTCAGCGCGGCGGTGTCCAGGGGCACCACCCGTCCCTCGCCCGAGGCGGCGAGGAGGGCGGCCGTCGGGTGCGGCTGGACCGACACCTCCAGCCGCCGGCCCGCCAGCGCGGCGGCGGCGCGTGCCGCCGCCGCGCCGGAGAGGACGATCCGCCCGAAGCGCGCCTCCAGCGCGGGCGCCAGCAGCCCTAGCAGCCGCGCGGCGTAGACATCCTCCAGGTCGAACACGAGCGCCGTCGCGGGCCAGCCCGGCGGGTCCCCCCCGGCGGCGGCGATCCGCGCGATCGGCGCCCGAAGCGCGTCCATCCGGGCAGCCAGGACCGCCTCCATCCAGGTTCGGACGGCTGGCTGGTCGGACGCGGGAAGCTCCATCCCCGCGAGGGAGAGAATGTCCATCAGGGTGCTCGCCTCTCCTCCCGCTGCCTCGGCCCGCAGCCACTGGCCTCGTCCGTCGCGCCGGGTGCTCACGATGAGCTGCACCACCTCGCCGGGTGCCGGCTCGGGAATGTGGCCGTAGAGGGCGAAGCCCTGCCCGAAGCCGACGGTCCGGACATCGCGCATCGGCATCGCCCGCATCGGGCCGGCCTTGGGCGTCACCACGGCGAGCGCCTCGACGGTGACGCGGTCATCCGCCGCCGGCGCCGTAAAGGACCCCGCGATCGCTACCTCTCCCGTCGGCAGCACCACGGCGGCGGCGCGGCGGAACTCGCCCACCCAGTCACCTGCCCCAACGATGCTCGGCCAGCGGTCCAGCCAATCGGCGAAGAGGCCGAAGGGGCGGTCCCCCTTCAAGAGGGGGCTGAGGTCGGGCGCGAGGATGCTCTCCCGCAACAGGTCGAGATTCGCGGTCCAGTTGCGGATCGCGATGGCCCTGCCGACGGCGATGGGCTCCTTGGTCTCGGGATCCGCGGGCAAGTCCGAGGTGAACAGGTCGATGGACCAGGCCAGCGATCCGGCCCGTACCACGAGGTGGCGGCCCGGCGCGCCCTTCGGGTTCTCGTGAACGAGGTTGAAGCCGGTGACCACCGATCCCGGCGGTGCCTCCACGTCGTCCCGCAGGTGGACGCTCAGCAGCCGGAGCGGAAACGGCGTGCCCGGCGTGCCGTCCACCGTGATCTCGACGGAAGCGGTCGCCGGGTGCCGAACCCATCCGAAGACCGCCCCGACCTCTGGCGTCACATCGCCGGCGAAATCCAGTCCGATTTGAAAGCGCGGGTCCAGCTCGCGATACATCCACCACCCCGTCCGGCTGCGGGCGACGGCGCTCCCCGCCACCGCTTGCGCATGCGGGCGAAGGATAGCATGGAACGCGGGTCAGTGATCCTGGCCGGATCTTGGGATGGACCTGCACCGATGAACGATGCCCCGGGCGCGCCCGGCCGTCCCGCGGGACGCGTGGACCGCGTCACGGACCAGCGGATTGAGGGCTGGCTCGATGCCGCGGTGCTCGGTGGCGGACGGGTCACGCTCCAGATCTTGCGGGACGACGAGCCCTGCGGGACGCAGGTGATCGCCCCCGCCACGGCGAGGGCCGAGCCCTGGGGGCGGGTCGTTCCCTTCGCGCTGCCGCTGCCCGGGCCGGCCGAGCCGGGAAGTGCCTATTCGGTGCGCGTTCTGAATGGCCGGCCGCTCGCCGGCTCCGCGCGCCGGCCGGTCGCACCGTCCCGCCCCGCCCGCGCCCTGGTCATGATCCCGGCCGGCTACGTCTACGAGCACGACAAGGTCCGCCTCTACAACCGCATCCTGGAGGGCGACTACGGCAACATCGGCGACCTCATGGTTTATGAGAGCACGCTGAAGCTCCTCGACTACGTCGAGCTGCAAACGCTGGAGATCGCGAACCCGACCGACGAGACGATCCGCCGCGCCAACGAGGAGTTCGACTTCGCCTTCCTCCGCGGCTCGAACTTCATCCACGAGTACATGGACTGGGAACGAGCCCCGGAGGTGCTGGAGCGCCTCAAGATCCCGGTCGTGGCGGTCGGCGTCGGCGCCCAGTCGGCGGAGCGGCGCCGGATCAGCCTGCCGCCCGAGGCGCGCCGGGTGTGGCACGCGATCGCGGACCGTTGCGCCGCAGTCGGCACCCGCGGCGCGTGGTCGGCGGAGGTGCTGGCCGACAATGGCGTCCGCAACGTCGAGGTCGTGGGATGCCCCTCCCTTTTCCGGGCGCGCGACCGCAACCTCCGGCTGCGCCTACCGCCGCGCGGGGGCGTGCGGCGGGCCGCGTTCTCGCTGCGTCGGGAGACGGGAAAGGGTTATGCGCGGGACCTCTCCTCCTACGCCGCCACCCAGAAGGCCTTCATGATGCGGCTGAACCGGGAGTGCGAGTTGCACGTCACGGTACACGGCGAGGCCGAGGAGAAGTGGTTCGCCCTGCACGACGAGGCGCGCATCCCGGCAGCCACTGAGAAGCTCCGCCAATCCGGCTGGCTGGACCCGGTGAACGAGGCAGCCATGCTCGACCTCTACCGCAATCGGAGCTTCTTCTATCAGACCGGTGAGGAATACGACCACTTCGTCCGGGACATGGATATCACCCTGGGCTATCGCGTCCACGGGGTGCTTCCGGCCCTGGCCAACGGCATCCCGTCCATGCTGGTGAACTACGACGAGCGCAGCGCCGAGCTCGCCCGCACCCATCGCATCCCGATGCTGGACGAGGCCGCCCTTCGCGGCCGCGGGCTGGACCTTTACGACCCTGCCCGCTTCGCCGAGTGGCAGGCTGCCTTCCCGAAGGGCTATGACCGAATGCGGGACCACCTTGTGCGGAACGGCATCCCGCACCGGATGTAGAGCGGCGCTTGCCGGGGGCTGGGCGCGCGTGGCACCAGGGGACGACCTGCCCGCGGAGACCGCGCCTTGCCCGATGCCCTGACCGAGCTTCCCCCGCCCGCCCGCCGCCCGATCGCGGCGGGGCGGCTGGAGACGGTCACGGCGCGTCAGGCGATCGGACAGTTCGCCGGACGGGCCGGCACCGGGATCGAGATCGTCTCCGGTGACCGCGTGGTCGGAAGCGGGACGGTCGCGCCGGGACCGGACGGCCTGCAACGCTTCGCGATCCCCCTGCCTGAGGGTGAGGCCCTCGCCGGCTCGCGGTCGCCGCTGCGCGCCCGCACGGTGGACGGCCGCGACCTCTCCGGCTTGGAGCGGGTTCCACTTCCGGTCGGCCGTCCCGCCAAGGCGCTGGTCATGATCCCTGCCGGTCAGGTCTACGACCACGACAAAGCTCGCCTCTATGAGAAGACGCTGACGGGCACCTACGCAAACATCGGCGACATGATGGTCTACGAGAGCACGTTGCGGATGTTCGACTTCTCCGCCCTGCGTCCGCTCGAGATCACCGAGCCCACGCAGTCCCGCATCGACCTTTATAACGCGGAGTACGATTTCGTCTTCCTGCGCGGCTCCAACTTCATCCATGAGTCCACGAACTTCCGCCGCGCTACCGAGGTGCTGGATCGTCTGAAGATCCCGGTCATCGCGGCCGGAGTCGGCGCCCAGGCGGTCACGCGCCGCAAGATCGTCCTCCCGCCCGAGCCGCTGCGGGTCTGGAACGCCATCGCGGACCGCTGCGCGACGATCGGCGTTCGCGGCGCCTATTCCGCCGAGGTCCTGTGGGATAACGGCATCCGGAACGTGGAGGTGGTGGGCTGCCCCTCCATCTTCCGCGCGCGGGACCCGGAGATGCGGCTGCGCCGCGTGGCGCCCGATGCCGTGAAGAAGGTCGCGTTCTCCCTGCGGCGGGAGACAGGGCACAATTATTCCCGAAACGTGGCGGATTACCTGTCGGTGCAGAAGGCGACGATGCTCCGGCTGGACCGGGAGACGGACCTCACCGTGACGGTGCACGGCGAGCTGGAGGAGCGGGCCTTTGCCCTGCGCCAGGAGGATCGGATCGAGGCGGCGACCGAGGAGCTGCGCCGCCGCCGATGGTTCACGCCCGAGGACGAGGAGCAGATGCTCCGGATCTACCGGGACCGCCTGTTCTTCTACAAGACGGGGCAGGAATACGACGATTTCGTCCGCCAGCAGGACATGACAATCGGGTACCGCGTCCACGGGGTGCTGCCGGCGCTGGCGAACGGCACGCCCTCCATTCTCGTGGACTATGACGAGCGCAGCGCGGAGCTGGCCAACACGCACCGCATCCCTCTGGTGACGGAAGAGGACCTGCGCGACCGCCCCTGGCGCGAGCTCTATGCCGAGGCGCGCTTCGACGCCTTCGAGGAGGAGTTCCGCTGGGGCTACGCCCGCATGAAGGCGCACCTGGATCGCAACGGCATCCCGAACCGGATGTAGGCCGGGGATGCGGGTCCTCGTCATCTCGCCGACACCGTCTCACCCGCAGGATGCCGGGAACCGGCAGCGCATCCACGCGATGCTGTCCCGCCTGAAGGGCTTCGGCCATCGCGTCGAGTTCCTCTTCGTGCAGCGGGAAACGGTGGACGGCGTGGCGCTGGACGCGATGCGCGCGGCCTGGGACGCGCTGATCCTGCTGCCGCACGATCGCAAGGCGGAGCGGCGGACGCTCGAACAGACTCATGCGGTGGACGACTGGTGGACGCCGGAGCTGGAGGCCGGGATCGGCGCCGTCGCGGCGGCGGAAACCTACGACCTCGTCCTCGTGGAATACGTGTTTCTCTCCCGCGCGCTGGACCTCTTCCCGGCCGGCACGCTGAAGGTGATCGACACGCACGATGTCTTCGCCGACCGCCACCTGCGCCTGAAGGCGCTCGGCCTGCCTGCCGCCTTCTTTCACACGACGCGGGAGGAGGAGGGTCGCGGCCTGGACCGCGCCGATCTCGTCCTTGCCATTCAGGATGACGAGCGCGCCGCGTTGGAGGAGACGACGCGGACGCCCGTCGCGACGCTCGGCTTCATCCCTCCGGCGTCCCCTGCGCCGCCCCGCGTCGGGGACGGATGGCGGATCGGCTATCTCGGCAGCGGGAACCCCATCAACGGTCACGCGATCAACCGCTTTCTCGGCAATCTCGATCTCGCCTACCTCGCGGAGCACCGCGCGGTGGTGCAGGTCGCCGGGGGGGCCTCCGGCCTGGTCGGCCCGGCGAGGCCGGGGCTGGAACCGGTGGGCCGGGTCGAGGAGCCCGGCCCCTTTCTTGCCGGCCTCGACCTGGCTGTGAATCCGCACGAGGGCGGGACCGGGCTGAAGATCAAGACAGTCGAGGCCCTGGCCCATGGACGGCCGGTGATCGGCACGGCCGAGGCCTTCGCCGGCCTGGCGGCCCGCGCGCATTTCCACGCGGCGGCGAGTGCGCCGGCAACAGCCGCCCTGGCCCGCCGCTGGGTCGATGACGCAGCCTTCCGCACCGCGGTCGCAGAGGAGAGCGCGACACTGTTCCGCCGCTACGCCGCCGAGGTGGAGCGGCAGATCGCCCCCTTCTGCAGCCGGGAGTCGCTGGAACGCCTGATCCGGCGTCCCCGCGCGCTGCTGGTCACCGACATCCCCTTCTGGCGTGTTGGGCTCGGCAACGAGGCCCGCATCACCGAACTCGTCCGCGCGGCGCGGGGCGCCATGGACCTCGATCTTCTCCACCTCGGCGCGCTGGGGCCCGAGGATGCTGCCGCGGCCGCCCGCGTCCTCGGTCCCCGCGGCACAGTCTTCGACTCGCAGGGGTCCGAAGACGAGGACCACACGCCTCCTGCACGGCTTCCACTGACTCCCTTCGAGCGGCGTTCCTTCGTCGCCGCCCATCTCGATGCGATGACGGCGCTGCTGGCGGAGCGGGACTACGACCTCGTCATCCTCCAGTATATCCGCCTCTCCTATCTTCGGCACGCCGGCAACATGCCCGCCCTTCGAGTGCTCGACACGCACGACCTCATGTCCCTCCGAACCCTCAACTTCGAGCATTTCGAGCGGGAGCACTTCCTGCGCATCCCTATCCTGGAGGAGATGGAGATCCTTTCGGGATTCGAGACGGTCCTCGCGATTCAGGGCGTCGAGCACGCGACGATCGACGGCGCCCTTCCAAACCGGTCCCTGCACCTGCCGCACACCGTGCCGGAACTCGCCTGGACCGATGCGGCTCGGCCCACGCGGCGCATTGTCTTCATCGGCGGCGACAGCCCGATGAACCGGGACGGGATGCGATGGTTCTTCGAACAGGTCTGGCCTTGTGTCGACGAGGAGGGCGCCTTGCTGCACGTGGCGGGACGGGTCTGCGAGTCGCTGTCGGACCTCGCGGCGAACTCCCGCAACCTCGTCCTGCACGGCCAGGTGGACGACCTCGGCGCATTCCTCGACGCCGCCGATATCGGGATCAATCCCGTGTTCTACGGCGGCGGGCTGAAGATCAAGACCGTGGAATACCTCTGCCGCGGCCTGCCCTCCGTCCTGACCGAGGAAGCCGCCTTCGGGATCGGCGAGGGAGAGGGCCGCGCGTACCTCATTGCGCGGTCGCGCCTGGAATACATCGCGCATCTCCAGACCCTGCTACGCCAGCCCGCCACGCGGCGACGAATCGGGGAGGAGGCCTTCCGCCTGGGGCGGTCCGCCTTCGGCCGGCCCGTCGCGACGGCGGCCCTGCGCGGCCTCGCCCAGATCGCCCTCGCCGCGCGTTCCGCTGCCCCGCTTCCCGCGGTATCCTGACACGCCCATGCCGCCCCAGACCCTGCCCGGCCTTCCGCTCGAAACCCTTAGCGACGGGCTCGACCTCGCCGCGCTGCGCCGCGCCGACCGCGCGGTAGAGGATGCCGCCGCCCGGGCCCGCGCGGGCGCGATCCGGGACCGGCTCGAGAACCTCATCGCCGTCTGCGACCCTGCCTTGCGGGCTCTGGCCGAAGCGCTGATTGCCGAGATCGGCCGCGCGGATGCCCGGGCGGAAGCCGCGGCCCAGGCCGCCTTGGAGACGCGCCGCAGCCGCGGCGAATGGATCAGCCTCGATCCTCTGCGCCACATTCCCGAGGGCCGGGCGGCACCCCCTCCCCCGCCTCCCCGACGTGTCGCGGTGCATGCGGCGGACCCCGCCTTCCACGGCTTCGGCTGGCATTCGGCGGAGGGTACGGGGGCGGAATCTTGGCGCTGGAGCGGGACGGACCGCGCTGCCTCCATCATCCTCCCAAGCCTCGGCGGCGGGCGTCTGATGATCCGCTTGGACGTCGTCGCACCCTTCCAGGCGGCGCTGGATGCATCGGCGATCACGGTTCTCGCGAACGGGCAACCGCTGGAGCTCTTGCTCGTGCGGGCGGCCCCCAGCCGGGCCACGCTCGGCGCCGACTACACGGCTCCGGAGGATGGCGGCCATGGCAGCCTCGTCCTCGTTCTCCTCGGTCCCTCCTTCGCCGACGCCGCGGGCCCGGACACGCGAGTCCTCGGGGTGGGGTTGCGCAGCGTCACGGTGGAGCGGGACTAGCGCACCGGCCCATCCGGCCGGCGGATGGCCACCATGAAGTCGGTGCTCAGCTCGTTGAAGCCCCAGAAGTTCCGCAGGGACATGCGCAGGCTGTTCGGCGGACGCCGCCAGCGCTGACCATCGCACGCCGTGACCGGCACCAGGGGGGCGAGGCACTCGCGCCAGAAATCCACGTCGAATGCCGCGTCCACGACGCTCAGGTGCTGCCCAGGCTGCGCCTCGGCGATGCTGTCCGGAATGTCGAAGGGCGATCCGAGCAGCCAGCGGGCCGGCACACCGAAGTAGCGCGCCTCCAGCAACACGGAGGAGGAAACGCCGATCACCTCCCGCACGTCGCCGCTGGCCAGGAGCGCATAAATATTGGCGTTGGTCCGTTCGACCACCGCCAAAGGTAGGCCGAGCGCCAGAAGGCCGAAATCGCCGCTGGCGTAGGGATGCGGCTTGAACGCGATCCGCCCCGTCGGTGCTGCCGCCGCGCGCAGCGTTGTCGCGAAGTCGGACAAGTCCAGCACCCGCCCGCCACGAACGAGGGAACGGTCCACCCGCGTCTGCCCCACGAGCAGCCGGTCCGACTGCAGCCGCAGGTTCGGAAGGAACTTCAGCGCAGATGCCGCGAGCAGCCCCGCCGCGCCGTGAAACCCGGCGGACTCCGCGTGGTAGGGCAGCATGGCCTCGAAGACCGCGGGATCGTTCGTCTGGATGGCGAAGAACACATCGTCCAGAAAGCGGACCGGATGGATGCTGAAATCGAGGAACGGGACGCCGAGCACGCTCAGCACACGCTTGGCGGTCTCCGAAAGCTCGAAGCCGATGACGACGGCTCCACCATAGGCCTCGTCGAAGACGCGCAGCACGCCCTCGGGCGCGATCGCGGTGTCGCAGATCTCTGCCCAGCCGCGCCAACTCCGCTCCACGCCCCAGTGGTCATAGGCAGCCTCGGTGTCGAAGCCCTCGCCCCAGGTGGCGCACTCGACGGGAAGGCCCGTCGCCTCCGCGGCGTGGACGCGGAACAGGCGATGGAACCACTGGATGTTCTCTGTCTGACCGGCGCGGAAGGCGACCTCGGCGGGCCGCAGGACGTCCCCGGTGAAGACGATCCGGCGGAAAGCGTCAGGCATCGGCGCGCGCCCCCGCCAGGTATCGCAGGAATGAGGCCGCGGTTCGCTCAATCGCCGGAATGCCGTGCTGCTCTTGCACGTAGCGACGGGCGCGCTGGCCCATGGCACGCCGGAGCTTCTCCTCCCGCAGCAGCAGTTCCACCGCCGGCCGCAGCGCGTCGCGGCCAACCATGAAGCCGTGCTGCCCCTCGGTGAAGCCGCCATAGATGGTGTCTCGGTACACGACGACCGGCAGGCCGCACGCCATGGCTTCCACCACCGCCCGCGGCAGCCCGTCCATGGTGGAGGTGTGCACCATGACCCGGCAGCGCTTGAGGAGGAGCAGGAGGTCCGGCTGCGGCAGCCGCCCCGCGAGCTTCAGGCGCGACCGGTCGGCCGCCTTGATCGCCGCCGCCATCGCCTCGGTCGGCTTGCCGCCGCCCACCAGGACCACGCGCCCCAGCGCGGTGAGCGGCAGCACGTCCGCCTGGTTCTTCCGCTTGTCGTGCAGGCCACCGACATTGACGATGTCGTGCAGCACCGGCCCTTCGGCCGGCGCCGCGGCCAGATCCAGGTCCACGTATTTCGGCATCACGAAGCCCGTTCCCGCCGCGGCGTGCCGGGGGAAGTGCCGCCGGAGCTGCGCGGGATACTCGCCGAAAACGAACGTCGCCGAATCCAGCACCGGGTCCGAGACACCGCCGCCCACAATGAGGCCTGCGCGCGCGCCGCCGCCGAGAGCCCGATGGAGATGGGCATTCACCTCGTAGCCCAGCCCCTTGAACAGGATCACGTCGGGCGCGAAGCCCCGAACCGCCTCGACGAGCGCGGCCGAGACCTGCCGGTGCGGGATCGGCGCCGGATCGTCCGAGGGACAGAACGTGACGGACACCGACCCGTCGAGGAAGCGCTCCTCTTCCACTTGCCGCCCCGCATGCATGCGGAAGACCGCGATGGTTGCGCCCAGCAACGCGAGCGAGCGCATGAAGTGCATGTCCCGCAGCGCGCCGGCCATCGAGCGGTCGGCGTGGCTCATCAGCAGGGCGATGCGCACCCGGGAGTCGCCTCAGGCCGCGTCGAGGCCGCGATAGCCGCGGGGGTGCGCGACCCGCCAGGCGAAGGCGGTGCCGACGATCTGATCGAGGCTTCCGCGGCGCGGCGTCCAGCCCGTGTCACGGCACAACCGGTCATTCGCGGCGACGAGCGTCGGCGGGTCCCCGGGCCGGCGCGGACCGAAGCTGTGCGGCACCGGGCGGCCGGAGATCCGCTCCACCGCATCGATCACCTCCCGCACCGAATAGCCGGTCCCACTGCCGAGGTTGTAGCGGCAGGATGGCCCGGTCGCGAGGCGGTCCAGCACGAGGAGATGCGCCTCCGCAAGATCGGTGACGTGCACGTAGTCTCGCACCGCTGTGCCGTCGGGCGTGTCGTAGTCGGTGCCGTACACCAGGAGCGGCGGCCCGAGCCCGAGCGCCGCGTTCACTGCGTTCGGGATCAGGTGCGTTTCCGGGTCGTGGTCCTCGCCGAGGCGCCCTTCGGGATCGGCTCCGGCGGCGTTGAAGTAGCGCAGCGCGGCGGAGCGCAGGCCATGCGCCCGGTCCGCCCATTCCAGCGCGCGCTCGCCCATGAGCTTCGACTCACCATAGGGGGAGACGGGCTTCGTCGCCGCCTCCTCCCCGATCGGCAGAGCGTCGGGATGCCCGAACACAGCGCCGGTGGAGGAGAGCACGAAGCGGCGGCACCCCGCGCGTATCGCCGCCTCCGCGACCGTCACCGTCGTCGCGACGTTCTCGCCGATGTAACGCAGCGGCTCGCGCATGCTCTCCGGCACGAGCGAGATCGCAGCAAGGTGGACCACCCCGTCGAACCGCCAGGAGGCGAAGATCTCGTCCACGCGCTTCCGGTCCGACGCATCGGCCACCACGAGTTCAGTGCCGGCCGGAACCGCAGCCCGATGGCCCTGCCGCAGGTCGTCCAGCACCACCACCTCGTCCCCCCGCTCCCGGAGCGCGAGCGCGACATGGCTGCCGACATAGCCCGCGCCGCCCGTCACCAGGAATCGCCCCATGCCCACCCTCCGGCCGCGCGGCTTGCCGCGGGCCGCAACCTATGGTGCGGTGGGCGCGCGAACAATCGTCCCCGGCCAGATTGGCCGGGGCGCCACGGCACGCGGAACGTGATGGCCGGGATTGACCATCCATCTTTACAAGTATGATGCCCCCGCCGATCGCCGCGCCGCTGCGGCGCCTCCTCGTTCCCCTTCCTTCCGGCCGCATGGGCGGGGCCGAGGCGCACACCCTGCGCCTCTGCGATGCCGCGGCGACCCTGGGTGTGGCGGTCACCGTGGCCGCGGAGCCGGATTTGCTCGACCGCCTGCGCGGTCCGGGGCGGGAGGTGTTGCCCGCCAGGCTCGCCTGGCGCCGCGGACTGGTCGAGAGCGCCCGGGCGGCCCAGGCGGAGGCCGCCGCCACGGCGATGGCCGCCGCGTCCCCGGATGCGGTCCTGCTCCCGCTTCCCTGGCCCGACCACGCTGCGGGAGTCATGGAGGTTCTCGCCGCGACGGGATTGCCGGCCCTGGTCGTCGCGCACCTTGTCCCGCACGACCCGCCGCCGGGGGTCGACGGGGTGCTGCAGGAGATCGCGCGAGGGATGCGCGCCGCCTGGACCGCCGTGGCGACGCCCACGGCGCATCGCCTTGCCCAGCAGCTCGGCCTGCCCCGGGGAACGGTAACGGTGGTTCCGAACGGCGTGGACGCCCCGGTGCGGGCCGACCCGTTCTCCTTTCACGCGACGCTCGGGCTAGCGCCGGGCGCGCGGGTCGCGCTGTTCCTCGGGCGGCTGGACCGGGGCAAGGGCGCAGACCTGCTGCCCGACATGGCGGAGGCGATCGCGCGCCGCATGCCCGGTGCCGTCCTCGCCTGCGCTGGCGACGGGCCGCTGCGTGCATCCCTGGAGAGTGCGGCACCGCCCGGACATCCGCTGCGCCTCCTCGGCCATTCCTCCCGGCCCGCCGCCCTGCTGCGCGCGGCCGACGCACTGCTCATGCCGTCCCGGCTGGAGGGCGCGCCGCTCACCTTTCTGGAGGCGGCGCTCTGCGATCTGCCGGTGATCGCGACACCTCAGGCGCTCGAGGCCGAACCGGAGCCCGGTCGCCTCGCGTGGCTCGCGCCTGCCGAAGATCCCGTCGCCTTCGCTGAAGCACTAGAGGCGCTTCTCGCCAATCCCGCGGAGACGGCGCGGCGGGCCGCGGCTGCACGCCGCCTGGCCGCGGCGCACGATGGCGCTGCAATGGCCGCGCATCACCTCGCGCTGCTTCGCGCGCTCGTCGCGATGGCTCCTGACCGGCCCGCTTGGCACGCTCCGGGCAGGGTGGGATAACCGCGCGCACCGTCCGGACCCCCGCCCCGCATGCCAGAGGCCGCCGCCCCGACGCGCGCCGCGACCGAGACCGCTCCTGAGCCGGAGATCGCCGTGGTGATCCCGGCGCACGGGCAGCCCGGCCTGCTGCCGGAGGCGGTGGAATCTGTCCTTGCGCAGCGCGGCCCCCGCGCGGTTGCGGCCGTCGTGGTGGATGATGGCTGCCCCTATCCGCAGACGCGGGAGGCAGCATTGCGCCTCGCGCGTCGCGCGCCCGGCCGCGTGCATCTGCTGCGTCGGCGTCAGGGGGGGCTCAGCGCCGCGCGCAACACGGGGGTTGACTTCGTGCTCCGCGCCTGGCCGGGCTGCCGGTCGGTGTTCATGCTGGATTCCGATAACCGGCTGCATCCGGACTTCCTGGCCCGCGCGGCCGGGCTGCTGGAATCCTCCGGACCGGCAACGGGCTGGGTCTATCCCGACTTCGACTATTTCGGGATCGAGGACAGCTATTCCGCGGCCGGCGAACACTCGCTGTTCCTCCACCTGCTGGAGAATGGGTGTGACGCCGGCAGCCTCGTGGCCCGCAGCGTGTTCGAGGCCGGGCTGCGCTACGACGAGACGATGCGCTCGGGGTTCGAGGACTGGGACTTCTGGCTGCGCGCCGCCGCCGCCGGCTTCCGAGGTCGTCACGTTCCGCTGGCGGGTTTCCGCTATCGCCGCCGCGCGGAGAGCATGCGGTTGACCGCCGAGCGGCAGCGGCCGGTGATCCTCGGCGGCATGCGCGCGCGGCTCGCCCCTATGATCCGCCCGCGCCCGCTCCTGGCGCTCGAGGCCGCGGAGGTCCCACGCTTCTTGCTGTTGCGCAGCGGCTCGGAGGCGGCGGAGTTCGTGGTGGACCCGCTCCGCTCCCGGCACCCGCCCGAGACCCGGGACGCGATGCGCCGCCGACTGGTCGAGGCAATGCGTCGCCCGGCTGCGATCCACGCGCCAGCCTTCACTGCGTTCGCGTCAGATGGCGCGATGGACGCCCTCAACCGCACGAAGCTCCTGCACAACGCGCTCTGGCAGACCCAGCGACTGTTGCGCGGCGCGGAGGCGGTCGCGATCACCATCGCCGCCGGAAACGATGACGCGGTTCGGCTTGAACGGAACGCGGGTTCGAAGACCGAGGCGGCGCTGCTCGTGCTTCGCACCACGGCCTTCTCCGAGGCCGCGGCGGCAGGGCGCACGGACTGGCTCGACGCGGCGAGGACGGCGACGCTGCGTCTGGTCCTGCCGCATCACATCGCCCACGAGCTTCCGCCGGCGGTCCTGCCCGAAGCCCGTTCGGAACTCGCGGCCCTGTCCAACGTCTTCGGCAACCGCCACCCCGACGCCGGCGAGTGGCGCGCGGACTGGCGCCGCCCCCGCGGACGGGCGCATGAGGGCTACAAGGAGCTGCTCGGCCTCGGCGCGGTCCTGCCCTGGCTCTCGCCGGAGGGCGGCCGCGACATCGGCCTCCTGCTCCCGATCTTCGAGCTGGGCGGAGTTGAGCGCGTCATCGTCCAGTACGCGCGTGCCCTCCGCGCGCGGGGCTGGCGCCCGCACCTCATCCTCACAGGTGCCGACCGGGCGAACCTGCCCGCGGACGCGCTGGACATCTTCGAGACGGTCCAGTTCCCGCCCGCACCAGGCATGGAAGGCGCCGACACGCTACGCCACCACCTCGGCGCCGCCCTGCCCGGCCTGGCGGAGGGAGCGGAGGCACGCGATCTGGCGGGGATCGCGGCGCCGATGCACGCGGTGCTCGCGACCCACGCGCTCGCCGCGCACGCGGTGATGGGCGCCCTGCGCGGCCTGGGCGTCGTGACCTTTGCCGGGCTGCATCTTGTCGAGCGCGACGCCGTCGGGCTTCCGCGCGGCAACCCCCAGGCGCTGCTCGCCTTCGAGGGCGCCTATGACGGCGTGGTGGTCGTCTCCCGCGCGCTGCGGGACTGGTGCGTCGGACAGGGCATTCCGGACAGCAAGGTCGTGATCGTCCCGAACGGACCGGGCTACGACGCCGATCCCGGCGCCGTGGCCCAGGCGCTTGCGGCCCGCGCCGAGCACCCCGGCCGTCCGCTGCGCGCGCTCTTCCTCGGGCGGCTGGACGCGCAGAAAGGGCTGGACCGGCTGCGAGACGCCATCGCTTTCACCGGACGCGAAGGCGTGGAGTGGCGGGTCGTTGGCCGCGCGGTACTCGATGCCGCGACCGACCCCGGCGCGCCGGTCGAGCCGCCGCCGGCCGGCCCGGCCGGTCTCGACACGCTCTTTGCCTGGGCGGATGTGCTGGTCCTTCCCTCCCGCTTCGAGGGTGCCCCGCTGACGGTGCTGGAGGCGCAGCGCTTCGGCTGCATCCCGGTCGCCACCGACACGGGCGCCCTGCGCGAGCAGATCACGGACGGCGTGGACGGGCGGCTCGTCCCGTCCCGTGGGAGTGACGCGGAGGTCGCAGTCGCCGTGGCGGATGCCCTGCTCTCGCTCGCCCGCGATCCCGCCTCGCGCCGCGCAATGGCCCGCGCGGCAGCGTCCCGCGCCGCGGGCGCCGGGGACTGGGCGGCCCACATGACCCCCTGGATGACCCTACTGGAGAGGATCCCCGACGCGTGATCGTCCGCGCCGCCGCCATCGACCTTCCCCGCCTGACCGGCGCCCGCCCCGCCGTGCTCGTGGCCGAGGGCCTGCCCGACGCGGCCGCCCTCGGCACCGACAGCCTCGACGTCTGGGTCGCGGCGGTCCGCGGGGCAGTGACACTCCTTCATCCTCTCGGCCAGTCCGCTCCGGACCCGGAGACGGCGGAGGACCTTCCGACGCCGCCCGTCTCCGTCATCGCGATCGTCGCCACGGAACGGGTGCGCAGCGCGGCGCTGCTCGGCTGGTGGTCGGAGGCCTCCGGCCTCCCCGCCCCGCCCCTGCTGCTGGCGACCTCCGGCGCGACCGCCATGCCGATGCTGCTGGGCCGCCTCACCGGCGTGCTGGCCGAGGCCACCGCCCGGGAGGCGGCGCTGGACGGCGCCCTCACCGCCCTCCGCCTGGAGCTGGAGGAGACGCGGATGGCTGCGGCGGACATGGCGCGCCGTCTCGCCCACCTGCCACCTTGCCCGCTGCGCCTCGTGCTCGACGGCGAGGCGGGCGACGGTACCGCCGCGGCATTGCAGGGTGATCCGCTCCGCCTGCAAGCCGAACCGGGCGTCATGCTCGCCGGGCTGGCGGCGCTCGCGGTGCACGTCGCCTCCGTGCCGTCCACGCCGGGGACGCTGCGCCTGCGTCTTCTCGGGGGCGAAAGCGGGCGGGTCGCCGGTTCCTGGCTGATCCACCACGCCTCGCTCGCCCCTGGCTGGCTTCTGCTCGACCTTCCGACGCCGCTGCCGGCCCTGCGCGAGACCGCCATCGTTGAGATCACCTCCGAGGGTGAGACCGCGCCCGCCCTGTCCCTGGATCCCCGCTGGGCCGGCCTGGAGGGGTCCCATCCCCTTGCCCTGCGCGCCTGGTCCGGCGAGCCCGGCAGCCGTTACCTCCTGCCCCGCTTCTGGGACCCGGAGGAGGTCGGGCTCTCACTGGCCGCCGCCGGCGTGCCGCACAGCCTGCCGCCTGCGGCCTGGAACGGCGCCGCGGTGCTGGCGGGAGACGCGCCGCTCGCGGCCCTCGGTGAAGAGGAGCCACGCCCCGTGCTTCGCGCCGCGGCCGGCGGACATGCGGTGATCCTCCTGCCACATCTTCACGCACCGGGGATGGATCGGCTCCGCGTCCTCGTCTCGCCGGCAGGGCCTGAGGGCGGTGCGGTGGCGGCCTGGGTGCACCCCGTCGGCGCCAGACTGCCGGATGTTGCGTCGTTCGACCGGCTGGACGGGAACTCTGCCGGCACCGGCTGGCGGGATCTCGTCGCGCCGGGGACCGAGCTCGTCTTGAACCTTCCGGCAGCGAGCGGGGGCCGTGTGCAGCTGGCAATCGGCCTACGCGCAGAGGCGCATGGAGCCGCCACAGCGGAAGTCTCTCAGGTGACCCTCGAAGCCTCGCGGGCCGAGGGCGCGCCGGCCACGGCCCGGCGCGCCACTCTGCCCGACCCGGCGCCGCCGCCGCCCATCATGGTCTCCCTGCCGCGGGTGTCAGCCGCTCCGTCCGCGCCCGCGCCGCCGCCCCGGCCGGTCACGGCCGCGGAGACCGGTGCGGCGGCTCCGGTGCCCGCGTCGACGGCAACGGGAATGCCGACGTCCGCTCCGGGTGCTTACACGGCCGCCCCGGCCACCCGCGCGCCGATCCCGGCGCGGCACGAGACGGTGCGGCTGCACCAGCACCTTCCCGGCGCCTCCTACGAGCACCTGGACATGACCGTTGTCGGCCTCGCCCGCGGTCCGCAGCGCTGGCCGAGCGTGCGAGTGAAGCTCGCGATGAAGGACACGAAGCCGAGCCTTGAGTTCCGCAAGGCGGCCGGCTGGCCGGCCAGCTTCCAGGACTGGCTGGGCACCGGCAGCGACCGCTTCGGGCCCTTTCTCCGGATCACGCGCGAGGAGTTGCCCGACTTCCTCGATCGCATCACGGATGAACGGGATGCGGCGATGATGCAGGGTCTGCTGACCGTTCTGCCGGCGGCCGCCGAGGCGGCGGCGCGGGAGGCTTCCATGCCGACGCCCGACGTCGCGCGCTGGGTGCAGGCCGCACGCGCCGTGCAGGAGGCGGGCCGCCCGGCGTCCCGCCCCGTGAGTTCCCCCGCCTGACGCGGAGCGCCGCGGGGCGGCGAAGCGGAAAGACACTCAAGCCGGAGCGCCCGGCCGGACCGCCGCCGGCCAGGACGCCTCCCGGGCGGGACGGTCCCGCTCAGACCCGCTCGATCACCATGGCGATGCCCTGGCCGACGCCGATGCACATGGTGCAGAGCGCGTAGCGCCCGCCGCGCCGGTGCAGCTCATGAACCGCCGTCTGCACCAGGCGCGCGCCGCTCATCCCGAGCGGATGGCCGAGCGCGATCGCGCCGCCATTCGGGTTCACATGCTCCGCGTCATCGGGCAGGCCGAGGTCGCGGGTCACGGCCAGCGCCTGGGCCGCGAAGGCCTCGTTCAGCTCGATCACGTCGATGTCGGAGAGCTTCAGGCCCGCCTTCTCCAGAACCTTGCGCGTAGCGGGTGCGGGGCCGAAGCCCATGATGCGCGGCGGCACGCCGGCGGTGGCCGCGGCCACGACGCGGGCGCGCGGCGTGAGGCCGTGCCGGCGCGCCTCCTCCTCCGTCGCGATCAGGATGGCGCAGGCGCCGTCATTCACGCCGGAGGCGTTGCCGGCGGTCACCGAGCCGCCCTCTTTCCGGAAGGGGGTGGGGAGCTTGGCCAGCGCCTCGGCGGTCGTGTCCGGGCGCAGGTGCTCGTCCGCGCTCACCACCACGGGGTCGCCCTTCCGGCGAGGGATCTCGACGGGCACGATCTCCTCGGCGAAGCGACCGGCCTTCTGCGCGGCACCCGCCCGCTGCTGGGACCGCAGGGCGAAGGCGTCCTGGTCGGCGCGCGAGACCTGGAAGTCTTGCGCGACGTTCTCCGCCGTCTCCGGCATGGAGTCGGTTCCGTGCGCCGCCTTCATCTTCGCGTTCACGAAGCGCCAGCCGATCGTCGTGTCGAAGATCTCAGCGGTGCGGCCGAAAGCCTCGGCGCTCTTTCCCATGACAAAGGGTGCGCGGGTCATGCTCTCGACGCCGCCGGCCATCATGAAGTTCGCCTCGCCGGCCTTGATGGCGCGGGCGGCGATGCCGACCGCATCCATGCCCGAGCCGCAGAGCCGGTTCACCGTGCTGCCGCCGATCGTGTCCGGCAGGCCGGCCAGCAGCAGGGCCATCCGGGCGACGTTGCGGTTGTCCTCGCCAGCCTGGTTCGCGCAGCCATAGATCACGTCGTCCAGCCGGGCCCAGTCCACGCCCGGGTTGCGCGCCATCAGCGCCTTCATCGGCACGGCGCCGAGGTCGTCTGCCCGCACGGCGGAAAGCCCGCCGGCATAGCGGCCGATGGGCGTGCGGGCGGCATCGCAGATGAAGGCCTCGGCCATGACGTATCTCCCCGGGCAAACCTTGCCGTCGGCCGGGAGAAACCCCGAAACGCCGCGGTCGGCAAGCCGCATTCGGCTACCCCGCCTTTACGGGTGCCGGCTCAGGATGTCGGCTCGTGGGGGGCGGCCGGCCCGGGCGAGAGTGGCTGCCGCGGAACCGGCGAGCCTGGATCCGCCTCGGTGAGCCCGGACCGTCGCGAACCTCAATCCTCCGCGAAGGGTGCGGGACGTGTCTGCCTTGAGGCGCGGAGTTCCAGCAGCAGATGAATCGCCGGGATGAGCAGCGGGATGCCACCGAACACCGCGGCCGCCGCCACGCGATCCGGATCGATGGGCGACACGGACCACGCTTCCACCATGCGGGGAAGGCTGGACAGCAGGATCGGCGGCAGGGCGAGAAGCACGGCCAGGCGCGCCAGGCTGGAACACCCGGCCAGCCCTCCGCGTCCGAGCAGGACGAAGCGGCCGGCCAGGGCGAGGAAGACCAGGAACGCCCCCACGGCGCAGACGCCCGTCAGCGCCATCATGAGCACCCCCGCACCGGTCCAAAGGTCCTGACCCATTCGGGGACCGCCCGCCAGCACGGTCTGGACAAGGCCCAGCAACGCTACGGGCGTGAGGACGAAGGCTGCGGGCAGCGCGAAGGACAGGACCACCAGAGACGCGGGCACCGCGATGAGCATCACCTCGGCGGCAACCAGCATCCGGCTCAGGGTTTCGGGCATGGCGCTCCGAGGATCGCGGGGTGAGCCCCAACGGGGAAGCGGTCGGACACGTCCGGTGCGTCAGGCCTCCCGCGAGCCCTGAATGGCCCGCGGCAGCGCCCGGCCGACCAGTGCGGCCAGCCCGACGGTCACCAGAGTCGCCATGCCGTGCCAGAGCAGGACCATCAGCGCGGCATCCAGATGGTGGAACAGGCTAAGTCCCGCCGAGCAGAAGGCCGCCGCGCCCAGCCCGGCGAGCGCGGCGACCGGCACAGCCCTCATCGGCCAGGCGTGCCGCAGCAGAAGCAGGGACACCACCGTCAGCGGCAGTCCCAGCCCGATGATGAAGCGCAGGCAGCCCCAGGAGGTGGTGACCTCCATCGCCTCCGGGCCGAGCCGCGCCATGTCGCCGAGGCAGCCCAGCCCGAGAGCACCGATCCAGACGGCGGCGGCCGGCAGGGGCAGCAGCGCCCAGGCGCGGTGGCGGTCGGGCTGCGCGAGCATGGCCGCGGCCAGCAGAGCAAGGCCCCCGGTCGCGATGGAGGCCAGCCACTGCATGACGTCCTGCGGCAGCATCAGCCGATAGTGCAGGTCAGGCCGGAAGCCGGCGATGACCGTGGCCAACGCCACCAGCACCGCCGCGAGTCCCGACAGCGCCAGCCCGCGCCGCCAGGGCGAGATGGGACGCACCGGTACCAGTCCCGCGGAGAGGCGACCGATCAGCTCCTCCGGCGCGCTCATGTCAAGGCCCCCAGCCGGCGCCGCAGCGAGGCGATGGCCCGGTGGGTCGCCACCTTCAGCGCGCCGACGCTCATGCCGCTCGCGGCGCTCGCTTCCGCCAGGCTCATCTCCTCCAGCTTGCTGAGCCGGAGCGCGACCCGCTGGGCGTTCGGCAGGGTGGCCACCGCCTCCCGGAGGAGGCGGGCCTCCTGCCGGGCCTCGGCCTCCGGCGCCACCGCGGGGCCGGTCGCCTCGTCCAGCGGCAGGTGGCCGACTTGGTGGCGCGAGCGACGGGCTCGGTCGATCGCACGCCGGTCCGCGATCGCGACGACCCAGGGCCGCAAGGGCCGCGTCGGGTCGTAGGTGTGGCGGAGCCGGTGGATCGTCAGCAACGCGTCCTGTACGGCGTCCTCGACCTCTGCGGCGATCGGCAGGCGGCGGCGGCAGATCCCGCGCAGCAGCGGCAGCGTCGCGCGCAGAAGCTGGTCATACGCCCGCTGGTCGCCGGCCTGGGCAGCAGCCATCCAGCCCTCCCATTGCCGGTCCGGATCCAGCCGCGGCGCCTCCCTCCCGCGCGCCAGGGTGCTGGCCGGGGAGCGCGTCCATTGGGGCGGAGGCAGGGCGGTCATGCAACCGGCTTCGCATCGCGGGCGAAAAGGTTACGCGAGAGCCGCCGTGGACGAGTTCGGCTCCGGCCGTCACCGCCCTCACCCTCTGCGCCTCTTCTGGCGGCCCGAACGCTGCGAATGCTCAGGGGGTCTCGGCTCGCGGCCGCAACACCAGCAGCGCTGCCAGGCTGATCGCTCCCACGGCCGCGAAGACCCAGAGCGCTCCGAGCCCGGCGCGCTCCAGGGCGAGGCCGAAGGCGAGCGGCGCGACCGCCTGGATCAGGCGCATCGGCGCGAGGATCATCCCCTGCCGCGCCCCGTAGCCACGCGGTCCGAAGAGCGCGAGCGGCAGCGTCCCGCGCACGATGGTGAGCAGCCCGTTCGCCGAGCCGTGGATCACGGCGAAGACGACCGGCCCCGCGCCGAGACCGAGCAGCGCCGCCGCGAGGGGATGTGCCGCCGCCGCCAGCCGGCCCGTGACCAGCGGGTGGACCTGGCCGAGGAGCCCGAACTCCACCAGCCGAGCGGCCACCTGCATCGGCCCCACGAGGCTGGCGGCGAGGAGCGCCCCGTCCGGTGAGGCGCCGGCCTGGGACAGCAGCCCCGGCAGGTGCGCCGCCATGGCCGAGGTGTTGAAGCCCGTTCCCGCCATGGCCAGGGCAAGCAGCGCCATCGCGCCCCAGCTCGCGGGAACCTCCCCCGCGCCGGGAGAGGCGGCGGCGGGGGCCGGGGGCGGCGCGGGCGGAACCGCCAGCAGATGGAGCGGCAGCGCGATCACGATCTGCGAGGCGGCCCAGCCCAGACAGGCACCGCGCCAGCCAAGGGCCTCCGTCATGAGCGTGGTCAGGGGCCACCCGATCGTGCTCGCGAATCCGGCCATGAGAGTCACGCCGGTGATAGCTCCCCGCGCGTCCCGCCCGTAGAGCCCGGTCAAGGTCGCAAAGGCAGGATCGTAGAGGCCGAGAGCCATGCCGAGCCCCAGCACTCCCCAGCCGAGGAAGAGCACCGAGGGCCATCCGGTGGGCGCGGCCGCCAGGATGACCAAGCCTGTCGCGAAGGCGAGGTTCGAGAGCGCCAGCACGCCCCGCCCGCCGCGCCGGTCGATGACCCGGCCCACGGCCGGCCCCAGGACGGCCGTCAGCAGCAGCGCCGCGGAGAAGGCGGCGAAGACCGCGCTGGGTGGGAGGCCGAAATCGCGTGCCATCGGCACCGCCACGATGGCCGGCAGGTAGTAGGAGGCCGCCCAGGCAAGCGTCTGGGTGACCCCGATCGCGCCGATCACGCGGCGCCGTCCGGCCATCGTACTCATCGGGCGGGGGTGGGAAGCTGGGGCACGCCCGCCATCAAGCGGCGGTGACGGGGTCCGTGCAATGCCCGGCCTTCCACAAGGACGTCCCGGACCTTCCACAAATCTGTCCCCGTCCTGTAAGCTGTCCGCAACATCGGGCCGGTAGCACGCGGCACCGTTCGGACAGGGGAGGCTACCTTTATGCGGCGACGTTCCATCATGGCCGGCGCGCTTGCGCTGGCCAGTCTTGCGCTGGGATGGGCTCCCGCCCGCGCGCAGCAGCCGGTGGAGATCCAGTTCTGGCACGGGCTCAGCCAGCCGAATGGCGGCCTGCTGGACGCGATCGCGGCCGACTTCAACGCGAGCCAGAACCGCTATCGCGTGGTGCCGACCTTCCGCGGCTCGTATACCGAGACGATGGTGTCCGCGATCGCTGCCTTCCGCGCCGGCACCGCGCCGCACATCGTCCAGATGTTCGAGGTCGGCACGGGCACGATGATGTCGGCCGGCCGGGCCATCAAGCCCGTGCACGAGCTTCTGTCCGAGACGGGCGTGCAGATCGACTTCAACGACATCCTCGCCCCCGTGCGCGGCTACTACAGCCTGCCGGACGGCCGGATGATGGCGATGCCCTTCAACTCCAGCACGGCCGTTGCCTGGTACAACAAGGACGCCTTCCGCCGCGCCGGGCTGAACCCGGACGAGTTCCCGGCCACCTGGCAGGGAGTCGAGCAGGCGGCACGGCGGCTGAAGGAATCGGGCCATGCCTGCCCGATGTCCACGGCTTGGCCGACCTGGCTGATGATCGAGCAGCTGAGCGCCATCCATAACGTGCCGCTCGCCACCCAGGCGAATGGGTTCGGCGGGCTGAACGCGGAACTGGCGATCAACAACCCGCTCGTCCGCCGCCATCTGAACAACCTGGTGACCTGGCAGCGCGACGGCCTGTTCCGCTACGGTGGCCGCGACACCGCCGGCGAGGCACTCTTCCCCTCGGGCGAGTGCGCGATCATGTTCACCTCGTCCGCCTTCCGGGGCCGGGTGGTGCGCGAGGCGCGGTTCGACTGGGGCACGGCCATGCTGCCCTATTATGACGACGTTCAGGGCGCGCCGCGGAACTCCATCATCGGCGGTGCCGCCTTCTGGGTGATGAACCGCGGCCCCAACGCCCCCCGCTCCGCCGAGGAGCTGCGCGGCGTGGCCGAGTTCTTCCGCTACATCGCCCGGCCGGAGGTCGCGGCGAAGTGGCACCAAGATACGGGCAACCTGCCGATCTCGCTGCGCGCCTACCAGTCGCTGCGCGATGCCGGCTACTACCGGGAGAACCCGGGCGCCGACGTGTCCATCGAGCAGCTTCTGCGCGGGGGCGGCCAGACGACGGAGAACACCCGCGGCATCCGCCTCGGCGGGCTGGTGGAAATCCGCAACATCATCCAGGAGGAGATGGAGCGAGCCTTCCAGGGCGGGCAGACCGCGGACCAGGCGCTGGTGAACGCGCAGACCCGCGGAAATCAGGTGCTCCGCAACTTCGAGCGCACGAACCGCGGGAACTAGGACGGGCATAAGGGGGCGGGATGCAACGTAAGGTCATCTTCCGCGGGCGGCTCCTGCCGCTCGCGCTTCTCGCCCCCCAGCTGGCCATCACCTTTATTTTCTTCTTCTGGCCGGCCGGCGTCGCGATCTACCAGTCCCTGCTGCGGGAGGACGCCTTCGGCTTCTCCCGCGAATTCGTGGGGCTGGAGAACTTCCACGACGTGCTCTCGGACCCGAGCTGGCTCGTCGCCGCCGGGAACAGCATTATCTTCTCCGGCTGCGTGGCAGGGCTGGCCCTCGGGCTCGCGCTGTTCCTCGCGGTCCAGGCCGACAAGTCCCTGCGGGGCGCGACGGTCTATCGCAGCCTGCTGATCTGGCCCTACGCCGTGGCGCCGGCGGTGGCCGCGGTGCTCTGGCTCTTCCTGTTCCACCCGCAGATCGGGCTGATCGGCCGGGCGCTGAACAGCATCGGCATCCCCTGGAACTACCAGCTGAACGGGACGCACGCGATGATCCTCGTGGTCATCGCCTCCGCCTGGAAGCAGCTGGCCTACAACTTCATCTTCTTCCTCGCGGGGCTTCAGTCCATCCCGGCGAGCGTGCTCGAGGCCGCCGCCATCGACGGGGCCCGCCCCGCGCGGCGATTCTGGACGGTGATCTTCCCCCTTCTCTCCCCCACCACCTTCTTCCTGCTGGTGGTGAACCTCACCTACGCCTTCTTCGAGACCTTCGGCGTCATCCACGCCCTGACTCAGGGCGGCCCGGGCAAGTCCACAGAGACGCTCATCTACAAGGTGTATGTGGACGGCGTGCAGAACCTGAACCTCGGCACGTCCTCGGCGCAGAGCGTCATCCTGATGATCCTCGTGATCGGGCTCACCGCGATCCAGTTCCGCGCGGTCGAGAAGAAGGTGCATTACTGATGGACGCTGCCGCGCCCCTCGCCGCGGCCCCGGTGCGCCCGGCCGATGACGCCCTGCTGCGCGCGACCCGCCGCCGGCGCCTGATCTCGCGCCTTCTGGCGCATGGCGCCCTTCTGCTGGGCGTGTTCGTCGTCGCCTTCCCGATCTGGGTGACGCTCGTCGGGTCCACCCATGACGCGGGCACGCTCGGCCGCGGCGACGTGCCGCTGCTGCCCGGTGCCCACACGGTGGAGAACTACGCGACCGCATGGAACGAGGGCGGCGGCCGGGTCCGCACCACGCCGGCTTCGGTGATGCTCCGGAACTCCCTCATCATGGCGGTGCTGATCGCGGTCGGGAAGATCCTGATCTCGATCCTCTCGGCCTACGCGGTCGTCTTCTTCCGCTTCCCCGGGCGGATGGCGGCGTTCTGGGCCATCTTCATCACCCTGATGCTGCCGGTGGAGGTGCGGATCATCCCAACCTTCCAGGTGATCGTGGACCTTCAGCTCGGTAACACCTGGGCCGGGCTGATCATCCCGCTCATCGCTTCCGCGACGGCGACGCTGCTTTTCCGCCAATTCTTCCTGACCATCCCGGACGAGTTCGTGGAGGCGGCGAAGATCGACGGGGCCGGCCCGCTGCGCTTCCTGAAGGACGTGGTGCTGCCGCTGTCCCTGACGAACATGGCGGCCCTCTTCGTCATCCTCTTCATCTATGGCTGGAACCAGTATCTCTGGCCCCTGCTCGTCATCAACGACCGCTCCATGGAGACCATCGTCGTCGGCATGACGAAGATGATCGGCCGCGGGGAGGCCCAGAACGAGTGGAATACCATCATGGCCACCGCCGTGATGGCCCTCCTGCCGCCTGTCGCCGTCGTGGTGCTGATGCAGCGCTGGTTCGTCCGCGGCCTGACCGAAACCGAGAAGTAAGACATGGCCACGCTCGACCTGCACGACGTCCGCAAGTCCTTCGGCGCCACCCACGTTCTGCACGGCATCGACCTGCGGGCGGAGGACGGGGAGCTGGTGGTGATCGTGGGCGCCTCCGGCTGCGGCAAGTCCACCCTTCTGCGGATCGTGGCCGGGCTGGAGACGCCGACATCCGGCCAGGTGGTCATCGCCGGCCGCGACGTGACGGGACTGGAACCGGCGGACCGCGACATCGCCATGGTGTTCCAGAACTACGCGCTCTACCCGCACATGACCGTCTTCGGGAACATGGCCTACGGCCTGAAGATCCGCGGCATGCCGAAGGCGGAGATCGAGCGGCGAGTCCAGGCCGCGGCCGACATCCTCGGCATCGGGCCTCTTCTCCAGCGCCGGCCGAAGCAGCTCTCGGGCGGGCAGCGGCAGCGCGTGGCCATGGGGCGCGCCATCGTGCGCGAGCCCGCGCTCTTCCTTTTCGACGAGCCGCTGTCCAACCTGGATGCGAAGCTGCGCGTGCAGATGCGGGCGGAGATCCGCCGCCTCCAGCGCCGACTGGGCGTGACCTCCCTCTTCGTCACGCATGACCAGGTGGAGGCGATGACGCTGGGCGACCGGTTGGTCGTGATGAATGCTGGCCGTGCCGTGCAGGTCGCGCCGCCGATGGAGATCTTCTCCCGCCCCGCGGACACCTATGTCGCCGGCTTCATCGGCAGTCCTTCCATGAACTTTCTGCCGGCCACGCTGGAGCCGGGCGGCACCGGGGCGCGGCTCGGCAGCGGTGCGGTGATCGGATTCCCGGACGGCCCCCGCCCGGGCGCGGCGGGGACCGCCCTCACCCTCGGCCTGAGGCCGGAGCACCTGGAGCCCGGTGACGGACCCGATTCGATCCCGCTCGCGGTGGAACTCATCGAGCCGCTCGGCTCCGAGACCGTCGTGCATGGCCGGTCCCCCGACAATCTCGCGGTGACCGCGCGCCTGCCCGGCGCCTTCTCCGGCAACGCCCTGTCCGTGCGACTGCCACCGGCGGCGCTGCACGTCTTCGACGCCGAGAGCGGCAAGCGGCTGAATCCCGCCGCCTGAGAGGCGGGGGCCCTTCCCGCTCCCGCGACACCCGGCTACCCCTCGAACCCGCATGAGCACTTCGACCGCACGCGGCCCGGAGGGCGGCTGGACCTTCCTTCTGGAGGAAGGGCACCGCCTTCGCCGCCAGGGCCTGCACGCCGCCGCCCTGTCCCACTACGCCGACGCCGCATCGCAGGCCCCCGCCGAAGCGGCGCCGCACCTGCATCGCGGGCACGCGCTCCGGCTGCTCGGCCGTGACGCGGAGGCGGAGCAGGCCTACGCGCTGGCCGCCGCGCTTGACCCGCTCGATCACGCTGCGGGCCGCGCGCGGGACGCGATGCACAGCGGCGGCCCCGTGCCGGACGTGCCAACCCCTGCGACGCCCGACCCGCCGGTCCTACCACCGCCTGCCCCCGCCCCCATCGCGCGGCCCCTGCCATCCGGCGCCGTGCCGTCCCACCGCCCGCGCATGGCGATGATGCGCGCCGGCGCGACGATGCCGTCCGGGGGCATGCGCCCCCTGGCTGCCAGCCCGGCGGCCCGGTCTGTCGCACCGGGCTCCGGCACCGAGATCGCCTTCGACATCAGCGACCTTCTTCTCCACTTCGACCACAGCCGCACCCCGACGGGCATCCAGCGCGTGCAGGCCGGGGTGGTGGGTGCCGCTTTGCGCCGGGGCGCGCCGGAGCACCGCTTCATCGCCTTCGACAGCGCTGCCTCGGCTTGGCGCGAGGTTCCGCGGGACGCCCTCGGCGATCTGCTCCGCCTCGCGAGCGCCAGCGGCGACCCTCTGGAGGACGAGTGGGTGGCCGCGCGCGATGGACTCCGCGCCTGCGTGGTGGCTGCACGCACAGCCCTGTTCCAGCCCGGCAGCGTGCTGACCAATCTCGGCAATTCCTGGGGCCTGCGCGACTACTTTCGCGCGCTGCGCACCGCCCAGCGGGCGGGCGGTGCGCTCTATATACCATTCCTGCACGACTGCGTGCCGCTGGTGATGCCGGAGCACTGCGTCCGTACCCTCGTCGAGGATTACGCCCGCTGGTTCGGCGGCATGGCGCTGCACGCGCACGCCGTGCTCTGCAACTCCGAGGCGACGCGCGCCGATGGGCGGCGCCACCTCGCGGCGCTTGCTCCGGATCTCGACATCCCCTTCGAGGTGGTCCGCCTTGACGCCGACCCACGCGGCACGGCGTCGCCGGACCGGGCGGCCCTCGCGGCGCTTGGCGGTCCCCGGCCGGGCGAGGCCTACGTCCTCTTCGTCGCGACAATCGAGAGCCGCAAGGATCACCTGACCGTTTTCCGCGCTTGGCTGAACCTCATCCGCCGCCACGGGGCGGGGCGCATTCCCCGGCTGATCTGCGTCGGCCATCGCGGCTGGCACGCGGAGGCCGCGCTCGGCCTGCTTGAGAACAGCCCAGAGCTGGCCGCCCGCGTCACGCTCATGCACGGCGTGCCCGATCCGGCGCTGGCCGCGCTCTACGAGGGCTGCCGCTTCACCGTCTACAACTCGCACCACGAGGGCTGGGGCCTGCCCGTCACGGAGAGCATCGCCTGGGGCAAGGTGCCAGTCGTGCCCCGCCACTCCGCGCTGCTGGAATCGGGCGGGGAGGCCGCGATCTTCGTGACGCCGGGCAGCGAGGCCGACCTCGCCGACACGGTGGAGCGCCTGATCCTCGACCCGGGTGCGCTGCCCGCGGCCGAAGCACGGCTGCGGGCCGGCCGGCGGCCGCGGAGCTGGGAGACGGTCGAGGCCGAGGTCATCGAGCACCTGGGAGAGGCTGCCCGCCGGCCGTCCCGGCCGCCGGAGGCCCGCGCCGGAATTCGCCCCGGCATCACCCTCCGGACCCGCCGGGAGACGACGCTGCATCCCTCCCTCGACCTCGCGGTCGCAGAGGCGGTGCGCGAGGGCGGCGGCTGGTACCCCCCCGAGGGTTGGGGCTGCTGGTCGCGCGGCGGCCTCGCCGCGCTGCGGTTACCGGTAGATGAATCGCTCGCTGGTCAGCGCGTGCGGGTCGCGCTGGAGCTGCGGCTGCCGGACGGGATCGGAGAAGTCGGCCTGCGGGTCGGCGCGGATGCGGCCGCCGGTGGCCGGATCGCAGCCGGCACCGCGGGCGACGTGGCCGTCGGCTTCGCGCTCGACCTGCCCGAGGAGGCGCGGGACGTCTCGGTGCAGATCGAGAGCGGCTCCGCCACGGTGCAGGGCGAATCCGGCGAGGTCGGTGTCGGCCTGCGCGGCGTCATGCTCTGCCGGGAGGACGATCTCGAATCCCGGCTGCTCTTTCTCGAGGCCCAGAGGCTGTCCGCCGGGCCCTGAGCGGGGTTCACCCCTTACTGACAATTCTGTGATCGATCGCCCAGGCCGATACCACCCAGGGTTGCTGGAGGGTTAACGGCTCTCCGCCGGACTTTGCGGCCCATGATCGCCGTTGCCCGACGTCCCCATCCTTTCACCGCGGATTTACGTCTGTCCGGCACCATCCTGCGCATGATCAGTCTCAACTCGCTCGCGGCCTTCACACAGGATGTGTCGAAGGCCTCCGGCATCGGCGCCCTGCGCCCCATCCGCGCCACGCCCTCGGGCGGGAGCAATGCCGCCTCGGCGGCTCCGCAGCGTCTGCTCGGCGCGGTCCCCCCGGCGCCGGCCGCCCCCCTTCCCCGCGGGTCGCTCCTCGACCTGCGGGTTTAGCGCCACACCTTCTCGGCTTTGCGGCGGTCACGTTCTGAGTCGCGGGCAGCGTTGCTCGCCGTAGAACCCTGATCCTCGAAGGAATCTTCGGCGGCGTGTCGATGCGACGATGGCGGCCCGCTCCCCGACCTGCTTGCAGCGACCCGGGCTGCCCGTCACCCTCCCGCCATGGGCGAGAACTTCGCGCGTGTTCGGCACGAGGGAGATGAGCGGGAGCGGCTGACCTGCCGCACCTGCGGCTACATCGCCTACGAGAACCCGAAGATCGTCGTCGGCTCGGTGATCGAGGTGCCGGACGGCGTTCTGCTCTGCCGCCGCGCCATCCAGCCGCGCGCGGGCTTCTGGACCCTCCCCGCCGGCTACATGGAGATGGGCGAGACGGTCGAGGAAGGCGCCCGGCGGGAGGCCCAAGAGGAGGCGCTCGCCGACATCGCGCTGGACGGCATCCTCGCCGTCTTCTCGATCGCGCGGCTCGGGCAGGTGCAGATCATCTTCCGCGCCCATCTCGCAAAGCCCGGCCACGGCGCCGGGCCCGAGAGTCTGGAGGTCCGCCCCTTTGCCTGGGACGCGATCCCCTGGGACGAGATCGCCTTTCCCTCGGTGCGCTGGGCGCTGAACGCCTGGCACGACGGGCTGGGGCATCCGGGGCCGCCGGTGCTCAACCCGCCGGAGGATCCTCGCGGGACCCGGCCCCTCCCGATTTCCCTCACGAATTCCCAGATCAGCGGCGGAGGCAGCGCGCTATGATCCACCTCGCCCTCACGGCCTTCCTTGCGGCGGCCGGTCCTGACCCAGGCCAGGCGATCCAACTCGCCCAACAGGCCGAGGGACCCACGGCCGCCCCGGCCCGTCCCGCGGTGCGCCGTCAGCGGCCCCGACGCCGCGCCATTACGCGAGCGCAGCCGCCGATCCAGCCGCTGCCCGCGCCCGCGGCGCCCGCGCCCGTGCCGCAGGCGGACCTCGCCCCGATGCCCGACCGCTCGATCGAGCCACCACGGGGCCCGCGCACGGCCGAGGGTCCGCGCCTGCGTCCCGACCTGATCGACCCGAGGTCCCTGCCGGACAGCCGCCGTCAATCAGTGGATGACTTCAACGACCGGCACGACCGCTTCGCGCGCAACCCGGCCGCGGGCGCCCGGCTGGACATCCCTTTCAGCTATTGACGGGGCGCCGGGCCGCGTTCCGGCCGAGCGCCGCCCGGGGCAGGAGGGCTACGAGGCGCGCTGGGCGCGGCCCGGCGTCCAGACGTCGTCCGGCTTCGACCATAGGGCGGCATCGCGCAGGCCGCGCGCCAGCCCTTCGGCCATGGCCGCCAGCAGCTTCTCGCCCTTCTCCGCCGTCGCGGCCCGCGGATCGCCGCGGACGCCCGTGACGGGCGCGCGCTCCGCGAAGGACCAGAAGCGCTGGTAGGCGCTGCCGCCCACGGACATGCCCTCGATCGGGTCGGGAATGCGGTCCCGGCGCACGGCGCCAGGCTCCAGCGCGAGCCAGAGGCTCGTCTCCGCCTCGCAGGCGTGCTGGGTGCCGGGCTGGGTGTCCAGGATCTTCGCGATCTCCGACGCGGCCGCGCCGTGGACGGTCGCGGTCACGACGGGGATGCCGAATTCCGCACCCATCTCGCGCGCGATGACCGCCAGCGGGTCGATGTTGCCGCCGTGGGAGTTCACCAGGAACAGCTTGCGGAAGCCGCCGGCCATGATGGACCGGGCTACGCAGTCCAGCACCGCCCGCATCGCCTTGAAGTCGAGGCTGATCGTCCCGCCGAAGGGCAGGTGGTGCTCGCTGATGCCCTGCCACATCGGCGGCAGCACGATCGCCGGCGCGTCCTGGGCCACCATCTCCGCCGCGCGGATGCAGGTGGCGTGGCCGATCAGGCTGTCCGTCCAGACCGGCAGATGCGGTCCGTGCTGCTCCAGCGCCGCCACAGGCAGCATGACCGTCGCGTCGCGCGCCGCCCACTCGTTGATCTCGGCGGCGGTCAGCCGCTCCCAGCGAACTTCGGTCATGGTTCCAGCCCCACCAGCGATCGTGCGTAGTCCCGCGCCTCGAAGGGGCGCAGGTCGGCAGCCGTCTCGCCCACGCCGACGGCGTGCACGGGAAGCCCGAACTCCTGCGCCAGCGCCACCACGACCCCGCCCTTGGCCGAGCCGTCGAGCTTCGTCACCACCAGCCCGGTGACGTCCACCATCTCCCGGAAGACCTTGCACTGCTGCACGGCGTTCTGGCCGGTGGTGGCGTCCAGCACGAGCAGCACCGCGTGCGGCACCTCCGGATCCAGGCGGCGGAGGACGCGCACGACCTTGCGAAGCTCCTCCATCAGCCCGGCCTTGTTGTGCAGGCGCCCGGCCGTATCGATCAGGAGGATGTCCACGCCCTCCGCCCGCGCGCGCTCCAGCGCCTCGTAGGCCAGGCCGGCGGCGTCGGCGCCCTCCTTCGCGGGGGCGACGACGGTGCTGCCCGTGCGCTCGCCCCAGATCTGGAGCTGCTCCACGGCGGCGGCGCGGAAGGTGTCCCCCGCGGCCATCATCACGGAGCGCCCCTCCGCCCGCCAACCCTGCGCCAGCTTCGCGATCGTGGTCGTCTTGCCCGTCCCGTTCACCCCGACGACGAGCACGACATAGGGCTTCTTGCCCAGGTCGGGCCGCAGCGGCTGGGCGACCGGGCCGAGGATGGCCGCGATCTCGTCGGCCAGCGCGGCCTTGATCTCGTCCTCGCCCACCTCCTTCCCGAAGCGGGTGCGACGGAACGACCCGACGATCCGCTGCGCCGCCGGCAGCCCGAGATCGGCGGTGATGAGCGTCTCCTCAAGCTCCTCCAGCGCCTCGTCGTCGAGACGGCGCTTCTTGAAGAGGCTCGTCAGATTTTCGGTCAGACGCGCCGTGGAGCGCGCCAGGCCGGCCTTCAGCCGGGAGAAGAAACCGCCCGGCCGCCCCTCATCCGGTGCGGGAGCCTCGGGCGCCGCCGGACCTGATGCTGGGGGCAGCGCCGCCGGAGTGGCAGGAACGGGGCTAACCGGCGCGGGCGGGGGCGGTCCTTCCGGGACGGGCGCTCTCGCCTCGACGGGCGGGGCCTCGACCGGAGGCGGTGCGGCGGGCGGGTCTCCCACCGGGCCGGGATCCGGAGACGGTGGGTCCGGCGCGGGTGGCTCGACCGGCGGCGGGGCGGATGGCGCCGGCGGCTCCTGAACCGGCGGGGGCTCCGGCTCCGGCGTGGTGGGGCGGCCGGTCAGGCGACCCCAGAGATCCCTCAGTGCCATGCTGTCACGCCATCCCGTCAGGGGTCATCGCCGTCCGGGCCGCCGCGCTCGGCGCCGTCACGCCGGGTAGGCTTCCAGGTCGAGCATGCCGGTGAAGGCGGTGGCGGTCGGGCCCGACATCAGGACGTGCCCGTCCTGCTCCCAGACGATCCGCAGGTCGCCGCCGGGAAGCGACACCGTGGCCTCGTGACCCGTCAGTCCCCGCCGGGCCGCGTTCACCACCGCCGCGCAGGCCGCCGATCCGCAGGCCAGGGTCAGGCCCGCCGACCGTTCCCAGACGACCAGCCGGATATGGTCGGGCGCCAGGACCTGCGCGAAGCCGATGTTGGCGCGGTCCGGGAAGATCGGATCGTGCTCCAGCGCCGGACCCGCGACGGCAGGGTCCACCGCGGAAAGATCGTCCAGAAAGAAGGTCGCGTGCGGGTTTCCCATGGAGCAGGCGGCGGGGTCCCGTGCCAATCCATGGGCGATGGGGAGGTGAAGCGTGTCGGCCACACCCGCCAGCGGCACGTCCGCCCAGCCCAGGCGGGCGGGACCCATATCCACCCGTACCGTACCGTCCGCGAGCCGCTCGGAAGGAAGATCCCCGGCTATGGTGCGGACCGTCGTGCGGGGCGAATCCAGCTCCTCCATGACCAGCCCCGCCACGCAGCGGGTGGCGTTGCCGCAGGCACCGGCCTCCGTGCCGTCAGGGTTGCGGATGCGCATGAAGACGTCGGCCCCGTCGCGAGACGGCTCTAGGACGATGAACTGGTCGCAGCCGATGCCGCGCCGGCGGTCGGCGATGGCAGCGGCGCGGGCCGGCGTGACCGGCAGCGGCGAGTCACGGGCGTCGAGTACGACGAAGTCGTTGCCCAGCCCGTGCATCTTGCGGAAGGGAACCATCATGACGCGCCCGATATAGGCCGCGACCCGTCCCGCCGGAAGGCGCGCCACCCGGAGCGGCGCCGGCCGGCCAGACCCGGCGGCCGTCGCGCCCGGGCCGTTCCTAGCTGCCCGACGGAGTCGGGGTGGGTATGGCGTCCCGCGTCTCGCCCGGCATCAACGCGTCCAGAAGGTCGGGCGGGACGGTGTCGAAGCGCAGGCCGGCCTCGGCGAAGAGCCGGGTCGAGATGTGGCCCCGCCGGTCCCATTCCGACCGCGTCCCGTGCCGGGGCGCCGCGGCCACCACGCGCCGGATGCCCGCCTGGATCGATAGGACGGCGCAGTGGTTGCAAACGGGCTTTCCCACGACATAAAGCGTGCAACCCCGTGCATCGCGCCCGGCGAAGAGCAGCGCGGACTGCTCCGCATGGACCATCATGTCGAGCTTCGTCGGCTTGTCCGACAGCCGGTCCACGTCATCCTCGATGCGCGTGGGAAAGCCGTTGAAGCCGGTCGCCACCAGCCGGTTCTGTTCCGGAGCGACGATCACCGCCCCGACCCGCCCCCGCGGGTCCTTCGACCAGGCGCGGATATGGGCCGCCAGCCCGAGGTAGCGGCGGTCCCATTTGTCCAGCGCGGGCGGGCTGCTCTGGTCGTCCGGCATGTCGCCGGAATCTTGCCGCGCCGGCGCGCCGCGGGGAAGCCGGTCGGCGGCCTACTCCCGCGCGCGGACCACCGTCACGCTGCAGGGCGCCCGTGCCGCCACCTCGCCCGAGACGGAGCCGAGCACCGTCCGCATCACCGAGTTCGCCCGCGCGCCCATGACGATGTGGTCTACCCCGTTCGCCTCCGCGTACTCGATCAGCGCCGAGGCGGCCGAGGCGGCCTCGAGCACGTGGAAGGTGATCCGCCCCTCCTGCAGCCCGAGGGCCGCGGCCCAGTGTCGCAGCTCCACCAAGCGTTGGACGTGCTGGCTGCGTCCGCTCTCGTCCAGCGGGGCGTCTCCACCAATCAGCCCCTGCAGCAGTACGTTCAGGCAGGCCACCCGGGCGCCGGGCATCACCTTCAGCACGTTGCCCACGGAGTTCCGCAGCGCCTCGGCGAGGGGGCGGGACTGGTCCGTCAGGTCGATCGCCACGGCCACGATCGGGGCCGCGTGGGCGGAGGCGGCGGGACGCCCCTTCAGCGGCGTCGTGTCCCGGTTGAAGCGGCGATGCAGGACGGTGGTCAGCCGGTCCCGGTGCGTCCGCGTCGCGCGCGCCGTCAGCCGCACGGCCACCGGGTTCCGCAGGTCGAAGGCGAGTTGGGAGGCTGTCGCGTGGCGGTTCGCGGGGTCGACCTCCAGACAGCGCAGGATCACCTCCTGCATCCAGGGCGGGATCTCCGGACGGAGACGGCGGGGCGGGTGGGGGTCTCGCCACAGCCGACTCTTCACGGCGGAGAGGTGCTGCGGGTCACCGAAGGGCAGGACCCCCGTCGCGAACTGGTAAAGCAGGACGCCCAGGGCGAAGAGGTCGCTCCGCGGCTCGCTCCGCTGCCCCATGGCCTGCTCCGGCGCCATGTAGGGGGCGGTGCCGTAGGGTATCCGGAACTCCTCCTCGATCAGGTCCGGCAGGCGGCCGTGATGCGCGAGGCCGAAATCGACCAGCACCGCCTCCCCGGTCTCCCGGAAGAGGATATTCGCCGGCTTCACGTCGAGGTGGGACACGCGCTGCCTGTGGAGATCGGACAAGGCGACCGCGACCTTCGCCCCGATCGCGGCCACCTCCTCCACCGGCAGCGGCAGTTCGCGAAGCCGCGGCAGGAGCGAGGGGCCGGCGATCCGCTCCATGACGAGATAGGGCTGCTGCTCGAAGCCCGCGGCGGCCACGAATCGCGGCACGTGCGGCCCGCGCAGGCGCGGCAGGATCATCTGCTCCATCTCGAAGGAGACGATGTGCGCGGCGTCCCCGCTCTCCTCGAGCAACGGCAGTTTCATCAGCAGGGGAAGGTCGTGGTCGGGATGCGTGGCCTCATAGAGGGACGACATGCCGCCCTCCCGAAGGGGCAGGCCAAGGGCGAAGCCGTCCACCACGTCGCCGGTCCGGGGGCGGCGGTGCGGCACGGCTATTTCCCTGCCAAAAGGCGACCGGCCAGGCTCTCGGGCAGGCCGGCGCGGCGGATCTTGGCGGCCGCGGACTCCACATCATAGGGCACGCGTGCCCAGCTCAGCTCCCCTTTCACGGGGTCGAGCAGCCCGTAGCACGCGGTCGGGTCGCCATCCCTCGGCTGCCCCACCGACCCCATGACCGCCACCCAGCGCCGGGGGCGCGTGAGCGGCACCGGCGCCTCGGCGGTCGGCGTGAAGGCGGAGACCTTATCCGTCACCGTCAGACCGAAGAGCTGCGGGACATGGGTGTGGCCGCAGATCGTGACCCGCGCGGGCGTGCCGGCGAGGGAGCGGCGCACGTCGTCCACGGATCGGAGATAGCGCCATTCCCCCGGTGCCGAGGCGTCGGCATGGACATAGAGACGGTCCTCCTCCGCGTGCTCCAGCGGCAGGGATTTCAGGAAGGTCGCGGCATCGGGGGAGAGTTGTTGGCGGGTCCAGGTCATCGCTTCCGCCGCCCGGCCCATCAGGCCGGAGTTGCGGCGGAACACCGCCTGGTCGTGGTTTCCGAGCAGAGCGATGGCCCCATGCGCGATCCGGTCCATCACCGTCCGCAGCACCCAGGCCGGGTCCGCCCCGTAACCGACATAGTCGCCGAGGAAGACGAGGCGCGTGGCCCCTGCCCGGTCCGCGTGGTCGAGGCAGGCGGAGAGCGCCTCGCGGTTTCCGTGGATGTCGGCGAGGAGAGCGATCACGGCCTGCGTCCCCCTGTCCCGTCCGGGCGGATGAAGGGTCGGGATAACGCGCCGGAAGGCCGTTGGTATCGGGGCGGCTCAGAGATCCCGCGCCACCCTGAACCCATAGTCGTTGCACCGGAAGTCCACGCCGTTCCGGTTCCGCGAGGCCGACCGCATCTGCCGCGGCACGTCCATCCACGACCCGCCGCGCAGCACGCGCCGGCCGCAATCCCCCTTCAGCCAGGCCGAGCCATCGCCCGGCGCGCCAAGGTAGAACTCGTTCCAGCAGTCCTCGACCCACTCCCACATGTTGCCGAGCATGTCGTGCAGGCCGAAGGCGTTCGGCGGAAAGGAGCCCACCGGGACCGTGCACTCCCCACCCAGGTCGCAGCCCTCATGCAGGCCGTGGGCGCGGCCCGGGCCGAAGTCGTGGCCCCAGGGATAGGGCGTCTCCGTGCCGGCCCGTGCCGCGTACTCCCACTCCGCCTCGCTGGGCAGGCGGTAGGGCCGGCCGGTCCGGTCCCGGAGCCAGGCGAGGTAGGCCTGCGTATCGTTCCAGGACAGGTTGACCGCGGGGCGGTTGCCACGGCCCCAACCCTCATCTGGTGGGCGGTAACGTCCGGTGGCCTCGGCGAAGAGGTCCCATTCCGCGAAGGTCACCGGCGTCCGGCCGAGAGCGAAGGGACGCGCGATCCGGACGATCCGCGTCGGACATTCGGAGTCCTCGTGTCCGTCCTCCTCGTCCGGCGATCCCATCCGGAAGGCGCCCGGCGGAATGGGCAGCATGTCCGGCCATCCCTCCCCGTCACGGAATGGCCGCCTGGCAGGGATCATGGCCCGGTCTCCCTATCTTCTGCGCCGCCGGAGGCGCTGGCCCGGCCAAAGGTAGGAAGATCGGCTCTCTCGTCGCCAGTCTGGGGCCAGCCACGGCCGGGGCATGGGCCGCTTGCCCGCCGCCCCCGCCTCCCCTATACGCCGCCTCTCCACGCGTCCCGGGCCAGGTTTGGGCTGCCCGGCCGTGGTCCCTGGCCCCCGCCGCATGGTGCGGCCCGCCACGCCGGCAACGGTGGGGCGGCGCAAGGTGGGGCCGGCTCCGTCCCGACGAAAGAGGAGGACCGAAATGCCCAAGATGAAGACGACGTCTTCAGCCAAGAAGCGCTTCAAGATCACCGCCACGGGCAAGGTGCTCGCCGGCGCCGGCTTCAAGCGCCACATGCTCGGGCACAAGAGCCCGAAGATGAAGCGCCAGAACCGCGGCACCTTCGCGCTGACCGACATGGACGCGAAGACCGTGATGCAGTGGCTGCCCTACGGGCTGCCCCGGTAAGGGATAGGGAGACGCAACCATGGCTCGTGTAAAGCGCGGCGTCACCGCCCACGCCCGTCACAAGAAGGTCCTCAAGCTCGCCAAGGGCTATGTCGGCCGGTCCTCCACCGCCTACCGCCCCGCGCTCGAGCGGGTCGAGAAGGCGCTGCAGTACGCCTACCGCGACCGCCGCAACAAGAAGCGCGACTTCCGCGGCCTGTGGATCCAGCGCATCAACGCCGCCTGCCGCGAGAACGGGATCGTCTACTCCCGCTTCATCGCCGGCCTGAAGGCCGCGGGGATCGAGCTGGACCGCAAGGTGCTCGCCACCATCGCCTATGACGACGCCACGTCGTTTACGAGCCTTGTCGAGAAGGCCAAGGCGTCCCTCCCGGCCCAGGCCACCGCCTGAACCGGGCGCCCTGCCGGAAGGCAGGGCATACAGCTGAATGAACGCCAAGGGCCGCTTCCGCCGGGACATCTCCCGGTGGCGCGGCCCTTGGTCTATCAGGCCCACGCCAGAATCACGGACGGTCCGGGAATGCCCGACGATCTCGACATGCTGCGCGCCGACATCGAGGCCGCGATGGCCGGCGCCGACGACCTGCGCGCGCTGGATGCCGTTCGGGTCGCCGCGCTCGGCAAGAGCGGCCAGGTGACCGCGCTTCTCAAGGGCCTCGGTGCCCTGGCGCCGGAGGAGCGCCGCGCCCGCGGCGCCGCGGTGAACGAGCTGAAGGCCGGCATCGAGCGCGCGCTGGAGAACCGCCGCGTGATGCTGGAGGCATTCGCCCTCGACGCACGCCTCGCGGCGGAGCGGCTGGACGTGTCCCTCCCCCCTCGCCCATTCGCACCCATGGGGCCGGAGGCCGGCAGCATCCACCCGATCTCCCGTACGATGGAGGAGCTGATCGCCCTCTTCGGCGCGATGGGCTTCACCGTGGCCGAGGGCCCGGACATCGAGGGCGACTGGCACAACTTCACCGCCCTCAACATCCCGGAACACCACCCTGCCCGGCAGGACCACGACACGTTTTATCTGCCCGCGCAGGAGGGTGGCCGCCGCCCCGTGCTGCGCACCCACACCAGCCCCGTGCAGATCCGCACCATGCTCAGCCAGGAGCCGCCGATCCGCGTCATCGTCCCCGGCCGCACCTGGCGCGCGGACCACGACGCCACGCACTCCCCGATGTTCCATCAGGTGGAGGGGCTGGTCATCGGCCGCGACATCACGATGGGCCATCTGAAGGGCTGCCTGATCGACTTCCTGCGCGCCTTCTTCGGCATCGCCGACCTGCCCGTGCGCTTCCGCAGCTCCTACTTCCCCTTCACCGAGCCTTCGATGGAGGTCGACATCGGCTGGAGCCGGAAGACCGGCGACCTCGGCGCCGGGGGCGACTGGCTGGAGATCCTGGGCAGCGGCATGGTGCACCCGAAGGTGCTGGCGAATTGCGGGCTGGACCCGCGGGTGTGGCAAGGCTTTGCCTTCGGCATGGGCATCGAGCGGATCACCATGCTGAAGCACGGCATCCCCGACCTGCGCCCCTTCTACGAGGCGGACCTCCGCTGGCTGCGTCACTACGCGACCAGCCCGCTCTCTCCCTTCACCCTGCACGACGCCCCGTGAGCCCCAGAGTGAGCCCCCGATGAAGTTCACCCTCTCCTGGCTGCGCGACCACCTGGACACGGACGCGTCGCTCGACCGCATCCTCTCCACCCTGAACACGATCGGGCTGGAGGTGGAGGGCGTGGAGGACCGCGCCGCCGCCCTCGCCCCCTTCCGCATCGCCTATGTGGTGGAGGCTGTGCAGCACCCGAACGCGGACCGCCTGCGCGCGCTGAAGGTGGACATCGGCGACGGCACGATCCGCTCCGTCGTCTGCGGCGCGCCGAACGCGCGGACGGGCATGAAAGCCGTCGCGGCCCTGCCCGGGAGCCACATCCCCGGCACCGGCATCACGTTGAAAGCGGGCGAGATCCGCGGCGTGAAGTCGGAGGCGATGCTCCTCTCCTCCCGCGAGATGGGCCTCGGCGACGACCACAGCGGCATCGTGGACCTGCCGGAGGACGCGCCGGTCGGCGCCTCGTATGTGGACTGGGCCGGCATGGCCGATCCGGTGATTGAGATCAGTGTCACCCCGAACCGCGGCGACGCATTGGCCGTGCGCGGCGTGGCGCGCGACCTCGCCGCCGCGGGCCTCGGCACGTTGAAGCCCTGGCGATGGGCGCCGGAGCCGGTCGCGACGGCCTATCCCTCCCCGCTCCGCTGGGAGATCGCCGATCCCCGGGCCTGTATCCATGTCCTCGGCCGCGCGGTGCGGGGCGTGACGAACGGCCCCTCCCCCAAATGGCTGCACGACCGGCTCACGGCGATCGGCCTGCGCCCGATCAATGCGCTGGTGGATGTCACAAACTACTTCACCTTCGACCTCGGCCGCCCCCTGCACGTCTTCGATGTGTCCAAGGTTCACGGCACGACCCTGACCATGCGCATGGGCCAGGAAGGCGACGAATACCTGGCGCTGAACGGCAAGACCTACCGCCCGACCGGCGAGGACGTCGTCATCGCCGATGGCCAGGGCGTGGAGAGCCTCGCCGCCATCGTCGGCGGCGAATCTTCGGGCTGCGACGAGAACACGCGCGAGGTCTTCGTGGAGTGCGCGCTCTTCGATCCCGTGCGGATCGCCCTCACGGGCCGCCGCCACGGGGTCCACAGCGACGCCCGCGCCCGCAACGAGCGCGGCCTGGACCCCGCCATCATGCCCGGCGCGCTGGAGGCCGCGACGCGCATGATCCAGGAGCTCTGCGGCGGCGAGGCGAGCACCGTGTCCGAGGCCGGCGCGGCGCCGGCCTGGCGCCGCAGCGCCACGCTGCGCTTCGAGCGGATCGCGGGCCTCGGCGGTTCCGCCATCACGCCGGACCGCGCCGTCGCCTCGCTCGAAGCGCTGGGCTTCGAGACGGAGTCGCGGGACGCGGCCTCCGTCACCGTGGCCGTCCCGTCCTGGCGGAACGACGTGGCCTCTTCCCGCTCCGGCTACCGCGCCGGCGGGACGGAGCTGGTCCAGGGCCCCGGCATCCCCGCCGAGCGCGCCCTGGCCGCCGCCGAGGGCGCCGAGGCGGTGGAGGCCGAGTGCGACCTGCTGGAGGAGGTGCTGCGCCTGGACGGGCTGGACGCCATCCCGCCCGTGTCCCTTCCGGCCGCGACCCGGCTTCCCCTGCCCTCGCTCACGCCCAAGCAGTCCCGCTCGACCCTGGCCCGCCGCATCCTGGCCTCCCGCGGGCTGATGGAGGCGGTCACCTTCGGCTTCACCGCCCTGGGCACCGCCGCCCTGTTCGGCGAGACCCCGGCCGCCCTGCGTCTTGAGAACCCGATCGCGGCCGACCTCGACCAGATGCGCCCAACCCCGGTCGCGACTTTGGCCCTGGCTGCCGCCCGCAACGCCGCCCGCGGTCTGCCGGATGGCGCCCTCTTCGAGGTCGGCCCCGGATACGCCGATCCGACGCCGGACGGGCAGGTCGCGATAGCGGCCGGGCTGCGCCTCGGCGCCACGCCGCGCCACCCGCTCTCGCCGACACGTCCGGTGGACGCGCTGGACGCCAAGGGTGACGCGCTGGCCGTTCTCCTCGCGCTGGGCGTGGCGCCGGCCGCGCTGTCGGTCACGACGGACGCGCCGGGCTACTACCACCCCGGCCGGTCCGGAATCCTGCGCTCCGGCCCGAAGCTGCCGCTCGCGCGTTTCGGGGAACTGCACCCGCGAGTCCTGGCGGCCCTGGACATCACCGGCCCCGCCGTCGCTTTCGAGGTGCTGCTGGACAATATCCCCGAGCCGAAGCGCCGGAAGAAGGCAGCCCCGAACCTCCCGACCTTCCAGCCCGTCCGCCGCGACTTCGCTTTCCTCGTGGACGCGGCGACCCCGGCGGAGAAGCTGGTCCGGGCCGTCCAAGGCGCCGACCGCAACCTGATCACGGAGGTCTCCCTCTTCGACCGCTACGCCGGGGACAAGCTGCCGGAGGGCAAGGTGAGCCTCGCCCTGGAGGTTGTCTTCCAGCCCAGGGAGCGCACCATGACCGACGCCGAGATCGAGGCCGCCTCCCGCAAGGTGGCGGAGGCCGTGGCCAAGGCGACGGGAGGGGTGCTGCGTGGCTAAGAAGGACACGAAGGCGGACAGGGCCGAGAAGCCGCAGGAGCCGCCGCCCGCGCCGGCCGCCCCGCGCCCCTTCCGCTATCCCGTCCCGGAATTGAGCACGCTGCCCGAGGACATCCGCGCCCGGATCCTCGCCGTGCAGGAGAAGGCGGGGTTCGTCCCGAACGTCTTCCTTCTCCTCGCCCGCCGGCCGGAGGAGTTCCGCGCCTTCGTCGCCTACCACGACACGCTGATGGACAAGCGGGAGGGCCTGACCCTCGCGGAGCGGGAGATGATCGTGGTCGCGGTCTCCGCCGCCCATTCTTGCCAGTACTGTGTCGTCGCCCACGGCGCGATCCTGCGGGTCCGGGCCAAGGACCCAGCGATCGCGGACCTGGTCGCGACCAACTACCGCAAGGCGAACCTGCCGCCACGCCAGCGCGTCATGCTGGACTACGCGCTGAAGGTCGCGACCCAGTCCCACCTGGTCGGCCCGGAGGACCATGAGGCCGTCGCGGCCGCCGGCTTCACCGAGGACGAGGCCTGGGACATCGCCGCGATCGCGGCCTTCTTCTCGATGTCGAACCGCCTCGCGAACGCCACGGACCTCCGGCCGAACCCGGAGTTCCACATGCTCGGACGTCGGTGACGGGCGCGGTCTCGCCCCCATGAAGGTCCCGACTGCCGCCGGCGGCCTCTCCACCCTCCCCGCCGACCGGCGACTCTTCCGGGAACTCTACTACCGCGACACCCCTCGCGCCGTTCGCTACCGCTACGCCCTGCTCGCGCTCGACGCCGTCACGCTGGTCTTCATCGTCGCGACGTCCTTCACGGCGCGCACCTGGGTGGTCGAGATCGCGGATGTCCTGCTCGGCCTCGTGCTGGCCGCGGAGTTCGTCGCCCGTCTCCGCGCGAGCCCCGCCCCCTGGCGCGAACTGGCCCATCCCGCGACCATCGCGGACGCGGTCGCGATCGTCTGCTTCGTGATCCCCTATCTCGGCGCCGTGGCCGGCTTCCTTCGCGCGCTGAGGGTCCTGCGCCTCCTGCGCTCGCGCCGGGTCGTCGCGCGTCTCCGGCGGGACTTCCCCGCCTTCCAGCGGAACGAGGACACGATCGTCGCCGCCGCCGACCTGGTCGTCTTCATCTTCATCATGACCGGGGTGGTCTACGAGACCCAGCACTGGAGCAACCCGCAGATCCGGGACTACGCGGACAGCCTCTACTTCACCATCACCGCCCTCACGACCACCGGCTTCGGCGACATCACCCTGCCCGGGCGGACGGGGCGGCTGATCTCCGTGGTCATCATGTTCGCCGGCGTCACGCTCTTCCTCCGGCTGGCCCAGTCGCTCTTCCGCCCGAACAAGATCCGCTTTCCCTGCCCGCAATGCGGCCTGCAGCGGCATGAGCCCGATGCGGTGCACTGCAAGGCCTGCGGACACGTGCTGAACATCCCGGACGAGGGCGGCTGAGCCCCTTCACACCTTCCGGCGCGGCCGGAGGTTCGCCTTGCCGCTCTGCCGGGCCGGCGCGCATCGTTCCGGATGCGGCCCGCGAGAGGCCGGGAGGAAGCCGATCCGTGATCCCCCATCTTACGCGCCGCGCCGTGCTGGCCGGCGCTGCCGCCCTCACCTGCTCGCCCGTGCTCGGCCAGACCGCCCCGCCCGCGGGCGCCCCGGCCCCCGGCGGGGCCGGCCCGGGGCACGGCGGGGCCGGCCCGGGCTGCGCCGCCTGTGGCACGCCTGTGGTGGTCACGCCGGACTTCCAGGTGGATCCCTTCTGGCCGAAGGCGCTGCCGAACAACTGGATCGTCGGCCAGGTGGCCGGCGTGGCCGTGGACAAGCGGGACCACATCTGGATTGTCCACCGCCCCGCCTCCATCGCCCAGCGCCAGCTCCTGGCGGAGCGGACCCCGCCGGAGACCGAGTGCTGCGTCCGTGCCCCCGCGGTGCTCGTCTTCGACACGGCCGGCAACCTGCTTCGGCACTGGGGCGGCCCCGGCCAGGGCTACGAATGGCCGGAGACGGAGCACGGCATCTATGTGGACGCCAACGACAACGTCTGGCTCGCCGGCAGCGGGGAGCGCGACCATCAGATCCTGAAGTTCACGCTCGACGGCCGCTTCATCATGCAGATCGGCCGTGCCGGCCAGTCCCGCGGCAACGACGACACGCAGAACCTGAACCGGCCCGCCGACGTGGAGGTGGATCCCCAGGCCCGGGAACTCTTCGTGGCCGACGGCTACGGCAACCGCCGCGTCATCGTCTTCGACAGCGAGACGGGTGCCTACAAGCGCCACTGGGGCGCCTATGGCGAGCGCCCGCTCGACGGCGGCGACCCGGCCTATGGCCCGACCTCGCCCTATAACCCGAACGGCCCACGGTCCCGCCAGTTCGCCCGGCCGGTCCACTGCGTCCGGCTGACCCGGGACGGGCTGGTCTATGTCTGTGACCGCGTGAACGACCGCTACCAGATCTTCCGCCGCGACGGCACCTTCGTGTCGGAGCATCTGATCGCGCCGCAGACCCGGCTGAACGGCTCGGTGGCCGATCTCGTCCCCTCCCCGGACCCGGAGCAGCGCTTCCTCTATCAGGTGGACAATTCCAATGGCGTGGCCCGGGTGATCCGACGCAGCGACGGAGAGATCCTGTCCACCTTCGGCCGCGCGGGACGGCAGGCCGGGCAGTTCCACGTGCCGCACAACGTGGCCGTGGACAGTCAGGGCAGCCTCTACATCACGGAGGTCGACACGGGGCAGCGGGTCCAGCGGTTCCGCCGGCTGGACCAACAGCCGCGATAGCCATGAGCGCGGCCGCAGGCCTGCCGGTCCGGCACAGGGGCTAGGCTCCACCCCCCGGGCGCCCTATTTCCGAACCTGGGAATCCAGGGAGCCGACCCATGCCCGATGGCATCGCCAACAAGCCCACCGACTGGCGTACGGCGGGCATCCGCCGCGTCCGGGGGGCGGAGAAGAGCTCGGACACGCCGGAAACACTGGGCATGAACCGGCAGGTCGCCATTTCCGGCAGCCGCACCGGCTCTTCGGCCCTCTGGGCCGGGACCAACCGGATCCGCCCGAACTCGGCCACCGGCGCGCACCACCACGGCCACCTGGAGAGCGTGATCTACATCATCTCCGGCACCGCCCACATGCGCTGGGGCGACCGGCTGGAGTTCATCACGGAGGCCAAGGCGGGCGACTTCTTCCTCGTGCCGCCCTATGTCCCCCACCAGGAGATCAATGCCTCCGCGACCGAGGAGCTGCACTGCGCCCTGGTGCGCAGCGGCACCGAGGAGGTGGTGGTGAATCTGCCCGACCTCGTGCCGGTGGCCGAGCCGGAGTGGGTGGACCAGAGCGCGGCGACGAACTGCACCTGACACCCCGGCCGGGCGCCGGCCGCCGCCGGCTGTCCCGGACTCGCTGTCCCGGACCGGCGGGCCAGCCCGTTCCGGCCCGGCCGGAACGGCATCGGGGCGGCCTGACTTCCCGGCAGCGCCGGAAACCCCTATCTGGCGCCGCAGGAACCCCCGATGACAGACACCCCCCTCGACCGTATCCGCAACTTCTCGATCATCGCCCATATAGACCACGGCAAGTCGACCCTGGCCGACCGGCTGATCCAGGCCACCGGCGCCCTCTCCGCCCGCGAGATGACGGAGCAGGTGCTGGACAACATGGACATCGAGAAGGAGCGCGGGATCACCATCAAGGCGCAGACCGTGCGCCTGAACTACCGCGCCCAGGACGGGCAGGACTACGTCCTGAACCTGATGGACACCCCGGGCCACGTGGACTTCGCCTATGAGGTGTCCCGGTCTCTCGCGGCCTGTGAGGGATCGTTGCTGGTGGTCGATGCTTCCCAGGGGGTCGAGGCGCAGACCCTGGCGAACGTCTACCAGGCGCTCGACGCCGGTCACGAGATCGTCCCGATCCTGAACAAGGTGGACCTGCCAGCCGCCGAGCCCGACCGGGTGAAGCAGCAGATCGAGGACGTGATCGGCCTGCCGGCCGAGGACGCGGTGATGATCTCGGCCAAGACCGGCCTGAACATCGAGGGCGTGCTGGAGGCCCTGGTCACCCGCCTGCCCCCGCCGAAGGGCGACCCCTCCGCCACCACCAAGGCCCTGCTGGTCGACTCCTGGTATGATCCGTATCTCGGCGTCGTCATCCTCGTTCGCGTACGCGATGGGCATCTGCGCAAGGGCCAGAAGGTCCGGATGATGGCCAACGGCACCACCCATGTCGTGGAGCAGGTCGGCGTCTTCCGCCCGAAGATGCAGGCCGTGGACAGTCTCGGCCCGGGCGAGATGGGCTACATCACCGCGGCGATCAAAACCGTCGCGGACACCAATGTCGGCGACACGATCACCGACGACCGCAATCCCGCGCCCGAGGCGCTGGCCGGCTTCAAGCCCTCCATCCCCGTGGTGTGGTGCGGGCTCTACCCCGTGAACTCCGACGATTTCGAGAAGCTGCGGGACAGCCTCGCGAAGCTGCGCCTGAACGACGCCTCTTTCCACTACGAGGCCGAGAGCAGCGCGGCCCTCGGCTTCGGCTATCGGTGCGGCTTCCTGGGCCTGCTGCACCTGGAGATCATCCAGGAGCGCCTGTCCCGCGAGTTCGACCTCGACCTGATCGCGACCGCCCCGAGCGTCGTCTACAAGCTGAAGATGACGGATGGCACGGAACGGGACCTGCACAACCCCGCCGACATGCCGGACGTCGTGAAGATCGAGAGCATTGAGGAGCCCTGGATCAAGGCGACGATCTTCGTCCCCGATGAGTACCTCGGCAACATCCTCACCCTCTGCTCGGAGCGGCGCGGCCAGCAGGTGGAGCTGACCTATGTCGGCGCCCGCGCGATGGCCGTCTATCGCCTGCCGCTGAACGAGGTGGTCTTCGACTTCTACGACCGGCTTAAGTCCGTCTCCCGCGGCTACGCCTCCTTCGACTACACGATGGACGGCTATGCCGAGGGCGATCTCGTGAAGATCAGCATCCTCGTGAACAACGAGCCGGTGGACGCCCTGTCCTTCATGGCGCACCGCTCCCAGGCGGATCGCCGGGGCCGCTCCATCTGCGAGAAGCTGAAGGAACTGATCCCCCGCCAGCTCTTCAAGATCCCCATCCAGGCCGCGATCGGCGGCCGCGTCATCGCGCGCGAGACGATCAGCGCGATGTCGAAGGACGTGACCGCCAAGTGCTACGGCGGCGACATCTCGCGCAAGCGCAAGCTCCTCGAGAAGCAGAAGGAGGGCAAGAAGCGCATGCGCCAGTTCGGCAAGGTCGAGATCCCGCAGAGCGCCTTCATCGCCGCCCTGAAGATGGACGCTTAGCGGAACGAGTTTCCCACTCCCCTTCCCTCCGGAACGGGGAGCCTGTTTCCTCCGTTCGGGGAGGGTTCTGCGAGACCGAACCCTGCCGGGGGGATGCTTGCGCGGATGGTCAGTGGAGTTCTTCAGCCGTTCACCGGCGTTCAGCGGATCGACGCCGTCCTGACAGGGCTCAAATGGGACGGCCTCGCCCTCACCTATAGCTTCCCGACGAGCGCCGCCGCCTTCGATCTGGTGAATTACCCGGCAGACTTCGCGACGGACAATCCGATCGCCGGCCACCCCGAAAATTTCGTCGAGGCAACCGCTTCAGTCCAAGCTGCCGCCGTCTGGGCACTCACCCAGCAATACGCCAGGGTCACGAACCTCACCTTCACGCAGGCGGCCGACAACGACGTCAACGCGACGCTAAAGATCGGCGAGTTCGCGCCGAGCGACCCCGAACAGTCGGACGTCGCCTTCTTCCCCTGGCAGAACGACTACCGGAACGAGGGCGTGTTCCTGCAGGACATCCTGCACGGCAACACGCGGGACGCCGTCCGCGGCAATTACGACTGGTCGACGGTGATGCACGAGATCGGGCACGCGCTCGGCCTCAAACACCCCCACGCCTACCATCCGCCCGATGAGAGCAGCCCGTGGTTCCCGATGAACCTCAACCGCACGCCGGCCGAGCGGAACTCCATCGAGTACAGCGTGATGACCTATGCGGTGGCGATCGGGGCCGATGCCACCGGCGCCGGCTCCTCGGAAACCTGGGGCGAGCCGCAGTCGCTGATGCAGGACGACATCCAGGCCCTGCAGGTCATGTACGGCACGAACTATACGACAAACGCCGGGAATACGACCTACAGCTTCAGCGCGAGCACCGGCGAGATGTTCGTGAACGGCGTGGGCCAGGGCCAACCGGGCGGCGCTTCCGCGCCTGCGGCGGCCAACCGCATCTTCCTCACCATCTGGGATGGAGGCGGCACGGACACCTACGATCTGTCGAACTACACCGGCACTGAGGACAGCTTCACCGATCTCGACCTCTCCCCCGGCGGCTGGCTGGCCTTCTCCCCCGCGCAGACCGCCAATCTCGGCGGGGGCAGCCTGGCCTCCGCCACCCCGATCTACGCCCGCGGCAACGTCGCCAACGCGCTGCTCTTCGAGAACGACCCTCGCGCCCTCATCGAGAACCTCATCGGGACCCAGGGGAACGACATCATCCGCGGCAACGTCGCGACGAACGACCTCTGGGGCGGGAACGGCGGCGACTGGATCCGCGGGATGCAGGGCGATGACTGGCTCACGGGCGGGGCCGAGGGAGACCTCCTCGACGGCGGCGACGGGAGCGACACGGTCAACTACCTCGGCTCCACGGCGGGGGTGATGATCGATCTCGCCGCGGGGCGCGGATACGGCGCCGAAGCGCAGGAGGACCAGTTCGTCTCGGTCGAGCGGGTGCTGGGCAGCCGCTTCGACGACATCCTGATCGGTGCAGGCGCGTCCGACTCCCTCTTCGGCACCGACGGCGATGACCATCTGTTCGGCGGTGCCGGCGCGGACCTGCTGGATGGCGGCGCGGGGTCCGATGTGGCGAGCTACTCGACCGCGACGGCCGGCGTCACCGTCAGTCTCGCGACCGCGACTTCCAGCGATGGCGACACGCTCGTCAACATCGAGAGCCTGTCGGGCTCGGCCTATGGCGACGTGCTCGTCGGAGATCGCGGGGCCAACCAGCTGGAGGGTCTCGGCGGGGACGACGTTCTCTCCGGCGGGAGCGGCGCGGACGTGCTCGTCGGCGGAGCCGGAACCGACGCGGCGGACTACCTCAACTCCCCGGCGGGGGTCCGCGTCTACATCGACCTCGGCGCCGGCACGGGGCGCGGATCCGGCGGTGATGCCGAAGGCGACCTCCTGATCTCGATCGAATCACTGGGCGGCTCCGGGCTCGACGACGTGCTCGTGGGAAATGCCGGCGACAACCGGCTGATCGGCGGGGCCGGCAACGACTACCTGCTCGGCCGCGGCGGGGCGGACATGCTCGTCGGCGGTGCCGGCGCGGACAGCTTCGTCTATGCCGCTCTGACGGACAGCTCGGCCGCTACGGGCCTGGACGCGATCGCTGATTTCAGCCGCGGAGAGGGCGACCTGATCGACCTTTCCCCGGTACTGGGAGGGCTGGGCTACATCTTCATCGGCGCAGCCGCGTTCAACGGAACGGCCTCGATCCGCGCCGAGACGATCGGCGCGGGACGCTTCCTGCTGGAAACAGACGCGGGCGATGGGCTGGCCGACCTGCGGGTCATCGTTCAAACCCTGGATGTCACGACGCTGACCGCGACGGATCTCGTGTTCTGAGATGACGTCGGGGCTTGACGGGCCGGGGTGTAGCAGTGATGGGACGGCAGGGAGGAATCCATGCCGAATATTGATCGCCGCACCATTTTGACGCTCGCTGCGGGTGCGGCTTCCGCACTCGCGCGTCCGGCCCTCGCCCAGGCCGGTTACCCGAACCGCCCCGTCACCTTCGTCATCCCCTTCGCGGCCGGCGGCCCCACCGACACGGTGGCGCGGCTGACAGCGGAGGTGATGGCCCGCGACCTCGGCCAGCCGGTGGTGGTGGAGAACGTCGGCGGCGCCGGCGGCACGCTCGGCGCGCAGCGCGTGGCGCAGGCCCGGCCGGACGGCCACACGCTGCTGCTACATCACATCGGCATGGGCACCACCCCCGCCCTCTATCGCCGCCTCTCCTACGATCCGGTCAACGGCTTCGAGCCGATCGGCCTCATCACCGAGGTGCCGATGACGATCGTCACCAAGCGGGACTTCCCCGCGCAGAACCTCGCGGAGCTGGTCCGCGTCCTGCGCGAGCGGAAGGAGGGGATCAACCTCGCCAATGCCGGGGTGGGCGCGGCCTCGCATCTCTGCGGCCTGCTGCTGCAATCGGCCATCCAGACCCAGGTCACCACGGTTCCCTATCGCGGCACCGGCCCGGCCATGACGGACCTCATCGGCGGCGCGGTGGACCTCATGTGCGACCAGACCACGAACACCACCGAGCAGATTCGCGCCGGGGCCATCCGTGCCTTCGCCGTGACCACGCGCACCCGCAACGCCGCCCTTCCGGACCTTCCCACCGCGGCCGAGGCCGGGCTTCCCGGCTTCGAGGTGTCGGTCTGGCACGGCCTCTACGCGCCCCGGAACACGTCGGCCGAGATCGTGAACCGCCTCTCCCGCGCGCTGCAGTTCGCCCTGCGGGATGAGCGGCTGGTGGCACGCTTCGCGGAACTCGGGACCGCCCCGGTTCCGCAGGACCAGGCGACGCCGGCCTTCCATCGCCAGTACTGGCAGGCCGATATCGCGAAGTGGCGCCCGATCATCCAGGCCGCCGGGCAGTACGCCGACTGACGCGCCTTCCGCCCCGGGTCCGGCCCGGGGCGGTTGATCTCCCGGTCACACTTTCTCGCTAGCGTCCCGAATCACCCCAGCATGGGGCATGGAGGCGGGACCGAGCGTGGACATGAAGATCGGCGCACTGCAGCGCCCTCTGCTCTCGCTGGCCTCGCGCGCCGGCGCGGGCCACTCCACCCGCGCCATCCTCACCGCGCTGCTCGTCGCCGCGCTGCTCCCGGCCTGGGCCTTCGGTGGCTACGCCGCCTGGCGCCAGTTCGAGGCCGAGCGGAGCGCCCACATCACCGATGCGCGGGAGGTCGCCCGCAGCCTCTCGATCCTCGTGGACCGAGAGCTCGCGACGCTGCGGGCCGGCATGGCCGCGGCAGCCGCCGTGATCGAGGGCACGGGCAATGCCGCGCTCCTCCAGGATCTCTCGGCCAGCTTCACGCCCGTCGGCGGCCACCTCGCCCTCCTGGACGAATCCGAGCTGCCGGAGAGGACAGCCGACCCGGTCCAAGCCTTTGCCCGTACGGCCCTTTCCCCCGCGGCGGGGCACCTGCCGATCCTCTCCGGCCTCCTGCCCGCCGAATCCGGAACCCGGCCGCTCGTCGCCATGGCCCAGCGCGTGCCCGGCCCGGGGCCGCGCCGCGTTCTGCTCCTGACGACCGACGCCCTTCGGCACTGGTCCGCTACCCTCCGCCAGGGCCAGCCGGAGGAGGACTGGATCGTGGCCCTCGCCGACGCGGGCGGCACCATCATCGCCCGGATCCCCGATCCCGTGCGGCACGTCGGCGAGTCGATCACGGAGCCCGCCCGGGCCGCGCTCCGCGCCGGGGCCGAGGCGGGCCAGGGCGAGGGCGTCGCCCGCAGCCGGAGCCGCGAGGGCCGGTCCACCTACCTGACCTGGCGCCGGCTCTCCGCCGACCCCTGGGCCATCCTCATCGGCGTGCCGGCGGACGGGCTGGATGCGCCGATCTGGCGGGCCATTCCGCTCTATGCCCTCGTCGGCCTCGTGGTCATGGCGGGCTTCACCCTTTTCCTGGGGTGGTGGACGGAGCGGCGCCTCGTGCTGCCCCTCGCGGCACTCGGCCGGGTCGCCCGAGCCTTCGGCCAGGGAGAGGTGGTCCGGCCGCCCCGCCGCTCCGGCGTGCGCGAGGTAGACCAGGCCGGAGAGGCGCTGGTCATCGCCCTCGGCGAGTTCGACCGAAATGAGCGCCGGCTGCGGGAGAGCGAGGCACGATTCCGTATCCTCGCGGAAGCCACGCCGCAGATCGTCCTCTCCGCCCGGCCGGACGGGCTGATCGAGTATGTGAACCCACGCTTCCGGACACTCACCGGTCTGGATCCCGAGATCCTCTCCACGCCGGGCGCGCGAGCCTTGCACCCGGCGGACCGTCCGCGTGCCGTCCGCGCCTGGCGGCGGGTGCTGCGACGGGGCGTTGCGGCCACGACGGAGTTCCGGCTCCGCCGTGCCGGCGGGGGCTGGATCTGGGTGAGCGCGACGGCCCTCCCGTCCTTCGGCCCGGAAGGAACAGTGGAACGAATCATCGCAGCAGCCGGCGACGTGACCGACCTCGTCGAGACCCGGGAGGCTCTCGCCCGGCAGGTCGCGGCGGAGGCTGCCGCGCGCCGGGCCGCGCTCGACGCAGCGGCCGCGCTCGCCGCCTCCGAGGAACGGTTCCGCCGCTTCGCGGAGGCGAGTCCCGACGTGCTCCTCGTCGCGCGTCCCGAGGGTCGCGAGCTGACCTACGTCTCCCCCGCCGCCGCAGCGATCTGGGGACGCTCGGTCGACGAGATCATGGAGACACCGGACTTCTGGCAGATGGCCCTTCACCCCGAGGACCGCTTCGCGGCCGCCGCCGTGGTGGCCGACAGCGCCGCCCGGGGCGAGCCGGTCACCTTCGAGTACCGCATCCTCCGACCCGATGGCTCGGTCCGCTGGATCCGGGACACGGCTTTCAGCATCCCGGGGCGCCCCGGCGAGCCCGCGCGGGTCGGCGGCCTCGCGCGCGACATCACCCACCTCCGCAGCGCCGATTCGCACCGGGCGATGCTGCTGGCCGAGCTGAATCACCGGGTGAAGAACACTCTCGTGACCGTGCAGTCGCTGATGACCCAGACCGCCCGGACCGCGGCTCTTGCGCCTGACCCGATGGGGCGCTTCACCGCAGACTTCCAGGGCCGGATCCTCGCCCTGTCCCGCGCGCACGATCTGCTCACCGCGACCACCTGGCGCGGCTCCGCCCTGATCGAGACCGTCGAGCAGGCGCTCGCCCCCTGGCGCGGTCCAGGACGGGACGCGGCGCAGACGTCCAGAGTGGTCCTCGGCGGCCCCGACGTCTGGCTGCTGCCGCGCCAAGCGCTCGGGCTGTCCATGGCGCTGCACGAACTCGCGACGAACGCGGCGAAGCACGGCGCCCTCTCAGTCCCGAGCGGGTCGGTCCGCATCGGCTGGACGCTGGACGAGGACGAGGTTCGTCTCTCCTGGCAGGAGGATGGCGGCCCCCCCGTGACGCCCCCCTCTCGCCGCGGCTTCGGTTCCCGCTTGCTGGAGCGCGGCCTTTCCGGCGAGCTCGGACCCGGCGCCTCCATCACCCTTGACTATTGTCCCCAGGGGTTTCACGCCGAGATCCTGTTCCGGGCGCAAGGGCGCCGGATGGGGGAAGACAGCGCATGAACAGCCTTGCGGGGCGGAAGGTTCTCGTCGTCGAGGACGAAACCCTGGTGGCCATGCTCGTGGAGGACACGCTCCTGGATGCCGGCGCCGCGGTGATCGGCCCGGCGGCCACGGTGGCCGAGGCGCTGCAACTGCTGAACGCGGAGCGTCCCTCGGTGGCCGTTCTCGACCTCAACCTGGCCGGCGAGACGTCGGAACCTGTGGCGGACGCCTTGGCCGCGATGGGCGTGCCGTTCGTGGTCGCCTCCGGTTACGGCGCGGCCGGCCTGCCGGCCCGGCACGCGGGAGTCCCGGTCCTCGCCAAGCCCTATGCGCCCGAGGATCTGACAGCGGCCCTCACGCGCCTGCCGGGCTGACCGGCCCGGCCCGGCGCTTGCAGAGCGTCCCGCGATGCTCGGCCCGATCACCTTCACGCTGAACGGCACCCCGCGCCGCCTTCCTGCCGGCACCTCGCCCACGATGACCCTGCTGGACTGGCTGCGCGGCCCCGCGGGCCTGACGGGCACCAAGGAGGGCTGCGCGGAGGGTGACTGCGGTGCCTGCACGGTCGTGATGGAATGGCCGAACGGGGCCCGCGTGCCCGTGAACGCCTGCCTCACGCTGATGGGCCAAGTCCATGGCGGATGCGTGCGGACCGTGGAGGGACTGCGCGGCCCGGACGGCGCCCCGCACCCCGTCCAGACCGCCCTGGCCGAGGCCGACGCGACCCAGTGCGGCTTCTGCACCCCCGGGATTGTCATGACGGGCTGGGCCCACGCGCGGTCCGGGCCGGAGGCTGGAGACGTGCACGACGCGCTGGCCGGGAACCTCTGCCGCTGCACCGGGTACCGGCCGATCGTCGCCGCGTTCAGGACCTTTCGGGATGATGGTGCCGCGTCCCCTTCTCCGCCCGCCGACGTCGCGACAAGGCTGGAAGCGCCGGGCCAGGTCTTTCACCGCCCCGGGAGCCTCGCCGAACTCCTGCGTCTCCGGGCCGCGCTGCCGGAGGCCTGGCTGCTGGCCGGCGGGACGGACCTCGGCCTTCGTGTGTCAGAGCGGCGGGAGGCGCCGCCGGCGGTCATCTGCGTTCTCGACGTCCCGGAGCTGACGGGGCTGGAAGAGACGCCGCAAGGCCTGCGCGTGGGCGCCGCGGTGCCCTACCGCCGCCTCCTCGAAGCGATCACGGAGGACCCTGGAGGCGAGTACCGCCCGCTGATCGGCCTGCTGCGTCGTCTCGGATCGCGGCAGATCCGGGGCCTCGGCACGCTCGGCGGCAATCTCGGCACGGCGTCCCCGATCGGCGATGCCCTGCCGTCGCTCGTTGCCCTCGGGGCCACGCTCCGCCTGGAAGGGCCGGAGGGGACGCGGGAGATGGCCGTGGAGGACTTCCTCACCGGCTACCGCACCCATGCCCTCGCCCCCGCCGAGGTCATCCGGGACGTCTTCCTGCCACGCCCGCCGCGCGGCGCGATCTGGGCCTGCGAGAAGGTGTCCAAGCGCCCGGATCAGGACATCGCGACCGTCGGCATGTCGGCCCTCATCACTCTGTCGGACTGGCGCGTGACGGACGCCCGGATCGCGCTCGGCGGCACCGGACCGCGGGTCGAGCGCTGCCCGCCCGCCGAGGCCGCGCTCATCGGCCACCCCTGGTCCGAAGAGACGGTCGAGGCCGCCGCCGCGGCCTTAGAGGCCACCATCCGGCCCATGTCCGATTTCCGGGCGGGCGCGGAGTACCGGCGGGTGGTCGCGGGCAATCTCCTGCGGCGCCTCTGGCACCGCAGCGCCGGGGAGCCGTGATGGACGCCCTGCCCGGCCGGACCGGCCCCGGCGCCGCGCTGCGCCAGGACTCCGCGCTGAAGCACGCGACCGGCGAGGCCCGCTTCATCGACGACATGCCGGAGCCGCCTGGGACGCTGCACGCGGCACTCGTCCTCTCGCCGGTCGCGCATGGCCGGCTGGAGCCGCTCGACCTCTCTCCGGCCCTTGCCTCACCCGGCGTCATCGCGGCTCTTGGACCCGGCGACATCCCGGGGCAGAACGACATCTCGCAGCCCAACCGAGCGCCCGAGCACATGCTCGCCGACGGGCTGGTGGAGTACTGGAGCCAGCCGCTGGCGATTGTGGTTGGCACGACGCGCGACGCCGCCCTGGCCGGCGCGGCCGCCGTGCGCCCTGCCATCGCCCCCCTCCGCCCGGTCCTCTCCGTTGCCGAGGCGTTGGAGGCGGAATCCTTCCTCCTCCCCCCGATGGTGCTCGCGCGCGGCGATGCGCGCGCGACGCTCGACGCGGCGCCCCACCGGGTGTCCGGCACCTTCCACGCCGGCGGGCAGGAGCATTTCTACCTTGAGGGACAGGCCGCCCTCGTCGTGCCGGGCGAGGACGGCGATCTCACCATCCACTCCTCGACCCAGAACCCGACCGAAGTGCAGCACATGGCCGCGCGGGTCCTGGGCTGCGACCACAACCGCCTGACGATCCAGGTCCGCCGGCTCGGCGGCGGCTTCGGCGGGAAGGAGAGCAACGCCTCCTGGGTCGCGGCCTGCGCGGCCCTCGCGGCCCACCGGACCGGCCGGCCGGTGAAGCTGCGCCTGGGCCGCAAGCAGGACATGGCGGCAACCGGCAAGCGCCACCCGATGCTTTATCGCTGGGAGGCGGGGTTCGACGAGACAGGGCGAATCCTGGCCCTCGACGCGACGCTCGCGGCCGATGGCGGGCACAGCGTGGATCTCTCGGCCGGCGTGCTCTTCCGCGCGGTGACCCACGCGCTGAACTGCCTCGACGTGCGGGACGTCCGCCTCAACGGCGTGGTCTGCAAGACGAACACCGTCAGCAACACCGCCTTCCGCGGCTTTGGCGGGCCACAGGGCATGCTGCTGATGGAGGACGTGACGCGCCGCGTCGCCCGCGCTCTCGGCACGACGCAGGAGGCGGTGCGCGAGCGCAACTTCGCGGGCGGCGAGAACGCGTCCGACACGCCCTACGGCCAGGCGCTGGAAGGCGACCTGATCCGCCGCGTCTGGGCGGAGTGCCGCCAGGCCGGCAGCTGGGACGGCGCGCGGGAGAACGTGGACCGCTTCAACGCGCTGCACCGGACCCGCCGCCGCGGCCTCGGCAGCTTCGTGCTCGCCTTCGGCATCTCCTTCGGCGTGATGTCGATGAATCAGGCCGGCGCGCTGGTGCATGTGTACGGGGACGGCTCCATCCGCCTGAACCACGGCGGGACGGAGATGGGCCAGGGCCTGTTCATCAAGGTCGCCCAGGTCGTCGCCGGCGTCTTCGGCGTGCCGGAGGAGCGCGTCCGCATCACGGCGACGAGCACCGCGGAGGTTCCGAACACGGCCCCCACCGCCGCCAGCACCGGATCGGACCTGAACGGCTGGGCGGCGAAGATCGCGGCCACGACGATCCGCGACCGGATGGCGGAGGTCGCCGCCGCCGAATGGTCCGTCCCGCCCGCCGACATCGTCTTCGAGGATGAGGAGGTCCGCGCGGGCAACCGGCGCATGACCTTCGGGGAGCTGGCACATCGCTGCGTGCTCGCGCGCGTCTCGCTCTCCTCCACGGGTTATTACCGGACACCGGACATTCACTGGGACCCGGCGACGCTGCGCGGCCATCCCTTCTTCTACTTCTCCTACGGCGCCGCGATGGCGGAGGTGGAGGTGGACCTGCTGACGGGCGAGAACCGCGTGATTCGCGCGGAGCTGGTGCAGGATTGCGGCCGGTCCCTGAACCCCGCCGTGGACCTCGGTCAGATCGAGGGTGCCTTCGTCCAGGGCCTCGGCTGGCTCACCTGCGAGGAGCTGTGGTGGGACGACCAGGGCCGGCTGCGCACCATCGGTCCCTCCACCTACAAGATCCCCGGCTCCCGCGACGTGCCGGAGGTGTTCAACGTGCGCCTGCTGGAGGGATCGCCGGCGCGGGTGAACACGATCTTCCGCTCCAAGGCCGTGGGCGAGCCGCCGCTGATGCTGGCGACGGCCGTCTGGAACGCGCTCTGCGACGCGACCGGCGCGGAGACGATGGACCTTCCCGCCACGCCCGAGCGCGTGCTGATGGCCTGGCGGGCCGCGCACCGCTGATCCTCCCCGCCTGCGGCTTGCCGCGACCGAGGAAGGCGTTATGCCAGTTGGGGCCCGCCCTCAGAGGACCCGCGCCCTGACGATCCCGCGAGATCCCGTCGTCATCATCGGCGCCGGCCCCACGGGGCTGACGGCCGCCCTCGCCCTCGGGCTGCGGGGCGTGCCGGTGGTGCTGGCGGAGGCGGAACCCGCCCTGGCCCACGACCTCCGCGCCGGTTCCTATCACCCGCCGACGATTGAGATGCTCGCGGCTCTCGGCGTCGGCGAGGCGATGCACCAGACGGGCATCGTGGTTCCGATCTGGCAGGTCCGCGACCGGATCGAGGGCGTGGTGGCGGAGTTCGACCTCTCCCTCCTGCGGGACGAGACGCCCTTCCCGTATCGGCTCCACCTGGAGCAGCACCGCCTCACGCCGATTCTGCTGGACCGGATCCGGCGGGCGGTACCGGACGTCGAGCTCCGCTTCGGGGCGCGGATCGAGGGCTTCGAACAGGACCTGAACGGCGTGACCGTCCAGCTCAGCGACGGCCCCCTCCGGGCCTCCTTCCTCATCGGCTGCGACGGGGCGCGCAGCACCGTCCGCCGCGGGCTGGGCACGGCCTTTGAGGGCTTCACCTGGGACGATCGCTTCCTCGTCGCGAGCACGACCTACGACCTCGGCGCGCTCGGCTTCGCCGGGGCGGGCTACGTCGCGGATCCCACCCACTGGGCCGCGGTCTTCCACGTGCCGGACGAGGGCCCGCCCGGCCTCTGGCGCATCGCGTACGGCATCGCGCCGGAGGAGGACGAGGCGGAGGCGCTGCGGCCGGACGCCATCCAGTCCCGGCTGCGGATCGTCCTGGAGCACAGCCGTGCCGCCCCGACCGGCGGCGCCTTCCCGCTGAATCACGCCTCCGTCTACAAGGTCCACCAGCGCGTGGCGGCGCGATTCGCGACGGGACGGGTGGTCCTGGCCGGGGACGCCGCGCATGTGAACAACCCGCTCGGCGGCCTCGGGCTGAACGGCGGCATCCACGATGCCGTGAACCTTTCGGAAAAGCTTTCCCAGGTCTTCTCCGAGGGTGCCGACCACGCCGCCCTGCTCGACCTCTATGACCGCCAGCGGCGGCCGATCAACGTGCAGGCCGTGCAGGCCATGTCCATCCGCAATAAGCGCCTGCTGCAGGAGACCGACCCCGCGATCCGGAGGGAGCGCCTAGACGAACTGCGGGCGACGGCCGCCGACCCGGCCCGCGCAAGGGCCTACCTGATGAACACCTCCATGATAAACTCGGTCCGGGAAGCGGCCGCCATCGCCTGAGACGGCCCGGAGGAAGAACCATGTCCGCCAGCCGCAAGGACGCCACCTGGGAGGCCCGCCGCGCCGATTTCTACGGCCGGCTCGACACCCAGTCCCTCGCTCCCCTGTGGGAGCGGATGAAGGGCCTCGTCCCGCCCGAGCCCCGGCCGAAGATGCGGCCGCATCTCTGGTCCTATGAATCCATCCGCCCGATGATGATGGAGGCCGGCGGCCTGCTGACCGCGGAGGAGGCGGAGCGCCGCGTCCTCGTGCTGGAGAACCCGGCCCTTCCCGGCCAGTCCAAGGCCACCAACACCCTCTACGCCGGCATCCAGCTCATCCTGCCGGGAGAGGTCGCGCCGGCCCACCGTCATACCCAGTCCGCCCTGCGCTTCGTGCTGGAGAGCAGCGGCGCCTTCACCGCCGTGGGCGGGGAGCGGACGGAGATGCGGGCGGGCGATTTCGTCATCACCCCCGCCTGGGCCTGGCACGACCACGGCAACACCGGCAGCGGCCCAGCGATCTGGCTCGACGTGCTGGACATCCCCGTGGTCGGCTTCGTGGACGCCGGCTTCTCCGAGCACCACAACGACCAGCAGCAATCCATCGCGCGGCCGGAGGACGATGCCCTCTGGCGCTTCGGCACCGGCCTCCTGCCGATCGAGGCGGAGCGGCCCTATGGCGCCACCTCCCCCGTCTTCAACTATCCTTGGTCCCGCACCCGGCCGGCCCTGGCCGCGGCGGCGGCGGGCGGGGTGGACCCGCACTGGGGCGTGACGCTCCGCCACGGCAACCCGCTGGACGGCGGCTGGGCGATGCCCACCATCGCGACCTGGATGACCCACCTGCCCGCCGGCACGGAGACGCGCCCGATCCGCTCGACCGACGCCACCGTCCTGGCCGTCGCCGAAGGGCGGGGACGCGTGACAGTCGGCGACACGCGGCTGGAATTCGGACCGCGCGACGTCCTGGTCCTGCCGAACTGGACCTGGCGCCGCTTCGAGGCGACCGAGGACCTCTTCCTCTTCTGCGCCTCTGACCGCGTGGTGCAGGAGAAGCTTGGACTCTGGCGACACGAGAAGGAGGACTGATGCGGCTCTGCCGCTTCGACGACGACCGCCTGGGACTGATCACCGGAGGCCAGGTCCGGGACGTCACCGCCGTGCTGGACGCCATCCCGCCCCAGCGCCCACCCTACCCACCCTTCGACCCCGTGATCCTTGCCCTGCCCCATCTGCGGGGGGCGATCCTGGCCGAGGCGGAATACGCCGAGGCCCGGCCCCTCGCCGGGCAGCGCCTGCTTCCGCCCGTCTGGCACCCCGGCAAGGTCGTCGCGGCGCCGGTGAACTACCGCAAGCACCTGGAGGAGGCGCGGGAGGACCCCGGCCTGAACCACGGGCGTCAGGTGGAGACGATCCGGAAGGCCGGCCTGTTCCTGAAGGCGACCTCCTCCCTCATCGGCCCCTCCGATCCGGTTCGCCTGCGCCACCTCGACCGCCGCAACGATCATGAGGTGGAGCTGGCGGTCATCATCGGCCGCCGCGCCGACCGGGTGCCGGCAGCGGAGGCCATGAAGCACGTCGCCGGCTACTGCATCGGGCTCGACATGACCGTGCGCGGCACGGAGGACCGGAGCTTTCGCAAGTCCGGCGACACCTACACCGTCCTCGGCCCCTGCATGGTCACCGCGGACGAACTCGGGGACCCCTCGGACCTCGCGCTCGAGCTGACCGTCAACGGCGCCGTGCGGCAGAGCGCGAGCACGCGCGACCTCGTCCTCTCGGTGCCCGAGCTGATCGAGTTCGCCAGCGCCTTCTACACCCTGCATCCCGGGGACGTGCTGCTGACCGGCACGCCCGAGGGCGTCGGGCCGGTGGAGCCCGGCGATATCATGATCGCGTCCATCGCGCGCATCGGCGAGATGACCGTGCGCGTCGCGAGCGGCTGAACGGCGGAGGAGAAGGTCCCATGATCACGCGCCGCATGCTCGGTGGCCTTCTCGCCCTCTCCGCCCCTCTCGGCCGCGCCGCGGCGCAGGACGGGCCGGTGACGATGGTGGTGCCCTACACGCCGGGCACGGGGCACGACATCCTCGCCCGCGCCATGGCGCCGTTCCTCGGCCAGCGCCTGGGGCAGCCGGTGGTGGTGGACAACCGCGCCGGTGCTTCGGGCAACATCGGGTCGCAGGCCGTGTCGCGGGCGCTGCCGGACGGGCGCACTCTCATGCTTCAGGGCAACGCCTTCGTCATCAACCCCGGCCTCTTCCGGCAGGTTCCCTACGATCCGATCGGCAGCTTCACGCCGGTCGCGACCCTCGTCCGCGCCGACATGGCGCTGGTGGTGCACCCGGACGTGCCCGCTTCCGACGCCGCCGGCTTCGTCGCGCTGGCGAAGTCCGGACCCGCGCTGGACTACGCCTCGCCCGGTATCGGCACGCCGCAGCACATGGCGATGGCGCTCTTCGCCCTGCGCGCGGGGTTCCAGGCGAGTCACGTGCCCTATCGCGGCTCCGCCCCTGCGGTGCAGGACGTGGTGGGCCGCCGCGTCGCCTGCATGTTCATGCCCGTCCACACGGCCGTCCCGCTGGCGCAGAATGGCCAGGTCCGCATCCTGGCCACGGCCGGGGCGCAGCGGGCGGCGGTGGCGCCCGACGTGCCAACCCTGATCGAGTCCGGATTCCCCGCCGTGGACGTGGACCTCTGGTACGCGGTGCTTGGTCCGGCGGGGATGGCCCAGCCGCTGGTCGCCCGGCTGAACGCCGAGATCAACGCCTGGCTCGCCGATCCGGGCGCCGAGCAGCTTTTCCGGGCGCAGGGCATGGTACCCGCCCCCGGCACGCCGCAGGCGCTGGCCGAGTTGATCGCCGGCGACGTGCGACGCTGGGCGGAGGTGATCCGCGCGGGGAACATCTCCGCCGACTGAAGCACCGGCCCCGGTGATGAGAAAAAGGCGCAGGAGAACCAGGCGTGACCGGGCGTGCCGGGCAGCCCCTAGGAGCGCCGTCCTCAGCGGTCCGGGCGGCAAGCCCGTCCCATGCTCGTAACGCAGCGCGCGAGAGGAAAATGGCGGAGGGGATGGGATTCGAACCCACGATAGGACTTGACATCCTATAACGGTTTAGCAAACCGCCGCCTTCGGCCACTCGGCCACCCCTCCGCAGGAGTGGAAGTCACACGGCGTTGCAGGCGGCGCTTCTACCCGCCGCCTGCCCCTCGGTCAAACCCAGACCGACCGGGATTCAGGAGAGGGCAACCTCGAACCCCCGGGCCGTCCCCGGCCGCGCCATCATCCGCGCGTACCAAGCCGCCACGTTCGGCAGGTCGTCGAACGGCACCTGGTGCCGCTCGTGGCGCCAGGCCCAGCCAATGATCGCGAAATCGGCCACCGAGGGCTCACCCTCCGTCGCCACGAAGTCACGGCCGGCCAGGCGCTTCTCCAGCACGCCATAGAGCCGCCGCGTCTCCTTGCCGTATCGGGCCACGCCGTAGTCCTTGGCCGGCCCGTCCGGCTGCATCAGGAAGTGGTGCACCTGGCCGGGCATGGGCCCGAAGCCGCCCATCTGCCACATCAGCCACTCCAGCACCGGCACGCGCGCGCGAAGGTCGGCCGGCAGGAACTTCCCCGTCTTCTCCCCGAGGTAGAGGAGGATCGCCCCCGACTCGAAGACGGAGATCGGCCGCCCGCCCGGCCCATCCTCGTCCACGATCGCGGGAATTCGGTTGTTCGGACTGATGGCCAGGAACTCCGGCCGGAACTGCTCATCCTTCGAGATGTTCACGGTCTTCACCGTGTAGGGCAGCCCCATCTCCTCCAGCGCGACGCTGATCTTGCGTCCGTTCGGCGTATTCCACGTGTGCAGCGTGATCATCGGCATCCTCCGGCGTCGCCCTCGGCCTATCCCGCTCGGCGCCGGCCGCCAAGCCGGCGGGACCCGATGGGGAGACACCGGGGCGCCCCCGGTAGCAGCCGCGCCTTCACCGGCCGATACTGCGCCCTCATCGACCAGGACCTCTGACGTGCCGGACAGCCTCGCGGCCGACCTTCCCCGCGTGATCCCGTCGCCAGTCCCGCTGACCGGGCTGCCGCTGCTGCGCGCCGTCCTCCGCAACGCGGTGGAGGCGCTGCCGCCCGGCGTCTACACGCGCCCGGTCGTCGTGCAGCCCTTCCTCGGCCGCGACCGGATCTTCCTGCAGGACCCCGACCTCATCCAACGCGTCCTGGTCACGGAGGCGGAGAGCTTCGGGAAATCCGATTCCATGCGGCGCGCGCTGGAGCCCGCGCTCGGCCAGGGCATCCTGACGGCGCATGGCGAGCACTGGCGCTGGCAGCGGCGGGCGGTCGCGCCGATCTTCCGTCAGGACCGGCTGCGCGCCTTCACCCAGCCGATGCTCGACGCCGCGCTCCGCCGGCGCGATCGGTGGCGCGAACGCCCCTCGGGCAGCACGGTGGAGGTTGCCCAGGAGATGATGCGGACGACCTTCGACATCATCGAGGAGACGATGCTCTCCGGCCACGGCGCCATTGACGCCGCGCGGGTGGAGCACTGCATCGCCGACTATGTCGAGAGCACGGGCTGGTCCATCGCGCTCGCCATGGCCAAGGCGCCGTCCTGGGCGCCCTATCCCGGGCGCCGCCGCGCCGCGCGGGCGCGCGACTATCTCCGGGCCGAGCTCCTCCGCCTCGTGGAGCAGCGCCGCCGCCTGGGATCGGAGCGCGAGGACCTCATCGCACTCCTGCTCTCTGCCCGGGACCCGGAAACCGGGCACGCGATGGACGACAGGGACGTCGCGGACAACCTCCTCACCTTCATCGCCGCCGGCCATGAGACGACGGCGCTGGCCCTGACCTGGGCCTTCTACCTCCTGGCCCTCCATCCCGAGGCGGAGGAGCGTGCCCTGGCGGAGATCGCGACCGCGACCGGCGGCGCCGACCCCACGGCCGAGAGCCTGGAGGGCATGCCGTTCCTTCGCGCGGTGCTGCACGAGGCGATGCGGCTCTACCCGCCGGTGCCCATCGTCTCCCGCTCCGCCCTGCGGGAGGTGCCGCTCGGCCCCGTCACCGTGCCGGAGGGCGCGCCCGTCTACTTCCCCGTCTACGCCATCCACCGCCACGCCCTGCTCTGGCACAGGCCGAACGCCTTCGACCCCGACCGTTTCGCCACAGATGCCATCCGGGCACGACACCGCTACGCCTTCCTGCCCTTCGGCGGCGGCCCGCGGACCTGCATCGGCCTCACCTTCGCGACGCTGGAGGCGGTGGCAATCCTCGCCACCCTGCTGCCCGCCATCCGCCTGCGCCCGCCGCCCGGCTTCCGGCCGGAGCTGCGCATGCGGATCACGCTGCGGCCCTTCCCCGGCATGCCGATGCGGCTGGAGCGCCGGCCCGCCTGACTCCGGTCGGGATGCGGGAGCGCATCGGGAAACCGCGGAGCGAACACCCCGCTATGGGGTGATCCGCGCCGCAGAACGGACGCCTGCACCTTGCCCGACACGCCCCTGCCCGCCCGCATCACGCCGCCCGCCGCGCCGCTCCGCGCCGTGCCCCTGCTGCGCGCCATCCTGCGTAACCCCATTGAGGCGATGCCGCCCGCGGTCTTCACCGACCCCGTGGTGGTCCATCCGTTCCTCGGCCGCGACCGCGTGTTCATCCAGGACCCGGACCTGATCCAGCGCGTGCTGGTGAGCGACGCCGACCTCTTCGTGAAGTCCGATGCCATGCGCCGCGCGCTGGAGCCCGCGCTCGGCCAGGCGATCCTGACCGCGGACGGCGATCACTGGCGCTGGCAGCGGCGCGCGGTGGCCCCGATCTTCCGGCACGACCGGCTACGCGCCTTCACGCAGCCGATGCTCGACGCCGCGATCCGCCGTCGGGACCGCTGGCTCTCGCTTGGTCCCGGCGCCGAGATCGAGCTCGGGCACGAGATGATGCACACCACCTTCGACATCATCCTCGAGACCATGCTGTCCGGCCAGGGGGCGATCGACGCCGTTCGGGTCGAGCGCGGGATCGCCGACTACCTCGAGAGCACGGGCTGGGCGATCGCGCTCGCCATGGTGAAGGCGCCCGCCTGGACGCCGCATCCCGGCCGCCGCCGCGCCGCCCGCGCCCGCGACTACCTCCGCGCCGAGCTTCTCCGCATGGTCTCGGAACGCCGGGGCCGCGGGTCAGAGCGCCAGGATCTCGTCGCCCTTCTGCTCGCCGCGCGGGACCCGGAGACCGGGCAGGCCATGGACGACCGCGACGTCGCCGACAACCTTCTCACCTTCATCACCGCGGGGCACGAGACGACGGCCCTCGCCCTCACCTGGGCCTTCTATCTCCTCGCGCTCCATCCCTCGGCAGAGGAGCGCGCCCTGTCCGAGATCGCGGGCGCGACCGGCGGCCGCCCGCTGACGACAGAGAGCCTGGACGAGCTTCCCTTCACCCGCGCGCTTGTCCAGGAAGCGATGCGCCTCTATCCGCCCGCGCCGATCATCGCCCGCACTGCGACGCAGGACGTGCCCCTCGGCCCGATCACGGTACCGGCGGGCTCTCCGGTCTATGTCCCGGTCTACGCGCTGCACCGGCAGCCCCGCCTCTGGCCGGAGCCGGACCGCTTCGACCCCGATCGCTTCGCGCCGGAAGCAGTCCGCGGCCGGCACCGCTACGCCTACCTGCCCTTCGGCGCCGGTCCGCGCATCTGCATCGGCCTGACCTTCGCGATGCTCGAGGCCGTCGCCATCCTCGCGACGCTGCTGCCCGCGCTCCGGCTCCGGCCCCCGAGCGGCTTCACGCCCGGGCTGCAGATGCGGATCACCCTTCGGCCCGCGCCAGGCATGCCCATGCGCCTGGAGCCGCGTATGACCTGATCGCGGTGGTCATCGGCGCCTCCGGGCGCCATCATCGCGCGAAGCTGCGGAAGGTCGCCATGTCGCCGACGCTCCGACCGCCGGGTCCTTCTGGTCCGGTCCTCATGGCGCCGGCCGAGCCCATGCGGTCCGTGCCGATCGCCTATATCCTCTGGCTCTTCCTCGGCGGCATGGGGTTGCACCGCTTCTATGTCGGGCGGACCTTTAGCGGCGGCCTGATGCTCGCGATCACGCTCCTATCGCTGCTTTTCACCCTCGTTCTCATCGGCCTCTTCGGGCTCGCACTCGTTGCCATCTGGTGGCTGGTGGACGCCTTCCTGATCCCCGGGATGGTGCAGGACCGCAACGCCGCCATCGCTGCGTCCCGAACCGCCCGCTCACGTTGAAACATCCGCGCCGCTCCCGCGTCCCTCCTGTCCGGGAAGGGCGGGGACGCGTCACGATGGGGCGACGAGGACAGAGGTGGGATCATGGCGGATGAGGGCACGCTGGATTGTCTGATCGTCGGCGGTGGCCCGGCCGGCCTCACCGCCGCGCTCTACCTCGCGCGCTTCAACCGGCGCGTCGCGATCGTCGACGGCGGCGCCTCCCGCGCGACCTTGATTCCTGCCAGCCACAACTTTCCCGTCTTCGCCCACGGGATTCCCGGGCCGGAGATGCTGCGGCGGCAGCGGGAGACTCTGTCCCAGTACGGGGTGCTGCCCATCCCGGCCCATGTGGTCGCCCTTGCCAAGCGTCACGGCCACTTCGCGGCCGCGCTGGAAGGGGACGTGCCGGGGCGGGAACTCCGCGCCCGCCGGGTGCTGCTGGCGACCGGCTGCCTGGACATCGAGCCCACCCTGCCCGACCTGCCCGACGCCGTGCAGCGCGGCCTCGTCCGGTACTGCCCGATCTGCGACGGCTACGAGGCGCGCGGGCGAAAGGTCGCCGTCCTCGGCCACGGTGCGCGCGGCCTCGGGGAGGCGGTCTTCGTCGCGCGGAGCTACTCTCCCGACGTGACGCTGCTCACCCTTGGTGAATCGCTGTCCGCGGACGACGAAGCCCGCGCGGCGGAGCACGGAATCCGGGTCATCGCCGCGCCGATCGAGGCGCTCGACGTCGAACATGACCGCATCTCCGCGATCCGCGCCGGCGGGGCGGAGCACCGGTTCGAGACGCTCTACTCCGCCCTCGGCCTCACCGTCCGCTCGGACCTGGCCGTCGCGCTCGGGGCGGAACACGACGAGGCCGGTGCTCTCATCGTGGACGAGCACTGCCGCACGACCGTCCCGGGCCTCTACGCGGCGGGCGACGTGGTGCGCGGGCTGAACCAGATCGTGGTGGCCATGGGCCACGCGGCCATCGCCGCCACCGACATCCACAATCGCTGCGAGTTGCCGACGGAGGACGAGCCGGGCGGCAACCCGGCCGCCCCCGATGCCCAGTCGTGAAGGGTTTCCGGCCCGCCGCGATCTGCAACGGAGTGAATCGGTCGCCCTTGGATCGCCCGTCCAGACTGTTCGTGGGAAAAATTCCCACGTAAAGGGGCGGCTCTCTGGCTGGATCGTGCCGTGCGCCCCTCTCCCTCATTCCTTTCGGAACTTCTCTGTGCCTGGTGCTGCCTCTGCGCCGCCCTCGGCCCGACGATCTCCAGCGGTCCTCCTTCACGTGCGCCCATCCTGCTCGGGCTCATGCGGCTGGCGAGGCGGCACGCCGAAGGCGGCGTCCGCGCATGATCGCGATCCGGCACCGGCTTCCGCAGGATGCGGCACAGCCCCTCACCCCTGCCCTTTCGCCCGTCGTGGACCGGCCCGACCGGTCCCTGGACGGTGCACTGCGGCTGCGCGCGTTTCTCGGCCGTCCGTCCTTTCGGGGCTCGCTTGTTCGGGCCGTCGCGGACCTCACCGCCGGTCACCTGCGCGCCGTCGTCGCGGACCTTCTCGAGCGCATGAACCTCGCCCCGCCGATCCGCTCTTTCGATCAGGGCGCCGTGCCGCTGGACCGGGCGCGGAGCCTCGCGCTCTTCATCCATTACGCCCCGACGGGGGAGGTGAGCGGCATGGTGCGGGCGCAGCTCCGGCACCTCCGCGCCCAGGGCTTCGCGATCGCCTTCATCTCCATGGCGCCGGACCTGCCCGCGGACACCGTCGCCGCCCTTCGGGAAGGATGCGCCGCGGTCGTGCAGCGGCGGAACTTCGGCCTCGATTTCGGCGCTTGGCACGACGTCGTGCCCCTGTTGCTGCCGCGTACCCCGGCGCTGGAGGAGCTGCTGCTCGTCAACGACAGCATCTGCGGACCCTTCCGGTCCCTGGATCCGGCTCTCGCGGCCATGCGGGCCACGCCGGGTGGTCTTTTCGGCCTGACGGAGAATCTCGCCCCGCGCCCCCACCTCCAGTCCTACTTCCTCCTGACCCGAGGCGCCGCGGCCATCGGCGACATCGCGCTGTTCCTGCGGCGGCACCGAAAGACCGCCGACAAGCGCCTGACCATCCGGCGCGGAGAGGTCGGCCTCACTGCCTGGATGCGGAGGCGCGGGCATCCGGTGGCCGCCTGGTGCGGCTACGAGACGGTGGAGGCGGCGGCGCTGCGGCGGCCGGCCGCCCGGAACCGCGTGCGGCTTCTCTACCCCGACCTGTTCCGGGACGTGGCGGAGGACGATGCGTCCGGCATGGCGCGCGCGCTCCGTCGTCGCCCGCTGAACGCCACGCACCTGTTCTGGCGGGAGCTGGTGGAAGAGTTCGGCTTCCCCTTCGTGAAGACGGACCTGCTGCTCCGCAATCCGCTCGGGATCGCAGACCCGCTGGCCTGGGCCGACCTCCTCGGCCCCGGTGCGGAGCCCGGCGCCGCAGCGCGGATCGCCGGCCACCTCGCCGGGATGCGGGCGCGGCCCGAGGCCGATGCGACGGATCAGCCGGTCGCCGCCCGGGGCGAAGGGAGGGGAGCGCCCGGGGGGCGGGCGGCACCCGCCCCCTGAACGCCTAGGCGTCGAGCTGACGCTTCAGCGCCTCGTTCACCAGGGCCGGATTCCCCTGACCCTTCATCGCCTTCATCACCTGGCCGACGAACCAGCCGAAGAGCGTCGGCTTCTCCCGGTACTGCGCGACCTTGTCCGGGTTGTCGGCGATGATCTTCGCCACCGCGGCGTCGATGGCGCCGGTGTCAGTCACCTGGCGCAGGCCGCGCTCCTCCACGATGACGCCGGGGGGCTTCCCGGTCTCTGCCATCGCCTCCAGCACCTCCTTTGCCATCTTCCCGGACAGGGTCTTGTCCGCGATCAGGTCCAGCAGCGCGCCGAGGTGCTTCGCCGAGATCGGGCTCTCCTCGATCCCCTTCCCCATGCGGTTCAGGGCGGCGAAGAAGTCGCCCATCACCCAGTTGGCGGCGACCTTCGGGTCGCGCCCGGCCGCCACCTCCTCGTAGAAGGCCGCCGTCTCCTTTTCGGCCACCAGCACGCCGGCATCGTACGCGGACAGCCCGAAGTCGCGGACGTAGCGGGCGCGGCGCGCGTCCGGCAGCTCCGGCAGTCCGGCCTTCAGGGATTCGATCCAGGCGGGATCGAGCACCAGCGGCGGCAGGTCCGGGTCGGGGAAGTAGCGGTAGTCGTGCGCGTCCTCCTTGGACCGCATGGAACGCGTCACCCCCCGGCCCGTGTCGAAGAGCCGCGTCTCCTGGTCCACCGTCCCGCCCGATTCCCAGACCTCGATCTGGCGCCGCGCCTCGGCCTCGACCGCCTGCATGACGAAGCGGATGGAGTTGACGTTCTTCACCTCGCAGCGGGTGCGGAATCCCTCCCCGGCCTTGCGGACCGAGACGTTCACGTCCGCCCGCAGCGAACCCTGCTCCATGTTGCCATCGCAGGTGCCGAGGTAGCGCAGGATCTGCCGGAGCTTCGTGAGGTAGGCGCCCGCCTCCTCCGGCGAGCGCATGTCGGGCTCCGACACGATTTCCATCAGCGCGACACCGGAGCGGTTGAGGTCGATGTAGGACTTGGTGGGGTGCTGGTCGTGCAGCGACTTGCCCGCGTCCTGCTCCAGGTGCAGGCGGGTGATGCCGATCTCCTTCGTGCTGCCGTCCGACAGCTCGATGGAGATCACGCCCGTCCCGACCACCGGGAAGGCGAACTGGCTGATCTGATATCCCTGCGGCAAGTCGGCGTAGAAGTAGTTCTTCCGGTCGAACCGCGACCAGGGGTTCACCTGCGCGTTCAGCCCCAGCCCGGTGCGGACAGCCTGCGCGACGCATTCCCGATTGATCACCGGCAGCATCCCGGGGAAGCCCGCATCCACGAAGGAGACCTGCGAGTTCGGCTCCGCCCCGAACTCGGTCGCCGCACCGGAGAAGAGCTTCGCCTGGCTCGTGACCTGGGCGTGAACCTCCAACCCGATCACCAGCTCCCAGGGCCCGGTGCTGCCTTCGATGGTGTAGCTCATGACAAAGTCCCCGAACGGGCGAATGGATGAGGGGCGGCAGGACTTGAACCTGCGTCCGACCGGTCCCAGAGCCGGCCGCTCTGCCACTGAGCTACGCCCCCCGCAACTGGCGGATGAGAATGGTGGCCGCCGCGGTCAGGCCGCGGCCGGCCGGGCATGGGCTGGGAAGGCACCGGAGTCGACCCCGGGTCCAACTCCGTCCTCGGAGCCGGTCGCTCTGCCACCCAGAAAGGCTCCTCGCAACACGAGACGGACATCTCGTCGGTTCGGAACTCCCGGTTCCCTGGCCTCAAAGGACGCTGGTGGGGAACGGCAGGGCTCGAACCTGCGTCCAACCGGGTAAGAGCCGGCAGCTCTGCCACTGAGCTACGCTCCCCGCAGGTGCGCCAGGAATCGCGCGAACAACCCCTTCGTCGGCGGCCGCACCGGCCGGCCCGAGAATACCCGCATGTTCCGGAGCATCAAGGCGAGCTCTGGCGAGGCTACCGCCACCCCGTGCACCAGCTCGGGCGTCGGCTCAAAGCCGACCGCCTCGGTCGAGACCCGCCCCTCGAGCCAGCGCTCCGGCTTCACGCCGGCGGCACAGCAGGCCTGAGCCACCATGGCGGCAGTGCAGGTCGCTTCTCCCCGCAACACCTGCCAGGGCTTCGGCAGCGCCTTCCAAACCGCCGTGTCCGGATGGACCGAACCGCCCGTGGCGGCGTGCCAAGCCGCCACATCGCCGGCCATCAGCCGCATGACCTTCCCCGGGCAGAGAGCGTTCAGGAGCCCGTCCTGGCCGGCATCCGCCAGCAGCGCCATCCATGCGGTGCGGGACGTGTTCCAGGCCTGGGCCAGCAGGTTCCAGCTCGTGCTGTCATTGCCGCGACGGACGATCATGGTGTCGAGGTCGACGTCGCTCCTCGACCAGATCTGCTCCAGGTCCTCCGCCAGGCCGCGCATCACGAAGAGCCAAGTGCCGAGCAGCTCGCCTTTCTCCGCCTCGCTCATCCGCGCCAGCACGGCGGGCGCCGGGTACACCCGCGCCACCAATCCCCAATCGGTCGCCGGGTCCGCGAAGCAGCGATTCAGCAGCGCCTCCGCCAGCGTGTCGAAGGCCGGGGACTGGGATTCATTCGTGAAGATGCTCCGCCGGGCCTTCCGGGCCGCCATGTAGGCCGTGAAAGCGGCCGCGCGTGGGGAGGCCGCGAAGCGCTCGAAGGGAATGCCCGCGACCAGCCCCGCCTTGCCGACCAGCCGCGCCCGCGAGAGCCGCGTCTCCTTCCCGAAGGTTTCCACCTTCGCCTCCAGCCTGACGAGCAGACGGAAGCGCTTGTTGTAGGCCCGATGCCCCCGCCAACGCGCATCACCGGACCGCTGGGCGCGGGACCGGCGGTTGTCGCGGAAGCTATTCTTCGCGGGCTCCTTCCCGATGGCCGTGGACAGATGGTCCAGGAAGGCCCGCAGCCGATCGCCGTCCGTCTCGGTCGGCAGGATCGGCTCGGCCGGCGGGTTTTCCGCGAGCCAGTCGGCGAAGAGCTCGAGCGCCTTCTGGAGCTGGCGCCGCGGCGGGACGGCCTCGAACCAGGCATCGGCCATGGAGCTGGCAGCACCGCGCGCGCCGCCCACCGCCGTTGCCTGAGCCAGAAGGCTCGGGTCCGACCGGATCACCGACAGCGCGGAGAGCTGGCGTGCCACGGTCTCAGGCAGCGGCCGCCGGACCAGCCCGGCGTGCAGCGCGCTCAGGACCTCCCCATCGCGCGCCGCCCCGTTCACGCGGCGAACGCCCTCACCTGCGGCAGCGCCTTGAAGTCCGCCGCCCGCTCGATCGCAGCACCGACCGCGAAGACTGTCTCCTCGTCGAACGCCTTGCCGAGCACCTGCAAGCCGAGCGGCAGCCCCAGCCGGTCCTGCCCGGCCGGCACGGCCAGCCCCGGAATGCCGGCCAGGTTCGCCGTCACGGTGAAGACGTCGTTCAGGTACATTGCCACCGGATCGTCCTGCTTCTCCCCGAGCGCAAAGGCGGCGGAGGGCGTGGCCGGCGTCAGGATGGCGTCCACGTCGCGGAAGGCGATGTCGAAGTCCCGCTTGATCAAAGCGCGGATCTTCTGTGCCTTCACGTAATAGGCGTCGTAGTAGCCGGCGCTCAGCACGTAGGTGCCGATCATGATGCGCCGCTTCACCTCGGCCCCGAAGCCCGCGGCGCGCGTGCGCTCATAGAGGTCCTTCAGGTCTTCCCCGTCCTGCCGCAGCCCGAACCGCACCCCGTCATAGCGCGCGAGGTTCGAGGACGCCTCAGCGGGCGCCACGATGTAGTAGCAGGGCAGCGCGTACTGGGTGTGCGGCAGGGTGATCTCGACGATCTCCGCGCCCTCGTCCCGCAGCCAGCCCAGGCCGCGCTCCCACAGCGCGCCAATCTCCTCCGGCATGCCGTCGAGGCGGAACTCCTTCGGGACCCCGATCCGGAGCCCTTTCACCCCGCGGGCACAGGCCGCCGCGAAATCAGGGACCGGCACGTCGACGGAGGTGCTGTCCTTCGGATCATACCCGGACATGGACCCCAGCAGCACCGCGCAGTCCTCGACCGTGCGCGCCACCGGCCCCGGCGTGTCCAGCGACGAGGCGAAGGCCACGACGCCCCAGCGGGAGCAGCGACCATAAGTCGGCTTGATTCCCGCGATGCCGCAGAAGGCCGCCGGCTGGCGGATGGAGCCGCCCGTGTCGGTCGCGGTCGCGCCCAGTGCGAGCCGTGCCGCCACCGCCGCCGCAGACCCGCCCGATGATCCGCCCGGCACCAGCCGCGTCCCATCATCGTTGCCGCGCTTCCACGGATTCTCGACCTCTCCGAAGGCGGATGTCGCGTTGGAAGAGCCCATGGCGAACTCGTCCAGGTTCACCTTGCCGAGGAACACCGCGCCGTCCCGCAGCAGGTTGGAGGTCACCGTGCTCTCATAGGGCGGCACGAAGTCCCGCAGGATCTTCGACCCCGCTGTGGTCCGCACGCCCTTCGTGCAGAACAGGTCCTTGATCGCCAGCGGCAGCCCTTCGAGCGGGCGTGCCAGCCCCTCGGCGCGGCGGCGGTCGGACTCGCGTGCCGCCTCCATCGCCTGCTCCTCCATCACGGTGATGAAGGCGTTCAGCCGCGGGTTCAGCGCCGCGATGGCGTCCAGATGCGCGCGTGTCAGCGCCTCGGAGGTGACGATGCCCTCCGCCATGGCGTCCAACGCGCCGCGCAGCGTGAAATCGGTCGGATGCATCACTCCACCACCTTCGGCACGGCGAAGAAGGCGCCTGCCCGGTCCGGCGCGTTCGCCAGCACCTGGTCGGCTACCCCGCCATCGGTCACCACGTCGTCCCGCATCGGCATGGCGGTGCCGCCGGCACCCGCCAGAGGCTCCACCCCTTCCGTGTCCACGGCCTGGAGTTGCTCGATCCAGCCGAGGATGCCGTTCAGCTCCGCCTGCAGCCGCACGTCCTCGCCCTCCTCCAGCCGCAGCCGGGCGAGGGAGGCGACGCGGCGCACCGTCTTCAGATCAAGCGACATGGCTGGGGATAAGGTCCCGGTTATTCTGGATCGGGGCAGGAAGCCGCCGCGCCCCCCGAAGTCAAGGGGCGCGCCCGGCCGCGACCCGTGGCAGGGTGTCGCCATGCACGGCCCCATTCCGCCCGGCGCCCTCGCCGGCCGCCGCGTCCTCCTCGCCTACGGGTTGTTCGGCGAGGTCATCGCCGCCCTCCGCCCGCTCGGGGCCGAGTACATGCACGCGCATGTGGATTGGCTGCGGGCAGCGGGGGCCGACGTCTCGGTCGTCCGCTGCCCCACTACCGCGCCCATCGCCCGCAACGCCGTCCGCATCCGGGACGCCCTGCTGGCCGATCCCCGCCCGGCCATCCTGATCGGGCACAGCAAGGGCGGGCTGGAGGCTCTGGCGGCCCTGCTGGAGGATCGAGCTGCCGCGCATTGCGCGGCGCTGGTCGCGCTGCAATCGCCCTTTGCCGGGTCGCCGGTGGCGGACGTGGTCTGCGCCCGGCGGGCCCTGCACCGCACGGCCGGCACCATCCTCCGGCTCATCCGGGGCAATGGGGAGGGCATTCGTGACCTCACCACCGCCTCCCGCACCGCGTGGAATGCCACCCACGTCACCGAGGTCGCCGCCCTGATCGCCCGCATCCCAGTCGTCTGCGTGGCCACGCGGGTCGAGGAGGCTGGCGCCTACCGCCCCCGCCCACGCCACCGCCTCCTGGCCCGCTGGTTGGAGCGGCGCGGCGCCGGCCCGAATGACGGCCTCGTTCCCGTCTCCTCCGCGCTGCTTCCCGGGGCTCGCCACATCGTCCTCGCTGGCGACCACATCGCCGCCGCCGCCCGCGGTCCCGGCCGGGACCCCGAGGGAATTCTCCGCCGCGCGCTCGCGGCGGTCCTCGACCCGGCCGCCCAGGAGGCCTGACCGGTGCCCCTCGCGCCCCTACGCGACCTGCGCGCGGCGCTGCCCCGACACGCCCGCCTGATCGGCCTCGATCCCGGGCGGCGGATCATCGGCGTGGCCCTCTCCGACGTCCTGCTGATGCTCGCGACTCCCTATGGCTCGATCGCCCGGGCCAAGCTCGCCGCCAACGCCGCCGAGATCCGCAAGATCGCGGAGAAGGAGGGCGCCGCCGGCCTTGTCATCGGCCTGCCGCTCGGCCTGGACGGCTCCTTCGGCCCGGCCGCCCAGGCCGCGAAGGACTGGGGCACCGCCTTATCAGAGGCCACCGGCCTGCCCGCCGCCCTGTGGGACGAGCGGCTTTCCTCCGCCGCGGTGAACCGGATGATGATCGAGGCCGACCTGACCCGCGCGAAGCGGGCCAAGGCGGTGGACGCCGCGGCGGCCGCCTACACGCTCCAGGCCGCACTGGACGCCACGCGGGACTGATCCGTAGGAGGCGGCAGGCGTCACTCGTCGGCTCCGGCCCCTCGTCCTCCAGGGCCCCGCCTGCCTTGACCGATCCCGTTGCCCGCCGCATGGCTGTTCCGGAGGAGTTACAGCCCGTGAAACGACCAGTGCGCGCCCTCGCGGCGCTCGTGATGGCCGCGGCGGCGCTCGCGGCGTGCAGCCCCGCCGTGCTGCCCATGACGTACATGCCGGCCACGGCATCGCGTCCGCTCGCCACCGCCCGGCCGGTGGTGTCGGTTGGGCCCGTAACGGACGCCCGACGCGATGGCCAGGAGGGATCGGCGTCCTTCGGCACCATCCGCGGCGGCTACGGCAATCCGCTGCGCCGCCTGGCCGCTCCGGTCCAGATCTCCGAGGTCGTTGGTCAGGCGTTCCGCGACGCGCTGGAAGCGCGCGGCCTGCTTATGCCGGGCGGGACCGAGAGCCCGTACGAGCTTCGGGTCCGTGTGCTGCGCTTCAACGCCAACAAGCTGCTGCGCACCGAAGCGAACGTTCACCTGGAGGGAAGCCTCGTCAGCCGCGCCACCGGCGCGACGGTGTGGACGGGCATCGGCGTGTCGGACCTGATCGAGGCCGGTGACCTGATCGCGACCGGCATCGCGGCGAACCCGGAGGAGCTTCGCCAGACCATGCTCCGCAGCATGGCCGCGGCGATTGACCAGATGCTGGATCGTCCCGACTTCGTCGCTGCCCTCCGCTAGGCGGCACGGGAGGGGTGCGGCAGGCCCGACGGTCCGGCGCCCGTCACTCCAGCGCGCAATCCTGCGCGACGGACTTCTCCATCAAGAGCGCCGCCGGATCGTAGCGCCGGAGGACGGGCAGAAGGCAGGGGTCCTCCACCACCACGAAGCCGTGCTTCGCCCAGAAGGGCGCCAGGCCGCCGATCGCGACGAGGCAGATTCTCTGCAGACCGAGTCCGGCCGCCACCCTGGACAGGCGACCGAGAGCACCGGCGGTCGCGTTCCGTCCGCGGGCGCTAGGCAGGAGCGCGAGGTCGTGCAGGTGCAACGTGTCCGGGTCGGCAGGCAGCGCTCCGAGCAGGGTGTTCAGCGCCGGAGGTGAGCGGAACGTCCAGGGGTGCGAAACCGCGTAGCCCCACCCGGCACCCACCGGCCCGAAGGCCAGGCACCCCTCCGGAAAGAGCCGGAAACGCTCCAGAAGCACGGCCTCGTCCTCGGGATGCCCGGGGTAGGTCGCGGTGGCCAGCGCCTCGGCTACCGGGAGGTCGGCCGCGACCATCGGCCGCCAGCCCTCCCCGGCGTCTTTCCCGGGCGCCCCGGCCCGGCTAGCTTCCGCGCCCATGCCCCTCTACCCGCACCGGCACCTCCTGGCCCTTCAGGGACTGGAGCCCCCCTACATCGCCGAGCTGCTGGACCTCGCCGATTCCTTCGTCCTGCTCAACCGCGGCGGGAAGACCGCCCGCGACACGCTGCGCGGCCGCACCCTGATCAACCTCTTCTTCGAGGACTCGACCCGCACCCGGACGAGCTTCGAGATCGCGGGTAAGCGGCTGGGCGCGGATGTGATCAACATGTCGGTCAGCACCTCCTCCGTGAACAAGGGGGAGACGCTGCTGGACACCGCCTCCACGCTGAACGCGATGCAGACCGACCTGCTGGTGATCCGCCACGCCCAGTCAGGCGCGCCCGCCCTGCTCTCCCAGAAGGTGGACGCCGCGGTGATCAACGCCGGCGACGGCACCCACGAGCACCCCACCCAGGCCCTGCTGGATGCCCTGACCATCCGCCGCCGCAAGGGACGGCTGGAGAACCTGACCGTCGCGATCTGCGGCGACGTGCTGCACTCCCGCGTGGCCCGCAGCAACATCCACCTGCTGCTGGCGATGAACTGCCGGGTGCGGATCATCGGGCCGCCCACCCTCATCCCGGCCGAGGCCGAGGCGCTGGGCGTCGAGGTCCACCACGACATGAAGGCCGGGCTGAAGGACGCCGACGTCGTGATGATGCTGCGCCTGCAGAAGGAGCGCATGCAGGGCGGCCTCGTCCCCTCGGCCCGCGAGTTCTTCCGCTTCTACGGCCTGGACGCCGCGAAGCTGCGCCACGCGAAGCCGGACGCCATCGTCATGCATCCCGGCCCGATGAACCGCGGCGTGGAAATTGATAGCGCCATCGCCGACGACCCCGCCCGCTCCGTGATCGGGGAGCAGGTGGAGATGGGCGTCGCGGTTCGCATGGCGGTGCTGGACGTGCTGTCCCAGAACCAGCGGCGCAACGCCCGATGACCCGCCCCCTGGTCCTGACCAACGCCCGCCTGGTCTGCCCCGCCACGGGGCGCGATGCGCCCGGCAGCCTGCTGGTGCAGGACGGGCGGATTGCCTCCCTCGACGGCACCGGTGCGCCTGAGGGGGCCGAGACGCTCGATTGCGATGGCTACATCCTGGCTCCCGGCCTGATCGACCTGCGCGCGTCGCTCGGGGAGCCCGGGCACGAGCACCGGGAGACGATCGAGTCCGCCGCGGAGGCCGCGGCGGCCGGCGGCATCACCACCCTCTGCGCCCTGCCGGACACCGACCCGGCGCTGGATGACCCGGCCCTGCTCCGCTTCATCGCCGGACGCGGCGCGGAGACCGGGTCCCTGACGATCTTGCCTTACGGCGCCGCCACCCGCGGCTGCGAGGGCAAGGAGATGACCGAGTTCGGGCTCCTGGCCGAGGCCGGCGCGGTCGCCTTCACGGATGGTCGCCACGCCATCGCGGAGGCGCGCACGATGCGCCTCGCGCTGTCCTATGCCCGCGCCTTCGGCCGCCCCATCGTCCAGCATCCGCAGGAGCCGAGCCTCTCGCGCGGTGCCGCCGCGACCGAGGGCGAGATGGCCACCCGCATGGGCCTGCCCGCCGCCCCAGCGGCCGCCGAGGCGATGATGGTGGCCCGCGACATCGCGTTGGCGCGCCTGACGCGGGGCCACGTCCACTTCGCCCATGTCTCCACGGCCGCCGCCCTGGATCTTATCCGGCAGGCGAAGGCGGACGGCCTGCGGGTGACCTGCGACACCGCGCCCCCCTATTTCGACCTCAACGAGACGGCGATCGGCGACTTCCGGACCTACGCGAAACTCTCCCCCCCGCTGCGGCGGGAGGAGGACCGGCGCGCCGTGGTGGCCGCCCTGGCGGACGGCGCGATCGATCTCATCGCCTCGGACCACCAGCCGCGGGACGCCGACGACAAGCGCCTTCCCTTCGCCCAGGCCGAGGCCGGCGGCGCCGGGCTCGCCACGCTGCTCGCGGTCACCCTCGCCCGCGTCCATGCCGGCGATCTGACCCTGATGCGCGCGCTCGAGCTCGTCACCGCCGCCCCGGCGCGGCTGCTCGGGCTGGAGGCAGGGCGCCTCGCGCCCGGCGCCCCCGCCGACATCGTCCTGATCGCCCCGGACCGCGCCTGGAAGGTCGAGGCGGGGCGGCTTCCCGGAAAAGCCCAGAACTCCCCCTTTGACGGCCGCGCGCTGGAGGGGCGGGTGCTCGGCACCTGGAAGGCGGGAGTGCGGGCCTTCGGCGGGACGGAACGGCGGCCGTGAGCGGCGGAACCTTCTTCGGGGCGGCGCTCGGCACCCTCGCCCTCATCGCCGCGTTGCCGGGCTACCTCCTCGGCTCCATTCCCTTCGGGCTGATCCTCACCCGCGCGGCCGGGCTCGGAGATATTCGCGCGATCGGCTCCGGCAACATCGGCGCGACGAATGTGCTGCGCACCGGCAACAAGGCCCTCGCCGCGGCGACGCTGCTGTTGGACGGGCTGAAGGGCGCGGCCGCCGTGTGGATCGTGGGCGCGCTGGCGGCCGCCTACCTGGCCCCGGGCGGCGAGGGGTGGCGGATCGCCGCCGGCGTGGCCGCGATCGCGGCGGTCATCGGCCACTGCTTCCCGGTCTGGCTCGGCTTCCGCGGCGGCAAGGGCGTGGCCACCGCGCTCGGCGCCTTCCTCGCGCTCGCCTGGCCCGTCTTCGTCGCCGCCGGCCTTGTCTGGCTGGTGATGGCGAAGGTGACTCGCATCTCCTCCGCGAGCGCGCTCGCGGGCATGATCGTCGCGCCCTTCGTCGGCTACGCCTGGGGTGGCGGGGCCGTGGCCTGGCCGGTCGCCCTCATCGTGCTGGTCGTCCTCGCCCGGCACCACGCGAACATCCGCAGGCTCCTCGCCGGCACCGAGCCGCGGATCGGCCAGGGCAAATGACCGGCCCGTGACCCCGGCCGAGTCCGTTGCCCGCCTCCGGCTCGCGCGCGCGGAGGGGATCGGCCCCCAGACCTTCTATCGCCTCCTCGCCCGCCATGGCACGGCCGAGGCGGCGCTGCGGGCCCTCGCGGAAGCGCCGGACCTCCGCGTGACGGTCGGAGACGCGGCCGCCGCCGCGCGGGAGCATGACCGGGTCCTCTCCATGGGCGGCGTCTGGGTTCATCACGGCAGCGACCCCTACCCGCCTCTCCTGGCCCTTCTGGACGATGCACCACCGGTCCTCGCGGTCATCGGCGATCCCACGCTGCTGACCGCCCGGCAGGTCGCCATCGTGGGCGCCCGCAACGCTTCCGCGGGCGGCCGGCGCATCGCGGAGGACCTGGCCGAAGCCCTGGCGGAGCAGGAGGTCACGATCACCTCCGGGCTGGCTCGCGGCGTCGACGCCGCCGCCCATGAGGGGGCGCTGCGCCGCGGCGCCACCGTGGCCGTGCTGCCGGGCGGCCTCGACGTTGCCTACCCGCCGGAGAACCGGGACCTGCAGGACCGGATCGCCGAGGGCGGTGCCCTGGTGGCCGAGGCCCCGCTCGGCACGGCCCCCCTCGCCCGCCACTTTCCCAAGCGGAACCGGATCGTCGCCGGCCTCTCCCTCGGCGTCGTGGTCGTCGAGGCGGCGCTGCGGTCCGGCACCCTCATCACCGCCCGCCTGGCCGCCGAGGCCGGGCGGGAGATCTACGCGGTCCCCGGCTCCCCGCTCGACCCGCGCTGCCAGGGCTCCAACGACCTTCTCCGGCAGGGCGCCCACCTCTGCGAGAACGCGGCCGATGTGCTGGACACCCTGCCCGCCACGCCGCACGCGCTCCCTCTCTTCAGGGCCCCGCGGGAGACCTCCCGCACGCCTGCACGCGCGCCCGTACCCGCCCCCGCGTCGGAGCCCGGGGAGGCCGCGACCACCCTCCTCGACCTGATCGGCCCCACGCCACTCCCGGTTGACGAGGTGCTGCGCCGCTGCCACCTGTCGCCGTCCGAGGCCCGGGCCACGCTCCTCGACCTGGAGCTGGAGGGCCTCATCCAGTCGCTGCCCGGCAACCGCGTCGTCCGTTCCGGCGCTTAGGGCGTGACCGCCCCGGGGCCGAGAGGTTCCGGCGCGCCTCACGCCCGGCCGGGCCAGGACGTTAGCGGAGGGCGCCAGGCCCAGCATGACGGACGTCGTCGTCGTTGAATCGCCCGCCAAGGCGAAGACCATCAACAAGTACCTGGGCAGCGGCTACACCGTGCTGGCCTCCTTCGGCCATGTCCGAGACCTCCCCCCCAAGGACGGCTCCGTCCGGCCGGAGGAGGACTTCGCCATGGACTGGTCCTCCGAAGATCGGGGCGAGAAGCAGGTCCGCGAGATCGCGCAGGCCCTAAAATCCGGCAAATCCAAGCGCTTATACCTCGCAACTGACCCGGATCGTGAAGGCGAGGCCATCTCCTGGCACGTGCGCGAGATGCTGGAGGGGCGCCGTGCCCTCAAGGGGATCGAGGTCCACCGGATCACCTTCAACGAGATCACCAAGCGCGCGATCGAGCACGCCATCGCCCATCCGCGCGACCTGGACGTCCCGCTGATCGACGCCTACCTCGCCCGCCGGGCGCTGGACTACCTCGTCGGCTTCACCCTTTCGCCGGTGCTGTGGCGGAAGCTCCCGGGCTCCCGCTCCGCCGGGCGCGTGCAGTCCGTGGCGCTCCGCCTGATCTGCGAGCGCGAGGCCGAGATCGAGGTCTTCAAGCCGCGCGAGTACTGGACGGTCGAGAGCGCCTTTCAGACCCCCGCCGGCGCGCCCTTCACAGCCCGCCTCACTCACCTCGACGGCCGGAAGCTCGATCAATTCGATCTGCCGGACGAAACGGCCGCGCTGCGCGCCAAGGCCGCGGTGGAGGCCGGCGCATTCCGCGTGGCCGCGATCGAGAAGAAGCGAGTCCGCCGGAACCCGCCGCCGCCCTTCACCACCAGCACGCTCCAGCAGGAGAGCAGCCGCAAGCTCGGCTTCGGCGCCCAGGCCACGATGCGCCTGGCCCAGCAGCTGTACGAGGGCGTGGACATCGGCGGGGAGACCGTCGGCCTCATCACCTACATGCGGACGGACGGCGTCCAGATGGCGCGCGAGGCCATCCACGAGATCCGGGACCACGTGAAGGACGCCTTCGGCCCGGACTACCTGCCCGTCGCCGCGCGCGAATACTCATCGAAGGCGAAGAACGCGCAGGAGGCGCACGAGGCGGTCCGGCCGACCGACGTGACCCGCACGCCGCAATCCGTCGCCCGCTACCTCAACCCGGAGCAGCGGCGCCTCTACGACCTCGTCTGGAAACGCGCCGTGGCCTCCCAGATGCAATCGGCGGAGCTGGACCAGACCGCCGTCGACCTCGCGGACGGGTCCGGCAAGGTCCGGCTGCGCGCTACGGGGCAGGTCATCGCCTTCGACGGGTATCTGAAGCTCTACCGCGAAGACATTGATGATGCACGTCTTGCCGCCGATGACGAGAACAAGACCCTGCCCCCGATGCATGAGGGCGAGGAGCCCCGGCGGGGTGAGGTCCGGGCCGACCAGCACTTCACCCAGCCGCCGCCCCGCTACTCCGAGGCCTCGCTGGTGAAGAAGATGGAGGAGCTCGGCATCGGCCGCCCCTCCACCTATGCCTCGATCCTGCAGACTCTTCAGGACCGCTCCTACGTTCGGCTGGAGGCCCGCCGCTTCATCCCCGAGGACCGGGGGCGGCTCGTCACCGCCTTCCTGACCTCCTTCTTCACCCGCTACGTGGACACGAACTTCACAGCGGCCCTGGAGGAGAAGCTCGACGACATCTCCGGCGGCCGGCTCGATTGGCGGGAGGTCATGCGGGACTTCTGGGCCCAGTTCCGGGACGCCGTGGACGCCACGAAGGACCTCAAGATCAGCGACGTCATCGACGCGCTGGACGAGGACCTCGGGCCGCACTTCTTCCCCGCGAACGAGGGCGGGACCGACCCGCGCGCCTGCCCGGTCTGCACCGCGGAGCACCGGACCGGCGGCCGCTTGGGCCTGCGCCTGGGCCGGACCGGAGCCTTCATCGGCTGCGCGAATTATCCAGAGTGCCGGTATACCCGTCCTCTCGTCGTCCAATCCGCGGACGGGGAGGATGCGGGCAACGAGGGCCCGCGCAGCCTCGGCACCGATCCGAATACGGGTCAGGAGGTGTCCATCAGGCGCGGCCCCTACGGCCTGTATGCCCAGCTGGGCGAGCCCGGTACGGACGAGAAGGGCAAGGCGACGAAGCCCCGACGCGCCAGCCTCCCCCGGGGGATGGACCCGGAAACGCTGACGCTCGAGCGGGCGATCGCGCTACTGAACATGCCGCGGATCATCGGTGTCCACCCTGAAACGGGAGAGGAGATCACGGCCAACCTCGGCCGCTTCGGGCCCTACCTGAAGGCGGGCGCGCTGTCGCAGTCGCTCACGCCGGGCGACGATGTCCTGTCCATCGGCATGAACCGCGCGATGGAGCTGCTGGCGAATGCCAAGCCGCGCGGCGTCACCCTCGGCAACCATCCGAAGGACGGCGCCGTGGTGGAGGTGAAGCGCGGCCGCTTCGGCCCCTATGCCCAGCACGGCAGCACCGTGGCGTCCCTGCCCCGCGGCGTGGAGATGGAGAGCTTCACCCTCGATCAGGCCGTCGCCCTGCTCGCGGAGAAGGGGAAGCCCCTGCCGCCCCGGAAGGGCGCCAGCGCCCGGCGCGGCGGCGCCCGCAAGGCGCCGGCCGCCGCGGAGGCCACCCCGACCCGCGCCGCGCCGGCCCGCCCGGCCGCACGTGCCAAGGCCGCCCCAGCGAAAGCCGCCGCCAAGGCCCCCGCGAAGCCGGCAGCGAAGGCCAAGGTGGCGGCCAAGCCGAAGACGGCGGCCGCCAAGCCGGCCAAGCCCGCCGCGCGCACCACCCGGTCGAGCTGAGGTGCCGCAGCGCCCGCCCCGCACACCCCGCCGTGGTGGGCCGGGCGACGCGACGGATGCGCGGGGCACGGCGAAACGCACGGATCAGCCGCCGCGCGAACGTGCGGCCGGCCTTCGCCGCCGGCCAGCGGCCGGCGCGGAGCCGAACCCCCTGCCGAGCCGGGAAGAACTGCGCACGTTTCTCCGCGCTGCGACCGGCCGTGTCGGCAAGACCGAGATCTCCCGGCATTTCGGCCTCTCGACCGAGCAACGCCCCGCACTCCGCGCCCTCATCGCCTCGATGAAGGAGGAGGGCAGCGCCGCGCCCGTCGGTCGCCGCACCCTGCGCGCGAGCGAGAACCTGCCCGACATGGCCGCGCTGGAGGTCTTCGGCACCGATCCGGACGGCGAGCCGCTGGCGCGCCCGATCACCTTGGACGGGCCGGGCAAACCTCTGGTCCTGATGCGCCCGGAGCGGGCGGGCCAGCCGGCCCTGGCACCGGGGGATCGCGTCCTCGCGCGCATCACCCGGATCGGCCCGGACCGGTACGAGGGTCGGACCTTCAAGCGCATCGGGTCGGGGGCGGCCTCGCGCATTCTCGGCATCTACGAGAACGGCTTCGTCCAGCCTGTGGACCGCCGAGCCCGCGCCGACTGGCTCATCCCGGAGGAGGAGAGGAACGGCGCGCAGGACGGCGAGCTGGTCCAGGCCGAGCCCCTGCGCGGCGGCGCCGACCGCCCCTACGGGCCGAAGCGCGCCCGGATCGTGGAGCGCCTCGGTTCGATGGACGAGCCGCGCTCCGTCTCCCGCCTCTGCATCGCCGCCCACGGCATCCCGGAGGAGTTCTCCCCCGAGTCGATCCGCGATGCCGAGCGCGCGCGCGGCGTCGGGCCGGAAGGCCGCGACGACCTCCGCGCCATCCCGCTCGTCACCATCGACGGGGAGGATGCGCGCGACTTCGACGACGCGGTCCACGCCGAGCCCGACGGGGAAGGCCACCGGGTCCTCGTCGCCATCGCCGATGTGGCGCACTACGTCCGCCCCAACGCGCCGCTGGACCGCGACGCCCGGGCCCGCGGCAACTCGGTCTACTTCCCCGACCGGGTGGTCCCGATGCTGCCGGAGGCCCTGTCCAACGGCTGGTGCTCGCTGAAGCCGGACGAGGATCGCGGCTGCCTTTACGTCGAGATGCGCTTCGACGCGCGCGGGACAAAGACCGGCCACCGCTTCGGGCGCGGGCTGATGCGGTCCGCCGCGCGGCTGACCTATGAGCGCGTCCAGGCCGCCCGCGACGCCGGCGAGGATGCCGGCCTGGCGCCGGGGCATATCGCGCGGCTCTACGACGCGTTCCACGCCCTCCTCGACGCGCGGGAGCGCCGGGGCACGCTCGACCTCGACCTGCCCGAACGCCGGGTCATCCTGGACGATGCGGGGAAGGTGCTCTCCGTCGCCCCGCGCGCGCGCCTCGACTCCCATCGCCTGATCGAGGAATTCATGGTCGCCGCCAATGTCTGCGCGGCGGAGGAGCTGGAGCGGCTGCACCAGCCCTGCATGTACCGCGTCCACGACCGCCCCTCCGACGAGAAGCTGGAGACGCTGCGCGCCTTCCTCGGCGGATTCGGCTTCAACCTGCCGGCCTCGAACCTCGTCCGACCCCGCGACTTCGCCGGCATCCTGGAGCGCACGAAGGATCTGCCGGAATCGCGCCTGATCAGCGAGACGATCCTGCGCGGCCAGTCCCAGGCGCAGTACGCGCCGGACAACATCGGCCATTTCGGCCTCGCCCTGCCGCGCTACGCGCATTTCACCTCCCCGATCCGGCGCTACGCCGACCTGCTCGTCCACCGCGCGCTGATTCGGGGCCTGAAGTTGGGCGATGACGGGCTGACGGATGCGGAAGCGGCGGCAATGCCAGACACCGGCGAGAGCATCACCCGCACCGAGCGGCGCGCCGCCCTGGCCGAGCGCGACGCCGTGGACCGCTACCTCGCGGCGTTCATGGCACACCGCGTGGGCGTGACATTCCAGGCACGCGTTTCCGGCGTGACACGCTTCGGACTCTTCGTGACAGTAGAGGAGAGCGGCGCCAGCGGGATCGTTCCGATGTCCGCCCTTCCGGACGACCAATGGTTCCACGAGGACGCGGCGATGCGCCTAATCGGCCGCCGCACAGGACTGACCTTCACGCTGGGCCAGGAGGTCGAGGTGCGGCTGGCGGAGGCGACGCCGCGCACCGGCAGTCTCACCTTCCAGCTGCTGCAAGGCGATCCGCGCGCGACCGGGACGGGCCGCCCGCCGCGGGGCCGCCAGCGCCTGGCAGGGAAGCCGGCGGTCAAGGGACGGGACCGGACGGGACGGGACGCCCACCGGGCGGAGGAGGCGACCGGCACGCCGGGGTCCCACCGCACTCCGCGCCGCTGACCGCGGAACCTTTGACCACCGGGGCGCCGCCCCCTGCACCGCCGATGGTGGGGCGCCGCCACGCCCTGGGCGAACAGTTCGCCCGCGTCGCCGCGCTCGCGGCGCTGCTCCTGCTCCCGTCCGCCGCCCGCGCCACCGACAGCGTCCACACGCTGCGTGCGGGCTTCGCCGCTATCACCGAGCGGCACCTCGAGCGCACGGACCCCACCGACCTCGGCCACTGGGCCCTGCGCGGCCTCGAGGCGCTGGAGCCGAACATCTCCACCTCCCGCCGCGGCCCGGCCCTGCGCATCGCCTTTCCCGGCCGGCTGCCGATCGAGCGGCTGATGGGCGGCACGCCGTCCTCCGTCGCGGAAGCGGTCGCGACGCTCTATGCGGAGGCCGAGATCCTCTCCCCCTCGATTCAGCGGGCCGGTCCGCAGCGCGTGCTTCAGGCCGGGTTCGAAGAGATCTTCAACCACCTCGACCCCTATAGCCGCTATGTCACGCCCGGCGAGGCCCGGCAGGCCCGCGAGCGCCGCCTCGGCGCTGCCGATCTCGGCCTCACGCTCGGCCCGGCGCCGGGGAACGGCGTGGCAGTGTTGACGGTGGCTCCGAACAGCGCCGCCGCACAGGTCGGGCTTCGACCGGGGGACAGGGTCCTTGCGGCCGATGGCGTCCCTCTTTCGGCCGGTGCGCTGGCGGACGCGGCCCGCCTGCTGGAGGGCCCCCCCGGCAGTGGCCTCCTCCTCCAGATCCGCCGGGGCCGGCGAACGCAGGAGCTCCTCCTCACCCGCGCCGCGGCCCCTCCCCTCGCGGTCTCGTCCGAAGTGCGGGACGGCGTACTGTGGCTCCGCGTCCCGGTCTTCTCGGCCGGGACCGCCTCGCAGCTCGACAGCGCGCTGGACCGGGCGGAGAGCGCGACTCGCGGCGTGGTGCTGGACCTGCGCGGCAACCGGGGAGGGCTCCTCCAGCAAGCCATCCAGGTCGCCGATTCCTTTCTCTCCCTCGGCACGGTCGCCTTCACGGAGGGCCGCCATCCCGACGCGCGCCGCCGCTTCGTCGCGACCGGCGGCGACCTGGCCGACGGGCGCCCACTCGTGGTGCTGGTGGACGGCCGGACCGCCTCGGCCGCCGAAGTGGTGGCCGCGGCGATCGGCGATCATGGCCGCGGCGTCGTCGTCGGCAGCACCACGCTCGGAAAGGGGCTCATCCAGATCCTCGTGCCGATGCCCGAGGGGGCGGAGCTGCTCGTGTCCTGGTCCCGAATCCTCGCCCCGCTCGGCTGGCCCCTGCAGTCCCTCGGCGTCATGCCGACCGTCTGCACCAGCCGGGGCGCGGAGGAGACGAGCGCCGCCCTGGCCGCCCTCGCCACCGGTGACAATCTGCTCTCCCCCATGCTCGCCCGCCACCGTGCGGCCCGCGCACCGGTCCCTGTCAGCGAGGTGACGGCGCTCCGCAGCGCCTGCCCTCCGGCCGAGGGCCGCGACGCCGACCTGGCCGCTGCCCGGACGCTGCTCGACCGTCCCGAGACGTACCGCGCCGCCCTTCACCGGCCGGACGGCTAGGGCCGCCCTGGACCGGGGCGCCGGAAGGCGCGGGGAGCGTCGGCAAGGCGGAAGGCACCTGTGTTCGGGGTGCTCGGCCAGGGACTTGGTGCCCGTAAGCGAGGTCTCGTCCCGCTGAATGCTTGACGCAGGCGCCGTGGGCGCTAGGTTGCGCCCCCTCCACGCCCACCTTGACCCCGCGCCGGCTCTGCCGGTGCACGCCTGCGGAATCCGATCATGGCCAAGTCCAACACCATCCAGATCCGGCTCGTCAGCTCCGCCGACACCGGCTACTTCTACGTGACGAAGAAGAACACGCGCTCCGCCACGGGGAAGATGGAGAAGAAGAAGTACGACCCCGTCGCCCGCAAGCACGTCGTTTTCCGCGAAGCGAAGATCAAGTAACCGGCTCGGCTACACCCCGACCTCGCGGGGTGCTTGTGAGGGCGGCCGCTCCGAAAGGTCCGGCCACCCCATCCTGGCGGCGGATCTAAACGGGCTGAGGGGTGGGGCGAGCCACTGGGCTCCGCGTGCGCGCGTCCGCTGTGCGCGCTCTTGCCATCCGAGTGCTGCGACCGATCCGAGAAGCAGGAAGGGTCGAAGGGTGGGGCGATCCCGGGCTCTGCCGGGACGTCGGCCAAGGCGGCTAGGCCGTCCTTTGCCCGGTAAATTAACCCGGTGAGGGAAACAAGCTGCCGACCGGCCATTCCGGACGGCAGCCTGCATCAGGCTCAGGGGTTGATGTCGAAGTCCTGCAGGTTGCAGGTGTTCACCCCGCGGCGCTCCAAGGCCTGGCCGCTCGCCAGCACCACCCGGATGTCGTTCATGCACTGCCCGGCCGGGAGCGAGATCTCCAGGCTCTGGCCCGACGGCAGCACGTTGTCCCCGAGCCGATCCCGGCCCCAGGAATTCACGTTCGAGGAGGACACGTAGACCTCGTTGATTGTCTGGCCGGAGCGATTGTTGAGACGGAAATCAGGGTTGTTGCTCTGAGCGAAGGCAGAGCCGGTCACGGCGGCGGAAAGCGCTGCCACCAGAGCGAGGCGACGGAAGATCACGGAATGCGTCCTGAAGGGCGGTGTTGCCCGAGCCGGAACGGATCACGGGATCGAGAGATCGACAAGGCCGCCGGCCAGCATGACTGAAATTTCAGATCAAGAGTCCATTTTTGTCATCTCCGCCCACTGCCCATTCAGGGCGGATGTCCGGTTGACCAGACCGGTCCTCTGACCAAGAGCCAGGGCCCCTTCCGTCGAAGGGTGCATGCAGGCACCCAGCACGGCCGGTCATCTTCGCGGACGTCCAGCGAAGGCAGCACGCGGAGAGCTTTGAAGACCCGACCCGCCCTGCCAGCCCCGAACGCAAAGTGTCAGGCCGTCTTTCAGCGTTCGTCCGACGGCGGCTCTGCAGGCCCGACATATTCAAGATGGGCCATTTTTCCCGCTGGGACGATCTCTCCCCAATACGAGATGGTCCATCTCGCCAACACGCCTGACCAGTACCCCATCGTCCAGAGCCGGGTGGCCGGCCAACGCATCCAGTGGAAGCCATCGTCCTCCAGCTTCGCCGGCACGCCAGGCGCCTCGGGATCTGGCCACCCCCGGCCCACGCGGATGCGTTCGACTTGGCGGGGCTCCGCATCCGCCTGGCTGACGGCCGTGCCATTCCTGAACTCGACCCCGGCGGCTTTGAAGGCGGCCAGAATTGCGGCCAGCGTTTCCCGCCGCGGACGCGTCCGGCCACGCTCGAAATCGATGATCGGATGGATGGAGATGCCCGCCTTCTTTCCGAGGCGGGTGGCACTCCAGTCGAGTTGGACACGCGCTTGCCGGCACTGTTCAGGGCTCACGTGCTGCTCTGTGCCTTCCGCATCCACGATTGTACGGCGCTAACAAGCTTCAGCTTGGCCAACTCGTTGAGGCGGGATCTGACAGAAGGTTCTGAATGACGCAACGCTAGAAGGACGCATTAGCGTTCCATGGCCGCTCCTGCGGAACGCAGGGCTCCAGAGGTCGCGTGCAAAAGTCAGCCGAACCCGCCCGATAGCTGAACACCTCTTCCCCGGTAGGGCAGTTCCGGACCGGGAGCACCGTGTTTCCCTTGCCCCGATCTCGGTGGTCCCGGTTTGGCCGAGCGGAAGCGCGCGTGCCCACCTCATGCTGCGGGCCGACACAAGGTGGAGTGAAGATGGACCGGACGTGGCCCGCGGCGAGCCGTCCCCGGTCCCGGTCTGGATCATCAACTCACCGCGAAATCCGCCCGGCCGCCGTCCGAAAGGGCCCTGCACGGAGAGAGCTTCTGGACGATCTCACAACCCATGCTAGATTTCATTTCGGGTTCTCAACCCAAAATGGGTGTTGGATCGTCGGAGAAATGACGGATGCAGCTATCGTCCTGGAGCACGGAGCCCGGAGCGCGGATGGTAGCCACGGCGGCCTCGGACCTCAGGCTGGTCGTCACGCAGGAGGCGATGGACCCATCGGTCCGCTTCGCGGTCGAGCGGATGGGGCCCAGCCAGGACGGAACGGACCTCCTCTGGTCTGGCTACCGTAGCAGCGTGGCCGCGGCGATGCTCGCCGCGGAGGAGGCGGCGCGTCTGATCGCGCACCGCTGACGGCCCGGGCGTTCGAGGACGGCGTTCTCCGTCCTTGTTCAGGTCAGGGGCGGGCTACAGGCCTTTCCACCGGAGGAGGCGGAGAGCGTTCAGCGTCACGAGCACCGTCGCGCCCGTGTCTGCCAGGATGGCGGGCCACAGACCGGTGATGCCGGCCAGCGTCGTCACGAGGAAGACGGCCTTGAGCCCCACCGCGACAGCGACGTTCTGACGGATATTCGCGAGAGTCGCCCGTGACAGGGACACAAGATCGGCGACACCGCCGACGCGCTCTCGCATCAGCGCTGCATCAGCGGTGTCGAGGGCCACATCGGTGCCCCCACCCATCGCGATGCCCACCGAGGCGGCGGCCAGGGCGGGCGCATCGTTGATGCCGTCGCCCACCATCACGACCGGGCCATGTGCCTTCAGGGCCGCGATCTCACGGAGCTTGTCCGCCGGGAGGAGCTGCGCCCGGACATCCAGTCCCAGCTTCCCGGCAATGGCTCGGCCCGTGCGTTCATTGTCGCCCGTCAGCATCACGGCGTTCACGCCGAGTTGCCGCAAGGCCGCGACCCCGGCCGCCGCGTCGGCGCGAGGTTCATCGCGCATCGCGATCAGCCCAAGGGGCAAGCCGTCCAGCAGCAAGGTGACGACGGTCTTTCCGTCTGATTCGAGGGCGGCGATGCGGGTTTGCGCCTCTTCGCTCAGCGCTGCCCCGGCCTCGACGGCATGCCGGGGGCTGCCCACGGCGACGCGCCGCCCGCCCACGCTGGCCTCCACCGCCCGGCCGGGCACGGTGCGAGCGTTCGCTGCCGGCGGGACCGGGGCGCTCCGCTCCGCGGCGGCCGTGAGGATGGCGCGCGCGAGGGGATGCGCGGATCCCTCCTCGACCGAGGCGGCGAAGCCCAGGACGCGCCGCTCATCCGTGCCGTCCCGGAGCGGCACGATGTCCGTGACGCGCGGCGTGCCCTCGGTCAGCGTGCCCGTCTTGTCGAAGGCCACTGTTCGCGCCGCCCCGATCGCCTCCAGCGCGGCACCGCCCTTCACCAGCAGGCCGCGCCGGGCACCGGCGGACAGGCCGGAGGCGATGGCGGCGGGCACCGAGATGACGAGGGCACAAGGGCAGGCGATGAGCAGCAGGGCAAGGCCACGATAGGTCCAGGTCCACCAGTCGCCGCCGGCCAGCAGCGGCGGCACCAGGATGACCAGCAGGCTCGCGACCATCGCACCCGGCGTCCACCAGCGTGAGAAGCGCTCCACGAAGCGTTGTGACGGGGCCCGAGAGGCGGAGGCCTCCTCCACCAGCCGGACGATGCGCGACACCGTGTTGTCCGTCGCCGCCCGCGACACCCGCACCCGCAACACCCCATCCGCGTTGATGGAGCCCGCGATCACGGGATCGCCTGGGCCTCTCGCGACCGGGACGCTCTCCCCGGTGACCGGGCTCTCGTCCAGGGCCGAGCGGCCCTCCGTGATCTCACCGTCGCAGGGCACCCTGTCGCCCGGGCGGACCTGGACCATGTCCCCCACGCGGAGGGAAGCGACGGGCACCTCCTCGAGGCCAGCGGTCGCCTCCCGCCGCGCGGTGGCGGGAAGAAGCGATGCCAGGCTGCGGATGCCTGCCCTGGCCCGACCGGCCGCCACGTTCTCCAGCAGTTCGCCGACGGCGAACAGCAGCACGACGATGGCCGCCTCCTCGGCGGCCCCGATCACGACAGCCCCCAGTGCCGCGGCGCACATCAGCGTCTCTATGGAGAAGGGGCTTCCCGCCCTGGCCAGCGCGATGGCCCGGCGGCCGAAGGGGAACAGGGCCGCCAGCGTGGCGGCGAGGTAGATCCAGGACGCCTCCCGAGGGAAGACGTGGGACAGCAGCCAGGCCGCGGCCACGAGCCCGCCGAGCACAGCCACCAGCCGGGCCTTGCCGGTGCGCCACCACGGTGTCCCTGCCCGATCCTCCGCTTCCTCGTCTTCGCCATGCGCGTGCAGATGCCCGACGTGGCTGCTGCCCCCGCCGCGATCCTGTTTTTCCGGCCGAGCCTGCGACGTGACCAGCCTCGTCGCGTGGTAGCCGAGGCCCGACACCTGGCGCTCGATGGCGGCCGCCGCCGTCCCTCCTGGCAGGCGCTGGACGGTAAGGCGCTCGGCCATCAGGTTCACCTCGACCGCGGAAACACCGGGAAGCCGTTCGACCGCATTCCGCACCGTCGCGACGCAGGAGGCACAGTCCATGCCCTCGACGCGCCACGCGAGCGTCTCGGCCTCATCTGGTCCCGCGGCAGGGACGGTCTCGCGGTCCGGCATGGGAAGCTCTCCTCGTCTCCCCGCGTTCTGTGGGACCTCCAGCGACTTGAGGTTCAAGCCCCCTCTGCCCAGCTTTCCGGAATGAGCGTCCCCGCCTTCTCGATCGGTGAACTCGGCCGCCGCACGGGCTGCAAGGTGCAAACCATCCGTTGGTACGAGGAGGTCGGGCTGTTGCCGCCGGCCAGCCGGACCGCGGGGGGACATCGGGTTTACGGCGCGGCGCACCTGCAACGCCTCGACTTCGTTCGTCACGCCCGGGAGTTCGGCTTTTCGCTGGATGCGATCCGCACCCTGCTCGCCCTGTCGGACCACCCGGAGCGGCCCTGCGAGACGGTCCACGCCCTGGCCGTGCAGCAGCTCGCATCCGTGGAGGACAAGCTGCGGCGCCTCGAGACATTGCGTGGAGAGCTGGCCCGCCTGACGGATGCCTGCCGCGGTGGGCCGGCCGGTGAGTGCCAGATCCTCGAGACGCTGGCGGACCACAGCCACGGCCACTGCGTCTCCGCGGACCATGCCCCCCCCGGACCAGGGGTAGTGGCCCGAGACGGAGTTACATCCCCCCGCAGCGGGCCGGGCTCGATGCTCGTGCCTTCGACGTTTCCGCCCGCGTGCAGACAGAGGTGGCAGCCTGTGCGAACCGCGCAGCGGCACGAATGGCGGATGGGAAAGGAGTTGTGGTAGCGGCGGGCGGACTTGAACCGCCGACCCCGGCATTATGAGTGCCGTGCTCTAACCAGCTGAGCTACACCGCCAAACCGGGCGTCGCGAAGGTCGCGACGGGCTGCGGCAACTAGGCCGCCGGGGCCTCGCTGTCAACGGCGGCGGGCGTCGCACGGGCGATGAAGCCGCCGCCGAGGACACGGTCGCCGTCGTACAGCACGCAACCCTGACCCGGGGCGGCGATCACGGGCAGGTCGGGCTGGACCGTCAGCCGGGCCGCGACACCGTCCCAGGTGGCGGTGACCGGCTGCGGCACCTCCCGGGCGCGGAACTTCGCCGCGGCGCGGAAGGGGCCTGCGGGCGGCGCGCAGAGCCAGTTCACCGCTGAGGCCGCGACCTGCGGGGCCGGGATGGCGGCAGCGGGCGCGACAACGATCCGGCGCCGTTCGGCATCGAGCGAGGCCACGCGCAGCCCGGCCTCACCCGGCAGGCCGAGGCCCCTGCCCTGCCCCACCGTGTACCGCGCCAGTCCCCGGTGCTGACCCAGGACGCGGCCGGACAGGTCCACGATCTCCCCGGGCTCGGCGGCATCGGGCCGCAGCCGCGCCACCGCCTCGTGGTAGCGGCCGGAGGGGACGAAGCAGATGTCCTGGCTGTCGGGCTTTTCTGCCACGGCGAGGCCCAGCCGGGCCGCCTCACGCCGCACCGCCGCCTTGTCCGGCATCTCGCCGAGCGGGAAGCGGGCGAAGGCGAGCTGGTCCCGCGTCGTCGCGAAAAGGAAGTAGGACTGGTCGCGTGCGGGATCGGCCGCGCGGTGCAGCTCGGGGCCATCGGCCCCTTCCACGCGGCGGGCGTAATGGCCTGTCGCCAGCGCCTCGCAGCCGAGGTCGCGGGCCAGCGCCACGAGGTCCTGGAACTTCACGGTCTGGTTGCAGCGGACGCAGGGGATCGGCGTCTCCCCGCGCGCGTAGCTATCGGCGAAGTCGGCGATCACCGCGTCCCGGAAACGCGCCTCGCGGTCCAGGACGTAGTGGGGGATGCCCAGCCGGTCCGCCACGTCGCGCGCGTCGTGGATGTCCTGCCCGGCGCAGCAGGCGCCCTTCTTCTGGACCGCCGCGCCGTGGTCGTAGAGCTGCAGGGTGGCGCCGATCACCTCGTGCCCGGCCTCGTGCAGCAGGCCGGCTACGACGGAGCTGTCCACGCCGCCGGACATGGCGACGAGGATCCTCATGGCCGCAGCCCCGCGCGTCGGGCTGGCGGGCCCATCAGGCCGGGTTCCGGGCCGCGTTCAGGCCCATCTGCCAGAAATCGGCTTCCAGGCGCGATGCCTCGGCGAAGAGGCGCGTGAGGGACGGCAGGCGGGCGGCGCCCCCATGGGTTTCGCCCAGCCGGTCCAGCCGGTCCGCGGCGCCGGCGGCCACCGCCTGGTAATCGGCGCCGGCATAGGTGGCGATCCAGCCCTCGTAGCGGTTGTCCGTGCGGTTCCGGCCCGGGTGCGCCTCGATCCGCCGCGCGATCTCGCCGTAGCCAACGGTGCAGGGTGCGAGCGCGACCTCCAGGTCCAGGATGTCGCCCCGGAAACCCTGGTCCATCACCCATCGCGTGTAGCCGACCGTCTCCGGCGCCTCCGGCTCCGCGAGCACCGCCGCCTCGTCCAGCCCCCATTCGGCGCAGTAGACGAGGTGGAGCTTCGTCTCGCCGATGATGGCGTCCACCACCTTCGCCTTCGCACGCATGGCGTCCAGGCTCTCCGCCTTCACCACGGCCAGCGCCTGCGCCCGCGCGAACTGCACGAGGAAGAGGTAGTCCTGCACGAGGTAGCGCCGGAACGCCGGGAGGGGCAGCGACCCGTCCGCGACGCCCTGCACGAAGGGGTGCCAACAATAGGCCTCCCATTCCCGCGCCGCGCCCGCGCGCAACGCCCGGAACAGGCCGCCCTCCCGCCCATAGATCGTGAGGTCAGCCACCGGCGTTCCGCGTGCCGGCCGGCAGCTTCACCACTAACCCGTCCAGCTTGTCCGTCATGATGATCTGGCAGCCCAGGCGGCTGGTCTCCTGCAGGTCGAAGGCGAGGTCGAGCATGTCCTCCTCGTCCTCGGTGGGGGAGGTCAGGCGGTCGAACCACTCCTCGTCCACGACCACGTGACAGGTCGAGCAGGCGAGGCTGCCCTCGCAGGCACCTTCCACGTCCACGCCGTGCTTGTGGGCGATCTCCAGCACGCTCAGCCCGAGCGGCGCGTCCACCTCGCGGCGGGTGCCGTCCCGCTCGATGAAGGTCATCTTCGGCATCGCCGCTCCTACTCCGCCGCTTGCTGGGTGGTCATCCTCCAGGCGCGCGCGAGCGCCGCGGCGGCCCTGTCCACGTCCGCCGGCGAGGTAAAGCGGCCGATCCCGATCCGCAAGGTCGCGCGCGCCTCCGCCTCGGACAGGCCCAGCGCCCGCAGCACGTAGGAGGGCTCGATCGAGGCTGAGGAACAGGCCGAACCGGTGGAGACGCAGACCCCGGGGGCGGCTTGCATGATCGCCTGGGCGTCGGCGCCCACCGGGAAGGTGAGGTTCAGGTTCCCCGCCACCCTCCGCACCGCGTCGCCATTGACCCGGATCCCCGGCACCTCGGCCGAGAGGGCGACCATGAAGCGGTCCCGCTGGCCAGCGATGCGTCCGGCGTCGAGCGCCATCTCCAGCCGGGCGATCCGTGCCGCCTCCCCGAAGCCGACCACGAGGGGAGCCGGCAGGGTGCCGGAGCGCAGCCCCCGCTCTTGCCCGCCGCCGGACATCAGCGGCGCCAGCCGCACCCGCGGCCGCCGGCGGACGTAGAGCGCGCCGATGCCCTTCGGCCCGTAGAGCTTGTGGGCGGAGAGGGAGACCAGGTCCAACCCCGTGGCCGCCACGTCGATCGGGATGCGCCCGGCCGCCTGGGCAGCGTCGGTGTGGAAGAGCGCGCCCCCGGCGTGCGCGATCGCGGCCAAGGCGGCGATGTCCTGGACCACCCCGACCTCGTTGTTCACGGCCATGACGCTGACGAGCAACGTCGGCACCTCCAGCGCGGCCCGCAGCGCCTCCGGGTCCAGCAGCCCGTCCCCGCCCACCGGCAGGATCACGGGCTCGAAACCCTCCGCGGCGAGGTCGCGCACGCTCTCCAGGACGCATTTATGTTCGGTGGCGACCGTCACGATCCGGCGACGCGCATCGCCCTGGGACGCCGCGAAGCGCGCCGCGCCCTTGATGGCCAGGTTGTTGGATTCGGTCGCGCCCGAGGTGAGCACGATCTCCCGCGCCTCCGCCCCGATCAGGGTCGCGACGTGCTCGCGGGCGCGCTCGACCGCCTCCTCCGCGGCACGTCCCATGGCGTGCTCCACGCTGGCGGGGTTGGCGAAGTTCTCCTCCCACCACGGGCGCATCGCGGCCAGGACGCGGGGGTCCAGCGGCGTGGTGGCGTGGTTGTCCAGGTAGACCGGGCGGTTCGCGGCATCCCTCATCGGAGAAAGATGGGCCGTCAGGCGGCCGGGCGGGAGAGCCTCGCGCGCATGGCCCCATGCGCGGCCAGAAATCGGTCGACCGTATCGGGCGGCGCGTTCCAGGGCAGGGAAACGCGGATCGCGTGCCCGGCGGCCTCACCCAGGCCCATGGCGTCCAGCACCGGGCTGCGCGCGACCCTGCCGGAGGAACAGGCCGCCCCGGCCGAGACGCGGATGCCGGCGAGGTCCAGCGCGATGACCTGCGTCTCCGCGGCGGCGCCGGGCAGGATGAGGCAGCTCGTGTTCGGCAGGCGCGGGGCCCCGACACCCGCGACGGGCAGGCCCAGCCGGGTCTCGATGGCATCCCGCAGCGGCGCCAGCCGGGCGGCCCCTAGCGGATCGGCCGCTTCCGCCGCCGCGCCGAGCCCGGCGATGGCGGGCAGCGCCTCCGTCCCGCCGCGCCGGCCGCGTTCCTGCCCGCCTCCGGGGATCAGGGGCGTCAGGTCCAGCCCGGCCCGCAGCAGCAGGGCGCCCGCCCCCTTCGGCCCACCGAGTTTGTGGCCGGAGATCGCGAGGGTGTCGGCCCCGAGGTCGTGAAGAGAGAGCGCGATCCGCCCGGCGGCCTGAACCCCGTCGAGGTGCAGCAGGGCGCCGTGCCGGTGGCAGAGGGTGGCGGCTTTCGCGACCGGGTGGATCACCCCCGTCTCGTTGTTCGCGACCATGAGGCAGACCAGGGCCGGTGGGCCTGCGGCAAGGGCCGCCTCCAGCGATGGCAAGTCCAGGGTTCCGTCCCGCCGCACCGGGAGGATTTGTGCTCCCTCCGCGGCCCGCATCACGGCCGGGTGCTCGGTCGCGCCGACGAGCAGGCGACGGCCCCGCCGCAGGGCCGTGATCGCGAGGGCGCTCGCTTCCGTCCCGCCGGAGGTGAAGACCACCTCGCGCGGCGCGGCCCCAAAGCGGGCGGCCACCTTTGCCCGGGCCTCTTCCAGCACGCGCCGGGCCGCCCGCCCCTCCGCATGAACGGAGGACGGATTGCCCAGGAGGTCCATCGCCGCGAGCGCCGCCGCCCGCGCCTCCGGCCGTAGCGGCTCGGTGGCGTTGGCGTCGAGGTAGAGGCTCATTCCGCCGCGATGGCCGCCGGCGGCACCGGCATGGCGCGCCCGAGGGTGCGCCCCTCCACCACGTCGGCCAGGGTGATCGCGGAGAGGAAGAGGCGGATCTGCTCGCCCAGCTCCGCCCAGAGGTCGTGGGTCGGGCACTTCCGCCCGCCGAGGCAGTTCTCCGTGCCGCCCTCGCAGCGGGTGGCGCTGATCGGCTCGTCCACGGCCTCCACGATCTCGGCGACGGAGATGGCAGAGGGCATGCGGGCGAGACGATAGCCTCCCCCTGGTCCCCGCGCGGATTCGACCAGGCCGCCCCGCCGCAGGCGCATGAAAAGCTGCTCCAGATACGCCGCGGAGAGCATCTGCGCCTCCGCGATGTCCGCCAGCGTGACCGGTCCGGCCGAGTTCCGGCGCCCGGCCATCTCGGCCAGAGCCATAACGGCGTAGCGGCTGCGGGTGGACAGGCGCATGTCAGCCGCCCCGGGCCGGAGGGCGGCGCGGAGGCGCCATGCGAAGGAAATGATAGGGCCATGCCATGATTTGGTTATGATTCCCGCGACGCGATGCCTATATTTGGGCGGTGCCGGCCAGCGGAAGCGGGACCGGCGCGAAAAATGGCACCTTCGGCGCCCGTCCCGGGAGCACATGACGGCGATGTCCCTTTGCGGGGGACGTGGCGGCCCTGTTCTCCCCGGCCGGCGCGCCGGACCGGCGCCGGTTGGCGACAGACACTGGCGGGGCGGCCCACCCTTCCCGGGACGGCCGGCCCACCGCAGAGAGATGCCCCCAGGGGCTGAAGGTGACAATGCCCGAGGTGATGTTCGCTGGGCCTGACGGCCGGCTCGAGGGCCGCTACCACCATTCCAAGCAGCCGAACGCGCCGGTGGCGCTGGTGCTCCACCCCCACCCGCTTCACGGCGGCACGATGAACAACCGGGTGGTGCACGCGCTCTACGAGCGGTTTCGCGGTATGGGCTTCTCGACCCTTCGCTTCAATTTCCGCGGCGTCGGCAAGAGCCAGGGCCGATATGACGGCGGGATCGGGGAGATCTCGGACGCGACGGCGGCGCTCGACTTCCTCCAGGCCGTGAATCCGGCGGCGTCCATGCTGTGGGTCGCGGGCTACTCCTTCGGGGCCTATGTCGGGATGCAGGTCCTGATGCGCCGGCCGGAGATGGGCGGCTTCGTCTCGATCGCGGCCCCGGCCAGCCACTACGACTTCGGCTTCCTCGCGCCCTGCCCCTGCTCCGGCCTGATCCTGCACGGGGAGGCGGACGAGCTGGTGCCCGAGCCCTCCGTCCGGAAGCTGGTGGACAAGCTGAACACGCAGAAGGGCGTGAAGATCGACTACCGCGTGATGGAGGGGGCGGGCCATGTCTTCACGCCCGAGCAGACGGATCGCGTGGCCGATGCGGCGCAGGACCATGTGATGACGGTGCTCAACCGCGCCCGCATGTCGATGGCGGCCGACTGAGCCACCGCCCCCTTTCGGCGGATCGGAAAGGGCGGCGCTCCGGAGGGGGCGCCGCCCTTTCCTTTTCAGGCGTAGGCCGGAACCCGTCTGCCCCCGGTCATCGGCTCCGGCGCGCCGGTGGTGCCGGGGAAGGTGGTGGGCAGGCCGCGGGCGACCCGGGCCGCGAGAACGCCGAACGCCTGCGCTTCGAGCGCGTCCCCATCCCATCCCACGGCCTCCACAGGACGGACGGGCGCGTCCAGCACCCCGGACAGGGCGCGCATCATCCCCGGGTTCCGTCGCCCCCCGCCGGCGACCAGCCAGTGCAGCGGCGCCTCCGGGAAATGCCGGGCCGCGGCGCCGACGCAGATCGCGCAGAACGCCGTCAGCGTCGCCGCCCCGTCGGCCGGGGACAGCGCGCCCGCCCCGGACTCCCGCAGCGCCGCGTCGAAATCGAGCCGGTCCAGGGACTTGGGCGGCGGGGCGTCCAGATACGGGTGCAACATCAGCCGTGACAGCACGGCACCGTCCGGCCGGCCGGCAAGCGCGAGGCGACCGTCCCGGTCGTAATCATCCCCGGTCGAGCGGCGGGCCCAGTCATCGAGAGGGCCGTTCGCCGGGCCGGTGTCGAAGGCGATCAGCTCCCCGTCCGCCCCGATCCAGGTGACGTTGCCCACCCCACCGAGGTTCAGGATGGCGACCGGTTTCGGCAGGGTGGCCGCGAGCACCGCGTGGAAGATGGGGACCAGGGGCGCCCCCTGCCCGCCGGCCGCCACGTCGGCGGAGCGGAAGTCGTGCACGACCTCTATCCGCGTCATCCGGGCCAGCAGGGCGGGCGCGCCGATCTGCCAGGTCCGGCCGGGCTGGCGGGTGCCCGGCGGGGCGGGGCGGTGCAGGATGGTCTGGCCATGGAAGCCGATGAGGTCGGCCGTCAGGCCCAGCGCCTCCACGGCCTCCGCATGGCGGGTCGTCAGGCGGGCGGCGCAGTCGGCCACCCTGGCGTCGTCGGGCTCCAGCTCCGGCGCCGCGTCCAGCAGGGCGCGCAGGTCCCGCCGCAGGGCCGGGTCATAGGGAAGGGTCACGGTCGGGCCGAAGCGCCCGATCCGCTCCCCATCCGTCTCGACGTAGGCGGCATCCACCCCGTCCAGCGAGGTCCCGCTCATCAGCCCGATGGTTCGCAGCATCCCCCCAGTGTGCTACCGGCCCCCGGTTTCTTGAAGCCGGTCAGCCCATCATGACGCATTTCCGCCGAGACGAGTTCCTGAGCGTCGCGCGCGAGCGGGGTTACATCCACCAGGTGACGGACGAGGCCGCGCTGTCGGCGCGCCTCGCGGACGCGCCCCTGGCGTCCTATGTCGGTTTCGATTGCACGGCGGACAGCCTGCATGTCGGGCACCTGCTCTCGATCATGCTGCTGCGGCTGCTCCAGCGCTGCGGCCACAAGCCGGTGCCGCTGATCGGCGGCGGGACCACGAAGATCGGCGACCCCTCTGGCCGGGACGAGGGGCGGCAGCTCCTGACCGCCGAGACGATCGAGGTGAACAAGGCCGGCATCCGCCGGACCTTCGACAGCTTCCTAACCTTCGGCGACGGTCCGACCGACGCGCTGATGCTGGACAACGCCGCGTGGCTTGATGGACTGGCCTACATCCCCTTCCTGCGGGATATCGGCCGCCATTTCAGCGTCAATCGCATGCTGACCATGGACAGCGTGCGGCTGCGGCTGGAACGGGAGCAGCCGCTCTCCTTCCTCGAGTTCAACTACATGCTCCTCCAGTCCTACGACTTCCTGGAGCTGCGGCGCCGCCACGGCGTGTCGCTCCAGATGGGCGGCAGCGACCAGTGGGGGAACATCGTCATGGGCGTGGAGCTGAACCGCCGCGTGGACGCGGCGGAATGCTTCGGGCTGACCACGCCCCTCCTCGCCACCGCGTCCGGCCAGAAGATGGGCAAGACGGCGTCCGGCGCGGTGTGGCTGAACCCGGACCGTCTTTCCTCCTATGACTACTGGCAGTTCTGGCGGAATGCGGAGGACGCCGATGTCGGCCGCTTCCTCCGCCTGTTTACCGAGCTGCCGAAGGACGAGATCGCGCGGCTGGAGGCCCTCCGGGGCGCCGAGGTGAACGAGGCGAAGAAGGTGCTGGCGACGGAGGCCACGGCCATGCTGCACGGCCGCGCGGCGGCCGACGCGGCGGCCGAAACCGCGCGCACCACCTTCGAGCAGGGTGGCCTCGGCGAGGCCCTGCCGGTCGTGGCCGCGACCCTTCCGGCGAACGTGCTGGACCTCGCCGTGGCGGCCGGGCTGGCGGGGAGCAAGGGTGAGGCGCGGAAGCTGGTGCAGAATGGCGGGCTGCGGCTGAACGACGAGGCGGTGTCCGACATCGGGCGGCAGGTCGCCTCCGGCGACCTGCGCGACGGCACGGCCAAGCTGTCCGCGGGGCGCAAGCGCCACGTGCTGATCCGTTCTGCATGACGGACCCGCGCTGAACTTCGCCCCGCGTGGGGCACGCTGATACGTCTCACGGCTGTGGGTGGACCGGGCACGGCGAGGTGGTAGATCGGTCTCCCCGTGCATTCTCCTGAAGGACCGGCATGTCCCGCATCCTGACCGTCGCCGCCGCACAGCTCGGCCCCATCCAGCGCGCGGAGGGCCGCGACGTCGCGGTGGGGCGGATGGTCCGGCTGCTGGAGCGCGCCCACCGGCGCGGCGTGGAGGTGGTGGTCTTCCCGGAGCTGGCGCTCACCACCTTCTTCCCGCGCTGGTACGAGGAGGACATCTCCGCCGCCGACGCTTGGTACGAGAGCGCCCTCCCGTCCAACGAGACGGCGCCGCTCTTCGAGGCGGCACGGAAGTACGGGATCGCCTTCCATCTCGGCTACGCCGAGCGCACGCCGGAGGGCCGGCGCTTCAACACCGCCGCCTTCGTGGCGCCTTCCGGCGAGATCGTCCTGAAGTATCGCAAGGTCCACCTGCCCGGGCACAAGGAGTTTGACCCCATCCGGAAGGTGCAGCATCTGGAGAAGCGCTACTTCGAGGTAGGCGATCTCGGCTTCCCCGTGGTCCGGGCGCCGGTCGGCGCGGCCGGGCCGGTGAACGTCGGCATGATGATCTGCAACGACCGCCGCTGGCCCGAGGCGTGGCGCGTGCTCGGGTTGCAGCAGGTGGAGCTGGTGATGCTCGGCTACAACACGCCGAGCCTGAACCAGGACAACCGCGGCTTCGAGGCGCATCACCTGCGGGTGCTGCACTCCCATCTCTCGATCCAGGCCGGCTGCTACCAGAACGCCACCTTCGGCGTCGCGACGGCCAAGGCGGGCACGGAGGACGGGCACGAGCTGTTCGGCCACTCCATCATCGTGAACCCGCAGGGCGAGATCATGGCCCAGGCCACCAGCTGGGGGGACGAGCTGATCACGGCGGACCTCGACCTCGACATGTGCCGGCTGGGGCGGGAGACGATCTTCAACTTCGCCGCCCATCGCCGGGTGGAGGCCTATGGCCGGATCACCGCCCAGACAGGGTCCGAGCCGCCTCCCGAGTGGGCTCCCGCCGCCGGCTGATCCGGGGACGTAACCGGGGCCGGCACCGCGGCGTTGAGTCGGCGAACGGAGATCCCCCATGCGCCGCATCATCCTCGCCCTGCTCCTGATCGCGCCCACCTCGACGGCCGTGCTCGCCCAGGGGGTCGAGCTCCGGCCGGGGCAGAGCGCGGCGGCCCAGGCCAATGCGCAGCTTCAGCGCGATCAGGCGCGCGACCGCGTGGCCGACGCCGCGCGCGACATCGCGACCGATGGCCGCCAGGGCACGCCGGCCCTGGTGGACGATATGGACCGCTATCGCGGCGCCATCGCGCCCGAGCGGCGCGAGGTGACCGGGACGACGCAGACCGATGCCGTCCAGGGCAGCATCCCGAGCCTGGGGGGCAACATCCAGCGCTGATCCGAAGGGGCCGCCGCAGTCCCGGCCACGCCCTGCCGCAGCCCTGAAACCATCCCGTCCCTGCCACGATCCGGCCGCAACGCGGTCACCCCGCGGGCGTTCGTTCCGCAAGCCCGGCCGCCAACGGCCCGACACCACGGAGGACACGATGCGCCGCCAATTTCTGACCAGCTCCGCCCTGGCGTTGCTCGCCCTCGGGGTGGCACCCGCGGCCAAGGCCCAGGATCTGCCCGGCATCATCGGCGATGCCCTGCGCCAGCTCGACCCGAACGAGCGCCGGCGGGAGGATGATCGCCGCCGCGCCTCGGACGAGGATCGGCGCCGCTACGAAGGCGACCGGCGCTGGGCGGAGGACCGCGAGCGTCGTCAGTTCGAGGAGGACCGGGAGGCGCGCGAGCGCCGCCGCGACCGCCGCGAGCGGGAGCGCGACGCCTGGGAGCGGGACCGTGAACGCCGGGACCAGTACGGGCGCCAGGCCTATGAGCGGGACCGCCAGATCTCCGAGCAGCAGCGGCAGATCGCCGAGCAGCAGCGCCGCCTGGCGGAGGAGCAGCGCCGGCTGGAAGAGCAGCGCCGCCGTTGGTGACGGCGGGCAACTGGGGGGGCCGGAACGGCGTTGTGGGTACAGGAGAACCACACGTCATGACTCGCCGTCCCCTCGCCGTCGCCTTCACCCTGGCAGCCGGGCTCTGCCTGTCGGCGCCCGTCTCGGCCGCGGGCACCGATGGCGTGTTCGGCGACTTCCTCTCCCGCGCGGCCGGGACTCCGGCGGCCCGACCCGAGCGGACGGGGAACAACGCCCAGGCCGACCTCCGCGCCAGGGAGCAAGAATCCCGCAACCTGCGCCGCGACTACTGGCAGCGCGAGCGGGAGCGTCTGACGCGGCAGGCGAGCAACGGCGACACGGTGCTCGCCACGCGCTGACCTCGCCGTGTCGCGGGGCGCGCTCGATCGGCCCGGACGGTCGCGTCCGGGCCGTGCCGTTTCAGGAGACCGCGACCAGCGCCTGCGCAGCAGCCGCGGCGATCGGCTCAATCACCGGCACGCCGATCGCGTCTTCCACGGCGGCGCGGTGTCCCGCCATCCCGGCGCAGCCGAGCACGATAACCGGGGCGCCTCCCTCGACCAGGATACGGCCGGCGGCGATCAGGGCTTCGCGCGGCCGCTCCGGATCCGTCAGGGCCGTCATCGGCAGGTTCAGCGCGACGGTGCCGCTCAGTCGCGCCTCCGCCCCGATTGCCTGGAGGACCCGACGCTGCCGGGCCTTCGACGCCTCCACGAAGGCAATCACTCCGAAGCGATCCGCGCGCGACAAGGCGGCGGCCACGGCGCAGCGGAACGGCCCGAGGACGGGGCGGTCGGTGACCTCTCGCACCGCATCCACCCCGGGATCGGAGACGCAGGCGATGATGTAGGCGGCCGCGGGTTCGCGCTGGACGAGGTCACACAGCGGCAGCGCCACACTGAACCAGTCGCGCCAGGTGGCGATCGCTGGAGGGCCCTCTTCCAGCGAGAGCGTGTCGAAGCGGGCCGTCCTGGCCCTCGCAAACGGCGAGAGAGCAAGGTCGATGCCTGCGGTGCAGGCCGGGTCACGGTTGGGGTTGATCGCGAGGATACGGCGTTCCATCGACCGATGGTCCGCCAGCCCCTCCTGGCCAGCAAGCCTTGCCGGCCGCCGTCCGGGCGCTCATATTGCAGCGCAACAAGACCGTGGTGAACGACGTTCCGCCCGGTCCCGGAGGACAGCCACCCATGCTCTGGCAACCGGAATCGCCGGTGCCTGCCCCGGTTCCCGCCGCGCCCTCTTTCCTGACGGCGGTCGGCCGGGGGCTGCGCAACCGCTGCCCTGCATGCGGTGAGGGCCGGGTGTTCCGAGGCTTCCTCTCGGTCGTGCCGGAGTGCGCCGTCTGCCACGCGCCGCTCGGCCGGCTGCGCGCCGATGACGCCCCGCCCTATATCGTTCTTTTCCTGACCGGACACCTGCTCCTGCCGCCGATCTTCTGGGTGGAGCGGGCGTACCAGCCGCCCATGTGGCTCCACATGACCGTGTGGCTGCCGCTCTTTGCGGTGGTCTGCACCCTCCTGCTGCGGCCGGTGAAGGGCGCGGTGGTCGGGTGGATGATGCGGCTGGGGTTCATGGATCATCCGGAGAACGTTCCCGCCCCGCCCGAGCGCCCGCGCGATGTCTGATCTCGCCGTGCCGGAGGCGCGGACGGACACGCAGCGCATCGCCCGGATCGAACTTGCGGAGACCGCACCGCTTCAATCGCCCTATGCGGAGGCCGACCGCCAGCAGGCAGCGACCGACCTTCTGGCCGGAAATGCCTTCTCCCCGGTCGGGCTTCCGTCCGGCCCCTACGTGCTCCATCTCGCGGTGCGGGAGGGGCGGCTGGTGCTCGACATCCGGGACCTCGCGGACGCGCCGCTCCACGCCCACCTGCTCGCGCTCGGCCCCTTCCGGCGGCTGATCAAGGACTACCAGATGGTGGTCGACAGCCATGAGCAGGCCGTCACGGAGGGCGCCTCCGAGGCGCGCATCCAGGCAATCGACATGGGCCGCCGCGGCCTGCACAACGAGGCGGCGGAGCTTCTCCAGGAACGGCTGAACGGCCGCGTGGAGCTGGATTTCGAGACGGCGCGGCGGCTCTTCACGCTCGTCTGCGCCCTGCATCAGCGGATCTGAGCCCGTGAAGATTGGCGGCACGTCATATCGCAGCGTCTGGCTGGACGAGGACGGTCAGGCCGTTCGCATCTTCGACCAGACGAAGCTGCCCTGGAAGGTGGAGGTTCTCCGCCTGACGGATGAGGAGCAGGTGGCCACGGCCATCCGCTCGATGCAGGTCCGCGGCGCGCCGCTGATCGGCGCGGTCGGCGCTTACGGCCTGGCGATGGCGCTGCGGCGCGATCCCTCGATCGAGAACCTGGAGCGCACCGCCGCCATGCTGGGCGAGACCCGGCCGACGGCGGTGAACCTGCGCTGGGCATTGGACCGGATCTGCGCCGCCGTGCGGAACCACCCGCCGGAGCGGCGCGCAGACGCCGCCTATGCCGAGGCGACGGCCATCTGCGACGACGACGTGGAGACCTGCCGCCAGATCGGCGTTCACGGGCTGCCGCTGCTGCAGGAGATCGCGGCACGGAAGCCGGCCGGGGAGCCGGTGCGCATCCTGACCCATTGCAATGCCGGCTGGCTGGCGACGGTGGATTTCGGCACGGCGCTGTCCCCGATCTACCAGGCGCACGACGCCGGCATGGACGTGCATGTCTGGGTGGACGAGACCCGGCCGCGCGGCCAGGGCGCCGCGCTGACCGCCTTCGAGCTCGGCGCCCACGGCGTGCCGCACCGGCTGGTGGCGGACAATGCCGGCGGGCACCTGATGCAGCACGGGCTGGTGGACATCGTGCTCGTCGGCACCGACCGCGTGACGCGCCGGGGCGACGTGGCGAACAAGATCGGGACCTATCTCAAGGCGCTGGCGGCGGCGGACAATGGCGTGCCCTTCTGGGTCGCGATGCCGCACTCCACGCTGGACCTGAAGGTCGGGGACGGCGTGTCAGAAATCCCGATCGAGGAACGCTCGGGCGCCGAGGTGACGGACGCCACGGGCCGCCTGCCCGACGGGACGGTGGCGACCGTCCGCGTGGCGGCCGAGGGGACGGAGGCGACCAACCCCGGCTTCGACGTCACGCCGGCCCGGCTGGTGACCGGCCTGATCACCGAGCGCGGGCGCTGCGAGGCCAGCGAGGCCGGTCTCGCTGGCCTGTATCCGGACAAGACATAGCCGGATGCTGCCCGGCGCCGGGCGACGAGCGCCGCCGGCGGCGCCTACTTGCCGGCCGGCAAGGCCCGAGGCAGGGCAGCCTTCGCGACGGGCAGCGGCGCGTAGATCGAGAAGGCCCGGCGCTCCAGGATGACCAGCCCGCTGATCATCGTCGCGCCCGCCAGCGCGGCCGCGGCGGCGCCATAGGCGGAGAGCGTCGTCGAGCCACCGCCGAGCACGGTCGCAACCGTGACGAGGATCATGGTGAGGCCGAGGGTGACGAGGGCGAGGGCGAGACGGTCCATGACAGGGACTCCGAGGCCTGGGGGGCATTCGGAGAGAACCCCTCTCCCGCGGCGAAGAGGTGCCGGGATCGTGGCAGGATCGGGGCAAGGCCCCCTCCCCCGCACGAGGCTTGCATGTCAGGGTCGCATGGCCAGCCACTTCGGATCGGGGGTTCTCCTCATGCGTCGCCTACTCCTTGCCGCCGCGGTCGCGGCCGTCGCCACGCCCGTGCTCGCCCAGGCGCCGGCCGGGAGCGGTGGTCCGCCGCTTCGGACCGCCGTGGACGGCACGTTCGCGCCGCACGCCTTCCCGCGCCTGGAGGGCGGCGTTCAGGGCTTCAACGTGGACCTGTTCCGCGAGGTGGCACGGCGGCTGGGGCGCGAGATCACCATCGACAGCGCCTCCTTCTCCGGGCTCGTGCCCGCGATGAATGCGGGGCGCTACGACTTCCTCGCCGCACCGGTGACGGTCACGCGGGAGCGGGCGGAGTCGATGCTCTTCACCGAGGGCTACCTCTACACGGAGTTCCAGTTCGGCATCCGGCGCGGCAACGCGCCGATCCGCTCGCTGGAGGAGCTGCGCGGCAAGGCGATCGCGGTGAACAAGGGTTCGGCCTACGACGCCTGGGCGCAGCAGAATGCGGAGCGCTACGGCTTCACATTCCAGGCCTATGACACCAACCCCGACGCGGTGCAGGCGGTGATGGCCGGGCGGGCTTATGCCGTCCTCGCGGGTAATACCGTGGTGCGCTATGCCGCCAGCCAGCAGCGGAACCTCGTGCCCGACTTCGCGATCCGCGAGACGCGGGCGCACTGGGCCGCCCCCTTCCGCCGCGACAACGTGGAGCTGCGGAACCAGGTGGAGACCGTGCTGGAGTGCATGAAGCGGGACGGCACGATCGCGCGCCTGTCGCAGCAGTGGTTCGGCGACGCGCCGGGCGAGGATTCGGCCGAGCGGACGGTGTTCCCGGGCTATGGCGTGCCCGACCTGCCCGGCTACGACCCGACGCCGCACGAGCCGCGCTGCTAGGCCGCGGGTCGCCCGGCATGGGGGGCTGAGCTTGGGCGGGTTGGACGGCTTCGCCTTCACCTTCCTGAACCTGAAGGTGATGGCGGACTGGGCGCCGAAGATCGCGGAGGGCTTCGCGCTGACCGTGGCGCTCGCGGCGCTGATCGTCGTCGCGGGGCTGGCTCTCGGGCTGGGGCTCGCCGTGCTGCGCGCCTTCGGGTTGCGCGTGCTGAACTGGGGCATCGTGTTCACCGTGGACCTGTTCCGCGCGCTGCCGCCGCTGGTGATCATCGTGCTGCTCTATTTCGGCCTGCCGGAACTCGGGCTTTCCATGTCCGGGTTCTGGGCAACCTGGCTGTCCCTGACCCTCGTGCTGGCCGCCTTCGCGGAGGAGATCCTCTGGGCGGGCATTGTCGCCACCCCGCAGGGGCAGTGGGACGCGGCGCGGGCCCTCGGGCTCCGCTTCATCCCCGTGCTGTTCCGCGTGGTGCTGCCGCAGGCCGTGCGAATGGTGGTGCCACCGTTGGTGAACCGGACCATCGCGATCACCAAGGGGACGGCGCTGGCCTCGGTGGTCGGCGTGGCGGAGATCCTGGGAGCCTCTCAGTCCGCCATGGCCTTCGCGGGCAATCCCTCCCCGCTGACGCTGGGGGCGATCGCCTACGCCCTCCTCTTCCTTCCGGTGGTGGGAGTGGGGCGGTGGATCGAGCGCAAGGCGGCCATTCCCGGGCGCACCCGGCCCGCCTGACATGGACGACTTCGTCGACGCGTTCCTGAACATCGAGATCGTGCAGCGGGCGATGCCCATCCTGCTGCGCGGGCTTTGGCAGACGATGCTGCTCGCCCTGATCGTGGTACCGCTGGGATTGGCTGGAGGCCTCGTCCTCGCTTTGCTGTCCCGGGCCCGCAGCCGGTGGGTCCGCTGGCCGCTGGCGGTCTGGACGGACACCTTCCGGGCGCTGCCGCCCTTGGTGCTGCTGATCTTCGCCTATGCGGGCCTACCCTTCCTCGGGCTGGACCTCGGGCCCTGGGGGGCGGTGGCGCTCGCCTTCTTCCTGAACACGGGTGCCTATTACGGAGAGGTGTTGAGGGCCGGACTGGACAGCGTGCCGCCCGGGCAATCCGAGGCGGCGCGGGCCCTGGGGCTGCGGCGCTGGCAGGTCATGATCTTCGTGGTGCTGCCGCAGGCCGTGCGGAACGTGCTCCCGGACCTCGTCTCCAACACGCTGGAGGTCGTGAAGCTGACCTCCATTGCGTCCGTCGTGGCCCTGCCCGAACTGCTGTTCCAGGCGCGCCAGGCGCAGAGCGTGACGTACAACGCCTCACCGATCGTCGCCGCGGCGCTCGCCTACTTCATCCTGCTCTGGCCGGTGGTGCGGCTGTTGTCCCGGCTGGAGCACCGGGCCGCGAAGGGCTGACGCGCCGTCAGGGTTTTCCGAAGAGGTCGATCAGATGGCGCACCACCGGCTCGACCTGCTGAATCGTCCCGGCGGTGGCGCCGGAGATGGTGACGACCCCGCGCTCCTGAACGCACACGATTAGATAGGCGTCGCCCGCCGGATTGGTCGCGTTCACCGAGCTGGAGGAGATCGCCTGCACCTGCAGGCCGGCCCGCTCCACGGCGATCTGCCCAGCGCGGACGCAGGTTTCGAGCGGCGTGGCAGGGTCCATCAGCGCGTGCGCGGCGGCCACGGCCGTGGCGCCCGCAGGCAGCGCGAAGAGTAGCGCGCACAGGGTCCCCGCAATGACGATCCGCATGCCGCTCCTCCCTCCCAGGGCGGCGCCCCGGGACCGGAATGAAGCTGCCGCGCGGCGCCGACAGCCGCAAGGCACCCGCACCATCCCCGGGCCGAGAGGGCCCTAGGGCAGCGTCAGAACAGCCGCTGAGAGGGCGCGTAGGGCACGACGATCTCGTCCCGGGCGACCACGTTCAGCAGGGCGCGGGCGCGCTCCTCCAGCATGTCCCGGTCCAGCCGGTCGGAGCGGAGCCCCGCCACCTTCCGCTCCATCGCGTCCCGCTCCGCCTCGGCCTCGGCCAGGACGGTGCGGGCCGTGGCGATCTCCGCCAGCCGCGTCTCGCGCGCCTTCAGCCCGCGCGTGCCGTGCACGGCGTGGTAGGCGAAATAGCCGCACAGCCCAAAGAAAATCACTGGAAGCACCGCGGCTTGCGCCCGGCGCTTCACCCCCTTCATGAAAGCCAACTGCCCCTCCCCCGAAGAGCTTAGGCCGATCGGACACTCGATCCCCTGCGCGGAGTAGAGGGGTCACCCGCATTCCGCGCAAGGCTCCTCTCACCCCGCCGTGAGAGAATCCTGTGGATGTTGCGGCGGCGCCGCCGGGCTGTGGCTCAGCGGCCCCGCGGCAGCACCGTGCGGCCGGCGTAGCGCGCGGCCGTGCCGAGATTTGCCTCGATCCGGATGAGCTGGTTGTACTTGGCCAGGCGGTCGGATCGGGACAGGGAGCCGGTCTTGATCTGCCCGCAGTTCGTCGCGACGGCGAGGTCCGCGATGGTCGCGTCCTCCGTCTCGCCGGAGCGGTGGGACATGACAGCCTTGTAGCCGGCGCGGTGGGCGGTCTCGACCGCCTCCAGCGTCTCGGTGAGGGTGCCGATCTGGTTCACCTTCACCAGGATGGCGTTGCCGACGCCCCGCTCGATGCCGAGTCGCAGGCGCTCGGTGTTGGTGACGAAGAGGTCGTCGCCGACGAGGTTGACCTTGCTGCCCAGCCGATCAGTCAGGAGCTTCCAGCCCTCCCAGTCGTCCTCGGCCATGCCGTCCTCGATGGAGACGATGGGGTACTTGCCGCAGAGGGCGGCCAGGTAGTCCACCATCCCGCCGGCATCGAGCTTCTTGCCCTCGCCCTCCATGTCGTAGGTGCCGTCCTTGAAGAACTCGGTGGAGGCGCAGTCCAGAGCGAACAGGATGTCTTCACCCACGCGGTGGCCGGCGGCCTCGCAGGCCTGGGCGATGAAGTCGAGCGCCTCCTCGGCGCTCTTCAGGTTCGGGGCGAAGCCGCCCTCGTCGCCCACATTGGTCGCGTGGCCGGCGTCGTGGAGCTTCTTCTTCAGGGCCTGGAACACCTCGGACCCGATCCGCACGGCGTCCGCCACGGTGCCGGCCGCCACCGGCATGATCATGAATTCCTGGATGTCGATCGGGTTGTCCGCGTGCTGGCCGCCGTTGATGATGTTCATCATCGGCACCGGCAGCGTGCGGGCGAAGGTGCCGCCGACATAGCGGTAGAGCGGCAGGCCGTAATGCTCCGCGGCCGCCTTGGCGCAGGCGAGCGAAACGGCCAGCGTCGCATTCGCCCCCAACCGCGCCTTGTTGGGCGTGCCGTCGAGCGTGATCATCGTCTCATCGATCTTCACCTGGTCGGTGACGTCGAGACCGGAGAGGGCGTCGAAGATCTCACCCTCGACGTTCGCGCAGGCCTTCAGCACGCCCTTGCCGCCGTAGCGGGCCCTGTCGCCGTCGCGCAGCTCCACCGCTTCATGCGCGCCGGTCGAGGCGCCGGAGGGGACGATGGCACGACCCTGCGCACCGCTGTCCAGCACGACCTCCACCTCCACCGTCGGGTTGCCCCGGCTGTCGAGGACCTCTCGGGCGATGATGTCGGCGATGGCGCTCATGGGAATCTCCGGGCGGATCGCCCGGGCGGCCCGGGCCGCCAGCCGATAAGGCGGGCGGGCCGTGCCGGCAAGGGAGGGCGCGCCCTCCCGCCCGGGTCAGGCCGCGAGTTTCGCCGCGATCGCCGCCACATGCGCCCCCTGGAAACGGGCGGCGGCGAGGTCGCCCTCGGTCGGCTGGAGCTGGCCCTGGCCGCCGGCGATGGTGCTGGCGCCGTAGGGCGAGCCGCCCTGGACGATGGAGGGATCCATCTGGCCCTTGTAGGTATAGGGCAGGCCGACGACGACGAGGCCGAAGTGCAGCAGCACGGTGTGGGTCGCCAGGATCGTGCTCTCCTGCCCGCCATGGGGCGTGGCGGTCGAGGTGAAGACAGAGCCGACCTTCCCGACCAGCGCGTCCGTCGCCCAGAGCCCGCCGGCCTGGTCGAAGAAGTTCTTCATCTGCGACGCCATGTTCCCGAAGCGGGTCGGCGTTCCGACGATGATCGCGTCATACTCCTTCAGGTCGGCCACCTGTGCGATCGGGGCGGGCTGATCGAGCTTGTAGTGAGACTTCCGCGCGATCTCCTCCGGCACCAGCTCCGGCACGCGCTTGATGTCGGCGGTGGTGCCGGGGACGGAGCGGGCGCCCTCGGCCACGGCGTTCGCCATCGTCTCCACATGGCCATAGGTGGAGTAGTAGAGGACCAGAACCTTCGCCATGACCGTCATTCCTGCGTTGGGGCGCCCGCCGGCCGGGCGCGTCAGCGCGGAATGTGGGCGAAGCGCGACCCGCCGCACAACGCGAAGGCCGAATGATCGTCATTCACGATCGCGACGGGCGCCTGAGCCCGCGGTCAGCCCTTGGCGAGGCTATCGAAGGCCTTCAGCCGCGCGATCAGCGCGGGCATCTCCCGGATCGGGATCATGTTGGGGCCGTCGCTCGGCGCCCTGTCGGGATCCGGATGGCATTCGATGAACACCATGGAGACACCGACCGCGACCGCCGCCCGCGCCAGCACCGGCGCGAATTCCCGCTGCCCGCCGGAGCTCCCGCCCAGCCCCCCGGGCTGCTGGACGGAGTGGGTGGCGTCGAACACCACGGGGTAGCCGGTCCGGGCCATGATCGGCAGGCCGCGCAGGTCCGAGACGAGCGTGTTGTAGCCGAAGGAGGTACCGCGGTCACAGAGGAGGACGTTCTCGTTGCCGGTGGAGGCAATCTTCGCGGCGACGTTCGCCATGTCCCAGGGCGCGAGGAACTGGCCCTTCTTCACGTTGATGACGCGCCCCGTCTGGCCGGCAGCGAGCAGCAGGTCCGTCTGGCGGCAGAGGAAGGCGGGGATCTGGATCACGTCCACCGCCTCGGCCACCGGGGCGCACTGGGCGGCGTCGTGCACGTCGGTCAGCACGGGCAGGCCGGTCGTCTCGCGAACCTCGGCCAGGATGGACAGGCCCTCATCCATGCCGACACCGCGGGCGGCGTTCACGCTGGTCCGGTTGGCCTTGTCGTAGCTGGACTTGAAGACCATCCCCACGCCCGCATCGCGCGCCATCTCCGCCACCGCCTCGGCGCATTCGAGCGCGTGGGCGCGGGATTCGATCTGGCAGGGTCCGCAGATGAAGGCGAGCGGCCGGTCATTGCCGACCTCCAGCCCCCCGATGCGGACGGTCCGCGTCATACCAGTCGCGCCTGGCGCACCGCTGCCCCGATGAAGCCGCGGAACAGCGGATGGGGATCGAAGGGCTTCGACTTCAGCTCCGGGTGGAACTGCACGCCGATGAACCAGGGGTGGTCAGGATACTCCACGATCTCCGGCAGCACGCCATCGGGCGAGAGGCCGGAGAAGCGCAGCCCCGCCGCCTCCAGCCGGTCCCGGTAGTCGATGTTCACCTCGTAGCGGTGGCGATGGCGCTCCGAGATCTCCGGCGCGCCATTGTAGACGTCCCGGACGAGCGAACCCTCGGTCAGCACCGCGGGATAGGAGCCCAGCCGCATGGTCCCGCCCATGTCGCCGCCGGCGTCCCGCTGCTCCACGCGGTTGCCCTTGGTCCACTCGGTCAGCAGGCCCACCACCGGCTCCTCGGTCGGGCCGAACTCGGTGGAGCTGGCCTTCTCCAGGCCGACGAGGTTCCGCGCCGCCTCGATCACCGCCATCTGCATCCCGAAGCAGATGCCGAAGAAGGGCACCTTCCGCTCCCGCGCGAAGCGGACGGCCTGGATCTTGCCCTCCGCGCCGCGCTCCCCGAAGCCGCCGGGGACGAGAATGCCGTGCACCCCCTCCAGCCGCGCCGTGGCGCCGGGACCCTCGAAGATCTGGCTGTCCACCCAGTCGAGCTTCACCCGCGTCTTGTGCGGCAGCCCGCCATGGGTCAGCGCCTCGCCGAGCGACTTATAGGCGTCGAGCAGGTTCGTGTACTTGCCGACGACGGCGATGGTCACCTCGCCCTCCGGCTGCTCCATGCCGCGCACGATGCCGTGCCAGCGGGACAGGTCGGGCTCGCCGTAGATGGACAGGTTGAAGTGCCGCAGCACCTCCCGGTCCAGGCCTTCGCGGTGGTACTGCAGCGGCACGGCGTAGATCGAGTTCGCGTCCAGCGCCGGGATCACCGACTCCGGCCGCACGTTGCAGAAGAGCGCGATCTTGCGGCGCTCATTTTCCGGGATCGGCCGGTCGCAGCGGCAGAGCAGGATCTGCGGCTGGATGCCGAGGCCGAGCAGTTCCTTCACGCTGTGCTGCGTCGGCTTCGTCTTCAGCTCGCCGGCGGAGCCGATCCAGGGCACCAGCGTCAGGTGGACGAAGAGGGCGCGTTGCGGGCCGAGCTCGTTCGTGAGCTGGCGCACGGCCTCGAGGAAGGGCAGGCCCTCGATGTCGCCGACCGTGCCGCCGACCTCCACGAGGACGAAGTCCTGGCCCTCGGTCTCGGCCTGCACCGCGTCCTTAATGGCGTCGGTGATGTGCGGGATCACCTGCACCGTGCCGCCGAGATAGGCCCCGCGCCGCTCCTTGGCGAGCACGTCCGAATAGATGCGCCCGGAGGTCCAGGCATCGGCCTGGCGTGCGTGCACGCCGGTGAAGCGCTCGTAGTGGCCGAGGTCGAGATCCGTTTCCGCGCCGTCGTCGGTCACGAAGACCTCGCCGTGCTGGTACGGGCTCATCGTGCCCGGATCCACGTTGAGATAGGGGTCAAGCTTGCGCAGCAGGACCTTGTAGCCGCGCGCCTGCAGGAGCGCCGCGAGGGAGGCGGCGGCGATGCCCTTGCCAAGCGAAGAGACCACGCCGCCGGTGATGAATACGAACCGCGTCATGGGAGGCCCTTGTAAGCCGCGCGAAGGGGAGGCGGCCAGGGGGCTGGACGCGGGGATGCCATGCGCGGTGCGGAAACCCGCGCCGCGCATGGGATCAAGAAGGCGTCAGTTGGTCGGGACGGCCGGCGCCGCCGGCAGGGCCGGGGCCGCGGGCGCGGCCGGCGCGGCAGCGGGCGGCGGCGAATCGAGGATGGAGCGCGGCCCCCCACCCCCTGTCCGGCTCAAGATCCCCAGCGCGAGGGCGAGGAGGAAGAAGATCGTCGCGAGCACGGCGGTGGCGCGCGTCAGCAGGTTCGCCGTCCCCCGCCCCGTCATGAAGCTGCCCATCCCCTGGGACGAGCCGACGCCGAGGCCGCCGCCCTCGCTCCGCTGGAGCAGGACGACGCCGATCAGGGCGAGGGCGACGAAGAAGTGGAGAACGATCAGGACGGTAATCATGGCGGCCGGGTTCTAGCGGGGAAGCCCCGCGCTTGCCAGGGCCGCGTCAAGGGGCCTGGTCAGGGCGCCGGCACGGCGGCGGCGATGGCCAGGAAATCCTCGGCCTTCAGGCTGGCGCCGCCCACCAGCGCCCCGTCCACATTGGGCAGGCCGAGGATGGCGACGGCATTGGAGGGCTTCACCGAGCCGCCGTAGAGAAGGCGGGTCCCCTCCCCGAGGCCGGGGAAGCGGGCGGCGACCTCGGCCCGCATCCGATCGTGCATCGAGGCGATGTCGGCCTCGGTGGGGGTCCGGCCGGTGCCGATGGCCCAGACGGGCTCGTAAGCCACCACCCCCTTGGCGATGGCGAAGTCGGGCGGCAGGGACCCGGCGATCTGGGCGGAGACGACCGACTCCGCCTCCCCGGCGTCCCGTTGGGCCTCCGTCTCGCCGACGCAGACCACGGGCACCATGCCCGCCGCGATCACGGCGGCGGCCTTCTGCTGGACCAGGGCGTCCGTCTCCCCGTGGTCCGCCCGGCGCTCGGAGTGGCCGAGGATGACATAGGCCACCCCCGCATCCGCGAGCATCGCGGCCGAGACGTCGCCCGTGTGCGCGCCGGACGCCTTCGGGTGGCAGTCCTGCGCGCCGATCGCCACAGGCTTCCAGCCCATGGCCGCCGCGGCGACGTGGAGGTGGATGAAGGGCGGGCAGATCAGCAGGTCGGCATCCGGGGAGCGGTCGAGCCCGGCGCGGATGCCCTCGGCCAGCGCGGCGGCCTCCCGCAGCGTGCCGTTCATCTTCCAGTTGCCGGCGATGAGGGGGCGGATGCCGGGGGTCATGGGTCTCTCTGCGTGCTGCTCGCCCGGCCCTATCCGGGGGGGCGCGGTTTGGCAACGGGGCCCGGTTGCGCTAGGGGCTGGCGCCCCCGGGACCCGCCCGCCATGCCCTCTGGACCGCCCGCACCATGATCACCGCGTTCCGACGTCTCGCCGGCACCTGGTTCGCCAAGGGCCTCTTCGTCGTCCTCGTCCTTTCCTTCGCGATCTGGGGCATCGAGGACGTCGTCCGGAACTTCGGGCGGGACAACGCGGTCGCGCGCGTAGGCGGGGAGGCGATCGAGCTGACCGAGGCCCAGAACGCGGCCCGTCGCGAGACGCAGCGGCTGCAGCGGCAGCTCGGTCCACGCTTCGAGGCGAACGCCGAGTTCAACCAGGCCATCGCCCGGCAGGCCGTCGAGACCCTCATCGCGGAGCGGGCGCAGCGGCTGGAAGCGCGGCGCGTCGGCGTCGCGGTGTCGGCGGACCTGATCCGGGACTACACCTTCTCCATCCCGACCTTCCAGGGCGTGGACGGCCGGTTCAACCGGCTGCTGCTCGACCAGTTCATGCGGCAGAACGACATGACGGAGGCCGATTTCCTCCGGGTCGTGGTGGCCGATATCCAGCGCCAGCAGCTCGTCGGCGCCGTGCGCTCCGGGGCCCGGGCGCCGACGACGATGACGCGGCTGCTCCTCTCCTACGAGGCGGAGCGGCGGGCGGCCGACGTGGTGGAGTTGCCCCTGCTCAGCGCGCCCGAGATTCCGGATCCGACGGAGGCGCAGCTCACCCGCTTCCACGAGAACAACCCGGCGCAGTTCTCCTCTCCCGAGATGCGGGAGGCGGTGATGGCACTGCTGACGGCGGACGCGCTGATGGCCCGCGTGGCCGTGACCGATCGGGACATCGACGCCGCGCTGCAGCAGCACCCCGAGCGCGGGACGGTGCCGGAGCGCCGGACGATGGAGATGGTCCTCGTCTCCAGCGAGGAAGCGGCGCGCGAGATCCGCACGGCCTGGACCGGCGGGGCTGACTTTGCCGCCGTCACCGCCCGCGCCACGGCCGCCGGCGGGCAGGCGATCGAGCTGGGATCGCTCGACAAGGGCTCGGTGCCCGTGCCCGAGTTGGCGGACTCCGTCTTCGCCCTGCCGGAGGGCGGGGTGTCGGAGCCCGTCCGCAGCCCCTTCGGCTGGCACGTGATCCGCGTCGCCTCGATCCAGGCCCAGGCCGCCCGGCCGGCCGAGGAGATTCGCGCAGAGGTCCGGCAGGAGCTGCAGCGCGAGAAGGCCGCCGACCAGACCTACGAGGAGGCCAACCGGCTGGAGGACGCCCTCGCCGGCGGCGCTACCGTCGAGGAGACGGCCCGCCGCTTTGAGCTGACGCCGGTCCGCGTGCGTGTCGACCGCCAGGGCAATGACGAGTCCGGCCGCCGCGTGGAGCTGCCCGGCGGACCCGGCGCCCGCGAGGCGGTGCTGACCGCGATCTTCGCCAACCCGCCCGGACCCGGCGGCCGGCTGGCCGACGTCCCGGAGGGCTTCCTAGCGCTCGAGGTGCCGAACGCCACCCCGGCGGCGCTGAAGCCCTTCGCGACCGTGGAGAACGAGGTGCGTCGGGCCTGGATGCTCGACGCTCGCCGCCGGGCGCAGGAAGAGCGGGCCGCCGGCCTGCTGGCCGCCACCCGGTCCGGCAAGACGCTGGAGCAGGCCGCGCAGGAGGCCGGGCTGGAGGTGGTGCGGATGGGCCCCTCCCCGCGCACGGCTCAGCAGGGCGTGCCGAACGCCATTCCCGCCGAATTGCTGCCGGGCCTCTTCGAGGCGAAGGTCGGGGATGTCACCATGGCCCAGACCGCGGCGGGCTATGCCGTGGCGCGGCTGGCGGAGATCGTCCGCGCCGACCCCGGCGCGGACCCCGAGGGGCTGACGCGGGTCAAGGGCGAGGTGGAGACGGCGATGCAGGAGGATCTCGAATCCCAGTTCGCGGCGGCCCTGCGCGCCCGGTCCAACGTGACCATCAACCAGCCCCTCATGGATCAGGTGGCCCAGCGGTGAACGCGATGACGGGCTTCGCAGCCTTCTCGGCGGCCTACGACGATGGCCGGGGACAGGTGCTGTTCCGGGAGCGCGTGGCCGACCTGGACACGCCGGTCGGCGCCTTCCTGAAAATCGCGGAGGGCCGGCCGAACACCTTCCTGCTGGAAAGCGTGGAGGGCGGGCAGGCGCGCGGCCGCTACTCGATGATCGGCATGGCGCCGGACCTGATCTGGCGGTGCCGGGGCGGCCGGGCGGAGATCAACCGCCACGCCCTGTCGGCACCCCATGCCTTCGTGCCCGAGGAAGCGGCGCCGCTGGACAGCCTGCGCGCCCTGATCGACGCCTGCCGGATGGACCTGCCGTCCGGGTTGCCGCCCTGCGCGGCCGGGCTCTTCGGCTACCTCGGCTATGACATGGTCCGGCAGATGGAGCGGCTGCCCGCCACGAACCCGGATGTGCTCGGCGTGCCGGAAGCCGTTCTCGGCCGGCCAACCCTGATCGCGGTGTTTGACCATGTGCGGGACACGCTGACCCTCTGCGCCCCGGTCTGGCCGGACGGCACGACCGGCGCGCACGATGCCTATGACGCGGCCCTCGCCCGGCTGGACGAGGCGGAGGCAGCGTTGGATCGCCCGGTGCCCCGCCCGGCGCCGCCCGCCACCCTGCCCGCCCCCGGCGTGCCGACGAGCAACTTCGCGCCCGGGGACTTCCTGGACGCGGTGCGGCGCTGCAAGGAGTACATCGCGGCCGGAGACGCCTTCCAGGTGGTGCCGAGCCAGCGCTTCCAGGCGCCCTTCGCCCTGCCGCCCTTCTCGCTCTACCGGGCGCTACGGCGGTTGAACCCGGCGCCCTTCCTGTTCCACTTCGACTTCGGCGGCTTCGCGGCCGTTGGCGCCAGCCCGGAGATCCTGGTGCGCCTGCGGGACGGCGTGGTTACCGTCCGCCCCCTGGCCGGCACGCGCCGCCGCGGCGCCACGCCGGCCGAGGACGCGGCGCTGGAGAAGGAATTGCTCGCGGATCCGAAGGAGCGGGCGGAGCACCTGATGCTGCTCGATCTCGGCCGAAACGACGTGGGGCGGGTCGCGGCGATCGGCACGGTCCGCGTCACCGCCAGCTTCCAGATCGAGCGCTACAGCCAGGTCATGCACATCGGCTCCGAGGTGCAGGGGCAGTTGCGGGAGGGCCTGTCAGCGCTCGACGCGCTCTGCGCCGGCTTCCCGGCCGGGACGCTCTCCGGCGCGCCCAAGGTGCGGGCGATGGAGATCATCGAGGAGGTCGAGCCCTCCCGCCGCGGCGTCTATGCGGGATGCTTCGGCTATTTCGGCGCCGATGGCGGGATGGATACCTGCATCGGCCTTCGCATGGCCCTGGTGAAGGACGGGGTGATGTACGTCCAGGCCGGCGGCGGCGTGGTGGCGGACAGCGACCCGCAGGCCGAGTTCGAGGAGACGCAGCAGAAGGCCCGCGCCCTGTTCCGCGCCGCCGAGGAGGCGGTGCGCTTCGCCGCCGCGGGACCCCGGCGGGCGAATTGAGGGCGGCGCGGTGTCGGACGACCTCTCTTCCTGGATCGGCCGGTCGCGGGAGGTGCGGGACGAGCTGACCGCCCCCGCCATGCGCCGGCTGGCCGCGACGCTGGACCGGGAGCCGCCGGACCTTTCGGCCGGCGCGCCGGTGCCGCCGCACTGGATCGCGGTGCTGTTCGACGATGCGGCGCCGCAGTCCCGGCTGGGGCCGGACGGGCATCCGCTGAAGGGTGATTTCCTGCCGCCGGTGCCCCTTCCCCGCCGCATGCTGGCCGGCCGCCGCCTGACCTTCCACGAGCCGCCGCGGGTCGGGGACGCGCTGCTCCGCCGCTCGGAGATCGTCGCCATCACCCCGAAGGAGGGGCGGAGCGGCAAGCTGGTCTTCGTGACCGTGCGCCACATCACATCCGGCCCGCGCGGCGTGGTCGCGGTGGAGGATCACGACACCTCCTATCGCGAGGCGGCCGGCGGAGCGGCACCGGCGGCGAAGGGCGCGGAGCCCGGCCCGGAAGTCGCGTGGACCGTGCCATTCCGGCCCGACCCGGTGCTGCTGTTCCGCTACTCCGCCCTCGGCTTCAACGGGCATCGCATCCACTACGACGCGGACTACGCGCGGACCGAAGAGGGTTACCGCGCCCTGGTGGTGAACGGTGGGCTGACGACCCTGATGCTGCTGGAAGCGGCGCTGGCGCAGGGCGGCGGTGCGCTGCGGGGCTATTCCGCGCGCACCATGACGCCGCTCTTCGTCGGCGACGAGGCCGCGCTGCACGGCACGGCGCGGGACGCGGCCGGGAAGGCGACCATCTGGGCCACCGCGCCCTCCGGCGCCACGGCGCTGCGGATCGAGGCGGAGTTCGGGGCATGAGCGGCCCGCTGCACGGCATCCGGGTGCTGGACCTGTCCTCCGTGGTGGTGGGGCCGGTCTGCACCGGTGCCCTGGCCGAGCACGGCGCCGAGGTCATCAAGGTCGAGAGCCCGGAGGGCGACCTGCTGCGGCGCCTCGGCGGGCGGGGCCGTACGCCGGGCATGTCCGGCAAGTTCCTGAACTTCAACCGGGGCAAGCGCAGCCTCTGCCTGGACCTGAAGAACCCGGCGGCGAAGGCCGCGCTGCTGCGAATCGCCGCGACCTGCGACGTGCTTGTGACGAACATCCGCCCCGGCGCGCAGAAGCGGCTCGGCGTGCATGCGGAGGCGATGGCGGATGCCGCACCGCGGCTGATCCACTGCACCATCGCCGGCTTCGCCTCGGGCGGCCCGTATGCCGGCAAGCCCGCCTACGACACGGTCATCCAGGGCGTCTCCGGCGTCGCGGGCTGCTTCGAGGACAGCGAGGGCAAGCCGCGCTACGTGCCGATGCTGGTGGCGGACCATGTCTGCGGCCTGATCGCGGCGCAGGTGATCGGCTTCGCGCTGTACCGCCGCGAGAAGACGGGCCGGGGAGAGGCGCTCGAGATCCCGATGTTCGAGAACATGGCCGCCTTCGTGCTGATGGAGCACATGGGCGCCATGACCTTCGACCCGCCGGTCGGCCCCCATGGCGACCAGCGCGTACTCAGCCCCGAGGCACGGCCCCTGGCCACGGCGGACGGCTACATCTGCCTCTCCGCCAACACGGATGCGCAGGCGCACGGCTTCTTCGACGCGATCGGCCGGCCGGAGCTGAAGACCGATCCGCGCTTCGCCACCGTCGCGGCGCGCACGGCCAACACGAAGGATTACTTTGCCCTCCGCGCCTCCGCGCTCGCGGGGAGGCCGACGGCGGAGTGGCTGGAGATCTTCGAGCGGCTGGACGTGCCGGCCATGCCCTACAACACCGTGCCGTCGCTGCTGCGAGATCCGCAGCTTCTCGCCTCCGGCCTCGTGAACCGGGAGGCGCATCCGACCGAGGGCGAGACCTGGCGCATCGGCCCGCCCAACCGGCTGTCCGGCGGCATGGAGCCGCCCCGCGCCCCGGCGCCCCGGCTGGGGGCGGACGGGGCGTCGGTGCTGGCGGAATCCGGCCTCTCCGCCATGGAGATCGCGGCGCTGCGGGAGAGCGGCGCGCTGATCGAGGCTGCGGAGCGCTGAGGCGAAACCCGCCCCGGCACCCCGCGCTTCGGTGGGACGGAGGCGCGCCCCATGACCGAATCCCTGCATGTCGTCTGCCCGCATTGCGACGCGGTGAACCGCCTGCCGCGCTCCCGCCCGGCGGAGGCCGCGAAGTGCGGCGCCTGCAAGGCGACGCTGTTCACCGGTGCGCCCGTCGCGCTGGGCGGGCCGCGCTTCGACGCGCATGTGGCGGGCAACGACATCCCGGTCATCGCCGATTTCTGGGCGGGCTGGTGCGGTCCCTGCCGGACCATGGCGCCGGTCTTCGACAAGGCGGCGCAGATGCTGGAACCGCGCGCCCGCTTCGTGAAGGTGGACGTGGACGCGAATCAGGAGCTCGCGGCGCGGCTGGGCGTTCGCGGCATTCCCGCCCTCTTTGCCTTCCGCAAGGGGCAGGTCGCGGCGCAGCACGCTGGGGTGGCCGATCTCAACCTGTTGCGCGGCTGGGTGGACCGCCTCGCCTGACGCAGACGGCGGGGCGGCGCTAATCTCGGGGACTTGGAGGAAAGCACCATGCCCCAGACCGGCCGCCGCGCATTGATCGCCGCCAGCCTGTCCATGCCCTTCGTCGCCCGGCACGCCCTGGCCGCCTGGCCCGACCGGCCGCTACGGATGGTCGTGCCCTTCACGCCCGGCGGCTCCACCGACATCCTGGGACGCGCGATGGCACAGCGTCTGGGCGAGGTGTTCGGCCAGCCCTTCGTGGTGGAGAACCGCGCGGGCGCGGGGGGCACGGTCGGGTCCGAGGTGGTGGCGCGCGCCGCGCCGGATGGGCTCACCTGGATGATGGGCCACATCGGCACGCTGGCCGTGAATCCCGCGATCTATCCGAACCTGAGCTTCGACATCGCGACGGCGTTCCAGCCGGTGGTGCTGGTGGCGAAGGTGGCGAACGTGCTGGTGGTCCACCCGAACCTCCCGGCGCGCAACGTGCAGGAGCTGTTGGAGCTCGCGCGTCGCCGGCGCGGCGAGATCACCTACGGCTCCGGCGGCAACGGCAGCGCGGCGCACATCGCGACGCTGGCGATGATGGACGTGACCGGGGTGCAGCTGACCCATGTCCCCTATCGCGGGACCGGGCCGATGATGACGGACCTGATCGCCGGCACGCTCGACATGACGATGACGGGCGGCCCCCCTGCCCTGCCGCCCGCGCGGTCCGGGCAGCTGCGGGCGCTCGGCGTGTCGTCCCTTCAGCGGATCGGCGCGGCGCCGGAGCTGCCGACCCTGGCCGAATCCGGCATCCCCGGCTTCGAGGCCGTGCAGTGGTACGGCATCGTCGCGCCCGCCGGCACCCCGCGGGAGATGGTGGACCGGGTCAACGCCGAATCCGCCAAGATCCTGGCGGAACCCGTCCTGCAGCAGCGCCTCGCGTCCGAGGGCGCGGACGCCGCCGCCGGCACACCGGAGAGCTTCGGCGAGTTCATCCGCACGGAGCGGGAGCGCTGGGGCGCGCTGATCCGAAAGGCGGGCGTCCGGCCGGACTAGCCCGGCGCGGAGCCGCGCCGCAGGGCCTTGTGCCCTGCGGCCGACCTCTCCTAATCCGCCCAGTAGAGACGGTTCGGATTGTCCACCAGGACGCGCCGCCGCGTCGCCTCGTCCGGCACGGCGAGCGCCAGCAGGTTCACAAGGTCGCCGTCATTCGGCATGTCACCGCTGATGTTCGGATGCGGCCAGTCCGTCCCCCACAGCACGCGGTCCGGCGCCAGCTCGGCCAGCTTCGTGGCGAACGGAACGGCGTCATGGAAAGGCGCGCCGGCGCTGCTGACGCGCTCCATTCCGCAGATCTTCACCCAGGCGAGCGGGTTCCGCATCAGCTCGATCAGCGCCGCGAAGGCCGGCTGATCCAGCCCACCCTTCGCCTTCACGCGGCCCATGTGGTCGATCACGAAGGGGATGCGGATTCGGGCGATGCGCGGCGCAAGCTCCACCACGTCCTGCGCGTCCAGGTGCAGCACGACATGCCAGCCCAGCGGCTCCACCTGCGCCAGCACGCGCTCGAAGAACGCCATGTCCGGCATGCCGCCAAGGTGGCGGACGAAGTTGAAACGCACGCCGCGGATACCGCCCGCGTGCAGCGCGGCGAGGCCGGCATCCGTCACGCCCGGGTCCACCACCGCTACCCCGCGCATCCGCCCGCCGGACCGCGCGATGCCGTCCAGCGTCACCCGCATGTCGCTGCCGTGGCAGGACGCGTGGACGATCACCGCCCGCTCGATGCCGAGCTTCGCGTGCAGCGCGACCAGTGCCTCATAGGGCGCGTCCGGAGGCGTGTAGGCGCGGTCCTCCGCATAGGGGAACACCGCGTCCGGGCCGAAGATGTGGCAGTGCGCGTCGCAAGCGCCGGGCGGCGGGCGCCAGGACGGGGTGCGCGTGTCCGGGTCAGGCGCCTTGCAGGTGGGGATGACGCGATCCGCGCTCATTGACGTTCGATTCCCGCATGGGCGATGACGCCGCGCCAGCGCCGGGCTTCCTCGGCGTAGCGGCGGCCGAACTCGTCCGGCGTGCCCGGCTGGGCGGCGACCCCGACGGCCAACAGGCTGTCCCGCACGGCGGGATCGGCCAGCACGGCGTTCAAGTCCCGGTTCAGCCGGGCGACCAGCTCCGGCGGCGTGCCAGCCCGCGCCACCAGTGCGTTCCAGGACGTGACGTCGTAATTCGCCAGCCCGCTCTCCGCGAGGGTCGGTGCGTCGGGCAGGTTTGGGAAGCGGTTCGCCGACGTGACGGCCAGGACCCGCACGGCCCCGTCCCGCACCTGTCCCCAGATCGGGCTGACGATCTCGAAGGCAACGTCCACGTCCTTGCGAAGCAGCGCCGTGATGAGGGCGGGCGTGCTGCTGAAGGGCACGATCGTCGCATCCGCCCCGGCCGCCCACAGCGCGACCACCGCGGCGAGGTTCTGCGTGCTGCCGGCGGAGATCGTTCCGACATTCACCCGCCCCGGCTCCCGCCGCATCCGCTCCAGCAGGTCCTGCGGACGCCGCAGCGGGCTGTCCGGCGCCACGAGCACGGCGATGGCGAAGGTGCCCATGAGGCCGACCGGAGCGAAGTCGTTGATGGGATCGAAGGGCAGGTTGCGGAACAGCCCGACCGAGATGGCATTCGCGTTCGTCGCCACCATCAGCGTGTGCCCGTCCGGCGCCGCCTGGAGCACCGCCTGGCCTGCCACCACGCCCCCCGCGCCGGGGCGGTTGTCGATCACCACGGGCTGGCCGAGCCGCTCGGACAGCTTCGTGCCAACGGTCCGGGCGGTCAGGTCCGCCACGCCGCCCGCGGCGTTCGGCACCACGATCCGGATGGGCTTGTTCGGAAAGCTCTGCGCCGCCGCGCCGAGCGGCAGGGCGGCGGCCGCACCGGCTGCCAGCAGGGCGCGGCGCTTCAAGGGGGAAAGCGGAACCACGGGACGTCCTCCTCGGTTCCCTTCCGGCTTGGCGGTCCGGTCGGCGCGGGTCAAGGCCGGCCGGCCACGCCCTCTAGAGTCCCCGCAGCGCGGCGCAGACGCGGTCCACCTGGGCGTCGGTGAGCTCCGGGAAGATCGGCAGGCTCATCACCTCCGTCGCGGCGCGGGAGGTCTCGGCGCAGCCCGCGGGACCGACCGGCGTGCGCCCGGCGTAGGCTGCCTGCTCGTGTACCGGCACGGGGTAGTGGATGGCGGTGGCGACGCCCTCCATCTTCAGGCGGGCCATCACCTCCTCCCGCTTCGGGACGCGGATGACGTACTGATGGAACACGTGTTCCACGCCCGGCGCGCGATAAGGTGGGGCGAAGGGCCCCTCGGCGAGGGCCTCGTCGTAGCGGGCGGCGATCTCCCGGCGGCGGGCATTGCCGGCATCAAGCAACGGCAGGCGCACCCGGAGGATGGCGGCCTGGAGTTCGTCGAGACGGGTATTCACCCCCACCTCGTCCGAGATGTAGCGGCGATGCCAGCCATACTGGCGGATCGCGCCCATCCGCTTCGCCAGAGCCTCGTCCGGCGTGGCCGTGATTCCGGCATCGCCCATCGCGGCGAGGTTCTTCGTGGGATAGAGGCTGAACGCCGCCGCATCCCCGATCGTGCCGAGCATCCGCCCGTTCAGGCGGCCGCCATGGGCCTGGGCCACATCCTCGATCACCTTGACCCCCGCCTCCCGGCAGGCCGGGAGCATCGCGTCCAGGTCGCAGGCGTGGCCGTAGATGTGGACGGGAATCACGGCGCGGATCGGCGGCAGGCCGGGCGGCGGCGTGTCCAGCACGGCGCGCAGCTCGTCCGGGTCCATGCAGTAGGTGTCGGGGTCGATGTCGAGCAGAAGCGGCGTCGCCCCGGCCATCTCGATCGCGGACACCGTCGCCACGGCGGTGTGGGAGACGGTCGCGACCGTGCAGCCCTCCCCGATGCCCATGCCGCGCAGGATGAGGGCGATGGCATCGGTGCCGTTGGCGCAGCCGACCGCGTGCATGGCGGGGGCGTCGCCGGCGCTCAGCCAGGCCGCGTATTCCGTCTCGAAGGCCGCGCCCTCCTGTCCCAGGATGTACCAGCCGCTGGCCAGGGCGCGGGCGACCGCGGCGTCAATCTCCGCCTTGTGGGCGCGATACGCCGCGCCGGGGTCGGCCTGCGGGACCGTCGTGGTGGGCACGTTCATGGAAGCGTCCTGCTTGTCCCTGGATCTTGTCAGATGTCGTCCGAGAGGTATTCGGCCAGACGCGGCCGCAACCAGTCGAGGGTCCGGCGGAGCCCTTCCGGCAGGCCCACCTTCGGGGCCCAGCCCGTCAACGCCCGGAAGGCCCGGTCGTCGGCGTGGTAGGAGCCGATGTCGATCGCGGCGCGTTCCGCCGGGAAGGACCGGCTCTCGTAACGCCCGCCGCCGGCGGCGGCCAGGACCATCTCGGCCAGGTCCCGCAGGCTGACGGGGGCGTCACCGCCGAGGTTGAAGGCCCGGCCCGCCGCCTCGGGCGCGTCGGCGGCGGCGAGAAAGGCCGAGACCACGTCATCCACGTAGGAGAAGTCGCGGAGCTGCTCCCCGCCCCAGACCTCGAAGGGCTCGCCCTCCAGCACGCGGCGGAGCCAGATGCCGAGGAAGGTCTGGCGGGCATCCTTCACCCGCATCCGGGGGCCGTAGCAGTTGGTCAGGCGGATCGCCGTCACCGGGCGGCCGTGCACCCGGTTTTCCAGCAGCCAGTACTGCTCGGCGGCGAACTTGCTGACCCCGTTGGCGTCCGGAGGGACGATGGGGTGGGTCTCCGGCACTGGCAGCATTTGCGGCCGGCCGTAGAACTGGCGGGTGGAGGCGTGAACCGCGCGAGCCGTCGGCGCGGCCTCCCGCAGCGCCGCGATCAGGCGGAGCTGGGCATGGCCGTTGATCGCAAGGTCCGTGAACGGGTCCTTCTGGCTGCCGGCATGGCTGGTCTGACCGGCCATGTTGAACAGCACGTCCACGCCCTGGCAGAGGGGGACGAGGTCGGTGTCGCGGAGGTCGGCCTCGACCAGCCGCGTGCCCGTGCCGTCCAGGTTGGCGCGGAGCGCGCCGGTGCCGGGCAGCATCGCGTCGAGCGCCGTGACCGACGCCCCGGCCGCGGAGAGCGCCTGGCAGAGCGCAGAGCCGAGGAAGCCCGCGCCGCCCGTGACCAAGACCTTCCGCCCGCGCCAGCCCGTCCCGGGAACATCAACCATCCAGCGTCATCCTGATCTGATCGCCCGCTCGTCCCACGCCATGGCTTAAGCCTCTGACAATCTCCGGGCGCCCCTGCGGAATGGCCCCTGGACGCGGCGGAAGCGCGACGGGATTGCGGCACCCGCCGGGCGGAGGGGGCGGTCTAGGGGCTGCCCGGGGCCGAATCAACCCGGCCGTGAGGTGTCTCCGCCCTCCTCACGCGGCGCATCGGGCGCGAGGCGGCTCCGGGTGATCTCGAAGAAACCGAACAGCAGCAGCACCTGCCCCGCCACCACCTCCGCCGCCGCCAGCAGCCGGACCCCATCATCCATCGGCCAGATGTCCCCGTAGCCGACGGTGGACAGGGTCACGACGCTGAAGTGCAGCGCGTCCCGGAAGCCGACCCGGATCGGCCCCTCCGGCCCGGCGAAGAGCGCGGTGCGGGAGAGCCCGTCGGCGAAGCGGTACACGCAGGCGAAGACGATCGTCACCAGCGAGAAAAGCGAGACATAGGCCGCGATGGGCGCCAGCAGCGCCAGCGCCCGGCGGCCGAGGTCGTTCATGAGCTGCGCGATGTCCAGCAGCAGCCGGACGAGCGCCCGGACCGCGCGGGCACAGAGGACGGCGATGACCGTCATCGCGGCTATCATCGCCCAGCCCTGGGCCATGGGGGACAGCCGGTTCGCCGGCAGGGACAGGGACAGGGACGCGATGACCGCCACCATCAGGATCCAGCGCCCGACCTGCCGGAAGTCACGGGCATCGGGCGTCTCCTCGGCCTCCATGTCCCGCCGGATCGCGGCGCGCCGGACGCCCACCGCGAGCAGGAAGCCCGCCACCGGGAGCAGGAAGGCGAGGCAGACGGCGAGGCCCGGCGCGTCCGGGAAGGCGGAACGGCCAATCACGGTGAACAGGCAGGCGTAGAAGGCGAAGCCGTTCGCCGCCGCCACCGCGAAGTCCATCCCCGCCGGGAAGAGCCGGAACAGCAGCCCGAAGCCGATCCCCGCCGTCGCCGCGACGACGACGGAGAACCACCAGCCCCCATCCGCCACCCCCGCCGCCACCAGCAGCCCGAGGCCGAAGGGAGCGAGGAAAGCCCGGAGCCAGCGGGGCACCGGCGCGGTCAGGCCGGCGGTGCCAGGGCGATGCCGGTGATCTCCACCTTCCACGCCGGGTTCACGAGCTTCGCCTCGATCGTCATGCGGGCGGGCTTCGCCGCGGGGTCCAGCCAGGCGTCCCAGGCCCGGTTCATGGCCGCGGCATCGCCGATGTCGGCCAGCACGATCTGCACCTGGAGCAGGGCGCGCTTGTCGGTTCCGGCCTCGGCCAGAAGGGCGTCGATCTGGCGCAGGATGTCGGCCGTCTGGCCCTCGGCGTCGAGCGTGTCGTCATCCGCCACCTGGCCGGCGAGGAAGACGAAGCCTCCCGCCACCGTGGCACCCGACAGCCGCGCCTCCTCCGCCAGTCTCACGATCGCCATGCCGGGTTCCTCTTCCGCTTGCGGCGCGAAGCTGCGCCGTGCGACGCAGGGTGACATGGGCTCATTCCTGAACAAGGCCATCCTCGCCAGCCGCTACGTGCTGGCGGCCTTCTACCTCGGCCTGATGGCGGCGCTGATCGCCTATGCCTTCAAGTTCCTCTTGAAGGTGGTCGAGTTCATGGAGAAGCTCTTCACCCAGACCGACCACGAAAACCTTCTCGCGATCCTCTACCTGCTCGACTCGACCCTCGTCGCGGCGCTGATCGTCACCGTTGCCCTGTCCTCCTGGGACACGCTCGTCGCGCGGCTCAAGAACGACGCGGAGAAGGAGCAGATGAACTGGGTCGCGAAGGTCGATCCGGGCAACCTGAAGATCAAGCTGGCGACGGCGCTCGTCGCCATCTCCGGGATCACCCTGCTCCAGATGTTCCTCGAGATCGGGAAGACGGAGGATCGCGTGCTCTACTGGGCCGTGGCGATCCACGGAATTTTCCTGTGCAGCGTGCTGGTCCTCGCCATCGCCGACCGGCTGGAGGGCACGCCGGAGGGAAAGACGGACAAGGAGCAGCGCGCCGCCTCCTGACCGGCCGCTACCCCGCCAGGTGCCGGCGGGGCAGCCAGCGCACGAGGAGCCCGTCCACGGGCCCTGCGAGGACGCAGAATGCCCAGGCGGCGCCGGCCGCCAGGACGATGGCCGGTCCGGTCGGCAGGTCCAGGTGGTAGGAAAGGAGGAGCCCCGAAACCGAGGAGAGCGCCGCGATCCCGGCGGCGGCGTAAACCATGCCGCCGACGCTGCGCGCGAGGTGACGGGACGCGACCGCCGGCAGCATCATCAGCCCGACCGCCATCAGCGTTCCGAGCGCCTGGAAGGCGCCGAGCACGTTCAGCACGACCAGCGCCATGAAGAGGACGTGCCAAAGCCCACCCCGCGCCCCCTCGGCCGCGGCGAAGGAGGGGTCGAAGCATTCGAGCACGAGCGGGCGCCAGCCGAGCGACAGGAGCGGCAGAGTCAGCGTGGCCACGCCCGCCATCATCAGCAGCGCCGGGTCGTCCACGCCCAGCACGCTGCCGAAGAGCAGCGCGGTCAGTTCCACGGCCCCGCCGCGCGTCGAGATGATCGCGACGCCGAGCGCCAGCGCGACGAGGTAGAGGGCGGCGAGGGAGGAGTCCTCCCGCCCCCCTGTCGCGCGGGACAGCAGGCCGGCGCCGAGCGTCACCGCCAGCCCCGCCACCAGCCCGCCGAGGGACATGGCCGTCACCGAAAGCCCCGCGATGAGGAATCCCGCCGCCACCCCGGGCAGGATGCCGTGCGCCAGCACGTCCGCCGTCAGGCTCATCCGCCGGAGCACGAGGAAGACCCCGACGGGCGGCGCGGCAACGGAGAGGGCCAGGCATCCGACGAGCGCCCGCCGCAGGAAGCCGAACTCCGCGAACGGCGCGATCAGCAGGTCGTGGAGCAAGGGACCGGGCCGGGCGGGGTCAGGCCGCGCGGGCGCAGGGATCCGCCTCGGCGTCCCAGGATTCGGCCATCATCCGGGCGCGCAAGCGGTTCGCCGCGCTCAGCGCCTCCGCGGTCGGCCCCCAGGCGATCGGCTCCCGCGCCAGCAGCAGGCAATCCGGGAACTCGGCCCGGACGAGGTCGAGGTCGTGCAGCACGGCCACGACCGTCCGGCCCTCCCCGTGCCAGCCGCGGACGAGGCGGAGCAGGTCGGCGGCGGTGCGGGCGTCCACGGCGTTGAACGGTTCGTCGAGCAGGATCACCGGCGCGTCCTGCACCAGCAGCCGGGCGAAGAGCAGCCGCTGGAACTGCCCGGCGGAGAGGCTGCCGACCGGCCGCCTGCCGAAGCCGCCGAGGCCGACCGCCTCCATCGCGGCCTCCGCCCGGACCCGGCTGGCGGGGGGCACGGCGCGGAACGGGCCGGTGCGCGCCCAGTCGCCGAGCATTACCACCTCCAGGCAGGCGATGGGAAAGCTGCGGTCGAGCGAGGTCATCTGCGGCAGCAGGGCGATCCGCCCCTCCGGCCGCTCCACCCTTCCCTCCGACACGCGGTGCAGGCCGGCCAAGGCGCGCAGCAGGGTCGTCTTGCCAGCACCGTTCGGACCGACCACGGCCGTCAGCGATCCCGGCGCGAAGGCACCGGACAGGTGGTGCACGGCGGGCCGCCGTTCATGGGTGAGGGTCACGTCGCGCAGCGCCAGCCCGCCACCGGACTTCGGGGCGCCGCTCACGTGCCGAGCGCCCAGGCGACCGCGAGCCAGAGCCCGGCGAGGACGGCGGCCGACATCAGCAGGCGCGGCGCCGCGCCGGCCGAGAGGGCCAGAGGATCGGTCCAACGAGGGAGCATGATGTTATGACATAACACGCCTCGACGCCCGGACAACAGCCGGATGCCCGGGCTGGAGAAGGCGTGACCGGATCGCCACCTCGGGGCCGATGCACCTCCCCTCCCCGATCCTCATCGCCCCTCCGCGCGACGCTGCCGGCGAGGCGGCCCTCCGCGCGGGCCTGCGCCGCCATCGTGCCATCGCCACGGGCCTCCTCGCCGGCATGGGCGCCGTGACCTTCGGCACCTACGCCCTGCCGCCGGGCTACTGGACGGACCTGCTTCAGGCCTCGGCCAAGGCCGGGCTGGTGGGCGGGCTGGCCGACTGGTTCGCCGTCACGGCGCTATTCCGCCATCCCCTCGGCCTGCCGATCCCGCACACGGCCATCATCCCCCGGCAGAAGGAGCGGCTGGGCCAGGGGCTCGGCCGCTTCGTCGCCAACCACGTCTTCACCGAGGCCGAGGTGCGCCGGGTGATCGGCGGATTGGATGCGGCCGGCATCGCCCGCCGCTTCCTGACCGACCCCGCCACGGCCCGGCCGGCTGCGGAAGCGATCGCCCGCGCGGTGCCGCGCCTCTTGACCATGCTGGAGGATGGGCGCGCCGGGCGGCTGCTCGGGCGGCTTCTGCCGCGGATGGTGTCCGGCCCCGCGGCGGCCCGGCTGGCAGCGCGGACGCTGCGGCTGCTCGTCGCGGGCGGGCGGCACCAGGAGGTCTTCGGCCTCGGCCTGTCGCAGATCAAGGCGCTGGTCGCGGCGAAGGAGGAAAGCCTGAAGGCGGCGATCGAGGAACGCGTGCGCGCCGAGGGTGGGCGGCTGGTGGGCTGGATGGCCGGCGCAGCCGTCGCCCGCCGCGTCCTGGGTGCCCTGAACGCCGAGCTCGAGAAGATGGAACCCGGGGACAGCGACCTCCGCGCCGCTTTCGCTGCCTGGGTGGAGGCGGAGATCGAGCGCCTGGAATCCGACCCAACCCGCGCCGAGGCGATCGGGACGGCGCTGCGGGGGGCACTCGCCCACCCGGCCGTGGCAAGCTGGCTGGCGGATTCCTGGGCCCGGCTGCGCGTTGCGCTGGAGGCGGACGCCGCCCGGCCGGAGGGTCGGACGGTCTCCCTTCTGACAGGCCTCCTGTCCAACCTCGGCGACCTGCTGGAAACGGATGAGGGAGCCCGGAACCGCCTGAACCGGGGTGTGGAGAACGCGCTCCTCACCTTGCTCCCCTCGGCCCAGGGGCGGGTGGCGGGCTTCATCGCCAACGTCGTGGGCGGGTGGGATACGGCCACTGTCGTGGACAAAATAGAGCTGCGGGTCGGCCGGGACCTGCAATACGTTCGCATCAACGGGACCGTGGTCGGGGCGCTGGCCGGTGGTGCGCTTTTCGCCCTGCTCCACGCCCTGTTCGGGCACGTCGCCGTCTGAGACCACGCCGGGTATCGCATCCCGGCCCGCGCGTGGTATCGGCCCGCCGCCCGGCCGCGACCGGGGATGCGGGCTCCCTGAATGCTGTTCAACTCCGACCTCTTCCTCTTTGTCTTCCTCCCCGTCACCTATCTTCTCTTCCTCGCGGTCGCCGGGCGGTCGGCGGCGGCGGCGCGGCTGGTGCTGGTGGTCGCGTCCTGCACCTTCTATGGCGCCTGGCGGCTGGACTTCCTGCCGCTGCTGCTGGCCTCGGCGGCGGGGAACTATGCGCTGGGCCTGCTGATCGGGCGGCTGGGGCGGGCAGGTTCGCCCCTGGCGGGCGCGGTCCTGGCGGCGGGCGTGACGGCCGATCTCGGCCTGCTGGGCTACTACAAGTACGCCGGATTCTTCAGCGAGACGCTCGGCCTCGGCGGCGGCTTCGGGGAGCTGATCCTGCCGCTCGGCATCTCCTTCTACACCTTCACGCAGATCGCCTACCTCGTGGACGTGCGGGGCGAGCCGGCGAAAGCGGAGCGTGATCCGGTGCGCTACCTGCTTTTCGTCACGGTGTTCCCGCACCTGATCGCCGGGCCGATCCTGCACCACCGGGACATGATCCCGCAGTTCTCCTTCCGCGCGGCGCCGGGAGAGCGGGCGGAGGATTTCGTCGTGGGGCTCGCGATCTTCGTCCTCGGCCTGTTCAAGAAGGTGATCCTGGCGGACGGGGTACAGCCCTTCATCGCGCTGGCCTTCGGCACGCATCAGCCCGGCGTGCAGGAGGCCTGGGTCGGGGCGCTGGCCTTCACCCTGCAGCTCTACTTCGACTTTTCCGGCTACTCCGACATGGCGATCGGGTTGGCGCGGATGTTCGGGCTGCGCTTCCCGCTGAACTTCGACAGCCCCTACCGCGCCGAGAGCATCATCGACTTCTGGCGGCGCTGGCACATGACACTGTCGCGCTTCCTGCGCGACTACCTCTACATCCCACTGGGCGGGAACCGGGCGGGGCTGGGCCACCTGCCGAACCTGATGATCACCATGATGCTCGGCGGCCTGTGGCACGGGGCGGGATGGACTTACGTCGCCTGGGGGGCGCTGCACGGGGCCTTCCTGATTGTGAATCACCTCTGGCGGCGGCTGCGCACCGGCGTGCCCGCCCTGGCGCGGCCCTGGCCGGGGGCGTGGATGGTCGCGCGGCTCCTGACCTTCCTCTGCGTCGTCGTGGCCTGGGTCTTCTTCCGCGCCGACGACATGGCCCAGGCCGGACGGGTGTTGCAGGGCATGGCGGGGCTGACGGGCGACGGCGCGCGGCTCTCCTGCCGCATCGTGTCCACTGAGGCGTCGCGCGCCTGCCTCGCCGGACTGCCGCTCGCGGCCTGGTGGATCGGCGGGTTGCTCGTCGTCGCGGCGGTGATGCCGAACACGCAGCAGATCATGGTGCGCTGGCGCCCGGCGCTGGACGCCGTGCGGCCGCCGAACTGGCCCGTCCCCCTGCTGGCCTTCCGGCCGAACCTCGGATGGGCGGCGGTTCTGGCGGTGCTTTTCGCGGTCTCGGTGGTCTGGCTACGGGCCGACAGCCCCTTCCTCTACTACCAGTTCTAGGAGCCGCGGATGCGCCCGCGCGAGATGCGCCGCTTCCTGATCCTCTTCGCGGTTCTGGCCGTCGCCGCCGGAGTGGGAAGCCTGCTCTGGAAGACGCGCATCACGGGCTGCGCCGCCGGTGGCTACGGGCCCGGCACGATCCTCGCGTCCTGCACGCGGGCCCATTACGGCGATTACGAGCAGGGCGCCCTGCTCCAGGGTCTCGAACCCCGCGAGGACGCGGCTGCCCGCGCGGCCGAGGTCGTCGCGCTCGGCTACAGCCACGGCCATCGCGCCTTCTCCGGCGAGGCGACGCGGCGCCATTTCGCGACGATCGGCCGGCGCTTCCATAATCTCAGCGTGTCCGGGACCAACAGTGCCTTCGCAGACCTCCTGCTGGCCCGCCTGCAGCTTCGGCCCGCGGTGGTGGTGATCGACGCCGATCCCTTTTTCGTCCCGGCCGGCGAGGCGTCCCTGACGCCCGCCGCGCGCCGGGTCGTGCAGGAGCCGGAGCGGTCCTGGTTCGAGTATCAGGGGCGCCGCTTCTGGCAAGCGGTGCATCGCCGCTTCTGCCCCGGCGGCTGGCCGGACCTGTGCGGCGGCGCCTTCTCCTTCTTCCGGAACCTGGAGGACGGGCGCCTCGTCATCGACTACCGCCCCCTCTACGGAGACCCGCTGCCACGGATCCCGGTGGTGCGCGGCGCCCCGGTCCCGGATGCTTCTATCGCCGCCTTCGCGATGCACGCGCGCGCCTTCCTGGAACGGCATGGCCTGAACCCGGCTTGCGTCATCATGACCGTGGTGCCCAGCGGGCAGGACTTGGAGCGCCTCGGCGAGGGCGTCGCCGCCACGGTCGGTTCGCCCTACGTCAACCCGGCCATGGAGGGGTTGATGACCGTGGATGGCGGCCATCTCGACGACGAGAGCGTGGAGCGCTGGTCCGCCGCCTTCTGGCGGGACGCCCAGCCGGTGCTCGACCGCTGCCTCTGGCGCTCCGGCTAGGGGGACGGCCCCGCCGGCGCAGGAAGTGCCGCGCCGCGCTGCGCCCGCAGCTCGTCCCGGATCTCGGTGAGGAGAACCTGCTCAGGGGTCGGGCCCTTCACCTCATCCGGCGCCGCGTGCAGGCGGCGGATCAGCCGGACGAGCCAGAAGACGACGAAGGCGACGATCAGGAACTTGATCACCGCGTTGATGAACTTGCCCACCGCCAGCACCGCCGCGCCGGACTGGCGCGTGGCCTCGAGCGAGGCGCCCCGCTCGCCCGAGACGACGACGAAAAGGTTCGAGAAGTCGATACCGCCCACGAAGAGGCCGATGATCGGGTTCAGCAGATCCTCGACGAGGCTGCTGACAATCGCGGTGAAGGCAGCACCGATAACGACGCCCACGGCCAGGTCCACCACGTTGCCGCGGGCGACGAAGCCCTTGAAGTCGTCCAGCCAGCGCGGCTTGGAGATGACCATCAGCGTCCCCTTCGGCTCAGGCCGGCTCCTCCTTCCGGCGGCGGAGCCAGGCGATGTGGCGGCGTAGCCCGTAGATGCGGTCGGCATAGCTGTCGGGCAACTTCAGCTCCGAAGCCTCCTTCTCCAGCGCGTCCAGCTTCGCGATCGTCCGCATGGACAGGCCGGCCTTGCTCTCCTCATCCACCTGCCGGACCTTATGGTAGACCCGGTAGAGCTGACGCTCCATCTGCCAAGTGTAGATGGAGGGCGCGAAGCGGGCGAGCGGCAGCAGCAGCGTCACCAGCGGGATGATCAGGACCCAGAGCCGGTCCACGGCCACGGCCACCCAGAACGGCAGGTAGCTCTGCAGGAAGGAGGGTCCCTTCTCATAGAAGCGCTGCGCGTCCTCCTGCAGTGGCACCTCGTTGTTCTGGCCGTTCGGGAAGCGGCCCTCCGGCGAGAAGAGGGTGCGCTGGCGGTGCGTGTCCCGCAGGATTCGCATCATCAGGGCCGCTACCTGCGGGTTCAGGTCCTTGCGCGCGAGGAGGGACGCCGCCGGCGCCATCATCGTCACATCCCCCCGCGGAAGGTCCTCCGCAAGGCTGAGCGCCGCGTTCGGCAGCCGCACGGGGTGGAGGTAGGGGAGGTTCGCGGCGTAGGCCTCGGCCCGGCTGCCGAAATTGAGGAGGTTCACCCCTTCCGTCCGGATGAGCCGGTTGATCGCGTCGGTCGGGACGGCGGAGACGAAGATCGCGGCCTCGATGGTCCCGGCCGCCAGCGCCTCGGCCGCCTCGTTGCCGGCCAGCGGCACCGGCTCGATCGCGTCGGCGCGCAGGCCGTTCGCCTCGAGCAGGGCGAGCGCGAGCACGCGCGTGCCGCTTCCCTCTGGCCCGACGGCGACTCGCTTGCCGCGCAGCGCCTGCACGGGGCGGGCCCCCTCCGGCTGGTTCCGGATGAAGACCCAGGCAGGCTCGAAGAAGACCTGTCCCATGGTGACGAGGCCGGCCGCGTTGTCACGGGACGGAACGCCGCCCTGCACGAGCGCGAGGTCCACGCGCCCTTCCCGCAGGAGCCGGAGGTTGTCGACGGAGCCCTGGGTGGGCACGCGCTCGACCTTGAAGTGCTCCTGCTCCAGCGCGCGCGCATAGGCCGCGACGGTCTGGGTGTAGGCGCTCTGCGGATCCGTGGAGACGGCCAACCGGAGCGTGTCCGGCGGTGCCGGCGAGACGAATCGGAAGGCGACGAAGAGACCGATGGCGGTGGCCAGGATGACCAGGCCCCAGCTCCGAAGAAAGGCTTTGATGGCTTCCCACATGCCATCGCAACGGTGATCCCGTGAGCGGGTTTCGAAGCTTCGAAACCTGTGCGGGGCGGCTTACGTTGCGGGTCTGTGATCCCCAGGCGGACCGGATGGCCGGCCGCCGAGGCACGCAGAGCAGGAGACACGCATGTCCCGGAAGTTCGCGGCGCTCGGCGCCGTTCTCGCCTTCTGTGCTTTCACCGCCATCGCCCACGCGCAGAGCGGTGAGGGCGACGGCTCGGCCCGCCCGCCGGGTTCCCGCGGCGCGGCCGCTGCGATGGGCGGCGGTCCGCTCGGCACCACCACGGGCACGCCGGGCGCGGCCTCGCTCGACTCCGGCCGTTCCACGGATCGGACGGCGCAGGCGATGACCGGCCGTCGTGGCCGCATGATGCGCTCCAGCGGCCGCACGATGCGGCAGCAGGCCGCGATGCGCCGCCAGATGGCGATGCGCCGCGGGGGTGCCACGCGCGCCGCGGCCGGGTCGGATGCCGCTTACCAGGGTGGTGGCGCCGTGTACGACCGCCTGCCGGACGGCTCCCTGCGCCCGGCCAACTGAGCCGGTGCAGCGCCTTCGCCGGCGCTGAACAGCGACGCCGCCGGGTCCTCCCGGCGGCGTTCGCATGTCCGAGGTCTACCGGTTCAAAAGCAGGTCCGGGAGCCAAGTCACCAGGCGCGGCCAGGCCGTGATGATCGCCACGGTTACGAGCAGCATCGCGAAGAAGGGCAGCGACGCCCGGGCCACCATTCCCTGTTCCCGCCCTGTCAGGCCCTGCATGACGAAGAGATTGAACCCGACAGGCGGGGTCACCTGTGCGATCTCGACCAGCAGCACGATGAAAATGCCGAACCAGACGAGATCGAAGCCGGCCGCGGTCACCAGCGGCACAGTGATGGTGGTGGTCAAGACGATCATGCTCACCCCGTCCACCACGCAGCCGAGGATGAGGTAGACGACCGTGAGGATCGCGATCAGGCCGTAGGGGCCGAGCTCCATGGCCGCCACCCCGCTGGCGAGCGCCGCGGGAATGCCAGTCAGAGCCATCGCCTTGGTCAGGAAGGCGGCGCCCGCCAGGATGATGTTGATCATGCAGGACAGGCGGGTGGCGCCCGTCAAGCTCTCCATGAAGGTCTGCCAAGACAGGGTGCGGGTGACCGCCGCCAGCACGAGGCTGCCCAGCACGCCCACCGCCGCTGCCTCGGTCGCGGTCGCCCATCCCGCGAACATCGAGCCGATCACCACGATGATGAGCAGGACGCAGGGGATGAGCTGCGCCGAGGCCCGCAGCTTTTCCCCGAAGGTCATCCGCGGCTCGGCCGGCGGCTGCTTCTCCGGGTTCAGCAGAGCCCAGCCGACGATGTAGCTGCTGAACAGCGCCATCACGATCAGCCCCGGGATCAGCCCGGCGATGAAGAGCCGGATAATGGAGGACTGCACCGATACCGCATACACGACCATGATGATCGAGGGCGGGATCAGGATTCCGAGGGTGCCCGAGGTGGCGAGGCTGCCGATCGAGAGCGTCTCGTCGTAGCCCCGGCGCTGAAGCTCGGGCAGCGCGATCTTGGAGATGGTGGCGCAGGTCGCGGCGGAAGAGCCGGACACCGCGCCGAAGATGCCGCAGGCAAAGATGTTCACGTGCAGGAGCCGTCCCGGCAGGCGCCGGAACCAGGGCGAGAGGCCGTTGAACAACTCCTGGCTCAGCCGGGTGCGGAAGAGGATCTCGCCCATCCAAACGAACATCGGCAGGGCCGCAAGGGTCCAGGACCCCGTGCTCTCCCAGAACGCGGAAGCGAGGAAGAGACCCGGCGTCGGATTCACTAGCGCCGTCGCGACGTAGCCGACGGCCGCTAGGCTGAAGGCGATCCAGATGCCGCCGCCCAGCAGCACCACCATGAAGATCAGCAGGAAAATACCGAGGGTCAGGAGGTCGGCCATCGGTCAGCGCTCCGCCGAGTACTCGCCGCGCGCGGCCCGAGCCTCCGCGGCGGCGATGTAGGAGGTCTTGTGGCCGGCCAGGACCGCGAACAGATCGTCCAGGATCGCGACGAGAAGGATTCCGGAGCCGATCGGCATGGCGAGCTTCGGGATCCAGAGCGGAATAGGAACCGTGCCCTGCGCCACCTCCTCGATCTCGAGGGAGAAGAGCGCGTCCTGCGCTGTCCACCAGGTGATATAGGCGACGCCCGCGCCGGTCAGTAGCAGGGCGACGATCTCCTGCACCCGCCGGGCGCCCGGGGGGAGCGTCTCGATCAGCATGCCCACCCGGATCAGCTCGGCCCGGCGGAAGGCATGGCCGAGCGCGAAGAAGGTGGTGGCGACGCAGAGATACGCGACAAGGTCATCGGCCGCCGGCAACTCCCGCCCCAGCTCACGCAGGATCACCCCGCCGACCATGATAACGAAGATGCCGAACAGCGCGATGGCGGCCAGCACGGCGCTCGCGCCATAGAGCGCGTCGAGCGCCCGCCGGATCACGGAAGCCCCGCCGCTCAGGCGCGGTACGCGTTGATCAACGCCCGGCCATCGTCGCCCGCACGGGTCAGCCACTCATCCACCATGGTGCGGCTGACGCGGGCCATGCCTTCCATTAGGGCCGGGGTAGCCTGAGCGATCGTCATGCCACGCTGACCCAGGATGGCCTGTTGCGACTCGGCGGCTTCCTTCGCCATGGCCCAGCCGCGGGTCTCCGCGGTCGCGGCCGCCTCGCGCACCGACCTCTGCTGGTCCGCCGGAAGCGCCTCCAGCGCCCGGCGCTGCACGAAGACGGCATTCCGGGTGAAGGTGAAGCCGATGGGAGTGAAGACCTTGGCATAGTCCCAGGCCTGGGTGTCCACGCCCGTGGCGGCGGAGGTCACCATGGCGTTCACCACCCCTGTCGCGAAGGCCTGCGGGATCTCCGCCGCCTGCACCAGCGTCGGCGCCGCGCCGACGAGGGTCGCGAAGCGGTTCGTCATCACGTTGAAGGTCCGCATCCGCGTGCCGCGCAGCGCCTCGATGCTCTCGACCGGCGTGTTCGTGTAGAAGCCCGAGGGCGGCCAGGGGACCATGTAAAGCAGGCTGATGCCCTGTCGCTGGAAACGCGCCTCGATGTAGGGGCGAGCGAGGTCCATCAGCTTCTTCGCCTCGTCGAAGTTGGTGACGAGCTGCGGGATGCCATCCACCTCGAAGAACGGATCCTCGTTGCCGTAGGCGGAGAGGAGGATCTCTCCGAGCTGCACCTGACCCTGCTGCACGCCACGCTTGATCTGCGGCATCGGCAGGAGGGTGCCGTTGATGTGCAGCGTCGGGTTCAGCCGGCCGCCGGTCGCTTGGGAGAGGTCGGCGATGAAGGCGCGGACGTTCCGCGTGTGGAAGTTGCTGTCGGGATAGGGGGTGGCGAATTGCCAATTGGCCTGCGCCGAGGCCCGGCCGATCAGCGCCGCACTGCCGGCGGCGGCGCCGGCCGCGAAAAGGGTCCTGCGGGCGATGGCCATGATTCTCGCTCCCTGTCTCGTTCGATGGGTCGGGTCGCGGCATCTTCGGCACCGGTCGCCGGGGCTGACAAGAGCGTGTGCGGCGTCCGCGATGGGGCGCCGACGCGGACTGCCCCCTAAGCGGGCAGCCCGGCCAGGCGCCGGGCGGCCTCTGCCACGGCGGCGGGCGTCAGCGCCCCGATCGGGTCGCACCGAAGGAAGTCGGACCGCGCGCCGCGCGGCGCGCAGAGCGCGGGATCGCTCTCCGGCCCGAAGACGGCCAGGGTCGGGCACCCGGTGGCCGCGGCCACATGGGTGGGCCCCGTATCGTTCCCGACCGCCAGGACGGCGCGGCGCGCGAGGGCGGCGAGTTGCGGCAGGTCCGTCCTCCCGGTGAGATCAACCGACTCGGGCGCCGCGGAGGCAATCGCCTGGGCCAGGGGCGCCTCGGCCGGGCCGCCGATGACGACCGACGGCATGCCCATCGCGGCGGCCAGCGCGGGGAAATGGGGCCATCGCTTGCCCGGCCGCTGCGGGCTGGCGCCGGGGATGAGCAGCGCGTAACGCGGCGGCAGCGCGAAGCCCGACAGGTCGCCATCGAGCCAGGCGAGGTCCGGCTCCGGAAATTCGGTGATCCCGGCCATGCGGAGCTGGTCTCGCTGCCGCTCGACCGTGTGCATCGCGTTGCGGTCGGGATTGGCGTGCGGATGGCTGGCCCCGCCGGCGATGCCCGACCATTCCGCCCGCCGCCCCACCAGCAACCGGTACCGGGACGAGCGCGAGGATGTCTGGAGGTCATAGACCCGGTCGAAGCGGCCGCCGCGCAGGCGGCGCGCGAGGGTGAACAGGCCGTGCAGGTCCCCGCCGGCCGGGCGCCCCTCTGCCCACACCTCGTCGAACCAGGGGCTGCGCTGCGCCAGGGGCGCGTAGGGCGGCGTGGTCAGCAGCGTGATCCGCGCGCGGGGATGGTGCGCGCGGATCGCCGCGAAGGGCCCGAACGCCTGGACGAAGTCGCCCAGCGCCGCGAGCTTGATGACGAGGATCCGCTCGGTCACAGAAGCTCCCGGTACACGGCGAGGGTGCCGTCCTGCATGGCCCGCGTGGTGTAGCGCGCCAGCACCGCCGCGCGCGTCGCGGCGTCCATGGCGTGCCGGACGTCCGGCGGCATCGCCAGGGCGCGCGCGATGGCCCCGGCCAGCGCGCGATCGTCGCCCGGCGGCACGCGCCAGCCCGTGACGCCTTCCTCCACCGTCTCCCGCGGCCCCCCCAGATCCGAGGCGATGACGGGACGGCCCATCGCCTGTGCCTCGATGACGGTCCGGCCGAAGGCCTCCGCCTCCGTGCTGGCGTGGATCACGAGGTCGGCCGCCAGGAACGCCGCCGCCATGTCGGACACGGGCCCGGGCAGCCGGACGTCCACGCCCAGATCACCGGCCTCCGCGCGCAGTTCCGCGACGTAGGCGTCGCGCCCCTGCGCATCGCCGGCCAGGACGACGACCGGGCGCGGCTCCGGCCAACCCGCCACGGCCCGGAGAAGGACTCCCTGCCCCTTCCAGCGGGTAAGCCGCGCGGGCAGCAGGATCACCGGGCGTCCGGGAGGGAGCGACCAGGCGCGACGCAGCGCCTCGATCCGGTCCGGCGCCACCGTGTCCGGGTCGAAGCGGACGGGGTCCACGCCGCGCGGGATCACCCGCAGCCGGTCCGGGCCGACGCCGTGGCGTGTCCGGACCACCTCGGCGATGTGCTCGCTGATGGCGATCACCCGGTCGCCGCGCGCCATGACGGAGTTATAGAGCCGCTTGCCCGGAAAGCCTTCGTTGTAGGTGCCGTGATAGGTCGTGACGAAGCTCGCACCCGTCGCGCGCGCCGCCATCAGAGCCGACCAGGCCGGAAAGCGGCTACGAGCGTGCAGGATGCGCACGCCCTCCGCCCGGACGATGCGGCGCAGCGCCGCCGCGTTGGACAGCAGCGCGGCGGGGGATTTCCGGTCGAGTGGCAGGGTCAGGTGCCGACCGCCGACCGCCTCCACCTCCGCCGCCAGCGGACCGCCGGCCGAGGCCACGAGCGACCGCAACCCCGCACCGGCGATCGCCTGCGCGATCTCCACCGTGCCGCGCTCCACCCCGCCGGAGACGAGAGCGGGCAGCACCTGCAGCACGGCGGGCGGGGCGTCCGGCATGGCCGGGGCTGTAGCCGCGGGCGCGGCCCGCGTCAGCCCCCCTTCACGCCGCCGGCTGTCAGCCCCTCCACGATCTGCTTCTGGGCCACCAGCGTCAGCAACAGCACGGGAAGGGTCACCATCAGCGCTGCGGCCGCGAGCGGGCCCCAGGACAGCTGCTCGAAGGTGAGCATGTTGTTCACGGCGACCGGCAGCGTGCGCGTCTCGCGCCCCGCCAGCACCACGGCGAAGATGAAGTTGTTCCAGGAGAAGATGAAGGACAGGATCATCGCGACGGTGATCCCCGGCCGGGCCAGCGGCAGGGCCACGTGGCGGAAGGCCTGCCAGATGGTGGCGCCATCCACCAGCGCCGCCTCCTCCAGCTCTCCGGGAAGACCCTCGAAAAAGCCGATCATCACCCAGACGACGATGGGCACGGTGATGACGAGGTGGGTGATGACGATCGGCGCCAGGGTGCCCGTCAGCCCCAGCCACTGGAACAGCAGGAAGAGCGGGATGAGGTAGGACAGGCCGGGCGTGATCCGGGCGATGAGAATCAGCACCGCCGCGCGCGTGGCCCGCATCTTCGCGATGCCGTAGCCCGCCGGCACCCCGATCAGCAGGGCGATCCCCGTCGCGCCGAAGGAGGTCACCACGGAATTGATGGTGTAGCGCAGGAAGTCGTTCCGCTCGAACACGGCCACGAAGTTGTCGAGGATGGGCGGGTTCGGGATGAAGACCGGGGGATAATCCGTGTTGTCCAGCTCCGTCTTCAGGGAGAGGGACAGCATCCACAGGAACACCAGCGCCGCCGGGCTGACGAGCGCGATGACCGAGAAGGCGAAGCCGATCTTGCCGAGCCAGCGGCGGATCACATGGCCGCTCACATCGCGTCCTTCGCCCGCGCGCGGGTCCAGAGCAGCACCATCGCCAGGGCGACGATCAGGGTGAAGAACACCACCACGACCGCGCTCGCATATCCCATGTTGTAGTAGGCGAAGCCCTGCAGATACAGGAAGATGTTGATCGTCTCGCTGGACGTGCCCGGCCCGCCCTGGGTGATGACGTAGATCGTGTCGAAGGCCTTCAGCGCGTCGATCGTGCGGATGATCAGCGCCACCACGATGAAGGGCATCAGCAACGGCAGGGTGATGTGCCGGAACGCCTGCCAGGACGTCGCGCCGTCGATCTTCGCGGCCTCGTAGGGGTCCTGCGGCAGCGAGGCCAGCCCGCCGAGCACGATCAGCATCACCAGCGGCGTCCAGTGCCAGACCTCCACGATCACCAGGGTCGGGATCACGGTCGAGGATTCATACACCCATAGCGACGGCGGCAGCCCCACCGTCGAGAGCAGCCAGTTCAGCACGCCGAGCTGCGGGTGGAACATCATCGTCCAGACGAGGGCCACCGCCACGGGCGTCGCCATCATCGGCAGGATGAAGACCGTACGCGCCAGGCCCCGCAGCGGGAACTTCTTCTGGAAGCACAGCGCGGCGGCCACCCCCAGGATCATCGGGAAGACCACCGCGAGGGAGGTGAAGTAGAGCGTCCGGACGACGGACCAGAGGAAGCGCTCATCCGTGAAGAGCTTGGCGTAGTTGCCGAACCCCACGAAGGAGTGCCCTCCCCCCACCTTCCAGTCGTGGGCGGACATGTAGAGGGTGAAGAGCCAGGGAAAGAGGATCACGGCGACGATCACCACGGCCGCCGGCAGGATGAACCCGCCGTAATGGCGCGCATAATTCCGCCGCCGCGCCAGAACCTGGCCGGTGGTGACAGCAGTGGCGACCGCCGCCCCGCTCACGACGCCCGCTCGGACTGCTCCAGCACGGGACGGAAGGCATCCGTCGCGCGCTTCAGCTCCGTCGCCACGTCGGCGCCGCCGATGGTGTTCGTGAGCGCGATGCCGATCGTGTCGCGGAACTCCGTCACGGGCACGATCTCCGGCAGGCCGGGCCGGCCGATCTGCTGCGACTTCAGCACCGTCTCGAACCATTCGCGCCCGAAGGGCGAGTTCGCCATGGCGGAGGCATCCGTGTAGAGCGCGTCCCGCGGCGGGGTGCCGCCGCCGGCGGCGAGGATGCGGCCAAGCATCGTCTTGCCCGTCATGAACTGCGCGTAGAAATAGGCCGGTCCCTGCTTGCTGCTGGTGCGGGTGATGCCGATGCCGTCGCCGAAGATGGCGGAGTGATGCGCCTTCGGCCCCGGCGGTACCACGGCGAAGCCCACATCCTCCACCACGCGGGAGCGCTGGCGGTCCAGAACCGGCATGGCAAAGCCCACGCCATCCAGCCACATCGCGACCCGGCCCTGCATGAAGCTCGTCTGGCACTCGTTCCAGTTGAAGCCGACGACGCCCGGCGGGGCGGTCTCCCGCAGCAGGGTCTTGTACATCTCGCCGGCCCAGACGGCGCCGGGGCCGTCGGTGGTCAGGCGGCCGTTCCGGTCCACCGTCTCCTCATCTTGGCCGAGCTGCCATGAGGTGAAGACGGGCACGTTCGCGTTCCGCAGCCCGCGCCCGACGAAGCCGTATTGCTGTCGCCGCGCATCGGTCAGCGCCTTCGCGTGCGTCACCAGCTCATCCATGCTGCGCGGGTCCTGCAGCCCGCGATCCCGGAAGAGCTTTCGATTATAGTACATGATCCAGAAGTCGATGTTCAGCGGCAGCGTGTCGATCTTGCCATCGGCCTGGGTGACGTAGCGCTTGCCGCCCTCACTGATCCCGGCCCAGTCGTAGTCCGGCGCGGTCATGTTCGCGTCAGACAGCATCGGCCGCAGGTCAGACAGCCAGTTCCCGCGGGCTGTCAGCCGCTTCTGCACGTGCAGCGCGATGGACACGACGTCGAAGGAGGCGCGGCCGGAGGCGAACTCGATCGCCACCTTCTGCCGGTGCTGTTGCTCCGGGATGGCCTCCGACCCGACCTGGATTCCGGTCAGCTCCGTGAACTCCCGGTGGTAGCGCTCCATCACCTCAGAGCGCGGGGAGCGGGTGAGCGAGACCTCGATCCGCTCGCCGCGGAAGCGGCGCCAGTCGAAGGTCGATTGCGCCCCGACCCGCTCCACCAGGGCGGGGGCGGCGAGCAGGCCGGCGCCGGCGCCCAGCGCGGTCCGGCGAGAGATGAGGGACATGGACACTCCTCCGCCGGCGTCTCGGCCGGTCCTTCGTGGGCCGGATGGTTCTCCCGCTTGGCCGCCGGCGCAAGGGCGAATAGAGGGGCCGGATGAACGAGCTTCGCGGCACCCTCGTGCGCCCGGACGGGGTCCCCCTCGCCTGGGCGGCCCTGCCCGGCACCGGCCCCGCGGTGGTCTTCCTGGGCGGCTTCCGTTCCGACATGGAGGGGACGAAGGCGATCCACCTGCGGGATGCCTGCGCCGCCCGCGGCCGCGCCTTCCTGCGGCTGGATTACTCCGGCCACGGCGCCAGCGGCGGCGACTTCGAGGACGGGACGATCGGCGCCTGGGCGGAGGATGCCGCCCTCGTCATCGGGGCCTGCGCGCCCGGCCCGGTGGTGCTGGTCGGCTCCTCCATGGGCGGCTGGATCGCGCTGCTCCTGACCCGGCGCTGGGGCGAGACCCGCGTGCGCGGCCTGATCGGCCTCGCCGCCGCGCCGGACTTCACCGAGGCGCTCATCCCCGCGGAGTTGACGGAGGCCGACCGCGCCACCCTCGCCCGGGACGGCGTGCTACGGCGCCCCTCGGCCTACGGCGAGCCCATCCCGATCACCGCCCGCCTGCTGGAGGAGGGCCGCGACCAGCTCCTCCTCGGCGCGCCGATCTCCTTTGCCGGCCCGGTTCGGCTGCTCCAGGGCATGGCGGACCCGGACGTTCCCTGGCAGCACGCCCTGCGGATCGTCTCGGCGCTGGCGGGCGCGGACGTGCAGCTCACCCTCATCAAGGACGGCGACCACCGCCTGTCACGGCCGGAGGACCTGGCGCTGCTGACCCGGACGCTGGACGCGCTGCCGGACTAACCGCCGCGCCGCTCGGCCGCGAGGACGGCGGCAAGACCCTCCCGCCAGGTGGGATAGTCCCATTCGATCCCCAGCGTCGCCTTCGTCCGCGCATTGGCCACGCGCCGGCTCTCCGACCAGAAGCTTCGGGCCATCGGCGACATCGTCCGCTCCGCCTCCTCGAAGGGAATGGCCGGTGGTGGGGCGACGCCGAGCATGTCGGCCGCGCCCTCCATCACCGTGGCGCTCTCCACGGGCAGGTCGTCCACGAGGTTCAGCACACGCAGACCAGGCGCGGGCGGTCTCTCAGCGGCGGCCAGCACGGCGCGGGCGATGTCATCCCGATGGATGCGGGAGAAGACGTGCCCCGGGCGGATCACCCGGCGCGCCGTGCCGTTCCGCAGGTCATCGAAGGCACTTCGCCCCGGTCCGTAGATGCCGCCGCAGCGGAACAGGTCCACGGCGGCGCGGCTCGCCAGGGCCCCCCAGGCCGCCTCTGCGGCCCGGCGGCGGACGGAGCGGGGCTGCGACGGCGCGGGCGGTGTCGTCTCGTCCACGGTCGCACCGCCGCGGTCGCCGTAGACCCCGGTGGTGGAGAGGTACCCGACCCAGCGCAGCGGCGCCGCCGCGATCGCCTCCCCATGCGCGGCAAGGACGGGATCTCCCCCCTCCCCTGGCGGCGCCGTGACGACGAGGTGCGTCGCACCTCGGAACGCCTCGCCCGCCTCCGCGAAGGGGACGGCTGTGAGGTCGTCCGGCGCCCCCTCCGGCCGCCGAGCCGTGCCGATCACGCGCCATCCCGCGGCCAAGGCCGCCCGGGCGATGGCGCCGCCGCTGTAGCCCAGCCCGACGATGACGAGGTTCCGATCCACGGCGCCCTCATGGCCCGGCGCCGCTTGTTTCGCCAGGGCCGCGGGCCGCGGCGATACCGCGGCGCGCCATTCCACCGTAGATTGCGCTCGATGCGAGTCCCGCTGCGCCCCGTGCTGGCCGGCGCCGCCGTGGTCCTTCTGCTGGCCGCCGCGGCGGGCGGCCTCTGGTTCACCCAAGGCGACCCCGCGCCCGAGCCGGTGCCCGAGGCGGCCGAGGAATCCCTGCCCCTCCCGCCCGAGCCGCCGCGCGTCGCCGATAGCCCGGAATACGAGGAATGCCTCGGGAAGCTCCGGGACGACGCCCAGGGCGCCCTCTCCTTCGCCGAGGCCTGGGAAGGGCAGGGCGGCGGGGACGGCGCGCGGCACTGCTCCGCTCTGGCCACCCTCGCCCTGGGCGACCCGCAGCGGGCCGCGACGCGGCTGGAGGCACTGGCGGCCCGCACGCCGGGCACGGCGGCGCGCGCCGCCATCTTCGGCCAGGCCGGGCAGGCCTGGACCGTGGCGGGCCAGCCCTCCCGGGCCTATGGCGCCTTCACCCTCGCGCTGGCGATCACGCCGAACGACGTGGAACTGCTGGTGGACCGCGCCATCGCCGCCGCCGCCCTCGGCCGCTTCGCCGACGCGCTGGCCGATGCGGACCGGGCGATCGCGCAGGATTCCTCCGTCGCCGAGCCCTGGGTCTTCCGGGCCGCGGCCCTCCGGCGTCTCGAACGCCCGCAGGAGGCGCTCCGCGACATCGAGCGGGCCCTCTCCCTCGACCCCGGCAACCCGGAGGCGCTGCTGGAGCGCGGCATCCTCCGGCAGCTCGCCGGCGACGAGGCCGGCGCCCGGGCGGATTGGGAAAGCGTGATCGCCGCCAGCCCCGACAGCGCCGCCGCCGACCTCGCCCAGCAGAACCTCGCGCTGAACGCGGCCGGCCCGGTCCGGCGCTAGGCCGGCCGGGCGCCCGCCGCGGTCAGTGCTTCAGCGCGGTCCGGATGGCGGCCAGCGCCTCCTCGATCATCGGGGCCGAGACGTCGAGATGCGTGCAGGCGCGAATCCGCCCGCCGAGGATGCTGACCGCGATGCCCTGCTTCGCGAGGGCCGCCGTCAGGGCCGGGCTGGTCATGCCGGCGCCGGTCGGGTCGAAATAGACGAGGTTCGTGTCGGGGTCCTCCACCGCCACACCCTCGATTTGACGGAGCCCACGGGCGAGAGCCTTCGCGTTCGCGTGGTCCTCGGCCAGACGGTCGATGTTGTGGTCCAACGCGTAGAGGCAGGCGGCCGCGCAGATTCCGCCCTGCCGCATGGAGCCACCGAGCCGCTGCTTCCACCTCCAGGCGCGGCCGATGAACTCCTCGGACCCCACCAGCACGGCGCCGAGCGGCGCGCCGAGTCCCTTGGTGAAATCCAGCCACACGCTGTCGAAGCCCGCGCACATCTCCGCGGCCGGGATGCCGGCCGCAACGCAGGCGTTCATCAGCCGCGCGCCGTCCATATGGGTGGACCACCCCTCCGCATGGGCGATGCCGGTCAGCTCCGTCAGTGTCTCCAGCGGCCAGACGGCGCCGCCGCCGGTGTTCGCGGTCTGCTCGATCTCCAGCAGGGTCTGCGGCGGGGCGTAGCGGGTGCGCGACCGGATGGCGCCGCGCAGGTCATCGGGGGTGAACATGCCGCGCGGACCATCCAGCCCGAGAATCTGGACCCCTGCGATCGCGGCGTGGCTGCCGCCCTCGCTGCTCAGAATATGGGCGGAGCGATGGGCGACGACCTCGTCCCCGGGGCGGCAATGGGTGTTGAGCGCGACGACGTTGCACATCGTGCCGGAGGGCAGGAAGACTGCGGCCTCCTTCCCTAGCAGCGCCGCCATGCGGTCGCAGAGGGCGTGCACCGTCGGATCATCGCCGTGCTGCTCGTCGCCGACCTCGGCCGCCATCATCGCCGCCTTCATGGCTGCCGATGGCCGGGTCTGGGTGTCGGAGTAGAGGTTGATCCGGACCGGCGGGGCATCCGGCGCGGGGCGGGTCGGGGCGTAGGACATGGACATGCCCCCAGGGTGGCAGAGCCCGGGCCCGAGGTCAGCCCCGGGGAAGCGCGTTGTGCTGAGCGTGAACCACAATGAACCGCCTGCCGTCGGCCGAGGTTCGGAGGCTAAAAACGCCGAGGCAGGATTCGCCGCACGCCCGGGAGGAGCTGGAATGACCACTGGGCGCGTCATGGCCGCGATGACCCTTCTCTCCGCCCTCGGGGCCGCGCTGCTTCTCGCGCGGTATGGCCACTATCCCTCCCTGTCCGACTCGTGGAGCTACCGCTTCTTCGCCTTCCGGTTCCGCCTGGACGGGGTGATGCACGACTTCGGCACGGTGCGGACCTACGGCTATCCCCTCTTCCTCTGGGCGCTGACGCCGTTCTCCGGCTTCAGCTTCTCCCGTCTCGCGGCGGTCGCGGGTGGGGTGCAGTGGGCGCTGCACGCGGCGGCCTCCCTGCTGCTCGCCCGCGGTCTGCGCCCGCTGGGGCCGGCCGTCGTGCTCGGCACCCTGGCGGGCCTGCTCCTGGCCCCACTCGGCCTGGCCCTGGTGACGGACGCGCTGACGGAGGGGTTGACCTTGCCCCTCGCGGTCGCCCTCGCCGCCCTCGCCGTCAGACTCGCCGGCCCCTACGCGGCTTGGCGAACCGAGTCGGTCCTTCTCGCGGGCGCGGGGCTCGCGGCCTATGCGCTGATGCTCCGGCCGGGCAACCTGCCGGTGACCGTCGGCTGGCATCTCGGCATCCTCGCCGCCATCGCGCTCGCGCCGCACTGGCGTGCCATGCGGGCGCGGATGCTCGCCGCCGCGCTGGCGGCCTTCGTTCTCGCGGGCCTTGTCGTGTGGGGCCCTCAGCTCGCCTATGCGCTGCGGGAGGTCGGGACAGCGACGATCCTTCCGGCGTGCAACCTCGGCGCCTTCCAGTTCGGCATCGGCGTTCTTCTCTGGAAATACGACACGATCGTCACCGCCGCGGGCGGAACGCCCTGGTTCACGGTCAATCCCCTCTTTGAGGGCACGCTCCCCGTCGATGAGGCGCTCGCATGGTACACGCGGTACCCGCTCCAGGGCGCGGCGACGCTCCTCGCGCACGTCGTCCTGCCGCTCGGCCCCCGCAGCCCCTTCGTCTACATCTACGACCTGGACGCGCCCTACGGCCTGTCCCTGCGGGCACTCCAGGCCGCCATCGCCGTGTTCGGCGCGTGGCGCCTGCTCGATCACCTTCGCCGGGCGCGCGGCACGGCCTGGAGGTCCTGGACCGCGGCGCTGGTGCTGGTTGCCACCTCGTGCCTCGGCACGATCGCGATCACCGCACTCTCCGCGCCGGAGACGCGCTTCCTTGCCCTTCCCATGACCGTGCTCGCGGCGCTGGCGGCGGAGGGGGCCTGGGCAGCAGCGCGCCGGGAAGCCCGGATCGGGCGCATGCGACTGGCGGCGTCGCTCGCCGGGGCGGCCGGGTTAGTGGTGCTCTTCTCGATGTCCGACCGGCTGGGCCGGGCGGACTACGCGCCGGCGGCCCTGCGAATGCCCGATCGGCCCACCGGCTGCCACTTCACGCTGGAAGGCCGCGGCGGCGGCGACGCCGCGGCCATCGCCCGCTTCGAGGAGCGGATGCGGGCCGTGGGGGGGTCGCCGTGACCCCTCGGCGGGTCAGTGCTCCTGGTCGGGCGCCGGGTCGGAGTTGAGGAGGGTGTAGCGCTCCTCCCCGATCTTCTCGATGAGCGTGAACTGGGCGTGGAGGAAGTCCTGGTGCTTCTCCTCGTCCGTGAGGATTTTCAGCAGCAGGTCGCGCGACACGTAGTCGCGCACCGCCTCGCAATGCGCGATGCCCTCCCGCAGGTCGGCGATAGCCTTCTGCTCGATCTTCTCGTCGCATTCGAGGATCTCGCGCACGGACTGGCCGATGAGGATCGGGTTCAGCCGCTGCACGTTCGGCAGCCCGTCGAGGAAGAGGATGCGCTTGATGAGCCAGTCGGCGTGGCGCATCTCCTCGATCGATTCCTCGTATTCGTGCTTGCCCAGCCGGGTGACGCCCCAGTGGTTCAGCATCCGGGCGTGCAGGAAGTATTGATTGATCGCCGTCAGCTCGTTGGTGAGCTGGGTGTTCAGGTACTCGATCACCTTCGGGTCGCCGGGCATGGGCATCTCCTGTCTCCGAGCGAGATGGAGCCCGGCGCTGAGCGGGTCAAGTGTTTGTTTTTCGGCGGGTTTGCAAGCCGTTCGCGTTAGCAGGCCCGGTCCGGCCGGCGGCTCAGGCCCGCGCCTCGGCTCCGGCCGCGCCGGCGGTCGCGGGCGTGCGGAGAATGCAGAGGATGCTGGCGGTGCAGCCGCCGCACTGCGCGCGGCAGCCGCAGGCCGCATAGACGTCGTGGGTACGACCGGCGCCGGCCGCGATCGCGCCCTTGATCTGCGTGTCCGTCAGTCCGTTGCAGAGGCAGACATACATCCGTCTTGGGATCCCCTCGCCCGTCCCGGGGGCGTCGGCGGAACTTCTAGCGGCCGTTTTCCGCCTTTGCAAGTCATTCGCAAAAACCGCGGCCGGGCCGCCTTAGTCGGCGTCCCGCAGCACCCGCAGCACGTCCAGCCCGTAGCGGTCGAGCTTCGAGGCGCCCACGCCGTGGATCATCGCGAGGTCGTCTAGCGTCCGGGGACGCTGGGCGGCGATGTCCGCCAGGGTCCGATCGGGGAAGATGACATAGGCCGGCACGGACTGCCGCGTCGCCTCCTCCTTCCGCCAGGCGCGGAGCACGTCGAAGGCGGCGGTGTCGCCACCGCTCGCGGCGGGGGGCTGGAAGGACGATCTCTGCCGTTTACGGGGCTTCGCCGCCTCCATCGCCGCGGCGTTCAGCACCACCGGCTCCTCCCCCCGCAGGATCGGGCGGGCGGACTCGGTGGCGGCGAAGATGGGCAGGTTCGTCTCGCTCGCCTGGGCGAGGGCCCCGCGGGCGAGAAGCTGGCGCGCGATGCCGCGCCACGCGCCTTCCGCCACGTTCTTGCCGATCCCGAAGACCGAGAGCTGGTCGTGGCCGAAATTCGAGACGCGCTCGGTCGCGTTGCCGCGCAGGACGTCCACCACATGGTTGAGCCCGAAGCGCCCGCCCGTGCGATGCACGGCGGAGAGAAGCTTCCGCGCCGCCTCGGTCACGTCCACCAGCCGCGGCGGGCGGAGGCAGGCGTCGCAGTTGCCGCAGTCGCGCTCCATCTCGTCCCCGAAGCAGCGGAGGAGCAGCCGGCGGCGGCAGGTCGCGGCTTCCACGATGGCCACAAGGCGGTCCAGTCGCTCGTGATCGAGGCGCTTCTGGCTCTCCGGTGCCGGGCTGTCGGCGATCCGCTTTCGGGCCACGGCGATGTCCTCGGCGCCGTAGAGCAGCAGGGCGCGGGCGGGAGCGCCGTCGCGCCCCGCGCGCCCGATCTCCTGGTACCAGGATTCCGGCCCGCCCGGCAGCGAGAGATGGGCGACCCAGCGCACGTCCGGGCGGTCGATCCCCATGCCGAAGGCGATCGTCGCGGCCATCACGACCGGATCGCCGGAGGCGAAGCGGCGCTCGGCCGCGCGGCGGTCGGCGGCATCCATGCCGGCATGGTAGTGCAGAGCGTCGAAGCCCTCGCGCCGCAGCCGTGACGCGGTGCGCTCCGTCTCCGCGCGGCTGGGGCAATAGATGATGCCGGCGCCGCGGCCATCGCCGGCCTCCTCCATGAACTCGGCGATCTGGGCGGCGGCGTTGTCGCGCGGCGCCACCTCGATCCGAATGTTCGGGCGGTCGAAGGAGCCGCGGAAGACGGGCGCCTCCGTCAGGGAAAGCTGCTCGCGGATGTCATCCACGGTGCGCGCGTCGGCAGTGGCGGTCAGCGCCAGCCGCGGCACGTGCGGGAAGCGCTCGGCAAGCATCGTCAAGCCGCGGTAATCCGCGCGGAAGTTGTGGCCCCAGTTGGAGATGCAGTGCGCCTCGTCCACCGCGAAGAGCGCGAGGTCGCGGCGGGCGAGGCGCTCCGCCGTCCCCTCCACCGCCAGACGCTCCGGGGAGACGTAGAGAAGCTTCAACCGCCCGTTCGCGAGGTCGCGGCCCACGCGGGACCGCTCGTCCTCGTCGAGGCCGGAGTGCAGTGCGGCCGCCGCGACGCCCTGCTGGCGCAGCGCGGCGACCTGGTCCTCCATCAGCGCGATGAGGGGTGACACGACCACCCCAAGGCCGGACCGAACGAGCGCCGGCACCTGGTAGCAGAGCGACTTGCCGCCGCCCGTCGGCATCAGGACGAGACCGGAGCCACCGCCCGTGACATGCTCGACGATCTCGGCCTGCCGGCCGCGGAAGTCGGGAAAGCCGAAGACGTCGTGCAGGACGTCACGAGGGTCGAGGCCCTCGGTGGCACGGGGGCCGGCGGTCATGCCGCCACCCCGCGCCGGGATCGGATCAGGGTCCGACGCGGATCTCGGCGCGGCGGCTCGGATAGGGCAGGTTGCCGGGCGGCGGCACCTCGCCGGCGGCGCGCGTCACGATCCGCTGCGGGGCCACGCCGCCCTGGCGCAGTTCCCCGGCCACCGCCTCGGCCCGCGCGGCGGAGATCGCGTTGTTCATCGGCGTCGGGCCGAGCGGATCGGCATAGCCCGTGACCACCACCGGGACGTTCGGGTTGCGGTTGGCCAGCGCCGCCGTGTCCGCCACCACTGCGCGCGCCGGGCCATCCAGCAGGGCGCTGCTGTCGGTGAAGAAGACCACGGCGGGTGGCCGGTTCGCCAGGTCGTCGCCCGACACGCAGGCCGCCAGGATCGGCAGCGCGGCGAAGGCGGCAAGGAGTGGGCGCATAGAGCTCCGTTCCGTGAGGGGGGGTCGCCGGGGGGGCGGCTCTCACGGATGCGGCGTCCGTCTGGATTCGGTCAACGGGCACCTCGGCGCGGTCACGCGGGGTTGTTGAGAAGGCGGGCAAGTGTGGCGTCCGGAGAGGAAGGCAGGATCAACCGAGATGGGTCCCGTCGCCGAAGCCGGCCAGGGCACGGCGGCGGAACGAGCGGTCAGGCCATGGCCGGGAGCGCGCGTCCGCCGGCAAGGCGCAGGATGCGGGTCGGCCGCTCCACCCCGATCAGACGGTGCGTGATGAGGATGGCGCTGCGGCCGCCGAGCGCGTCGTCCAGCGTCTCGAGGAAGGCGCGCTCCGTCTCCGCGTCGAGGCCGGCGGTCGGCTCGTCCAGGATGATGATGTCCGCCGGGGAGAGCAGCGCGCGGGCCAGGGCGATGCGGCGGGCCTGTCCGCCGGAGAAGCGCGCGCCGGCCTCGCCGCAGCGCGTCTCCAGCCCTTCCGGCAGGGCGCGGACAAGGTCGGCGATCCGCGCCCGCTCCAGCGCGCGCCAGAGGGCCGCGTCCGGCGCCCCGGGCGCGGCGAGGCGTAGGTTCGCGGAGATGCTGTCGTCGAACAGTGCCGCGTCCTGCGTGAGGCAGGCGACATGCGCGCGGACGGTATCGGCCGTGAGAGTCGCGTAATCGGCACCGCCGAGGGTGATCGTCCCCTCCTGCGGCGCGGCGAGCTTCAGGAGGAGCGCGGCCAGCGTCGACTTGCCGGCGCCGGAGGGGCCGAGCAGGGCGATGCGGGCCCCCTCCGGCAGATCGAGGGAGAGGTCTTCGAAGACGGGAGCGCGGTCCCCGGACCAGGCGAAGCGCAGGTTGCGGACGATGAGCGCGTGTCCCGCGGGCTCGGTGCCCGCCTCGGGGTCGGGCACCGGAACGGGCTGGTCCGCCGCCTCGAAGAGTCGGCGGGCCCCAGCGGCGGCAAGGGCCAGGGCGGCGCCGGCGCGGGGCAGCGCACCGAGGGCGTCCGCCGCGGCAACCGTGAGGAAGAGGGCGAGAATGACCGGCGCGGCCGCGGCGGGGCCGGCGGCCAGACCCCAGGCCAGGGCGCCGAGCAGCGCGGCCTGGGTCAGCAGCATGCCCGCCGCCCCGCCGAGCGCGCCGGCGCGGACGAGCTGACGGCGAGCCGCGTCCATCTCCGCCGCCGCGCGGTTCACCGCGGCCAGGGCGCGCGGCTCGGCACCCGCGGCGAGGATGTCCTCCTGGGCGGTCAGGGGCTCGACGGCCTCGGCCCGCAGGCGCCCGGTCGTCGTCGCCACGCGGGCGGCGGCCCGCGCGGCGACCGGCGCGATCAGCACCGGGAGGAGGAGCGCGAGGGCCAGCGGCGCCGCCACCGCGGCCGCGAGGCCGGGGGATGCGGCGCCGAGCAGCAGCGCGGTCGCCAGCACCACCGCGGCGGCAGCCGCCATCGGCGCGAGCGCGCGGAGATAGAGGCCATCCAACGCCTCCACATCGGCGACGAGCCGGCCCAGCAGGTCACCCAGCCGCGTCAGCCCCGGCCCGGCGGAGAGGCGGGCGGCGAGGCGCCGAAAGAACCAGGTGCGGGTGTCCGCCAAGGCGCGGAAGGTGGCGCCGTGGGTGGCCATGCGCTCGCCCCAGCGAAGGACCGGGCGGGCCAGGATCAGCGGGCGCAGCAGCAGCAACGAGGCCACCGCACCGGCCCCCAGCGTTCCGGCCGCGAGTCCGGCCGCCACGCCGCGCCCCGCCAGAGCAAGGAGAGCCAACCCGGCAAGGCCCGAGGCGCAGGCGGCGAGCGCGCCGAAGAGCAGCCAGCCGGCCCGCGGGCGCCAGAGGGCGAGGAGCCGGAGCAGGTCGCGGGCAGCGGTCACGTGTTCACCGCCCGGCGCTGCGGGACCACGCGGCCCTCCTGCAGTTCCAGCACCCGCGGGAACCGGGCGCGCAGGGCGGCGGAATGGCTGGCGATCACCGCCGTCCGGCCGGTCGTCAGGCGGCGCAGGCTCTCCAGGACGAGCGCCTCGGTTCCGGGATCGAGATGCGCGGTGGGCTCGTCCAGCAGGATCAGCGGCGCATTGCGGAGGAAGACGCGGGCCAGCGCCACGCGCAAGCGCTGCCCGCCGGAGAGGCCGTGGCCCCCCTCCCCCACCATCGTGTCCAGCCCGTCCGGCAGCTCCTCGACGAAGGGGGTGACGTGGGCGGCGCGGGCGGCGGCCTCGACCGCCGCGTCGTCGGCGTCTGGGCGGGCGAGGCGGATGTTCTCCCGGATCGTCGCGCGCAGCAGGACCGGGCGCTGGGGCAGGTAGGCGATCAGCCGGCGCAGCTCCGCCGGCTCAAGCGCCAGGGCATCGCGGCCATTCAGCGCGATGCGCCCCTCGTCCGGGCGGTGGAATCCCATGAGCAGGCGCAGGATCGTAGACTTCCCGGCGCCGGACGGGCCGGAGAGGACGAGCGCCTCGCCCGGAAGGACGCGGAAGGAAACATCATCCAGCGCCAGGGGCCGCGCCGGGTCCGGCCGGTGGGAGACGTGGTCGAGGGTGAGGGTGACACTCGGCGGCACCTCTTCCAGCCGCAGCCCGCCGGCGGGAGAACTGGCCAGGATCGGCGCCAGCGCATCGGCGGCGCCCTTTGCTGCGATTCGCTCGTGATAGGCGGCGGAGAAGGCGCGAAGCGGCGCGAAGAAGGCGGGGACAAGGAGGATCGTGAAGAGCGCGGCCGCCGGCGAGGGGTGGCCCGCTGCCGCGAGGTTCGCGTGCCGCCAGGCGAGGCAGCCGAGCACCGCCGCCGCGACCAGCTCCAGAACACCGGTCGAGAGAAAGGCGAGGCGCAGCACCCGCATCGTGCGGCGGCGCAGCTCATCCGCGGCGGTCGACAGCGCCTCGGCCTCCGCGTCCTGCCGGCGGAAGAGAACGATGGTGGGCAGGCCGCGCATCCGGTCGAGGAAGCGGCCGGACAGGCGCTGCAGAGCGTCGAACTGCTGCCGGCTGGCAGCCGCGGCGCCGATCCCGGAGATCGCCATCCCCAGCGGCACCAGCGGCAGCGCCACGAGCAGGATCAGCCCGCTGAGCGGATCGGCCACCATCGCGGCCAAGGCCACCGCGACGGGAGCGGCCACGGCGAGGACCGCGGCGGGGAGCCAGCGCGCGAAGTAGCCGTCCAGCGCCTCCACCCGGTCCACCAGCAGGGCGGCGCCCTCCCCGGCCGGCCGCTCGCCAGGCGGCGTGGCCAGGAGCCGGGCGAAAAGGCGGGACCGCAACCCGGCCCGGGCCGCCTCCCCCGCGCGCGCCGCGCGGGCTTCCTGCGCGACGACGAGCCCCGCCTGAACGAGCGCCAGGGCCGCCGCCGCCGCGAGATGCCGCCAGCCGGCATCGGCGAGGCCGAGCAGCGCGGCAAGCAGGGAGGCGACGAGCCAGGCCTGCGCGACGCCCGCGAGGGTGGCGCCGAGGCCGAGGGCGATGGGAGGCACCAGCGCGGCGCGGCCGGCGCGCGCGGTGGCGGCCAGAAGCCCGCTCGCCGCGTCCCGGGCGGGACGATCGATCATGGAGGGGGCTTTTAGGGCAAGTCCGGCTCGCGGAAAACGGAGCAGTGAAGGGCGGCCCGCGGCTTGCTCTCCGCCCCATGCCCGGGGTCGAGCCGGGCCGAGGAGGAACCGTGCTGCCGACGCATCGCCGCTACGACTACCATCCCTGGCCTGCCCGGGCGCGCTGGTCGTGGCCGGGCGGGGCCGGGCTGGCCGTGTATCTCGGCGTGAACCTGGAGCACTTCGCCTTCGGGGCAGGGCTGGGCGCGGAACTGGCGCCGGGCGCGAACGGCGGCGGGGGTCCGCATCCCGACGTGCTGAACTTCGCCTGGCGGGACTATGGGAACCGCGTCGGCGGATGGCGGCTGATCGAACTCCTTTCGGAACTGGATCTGCCCTGCACGGTGCTGCTGAACTCGGCCATGTACGAGTACGCGCCGGACCTCGTGGCGGCCCACCGCGCGCGGGGCGACGAAATGGCCGGCCATGGCCGCACGAACAGCGAGCGGCAATCGGTGCTCGACGCGGTGGCCGAGCGGGACCTGATCCGGGACGCGACGCAAGCGATCACCCGGCATGAGGGCAGTGCGCCCCGCGGCTGGCTCTCCCCCTGGATCGCGGAGAGCCGTGCGACGCCTGACCTGCTGGCCGAGGCGGGGTATCGCTACACCCTGAACTGGTGTGCGGACGACCAGCCGGTGTGGCATCGGACGGAGCACGGACCGCTGCTCGCGATCCCCTATCCACAGGAGGTGAACGACATTCCCTCCATCGTCGCCCGGAAGGATTCGGCCGCCGTCTTCGCCGATATGATCGTGGACGACTTCGAGGAGCGGCTCCGACAGGTGCGGGACGGGGTGGCGCAGGTCATGGGGATCGCGCTCCACCCCTACATCATCGGCCAGCCCTATCGGCTGCGGGCGTTGCGGCGAGCGCTGGCTCATATCGCGGCGCAGCGGGATCGCGTCTGGATCTGCACCGCGGGTGACGTGTACGACCACGTCCTGACCCTGCCTCCGGGCAGCGTGCCCGGCGGCTAGGGGTCAGGCCGGCACCCAGACCCGCCCGTCGAACAGCCGGCGGCAGGTGCGATAGAAGGAGCCCGCGACGGCGTGGGGACCGGCGGCATCCAGCGTCACCTCCGCGCCCACCGTGAGCACGCCGGAGGGCATCCCCAGCCGCAGCGGGCCGGCCGGTGCCGCCCCGGGCGGCAGGGCCGCCTGCACCAGCGTGCCGGGAATGCGCGCCGCGACCGCCGTGCAGAGCGAGACGGTCAGCGGCAGCGCCCGGTGAGGCTGCCCGTTGGAGATGACCCGCGCGGCGAGGTCCATTTCCCCGACCGGCACGGTTTCCCCCGTCAGGGTGACGAAGTCGGCCCGCGGGCTGACGAAGCCGATGAAGGGGACGGCCGCCAGCCGCCGCGCGGACCCGAGGTCCGGCGCGATGCCCATCGCGACCGATCCGGCCGCCCGGATCGCGGCGAGGCGCGCCAGGATGTCGGGGCGCGCGTCGATCTCGTCCGGCAGCTCCTTCCCGGTCAGGCCGAGATCGGAGGCGCGCAGGAAGACGCAGGCATTGGCCGCGTCCACCAGCGACGCCTCGATCGTTCCGACGCCCTCTACCTCCAGCCGGTCCAGCGCGCGCCCGGTCGGCAGCAGCTTCCCGGTCGTGGCTCCGCCCGGATCGAGGAAATCCAGCCGGATCGGTGCGCCGGTGCCGGAGACACCGGGGATGGCGAGCGCCCCGGCGTAGCGCGGTCGGCCGTCGGCGACCGCGAAGGTCGCGTGGATGATCTTCGAGGTGTTGGTGTTGTGGATGCGGACGGTCTTTTCGGCTCCCGGGGCGGGGATCAGCCCCTCATCCACCGCGAAGGGACCGATGGCGGAGGACATGTTGCCGCAGTTCTGGCGCCAGTCCACGCGCGCCTCCCGCACTTGCACCTGGGCGAAGGTGTAGTCCACGTCGGCATCGTCGCGCGTGGGCGGGCCGATGATGCAGACCTTCGAGAGCGAGGAGACGCCCCCTCCCATCCCGTCCAGTTGCCGCCCGTAGGGATCGGGCGAGCCGAGGGCGGCGGTGAAGATCGGCTCCTGCGCCGCGCGGTCGGCCGGCAGGTCGCGCGCATGGAACATCACCGCCTTGCTCGTGCCGCCCCGCATGAAGGCGGCCGGGATGGGGCGGAGGTCCATCAGAAGGTCACCACGCTGCGGATCGACACTCCCTCGTGCATCAGATCGAAGGCGCGGTTGATCTCGTCCAGCGGCATGGTGTGGGTGATGAGGGAGTCGATGTCGATCTTCCCCTCCATGTACCAGTCCACGATCTTCGGCACGTCGGTCCGTCCGCGCGCGCCGCCGAAGGCCGAGCCCTTCCAGACGCGTCCCGTCACAAGCTGGAAGGGGCGCGTGCTGATCTCGGTGCCGCTGGGCGCGACGCCGATGATGATGCTCTCGCCCCAGCCGCGGTGGCAGCACTCCAGCGCCTGCCGCATGGTGTGGATGTTGCCGATGCACTCGAAGGAGTAGTCGGCACCGCCGTCGGTGATGTCCTGAATGGCCTGCACCACCTTGTCGCGGCCGACCTCGTCCGGGTTGACGAAGTGTGTCATGCCGAACTTGCGCGCCATCTCCGCCTTGGCAGGGTTCAGGTCCACGCCGACGATCTTGTCCGCGCCGACCATGCGCGCCCCCTGGATGACGTTCAGCCCGATGCCGCCGAGGCCGAAGACAACGACGTTCGAACCGGGGCGCACCTTGGCCGTGTAGATCACCGCGCCGATGCCGGTCGTGACGCCGCAGCCGATGTAGCAGATCTTGTCGAAGGGCGCGTCCTCCCGGACCTTCGCCACCGCGATCTCCGGCAGGACGGTGAAGTTCGAGAAGGTGCTGCAGCCCATGTAGTGCCACATCGGCTTGTTCGGCGCGTCGCAGTGGAAGCGCGAGGTGCCGTCCGGCATCACGCCCTTGCCCTGGGTGGAGCGGATGGCGGTGCAGAGATTGCTTCGCTGGGAAAGGCAGGTTTTGCACTGCCGGCATTCCGGCGTGTAGAGCGGGATCACATGGTCGCCTGGCCGCACGGAACGGACATCCGCGCCGACCTCCCGCACGATCCCCGCGCCCTCATGACCCAGGATGCAGGGGAACAGACCCTCGGAATCCAGCCCTGACAGGGTGTAGGCGTCGGTGTGGCAGACGCCCGTGGCCATCACCTCGACCAGCACCTCGTTCGCCTTGGGGCCGTCCAGATCCACGGTCTCGATCGAAAGCGGCTTGTTCGCCTCCCAGGCGACGGCGGCACGGGTCTTCATCGCGGGCGGCTCCCCTTCCCTCTCGGCGCGTTGTTCTATCCGGCGGGTGCGGCAGGGGCCAGGGGACTGGGATGACGGTCGAGGAGTTGACGGCGCGGGTGCGATCGGGCGTCCCGCTGGCGGCGGCGCTGGGGATCGAGGTGGTCTCGGCGGATGCCGCGACCGCGATGGTGCGGCTTCCGGCCTCCGACCTTTCGATGCGGCCCGGCGGCACGGCGTCCGGCCCGGCCCTGATGACGCTGGCGGACGTCGCGATCTGGGTGCCGCTGCTGGTGGCCACCGGTGGTGCGGACGAGACGCGGACCGCCGCCCTGACGATCTCCTTCCTGCGCCCGGCCGGGAGCGGCGGCGTGCTGGCGGAGGTTCGGATCGTGCGCCAGGGTCGCTCCACCGTCTATGCGGAGGTCTGGATGCGCGCGGAAGGATCGGACAAGCCCTGCGCCCACGCGACCTCGACCTGGCTGCGGGCCGCTGCGCCGTGAGCCGCCAGGCGGAGATCCTCGCGGAACTCGACGCGATCGAGGCGCGGGAGGGCATTGCCATCCTCCTGGCGATCGAGAGCGGCAGCCGCGCCTGGGGCTTCGAAAGCCCGGACAGTGATTGGGACGTGCGCTTCCTCTACGCCCGCCCGACGGTCTGGCACGTGACCCTGCGACCAGGGCGGGACGTGCTGGAGTTCCCGATTTCCGACGAACTGGACATTTCGGGGTGGGATGCGCGGAAAGCGATCAACCTCCTGTTGGGCGGCAACTGGGTGGTGCGGGAATGGCTGCGCTCGCCGATCACCTACCGGGCCGAGCCGGGCTTCCGGAGCGCGCTGGAGGCCCTGGCCGCGGCCCTTCCGTCCCGGGTGGCGGCCTTCCACCACTACCGCTCCCTCATGGACCGCGTCTGGAAGCAGTGGCTCGCGGACCGCGAGGAGGTGGTGCTGAAGAAGTACCTCTACGCCCTGCGGCCCGCCCTGACGTTGCGCTGGCTGCGGGAGCGGGCGGATGACCCGCCGATGGACATGCCGGCGCTGCGGCGCGGCCTCCTGCTGGCGACGGCCGAGGCGGCGGCGCTTGATGCGCTGCTCGCCGCGAAGTCCGCCAGCTCGGAAATGGGGCTTGGTCCGCGCTTTCCGGCCCTCGACGCCCTGATCGCCGCCGAGCGGGAACGGGAACCGCCGCCGCGGGAGGACCCGCCCGCACCGGCGATGTTGGCGCAGGCGGAAGCCCTGTTCCGGCAGGGGACCGGCATCGCGGACGCGCGGCCGAGCCGTCGCTGAGACGGCCGGCACGCGACTTGCTGCGCCAGCTGGGATGAGCCCCGCATCCCCCGCCGGCATCGGCCACAATGGCGGCCCACCGCTGGACCCGCCCGACGTCAACGAGTCCTGGCGCGCGTGGAACTGGCGCCGAGCGCAGCGCCGGGCCTGGAAAACGCCGCCGCGGGAGATCGCGCTGCGACGCCTGGCCCGGGCCGAAGAGCTGGGCATGACCTACCGCGCCTACACGCTCGAGATCCTGGAGCGCGGCCGGTATCTCTGACCGCTTCCCGGCACCGGCGCGCCGGCGGCCCTTGATGGACGTGGCGCCGGCGCTAACCTCCGGCCGCGCGGGCCGCGAGCGGCCGCGAAAATCCTAAGGAGGCGACACGAAGCGTGCCGGACAGCGAGTGGCCCGATCCGGCGCGTCCCGGTGTTCCCCTCCATCCCGAGCGGGACGGCTGGCACTGGCTGCAGAGTCGCCAGAGAGCGGAGGCGCCGCGCCCCGCGCGGTGGCACGCAAGGCCCGCGCCGAATCCGGGCGGGTGGGACGAGCCCTGGCTCACGCCGAAGCACGTAGCCTGGGCCGACCACTATCTCGGCCCCTGCCTGACTCCGGAGGACGTGGCGGCGCTTCAGGACGGGGCGCGGCGCGCGGAGACGCGGGCGATGATCAAGGCGGCCGACATGCTCGACCTGACGGTTTCGGAAATCCGCTCTGCCACCGGTGAGCTGCAGCCCGGCGTTTTACGTGCGGTGCGCGCAGTGCTCGCCTGGACCCAGAACACGATCCGCAGCAAGGCCGGGGAGCCGCCCGCCGGCAGTTGATGCCGATGCGCTTCGCCGCGCGGTTGCACGATCCGGGATCGTGCTCGCGCGCGCCTCGCGTGCCCGGCTCACGCCGCCGCGGCTTTCCACACCACGCGAAAACGCGGTAGGATAAGGCTCCCCCGCGCAGCGCGCTGCGCGGGATTTTCCACGCGAATGCCGTTCAGATCGGCGATTTACACGGGAGTGCTCATGAGCCAGGGCAGCGAGCCATCTTTCAGCCTCCCGCCGGTGTCGCGGTCCGCGCCGGGCGGTCCGGCGCACTGGCAGATCACCTTCAACGGCGATGTGATCGGGCTTACCGCCGCCCTGCATGACCGCGCGACGCTGGATGGGCTGATCGACGTGCTCGAGGCATGCCGGGCGCTCTTCCCGTCGGGCACCGGGACCAGCTCCGGCACCTAGGAATAGCCGAAGGCTGGCTCCCTCTCGGGGCCGGCCTTCACCAGGACTCAGGAGAAGGCGATGCGGCGCGACGGACCGGCGCCGTAGCTCGCGCGTTCCAAGGGACGGTGGCTTGGCTCTGGCAGGGACGATGCTGGCGCCCATCCCTGCCGCCGCCATGCCGCTACGGCGTGACGTTCACGTGGGTCAGCGCGCAGGTGTTGATCTGGCGCCGCTCCATCGCGGAGCCGTCCGCGAGCACAAGCCGGATGTCGTTCATGCACCGCCCCGCCGGGACGGTGAGGGACAGCACGCTCCTCGGCGCCAGAATGTTCGCGCCCATGAGGTCGCGACCCCGGTTCGCCTGGCCCGACGATGAGACGTAAACCTCGTTGATCGCGTGATCGAGGGTCTTGTTAAGCTGGAAATCCGCGTTGTGGCGGCACAGCCTCGGGCGGCGTTGCTTTCGGAACCGTTCGCCGGTCCTGACGAACCCCGTGTCCGGGCCGTCACACGGCTGGCCGTCACAGGCGCTGCGGCCTGCACGGCCCGACGAGGCTGGCGCACCCGGAGGGACTCGAACCCCCAACCAACCGGGTAGAAGCCGGTTGCTCTATCCAGTTGAGCTACGGGTGCCCGGCGACCGGTTCGCCCGGGGGCGATGCCGGCCGGTCTTCCCTAATGCGTCCAGTTCTCCGGGCGGTTGGTGCGGAAATTGTCGGCGTAGGATTTCGGCCGGAGGGCTGGCCGCTGGCGGCGGCGCTCCACCTCATACGGAACGCCCTTCGCCTTCGCATAGGCCTCCGCCTCCTCCAGCGTGTCGAAGCGGAGGCGAACCTGACGATTCGTGTCGCCCGATCCGTACCAGCCGGTCAGCGGGTCCACCCGCTTTGGCTCGTTGGGTGCGTACTCGAAGACCCATTCGTCCGTGCGGCCCTGGCCGGACTGCATGGCGCTCTTCGGCGGCGAATAGATGCGGGCGATGCTCACACGGCACTCCTCAACCCAATCGGGGCTTGATCCGGGCGGGCCCGGTCCCGGACTTCAACGCCGGACAATCCATCGGGGCGGCGGGATTCGAACCCACGGCCTCCTGTACCCAAAACAGGCGCGCTACCAGGCTGCGCCACACCCCGTCGGGGCGGAACCTATGGGCGGGACGCGCCCGGCGCAATGGCCGCCATGCCTCCCATGCGCCCCCGCAGCACCTCCGGCACCGCGATGGACCCATCCGGCTGCTGGTAAGTCTCCATGACCGCAATCAGGGCCCGACCGACCGCGACGCCCGATCCGTTCAGCGTGTGGACGAAGGCCGTCCCCTTCCCGCCGACCGGACGGTAGCGCGTGTTCATTCGCCGGGCCTGGAAGGCGCGGGTGTTGGAGCAGGAGGAGATCTCCCGCCACGCCCCCTGCCCCGGCAGCCAGACCTCCAGGTCATAGGTCCGGGCCGCGCCGAACCCGGTGTCCCCGGCGCAGAGGAAGATCCGGCGCCAGGTCAGGCCGAGTTCCGTCAGCACGCGCTCCGCGCAGCGCGTCATGCGCTCGTGCTCGGCGTCGCTGTCCTCGGGACGGGTCACCGACACCAGCTCCACCTTCTGGAACTGGTGCTGGCGCAGCATCCCCCGCGTGTCCCGCCCCGCCGACCCGGCCTCCGACCGGAAGCAGGGAGTCAGGGCGGTGTAGCGAAGCGGCTCGCTGGGCTCGGCGATGATCTCGCCGAGGTTGAGCGCCGTCAGCGGCACCTCGGCCGTAGGGATCAGCCAGCGGCCGTCGGTGGTGCGGAACAGGTCGTCCGCGAACTTCGGCAGCTTGTCCGTGCCATAGGCGGCGGCGTCGTTGACCATCAGCGGCACGGCGCACTCGGTGTAGCCGTGCTCCGTGACGTGCAGGTCGAGCATCCACTGGCCCAGAGCCCGCTCCAGCCGTGCCAGCGCGCCCTTCAGCACGACGAAGCGGCTGCCAGCGACGCGGGAGGCCGCCTCGAAGTCCATCAACCCCAGCGCCTCGCCGAGCTCGAAATGCTCCCGGGCGTTCGGGAGGCCGCGCGGCTCGCCGTGCTGGTGCAGCACGACGTTGGCCGACTCGTCGGCGCCCTCCGGTACCTCGGGATCGAGCGCGTTGGGCAGCGCCTCCAGGATCCGCGTCTGGGCCGCCTCGCCGGACGCCGCCTCCGCCTCGAGCGCCTCCATCCGGGCGCGCAGGGTCGTCGCCTCCGCCTCCAGGGCAGAGGTATCAGCGCCGCCCCGCTTGCCCTGACCGATCTCCTTCGCCAGGGCGTTGCGGCGCGCCTGCGCCTCCTGCGCCGTGGTCTGGGCGGCGCGGCGCGCCGCGTCCAGCTGCATCAGCTCGGCGGAGACGGGCGGCAGGCCGCGCCGGGCCAGCGCGGCGTCGAAGGCAGCCGGATCGGCCCGGACGGCCCGGATGTCGTGCATGGTCTCGGCGCCTCAGGTCGTCGGCGGCTTGGGCTTCGGGGTCATCCAGCCGGCCGCGAGGATGGACAGCTCGTAAAGCAGGAGCAGCGGCACCGCGAGGCCGACCTGGCTGATGATGTCGGGCGGAGTCAGCACCGCGGCGACCACGAACATGCCGACGATCGCGTAGCGCCGCCCGCGCCGCAGCTGGTCCACGCTGACGATCCCGACGCGCGCCATCAGCGTCAGCGCCACGGGAAGCTGGAAGGCGATCCCGAAGGCCAGGATCATGTGCATGACGAGCGAGAGATACTCGCTGACCTTTGCCTCGAGCTGCACGGGGATGCCGCCGCCGCCGGTCGGCGTCTCGAAGGAGATGAAGAAGGACCAGGCGAGCGGGAAGATGAAGTAGTAGGCGAGCGACGCGCCGAGGATGAACAACACCGGCGAGGCGAGCAGGAAGGGCAGCACCGCCTTCTTCTCGGATTTGTAGAGTCCGGGCGCGATGAAGAGCCAGAGCTGGGTCGCCCACATCGGAAAGGAGAAGAACACCGCCCCGAAGAACGCGACCTTCAGGTAGGTGAAGAAGGCCTCGTAGAGCGCGGTGAAGATCATCCGCCGCTCACCGCCCTGATGGATCAGGATGTCGGCCAGCGGGCGCGCGAGGAACCCGTAGATCTGGGTGGAGAAGTAATAGCAGACCGCGAAGGCGATGCCGAAGGCGCCGATGGACCAGAGGAGCCGCGTGCGCAGCTCCAGCAGGTGGTCGATCAACGGCATGGGCTTGTCGTCGATCGTGTCGTCCGGATCGCGTGGCAAGGTGTGCTGGACTTCTTACGCGGTGTGGATGGCGGGCCGCGGCGGCACCACCGCGGGATCGATCGTGTCCGGCGCGGGGCCGGCCGGGGCGGTCGTGGGTGATGCCTCGGCGGGGGTCGCCGGGCCGGCGACGGGCGCGGCTTCCGCCGTGGGCGCCGGGGCAGCCGGCATGTCGGCGGCCACCGGGAAGGGCGCGGGCGTCAGGTCGGCGGCGACCGGGGTGTCTAGCCCGGCGGCATCGGCAGCCGGAGGCGCTGCCGCGAGGACGTCAGGCGCGGTCGCGTCCACGGGAGGCGCTCCCACTGGCTCGGTCGCGGCCGTTCCGGCCGACGGCGCCGCGTCCGAGGTCGGGGGCGGCGGCGCCCGGAAGGGGTCGTCGCGGAAGGCCTTGGTGATCGAGCCATCCTCGTCCACCGCCTTCTCGATCGTGCTCTTGAGGTCGAAGTTCCGGATGTCCCGGATCTGGTCGCGGACATCCTCCAGCTTCGCCTCGCGCACCACCTCGTCCAGGTGTCCCTGGAATTCGCCGGCCATGCGGCGGAGCTTCTGGATGCCCTTGGCGACGCCGCGCACGGCGTCCGGAAGGTCCTTCGGTCCGATCACGACAACCGCAACAACGGCGATCAGCGCGATCTCGGACCAGGCGAGGTCGAACATGGGTCTCCGATCACCCGCCGGGCGCCGCGCCGGGTGGCGTGGCGCTTCGCGGGGGCGCATCCGTTAGCAGAGGTCGCGCCCCGAACAAATGGGCCTCCCTGTAAGGAGTTGGCGCAACCCGCCCCACATGGGGCCAGGGCCGTGCCGATGGAAGCCGTCGGGCTCCGGGAGCCGGTCGAGAAAACCGCGGCGCGTACGCCGCCCTGCCCGGGGCGGCACCCCGCGGCGTGACCGGCGACCTCACGAATCGGGCGAGATGCCGGTCCCGAGGCGGATCACTGCCCGGCCGGGTCCGGCAGCGGCAGGGCGGGCTCCGGCAGCAGTTCCTCCCGCTTCGGCAGGTCGCGCAGGGCGTTCAGGCCGAACTGCTCCAGAAATCGCGGCGTCGTGGCCCAGAGGGTCGGGCGTCCCGGCGCTTCCTTCTTCCCGCGCGGCGCGATCAGGCCGTTCTCCAGAAGCGCCTCCAGGGAGTTCTGGGACAGGGCGGTCCCACGGATCTCCTCGATCTCCGCCCGGGTGACCGGCTGATGCCAGGCGATGATGGCCAGCGCCTCCATGGCCGCCCGGGGGAGGCGGCGCGGCACCTCGATCACCCGGGTCAGGGCCGGGGCGAGGTCGGGCGCCGTGCGGAAGGCGTAGCCCCCGGCCACGGCCACGAGGTTCACGCCGCGTTCGGCATAGTCCTCGGCCAGGGCCGAGAGCGCCGCCGCGGCGTCCACGCCCCCCGGCAGCAGCGGCGCGAGGCGGGCGGCGGTGACCGGCGTGGCGGAGGCAAAGACGAGGGCCTCCGCGATCCGCAAGGCCGAGGGCGGGATTTCCGATGGGATCGGCGAGCGATCCGGCGCCTCCCCAGGCGGTCCGGCAGCGTCCTGTTCTCCGGTCGGGTCGGTAGGCCGATCCGGATCCTCGTCGGACGAGGCTGACACGGCGTCCGTCGGCTCCGGCCGGTCGCCGTCCAGACCGTCGTTTATGACGTCCACGCACTCTGGCGAGCGCCGGGCGTCCGCCGAGTCCGGCATCTCCGCGGGCCGCCCGGCGTCGCCCTGTTCCCCAGCGGCGGCGACGGGTTGACCCGCCGTCGTCTCCGACACATCGGTCGCTGGGTCCACCGGCTCCAACGTGTCCGCTTCGGCCCCAGCGCCCTCGGCGATGTCCTCCGGGTCCAGCGGGGGCGCTGATGCGGGCTCCGAGGGCGGCACGGCGTCGGACGTGAACTCGGCCGCAGCCTCCCTTGGACCGCCGGGCAGGGTCTCGGGCGAAGTCAGAACAGCGGACTGCTCGGCCGGGACGGGCGGCTCGGGATCAGGCGGCGTCGGCATCACGGGCCTCCCGGCTCGGCGGGCGCATCAGAATGGGGGCGAAGGCGGCGTCCTGGCGCAGCTCGACGGTCCCCGACTTGGCCAGCTCCAGCCCAGCGATCAGGGTGCTGGCCAAGGCGGCGCGGCGCTCGGTCGGGTCCATCTCGACCTCCGGCAGGAACTGAGACAGCTCCGCCCATCCCGGAATCCGGCCGACGAGGGACTGCAGGCGCACCAGCGCCTCCTGCACCGTCCACACGCGGCGGGGTTTGGGGCGGTAGGGCCGCCGGGCCGCGGCCCGGCGCAGCGCATCCGCATAGGCGCGCAGCAGGCCAGGCAGGTCGGCCGAGAGGGCGGAGCGGTCCTCCACGACAAGGCTCTCCGGGGACCCGCGGCCCATGACATCCCGCCCCAGCAGCGGCCGCGCGCCGAGCCAGGCGGCAGCGGCCCGCATCCTCTCCAGCTCCCGCAGCCGGTCGGCGAGGCGCTCGGCCAGGAGCTCCGCGTCCTCCTCCTCCGTCTCGTCCTCGGGCAGGAGAAGGCGGGACTTCAGCCAGGCGAGCCAGGCGGCCATGACGAGCCAGTCGGCCGCCAGCTCGAGCCGCACGCGCCGCGCGCCTTCCACCACGGCGAGGAACTGGTCCACCAGCGCGAGGATCGAGATCTTCGACAGATCCACCTTCTGCGCGCGGGCGAGGTCCAGCAACAGGTCGAGCGGCCCCTCGAACCCGTCCAGCGTCACATGCAGCGCGGGATCGGGCGCCGTCACGTCGAATGGCCCGTGAGGGTGAGAATGAGGCGCGCGACGGGGTAGACGATCGCCCGCACCAGCCAGCGCATCGGATCGAAGCCTCCGGTCGCGTGCGGCAGCAGGAAGAGGAGCCCGAGCACGACCAGCAATCCCACCCGCTCCAGCCGGAGAAAGGGAATGCCGATCGAGGGCGGCAGCAGCCCGCCGACGATGCGGCCCCCGTCCAACGGGGGGATCGGAATGAGGTTGAACGCCGCGAAGACGAGATTCTGGATCAGCGAGAGGACGAGAAAGGATTCGATCCAGTCCAGCACGCTGTCCCCGCCCGGCCCGACCAGGGGAAGCAGCAGGACCGCCGCGGCAAAGGCCAGCAACACGTTGACGGCAGGTCCGGCGGCGGCCACCAGCACCATGCCGAAGCGGGGGTTCCGCAACCCCATGACGTTCACCGGCACCGGCTTCGCCCAGCCGAACAGCGCCTCCACCCGCCCGATCGCCAGGAGCTGCGAGACCACAAGAATTCCGGGGACCAGCAGTGTCCCGACCGGATCCACGTGGCGGATCGGGTTCAACGACAGGCGCCCCATCCGCTCCGCCGTGTCGTCGCCCAGCGCGCGGGCGGCGTAGCCATGGGCGGCCTCGTGCAGGGTGATCGCGATGATGGCGGCGAGCGCCGCCGCCGCGAAATCGGGTAACCACTCCATGGGGTCGGGTCAGGCGGTCGTCAGCGCGTGCGCGGCCTGGGTCGCGGCCGGCGGACGGGCGCCCGCCGCCCGCGCCGCGGGTGTCGCTGCTCGCGCGGCCGCACGGGCTGCGGCCAGCCGCTCCGCCGCGCGGTCGGTCAGGGGCGGGCAGGCACGGAGCAGCGTCGCGGTGTCCGCCAATACCCCGTTGCAGTGGAGCACGAGGTCGCAGCCCGCCCGGAGCGAGGCCGCGGCGAGGTCGTTCGAGAGGCCCGACAGCGCTCCCATCATCAGATCATCCGAGACGAGCACGCCGTCGAAGCCGATCTCGCCGCGGATCGTGCGCTCGATGACGCAGGGCGACAGGGTCGCGGGCCGGTCCGGGTCGAGCGCGGCGTAGGTGATGTGGGCGGTCATCGCCCAGAGGTGACGCCCGGCATTCCCGGTACAGACGGCCCGGAAGGGCGCGATGTCCCGCGCGAGCTCTGCCGCGCCGGCCTCCACCCGCGGAAGGGCCTCGTGGCTGTCGGCGGTCGCGCGGCCATGGCCGGGGATGTGCTTGATCACCGGCGTGCAGCCGGCGGCCATCAGTCCGGCGATCCAGGCCTCGCCGAGGCGCGCCACCTCCTCCGGGCCGGCGGAGAAGGCGCGGTCGCCGATTACCTCGTGCGCGCCGGGCAGGCGCAGGTCCAGCACCGGGGCGCAGACCACGTCCAGCCCCACCCCGGCGCAGGCGGCGCCGAGCAGGGCGGCGCTCGCCGCGGCCTCCGCCGCCGGGCGGCCCTCGAAGACGCAGGCCGGGGGAAAGGCGGGCCAGTGGGGCGGACGGAGGCGGGCGACGCGGCCGCCTTCCTGGTCCACCAGGATCGGCGCCGACTCCCCGAGCAGGTCCCGGATCTCGGCCGTCAGGGCGCGGAGCTGGTCCGGGCTCTCCACGTTCCGGCGGAACAGGATCGCGCCCGCGGGCGGCGCCTCGCGCAGGAGCGCCGCCTCCTCCACCGTCAGGCGCGGGCCGGAGAGGCCGGTGATCGCGGCGCGCGGCGTCATCCGGCTACGGATTGCCGATCACCGTGCAGGCGGCGCCCTTGGCGCGCAGCCCCGCACAGAAGGCCCGCGCTCCCTCGGCGTCGAAGCCGCCGGTGCGCATGCGGTAGAGCGGCGTCTGCCCCTCTCCCCGGTCGACGCGGGTCACGGTGAGCTGCCGGTCGCCCATCAGGTCCGGGGCGCGGGCGCGGACGCGCTCCCACTCCGCCCGCGCGACGGCCTCCGAGGATACGGCGCCGAGCTGGACGACGATGCGCCCGGCCGGGCGGGCGGGGGCAGCGGGCGGCGCGGCGGGCGCAGCCTGCGGCGCGACAGCGGCCGGCGCCGATCCGGGCGGGCGCAGGGGGACGAGGGTGCCGGGCGGCACGGCGGGCGCGGTCGCGGCGGCCGGCGCCGGCTGGGGTGCAGGCGCCGCGGGCGGGGTGGCCGGGCGGGTCGCCGCGGCCTGGCGCAGGGCGGCGACATCCGGGCGCTCGGCCTCCGGCGCCAGCCGAGGTGCCTGCGGCGCGGCCGCGCCGCCGCGGCGCTGGTTGTCGAAGATGCGCTCGTCCTGGTTGGCGACCCGCAGGCCGCCCGGATCATCGGGCCGGATGCGGATCGGGCGCGTATCGGCCTCGATCGTCGGCACGTTGCGGTTGGCGGCCCGGGTGACCCACCAGAGGCCGCCGCCCACCACGGCCAGCACGCCGGCGATGCCGCCGGCCACCGCGATCATTTTCCATGGAACCTCGAAGCCCGCCCGGGCTGGGCGGATCCGGTAGCTCGGAACCGTGAAATCGCTCACCGCATCTCCTCGACGGGCTCGACGCCCATCACCCCCAGGCCGGATCGGATCACGGTCGCGGTCGCCGCAACGAGGGCCAGCCTCGCGCGGGTTGCGTCCTCTTCCCCCTCCCGGATGAAGCGCAGCGTCGCGTCTTCCCGGCCCCTGTTCCACAGTAGATGAAAGTCAGCGGCCAAGTCATGGAGAAAGAACGCGATCCGGTGCGGCTCCCGCGCTGCAGCAGCGGCCTCCACGGTGCGGGGCCAGGCAGCGAGCCGGCGGATCAGGGCCATCTCCGCGGGATCGGTCAGGGAGACCAGGGGGGCGCCGGCCAGCACCTCCGGCGCCGGGTCCTCCACCTGCCGCAGGACGCTGCGGCAGCGGGCATGGGCGTACTGGACGTAGAAGACGGGGTTGTCGCGGGACTGCTGCACCACCGCGTCCAGGTCGAACTCCATCTGCGCGTCGGACTTGCGGGTCAGCATGGTGAAGCGGACGGCGTCCTTGCCCACCTCGTCGATCAGGTCGCGCAGCGTGACGTAGGTGCCGGCCCGTTTGGACATGCGGACGGGTTGCCCGCCCTTCATCACCTTCACGATCTGGCAGAGAATCACCTCCAGTGGCACCGGCCGGTCCTGGGACAGGGCGGCCACGGCGGCCTTCATGCGGGTGACGTAGCCGCCGTGGTCCGCGCCCCAGACCTGGAGCAGCACGTCGAAGCCGCGATGCAGCTTGTCCGCATGATTGCCGATGTCGTTCGCGAAATAGGTGTTGCTGCCGTCGCTCTTGCGCAGCGGCCGGTCCACGTCATCGCCGAACTGCGTGGAGCGGAACAGGGTTTGCTCCCGCTCCTCCCAGTCGTCCGGTAGCTTGCCCTTTGGAGGCTCCAGCACGCCCTCATAGACCAGCCCGCGCGCCGCGAGGTCGGCGATGGCGCGGTCGGCAGCGCCGGTGCGGACCAGCTCCGCCTCCGAGATGAAGACGTCCTGCCGCACGCCGAGGGCGGCGAGATCCTCCCGGATCTCCACCATCATCGCGTCCACCGTGAAGGTCCGGACGGTGTCCAGCCACAGCACCGGGTCGGCCGGGTGGGCATTGGGGGCGAGCGCGTCTCCGTGCCGCGCCTTCAGCGCCTCCCCGACCGGGATCAGGTACTCGCCGCGGTATTGCAGGCCGCCGGGGATGGTGGCGGCGTACTCCTCCTCGGTCAGCGTCGTCCCGAGCGCCTGGAGGTAGCGCCAGTAGGCCGCCCAGGCGAGCGCCTGCACCTGCGCGCCGGCATCGTTGACGTAGTACTCCTTCGTGACGTCGTAGCCCGCCTTCACGAGCAGGTTCGCCAGCGCATCGCCCACCACGGCGCCCCGGCAATGGCCGACATGCATGGGGCCGGTCGGGTTCGCGGACACGTATTCGAGGTCCACCTTCCGCCCAGCGCCCACCGCGCTGTCGCCATAGGACGTGCCGGCCCGCAGGATGGCCGGGACCTGATCCCGCAGCACCGACTCGTCCAGCCGAAGGTTGACGAAGCCCGGCCCGGCCGGGGCGGCGTGGACGATGCCCGGGCGCGCCATCAGCCGCTCCGCCAGCTCCTGCGCCACCTTCTGCGGCGCCATGCGGGCGGGCTTGGCCACGACCAGCGCGGCGTTCGTGGCCATGTCGCCATGCGCCGGATCGCGCGGGGGCTCGACCAGAACCCGGGCCATCAGCTCCTCGGGCAGGTCGGGAAGCTGCGCGCGGAGCGCCGCCACGACCTCCGCGTGGATGGTGCGGAAGATGTCATTGTTCGACGGGGGGGTCATGGTCTCAACCGGGAATGTTGGGGTCCGTCAGGCGACGGTGCTCTTCAAGGGCGAACTTGTCGGTCATGCCGGCCAGCCAGTCGCAGACCGTGCGAGCCGCGGCGGCCGAACCGGGCTCGCCCGCCCGGGCGGCCCAGACGGGCGGCAGCATCTCCGGATTCCCGTGCAGGAGGGAGAACATCACCTGCAGGGCGCGCTTCGTCTTCAGCGCCGTACGGTTCACGCGCCAGTGCCGGTACATCCGGTTGAACAGGAACTCCCGCGTCTCCTGGTTCAGCGCTTTCATGCGGTCGGAGAAGAAGACGACCGGGGCGCTGGCCCGGCGGATGTCGGAGACGTCCTTCGGGCGCAGGATCGCGATGCGCCGCTCCGCCTCGGCCACCACGTCGTTCACCATCAGGTTGATCACGCGCCGGATGATCTCGGCCGAGACGCGGTCCGGCGGGGTGTCGGGATGCAGGTGCGGCATGGCCTCGTCCCGTGCCATGGCGATGAGCGGCAGGCGGCAGGCCTCCTCCAGCGTGAAGATGCCGGCGCGCAGCCCGTCGTCGAGGTCGTGGTTGTTGTAGGCGATGTCGTCGGCGATCGCCGCCGCCTGCGCCTCGGCAGAGGCGTGGCAGTCCAGCTCCAGGTCGTGTTTCGCCGAGTATTCCGCGATGTAGGGCGGCGGGCGGCGAAGAGGGCCGTTGTGCTTCGCCAGCCCCTCCAGCGTCTCCCAGGTGAGGTTCAGCCCGTCGAATTCGGCGTAGCGGTGCTCGAGGATCGTCACCGCCTTCAGGGACTGGGCGTTGTGGTCGTAGCCGCCCCAGTTCCGCATCACGCCGTTCAGCGCCTCCTCCCCCGCATGGCCGAAGGGGGGGTGGCCGAGGTCGTGGGCGAGGGCCAGCGCCTCGGCCAAGTCCTCGTCCAGATGGAGCTGCCGGGCAAGCGACCGGGCGATCTGGGCAACCTCGATGGAATGGGTGAGCCGCGTCCGGAAGGCGTCGCCCTCGTGGTAGATGAAGACCTGCGTCTTGTACTGCAGCCGGCGGAAGGCGGTGGAGTGAATGATCCGGTCCCGGTCCCGCTGGTAGGGGGAGCGGGCGCCCCCCGGATCCTCGGGGTGGAGGCGGCCGCGAGAATCTTCCGGCCGGACGGCCCAGGGGGCGAGCCCATGGGCACGGAGCAGCGCGTCCCCGGCGGGCGGGGCGCTCTCCGGCTCGGGGCTGGCGGGCGGGTGATCCATGGGCTCGGGCGGCCCTAGCACCGCGCCGGATCGCGGGACAAGCGGCGCGCATTGGAGAAGCCCGGCCGGCGCCCTATCTTCGGGGCTCAGGCGCCCGATTCCGCGCCCCGACGAGGTTTCCCATGCCGGACGGCTCCCCCCTTCCCGCCCCCTTCCGCGCGACCCCCTCCGCCCTGGCGCAGGTGGCCGAGATCGCCGCGCGCCAGGGCCGCCCGGAAGCCGGCCTGCGGCTCGCCGTCGAGGCGGGCGGCTGCTCGGGCTTCCAGTACAAGTTCGACCTGGCCGACGCGCCCGAGCCCGACGACCTCGTCGTGGCGGGTCGCGTCTTCGTGGACCCCGTCTCCCTGGACCTGCTGCAAGGGGCGGAGCTGGACTGGGCGGACGAACTGATCGGCGCCCACTTCACCGTCCGCAACCCCGTCGCGACCTCCGGCTGCGGCTGCGGCGTGTCCTTCTCGGTCGGCTGACGGCGCGCCTCCGACCGTGCGGCTCTGCACCTTCAACGTGAACTCCGCGCGGCGGCGCATGCCGCATGTGCGCCGGCTGATCGAGCGCCACGCGCCCGACGTGATCCTGCTTCAGGAGCTGAAGTGCCGGACGGAGGAGTTCCCGGCGGCCGAGCTGGACGGGTTGGGCTACCGGGCCCATGCCGTGGGACAGCCTGGCGGCCGGAACGGCGTCGCCGTCGTCTCTCGCCTGCCCTTCGAGGTGGTGCACGAGGTGCTGGCGGGCGAGGACGAGGACTCCCATGCCCGCTACGTGGAGATCACCGTCGCCGGGCTCCACTTGGCCGGCATCTACCTGCCCAACGGCAATTCGGGCGGGACGGATGGCTACGCCTACAAGCTCCGCTGGATGGAGCGGTTGCGGGCCATCGTCGCGGAGCGGCTGGACAGCTTCACCCCCTTTGCCGTGCTAGGTGACTTCAACGTCTGTCCGACCGATGACGATTTCTCGCCCGGCGCGCTGCCGGCGACGGATGCGTTGGTGCGGCCGGAGACGCGCGCCGCCTTCCGCGCCCTCACCCATCTCGGCATGACCGACGCGCTCCGGGCCCTGCACCCGACGGACGCGCCCTGGACCTATTGGGACTACGGCCCGGCCTTCGAGCAGAATCGGGGCCTGCGGATCGACCACGCCCTGCTGAGCGCCGAACTCGCCGAGCGCCTGACCGGCGCCATGGTGGACGTGGCCGCCCGGTCGGAGGAACAGCCTTCCGACCACGCGCCGGTGCTGTTCGACCTCGCGGACTAGGGCGGCCCGGAGCCCGAGATGCCTAGGCGCCCCGCGCCGCGAAGGTGAGCACCAGCACGTCCCGATGGCCGGGGCGCGCGGGATCGATCGGCACCACGGGCGTCACGCCGTGGCGGACGCGGGCGTCGTCCAGAAGCACGGCATCCGCGGGGTCGGACAGGGTGAAGCTGGCCTGACCGGGCTGGCCGTCCACCTGGATGCCGGTCACGCCGCCTTCCACGTTCTCGCGCCCGACCATCAGGACGAGGACGTGGTTCACCCCGTCCCGATGCATCCCCTCGGGCGTGGGCTTTCCGGCGGCGCCGGGGCGGGCCTCGATCCGGAACTGATGCGCCTCGATGTGCCAGGCGGCGGGGGTCATCAGCCGCTCGAACACGGTGCGCGCCCCGTTGAGGAGGGCCGACATGGCGGGACCGTCGCTGATCTCCGGCGTTACCGGCTCGAACCAGCGCTCGATGCCGCCGTTCAGGGGGTTGTGGTCCAGGGCCTGATAGTGCGGGCCATGGGGCAGGCGCTCCACCGGCTCACCGGTCCGGGCCGCATAGATGGCGTGGCGCCGCAGGCGGTAGCGGCCTCCATCGGCCATGAAGGTGTCGGGGCGCAGATTGCCCCAGCTCGCGGCGAAGCGGTCCCATTCCGGGCCGGACAGGGCCGTCCCGGCGGGATCGAAGCGGGCGCGGAGTTCCGACCCGCCGAGGGAGACGTAGCCCGTCGTGGCAATGACGTCCGAAGGATCGCTCATGGCCGCCGCACCCCATCCATCACGGCACGCATCCGGCGGACCGCCGCGGGCAGCCCGTCGAACAGGGCCTGACCGATCAGGAAGTGGCCGATGTTCAGTTCCACCACCTCGGGGATCGCGGCCAGCAGAGGCGCGGTGTCGTAGTCCAGCCCGTGGCCGGCGTGGCATTCCATCCCCAGCGCGTCCACCCGCCGGGCGGCCTCGGCCAGCCGGTCCAGCTCGCGCCGGCGGGCGTCGCCGCCGGCCTCGCAGAAGGTCCCGGTGTGCAGCTCCACAGCCCGCGCGCCAAGCCGCGCCGCGGCCTCGACTTGCCGGAGATCTGGATCGAGGAAGAGGGAGACCCGGATCCCCGCCGCCCCGAGGGCCGCGATCACCGGGGCGAGGGACTCGGCATGGCCCGCCGCGTCCAGCCCGCCCTCCGTCGTCAGCTCCGCCCGGCGCTCGGGCACCAGGCAGCAGGCATGCGGGCGCAGCGCCGTGGCGATCGCCTCCATCTCCGCGGTCGCGGCCATCTCCAGGTTGATCGGCGCGGTCAGCGCAGCCCGCATGGCCTGGCAATCGGCGTCGCGGATGTGGCGGCGATCCTCCCGCAGGTGGATCGTGATGCTGTCCGCCCCGGCAGCCAGAGCCGCCCGGGCCGCGGCTAAGGGATCGGGATGGGTTCCGCCCCGGGCGTTCCGCAGCGTCGCCACGTGGTCCACGTTCACGCCGAGGCGGAGCGGTCTCATGGGGCTTCTCTCCCGTGGTGGCGGCGCGCGGCCATGTCGGCCGCGAGTTCGAGGGCGGCGACGAGGCTGGACGGATCGGCGCGGCCGGTGCCGGCGATGTCGAAGGCTGTGCCGTGGTCCGGCGAGGTCCGCACGATCGGCAGGCCGAGCGTCACGTTCACCCCTCCATCCATGTCCAGCGTCTTCAGCGGGATCAGCGCCTGGTCGTGGTACATGCAGAGGGCGGCGTCGTAGCCCGCGCGGGCGCGGGGCGTGAACATCGTATCCGGCGGCAGCGGGCCGAAGGCGTCCACGCCCGCCGCGCGAAGCGCCTCAATCGCTGGCACGACCAGGCGCGGTTCCTCGTCGCCCATGGCGCCGTTCTCCCCGGCATGGGGGTTCAGCCCGGCCACCGCGAGGCGCGGCGCGGCAATCCCGAAGCTCTCCCGCAGCCCGCCGGCAAGAGCGAGGCCGGTGCGGACGATCTCCGCCGTTGTCAACGTCTCCAGCGCCTTCCGCAGGGACACGTGGATGGTGACGGGCACCACGCGCAGCATCGGCGAGGCGAGCAGCATGACCGGCGGATGAGAGGTCCCGGTCAGCGACCCGAGATACTCGGTGTGGCCGGGAAAGGCGAAGCCGGTGGCGTAGAGCGTCGCCTTGCTGATGGGATTGGTGACGACGCCGCCCGCCCGCCCTGCCTGCGTCAGCGCCACGGCCCGCTCGATGGAGCCGAGCACCGCCGGCGCGTTGGCCGGGTCGGGCCGTCCCGGCACGGCGGGCGTCGCCAACCGCACGGTCATCACGGGCAGGCGCTGTGGAAAGATCGCTGCCGCGTCCTCGGGGCCCGCCACCTCTGCGATCGGCACATCACGGCCGAGGCGCCTGGCCAGGTCCGCCAACCGCCGCGGATCGTCCAGCGCGACGAAGCTGGGCCCGGTCGCCCGAAGCCGCGTCCACGCATCCAGCGTCAGCTCCCCCCCGATCCCGGCAGGGTCGCCCATGGTCAGCGCGAGGGGTGGCAGCGCGGTCATCTCGGCGAGGGTGGCATGCGCGGCCATTGGGCCGCAGCCGCCGGCGGGATCATGGCGGACCCGCCGGCGGCGCCGGGCTCAGATGTCGGCGTAGACGTGCGTCTCGGCCGCGCCACCGGGATGGGTGACGGCGCCGAGATGCGCGGGGCCGACGAGCTGGGCATACTTCCACAGCGCGCCGGCATTGTAGTCCGTCCCGCGCGGCTTCCACTCGGCGCGGCGCTTCGTCAGCTCCTCGTCCGAGAGGTCCACGTCGATCGTGCCCTTCTCCGCGTCGATGACGATCCGGTCACCGTTCCGCAGCAGCGCGATCGGCCCGCCGACCGCGGCCTCCGGCCCGACATGGCCGATGCAGAAACCGCGGGTGGCGCCGGAGAAGCGGCCGTCCGTGATCAGCGCGACGTCGCCGCCCATCCCCTGCCCGTAGAGGGCCGCGGTGGTGGAGAGCATCTCCCGCATCCCCGGCCCGCCCTTCGGCCCCTCATAGCGGATGATGATGACGTCGCCCTTCTTGTAGGCGCGTGCCTCCACGGCGGCGAAGGCATCCTCCTCGCAGTCGAAGCAGAGCGCCGTGCCCTCGAAGCGCAGCTCCTTCATGCCGGCGACCTTCACGATGGCGCCGTCCGGGGCAAGGTTGCCCTTCAGCCCGACCACGCCGCCGGTGGGCGAGATCGGGTTGGACACCGGCCGGATCACGTCCTGGTCCTTCGGGAAAATCACCTCGCGGTGGTTCTCGGCCAGGGTCTTGCCGGTGACGGTCATGCAGTCACCGCGCAGGAGCCCGGCCTCCAGCAGCGCCTTCACGATTACGGGGATGCCGCCGATCTTGTAGACGTCGAACGCCACGTAGCGCCCGCCCGGTTTCAGGTCGCCGATATAGGGCGCCTGGCGCATGATCTCCGCCACGTCCTGCAGGGTGAACTTCAGCCCCGCCTCGTGCGCCATGGCGGGCAGGTGCAGGCCCGCATTGGTGGAGCCGCCCGTCGCGCCGACGATCAGCGCGGCGTTGTAGAAGGCATCCAGCGTGCAGATGTCACGCGGGCGGATGTTCTTGCGCAGCAGGTCCATGACCGCGCGGCCGGACTCCACCGCCCACTTGTCGCGGTCCTCATACGGTGCGGGGGCGCCGGCGGAGCCGGGCAGCGCGAGGCCGATCGCTTCGCTCACCGTGGCCATCGTGTTCGCGGTGAACTGGCCGCCGCAGGCACCCGCGCTCGGGCAGGCGACGCATTCGAGGGCGTGCAGGTCGTCGTCGGACATGTTGCCGGCGGCGTGCTGTCCCACGGCCTCGAACACGTCCACCACCGTGACGTCCTTGCCCTTGAACTTCCCGGGCAGGATGGAGCCGCCATACATGAAGACGCTCGGCACGTTCAGGCGCAGCATCGCCATCATCATCCCGGGCAGCGACTTGTCGCAGCCGGCCAGCCCGACCATCGCGTCGTAGCAGTGGCCGCGCATGGTCAGCTCCACCGTATCGGCGATGGCGTCGCGGCTGGCGAGGGATGACTTCATCCCCTGGTGCCCCATCGCGATGCCGTCCGTCACCGTGATGGTGGTGAACTCCCGCGGCGTGCCGAGGGCGTGCTTCACCCCTTCCTTCACGCTCTGCGCCTGGCGGTTGAGGGCGATGTTGCAGGGCGCCGCCTCGTTCCAGCAGGTCGCGACGCCGATCAGGGGCTGGTCGATCTCCTCCGCCGTCAGGCCCATGGCGTAGAGGTAGGAGCGGTGCGGCGCGCGCTCCGGCCCCACGGTGACGTGGCGGCTGGGCAGGCGGGACTTGTCCCAGGCCTGCGCGGGCGGCTTCGGCGGCACGTTGTCGAGCATCTGGCGTTCCCCGGCTGCGATCGGGTTGTATCCCGCAACGCCCCTCCCCCCGCAACCGGCGGACCCTGCGGGGCGGCTCCGCGTGCGCCGGGGCGCTCAGCCCGCGCGGAGCGCCCGGGCCACCCTCGCGGGGATACCGCGCCAAAGGTCCATCTCCCGGCGCGCATCCTCCACGGCGCGGTGCGCGGGGTTCGCCGCCCTCCCCTCCCGCGCCACCGCCTCCAGCACCTCGGCGAGCAGAGGGTCATGCGCGGCGGGGTCCAGCCCCGCCGCCCGCAGCGCAGTGAGGGCCGCGTCCCGCCGCGCCTCCTCGGTATCCCGCAGCCGCAGCGCATGGCGCGGCAGCCCGGCCGCGCGCAGCAGGCGGCTCAGCCACTGGCCGTCCCAGGACGGAGCGGAGGCGTAGAGGTCGTGGTCCGCCAGCACCTTGACCATGCGGCGCGCGACCGCGTCGTGCGGCTCGCCCTCCCGCGCCAGGCGCTCGCGGCTCAGCCCGTGGATCGCCTCGGCCTCGTCGCTCCACTCATCCCATTCGGGCGCGGGGCGGATGAGGTGGTTCTCGGTCCGGCCATCCTCGAAGATCCAGCCGACTTCCACCGGGAAGCCGCGCTTGCCGAGGCTGCTCGCCTCGAAGTCGAGGAAGACGATCACCGCCCCGCGTCAGCGATAGACGACGTATCGGTAGATGTAGACGGCGCAGAGGATCGCGCTGATCAGCGCGCCGATCCGGACGGCCTGCGCGTCCGTGATCGGCGGGTTGCGGTTGATCTGCGGCAGCCGGGACCGGCACCACAGGATCGGCACGATCGCGAGCACCGACAGCGCGAAGAAGTCGAAGAAGCGCACGTCAGGCCGCGATCCGGGCGATGGCCGCGGCCAGCCGGCTCGCCTCCGCCTCGGCCGTGGAGAGCCGCTCGCGCGTCTCCTCCACCGCCTCCTCCTTCGCGCGGGCGATGAAGTCGGGGTTGGCCAGCTTCTGGGCGTGCTTGCGCGCCTCAGCCTCGGCCTTCGCGTGCTCCTTCGCAAGGCGGGTGCGCTCGGCAGCCAAGTCCACGACGCCGGCCAGCGGCAGCATGGCCGTCGCCTCTCCCACCACCGCCTGGGCGACGCCGGCCGGGGCCGGACCGTCCAGCGCCGTCACCTCGGTCGCCCGGGCCATGCGGCGGATCGGCTCGATCCAGCGGGCCGCGCGGGCCATGGTCTCCGGGCTGGCGCCCTGAAGGAGGATCGGCACGGTCACGGACGGCGGCACGTTCACCTCGGCCCGCACGGCGCGGACCTCGGCGATGAAGCCGGTCAGCCACCCCAGCTCCGCCCGCGCCGCCTCGGCGTCCGGCACGACGGCCGGCTCGGGCCAGGGCGTGCGGATGAGGCTGCCTTCCGGCCCGTAACCAAAACGCGCCCAGAGCTCCTCCGTAACATAGGGCATCACGGGATGGCCCAGACGCAGGATGAGGCCGAGCACGTGCTGCGCGACGCCCTTCGTCTCCGACTTCTCCGCGCCGTCCGGACCGGACAGGACGGGTTTCGCCAATTCCAGGAACCAGTCGCAGAAGGAGCCCCAGGTGAAGCGATAGAGCGCGCCGGCATAATCATCCAGCCGGTAGGATTCGAGCGCTGCCGTCGCCTCCGCGATCGCGGCGTTGCCGGCATCGAGGAGCCAGCGCGCCAGCGGCGTCCGCACCGCGGACGGGTCGAAGGTCGGGTCCGGGGCGATCCCGTTCATCTCGCAGAAGCGGGCCGCGTTCCACAGCTTCGTCGTGAAGGCACGGGTGCTCTCCACCTTCTGCCGGCCGAGCTTGATGTCCCGCCCCGGGCCGGCCAGCGACGCGATGGTGAAGCGCAGCGCGTCCGCGCCGTAGGCATCGGCGAGTTCCAGGGGGTCCATTACGTTCCCCTTGGACTTGGACATCTTCTGCCCGCGCTCGTCCCGCACCAGCCCGTGGATGTGGACGACCTTGAAGGGCACGTCGCCCATGAAGTGGATGCCCAGCATCATCATCCGGGCGACCCAGAAGAAGATGATGTCGAAGCCCGTCACCAGCACGTCGCCGGGATAGTAGCGCGACAACTCCGGCGTCTTCTGCGGCCAGCCGAGCGTCGAGAACGGCCAGAGCCCGCTGCTGAACCAGGTGTCCAGCACGTCGGGGTCGCGCGTCAGCGGCAGGTCCTTGCCGTAATGCGCCCGGGCCGCGGCCTCTGCCTCGCCCTCGGTCCGCTCCACGAAGATTTGGCCGTCCGGACCGTACCAGGCCGGGATCTGATGGCCCCACCAGAGCTGGCGGGAGACGCACCAGGGCTGGATGTCCCGCATCCAGGCGAAAAAGGTGTTCTCCCACTGCTTGGGCACGAACTGGGTACGGCCCTGCTCCACCGCCGCGATGGCCGGCTTCGCCAGGGTCGCGGCGTCCACGTACCACTGCCAGGTCAGCCGCGGCTCGATCGGTACGCCGGAGCGGTCGCCATGCGGTACGGCATGGGTGTGCGGCTCGATCTTCTCAATCAGCTCCAGCCGCTCCAGCTCGGCCAGCACCGCCTTGCGCGCGTCGAAGCGGTCCAGCCCGTGCAGGGAGGAGAGCACGTCGGGCTCCGACACGCCGGGATAGGCGCGCGCCTCGCCCTCGATCTCCTCCAGGGTGACCCGCCCCTCGGCGTCCAGCACGCTCGGCGCCGGGAGCTTGTGGCGCCGGCCGACCTCGAAGTCATTGAAATCGTGGGCGGGCGTGATCTTCACGGCGCCCGAGCCCTTCTCCGGGTCGGAATACTCATCGGCCACCACGGGGATCCGGCGGCCGACGATCGGCAGGACCAGGTTCTTGCCGATCAGGTCGCGGAACCGCTCGTCGGAAGGGTTCACCGCCACCGCCGTGTCGCCCAGCATCGTCTCCGGCCTCGTTGTGGCCACGATGAGGAAGCGTCCCGGCTCCCCCTCCACAGGATAGCGGAGGTGCCAGAGGCTGCCCTTCACCTCCTTGCTCTCCACCTCCAGGTCGGAGATGGCGGTCTGGAACTTCGGGTCCCAGTTCACCAGCCGTTGCGCCCGGTAGAGCAGCCCCTGCCGGTGCAGGGTCACGAAGACCTCCCGCACCGCGTCGGACAGGCCCTCGTCCATGGTGAAGCGCTCGCGCGACCAGTCGAGGCTCGCGCCCATCCGCCGGAGCTGCCGCGTGATGGTGCCGCCGCTCTCGGCCTTCCATTCCCAGACGCGGTCCACGAAGGCCTCGCGACCCATGTCCCGGCGGTCGATGCCCTGAGCGGCGAGAAGCCGCTCCACCACCATCTGGGTGGCGATGCCGGCATGGTCGGTGCCGGGCTGCCACAGCACGTCCCGGCCCTGCATTCGGCGAAAGCGGATCAGCGTGTCCTGGATCGTGATGTCCAGCGCGTGGCCGATATGAAGGCTGCCCGTGACGTTGGGCGGCGGGATCATGATGGCGTAGGGCCGCGCGTTGGAGGTCGGGTCGGCGGCGAAGGCGCCGGCGCTCTCCCAGCCCTCGTAGAGCCGCGCCTCGAAAGCGGCGGGGTTCAGCGTCTTGTCCAGCATGGGGCAGGCTTGGCGCGCCGGCGGGCCGCGCGTCAAGCCTGACGCGACGCGCCCCTGCCCCGCCCGCCCGTCGGCCCGCGCCTCAGCCGGCGGCGCGGTGCATGACCCGCTCGATCTCCGCTCGCACCAGCCGCTCCACCAGCGGCGGAAGATGCGTGTCGAGCCAGGACTGGAGCATCGGGCGGATCTCCTCCCGCACCACGTCCTCGATGGAGGGGCCGCCGCGGCTGACCGAGGCATGCCGTTCCGCCGCGACCGTCCGCGCGAGCTGGCCGATGATCGCCGCGGCCGCGGCGGCGGTCGCCGGGGCCACGATCCCCTCCCCCTCCGGCTGGGCGGGGGAGACCACCTCCGCCGCCGTCACCAGCGGGGCCGGTGGCGCCGGGACCGGCCCGACCGACGGTGCTTCGGACGGCGGGCCGGGCGGCGTGACCAGCATGTCCTCCGTCAGGTCCAGCGGCAGGTCGTCCACCTGCACCACCTGCGGCGCCGGGGGTGCCGGCGCGGTCGGATCGCCGACGGCGGCCGGCGACGCGGAGGTCGCCGCAGCCGGCGCCTCCTCCTCGTTGAGAATCTTCCGGATGGAGGCGAGGATGTCCTCCATCGACGGATCGTTCCCCGTCCCCCCAGCCGGATTGGGTCCGATTGCCATCAGTTCGCCGCCGGCTGGGGCGCGGCATAGTCGCGCAGGCCGAACCAGCGCTCCCGCACCGCGCGGTAATAGGCTTCCTGGTCATAAAGCTGCACGGGCAGGGCGAGGTCCTTCGCGGTGAGCCGGCCCACCGCCTGGGCGAGGGCGTGGCTGGCCGTGACGACGTTCGCCAGCGCGCGAACGAGCGAGACGCGGGCGTTCAGCAGCTCCTGCTCGGCGTTCAGCACGTCCAACGTGGTCCGGCTGCCGACCACCGCCTCCCGCTGCACGCCGTCCAGCGCGATCTCGGCCGCGCGGATCTGGGCGCGGACGCTGTCCACGGTGGCGCGGGCGCTCTGAAGCGTCTCCCAGGCCTGGGAGGCCTGCTGGGACGCGGTGCGGCGCTGGTCATCCACCACGTTCCGCAGCCGGCTGGCATCCTGCCGGGCCTGACGGACCGCCGAGTACTCCGCTCCGCCCTGATACAGCGGCACGGTCAGGTTGGCGGTGATGGACTCGCCCTGCGTGCGGGTGCCGATGGTCTGCTGGTTGTCGTTGCGGAAGCCCTGGGCCTGAAGGCTCGCCTGCGGCAGCAGCGCGCCGAGCTGCACGTCGATGAAGTCGCGCGACGCCGCCTCATCGAACAGCGCCGCGACGACGTTCGGGTTGTTCATCGCGGCGATCTGGGCGGCGTCCTGATTGTTGCGGGCCGCCGGCCGCAAGGGCTGCGGCGCGGTCAGTCGCGCGGGGGCCAGGCCCACCACCCGCTGGAAGGTCGCCCGGGCGTTCTGAAGCTGCCCCTCCGAATCCGCACGGGAGGCGAGCGCCCCGGCGAGCCGCGATTCGGCCTGGGCCACGTCCGTCCGCGTGATCTCGCCCACGCGGAACCGCTCGTTGGTCGCGTTGAGCTGGCGCTGGAGCACCTGGGCGTTGTTCAGGTTGAGGCGGACCTCCTCCTGGAAGCGGATCACGTTCACGTAGGCGGAGACGGTGTCCTGCAGAACCTGCTGCTCCGTGGAGAGCAGCCGGGCCCGCTGGGCCAGGACCTGGTTCTCCGCCCGCCGCGTCTGCGCGACCGTCCGGCCGCCGCGGTAAAGCGGCTGGGTCACCGTCGCGGCCAGCGTGGCCGTGGCGCGGTCCGTGTCGACCTCCACGCTCCGGGTCTGGGCGCCCTGGGTCGTCAGGGAGGTGGAGCGCTGCCGCAGCGTGGAATCGAAGTAACCGGCGCTGCCCGTGATGCTCACGCTCGGCCGCCAGCCCGACAGGGCCTGAGGCACGTTCTCGTCCACCACCCGGAGTTGGGCGCGGGCGGTCGCGAGGGTGGGGTTGTTCGCGTAGGTGTGGGACAGCGCCTCCTGCAGCGTCTGCGCGCCGGCGGGCGCGGCCAGGGCCAGGACGGCCCCGGCCGCGAGGGCCAGGCGGGACGCGGCAGGGCCGCGGCGTAGAGCACGGGTCATGGCAGGTTCCTGCACGGCCAGGCCCGCGCCAGGAGGGCGCGCGCCCGGGCCGACTCTTCTGGGTTCCCGGCGATGTTAGACCGCACTCGCATCCGGCGGCCAGGATTGCGCGCCGTCCGTTACCGCGGCGTTAGGGCGCGGTGCGCGGGCAGGGCTTAACCGGCAGCGGAAAAGGCCCGGCTACGCTGTCCGCCGGCGGGGGAGCGGGCCGGGCGAAGCCGGCGCCGCGGCCCCATCAGGCGAAGACGAAGCCCGGCTTCGGCGCGAAGGCCGGCAGGATCGGCGCCGAGGCGTCGAAGGCCTCGACGACACTGAAGCTGCCGGCGATGCGGCGGCCGATCACCGCGGCGCCGGAGCGCCCGGCCAGAACGCGGATCCCGACCAGTCGTCCGCCCTCGGCGAGTGCCCCGGACAGGGTCGGCGGAATCGAGGGCACCGCGCCCTCGATGAGGATGAGGTCGTAGGGTCCGCCCTCCGGCGCGGCGGCCGGGTCGCCGGCGATCTGCCGTAGGCTGCCGGTCGGCAGGCCGGACGACGCGAGAGCCGGCCCGGCGACGGCGAGCAGCGCCTCGTCCCCTTCAACCGCCACCACGGACACGCCGACGCTGGCAAGGATGGCGGCGCCGTAGCCCGTGCCGCTGGCCACCACCAGCGCCCGCTCCCCCGGCCGGGGCAGCGCGAGCTGGATCAGCTTCGCGATCGTCATCGGCTGCAACAGGACGCGCCCGCCGCCAAGGGCCAGGTCCTCATCCGCCAGGGCGCGGGACGCCAGGGCCGGCGGTGCGAAGCGTTCGCGCGGGATGTCCTGCATCGCCTGGAAGATTCGCGGGTCGGTCACCCCGTTGGGCTTCACCTGCCCGTTCACCATGTTGCGGCGCGCCTCGGCGAAATCCATGCGGCCCTCCTCGGCTGCGGTGCGCGCTTATAGGCGTGGCGGCGCAGCCCTGGAAGGCGGCCGCGCCATCGCGTCCGGCCCGATGCAGATTCCCGTCTGCGGCCGGTTCCAGCGGCGGACGATCCGCTGTAGAAGGCGCCCGCCGGTTCCGTGGCCGAGTGGTCAGGCAAGGGTCTGCAAAACCCTCTACGGCGGTTCGATTCCGCCCGGAACCTTCATATCGTGCCGATGGCCCCCTTGCGGGGCCGCCCCGGTCGCGGTATCCGGCGCGCCCCGCCACACCAGGGCGGGCGCGCAGGCGGCGATCCCCGATAGCTCAGCTGGTAGAGCACGCGACTGTTAATCGCTAGGTCGTTGGTTCGAGTCCAACTCGGGGAGCCAGCCTTCTTCGGATCGGGACGTCAGTCCCCTTCCCCCTCCACAAGAAGCTGCACCCGTCCGGCGGCGTAGAGGCCGATCGTGTAGTCCACCGGGTCTCCTTCCGGGTCCACGTTCAGGGATTCGCTCACCAGCACCGGCCGGATGCGCGCCTGCTGCAGCCGCTCCGCCTCCTCGGGCGTGGGCAGGCGGGCGGTGATGCGGGTGCGGGCCCGCCGGTAGTCGGGAACGCCGCAGGCGGTCATCGCCGCCGTCATGGACGGCTCCGCCCGGAGCGCGGCCGCCGCCGCCGCCAGACGCGGCAGCGGCAGGTGATGCAGCCCGAGCACGACCGGGCGGCCATCCGCCAGGCCCAGACGCTCCACCCGCAGCACCGGCCGGTTGCGGCGGAGCCCGAGCGCCTCCGCGACCGAGGCGTCCGCCGGCACCTCCGAGAGGCGCAGGATCCGGCCTGCCGGCTCCCGCCGCGCGGCGCGCACGTTCTCTGAGAACCGGGTCCGGCCGCGGAGGGGGTAGTCCAGCACGTCCTCCGCCACGAACGAACCACGTCCCTGCTCCGTGCGCACGAGGCCGCGCAGCTCGAGGTCTTCCAGGGCGCGACGGACCGTGTGGCGGTTCACGCCGAAACCGGCGGAGAGCGCCGCCTCCGTTGGCAGCCGATCGCCGGGGGCCCGGCGGCCCGCGGCGATCTCCGCTTCCAGGCGCTCGGTGATCTGCCTCCAGAGGGATTCGCCGGCGCCGCGGCGCAGGCCGGGTGGGGGCGTGGCGGCCATGACCAGTCCTCTGAAGCCCATCCTGCGGGCGCCGGAGCCTTGCCCGGCCACCCCGGATTTGTCTAGACATCTGTCTCATCGAAATGTCACGCAGGACGGCTTGCCCGCCCGGCGCGATCCGGCAGAAGGCGCGCATGACCCGCGAGACGATCCTCACCAACGCCCTTCTCGTGCTGCCAGACCGGGTGGAGCGGGGGACGGTCGTCCTGCGCGACGGCGTCATCGCCGAGATGTCCGCCGGCACCAGCGCGGTTCCCGGCGCTCTGGACCTGGGCGGCGACCACCTCATGCCCGGCATCGTGGACGTCCACACGGACAACCTGGAGCGCCAGGTGGCGCCGCGGCAGAACGCGCGCTGGCCCTCGGTCTCGGCCTTCCTCTCGCACGACTCGCAGACGGCGGTGGCCGGGGTCACGACCGTGCTGGACGCGCTCTGCCTCGGCGACCTCGGCTTCGACGCCGGCCGGATGCAGACGGCGCGGGACGGCGCCCGCGACATGGCCGCTCTGCACGCCGCCGGGGTGCTCCGGTCCGACCACCTGCTGCACCTGCGATGCGAGCTGCCGGCCGACGACATGCTGCCGATGCTGGAGGAGATGGAGGACCATCCGCTGCTCGCGATGGTCAGCCTGATGGATCACTCGCCCGGCGTGGGCCAGTACACCGACCTTGATCGCTATCGCGCCATGCGCGTCCGCGGCGGCGAGAAGCATGACACGGTCGAGCGCCGCATGGCCGAGCTGGTGGCGCAGCGCGAGGCCCGGTCCGGCCCGAATCGCCGCGCCCTGCTCGACACCTTCGCCGGGCGCGACATCCCGCTGGCCACGCATGATGACTGGGACCCGGAGATCGTCGCCCACAACGCGGCGGACGGCATCCGCATCAGCGAGTTCCCGGTGAACATGGACGCCGCCCGCGCGGCGCGGTCGCACGGGATGGCGGTGATCGCCGGGGCGCCGAACCTCGTCCGCGGCGGGAGCCATTCCGGCAACGTCTCCGCCATCGACCTCGCACGGGAGGGGCTGGTGGACATCATCGCCTCCGACTACGTGCCGCCCGCCATGATCGAGGCGGCCTGGCGCCTGTCGCGGGAGGACGGGATCACCCTTCCCGCCGCGGTGGCGACCGTCACCGACAATCCGGCGCGCGCGCTCGGCCTGAAGGACCGCGGGCGGATCGAGCCGGGGCTGCGGGCAGACCTCGTGCGGGTGGCCGCCTATGGCGACATGCCCGTGATCCGCGCCGTCTGGCGGGCCGGCGAGCGCATCGCGTGAGGGCCGCGCTGTATTGGGCGCCGGCCCTGGGCGATCCGCTGCACCGGCTGGGCAGCGAATGGCTCGGCCGGGACGCGGAAACCGGCGCGACCCTGCGGCAGCCCGAGCTTCCCGGGGTGGACATGGAGGAGCTGACGCGGGAAGCGCGTGGCTACGGGCTGCACGGCACGCTGAAGCCGCCTTTCCGCTTGGCCCAGGGGTATCAGGCTCTGCGGGAGGACGCGGCGCGGCTGGCGGCGCGGACTGCGCCGTTCGACCTGCCGCCGCTGGCCGTCACACCGCACCACGGCTTCCTGGCGCTGCGGGAAACCGCCCCCTGCCCCGCCCTGCAGGCCTTCGCCGACGCCTGCGTCGAGGCTGTGGACCACCATCGCATCCCGCCCGACGAGGCCGAGATCGCCCGGCGTCGCCCGGAGCGGATGAACGAGGCCGAGCGCGCGAACCTGCACCGCTGGGGCTACCCCTACGTCTTCGCCCAGTGGTGGTTCCACGTGACCCTGACGCGCCGGCTGTCCGACGAGGAGGCGGCCCTCGTCCGCCCGGCCGTCGAGTCCTGGCTCGGCACGGTCGCGATGCAGCCGCGCCGCATCACGGAGCTCTGCCTGTTCACACAGGCCGGCCCTGGCGCACCCTTTCTGATCGGCGAACGCCTGCCGCTCGGCGGCTGAGCTGCTGCGCCTGCGGCGGCACCTTCGAGGAAGGAGGTGGTCGGAGGACCGGGGAGAGAATTCCTTCCCTCTCCCGCGGCCACCCGTGTCCGGTCAGCCCTTCGCCGCCGCCGCGCGCAGATCCGCGACCGTCGCGCGGTTGGTGATCTGCTCCGGGCTCATCCGCACCTCGATGACGGCGGGCAGGCCGCTCGCCCTGGCCCGGAGATAGGCCGGGACTAGCTCGTCCGTCGCCGTGACAACCTCGCCGTGGCCTCCGAACGCCTCGATGAAGCGGGCGAAATCCGGGTTGGTGAGCTGGGTGCCGGAGACGCGGCCGGGGTAGGTTCGCTCCTGGTACATGCGGATCGTGCCGTACTGGCCGTTGTTCACCACGATCACGATCGGAGCGACCTTGTGGTGGAAGGCCGTCGCGATCTCCTGCCCCGTCATGAGGAAGCCGCCGTCGCCGACGAAGCTCACCACCTGCCGGTCCGGGTAGGTGATCGCAGCACCAATCCCTGCGGGGACGGAGTAGCCCATGGCCCCGTTCGTCGGGCCGAGAAAATCCTGCCCCTCCCGCACCGACATGAAGCGCTGCGGCCAGGTCGCGAAGTTGCCGGCGTCCACCGTGAAGATCGTGTCGGGGGGCAGCTCCGCCTCCAACGCCTGCAGCGCGCGGGCGAAGTTCAGCGGCCCCTGGTAATCCGGCGCCTTCACGCTCGCCTCCCGGCCCTGGCGCAGGCGGCGGGTCCAGGCCGACCAGGGGCGGGGACGGCGCGGCGCTGCGTCCCGCAGGGCCACGGCGAAGGCGTTCAGGTCCGCGGTGATGCCGAGGATCGGCCGGAAGACGCGCCCGATCTCGGCCGGGTCCGGATGGACCTGCACGATCCGGCTCGTCTCCGCCACGGGAAACAGGGTGTAGCCCTGGCTCGTCGCCTCCCCCAGCCGCGTGCCGATCGCGATGACGAGGTCGGACTCCTTCGTCCGCGCCACCAGCCCGGGATCGGAGCCGACGCCGAGGTCCCCGGCGAAGTTGTCCGAATCCCCCTCGAACAGGCCCAGACGGCGGAAGCCCACGGCGACCGGCAGGTCATGCGCGAGGATGAAGGAGCGGATCGCGTCCTTCCCCGCCGCGGACCAGGAAGAGCCGCCCAGCACGACCAGCGGTCGCTCCGCCTTGTCCAGCAGCTCAAGCAGGCGGGGGATGGCGTGCGGCGCGGGGTGCGCAGGCAGGACGGGTGCGGGGCCCACGTCGGACACCTCGACCACGGCCTTCTGCATCTCCTCCGAGATCGCGACGACGACCGGGCCCGGGCGGCCGGACGTCGCAACGTCGAAGGCACGGGCCATCAGCTCGGGGATGCGGGCTGCGTCGTCGATCTGCGTCACCCATTTCGCGAGCGGGGAGAACATCCGGCGGTAATCCACCTCCTGGAAGGTGTCGCGGTCGGTCTCGGAGAAGGGGATCTGGCCGACGATGAGGACCAGCGGCGTCGAATCCTGCATCGCCACGTGCACGCCAATGCTCGCATGGCACGCGCCGGGGCCGCGGGTCACGATCGCCACGCCGGGACGCCCGGTCAGCTTGCCATGGGCCTCCGCCATGTGGACTGCGCCGGCCTCGAAGCGGCAGGTGACGAGCTCGATGCGGTTGCGGACGTTGTAGAGGCCGTCCAGCAGGTCGAGGAAGGACTCGCCGGGGACCGAGAAGGCGTGGGTGACCCCCTGGGCCACCAGGGCATCGGCCAGGAGCTGCCCGCCCGTCCGCCCCACCGCCTTCGTCTTCGCAGCGCTCATCCGTTCCCTCCGGCCCGCACACTCAAGCGGGCCGGAGACTAGTCGCCCCGGCGGGCGGCGTCACTCCGCGGGCGCAGGATGCTGCGGGCGGCGATGGCCGTGCCCGTGGGCATGGACGGCCGGCCCCTCCAGCTCCCGCAGCTTCGCCGCGATCGCCCCGACCGGCTTCGTGTAGGGCGCCAGGAGAAGGTAGAGCGCCGGAACGGCGTAGAGGGTCACGAAGGTCGAGAGGGTGATCCCGCCCACGATGACGACGCCCAGGGCCTGCCGGCTCTCGGCGCCCGCACCCGTCGCCCAGGCCAGCGGCACGGCGCCGAGGACCGTCGCGATGGACGTCATCAGGATCGGACGCAGCCGCACCACGGAGGCTTCCAGAACCGCGTCGCGGATGGACCGTCCCTCGTCCCGAAGCTGGTTGGCGAATTCCACCACCAGGATGCCGTTCTTCGCCATCAGCCCGATCAGCAGGATCATGCCGATCTGGGAGAAGATGTTCAGCGACTGGCCCGTGAGATGCAGCGCCAGCAGCCCGCCCGTCACCGCCAGCGGCGTGGAGAGCAGGATGACGAAGGGGTGGACGAAGCTCTCGAACTGCGCCGCGAGCACGAGGAAGACGACGAGCAGGGCCATGGCGAAGGTGATCGCCAGGCTGCCCGAGGATTCCCGGAACTCCAGGCTCTGCCCGCGATAGGAGATGCGGGCGTCGGGCGGAAGCACCTCCCGCGCCACCGCGTCCAGGTAATCCAGCGCCTCGCCCAGCGCGTAGCCGGCGGCGGGGGTCGCGGAGATGGTGATGGCGCGGACCCGGTCCTCGCGGGCCAGGGATTGCGGTCGCGCCCGCTCCTGCAGCTGGACCACGTTGGACAGGGGCACCAGCCCGCCGCTCAGCGTCCGGACGAAGATGTTCTGCAGGTCATAGGGCGTGCCGCGGTCGCCTTCCCGCGCCTGGAGGAGGATCTTGTACTCCTCGCCGCCCTCGACATAGGTGCCGACCTCGCGCGAGCCGAGCATCGTCTCGATCGTGCGCCCCACCGCCTGGATGGAGACGCCGAGGTCGGCGGCCTTGCGGCGGTCGATCGAGACGCGGATCTCCGGCTTCGTCTCGCGGAAGTTGCTGTCCAGGTTCAGCAGGCGGGGATTTTCCCGCACCCGCTCCAGGAAGCGGTCCCGCCACTGCACCAGGGTGGTGTAGTCCGGCCCGCCGATGACGAACTGCACCGGCGGCTGAAAGCCGCGCTGACCGAGGGACGGCGGGTTCAGCGGGAAGGCGCGCACCCCGGGGATGGCGGTGAGGCGAGGGAAGAGCTCCTGCGTCACGGCCTGCTGCCGGCGCTGACGCTGCTCCCAAGGAGCGAGGCGGATGAACATGTTCGCCTGGTTGCCCTGGGGCGGACGCTGGAAGCCGCCGAGCGTCGCGAAGACGATCATCGCCTCCCCGCTGCGGAGGTACTCCTCGGTGATCCGCTCCACCTGCTCGACCTGGCCCCGCATGTAGTTGAAGGAGGCGCCCTCCGGCGCCGTCATCGGGATGATGACGGAGGCCCGGTCCTCGATCGGGGCGAACTCCTTCGGCAGGGCGTTGAACAGCACCACCGCCAAGCCGCAGAGCAGCCCCACGCCCGCCAGCACGATCAGCGGCGCCCGCAGCGCCCGGTCCAGCGTCCAGCGCAGCGCCCCGTTCATCCCGAGGAAGAAGGGCTCGGTCCAGCGGATAAGCCGGGACTCGCCCTGGTGCTCCTTCAGCAGCTTCGAGCACATCATCGGCGTGAGGGTGAGCGCGATCAGCCCGGAGAAGACCACCGAGGCCGCGAGGGCAAAGCCGAACTCCGAGAAGAGCCGCCCCGTGTTGCCACCCATGAAGGAGAGCGGGACGAAGACGGCGACCAGCACGAGGGTCGTCGCGATGACCGCGAAGGCGATCTCCCGGCTGCCCCGGATGGAGGCGAGCAGGACCGGCTCCCCCTCCTCGATCCGGCGGTGGACGTTCTCCAGCACCACGATCGCATCGTCCACGACGAGGCCGATGGCGAGCACGAGCCCGAGCAGAGTCAGCACGTTGAGCGAGAAGCCCATCGCCGACATCGCGATGAAGCTCGCGATGATGGACACCGGAATGGCCACGGCGGGAATGATCGTGGCGCGGACGGAGCGCAGGAAGAAGAAGATGACGATCACCACCAGGACCAGGGCGGTGACGAGGGCGTGCTCCACCTCGAAGATGGACTGGGCGATGAAGATGCTCTCGTCATAGCCGATCTGGGTCTCGATCCCCTCCGGCAGGGTCGCCCGGATCCGCTCCACCTCGGCCTTCACCCCGTCCGCGACGGACAGGGTGTTGGCCGTGGACTGCCGGAGGATGCCCAGGCCCACGCCGGGCACGCCGTTGATGCGGTACTCCCCGCGCGTGTCCTCCGGCGCGATCTCCACCCGCGCCACGTCGCCCAACAGCACCTGGCTGGCGCCGCGCGTCAGCACCACCTGCCGGAACTGCTCGGGGCGGGACATGCGCGTGTCGGTGCGGACGGTCAGCTCGCGCTGGCTGCTCTCGATCCGGCCGCCGGGCAGCTCGATGTTCTCCCGCCGGATCGCGTCCTCGATGTCCTGGACGGTCAGGCCGCGGGCCGCCATCTCCTGGCGGTCCAGCCAGATCCGCATGGCGTATTTGCGCTCGCCCTGGATCAGCACCTGGGCCACGCCGTCCACGATGGCCAGCCGGTCGGAGAAGCGTCGGCGGGCGATCTCGGTCAGCTCCATGCCGTTGAAGGCATTGGACGTCAGCGCGATCCAGAGGATCGGCCGGCTGTCGCCGTCCACCTTCGCGACGACCGGCGTGTCAGCCTGTTCCGGCAGGCGCGCCAGGGCCCGGGCGACCCGGTCCCGCACGTCGTTCGCGGCCGCATCCACGTTGCGGTTCAGGCGGAACTCCAGCGTGACGTTGCTGCGCTCATCGCGGGAGAAGGAGGACATGATCTTCACGCCCTCGATCCCCGCGACCGCCGCCTCAATGAGCTCGGTGATCTGGGTATCCACCACGGCGGCGGAGGCGCCGGTATAGGTCGTGGTGATCGAGACGATCGGCGGGTCGATCGCCGGGTACTCCCGCACCGGTAGCCGGAAGACCGAGACGCCCCCCATCACGATCAGCAGCAGGCTGATGACGCTGGCGAAGACGGGCCGCTTGATGGAGACGTCACTCAGGACCATCGGGGCGCTTCCGTCAGCTCGTCGGCCGGGTGAGGGTCTCGGTGACCCGGACCGGCGCGTCGTTGCGTAACCGCTGCAGGCCGCGCACCACCACCTTGTCCTCGGCCCGCAGGCCCCGCGTCACCTCCACCTCTCCGGTCAGGCGCTGGCCGATCTGCACCTCGATCCGGCGGGCCCGGTTCTCCCGGATGACGAAGACGAAGGCGCGCTCGCCCACCGGATCGATCGCCTCCTCCGGGATCAGCAGGGCGTCGTTCCGGGTTTCCAGGTTCAACTCGATCGTCAGGAACAGGCCGGGGCGCAGCGCCTCGTCGGCGTTGTCGAACTCGCTGACCAGCCGGACGCTGCGGGTGGCGGGGTCGATCCGGGTGTCCACCACGAGGACCGTTCCCTGGAAGCGGCGCTCCCCGAAGGCGGAGCTGCGGGCCGTCACCCGGCTGCCCGGCTGCACCCGGGCGAGATAGACCTCCGGCACCGCGAACTCGACCCGCACGCGGGTCAGGTCGTCGAGCGTCGTCACCGCCGTCCCCGGCTGAATGAGGGCGCCGAGGCTCACCTGCCGCAGCCCCACCCTCCCCGCGAAGGGAGCGGTGATCCGCATCTCTTCCAGCCGCGCCTGGGCCTGGCGCACCCGGCCCTCGGCCTGACGGGAGGTGGCCTGGAGCGTGTCGACCCGCTGCTCCGCGACCGCCTGGGAGGCGACGAGGCGCTGGGCCCGCTGGAGCTGGCTGCGGGCGTCGTCGAGAAGGGCGCGGGCCTGATCCAGCTCCGCGCGCAGCGCGCTGTCGTCGAGCCCGATCAGTTCCGCCCCGGCGGCGACGCGCTGCCCTTCCTGGAACCGTATGGCGGTGACCATCCCGGTGATCTTGGCCGTCACTGTCACGGCCTCCCGGGCGCGCACGGTGCCGACGCTCTCCGCGCGCTCGATCACGGTCCCGACGCGAACCGGCGAAACGGCCACCGGCGTGGGCGCATTGGCCGCGCCACCGGTCGCGGCGGCCGCGCCGCGCGCCGTCGGTTCAAGCCCCACCAGCGCCAGCGGACGGGGCACGCCGAGCTGGTCCGCGTAGGTGTGCCAGGCCGCGCCAGCGGCGGCCAGCACGGCCAGCACCAGGATTTGAGTACGCGCTCGCATCTTTGTGTCCGAAGGTCGTCTCTATTCTCGCAACGAGACCCGGATCACGCAACAATGATCCGACATGGTGGGACTTCCCGATGCCGGGCCCCGGCCGCATCCTGCCGCCCTGTAGGGCATAGGGTGGCCGGGATGCGAGCAATATTCGTCATGATCAAGTGCGAGATGGGCCAGGCCTACCGGGTCGCTCGCGAGATGGCGGACGGAATCCCGGAACTCTCCGAGATGCACTCCACCAGCGGCCAATACGATCTTCTCGGGAAGTTCTACCTCGAACCCGACCAGGACATCGGCCTTTTCGTGGTGGAAACGGTGCAGTCGGTGCCGGGCGTGAAGGACACCTATACCCTCCAGACCTTCAACGCCTTCTCCGGCCAGCGGGCGTAGGGCACAGGCCAGGGCGAAACGCGGTGGGTTCCGCCCCGCCACGAAATGGCCCTGCTAACGCCCGGATGCACCTCTTCTCAGACGAATCTTTGCCGCACGGGGTGGCCATCCTGACCTCCTCGGAGGTTCCCGTGCTGATTCGACGCCTCTCCCTCGGTGATCCGCCCGCCGCGTCCGCGGCGCAAGCGGCCCGCGTGCCGACCGTCGACCTAGCGTGGGACCCTGCGCACCCGTGGGCAGGGCGCGCGCAGGGGGGAAGCCTGGTGGCCGCCGCGACTAGTCGCGGACGGGCCAGGAACGGCAACCCCGAGGGCACGATCCGGGTTCTACGGAGGTCACGACCGCACCGCCCGCCGGCCATGGCGGGCGGCTTCGGTCCGGTCAGGAAAGGTTGGTGAGATGAGGACACGTCTCGCGCTGCTGGCGCTGGCCGGGATCTCGCTCGGCGGCTGCTACTACGGACCCTATGCGGATCCCTACGTCGCCGGTCCGGCGGTGGTGGGAGCCAGTGTGGGAGCCCTGGCCGGCGCCGCCATCGCGTCCGGCGGCCCGGTGTATGTCGGACCGCCCGCCTATTACGGCCCGCGCTACTACGGCTATGGGTACGGCTATTACCGGCCCTACCATTACGGCTACCGGCGCTGGTAAGGCGCCGGCTTGGCGCGCTTAGAGCGCGCCCGCCTTCGCCCGGCCCCACTCGGCCAGGGTCTCCACCGGCGGCATCCGCCCGTCGAACCACAGGCTGGCCGCCACCCGGGACATGGCCGCCCCGTCATGGCCGATGTGCGGAACCGTGACGAGTTGCCAGCCGAAGGGCACGCCCCGGCGCGCCGCCTCGGCCTTCCCCGCCTCGAAGTAGTGCCGCGCCCGGGCGAAGCGGTGCGGGCCCTGGGCGATGGCCGCGGGCTGGGAGGGCAGGCTCGGCCCGCTCGTCTCCGTGTCCGCCTCCCCGGCCAGGACGGTCATCGGGTAGGCGAGGAGCGCGAGGAGGTTCGCCTCGGTGGCCCCAATCCCGCCCAGCCCCTCGGGAAAGGGCCGGTCCAGGGTGGGAAGCGTGTACCATCCGGGATTGCCGACGGTTGCCGCCTCAAAGACGTCGTGGGGCTCGGTCGAGAGCAGCCGGTGGAGGAACTGCCCACCGGCCGAGTGGCCGAAGATCCAGGCCTTCTGCCGGGACGTGACACCGGCGTCCCGCAGCGCCGCGAAGACCCGCGCCGGAACCTTGTAGCCCCGCGCGGCTTCCGGCCGGAGCGACCCGTCGCCGTCCAGGACATGGCCGTTGTTGTAGAGTTCCGCCCCCGGATAGAGCTCCGCGGAGAAGGTTGGCGCCACGATCAGCAGCCCGTGGCGATCCGCCGCCTCCACCCAGAAGTCACGGTATTCATCACCGTTTCGCGCCATGCCGTGCTGGACGATGACCACCGGGTTCCCGGGCCGGTGCGCCTGCGGGCGATAGGTGTGCAGCGTGATCGGCCGGGTCGGGTCCCCAACCTCGTCGGTGAAGCGGATGGCGGCACGGCCCGGCCGGGCCAGAGCCTCGGCGAGCGGGGGATCGAGGGGCATGGCAGCATCCGATCGGGTCGGGTGGATGGAAGCGCGGAGGTCGAGGGCCCCGGATTCGGGCCGCAGCGCGGGCCGCGCGGACGGCCCGCGTCCGGGGCTCAGTTCGCGGGCATGACCTCGCCGGCGCGGGTCGATTCGTCCACGCGCCCGGCGTAGCGGAGGCCGCGGCGCATCGCCCAACTCGCCCCCTCGAAATGGACAGGGATCACCGGCATCTGGTCCAGCGCGATCCGGCTGGCCTGCCGCAGCAGCTCCGCCCGGGCCGCGTCGTCCATGGTCGCGAAGGCGCGGGTGGCAACCGCGTCGAATTCCGGGTTCGACCAGCCGCCGTAGTTGCTCGTCCCCTGCCCCCGGTCGGCATTCGTGCTGGCCAGCCAAGTCTGGAAGAAGAGCATCGTCTCCGGCGCATTGGCGGACCAGCCGCCCATGGCGACCGAGAACTCCCGCCGCGCCCGCCGGGTGAAGAAGACGTTGCTGGGCATGGCGTCCAGCTCCACCCGAACGCCGATGCGCTGCCAGTAGGCGGCGATGGCCTGGGCCAGCCGGGCGTCGTTGATGTAGCGATTGTTGGTCGCGTGGAAGGTCAAGGCGAAGCCGTTCGGGTAGCCGGCCTCGGCCAGCAGAGCCCGCGCCCGGTTCACGTCATAGGGCAGCACCGGCAGGCCGGGGATCGTGCCCGCCATGCCGTCCGGCAGGAACTGGGCGGCGGGGATCGTCACCTCGTCCATGACGCGGGAGAAGAGGGTGCGCCGGTCCAGCGCCAGGGACAGTGCCTGCCTGACACGGGCGTCCTGCAGCGGATTCGCGCCCGTCCCGCCCTGCACGAAGGGGCTCGGCGACCGGGCGACGTCGAATTGCAGGAAGACCAGCCGCGTGGTGGGCGAGGTGGTGACGGTCACGTTCTGGTTCTGCCGCAGGCGCGCCAGGTCGGCGGTGCCGGGCGCCTCGATCAGGTCATGGTCTCCGGCCAGAAGGCCGGCCAGACGCGGCCCGGGCGCCGTCACCGGCGTCAGGCGGACGTTCTGCCAATGCGGCTTCTCGCCCCAGTAGGAGTCGTTCCGCACCAACTCGATCGGACCGCCGCGGGTGTAGGAGCGCAGGCGGAAGGGCCCCGTGCCGATCGCCGCGCTGCCATCGTTGAACTGGGCGACCGTCGGCCAAGCGCCCTGCACCCCGCATTGCGGCCCGGCCTGGAAGTCGAGATTCCCTGCCGGGACGAGCGAACGGGGAATGATGACGAGCGACCCCACATCGCTGAGGAAGAGGGGGTTCGGCGTGCGGGTGGTGATCCGGACCGTCATGGGGTCCGGCGTCTCCACCTTCTCCATCATGCGGACGATGCGGGAGAAGGAGGAGGCCACCTCCCCCTCGTTGTTGATCATGCGGCAGAAACTCGCCACCACGTCCTCGGACGTGAAGGGCGCGCCGTTGTGGAAGGTGACGCCGGGCCGGAGGTGGAAGACCCAGGTCCGGTCCCCGTCCCGCTCCCACCGGGCCGCCAGGCCCGGGCGGTCGGACAGGTCCGGCGCGGTGTCCACCAGGGACTGGAAGATCGAGTGCCGGAGCGTCGTATTCGGCGTCACCGCGTACTGGTGCGGGTCGGCCGAACTCGTCTCCGCCGCAGTGGCGATCCGCAGGGTCTGCGCGGCGGCGGGAAGGGAAAGGGAGGCGGCGAGCGCAGCAGCGAGGAACAGGCGCATGGCGCGGACCTTCAGTCGAAGCCCAGGAAGCCGGGCATGGAGGAGATCGGCGGTGCCTTCGCCAGCGCCGCGATATCGGGGATCGGCCGGGACAGGGTGGCGTCGCCCGCCACCGCCGCCTCGATCGCCGCCGCGGCACGGAGCACCAGCGCGTCGCCCCCGCGCGGCCCGACGATCTGGAGGCCGAAGGGCATTCCCTTCTCGTCCCGCCCGAGCGGGATGGAGATGGCGGGATGGCCGGTCAGCGTGACGATGTAGGCCATGGCCAGCCAGTGGAAGTAGGTCCGGGTCTTCTGCCCATCGATCTCGGCCGGGTAGAGTTCCGACCACGGCCGCGGCGAGACCGTGATGGCCGGGGAGAGGATCAGATCCGTCCCCTCCGCGAAAAAGCGCTGCCAGCGCAGGTACATCGCGGTCTGCAGGCTGGAAGCGCGGGCGCCGTCGGCGAGGGTGTAGCGCAGCCCCTCCTCGACGTTGGCGCGCACGTTCGGGCCGACCATCTCCGGCGTCTTCGCCACCTTCTCCGCGTGGCCGGCGAGGAAGTTCATGGCCCGGAGGATCTCGAAGGCCTCGTTCGCACCCGAGCAGTCAGGGGTGGTGCGGTCCACGCGCCCGAACAGCGGCTCCAGCGCCGCGACGCGGCTGCGGAAGGTCTCGCGCACGCCCTTTTCCACCAGGGCGAGGCCGAAATCCTCGGTCGCCGCGACGCGGAGGGAGGAGAGGTCCAGCTCCGGCAGCGGGAAGTAGTCCGAGGGCCGCGCCCGCCCGACACCGCCATGCACGGTGTAGGAGAGCGGATCGGTCGGATCGTCCGCGATCATGGCGGAGAGCATCAGCGCCACGTCCGGCGTGTTGCGTGCCATCGGGCCGAGCACCGACAGGACGGACCAGCCGAGCTGCCGCCGTTCCGACGAGACGAGGCCCGCGCTGGGCCGGTAGCCGACGATCCCGTTGAAGGCCGCCGGGTTCCGCAGCGACCCACCCGTGTCCGAGCCCGAGCAGAGCGGCGCCATGCCGGCCGCCAACGCCGCCCCCGAACCGCCGGACGAGCCGGCGGCCGACCGCGTGGGGTCATGCGGATTGCCGGTGGCGCCGTAGACGGCATTGCGCGTGTTCGCCCCCGCCCCGAATTCCGGCGTGTTCGTCTTGCCGAGGACGATGCCGCCCGCCGCCTTCAGCCGCGCGACGGAACCGAGGTCCTTCGTCGGCACGTTGTCCCTGAAGAGCGGGCTGCCGAAGGTGGTGACGAGGCCCGCCGTGTCCTCCAGGTCCTTGATGCCGATCGGCAGCCCGTGCAGCGCGCCGAGCGGCTCCCCCGCCATGACCGCGGCCTCGGCCGCCTTGGCGCCAGCCTTCGCCCGCTCCGTGTCCATCGCCACCATCGCGTTGATGGCGGGGTTCACGGCGTCGATGCGCGCGAGGCAGGAATCGAGCAGTTCCACCGGGGAAAGACGCTTGATCCCGATCAGGCGCCGGGCCTCGGTCGCGGTCAGGTCACAGGGCTCGGTCAAGGGCGCTTTCCTCCGGGTGGTCAAACGGGTCGCGACGGGCTCAGTAGCCCATCGCGCAGCCGTCCTTGCGGGGATCGGAACCGCCGATCAGCACGCCCCGCTCCCGGTCGATGAGGATGGCCTGGCCGCCGCCATGCGGCTTCTTGATCGGCTTGGGCTGGTGGCCCAGCGCGGCCAGCCCGTCCCGCAGCTCCGGCGTGATGCCGTTCTCGATCTCGACGTCGCGGTGGTTGGCACCGACGCTCGGGAAGACGCGCGTCAGGTCGAGGGCCTGCTGCACGTCCAGGCCGAACTGGAAGTGGTTCGTCAGGAACCAGCTCTGGCCCATCGGCTGGAAGTGGCCGCCCATGACGCCGTAGGACATCAGCGCCTTCCCGTCCTTCATCACCATGCCCGGGATGATGGTGTGCAGCGGCCGCTTCTTCGGCGCGATGCAGTTCGGATGGCCCTCCTGCAGGCGGAAGCCGAAGCCGCGGTTCTGCAGCATCACGCCTGACTTCTCGGCCAGGATGCCGGAGCCGAAGCCCTCGAAGAGGGAATTGATGAAGGAGCAGGCGTTGCCGTCTCGGTCCACCACCGTCAGGTAGACCGTATCCTTGTGCTTCTGCCAGTCCACGTCGCCGGGCGGGGGAAGCTCCTCCATCGCCTTGTCGTCTCGGATCATGCCGCGCAGCTTCGCCAGGTACTCATCCGAGAGCAGCTTCGCGAGCGGCACCTCGACCTGGGACGGATCGGCCAGGAAGGCGTCGCGGTCGCGGTAGACCAGGCGCGCCGCCTCCAGGTGCCGGTGGGCGCGGGTCACGTCCAGCGGGCCGGCGGGCTCCTTGAAGCCTTCCAGGATGCCCAGAAGCATCAGCACCAGCAGGCCCGATCCGTTGGGCGGGCACTGGAACACCTCCATCCCCCGCCACTTGCGGGAGATCGGGTCCACGAAGTTAGCGACGTTCTGCCCCTCGGCGAAGTCCTGCTCCGTGTGGGTGCCGCCGGCGGCGCGGAGGGCGGCCACCATGTCGGCCGCGATCGGGCCGGTGTAGAAGGCCTTCGCCCCGTCCTTCGCGATGGCGCGCAGCGTCGCGCCGAGCTCCGGCTGCTTGAACACCTCCCCGAAGCCATAGGCCTGGCCGTCCTTCAGGAAGCGGCGCTTGGCCGCATCCTGCTTCGACAGCTTGCCCACGCTATCGGCCCAGTCCGCGGAGACGCGGGAGGAGACGGCGAAGCCCTCCTCGGCGTAGCGGATGGCCGGCGCCAGGATCTGGTCCATCCCGATCTTGCCGTGGGCCTTGTTCAGCGCCTCCCAGGCCGAGACCGCGCCCGGCACCGTCACCGAATGGGCCGAGGTGTTGACCATGGCGCTCAGCCCCGAGGCCCGCAGCGCCTCCGGCGTCGCCCCGGCCGGCGCCCGTCCCGACCCGTTGATCGCGACCACCCCGCCCGAGGCCGGGGCGTAGAGGCAGAAGCAATCCCCGCCGATGCCGGTGGACTGCGGCTCCACGACGCAGAGGACCGCGCAGGCGGCGATGGCCGCGTCGATCGCGTTCCCCCCGGCCCGCAGGATGTCCAGGGCGGCGAGGGTTGCCACCGGCATGGAGGTGGCGGCCATCCCGTTCATGGCCATGGCCGGGCTGCGGCCGGGAAGGTGAAGGTCGCGCATCAGATGGAACAGAGCCCCCCGTCAATCAGCAGGCTCGCCCCCGTGATGCCGGCGGCCGCCGGGGAGGCGAGGAAGACGATCGCGCCCATCACGTCCTCGACGGTCAGGATGCGCCCCAGGGGGATACGCCGGGCTTCCCGCGCGCGAAAGGCCGGGTCCGAAAGAATTCCCTCCGTCAGGGGGGTGTCCACGAAGCCCGGGCAGACCGCGTTCACCCGGATGCCGGCCTTTGCCAGCTCCACCGCCCAGGCCTTGGTAAAGCCCTCCAAGGCGTGCTTCGTGCCGGTGTAGACGGAGCGGTTCATCCCCGCGACATGCCCGTTCACCGAGGACACGTTGACGATCGAGCCCCCCTGCCCGGCCGCGACCATGCCCCGCGCCACCTCCTGCGCCACGGTGAAGGCAGCCCGGGTGTTCAGGTCCAGAAGGGCATCGAAGGAGGCGTCCTGGACGTCCAGGAAGGGCTCGCGGATGTTGGTGCCGGCGTTGTTCACGAGGACCGTGAAGGGCCCGTGCGCCTGGACCGCGGCCCGCGCCGCCGCCCGGTCCGTCACGTCCAGCGCCACGGCCGTGGCCTTCCGTCCCTTGGCCGTCAAGGCCGCCGCGGTCGCCTCCAGCGCGGACAGGGTCCGGGCGGCCAGCACCACCTCCGCCCCGGCCTCCGCCAGTGCGACGGCCGCCGCCCGGCCGATCCCCCCGGAGGCCCCGGTGACGAGGGCGCGTTGGCCATCCAGGCGGAAGGCGGGGGTGGTCGGCAGGTCGGTCATGGAGGTCCGGTCAGCAGAGGGTCGGGAGGGCCGGCGATCGCGTCAGCGCGGCGGCATCCACGGCCGCGACCGGGCCTGGGCCGCCATGCGGATGGCCGCGTTCGCGGCGCCATAGTCGCGGTAGCCGCCCCTTCGCTCAACCACCTCGAAGAAGAAGCGGTCCTCGAAGGTCAGGGTGTAGGCGTGAAGGAACTCGTTGCCCGCCGCATCCCGGTCGAAGAGCAGGTTGTCCCGCTCCAGCGCCGCGATAGCGTCGTCCTCCAGGCCGAAGCGGGCGCCGATGTCCTCGTAATAGTTGTCGGGGATCGTGAGCCATGAGGCCGGCCGTTCCACCGCGGCCCGGATGTCCCGGGCCGCGAAGGCCACGTGGTGCACCCCGGCCCCCGCGATCGCCGAGACGAAGCGCCCCGTCGCCGTCTGACGGCTTTCCGACACGTTCAGGGGCAGGCGGACCCGCCCTGCCGGATCCGACATCGCCCGGCTCTGCACCAGCCCCTGCGGGTCCGGCAGGTCCACCAGCGGCTGCGGCTCCAGCCCGAAGACCGCACGATGGAACAGGACGAAGCCGTCCATCTGACCGGGCGCCAACGCCTGGGCGATGTGGTCCACGCCCTCGAACCCACGGGTGTCTGCTGCCCCTGGCAGAAGCTCGAAGTCGCTCTCCCAGATGCTGCGTCCGGCCGACCCTGGCTCGACCAAGTACAGCAACGTCCCGTCCGGCGCGCGGACCGCGGGGATGCGCCGCTCCCCCTCCCCCACCCGCTCCCGCCACGTGGAGCAGAGCAGGGCCTCCGCCCGCGTCATGGCCCGCGCCGAGTCGTCCACCCGCAGCGCGGTGGCGCAGACCGAGGCACCGTGCATTTCGAAATGGGCCGCCGCTGCGCTGTCGGGCTCGGCGTTCAGGACGAGGTTCACGCCCCCCTGCCGCCACAGCTCCACATCCTTGGACCGGTGGCGCCCCGCCAAGCCGAAGCCGAGCGTGCCCAGGAAGGTCGAGAGCTCCCGCCGCCTGGCGTCGTCCACCGCAAATTCGATGAACTCCACGCCGTCCAGCCTCGGCACCGACGGCAAAGGGGCCGCCGGAACGGAGGGTGGCCCTGCCAGGGTCGAGTCCAGCCAGATGAGGGAGCGGTGCGCGTCCCGCGCCGTTCGGCGGGACGGGGCGGCGCGGAACTCGTCGTTGAAGACCTCAAGCGAGAGCGGGCCGCGGTAGCCGGCGGCGAGCACCTCCTTCAGAAAATCGCCGACCGGGAGGTCGCCCTGGCCGGGAAAAACGCGGTGGTGGCGGGACCAGCTCAGCACGTCCATGGACAGGCGGGGCGCGTCGGCGAGCTGGACGAAGGCGATCTTCTCGGCCGGAACGGCCCTCGAAAGGCCCGAGAGATCGTCGCCGAGCGACAGCGTGTGGAAGCTGTCCAGGATCAGCCCAAGCGCGGGGTGATCCGCCATGCGCACGATCTCCCAGGCCTGACGCCATCGGTTCACGTGACGGCCCCAGGCCAGCGCCTCATAGCCGACCCGGAGCCCGCGTCTCGCCGCGCGCTCCGCCATCTCCCGCAGATCGGCCGCCGCCCGGGCCGGGTCGTCGATCGCGGCGGGCTGGACGTTGCTGCACACGAGGACGAGGTCCGTGCCCAATTCCTCCATCACGTCGAACTTCCGCTCCGCCCGGTCGAGGTTCCGGCGGCGCTGCGGCTCCGGCATCGCCTCGAAGTCGCGGAAGGGCTGGAAGATCGTGATGGCGAGGTTCAGGTCCTCCGCCATCGCCCGGATCGCCGCCGGCGTCCCGTCATAGGTGAGCAGGTCCTGCTCGAAGATCTCCACCCCCTGGAAGCCGGCCGAGGCCGCCGCCTCGATCTTGTCGGGCAGCGAGCCCGAGAGGCAGACGGTGGCGACGGATTTCGGGAGCGGGTTCATGCGCCCCTAAGCTGGGCCGGCCGCGGCCCGTCGCCAAGCTGGGCCGCCAAGCTCGCCGACCCGCCGAACCGCCCTTCCGCCCGGCCCGCGACCCGGCTAAGCGCGACCCATGGACGCGCCCGCCCCCGCCCAGGCCACGATCGAGGATTTCCAGCGCCTGGATATCCGGGTCGGCACCATCGTGGATGCCCAACCCTTCCCAGCCGCCCGGAAGCCCGCCTTCCAGCTTCGGGTGGATTTCGGCGGCGCGATCGGCGTGCGCCGCTCCTCCGCCCAGGTCACCGCGCACTACACGCCCGAATCGCTCATCGGGCGGCAGGTGCTCGCGGTGGTGAACTTCCCGCCCCGCCGCATCGCTGGCTTCGAGAGCGAGGTGCTCGTCCTCGGCGTCCCCGATCCGGCGGGCGAGGTGGTCCTGATCCGCCCGGACCAGCCGGTGCCAGATGGCGGCCGCCTCTTCTGAGCCCCGCGTCCCGCCCGAACCGACAGCCCCCGCCCGAGGACCCCGCATGGCCGCGCCGCGCTACTACACCGTCACCTGGGACCAGCTGCACCGCGACAGCAAGGCGCTCGCCTGGCGCCTGCACGGCAAGGGTCCGGACGAGGGCCGCTTCCGAGGCGTCGTCGCCATCACGCGGGGCGGGCTGATCCCCGCCGCCATCGTGGCGCGGGAACTCGATCTCCGATTGATCGAGAGCGTCTCCGTCGTCACCTATGACGAGGAGGAGCGGGGCATCCCGCGCGTGGTGAAGTCGCCCATCGCGGCCGGAGACGGCGACGGCTGGCTGCTGCTGGACGACCTGGTGGACACCGGTACCACCGCCCGCGTGGTGCGTGGCCTGCTGCCGAAGGCCCATTTCGCCACCGTCTATGCCAAGCCCGCCGGCAAGCCCCTGGTGGACACCTTCATCACCGAGGTGAGCCAGGACACCTGGATCCTCTTTCCCTGGGACACCGAGCCCCAGTTCATCGCGCCGATCGCGAAGACTGCCGCGGCGGGCAACTAGAAGGTCGCCCCGTTTCCCGACGCAGGCTGGCGAGGGGTCACGGCCCCGACGAGCCGCGGCCCTGCGCGTGAACCTCTTTCATGCGGCGGTGCCCAATCACCGCATCTTCGCAGCGGAGGCGAGCACGCTGGCCGCTGTCCCGACCGTCATCCCGAGGGCCTTGGCGCAGCGGTTCGCCAAGAAAGCTTCGGCAGAGGCGAAGCTGCACGCCGGCCCAATGCGAGGGCCCCGGGCGCCGGGGGAGCCGGGTTGAGCGCGAGCGGTCGCGCGCGACAGGCGCGACACGAACGGCGCCGTCATGCGCTCTCGACGCGACCGTTCCTGAGCATTCTCCGGCGCCATCGAAACGGGCGCGACGACGCCCCCTGCTGCCGGAATTCTCATGCCCAGCCCCATCGCCGCCATCCTGGACAACCGCGCCTTCGGCATCCTCATGCGCGTGGTCGTCACCTTCCCCTTCTGGGCCGCCGGCCTCGCGAAGATCGCCGACTTCAACGCCACCCTTGCGGAGATGGCGATGTTCAACCTCCAGCCCGCGGCGGTGATCGCGGTGGCCACCATCATCACCCAGATCACCGGCTCCGCCCTGGTGATCCATGGCCGCCACGCCTGGCTCGGCGCCGGCTGGCTGGCCGTCTTTACCCTGCTCACCATCCCGCTGGTCCACGCCTTCTGGCGCTTCCAGGGCGAAGAGGCGGTGGTCCACATGCACGTTGCCGTGGAACATATCGGGATGTGCGCGGGCCTCGCCCTCGCCGCGGTCCAGGCGCACTGGGTCCGCACGGTCCGGGACGAGACCGTCCTCGCCCCCCGCCTCGCGGCCGCGCGGGGCTGAGCCGCCCCGCCCCGCGGCCCCGGATCAGCCGGTGGTCGCGGGGCTATCGGCCTCGGCCGCCACCGGCGGCTCGTCGCGGGCGGCCATGACCTTGTCCACGCGGCGCCCGTCCATGTCGACGATCTCGAAGCGCCAACCGCCGAAGACGATGCGATCCCCCTCCGTGGGAACCCGCCGCAGCAGTGCCAGCATCAGCCCGGCCACCGTGTGATAGGTGCCGGGCTGCGGCAGGGCCGGTAGGTCCAGCCGGGCGCGCAGCTCGTCGCTCGGCATCATCCCGTCCAGCAGCAGGCTTCCGTCGTGGCGTTCCACCGCGGGGCCGGCCGGGGGGACGCTATCGGCCGAGCCCAGCTCCCCCACGATCGCCTCCAGCAGGTCGGAGGCGGTGACCACCCCTTCGAAGGACCCGTACTCATCCATAACGAGCGCGAGGCCGAGGGAGTTTTGCCGGATGCGCTCCAGCGCATCGAGGGCGGAGAGGTTGTCCGGCAGCACCAGGGGCTGCCGCAGCGCCTCCGCCACGGAGAGGGGGCGGCCGGAGAGCACCTGGTCAAGAAGGTCCTTCGCCGCGGCGACCCCCACCACGTTGTCCACCCGCCCGTCGGCGACGATGAAGCGGTTCACCGGTTCCGCCCGCAGCCGCTCGGCGACCTCCTCGGCGGTGGCGGCGCGGTCGAGCCAGACCACCTCGGTCCGCGGCGTCATCAGGGCGCGGATCGGCTTGTCGGCCAGCCGCAGAACGCGCTCGATCATGTGGCGCTCTTCCGTCTCCAGCGCGCCGGCCTCGGCGCCCTCGGCCACCACCGCCTTCACCTCCTCTTCCGTCACGGACTGCTCCACCGGGTGGTGCGCACCGAGGAGGCGGAGCACGAGGGCGGAGGAGCGCGACAGCAACCAGACCACCGGCGCCGAGAAGCGGGACAGCGCCGCCATGGGGCGCGCCACGAGGACCGCGATCGCCTCCGGATTCCGCAGGGCGAGTTGCTTCGGCACCAGCTCCCCCAAAATGAGGGAGAGGTAGGTGATCATGACCACGACGAGGGCCAGCGCCGCCTCGCCGCCATAGGGTGCGACGCCGGGAACCGAATCCAGCAAGGGCCCGAGGGTGGCCGACAGCCGCGCACCGCCGAAGGTGCCCGCGCCGACACCGACCAGGGTGATGCCGACCTGCACGGTCGGCAGGAACCGCTCGGCATCGTCCGACAGGGCGAGGGCCGTCCGCGCGGCGGCCGACCCGCCCCGTTCCATCGCCGAGAGCCGTGCCCGCCGGGCGGAGACGATCGCCAGCTCGCTCATGGCGAAGAGGCCGTTGATCAGGACCAGGACCAGGATGATCCCGATCTCCAGCAAGGCCGACATGAACCGTCCGTAACCTTTCACGCGCCCGAAGGCGGGCGCCGCGCCTGCATAGGGCATGGCCTCCGCCCGCAGGAAGAGCAGGCGGCACCGGTCCGACGCGATCCTCGCCCGTTTCGTGGGCAGCAACGATGCTGCGCCGCAATATTGCCCCATTTGGGCCGGAACCGCGCCGCACCCGCTCACGTTAATCACGTCCGAGCGCAACAGTTCCCGATTCGCGCCAGCCCGGATCGGCCGGGCGGTGAGGCGGGCAACTCGCGCCGGAGCCCATCCCGCGATGACCGCGCATGTTGCCCCGCAGTTCAGCCGGACAACCCCCAACGCCACCCCTCTCCCGAGCCGCCTCTCCCGCCACCGCGGCACCCTGATCGTCCTGGCCCTCGTCGCCCTGGCGCATCTCGGCACCTGGTGGGCGCTGAACCAGCCGGTCGCGATGCCCGATTTCCGGGGGCAGGTGAACGGCCTCGCCTTCGCCCCCTACCAGCGCGGCCAGAGCGCTGAAGGCGAGCGTTGGCCAAACGCCGAGCAGATCGAGGCCGACCTCCGCCGGGTCGCGCCGATGACCCGGCACGTGCGAACCTACGCCGCCCATGGCGGGCTCGAGCGCATCCCCGAGATCGCCTGGAGCACGGGCCTCGACCTCCGCATCACCCTCGGCTCCTGGCTGGATCGCCGGCTCGACCGGAACGCGGCCGAGATCCGGCGGCTCGTGCAGGTCGCGCGGGAGAGCCGCAACGTCGAGCGCGTGCTGGTCGGCAACGAGGCGGTGCTGCGCGGCGATCTGACCCCCGCCCAGATGGTCGGGTACATCCAGCAGGTCCGCCGGCAGGTGCGCCAGCCCGTCTCGACCGCCGAGCCCTGGCACGTCTGGATGGACCACCCCGAGCTCGGCGAGGCGGTGGACTTCATCACCATCCACCTCCTTCCCTACTGGGAGGGGCTGCCGGTGGACGACGCGCTCCGCTTCATCATGGAGAAGTACGACGCCGTGCAGGCGCGCTTCCCCGGCAAGCGGATCGTCATCGGCGAGGTCGGCTGGCCCTCGGACGGCCGCGACATCGGCGCCGCCCGCGCCACCCGGGTGAACCAGGCCCAGTTCCTCCGCACCTTCTTCAACATCGCGGAGCAGCGCGGCCTCGACTACTTCGTCATGGAGGCCTTCGACCAGCCGTGGAAGGTGTCCTTCGAGGGCCGCGCGGCCGGCCACTGGGGCATGTACGACCTCGACCGCGCGCCGAAGTGGCCGCTGGTCGGCGCCGTGCAGGAGACGCCCGGCTGGGCCTTCTGGGCCCTCGGCGCGAGCCTCTTCGCCTTCCTCTGCACCTTCTTCTTCCTGAAGCGCCGGCCTGACATCCGCTGGCAGGGCAAGCTGCTGCTCGCGGCCCTGTCACAGGGCGCGGTGGCGCTGACCACGACCGTCATCCTGGCGATGAGCGAGACCTATCTCTCTACCGCCGCGGGGATCGTCTGGGCGGCGCTCATCGCCGGCCAGGCGCTGCTCCTCGCGCTGCTCCTCTCGGATGGCTTCGAGCTAGCCGAGACGGTGTGGGGCCGGGTGAACAAGCGCCGCTGGCCCGCCCTGCCCGCGCCGGTCGGTGCGCGGCTGCCGAAGGTCTCGGTCCATCTGCCGATCTGCAACGAGCCGCCGGCGATGGTGCGCCAGACCCTCGATGCGCTGGCCGAGCTCGACTACCCGGACTTCGAGGTCCTGGTGATCGACAACAACACGAAGGACCCGGCGCTGTGGGAGCCGGTGGCCGAGCACTGCGCGCGGCTCGGCGGGCGCTTCCGCTTCTTCCACCTGGGCCAGTGGCCGGGCTTCAAGGCCGGCGCGCTGAACTTCGCCCTGCGGGAGACCGCGCCCGACGCCGAGGTCATCGGCGTGCTGGACAGCGACTACATCGTGCGCCCGGACTGGCTGCGCCGAATGGTGCCCTTCTTCCAGCGGCCGGAGGTCGGCTTCACCCAGTCCCCGCAGGACTACCGGGACGGCGAGGGCGGCCTGTTCAAGCGCCTGATGTTCTGGGAGTACGCCGGCTTCTTCAAGGCGGGCATGGTCACGCGCAACGAGCGCAACGCCATCATCCAGCACGGCACCATGACGCTGATCCGCAAGTCCGCGATGGAGGCGGCCGGCGGCTGGGCGGAGTGGTGCATCTGCGAGGACAGCGAGCTCGGCCTGAAGCTGATGCGCGCGGGCTGGGAGGCGGTCTACGTGCCGGATTCCATGGGCCGCGGCGTCATGCCGGACGACTTCGCCGCCTACCGCAAGCAACGCCACCGCTGGGCCTTCGGCGCCGTGCAGATCTGCAAGGGGCATTGGCGCGCGCTGCTCAACCCCTTTGACCGGTCCCTGACGCAGGGGCAGCGCTTCCACTTCGTCATGGGATGGATGCCCTGGGTGGGCGACGCGCTGGGTCTGGCCTTCGTCATCGGCGGTCTCATCTGGTCCATCGGCCTGATCGCGATCCCGCTGACGCGCATCCACCCCGAGGTCGTGCTGCTCGGGACCGCCTTCAGCACGGAGTGGGTTCGCACGGCGCTGACGGCCATCGGCCTTTCGGACGAGTTCCCGATCCTGCTCTTCATGCTGCCGAGCCTCGGACTCTTCGTCTTCAAGCTCGCGCAGATCTGGACGCTCTACCGGGCGCGGGTGGCCTGCGGGCCCTGGGACCGGCTGGGCGCGGCCCTGGGCGGGCTGGCGCTGACCCACACCATCGGTAAGGCGGTGTGGCAGGGCTTCTTCAAGCGGCGGGCCCATTTCGCCCGCACGCCGAAGATGGAGAACGCCCCCGCCCTGGTGCAGGGCCTGCTGACCGCGCGGCAGGAAGGGATCATGCTCCTTCTCCTCCTCCTCGCGGCCGTGGGCATCACGGTCGCCCACAGGGCGGGCACCTGGGAGGCGATCCTCTGGACCGTCATCCTCGGGGTGCAGGCGATCCCGTACCTCGCCGCGGTCTCCATGGCGCTGATCGCGGCGCTGCCGGCGAGCCAGCCGGTGCTGGCGGGCACGCCCGGCGCGGTGTCGGCCCAGTCCACGGCCGGTCAGGCGGTGGCACGCACGGAGGGGTAGTTCCCGCCCCATCCTCAAGGCGGCTCGCGGGAGCGATCCCGCGGGCCGCTTTCGTTTTCAGCGGATCTGCGTTCCCATCCCGCCAGGCGGGAGCCGATCGCCGCGGTGGCCATCCGGCCCCGAAGCGGAGATCGTCGCCCGGCGCGTTCAGGGGAGGACACGGCATGGCCGACGAGGTGATGGAGCGGCTGCGCAAGGCGCGCGTGGTGCCGGTGGTGCGCCTCTCCTCCGCGGCCCGGGCCGCGACGGCGGTGAGCTGGCTGCGGGAGGCCGGGATCACGGTCTTCGAGATCACCATGACTATCCCGGACGCGCCCGCGCTCATCCGCGACCTGTCCTCGGACCCCGACCTGCTCGTAGGCGCGGGCACCGTGCCGGACGCCGCCTCCGCCGAAGCCTGCCTCTCCGCCGGTGCCCGGTTCCTCGTCTCCCCCTGGGTGGAGCCCACGGTCGTCGCACCGGCCCGGGCCGCCGGCGCCACGGTCATGCTCGGCGCCCTCACCCCAACCGAGGTCCGGGAGGCGCTGGCCGCGGGCGCCGATGTGGTCAAAATCTTCCCTGCCTCCTCGGCCGGGGGCGTGGCGCATCTGAGGGCGCTGCGCTCCGTCTTCCCGAAGGTCGCCTTCTGCCCCACCGGCGGCGTTGCGGCACGCGAGGTCGGAGACTACCTCGATGCCGGCGCCGCTTTCGTCGGCATGGGCGGCAAGCTGGTGGATGAGGGCCTCGTCGCGGCCGGCAACCGCGCCGCCGTCCAGGCCGCCGCCCTCGACGTGCTCGGGCTGCGCCAGGCATGAACGCGGAGCTCCTCTGCATGGGCGAGCCCATGCTGGAGATGAACCAGCAGCCGGCCGGCGAGGACGGCCGGACGCTCTACCTGCAGGGGCATGGCGGCGACACCTCGAACGCCGCCGTCGCCGCCGCCCGTAGCGGCGCCCGGGCGGGCTATATCACCGCCATCGGCACGGACGCGCCCGGCGATTCCTTCATCGCGCTCTGGAAAAAGGAGGGCGTGGACAGCGGCACTGTCCGGCGCCGCAAGGACGCGCCGACCGGTCTCTACGTCGTCTCCCACGACGAGGACGGCCACCACTTCACGTTCTACCGCCACGGCTCCGCGGCCAGCCTCATGGGTCCGGGCGACGTGCCGGAGGACGCGATCCGCGCCGCCCGCATCCTGCACCTTTCCGGCATCAGCCAGGCGATCTCGCCCTCGGCCTGCGACGCCGGATTCCGCGCGATGGAGGTGGCGAAAGCGGCCGGGGTTCGCGTCTCTTACGACACGAACTACCGCCCCGCCCTCTGGCCCGCGCGCCGGGCGGCCGCGGTGATCCACGCGGCGATCGGCATGGCCGACATCGCCCTTCCCTCGCTGGAGGACGCGGAGATCCTGACCGGGCTGAAGGAGGTGGACGCGGTTGCCGACTTCTATCTCCGCCTCTGCCCCCTGGTGGTGCTGAAACTCGGCAAGGAGGGCTGCCTCGTCGCCACGCGGGACGGCCGCACCCGCGTGCCGGGCCGCAGGGTCAGGGCGGTGGACGCGACCGGCGCCGGGGACACCTTCGGCGGCAGCTTCCTGGCCCGCCTCCTGGCGGGCGATGCGCCGGAGGAAGCCGCCCGCTACGCCAATGCGGCCGCCGCCCTCGCCACCACGGGCTACGGTGCCGTGGCCCCGATCCCCCGCGCGGAGGCCGTTCGCGCCTTCCTGGCGGAGAGCGGCTGATCAGCCCGGCGGCGTCAGCGGCCGGGAATGCGTGGCGGAGCCCGTGCTGATGTCGCGAAGAAAGCCGCAGCGCTCGTAGAACGCGCCGGCGGGGTCCGGCGCGCGGACGCGGATCAGGCGGAAGCCGTTGGCCGCCGCGTGCTCGACGATCGCGTCCACCAGCATCCGCCCCAGCCCCTTCCGCCGGCGGGACGCATCCACGTAGAGCCGCCGCACCCGCGCCGTACCCGCATCCGCGTAGGGGTCCTGGGTCACGCCGCCGATGCCGAGCAGCGTCGCGCCCTCGACCAGGGTGAACAGCGCCTCGCCCGCCCCGTTGAAGCGGACGGAGCCGTCCACCCAGTCCTCCTCGAGTACGCGCAGCATCCGGAACCCCTCTGCCTCCGCGCGGTCTCGCAGGGCGGGGAGGCCCGAGGGCAACGCAATGGTGCGAAGGACGGCGACGCTCATCGGCGGTTCAGGGCGTGCGATCATTCGCGCCGGGGCGCAAACGCAGCCCGGAGCGGAGATTCTGGAAGGGCAGCGTCGCGGGATCGGCCACCACCGGCCCGGGCGCCGCGGCGACGATCACCCGCTCGGCGATCGGCTGGAAGTCGGCGCGGAAATGGACGCTGGACTTCACGGCGATGATCGCCTCCGCGGCGGGCTCCACGCCCAGGTGCCGGAACAGCGCCTGATCATAGGCCTGCATCTTGCGGCTGGCGACGATCGCGCGCACCCCGCCGATGGCGATCAGCGCGGACGGCCCGAGATCCGCCGGGTTCCCGGCCGCCATCGGTCCGGTGCACGTGAAGCGCCCGTTCGAGAGCCGCAGCACGCGGGCGTTCACGTCCAGCGGCGCCCCGTCGCTCTTCCCGCCCAGCTTGAGCGAGACCGTGGCGCCCTCCCCGGCCGCGTGGCAGGCGCGGGCGCTGTCGGCATCGTTGATCAGTCCGAGCACGGCCTTCCGCGCGTTCTGCCGGATCAGCTCCGCCAGCAGCCCGGTCGTGTCGCCATGGCCGCCGCCGCCGGGATTGTCCTGCGTGTCCGCGATGACGACGGGGCGCGTGCCGCTCCCCTTCATCGCCTCCGCCACCGCGCGGTCGGCGGGCAGGATCTCCGCGTCGAAGTCCCGTTCGCGCCGGTTCAGCAGGGCCAGGAACTCGTCCGCGGCCGCGTCGGCCGCCGCCTGGTCCGCGGCATAGGCGGCGATGGCCATGCCGCAGCCCGGAAAGTCGGCGTAGGGAAAGCCGAAGCAGAAGGCGAGCTCCGACACGCCGTGCCGCGTCGCGATGCGGTCGCGCTCCGCGTAGACCTCGCTCATCGGGGGGACCATCGTGCACTGGCTGGTGATGGGCAGCCAGAAATCCACCTGCCGGTACGCCTTGGCATAGGGGCTGCCGCGGCGGATGCGCTCCACCAACAGCTTGAGCGCGCGCGCGCCCGCCTGCTTCATGTCCACATGGGGGTAGGTGCGGAACGGCGCCGCGGCATCGCACCGTTCCACCATCTCCGCGGTCATGTTGGCGTGGGGATCGAGGCTGATGGTGATCGGCATGTCCGGCCCGGCGATGGCGCGGACCCGCCGCAGAAGCTCTCCCTCAGCGTCCGGAAAGGCGTCCGCCACCATCGCCCCGTGCAGGTCGAGGTAGATGCCGTCCAGCGGCCCCTCCTCCAGCGCGTCCGATAGGTCGCCGACGATCCAGGCCGAGATCCGCTCGAACGCCTCCGCCGTCACCGGGCCCGCCGGGTTCGCGAAGGCCCAGGAGAGCGGCGCGATCTTCACCCCCGCATGTTCCGCCGCGACGATGGCGCCGGCGGCCGGGACGGAGGTGCCGCGCAGCGCCATCACCAGCCCGGCGGGGCGCTGCGGCGCGGGAAAGCCGCCCGGTTGCAGGAAATCGGCCCAGGCGGTCGCGCGCGGGGCGAAGGAATGGCTCTCATGCAGAAAGCCGCCGATGGCGATGCGCATGGGTCTAATCTCCAGCGATTCCGGCGGTGGCGACGACCGCGTCGGCCAGGACGAGCAGCGCCGCCTCGGCCCATTCGGGGGTGATGGCCTCGGCCTCGTTGTGGCTGATCCCGCCCTCGCAGGGGGAAAAGAGCATCACCGCCGGCACGCGCCGCGCCACGTAGACCGCGTCATGGCCGATGCCGGTCGGCATGTCGCGCCAGCGCAGGCCGCGGGTGCTGGCCGCGTCGCGCAGGCGTTGCGCGAGGGTCGGGTCGAAAGGCGTCTGGGGGAAGGACCAGAAGGGTGCCACTTCGATCGTCAGGCCGCGCTCCACCGCGACCGCCGCCGCGCGCTCCCGCAGGGCGGCCGCCATGCGATCCAGCGCCGCCTCATTCCCGTGGCGCAGGTCCACGCTGAAGGCGGCGCGGGCCGGGACGACGTTGCGACTGGCCGGCTCCACCGCGATCCGCCCCACCGTCGCGCGCCCGTCGCCGCCGGCCTGCCGGGCGATGCCCTCCAGCGCCTCGATCAGGATCGCCGCGGCCACCAGCGCGTCGCGCCGGTGCGACATGGCGCTGCCGGCATGCGATTCCTCACCGGTCACGGTCACGTCGAACCATTGCTGCGCCAGAGCGTGGGTGACGATGCCCACGTCCAGCCCCTCCCGCTCCAGCACCGGGCCTTGCTCGATGTGCAGCTCGAAATAGGCGTCCAGATCGCGCAGTGCGGCGGGATCGGCATCGCCCTCCCACCCGATCGCGCGCAGCGCATCACCGAAGCGCACCCCGTCCGGGTCGCGACGGTCGAGCGTCTCCGCCTCGGTGAAGGCGCCCATGGCCGCGCCGCTGCCGAGCATCGGCGGGGAGAAGCGCGCCCCCTCCTCGTTCGTCCAGTTGACCAGGACGATCGGGGCCTCGGTCTCCGTGCCGGATTCGTGCAGCGCGCGCAGCACCTCCAGCCCCGCCAGGACGCCGAGCACCCCGTCGAACTTCCCGCCCGTGGGCTGGGTGTCCAGGTGGCTGCCGATCGCGACGGGCCTGCGGGACGCGTCGCGCCCGGGACGCCGCAGCGCCATGTTCCCCAGCCGGTCCGTTGTCAGGGTCAGCCCGATCTCCGCGCCCCAACGCGCCAGCAGAGCGCGCCCGTCGCCGTCCAGCGCGGTCAGCGCCTGACGGTCGCAACCGCCCTTCGGCGTGGCGCCGATCCGCGCCATCTCCATCAGCGAATCCCACAGGCGCCCGCCGGAGAGCGGGAGGTTGCTCACCCCGCCTTCTCCACCCCGCACCACTCCGCCATCAGCAGCGCGATGCTGCGCGTGATGTCGTGCATGGAGGAGAGCGACACGCTCTCGTCGATGCCATGGATCTCCTGCGCCTCCGGCCCGAAGCAGGCCACGGGCGTGTCCTGGTACAGGGTGAAGAATCGACCGTCCGTCAGCCCCGTCGCGGGATAATGGCGAAGCTCGCTTCCCGCGGCCTCGGCGTAGCAGCGCTGCGCCAGTCGGGCGATGTCGCTCTCCATATCGAAGGCGCAGGGATCGGCCATGAAGCCCTTGAACTCCAGCGAGACCTTCGTCCCGCGCAGCGCGGGATCGGCGGCGGCCTCCGCCACGATGCGCTCGATGTCGGCGCGCGTCTGCGCGGCGGTGTAGCCGAGCATCACGCCCACTCGAAGCCCGACGCGGGCGCGGGTGGGCACGCTGCTGTTCCACTCCCCGCCCTCGACCGTGCCGAGGTTCACGTTCACCGGATGGTTCACGCCGTGGAAGGCGGCATGGATGTTCTCCGCCCGGTTCCGCTCGTTCTCGTAGTCCTTGAAGCGGGCCGCGATCCGCATCGCTGCCTCGATGGCGTTGATCCCGGCGTGCATGTCCCGCACATGCACGGGGCGGCCGGTGACTGTCACCCAGGCCCAGACGACGCCGACCTCGGCCGAATACATGGCGGCCATCCCCGGTCCGGGCTCCGGGATCACCACCGCGTCGGTCTTCGGCATCGCCAGCATCGTGGCCAGCGCGCCGTTGCCCGTGCACTCCTCCTCGATCACCGCCTGCATCTGCACCGGCGCCGCCGGCTGCAATCCGGCCATCCGCAGCGCCCGGAAGGCGGTGAGGTACGAGATGATCCCGGCCTTCATGTCTCCCGCCCCGCGCCCGTACATCCGCCCGTCGCGGACCGAGGGCTCGTAGGGCGGCGTCAGCCAGAGGTCGGCCGCGCCCTCCGGCACCACGTCCACATGGCCCTGCATCGCCAGGCTGCGCCCACGCACCTCCCGCGGCGTGTGGATCGCGGCGACGTTGTCCCGGCCGGCGTAGGAGATCAGCGGCGGCGACAGGCCCGGGTGGTCCCGCATCGCCTCCGGGACCGTGGGAATGCGGCGCGGCGCCAGCCCGAGCGCGGCATACTCTTCCGCCATCCGGTCGAGCGCGCCCGCCTCCCGCCCGAGCGTCGATTCGCACCGCACCAAGCCGGCCAGCCGCTCCACGGCATCCGATTCAAGGGCCGTGACGGCATCCAGGATGGCGCGCCGCGCGCCGGGGTCAAGTTTGATCATCCCGGCCACCATGCAACGCCCGGGGTCTCCCTTCCACCCCGCCGTCCCGCGTGGACAGGACAGGGGGCGCACCCTACCGTGACCCGGACATGCGCGCCTTCGACCACCCGCTGGAAGCGGCCCACACGCCGCAATTCTTTCTTGCGCGCGGCGTGCAGCTTCCAAATTTCGAGGTGCCCGCCCGCGCCGCCTCGCTCCGCACCGGCCTCACCGAGCTCGGCCTGACGCCCGAGGTCCCGCCCCTGCCCGGCCGCGCCGCGCTGGAACGGCTGCACGCGCCCGACTACCTCGACTGGCTGCGCGACGCGCCCGCCGCCTGGGCGACCATGCCGAATGCCGGCGCCGAGATCGTCGGCAATGTCAGCCTGACGCCGGAGATGCTCGCCCAGGGCGGGCGCCGCCCCGTGAAGCCCACGGGTCTCGCGGGCTGGTACACGGCCGACACGGCCTGCCCCGTCGGCCCCCGCACCTACGAGGCGGCGGAGGCCGCCGCGGGCTGCGCCCTGGCCGCTGCCGCGGTCGCGGCGAAGGGCGGCGCCGCCTATGCCCTCGCTCGCCCACCCGGACATCACGCCTATGCGGCCCGGGCCGGCGGCCATTGCTACGTTAACAACGCGGCGCTCGCCGCGCAGGCGCTGCGGGATTCCGGCGCCGCCCGGGTCGCAGTGCTGGACATCGACAGCCACCACGGAAACGGAACGCAGGGGATGTTCTGGGACCGCGCGGACGTGCTGACCGTCTCCGTCCATGGGGACCCGAACGGCTACTACCCCTGGTTCGTCGGCTATGCGGAGGAGCGCGGCACCGGTCCTGGCGAGGGCTGCAACCTGAACCGGCCCCTTTCGATCGGCACAGGCGACGCGGGCTGGCTGGAGGCGATCGCCGAAGGGCTCTCGGCCATCAGCACCTTCCGCGCCGACGCGCTCGTCGTGTCGCTCGGCTTCGACGCCTCGGAGCACGAGCCCTTGAACGCGCTCCAGGTCACGGCGGACGGCTTCGCCCGCGCCGGCGCGGCGATCGGCGCCGCCCGCCTGCCCACCGCCATCGTGCAGGAGGGCGGCTACAACGTGGACCTGCTCGGCACGTTGCTGGCCCGCTTCCTCGGTGCCTTCGGGGAGAAGGCGCCCGGGTGAGCCTCGCCCGCGTCACCACCTTCTCCTTCCAGGGGATCGAGGCGGTTCCGGTCGAGGTGCAGGTCCAGGTCGCCGCCGGCCTGCCCGCCTTCCTCGTCGTCGGCCTCGCGAACAAGGCGGTGGCGGAGAGCCGGGAGCGGGTGCGCGCCGTGCTGTCTGTCCTCGGCCTCTCCCTGCCGCCGAAGCGCGTGCTGGTGAATCTCGCGCCGGCCGACCTGCTGAAGGAGGGGAGCCATTTCGACCTGCCCATCGCGCTCGGCCTGCTCGCGGCGATGGAGATCATCTCGGCCGACGAACTGGCGCATTTCGCGGCATTGGGAGAGCTGGCGCTGGACGGCACGGTCCAGCCCGTCTCGGGCGTGCTGAACGCAGCCCTCGCGGCCGGGGAGCGCGACCTTGGCCTCATCTGCCCCGCCGCCCAAGGGGGGGAAGCGAGCTGGGCCGGCGCCACGGAAGCCCTCGCGGCGCCTGACCTGAAATCCCTCATCGCGCACTTCCAGGGCCGCCAGACTCTCTCGCCTCCCTCCGCTCCACTCCCGATGGCCGGTGGCGGCCGCGGCCCCTGCCTGTCCGAAGTGCGGGGGCAGGAGAGCGCGAAGCGCGCCATCGAGGTGGCGACGGCCGGCGGGCACAACCTCCTGCTGATCGGGCCGCCCGGGGCCGGCAAGTCCATGCTGGCCGCGCGGATGCCGGGCCTCCTGCCGGACCTGTCCCCGGCGGAGGCGCTGGAGTTGAGCCTCATCCGCTCCGTCGCCGGCCAGCTCGAGGGCGGGCGGATCACCGCGCGTCCCCCCTTCCGCGATCCGCACCACTCCGCCTCCCAGGCCGCGCTGATCGGTGGTGGCCCGCGCGCGGCGCCGGGGGAGGTCTCCCTCGCGCATCGCGGCGTCCTCTTCTTGGACGAGCTGCCGGAATTCCCCAGGCCCGCGCTGGAATCGCTGCGGCAGCCTCTGGAGAGCGGCCGCGTCGTCATCAGTCGCGCCGCCGCCCACGTGGCCTATCCCGCGCGCGTGCAGCTGGTGGCGGCCATGAACCCCTGCCGCTGCGGCCATCTCGGGGATGCCGGGCGCGAGTGCGGCCGCGCCCCGCGCTGCGGGGAGGAGTACCAGTCGAAGCTTTCGGGTCCCCTGCTGGACCGCATGGACCTGACGATCGAGATCCAGCCCATCCCCCCGCGGGAGCTCGCGCGCGCGCCGACCGGCGAGCCGAGCGCGGCCATCGCCGCCCGCGTCGCCGCCGCCCGCGCGATGCAGCGGGACCGCTACGCCGCGCTCGGCATCGGCACGAATGCGGAGGCGCCGATCGAGGCGCTGCGCGCAGAAATCGAGCCGACCGCCCTGGCCCTCGCCGAATCCGCGGCCGAGCGACTCGCTCTCTCGAACCGCGGATTCACCCGCACGCTCCGCGTCGCCCGCAGCATCGCCGACCTCGCCGGCGCCACCTCAGTGGCCCGCGCCCATGTGGCGGAGGCCCTGACCTTCCGCCACCGCATCCCCGGCCGCAGCGGACCCGGATAGGTTAGCGGATCGTCAACTGCGGCCGGCCGGCCGCAAGTTGCGGCGCACAGTGCACACGACGCGGCCAGCGGGCCGCCCGGGACACTGTGCCCTGGCCCGCCCGTGCCCGCCACGACGGAGAACCGCCCCGCTCAGGTCCCGTACAGCCCGCCCACATGCCAGCCGCGATGGGGAATGTCATCCAGGCTGTGATGGTCGAAGAAGATGCGCTTGGCCGGCTTGCCGTCCGGCGTCGTCCCGTCGAAGGCGAGCAGTTCCTTCGAGCGCAGTTCCGGGGCCGAGGCGCCCGCGGTGATGGTCACCGTCCGCGGTGTGGGGAGCGGCGTGCGGTGCTTCTCGATGTTACCCTTGGTGCCCCACTCCGCCAGCCAGATGGAGTACTTGTCGCCCCCCTGCGGCTGGATGTCCTGCACGAGCGCGATGTGCCGCCACTTGAACCCGCGCCCGTCCGCCGCGCCGTAGGTGCAGACGACGTTGCCCTGCTCGAGCAGCGCGGGATCGGTGATCGGTGCCAGCGGCAGGCGGCTGCGCGTGGTGTAGACGTCGCCCGTGGCGCCGGGCAGCGACTCTCCTTTCCCGTATCCCTGGGCGTAGGCGAAGATGGCGGAAGAAGGTGAGATGCCCAGCCAGTTCCCGACAAAGGTATTGCAGTCCAAGCCGAACCACTTCGTGCAATAGGCGTCGGGTGTCAGCGCCGGCTTCTTGTTCAGCCCGCAGAACACGGCCAGCCGCACCGCATCCGCGATCTCGTCCGGCGATCCGCGCCCCTCATAGGCACGACGCAGGGAGGCGACGTACCACTCCTCCGCCGGATTCACCTGGTCGGGAAAGCCGGTGATGTAGAAGGGCTGCGACTGCGCGACGACCGCCGCGCCGCTCTTGAGCTTCAACTTCGCGGCCAGAAGGCTCAGCAGGCGCCAGTACTCCGTGTTGCGCTCCGGGCTCCAGCCGTTCCAGTAGTTCTGCAGGTCGATCGTGGTCGTGATGCCGAGCCGGCTGTCCATGATCGGGATCGCGTGATACCGCGCCGCGAAGTCGGCAGGCGTGTAGTAGGTCATCGGCCGTCCTCCATCATCCGGAGGGACGTTAAGAACCCGCGCCGACATCACGAGGCACAGTTCCGTGCGCGAGACGGACGCGACACCCGGCATCGCGCGAGTCACGCGCGGAAGGCGTCGGTGATCCGTCGCATTCCGTCAGGTGCGACGAGGATCACGTCGAAACGGATGCCCTTCCCGCCGTGGCCGGGGCTCGTCGCGAGCCAGATCTCCGCGGCCGCCATCAGCCGCCGCTGCTGTCGTTCGGAGAGGGCCGCGGCCGCCTCTGCCAGCGTCGCCCGAGCCTTCACCTCCACGAAGGCGAGCAGCTCCTCCCGCTCGGCGATCAGGTCCAGCTCACCCGCGGGCGTCCGTACCCGCCGGGCCAGCACCGTCCAGCCCCGCGCCACCAGCGCCGCGACGGCGCGGTCCTCCGCGGCCACGCCGCGCCGTTCCGCCGCGCGGCGCACCGCCTCCTTGGCATCTGGGTCCACGCTGCCATGGTAGGCGCAAACGCGAGGATTCGCCCATGCGACGCCTGCTTCTCGTCCTCCTGGTGCTCGCCGGGCCGGCCGCTGCCCAGGCGCCCGCCCACCAGATGGCCGCCGCCGCCCACCCCCTGGCGGCCGAGGCCGGGCGGGAGATCCTGCGCGCGGGCGGCAACGCCGTGGACGCCGCGGTCGCCATCCAGGCCGTTCTCACGCTCGTGGAGCCGCAGTCCAGCGGGATCGGCGGGGGAGCGCTCCTGCTCCACTGGGATGCCGCAACGCAGCAGATCACCGCCTGGGACGGGCGGGAGACGGCGCCGGCCGGCGCCCAGCCGAACATCTTCCTCCGCGCGGACGGGACGCCCCTGCCCTTCTACGAGGCGGTCCTCTCCGGCCGCAGCATCGGCGTCCCCGGTGCGGTCGCGATGCTGGAAGCCGCCCACCGCCGGCATGGCACCCGCCCCTGGGCCGATCTGTGGCAGCGCGCCATCGCCCTTGCGGAGGAGGGCTTCCCCGTCTCCGCCCGCCTGAACGAGGCGATCGTGGCCGATCGCGAGCGACTGGCCCACCATGCCTCCACCCGCACCTATTTTCTCGATCCCGCCGGCGCGCCCTGGCCCGTGGGCCACCCGTTGCGGAACCCAGCCCTGGCCGAGACCTTCCGCGCCATCGCCAGGGAGGGCTCGGCCGCCCTGCTTCGCGGCCCCATCGCCGCCGACATCGCCACCGCCGCCCGCACCTATGGCGAGGGTGGGCGGATGACCACGGACGACCTTGCGGGCTATGCGCCGCGGGAGCGGACGCCGCTCTGTGCGCCCTACCGCGCCTTCCGGGTCTGCGGCTTCCCGCCGCCCTCCTCCGGCGGCGTGGCGGTCGGGCAGATCCTCGGCGTGCTGGAGCACTTCGACCTGGCACGCCTCGACCCGCGCGGCGCCGATGCGGCGCACCTGATCGCGGAGGCCGGGCGCCTCGCGTTCGCGGACCGCGCCCAGTACCTGGCCGATACGGACTTCGTGCCCGCTCCGATCCGGGGGTTGCTGGACCCGGCCTACCTGACGCTCCGCGCGCAGCTCGTGTCCCTGCCGCGCGCCATCGCCGAACCCCGCGCCGGCAACCCGCGCTGGCGGGAGACGACCCTTCACGCCCCCATGCCGGAGGCCGTGGAGAACGGCACGAGCCACGTCGCCATCGTGGACCGCGCAGGCAACGCCGTGTCCATGACCACGACCGTGGAAGACGCCTTCGGCGCCCGGATCATGGTCCGCGGCTTCATCCTGAACAACGAGCTGACCGACTTCTCCTTCCGCCCGGAGGTGGAGGGCCGCCCCGTCGCGAACCGGGTGGAGGGCGGCAAGCGCCCGCGCTCCTCCATGTCCCCCTCCCTCGTCTTCGACGCGGAGGGACGGCTGTCGGCGGTGGTTGGGTCGCCCGGCGGGGCGCGGATCATCGGGTATGTCGCCCAGACCCTCGTCGGGATGCTCGACTGGAACCTCTCCCCCCAGGCGGCCATCGACCTGCCGCGGGTCCTGACCATCGGCAGCGCGTTGGAGCTGGAGGCGGGCACCGCCGCGGCGGCGCTGGCGCCCGACCTCCAGGCCCGCGGACACCGGACGGACGTGCGCGCCCTCAACTCCGGCCTCCAGGCCATCCGGGTGACGCCGAACGGGCTGGTGGGCGGCGCCGACCCCCGGCGGGAAGGCGTGGCGCTGGGCGACTGAGCCCGGGCACAACCGGGGGACCGGCCGCGCGCTATGCCGGCTGGAACCCGGAGTCGTCCGCCATGCGCCGCACCGCCCTCGCCCTGCTCGCCGTGACCGCCTTCGCCGGCCCTGCCGGCGCGGAGGAGACGCGGCAGATCGGATTCGTGAACACCGCGATCACCAATCTCGGCCTCACCCGCTCCCACCGCGTGGTGGTCGAGCGCTTCGACGACCCGGAGGTGCGTGGCGTCTCCTGCTACATCTCCCAGGCCCGAACCGGTGGCCTCTCTGGCATGGTCGGCGTCGCGGAGGATCCGGCCCGCTTCGCGCTCGCCTGCACCGCCACAGGCCCGGTCGAGGTCCAGGCCGGCGCCCGCCGCGGGGAGCGCGGCGAGCAGGTCTTCGAGAGCTCCACGAGCCTTTTCTTCAAGGAGACCCGCGTCCACCGCTTCCTGGACGAGGAACGCCGGGCGGTCGTCTACATGGCCTGGTCCACGCGGCTGGTGGACGGGTCGCCCTTCAACGCCGTCGCGGTCGTGCCGATCCGCTGAAGGCGCGCTGGAAGCCGGGTCGCCGCGGCCGCATGATCGCGGGCCGCGCACCCGGAGGTTCCATGCTGAAGGCCCTGCCCGATTCGGGCTTCGTGATGATGCAGTCGGCCGATCCGGTGAACTACTTCGACCTGCTGCGCGTCACGGCGAAGGCGAACCGCGCCTACTGCCTCCGCCACGGGATCCCCTATCTCTGCGCGCATACGGTGATGCGGGGCTTCCACCCGCTGCACGCCTGCTACAACCGTGTCTTCTTCCTGAACGACCTGCTCGACCTCGGATTCCAGGGGTGGTTCCTGCACCTGGATGCCGATGCCTACGTCGCCGACCTCGGCTTCGACATCGCGGCGCATCTGGCGGACCGGCCGGACCGTTCGTTCGTGATCACTCACGGCGCGACGGCCGCGCCGTGGGACGTGAATGACGGCATCTTCTTCGCGAACTGCGCCCATCCCGATACCCACCGCCTGGCGCGGCGCTGGCAGCACTGGATCATGACCCTGGCGCCCGAGCGGCTGCGTGCCTCCCCGGACTGGGGCCAGGTGCCGGACGACCAGCACCTGCTGCACGGCACGCTGCGCGAGACCCCGGACCTCACCGCGGCCTTCGAGTATGCGAGCAAGGACTTCATGAACACCGACCGCGCCCGCTTCATCCGGCAGGTGCTGCGGGCGCGGGAGCGCGACCTCGCGCGCCGCGTGGACCTCGTGGCGCTGGATGTGGAGCGGGTGCTGGCGGCGCATGGGGCGGCACCCGACCCGCTGCTTCCCGCCATGGCCGGCATCGCCCGCGCCCTGGGGCAGCCCGTGCCGGATGGCGCGCCGCTCATGGCAGCCGCTGCCGGCGACCGGGACGCGCTGGTCGGCGTGCTGGAGGGCTTGATCCGCGCCGCGCGCAGGACCCCGGCCGCCTGACCGCGCGGGGCGAGACCAGGGGAGCGCACCCGTTTCCGCCCCCCGCGGCAGCCTGATAAAGATAGATGAGCGGCGGCTCGCCGGAGAGAATTCCTTCTCGCCCCCGGAGCCAGCCGCGACACCGATCCCGCCCGTCCCCCGCCCGGAGCCCCGCGTGTTCAAGTCCCGCCCCGCCGAGCCGCTGGTGATGATGCAATCGGCCGATCCGGCGAACTACTTCGACCTTCTGCGCGTGACCTCGAAGCCGAACCGCGCCTACTGCCTGCGCCACGGCATCCGCTACGTCAGCGCGCACGCGGTGATGCACGGCTTCCACGCGCTGCACGCCTGCTACAACCGGATCTTCTTCCTCAAGGACCTGCTCGACCTCGGCTATGAGGGCTGGTTCCTGCACCTCGATGCCGATGCCTATGTCTGCGATCTCGCGTTCGACCTCGCGGCGCATCTCGCGGAGCGGCGGGACCGGTCCTTCCTGATGACGCACGGCGCGACGACCGAGCACTGGGACATCAACGACGGCATCTTCTTCGCGAATTGCGCGCATCCCGACACGCGCCGCCTGACCGATCTCTGGCACGCCGAGGTCATGGCGCTGCCGCAGGACCTGCTCCGCACCGCGTCAAGCTGGGAGTCGCTCCCGAACGACCAGCATCTTCTTCAGATGCTGCTGGGCCGGAATCCCGAGCTGACGAAAGGCTTCGAGTACCCGCCGAAGACCTTCCTCAATACGCACCTGGCCAGCTTCATCCGGCAGATCCTGCATCTCAGTGAGCCGGACCTGCCGCGCCGCGTCGCCTCGGTCGCCCTGGATGTGGAGCGCGTGCTGGATCAGCACGACGCGCCGACGGAACCGCTGATTCCGGCGATCGCGACGATCGCCCGGGCGCTGGGCCAGCCGGTGCCCACGGACGACGCGCTGCGCGGATCGCTCCACGGCAGCCGCGCGGCGCTCGCGGATCTGATGCAGTCGCTCGCCGCCGCCGCACGCCGCGGCTGACGGCGGCTCAGGCGGCCTGCGCCAGGAACCCGTCCCGCCCTTCCTCCACCGCGTGGCAGGCGACGAGCGTCTCGGGCGTACCGCGGGCGGGAATCAGGGCGGGCACCTCGCGGCGGCAGCGGTCATTCGCCAGCGGGCAGCGCGGGTTGAAAGGGCAGCCGGGCGGCGGGCTGATCGGGCTGGGCACCTCGCCGCCGACGGGCTGGCGCTTCCGGCCCGTCATCTCCAGGTCCGGGATCGCCTCCATCAGCGCGCGCGTATAGGGCTGGCGCGGGGTGGTGAAGAGCGTCTCCGCCGGCGCCAGCTCCATGATGCGGCCGAGATACATCACGCCCACCCGGTCGCTCACCTGCCGCACGACGGAGAGGTTGTGCGAGATGAACAGGTAGGTCAGCCCGAGGTCGCGCTGCAGCCGCTTCATCAGGTTTAGGATCTGCGCCTGCACAGAGACATCGAGCGCGGAGGTCGGCTCGTCGCACACCAGGAAGTCCGGATTGGACGACAGCGCCCGCGCGATGGAGATGCGCTGACGCTGGCCGCCGGAGAATTCATGCGGATAGCGGCTCCCGTCCGCGGCCGAGAGGCCGACGATCCGAAGCAACTCCCCCACTTTCTCCCGCAGCGCCGCCCCGCCATTCGCCATCCCGAAGGCGCGGATCGGCTCCCCCACGATGTCCGCCACCCGCCAGCGCGGGTTCAGGCTGGCATAGGGGTCCTGGAAGATCATCTGCATCCGGCGCCGCTGCGCCGGATCGCGGCGCGCCTGTTCCAGTGGCACGCCCTCGAACAGCGCCTCGCCGGCGCTCGGTTCGTAAAGGCCGACGGCCAGCCGCGCGACGGTGGACTTGCCGCAGCCGCTCTCCCCCACCAGGGAGAGGGTCGTGCCGCGCGGGATGGCGAAGGACACGCCGTTCACGGCGCGCAGCGTGCGCCGCCCCTCCCGCGCGATCAGCCGCTGGAGCGCGGGTCGAGACACGTCGAAATAGCGGGCGAGGTCACGCGCCTCGAAGATCGGCGCCTCAGACATGGGCGCGCTCCGCCTCGTGCTTCGGATGCGCGGGATCGAAGAGCCAGCAGGCGGCGCGGCTGCGCGGGGCCGGCAACAGCTCCGGCCGCTCCACCCGGCAGCGGTCGAAAACGTGGGGGCAGCGCGGGTTGTAGGCGCAGCCCGGCGGGATGGCGTTCAGCCTCGGCATGGCGCCGTCGATCTGCGGCAGCCGGTCCACCCGGTGGGAGAGCGGCGGGATGGAGGCCATGAGCCCGGCGGAATAGGGGTGCGCCGGAGCCTGCACCACCGCCTCCACCGGCCCGATCTCCGCGATCCGGCCGGCATACATCACGGCCACCCGGTCCGCCGTCTCCGCGATCACGCCCATGTCGTGGGTCACGAGCATCACCGCCGTGCCCTTCTCCCGCGTCAGGTTCTTCAGCAGCGCGATGACCTGCGCCTGGATCGAGACATCGAGCGCCGTGGTCGGCTCGTCCGCCACCACCAGCTCCGGCTCCGCGCAGAGCGCGAGCGCGATCACCACGCGCTGCCGCATGCCGCCGGAGAACTGGTGGGGATAGGCGTCGATGCGCTGGGAGGCCGCCGGGATACCCACCGCCTCCAGCCAGCCGATCGCCCGCCGCCGCGCCTCCGCACCGCCGAGGTCCAGGTGCGTCTGCATCGTCTCGATGAGCTGGCTGCCGACGGTGTAGAGCGGATTCAGCGTGGTCAGCGGGTCCTGGAAGATCGCGCCGATCCGCTTGCCACGGATGCGCCGCATCTCCTTCCGCGGCAGGTGGTCGATGCGCTTGCCGGAAAGGCTGATCATCCCGCCGGCGATCCGGCCGGGCGGCTCCAGCAGGCCGATGATGGCCGCGCCGGTCATGGACTTGCCGGCGCCGGACTCGCCCACAACCCCCAGCACCTCACCCGGCGAGATGTCGAAGGACACCCCATCCAGTGCCCGCAGCGTGCCGCGGCGCGTCGGGAACTCGACAACGAGGTCCCGGACCTCCAGCAGGGCGGCCATTACCGTAGCCTCGGGTTCAGCGCGTCGCGCAGCCAGTCGCCCAGCAGGTTCACCGAGAGCACCATCGCGACCAGCGCCGCGCCAGGAAAGATCGTGATCCACCATTCCCCGGAGAAGAGGAAGTCGTTCCCGATCCGGATCAGCGTGCCCAGGGAGGGCTGCGTCGGCGGCACGCCCACGCCGAGGAAGGAGAGCGTCGCCTCCGAGATGATGGCCTGCCCGAGGTTCAGCGTGGCGACCACCAGCACCGGCCCGACCACGTTCGGCAGGACATGGGTCAGGATGATCCGTGCGCCGGGCACGCCGATCACGCGGGCCGCCAGGACGTAGTCCTTGTTCCGCTCCACCAGGGTGGAGCCACGGATGGTCCGGGCGAATTTCGGCCATTCCGAGATGCCGATCGCGAAGATGACGACGTAGAGCGCGATCTGGTCGTGCAGTTCCCTGGGCAGGGCCGCCCGCACCACCCCGTCCACCAGCAGGGCGACCAGGATGGTCGGGAAGGTGAGCTGGGTGTCCGCCACGCGCATCAGCACCGCATCCACCGCCCCGCCGAAATACCCGGCCAGCAGCCCGATCGCCACGCCCAGCAGCAGGGCGAAGGTGGTGGCCGAGACGCCGACCAGCAGCGAGACCCGCGCCCCGTACATGATGGCCGAGAGCACGTCCCGCCCCTGGTCATCCGTGCCGAGGGGGTGGTTCGCCTCCCCGCCTTCGACCCAGGCCGGCGGGTTGAAGGCCTCCATGAGGTTCAGGCTGGCCAGGTCGAAAGGGTTGTGCGGGGCCAGCAGCGGCGCCAGCACCGCGCCGCCGATGCAGACCAGCGCCACAAGGGCCGAGATCACCGCGACCGGTGAGGTCCGGAAAGAATAGGCGAGGTCGCTGTCCCACGCGCGTGCCAGGGCGGTCATGGCGTCAGTGCCCCCGTCCCGAGCGAAGCCTCGGGTCCACCGCGTAGTAGAGAAGGTCCACGATCAGGTTGATCGTCACGAAGACCAGGGCGATCAGCAGCAGGTAGGCCGCCATGACCGGGATGTCAGCCGCCCCGACGCTCTGGATGAAGAGCAGCCCCATGCCCGGCCACTGGAACACCGTCTCCGTCACCAGGGCGAAGGCGATGATCGAGCCGAGCTGCAGCCCGACGATGGTGATCACGGGCACCAGCGTGTTCCGCAGAGCGTGGCCGAAATGGATCGAGCGGTCCCGCAGCCCCCGGGCGCGGGCGAACTTCACGTAGTCCGACCGCATCACCTCCAGCATCTCGGACCGGACCAGCCGCATGATGAGGGTGAGCTGGAAGAGCGCGAGGGTGATGGAGGGCAGGACCAGCGCCTTCAGCCCCGAAAGCGTCAGGAAGCCGGTGGTCCACCACCCCAGCCGGACCGTGTCCCCCCGCCCGAAGGAGGGCAGCACCCCGAGCCAGACCGAGAAGACGAGGATCAGCAGGATGCCGACCAGGAAGACCGGCAGCGACACGCCCACCAGCGAGAAGGTCAGGAACAACCGCGACAGCCAGGACTTCCGGTACAGCCCCGTATAGACCCCCATCGGCACACCCACGATCAGCGCGAGGGAGGCGGCGCAGAAGGCCAGCTCCAGCGTGGCCGGCGCCCGCTCCGCGATGAGGTCCGCCACCGGACGGGACAGGCGGTAGGAGAGCCCGAACTCGCCACGCAGGGCGTTGCCGACGAAGTGCAGGAACTGCACCGGCACGGACCGGTCCAGCCCCAGGGCCGCCACCAGCGCATCCCGCTGGGCCGGGGTGAAGTCCTGGCCCAGCATGATGGCGATGGGATCGCCCACGAAGGCGAACATCGCGAAGGAGATGAAGGCGACGGCCAGCATCACGGGCACGGCCTGCAGGATGCGGGAGATGATGAAGGCGAACACGGGCTGCGCCTAACCGAACCGGAGTCCCACGTCCACCACCCCTAATTCATCCGCGCCCAACGCATGTAGGGCTGGTTGCTCGCGACATGAGGGATGGTGAGGCCCGCCCGCATCGCCCAGGGGATGACCTGGTGGTGCAGGGGGATATGGGGGAGGTCCTCCCGGTAGAGGCGCAGCGCCTCCCGGATCGCGGCGGCCCGGGCCTCCCCGGACTGGGTCTTCATCCGCTCGATCAGAGCGTCCATGCGGGGATTACTGTAGCGCCCGTAGTTCCAGATCCCGTCCCCCTGCGCCCCGTTGCGGGAGGCGAGCAGCGACTGGAAGGAGTAGAGCGCGTCCAGGGTCGGCACGCCCCAGCCCAGCAGATAGGCCGAGGTGTCGTCCCGCTGGACCTTCGCGAAGAAGGGCGCCAGCGGCTGGGCGTTGACCTGCGCCCGCACTCCCACCCGCGCCCACATGGCGGCGATCGCCTGGCAGATCTGCTCGTCGTTGATGTAGCGGTTGTTGGGGCAGTCCAGGGTGAACTGGAAGCCATTGGGGTAACCGGCCTGGGTCAGCAGCTCCCGCGCCCGCGCCTGGTCATAGGGCAGGCGGACGTCCTCCTCCCGCACATAGCCATTCACCTGTTCCGGGAAGAGCGTGCCGGTGATGACCGACTGCCCCCGCATGATCGTCCGCTGGATCGCCTGGATGTCGATCGCCTGGTAGAGCGCCTGCCGGACGCGAAGGTCCCGGAAGGGGTTCCGCCCCCGCTGGTCGGAGTAGAGCAGCTCGTCGCGGGAGGTATCGAAGGCGAGGAAGATGGTCCGGACCTCCGGCCCCTCCACGACGCGGATCCCCTGGTTCGCCCGCAGGCGTGCGAGGTCCTGCAAAGGCGGGTCGAGAACGAAATCCACCTCCCCCGACAGCAGCGCCGCCACCCGGGTGGCGTCGGAGGCAATGGGCCGGAAGACGATCTCCGTGATGTTGCCGGCGCCTTCCTCCCGCCAGCCCCACCAGTCGGGGTTGCGGGCCATCACCGTCCGCACGTCGGCCTCCCGCGCCGTCAGGCGAAAGGCGCCGGTGCCGTTGGCGTTCCGGGTGGTGAACATCTCTTCTCGCGCGCGGGTGTTCTGGGGACGGGTCGCGTTGTGCCGCTCCGCCCAGGTCTTCGACACGACCATGATGGACGCGAACTTGTTCGGGATGATCGGGTCGGGGATGCGGGTCACCACGTCCACGGTGAGATCGTCCACGCGCTCCGCATGCTCCACCGTGTCCACGAAGATGCCGAAATTGCTGGTGGGCTGGAGCGCGCGCTGGATGGAGAAGACGACGTCGTCGGCGGTGAAGGTCTCGCCCCCGTGGAAGCGGACGCCCGGACGGAGGGTGAAGCGCCAGCGCGTGGGCTCCACCTGCTGCCACGCGGTCGCGAGCCCCGGTTGCAGCGACAGGTCCTGCCCCCGACCGACGATCGGGTCGTAGATCTGCTGCAGGATCATTGTCACGCTGCCGATGTTCTGGCTGTGCGGGTCCATGGTGTTCGGATCGGAGCTCGCCGCCCAGCGAACCGTCCGCGCTTCCGCCACCGCCGCGGCAAGCGCCAGGGCCGCCGCCAGGGCAGCCCGGAGAAGCCCCGTCCTCATCACGCCGATCCCCCGCCCGTGTTCCCGGGCCCTATTGATGGAAGCCTTGCAAGCATCGCACCACCCGCGACCGGCCAGCGCAAGCGGCCGCCTCACATGGCCAGCGGCCCGCCCCGCCCCTGCCCCTCACTGACCCAATCCTTCACCAGGGAATAGGCCACGGCCAGCAGCACCGGCCCGAGGAACAGGCCGAGCAACCCGAAGGCCAGCGCCCCGCCGAGGGCTCCCAGCACCGTCAGGAGCAACGGCAGGTCCGCCCCCCGGGCGATGAGCCAGGGGCGGATCACGTTGTCGACCGACGAGATTCCGAACGCCCCGTAGAGGCCCATGAAAATGCCCCAGCCGGTGCTGCCGGTGGCCAGCAGCCAGATCGTCGCGGGTATCCATACCACCGGCGCGCCGATTGGCAGGATAGAGATGATCCCGGCCAGGATGCCGAACAGCACGGGCTGCGGCACGCCGGCGATCCAGAACCCGAACGCCGTCATTGCCCCCTGCACCACCGCCGTGCCCACCAGCCCGTAGACCACGCCCTGCGTCACGGCCCCGGTCAGCGTCATCAGGCGCCGCCCGCGCCCGCCGGCCACGCGCTCCGCCATGCGCTCCAGCGCCTGCGCGATCCGCGGTCCATCCCGGTAGAAGAAGAAGGAGAGAACGATCGCGAGCAGGAACTCCGCGAAGCCCGAGAGCAGCGACAGGACGAAGCCCAGCACCGTTTGCGCCACGCCGCCGACATAGGGCCGGACCATGTTGAACAGGCTGCCGATCCCGAGGTCGAGCGCCTCGAACTGCTCCTGCAGGAAGGTGCCGACATAGGGGATGCGCCCGAGCGTGTCGCCGAGTCCCGGCATGCCCTGGGTGAACAGCGCCTCGATCGAGGCGCGCATCCCCTCGATCTCCTCGCGATTGGTGGGGGCCGCCAAGGCCAGAGGCACGCCGACCACGAGCATCATCGCCGCGACCATCAGCCCGGCCGCCCAGCTCGGCCCCAGCCCGGCCCGGTCGGTCAGGAACCGGTAGGCCGGCCAGGTCACGAAGGCCAGGATCGCGGCCCAGAGCAGGGCGGAGAGGAAGGGCCGCAGAACCAGGAAGCAGCCGATCAGCAGGGCCGCCAGCATCGCCAGCCCGATGATCCGCGTCGGGTTGAGCTTCTCGTCGGACATGGGGCCCCCTGGTCTGGCCGGGAGTGTAGGGCTTCGGCGCGGGCGGCGGAAATGCGGCCCTGCCTTGGAACCCAGGGAATCGCTGTTTAGGGTCCGCCGCCGGAGGACCTCGCCCCATGCCGCGCTTCGCCGCCAACCTGTCCATGATGTTCCAGGAGGTGCCCTTCCTGGACCGCTTCGCCCGCGCCCGCGCCGCGGGCTTCCAGGCGGTGGAGTTCCTGTTCCCCTACGATCACCCGGCCGCGGAGATCCGGAAGCGCGTGGACGATGCTGGCCTGTCGGTCGTGCTGTTCAACGCCGCCCAGGGTGACTGGAACAACGGAGAGCGCGGCGTGACCGCCCTGCCCGGCCGCCAGGCCGAGTTCCGGGACGCGATCGACCGCGCGCTGGACTACGCCGCCGCGCTCGGCTGCCCCCGCCTGCACGTGATGGCGGGCCTCGCGCCAGACGGCGTCTCCCGCGACACCCTGACCGCGACCTACGCGACGAACCTCGCCTGGGCTGCGGAACGGGCCGCCCCGCTCGGCGTGAAGCCGGTGATCGAGCCGATCAACCATCGCGACATTCCGCGCTTCTTCCTCAACACCACCGCCCAGGCGGCGGCGATCATCGAATCCGTCGGCCCGGAACGCCTCGGCCTCCAGTTCGACCTGTACCACACGCAGGTCACCGAGGGGGACGTGGTGCGCCGCTTCGAGGCGCTGCTCCCGTTCATCGCCCACGCGCAGGTCGCCGATACCCCCGGCCGCAACGAGCCCGGCACGGGCGAGGTGAACTGGCCCTTCGTCTTCCGGCGCCTCGACGCGATGGGCTACCGCGGCTGGATCGGCTGCGAGTACCGCCCGGCCGGCGAGACGGAGGCGGGCCTCGGCTGGTACGCGCCGTATCGCGGCTGACGGAACGCGGCGTGCACCTGCCCTGAAATCGCCGCGCTCCTGTCGAACATCAAACCTCGGAGAACCTGAATGAAGATTGGATTCATCGGCCTCGGCATCATGGGGCGTCCCATGGCGCTCAACCTGCAGAAGGCCGGCCACACCCTGCTGGTGCCGGAGCGCAAGAGCCTGACGGACGAGATCCGCGCGGCCGCGACCGTCCTGCCCACCCAGGCCGAGGTCGCCGCCGGGGCTGACGTGGTCGTCATCATCGTGCCCGACACCCCCGACGTGGAGGCCGTGCTATTCGGCGAGGGCGGCGTCGCCGCGGCACTGAAGCCCGGCACGCTGGTGATTGACATGTCCTCGATCAGCCCGACCGCGACGAAGGATTTCGCGAGGCGCGTCAATGAGCGCGGCTGCGATTACCTCGACGCGCCCGTCTCGGGCGGCGAGGTCGGCGCGAAGAACGCGGCCCTCACCATCATGGTCGGCGGCCCGCAGGCCGCCTTCGACCGCGCGCTACCGCTGTTCCAGGCCATGGGCAAGAACATCACCCTCGTGGGTGAGGAGAACGGCGCCGGCCAGACCACGAAGGTCGCGAACCAGATCATCGTCGCCCTGAACATCGAGGCGGTGGCCGAGGCCCTTGTGTTCGCCAGCAAGGCGGGCGCCGACCCGGCGAAGGTGCGGCAGGCCCTGATGGGCGGCTTCGCCAATTCCCGGATCCTGGAGGTCCATGCGGAGCGGATGATCAAGCGGACCTTCGACCCGGGCTTCCGCATCGTCCTGCACCAGAAGGACCTGAACCTCGCCCTTCAGTCCGCCCGCGAGCTCGGCGTCGCCCTGCCCAATACGGCGTCCGCCCAGCAGCTCTTCACGGCGGTGACCGCGGCGGGCGGCGGGCAGCAGGACCACTCCGCCCTCGTCCGAGCGCTCGAGGCAATGGCCGGGCATGACGTCGCCTGACGTTCCGCCGGGCAGAAATCAATCCGATCAGTGATTTCCGGTTGCGGAATCCTCTGAAGGGAAGCAGATTTCCCATCCGGGTCTAGTACGATGAGATTGCTGAGACCGTCCGACGGTTGTATAGTGCGGACGGTTTTGCAACGGGAGATGGTATGCGCTTCGCGGATATCGGGCAGCAGTTGCGGGCCTATCGACTGGAGTCGGGCCTGCGAGCCGAGGAGATTGCAGCGAGACTCGGTGTCTCGCGTGCGGCTCTCTACCGGTACGAGAAGGGCGAGGTCATCAAGCTGGACACGATCCGGCGGCTGGCCGAACTGCTCCAGATCTCGCCGCTCTCGCTCCTCGGAATCGGGGTGGAGTATTTCTCCCGCCCTCTCGCCCTGCAGGAACGGCTTCGGCAGGTGGAAGAGGGCGCCGATCAGATCCTCCAGCTCGGGGGGCCTCTCTGCTATCTCGTCACCACGGACGCCCATGACGGCGCGCTGGCCGAGGCCTTCACCGAGGCCGCCGATGCCTCGCCGGAGCGCCTGGCGGCCCGGGCCGCGGCGGATCAGGCCCTGGGCCTGCTCGCCGCGCGCAAGCGGCTCTACCAGTCGCGCCGGCCGTCGATCATCGCGATGATCGGAGAGACCTCCCTCCGCGCGCTGCTCGCCGAAGGCGTTGCCCCGGGGCTGTCGGTCTCCGACCGCACGCGGAACCGCTGCCGCCTCGCGGCACGGTCGGAGGCGGAGAACATCGCGAACCTCATGGAGAGCGTTCCGATGGGCCTTCAGCTCGGCCTGCTCACCGGCCCGGAGCCGTCAGGCGACTTCATCGTGCTCCGCGGCCGGGAGCGGGCGCATCTCTGCGCCACGCCTTTCCGTCCGGATGCGCCGCCGATCGGCTCCCTCGGCGTGGGCACGATCACCGCCGCGGATGAGGCGGTGGCCATTCACCAGCGCGTGGCCGAGTCGGCGTGGCGCGACGTGCTGAAGGGTGCGGAGGCCGCGGCCCGCGTCCGGCTGCTGCTGGCCGAGACCGCGATCCACTGACCCCACCTCCGGCCCGTCAGGGTCGGAGGTCCAGTCGCGCCTCCATGACCTCCGCGTCCTCGGTTCGGCCCACGGCGAAGCCCAGACGCCGCACGAAGGCGAGCATCGGCGCGTTGTCGGCGAGAACCTGACCGGAGACTCGCCGCAGGCCCTGGGCCCGGCCCCAGTCGAGCAGCCGGCCCATCAGGTGCGTGCCCAGTCCGGTGCCCTTCCAGCCCGGGTCCACGATGATGGCGAACTCGCCCTCCTCGCTGCCTGCCGCCAGCACGAGCCGGGCGACCCCGACGATGCGGTCACCGGCCTCGTCGGGAATGCTGGCCACGAAGGCCATCTCTCGGTCGTAGTCGATGCCGGTGAGGCGGGCGAGCTGGGCCGGCGGAAGTTCGCGCAGTCGGTTGAAGAAGCGGTAGCGCACATCTTCTGGGGACAGCCGCCGGAAGGCGGCGGACAGCGCCTCCGCATCCTCCGGCCGGATAGCGCGAATCAGCGCCTCCCGCCCGTCCCTGGCCAGGAAGTTTGCCGAGAGCTGCGCCGGATACGGCGCGATCGCCAGCGTTCCGATCTCCCCTGCCGGGCGCAGTGTCACGAAGGCGTCGAGCGCGACGACGCCATCCGGCGCCGCCAGCAACGGGTTCACCGTCACGCGCAGCAGCTCCGGGAAATCCACCGCGAGCTGGGAGAGCCGCACGATCGCCTCCGCCACGGGGTCGAGCGGCACGGTCGGCCGATCCCGCCAGCCCTGAAGCAACCGTGCGGCGCGGGTCCGCTGCACCAGGGCCAGGGCCAGGGTCCGGTTCAGGGGCGGCAGATCATGCGCCTCGTCCGCCTCGATCGCCGCCGCCGTGCCGCCGCGGCCGAAGCCGATCCAGGGACCGAACATCGGGTCGTCGCCGAGCCGGAGCCGCAGCTCCTCCCCTCGCCCCGCCTGGGCCTGGACGAGAAGACCGCGCAGGCGCGCTTCTGGTCGCGCCGCGCGCACGGCCTCCAGCATCCGCGCCGCCGCCGCCTCCACCGCGGCCCCATCGCGCAGGCCGAGAACGACACCTCCCACCTCGGTCTTCGCCGGCAGGTCCGCCGAGAGAACCTTCAGAACCACCGGCCCGCCGAGATGATAGGCCGCCCGAGCCGCCTCGGCCGGACTCGCCGCCACCCGGCGCGCGATCGTCGGCAGCCCGTAGGCGTACAGCAGCGAGAGCGACTCCTCCTCATCCAGCGCGAGGCGCCCGTCCGACCGCACCGCCGCCAGGATCGCGGCCGCGCGCGGGCGATCCGGCGCGGACTCCAGCACGTCCCGCGGCGGCAGTTCCGCCGCCGCCGCCCGGTTGCGGCGGTCCTGCGCCAGATGAAGGGCTCCCCGCACCGCACCTTCCGGCGTGCCGAAGACCGCGACGCCGCGCCCTGCCAGAAGCTGCCGGTGCGGCCGCGCGGTCCCGGCACCGAGCCAGGCGGCGAGGATCGGGGCGGCCTTTCCTCCCCGCCCGCTGCCGGCCGCGGCTGCCGCCAGGGCCTCCGCCGCGAGCGCGCCGTCCTCTTCCGGCGCGGGCGCGTGCACGGCGACGACGCTGTCCACCTCGGGCAGGGCTGACAGAAGGCTCGCCGCCTCGGCCAGCCTGTGGCCCTGGCCCATCGGCAGGGCGAAGGGGTTTCCGCCGCTCCAGCCCTCCGGCAGGGCGATCGACAGGACGGTGCGCGCGGCCTCCGGAATCTCGGCCAGCCTCGCGCCGCCTCGCAGCGCGGCGTCCGCGGCCATCTGGCCGGGCCCCTGGCCGTTCGAGACGACCGCGATCCGGTCGCCCCTCGCGGCATCAGGACCGTATCGCGCCGCCGGCCGTAGCCGGGCGAGCGTCTCCGCCGCGGCCAGCAGGTCGTCGAGTCCCTGCACCCGCAGCACGCCCGCGCGGCGCAGCGCGGCGCCGAGCACGGCGTCCGCCGTGTCCCGGCCCGCATGCCCCGGCCGGATCGCCACCACAGGCCGGGTCCGGGCCGCCGCCCGCGCCGCGGAGATGAAGCGCCGACGGTCCTTGATGCGGCGGAGGTCGAGCAGGATGGCGCTGGTGGCGGCGTCCCGTGCCAGCCAGTCCAGCGCGCCGGAGAAGCCGTAATCGGCGTTCGTGCCGATGCCGGCGATGAGCGAGAAGCCGACCGACTCACCCTCCGCCCAGTCGAGCACCGCGCGGGCCAGCGCGGCCGATTGCCCGAGCAGCGCGAGCTTCCCCGGCCGTGGCGCGAGATGCGCAAGGGACGCGTTCAGCCCGAGCCCCGGAAGACAGAGGCCGAAAGAGTGCTCCCCCAGCGCACGAATGCCGTGGCGGGCGCACAGCTCTCGCAGACCCGGTGCCGCGGTCGGCACCACGGCCGCGAAGCAGCCGGACGCGGACAGGGCGGCGAAGGCGGCGTCCAGCCGTTCCGGCGGCAGCGCCACCACGGCGAGATCGGGTGGCGCCTCCAGCGCATCCAGGGCCGCGACCCCGGCCATCCCGTCCCAGCCCTGCCCCACCGCATGCAGCGTGCCGCGGAATCCGCCGGCCGCGAGGTTCCGGGCCAGGATCGCCGCCGCCGGCACCGACGGGTCAGCGAGGAGGACCACCCGCTGCGGGTTGAACAGCGCGGTGTCGCGGAACCCCTTGGCCAGGTTCCGGCCCGAGGCGGTGAGCGGCAGGGCCATCCCCGCCCGCCCCTACCCCGCGGAGAGGGAGCGCTTCGCCGCCTCGACGAGGAAGCGGCTGGCGGTGGGCAGCACCGCGTCGTCGAAATCGTAGTTCGGGTTGTGCAGTTCCCGCCCGCCAGTGGTGGGCCCGTTGCCGATCCAGACGAAGGCGCCGGGCACGGTCTCCAGGAACACGGAGAAATCCTCGCCGGTCATCGCGGCGGTCATGTCCCGCCGCAGCGGCGCGACGGTGGCCGCCGCCTCGGCGGCAAGGTCGCGGGAGGCGGGCTCGTTCGCTGTCACGCCGACGCCGGACAGGACCTCCGCCCGCGCCTTCACGCCGAAGGATTCGGAGATGCCGCGCGCGATCCGCTCCAGACCCTCGGTGATCTGGGCGCCCACCTCGTCCCGCAGGAAGCGCATGGAGCCGCGGATGGCGACCTCCGCGGCGATCTGGTTCCAGGCCTCCCCGCCCTCGATCTTGGTCAGGGACACGACGCCGGTATCCAGCGGATCGAGGCTGCGGGCCACGATGGACTGCACCGCCACGATGGCGTGCCCCGCTGCCACGATCGGATCGCGCGCGAGGTGCGGGATGGCCGCATGTCCCGCGTGGCCCTCGATGATGATCTGGAAGCGGCGCCCGGCCGCCATGACCGGCCCGTCATGCACGGCGATGGTCCCGACGGGCAGGCCGGGCCAGTTGTGCCAGCCGAAGATGCGCTCCATCGGGAAGCGCTTGAATAGCCCGTCCGCGACCATGGCCTTCGCGCCGCCGCCGCCCTCTTCCGCGGGCTGGAACACAAGATGCACGGTGCCGGACCAGTTCTTGTCCTGCATCAGGAGCGCCGCCGCGCCAAGCAGCGCGGTGGTGTGGCCGTCATGGCCGCAGGCATGCATCACGCCGGGCCGCGTGCTCTTCCACGCCAGATCCGGGCTGGCCTCCTGGATCGGCAGGGCGTCCATGTCGGCCCGCAGCCCGACGCTGCGGTTCCCGCCCCCGCGCCGGATGGTGGCGACCACGCCATGGCCACCGATCCCCGTCTCGACTTCGGTGACCCCCAGTTCACGCAAACGTTCAGAGACGAACGCCGCCGTGGGCCCTTCTTGGTTGGTGACATCAGGGTTGGCGTGGATGTGCCGCCGCCAGCGCGTGAGGGTCTCGACGAGGTCTTGATCCATGGGATGAGGAGTTAGCCCGTCCGGTGACCGTGAACCACCCCGGAGTGGCGCTCCTGGCCGTGCTTCTGCTCCTTCTTCCCGTTCCCGGCAGCGGCCAGCCGCCGCCCGCCGCGGAAGACCCGCGTCCGGCCGCCCCACCCCAGCCGGATGATTCGGACGGCCCCGTCACCCCTTATGCCGTCACGGTCACCCCGACGGGCGACGCAGCGCTGAATACGGCGCTGGACGGCGTCTCCGTCCTCCGCCGGCTCCAGACGAGTGTTCCGACGAGTGCCGAGGGCCTCGTCGCCCGCGCCCTGCAGGACCAGGGAAACCTTCGGACGGCGCTGCGCGCCGAGGGGTATTACAGCGGGACCACCACGATCACCCTCGCCGGGGAGGCTCCGGACGCGCAGGGCCTGGCCGCCCGGCTCGCCGCCCGCGGTACGGAGCCCGTGCCCGTGGTGATCAGCGCTGAGACCGGGCCGCAGTACCGGATCGGCTCCGTCTCCCTCCGCCCCGCCGTGCCGGAGGCGAATATCGACCGTGCCGGGCAGGTGACGGGCCTCGACCCCGGCGACCCCGCCCGGGCCGAGGCGGTCATCAACGCCCAGGAGACCCTCCTGACCCGGCTGCGGGAGTCCGGCTATCCCTTCGCCGCCGTTCCCCGCCGCGAGGTGACGGTGGACCACGACAGCCGGACCATGGAGGTGACCTATTACCTTCAGCCCGGTGCCCAGGCCCGGTTCGGCCGGCCCGAGGTGGAGGGGTCCGAGAATGTGGACCCCGCCCTTCTCGCGCGCGCCGCCGGTGTCCTGGAGGGGGAGCGCTACGACCCCCGCACCCTCGATCGCGTTCGGCGCGACGTGCTCGCGCTGGGCGTTTTCGGGACGGTGCGGACGCGCACGGGAGAGCGGCTCGACCCGGATGGCCGCTTGCCCGTCACCTTCCTCGTCGCGGAGCGGCCCTTCCGCGCCCTCGGGGTCACCGCCGCCTACGAGACACGCAACGGCCCGACCGTCCGCGCCTACTGGGAGCACCGCAACTTGTTCGGCGCGGCGGAGCGCCTGCGCATCGAGGGCGAGGTCACTCGATCCACCGAGTCCCGCAGCGGCGACGGGGCGGGCTACCGCCTCGCGGCCAATCTGCGGAAGCCCTGGTTCGGCGGGCTGAACGTGACGATGATCGCGGAGATCGCGATCCTCCGGGAGCGCCTGCTCGCCTATGACCGGGACGCCGTCACCGCCGGCCTCACCTTCGAGCGGCGGCTGACGCCGCAACTCACGGCGACCGCCGGGGTCGCAGTGGATATCGGCCGGACGGAGGAGCTGGACCAGGACACCGACTACCGCCTGATCAGCCTGCCGCTCGGGCTGCGCTACGACGGCACGGACTCGCTCCTCGATCCCACGCGCGGCTTCCGGGCCAACCTGCTCGTGGCGCCGACGATCGCGCTGGGCGGAGAGACGGGGACCTTCGTGCGGACACGGGCGAACGGAAGCGCCTATTTCGATTTTTCCGGCGACAAGGGAACGGTGCTGGCGTTGCGGCTCGGCCTCGGTTCCCTCTTCGCGGCCGGAAGCAGCGAGGTGCCGCCGCATCTCCGCTTCTACGCCGGCGGCGGCGGCTCCGTGCGCGGCTACGACTACCAGCGGATCGGCCCGCGGCGGCGCGACGGCACCCCGCGCGGCGGCTCCTCCCTGGTCGAGGCGTCGGTCGAACTCCGCCAGCGCATCACTGGTCCCTATGGCATCGCGGTCTTCGTGGATGCGGGCAGCGTGAGCGACTCGGAGACGCCTGGCTTCGAGCAGATCCGCGTCGGCGCGGGCGTCGGCGTGCGCTACGCCACGGCGATCGGCCCCATCCGTGCCGACATCGCGGTGCCGCTCGTGCGGGAGCGCGGCAACTCATCCTTCGGCCTCTACGTCGGCATCGGGCAGGCGTTCTGATGGGGCGCTGGCTGCGCCGGGGGCTCCTGGCCCTCCTCGGGCTCGTCATCGTGCTGCCCCTGCTCTTGCTCGGCGGCGCATGGCTGGCGCTGAACGTCCGGCCGGGGCAGGAGGCCATCGCGGATCTCGTCAACGGTATGGTGCCCGGGGTTCGCATCGAGAACCTGCACGGCGGGCTCCCCGCCTCGCCCCGTATCGGGCGCCTCGTCCTCTCCGACGCGCGCGGCCCCTATCTGATCGTCGAGGACATCGCTCTCGACCTCGACCTGATGCGCCTTGCCGCCCGCGAGTTGCGCGCGACGCGCATCGCGGCGGGGCGCATCCTGCTGGAGCGCCTGCCCGATCCCGACCCGACGGCCGCCCCCGCGGAGCCCGGCCCGATTCTCCCGCAACTCCCGCAACTGCCGATCCAGGTCGCGGCCGAGGCCATCGCTCTGCCGCGCATCGAGATCGGCGCGGCGGTCGCCGGCTTCCCGGCCGTGCTCGCGGCGGAAGGGGGCGGCCGCCTCGGTGCGGACGGCGCCTTCTTCGGCCTGAAGGTGCGGCGCCAGGACGCGCCCGGCGCGCTGGATCTGGACCTCGCCCTCGCGCCGGGCGACCGGGTCCGCATCGCGCTGGGCTATGACGAGCCGCGCGGCGGGCTCGCGGCCGGGCTTCTCGGGGATGCGGAGCAGGCCACGCGCCTGCGCCTCTCGCTGGACGGTCCGGCCAGCGGTGCCGCCTTCACGCTGGACGCGGAGATGACCGGCAAGGCCCGGATCGGCGCCCGCGGGACCCTGCGACTTCCGGCCGGTGGCGGCGTGGGCCTCGAGGCAGAAGGCGAGACCGCCCTGGGCGGCTTCCTTCCGGCGCCGCTGGCGGATGCCCGCTTCTCGCTCCGCACCGTTGCATCGGGCGGCGCGACGCACGTCGAGCGCGCCCGCTTGGAGGCCGGACCGCTCGCCCTGGAAGCGAGCGGCCGAATCGCCGAAGCGCTCGACCTCACCTTCAATGCCACCTCCGCCGAATCAGCCGCCCTCGCCGGCCTCGTGCCCGAGATGGTGGGTTGGGAGCGGCTGGAGGCGCGCGGAACGGTCGCCGGCCCGACGAGCGCCCCAGTACTGACGGTCGATGCCACGATCGGCTCGCCGCGGCTGCCGGCCCCTGCTCCGGCCTTGCTGGGTCCCGCGCCCCGCATTCGGCTGCGTGCCGACACCGCGCGCGTCCATACGCTGGATGTGGAGGGCCGCGCCGTCACCCTGCATGCGGAGGGCGCCTATTCCGGCACGCTCGACCTGACGCTCACCGCCGAGCTGGCGGCCCAGGACGTGCCCGATCTGCCGGTGCGAGGTCGCCTCTCCGCGCGGGCGCGGGTGACTGGGGCACCGGCCGAACCCGCGGTCGCGCTGAGCGTCGAAACGCCGGCCCTGACCGCGTACGGCCGGACGGTGGAGGCGCTGCGTCTGGATGCCGAACTGCCGCGCGCCACGGTTCCCGCCGGGCGCCTTACAGCGGCGGGCCGTCTCCAGGGCCTCGGGCTGTCGGCGGAGGTGCGCGCCGCGGCCGAAGGCTCCCTGATCCGCCTGGAGACGCTCCGCGCCACCCTTGGCCCGGCGCGCCTGGAAGCGCGGGGCGAGGTGAACACGGGGACGACCCGCGCCACGCTGGACCTGCGGCTGAACGCGCCTGATCTGGCGCCCCTGTCCGGGCTCGCTGGTGTTCCGCTGGCCGGCGCCGTGCGCCTGGAGGGACGGCTGGCGCCCCAGGGCGAGCGGCAGGGCGTGGATGTCACCCTAAGCGCCAACAACGCCCGCGCGGCCGGGACGGTGGTGAACGGCACCGTCGCCGCGCAGGGCACCGACGCCGCGCTGGACGTGCGCGCCGACCTGCGCGCCTTGGACGGCCGCCTGACCACCCGTGCCCGCGTCGCGCTCGATGGTCCGGACAAGCGGGCGGAGATCGCCGCACTGGAAGTGGTGCGCCAGAATCTCGGCCTGCGGCTGACCGGCCCCGGCACGGTGGTGCTGGGCGCCGACGGCGGGGTGTCCACGCCCGGTCTCAACTTCGCCGGCCGGCCCGGCGGAACGCTGCGCGTGGCTGGCCGATGGGGACCGGCGAATGCCGACCTGCGCGCCGGTCTCTCCGCCCTGCCGCTATCGGTTGTGAACCTCTTCGTCCCGGATCCGCCTCTCTCCGGGACCTTGTCGGGCGAAGTCCACGTGACCGGGGCGGTCGCGCGCCCCGCGATCGAGGGAGAGATCCGCGGGACCGGCCTGCGCGCCGGCGCGCCCTGGGCCCGTGGCTTGCCGGAAGGAACCCTCCGCGCCACCGCCCGGATGCGCGGGGACCAGTTGGGCGTCGACGCCGACTTCCGCGTGGGCAGCGGCGCGACGTTGAACCTGGAGGCGCGGCTGCCGGCGGACGGGGCCGGCCCGATCAGCGGGACGCTGCGCGGCACGACGGATCTCGGTGTCCTCGCAGGCCCCTTCCTGCTCGGCGGCGCGAACCGCGTGGCGGGGACGGTCGCGATCAACGCCCAGGCCACGGGCACCGTCGCCGCGCCGCGCGTGTCCGGCACCGCACGGCTGAGCGGCGGCATCTTCCGGAACCTGGAATACGGCATCGCCCTGCGCGAGATCACCGCTTCGGCCCGCGGCGACATGGACCGGGTGGTTCTGGAGAGCCTGACGGCCCGCGCCGGCACGGGGACGCTAACCGTGAGAGGGGAGGCCCGCCCCTTCACGGACACGCAGCCGATCGACCTGACGATCACCGGCCGCGATCTGCAGCCCGTCTCCAGCGACCTTCTGCGGGGCAGCTTCTCGACCGACCTGCGGCTTTCGGGCTCGCTCGGCGCAGGGATGCGGGCAACCGGGCGGATCGCGACGGAGACGGCGACGATCGGCATCCCCGAGCGCCTTCCCGGCGGGGTCGCCGACCTCGGCACGGTGCGGGAGGTCGGGCGCGGCGCTCCGCCCCCGGCGCCCGGCACGGCCCAGTCCCGGCGCACCGCGGGGCGGCAGGCGCGCAATGCCCCGCCGCCGCGTCCCGACGCTCCGCCGCTCGCTCTCGATATCGCCTTCGAGGCGCCGAGCCGCTTCTACCTCCGTGGTCGTGGCCTGGATGTGGAGTTGGGCGGCGCGATCCGTGTCGCTGGCACCGTCTCGGAACCACAGGCGGTCGGCGACCTGCGGCTGCGCCGGGGGACGCTGACCGTGCTGGACCGCCGGCTGACCTTCAGCCGGGGCCTGCTGCGCTTCACCGGCGATGCCCTCTCGCCTGACATCGACCTGCTCGCGACCAGCCGCGCCACCAACACGACGATCAACGTCATCGTCTCCGGCACGCCGCGGGACCCGAAGATTGAGTTCACCTCCTCTCCCGAACTGCCGCAGGACGAGGTTCTCGCACGGCTGATCTTCAACCGCGCGACGAGCAATCTCTCCCCCTTCCAGATCGCACAGCTGGCCCGCGTCCTGTCGGGCGCCGTGTCCGGCGGGCAGGAGGATCCGGTCACCGGCTTCGTCGGCCGGATCAGCCGCAGCCTCGGCCTGGACCGCCTGGGGATCGGTACTGGCGCCAACGGGGCGCCCGGCCTGGAGGCCGGCGGCTATCTGGGCCAGGGCATCTACCTGAACGTGGACCCGGGCACCTCGACGGGCTCGCCCCGGGTGGGCGTGCAGGTGGAGCTCACGCCCCGGCTGCGGCTGGAATCGAATGCGGGCACGGACAGCCAGGGCGTCGGCCTGTCCTACGAGTACGAGTACTGACCGCCGTTCCGCCGCCGGACGAGCGTTCCGCCGCCCTTCCGGCCTGGCAGCCCCGGGCGTAGAATCGGCCGAGCACGAGACTGAGAGGGGAGAAGCGCCATGCGCGCCTTCGACGGGCAGTTCAGCGACAATAAGCCGATTCGCCGCAACACGGACGAGAAGCGCCGGCTGCTGGCCGAGCTGGAGCAGACGCTGAAGGACATGAAGCCGCACGCCTCTCCTAGCCTTCGGGAGAGCATCAAGGCCCGTATCATCGAGTTGCGTGCCGACGTCGCGGCGGCCACGGCCCCGCGGCGCTAAGCCCTTGCCGGTCCCCCGTCCGGCATCGCCGGACGGGGGACCGGGAGATGGCGGACGCGCTCAGCGCGCCCCGAGTTCCGCCAGGAGCCGCGCGTGGCTGCGCGCCCCGTGCATCAGGCAGGCCCAGTCGAATTTCTCGTTCGGGCTGTGCACGCGGTCATCGTCGAGGCCGAAGCCCATCAGGACGCTGTCCAGGCCGAGAATACGGCGGAAGCTCTCCACCACAGGGATTGAGCCGCCGGAACCGACCAGCACCGCCTCCTTCCCGAACTCGGCCTCGAGCGCGCGTCGAGCGGCCGCGACCCAGGGGCTGTCCGCCGGCACCGTGACGGGCGGCGCCGAGGCGAACACTTCGATCTCCGCTTTCACATCGGCGGGCAGGCGAGCTTCCACGAATTCCCTCAGCGAGGCGAGCACGGCCTGCGGGTCCTGCTGCCCGACGAGGCGGAAGGAGAGCTTCGCGTGCGCTTCCGCCGCGATGACCGTCTTCGAGCCGGGGCCGGTATAGCCGCCCCACATCCCGTTCACGTCGCACGTCGGGCGCGCCCAGCTCCGCTCCAGCGGCGACCGCCCGCGCTCCCCGGCCGGAACCGAGAGGCCGACGCCGGCCAGGAACGCCGCCTCGTCGAAATTCAGCGCCTTCCAGGCCTCGGCCTGAGCCGGATCGAGTTCCGGCACCGCGTCATAGAAGCCACGCAGCTGAACGCGGCCGTCATCGTCGTGAAGATCGGCCAGAATGCGCGCGAGAAGGTTCAGCGGATTGCGGGCGGACCCGCCATACAGGCCGGAATGGAGGTCGCGCGAGGCGGCGCGCAGGTTGATCTGCGCATAGGCCATCCCGCGGAGCCGCGTGGAGATCGCGGGGGTCTTCGCGTCCCACATGTTCGTGTCGCTGACGATCACCGTCTGCGCGGCGCGCAGCTCCGCTGCGTGCTTCTCCAGGAAGGCGTCGAGGCTCGGGCTCCCGATCTCCTCCTCGCCTTCCACCAGCACGGTGACCCGGGCGGGCGGGCCGCCCGCGACGGCATGCCACGCCCGTAGCGCTGTCAGCCAGGTCAGGACCTGTCCCTTGTCGTCCACGGCACCGCGCGCGATCACCTGCTGGCCGTTCGGGCCCTCCGCCACGGTTGGCTCGAAGGGAGGGCTGGTCCAGAGCTCGAAGGGCTCGGCGGGCTGCACATCATAGTGCCCGTAGAAGAGCAGGTGCGGCGCGCCCGTCGGTCCAGTGTGGCTCGCGACGACGGCGGGCTGTCCGGCCGTCTCGCGCACCGCGGCGTCGAAGCCGATCTCGGTGAGCTCCGCGACCAGCCATTCGGCGGCGCGGCGACAATCCGGTGCATGGACGGGTTGGGCGCTGACGCTCGGGATGCGAAGAAAATCGAAGTAGCGGGTGCGGATCGTCGCCTCGTTCGCGGCGATGTACTCGAGGACTTTGTCGATCATCGTGAGCGCCTCAGGCATCGTCGCCGGTGTCGGGCGTGAGCCCCGCGGCGCGGATCCCCGCGACCGCGCAGAGCTCGTCCTTGTCCGAGGCGTCGCCAGACACGCCGACGGCGCCGAGGATCATGCCGGAGGAGTCGCGAACGAGCACGCCGCCGGGTACCGGGACCGCTGCGCCTCCGGCGAGATCCGAGAAGGCGTTCATGAAGCCGGGCATCGCCTGGGCCCGCTTCGCGAGTTCCCGCCCCCCGAAGCCCAATCCCATCGCGCCGAACGCCTTGCCGTGCGCGATCGCCGGCCGCATGAGGCTGCACCCATCTTCCCGCAGAGCGGCCTTGAGCTGAGCGGCCGCGTCGAGCACCAAGACCGTGAGGGGTGCGAGCGACAGCTTACGCCCTTCCTGCAGGGCGGTGTGCGCGATGGTGTGCGCCTGCTCGAGCGTCAGCCCGTGCTGAAAGCCGATAGGGGGATGGGGCATGACGTCGTTCCTTGCCGCGCGTTCGGTGCGGCGTTTCTAGGCGCTGCGCCGTCGCGTGCAAGGCACGAAAAAACCCTCCTGCCAGGCGGCAAGAGGGCTGATCTGGATGCGGGGACAGGATTTGAACCTGTGACCTTCAGGTTATGAGCCTGACGAGCTACCGGGCTGCTCCACCCCGCGTGAGGTGGTGGGGGGGTCAGATGTTCCGGACGGGCGGCCTGGCGCCGACCGACTCTCCCGCGTCTTGAGACGCAGTACCATAGGCGCTGAGGGGTTTCACGGCCGAGTTCGGGATGGGATCGGGTGTGGCAACCTCGCTGTAGGCACCAGGCCACCGGTCCGGAACATCTGATGGTCTCTCTCTGCCCTGGGGGCGGGGAGAGGGATGATCTGGTGTGCGGACCGGGCCTTGGCGTCGGTCCTGTGAGAGGTGCGTGTTGGTGCTGCGTGCGGTGATCTCTTGCGAGATCGCGCGGTGCAGAGAGTGGAGTTCGATCGGGCGATTAGGACCGCTCGGCTGCATGTCTTACGACACTTCCACCTGCGGCCTATCGACGTGCTGGTCTTGCACGGCCCTTGGGGAGACCTCGTCTTGAGGCTGGTTTCCCGCTTAGATGCCTTCAGCGGTTATCCGTTCCGCACTTGGCTACCCGGCGATGCGGCTGGCGCCACAACCGGTGCACCAGAGGTGCGTCCTTCCCGGTCCTCTCGTACTAGGGAAAGATCCTCTCAAGTCTCCAACACCCATGGCAGATAGGGACCGAACTGTCTCACGACGTTCTAAACCCAGCTCACGTACCGCTTTAATCGGCGAACAGCCGAACCCTTGGGACCTGCTCCAGCCCCGGGATGCGATGAGCCGACATCGAGGTGCCAAACCTCCCCGTCGATGTGGACTCTTGGGGGAGATCAGCCTGTTATCCCTAGAGTACCTTTTATCCGTTGAGCGATGGCCCTTCCACGCGGGACCACCGGATCACTAAGGCCGACTTTCGTCTCTGCTCGCGCTGTCGCGCTCGCAGTCAGGCGGGCTTGTGCCTTTGCACTCAACAGCCGATGTCCGACCGGCCTGAGCCCACCATCGCGCGCCTCCGTTACACTTTGGGAGGCGACCGCCCCAGTCAAACTGCCCACCAGGCAGGGTCCCGATCCCGGCTAACGGGATGCGGTTAGACGCCAGAAAGGCGCAGGGTGGTATTTCAAGGTTGCCTCCACCAAGGCTAGCGCCCCGGCTTCATCGGCTCCCACCTATCCTACACAGCCCCTTCCTGGCGCCACTGCCAAGCTGCAGTAAAGGTTCATAGGGTCTTTCCGTCTGACCACGGGTACCCCGCATCTTCACGGGGAATTCAATTTCGCTGAGCCCATGCTGGAGACAGTGGGGAGGTCGTTACGCCATTCGTGCAGGTCGGAACTTACCCGACAAGGAATTTCGCTACCTTAGGACCGTTATAGTTACGGCCGCCGTTTACCGGGGCTTCAGTTCAAGGCTTGCACCTCTCCCTTTAACCTTCCGGCACCGGGCAGGCGTCAGACCCTATACGTCGTCTCTCGACTTCGCAGAGCCCTGTGTTTTTACTAAACAGTCGCCACCCCCTGGTCTGTGCCACCCCACAACACTTGCGTGCCATGGGGTCCCGCTTATCCCGAAGTTACGCGGGCAATTTGCCTAGTTCCTTCAGCATGGTTCTCTCAAGCGCCTCGGTATACTCAACCAGTCCACCTGTGTCGGTTTCGGGTACGGTCCATAATCCCAGCGCTATTTCCCGGACCACTCCACCTGCCATCCCAATCCGATAAGGGATGACCGCGCTTCATGGTCGTCACGTCTGGGGGGCCAGGGAATATTCACCCTGTTTCCATCGGCTACGGCTTTCGCCCTCGCCTTAGGGGCCGGCTCACCCTGCGCGGATTGGCCTTGCGCAGGAACCCTTGGACTTTCGGCGAGAGGGGTTCTCACCCTCTTTGTCGCTACTCATGTCCGCATTCGCACTTCCCATACCTCCAGGAGCCCTCACGGGTCTCCCTTCAACGGCCTAGGGAACGCTCCGCTACCGCGTGCATCGCTGCACACCCACAGCTTCGGCTCGTGGCTTGAGCCCCGTTACATTTTCGCCGCAGAACAGCTATTAGACCAGTGAGCTATTACGCTTTCTTTAAAGGATGGCTGCTTCTAAGCCAACCTCCTGGTTGTTTTGGCCGTCCCACATGCTTTCCCACTTAGCCACGAATTAGGGGCCTTAGCTGGTGGTCTGGGCTGTTTCCCTCTCGACAATGGACCTTAGCACCCACTGTCTGTCTGCCAGGCTATACTCACCGGCATTCGGAGTTCGGTAGGGTTTGGTAGGGCTTTGGGCCCCCCTAGCCCTTCCGGTGCTCTACCTCCGGCGGTAAACACCTGACGATCTACCTCAATAGATTTCGCGGAGAACCAGCTATTTCCGAGTTTGATTGGCCTTTCACCCCTAGCCACAGCTCATCCCCGACTTTTTCAACAGGCGTGGGTTCGGCCCTCCAGTGGGTGTTACCCCACCTTCAGCCTGGCCATGGCTAGATCACTCGGTTTCGGGTCTCATGCCGGCAACTCAAGCGCCCTTGTCAGACTCGCTTTCGCTGCGCCTCCGCCTCACGGCTTAAGCTTGCTGCCAACACGAACTCGCGGACCCATTATACAAAAGGTACGCCGTCACCCTTGCGGGCTCCGACTGCTTGTAAGCGCTCGGTTTCAGGTCTCTTTCACTCCCCTCGTCGGGGTGCTTTTCACCTTTCCCTCACGGTACTTGTGCACTATCGGTCGCCAAGGAGTATTTAGGCTTGGAGGGTGGTCCCCCCACGTTCAGACAGGGTTTCACGTGCCCCGCCTTACTCAAGGATCTCCGGTCGCCATACGCCTACGGGGCTATCACCCGCTCTGGCCGGCCTTTCCAGGCCGTTCGGCTTAACAACCAAAAACCACTGGCCTGCTCCCCTTTCGCTCGCCACTACTCGGGGAATCTCTGTTGATGTCTTTTCCT